>DASUWH010000046.1:0-404164 GCA_036378535.1 Terriglobales bacterium | reverse complement strand
GTACGTTGAATCTCAGCCGATTGCACGGCCAGTTCGGCAAAGCG
The DNA here is from genome assembly GCA_036378535.1 of Terriglobales bacterium. Classification (GTDB taxonomy): domain Bacteria; phylum Acidobacteriota; class Terriglobia; order Terriglobales; family Acidobacteriaceae; genus Gp1-AA122. The sequence goes on along the minus strand of DASUWH010000046.1, from coordinate 404,120 downwards.
TGGGATGAGCTCAACCGGCAAATTATCAACACAGTAGAAACCCAGGTCTTCAAAAGCTTTCAGTGCGGAAGCCTTACCGGAGCCGCTAATTCCGGTGATAATCACCAGTTCCGCGCGAGGTCGGCCGTCCCGCGACAAGGCCTTAGACGATTTTGCTTTAGTTCCTGTGAACCCTTCCCCAATTCTGCGCAGCTGCATTTGCAGCGATGGTACCAGAAACCAATGCAGACGTGGTTGTCACCTCATAGACAAAACCGGACGCCTTGCCAAACGTCTAAGTGGTGGAGCACGAGAGTAGGATTTCCACTAATCTCTAATACGAACTAAGAAAGGAGAATGATTCATGGCTGTCAACTACATTCCCAAAGGCTATCACTCTGCAACCCCGTACTTGATTTGCAAAGGGGCAGCCCGGGCCATCGACTTCTATAAGCACGTATTTGGCGCCACCGAACTGATGCGCTTCCCTGGTCCCGGCGGCAACATCGGCCATGCCGAGATCAAGGTTGGAGATTCGCCCATCATGCTGGCTGACGAAGCGCCGCAGATGGGATATCGCAGCCCAGAGTCCTTTGGTGGTTCGCCGGTCAGCATCATGCTATACGTGCAGGATGTCGACAAAGTGGTGGATCGGGCTGTGAAAGCCGGGGCGAAGCTCGAGCGTCCAGTCGCTGATCAGTTTTACGGTGATCGCAACGGCACCATCCAAGATCCTTTTGGCCATGTATGGACCATCGGTACACACAAGGAAGACGTTTCTCCCGAGGAGATGCAACGTCGCGCGGCTGCGATGGCTCCGGCGCAAAAGTAAAACTCCGGACTGTACGTCCGACCTGCTTACAACCTGAGCGCCGCGATCTGCTTCTAGGGTATGCATGAAGCTTGTCGCGGTGTTCCGATTTTTGATGTTTTGCGTGGCGATGGGAGGATCGCTGGCATACGGACAAGGGTCTGTGTCAGCGGTGGTCATCGCGCAGCTTTCCGACACTCATCTCGGCGAAACTCGTGCGCCGCATGCCGCCGAGAATCTGCGCTTGGCGGTAAGGATGATCAATGAACGTCATCCTGATACCGTTGTCCTCACCGGTGACATCGGAGAAAAACCTGAGGATTGGGAACAGGCAAGGGCGATACTGAAGGATCTCAGCAGCCCACTCTACTGCATCCCCGGCAATCATGATGTGCATACAAGGGACGTCAACCAGTACCGTTCCGTGTTCGGCCAGGATTACTACAGTTTTCGGGTAAGGAATGTCGATTTCATCGTTATCGACTCTCAGCTGCTCGGCAACTACGAGGAGTACGACGCGAAGTTCCCTCCCCCGTTGCCTGCGGAAGCGGAACAGGAGTCGAACAAAATGCTTCAGTGGTTACAGGAACAGGTTGCCAAACAGAATGGCGGCACCGTGATAGGGCTGCAACATATTCCACCGGTGCGGGACGCCAATTTCCCGCCGGATTCAAAACCCTACTGGGTGATCAGTGAGCCCTACCGCTCGCGCGAGATCGACCTGCTTCACGAACTCCGTATTCATCACATGCTGGTTGGACATTGGCACAACGGGCGGGTCTTTGATTGGGCGGGCATCACCTGGCATGTCGGCCCGGCCAGCAGTTGGCTGCCCTGGGGCGGTGAACTCGGCTTTGCCATCCATACCATCACTCCCGATGGAAATGTCAAAACTGAATTCATCAATTTACCGGGTGCACAACCCTGAGGCATTTTGTACTACGAGGTCTCACGATTGTCCGATCAACATTCCTGTAATGAACACTAGCGCGCCCCCCAAGCCCACCTGCATTGCCGCGGAAAATGTCGGCGTCTCCATATAACGATGGCGGACCCACGTGATTACCGCCAGTTCAACGACCACCACCGCAAACGCTACGGCAAGGGCCACATGAAAATTGGCGATCAGGAATGGCAGGGTATGACCGACTCCACCCAGCGTGGTCATGGCACCCTCGACCGCGCCGCGAGCCCAGGGATGCCCGCGCCCAGTGAGACTGCCGTCGTCCGATAGCGCTTCGGCAAAGCCCATGCTGATTCCGGCGCCCACCGACGCGGCCATGCCCACCAGAAATGCGTCCCAGCTGCTCTTGGTGGCCATAGCGGCGGCGAAGACCGGCGCCAACGTCGACACCGATCCGTCCATCAGGCCTGCCAATCCAGGTTGGATCACCTGCAGGACGAACAAGCGCCGGCGCGCCCGCTCCTCATCTTCTTTCACCTCGGGCCGCAGCTTTTCCTCGGTCAATTCCTGTGCCCGATCTTCATGCGAGCGCTCCTGCTGAGCCAGATCGTCCAGAAGCTGGCGGACGCTTGCATCTCGAGTTCGCGCGGCGGCGCGCTCGTAGAACCTGCGCGTCTCGACTTCCATGGCGCTGGCCTGCCGGCGCACGCTATCCAGTCCCAACGGGCGGACCAGCCAAACCGGCCGGCGCTGGACAAAGCCTCTCACGTCCTGGCGGCGGACAAGCGGAATGTGTTCGCCGAACTTCTGCCGATACAGTTCGATCAGCTTTCGGCGGTGTTCCGATTCTTCCTCGCGCATGGCAGCGAATATGCCCGCTGATCCCGGATAATCCTGCCGCAATCCCTCCGCGAAATCAGCGTAGACGCGTTCATCTTCCTCTTCCAGCGAAATAGCAAGGGCCAGGATCTCCCGCTCAGATAATTCATTGAAGGTCTTCATGGGCACTTAGCTTACAGAGGGAGGGCGGGCGGTTTCAAACTTAAGGTGGAGTGATGGATAAAAAATGTTAGGCAATCTTGCGTCCAACGGCAGGCGCAATCATGCGAAGTTCGTCCATTAATTTTGCGAACTGATCTGGAAACAATGATTGGGCGCCGTCGGAGAGTGCCTTATCAGGGTCATGGTGAACTTCAATAAGAAGCGCATCGGCGCCGGCGGCGACCGAAGCTCGCGCCATGGGTGCCACCTTATCGCGGCGCCCGGTGCCGTGAGAAGGATCGGCGGTCATGGGAAGATGCGATAGCTTCTTGATGATAGGAATAGCCGAGATGTCCATCGTATTTCGGGTGTACGTTTCGAAGGTACGAATGCCACGCTCGCAGAGGATAACCTCGTAGTTTCCTCCCGCCATGATGTATTCGCCCGAGAGCAGCAACTCTTCCAGAGTGGCAGCGATTCCGCGCTTCAGCAGAACGGGTTTCTTCACCTTTCCCAATTCACGCAGCAGATTGAAATTCTGCATATTACGGGCGCCTACCTGGAAGATGTCGGTGTAGGGCAGCATCATAGCGATTTGCGAGATTTCCATGACCTCGCTGATCACCAGCATTCCGAACTTATCGCCCGCCTCGCGCAACAGCTTCAGAGCTTCCAGACCTAAACCTTGAAAGGCATAGGGAGAACTGCGTGGCTTGAATGCGCCGCCCCTCAGCACGCGCGCGCCCACCTTAGAAATCTGCTCGGCAATCGTAAAGAGCTGCTCCCGCGATTCCACCGAGCAGGGACCTGCCATGGTAATCACTTCCTCCCCGCCAATCGTGAGCCCATTCGGAAACCGGATTACAGTTCCCTCCGGATGAAAACTTCTTCCCACCAGCTTGTAGGGAGAACTGATGCGATGGACTTCCTGAACGCCGGGTAGCACCTCAAACGAACGCGTATCGAAATCCACGCGCGCACCCACCGCCGCCAGTATCGTCTGGCGGATTCCGGTCGTACGATGTACTGAGAAGCCCATCCGCACCAGATGCTCGATCACCTGCTGGATCTGCTGGTCGGTGGCCGATTCCTGCATTGCGATAATCATCGCTTAGCTCTTGATCCTTCGTCGTTGGTCTTTGGCCCATGGCCGTTAAGCGCTATATTCGGCTAACGGCCAAGGACCATTACCCACGGCGAATTAGTCATTTACCTCCGGATCAATCTCAGTTCCCGTCGGCAAAGCGGAATCCTCGCCTGCAACGGTTTCCGGTGCGATCTCTTCCTGCTGGATCAGCCGCATGATATCCATGATCCGTTCATAAATACTTATCAGTTCCCGCTCCGAAAGAGGACCCGGGTTCGCCTGTGCGATGTGCGCCAGCACAGCCCGCTCGCGATCCGGCTCGTAAATCGGCAATCCCGCATCGCGCTTCAAGCGCCCGATCTCATGGGCAGCCCGGGCGCGGGCGCTGAGCAACTCTACTAATCGCCCATCGATCTCATCAATCTTCTTCCGCCATTCGGAGATGTCCATGATTGGTCAGCGCCCGACCTTCAGTCGTCAACAAATATTCAGCAAAAATGACTTTCGCTTACGCAATGGTAGCGGATGACCGACGACCGACGGCTGTTAGTTTCCTCACAAATTCCGCGACGGCTTCCGGCTCTTTGCCGCGGTTAGATTCAATGACCTGGACAATTGCGCTCCCCACTACTGCGCCTTGCGCGAACTCGCCCACTGCGGCGAACTGCTCCGGAGTAGAGATTCCAAATCCTACGGCTATGGGCAGCTTGGAAAATTTTCGCAGCCGCATGACCAGCTTCCGGGCATCCTCCGGCAATTGCGCCTGCGCGCCCGTCACGCCAGTTCGTGATACAGCATATAGGAAGCCGCTGGATGAGCTGGCAATCTTTCGTAGTCGCTGGTCGGTACTGGTCGGAGCCGCGAGAAAAATCGTGGACAGGTGGCGCATCCGCATCTCGCGCAGGTAATCGTCCGCTTCTTCAATCGGAAGATCTGTGAGCAACGCGCCGTCCACTCCCGCCTCCTCAGCAACATTGCAAAAACGTTGCACGCCCATCTGCAGAATTGGATTGAGATACGAAAAAATAATAAGACCCACTTGCGAGCGGCGGCGAATCTGCACCGCCAGTTGCAATACATTCTCAAGTGTGATGCCCTGCCGCAGAGCACGCTCGCTGGCACGCTGGATAACCGGCCCATCCGCCAGAGGATCGCTGAACGGCACGCCCAACTCGATGATTCCTGCCCCTGCGTCGACCGCAGCCAGTACGATCTCACGCGTGGTGGCGAGATCAGGATCGCCGCAAGTTACGTAAGCGACCAACGTTGGGCGAGTTTCGAAAGAAAGGGCCATTTGTAAGTTTGTAATTTGTAAATTTGTAAATTTGTAATTTAAGATTTCGAGAACTCGCCAGCACAAGATTGCAAATTACACGTTTACAAATTCAGCGATCGAGCTTAAGCTTTTCCCGCAAAATTCCAACATCTTTATCGCCGCGACCGGAGACGTTCACTACCACGATTTCGGACTTCTTCATCTTGGGTGCGCGCTTAAGACACTCGGCGACGGCATGGGCCGATTCCAGGGCCGGAATGATTCCTTCGCTCTGCGCCAGCAAACGGCATGCGCTCAGCGCTTCCTCATCGGACGCGGAAACGTATTCGGCGCGGTTGGTATCCTTCAACCAGGCGTGCTCGGGACCGATGGAGGGATAGTCGAGACCGGCCGATACCGAGTGGGTGGTTGCAATCTGCCCGGCCTCGTCCTGCAGCACGTAGGAAAAAGTTCCTTGCAGAACGCCGGGCCGGCCGCCTTGAAAGCGCGCCGCATGCTCGCCCAGTTGTTCGCCGCGGCCGCCCGCTTCGACGCCGATCAGGCGAACTGACTTATCCTTCAAAAACCGATGAAAGATACCAATTGAGTTGGAGCCTCCGCCGACACAAGCAATAATCGCTGAGGGGAGCTTCCCTTCTGCTTTCAAAATTTGCGCGCGCGTCTCCCGCCCGATCACTGTATGGAAGTCGCGAACCATCATGGGATAGGGGTGCGCCCCCAAAACGCTGCCCAGCAAGTAGTGGGTCGTGCGCACATTGGTGACCCAGTCACGCATGGCCTCGTTGATTGCGTCTTTGAGGGTACGGGAACCCGACTCCACTCCCCGCACTTCCGCACCCAGCAGGCGCATGCGAAACACATTCAACTCCTGCCGCCGCATGTCCTCGGTGCCCATGTAGACGACGCAGTCGAACCCAAACAGAGCGCACACGGTGGCGGTCGCGACTCCGTGCTGCCCAGCGCCGGTCTCGGCGATAACACGGTGCTTGCCCATGCGCTCGACCAGGAGCGCTTGTCCGAGGCAGTTATTAATCTTATGCGCGCCGGTGTGCAGGAGGTCCTCGCGCTTGAGATAAATCCTGGCTCCGCCCAGTTTCTCGGTTAAGCGGCGCGCGAAAAACAACGGCGTCGGCCGCCCAGCATAATTATGGTAGAGGTAATCGAGCCGCTGCTGAAACTTACGGTCACCACGCGCTTCTTCGTAGGCGCGCTCCAGTTCTTCCAGCGCCGCCATGAGCGTCTCAGGCACATAGCGCCCACCATAAGAGCCGAATCGGCCGGGAATACTCTTTTTGCCCACCGTGCGGGCTTTTTGTTTCGGAATAGATGCGGTTGCCATAATTATGCCGTCCTATCCGCATCGCGCACTGCTTCAATAAAGGCGCGCACTTTTTCCGGATCTTTTCTACCCGGCTTGGCTTCGACACCGGTTGCAACATCGACGCCATAAGGCTGGAACACGCGAATAGCCTCTTTGACGTTGGCGGTATTCAGTCCACCAGCAACGACGACGGGAACTGCCAAGCTTACTGCCTGAACCATACCGCGCGCGTTCTCCCAGTCAAATCGTTTGCCCGTGCCTCCGGGCTGGGCTGAGGTACCCGAGTCAAACATCAGTGCGTATAGAAGAGTCTTTGCCTGCCCTGGCATCGAGAAGCCGCCATCGAGGAGTTCCGTACCGCGACAAACGTAGATGACTTTCAGTTCTGCCATGGACCCTTTAATTTTCTCAATGTTCTCGAGCTTTACGTGTTCTTGGCCATGGATCTGAATGCAGCTGAGGCGAGTCCGTCGCACAATGTCGATTATTTCCTCGGCTGGCGTGTCTACGAACACACCGACCTTGTCTATGCTAGCGGGCAACTGGTCTATGATGTCGCGAACCACTGTGGACCTAACCATGCGCGGGCTTTGCTCATAGAAGACGAATCCCAGCGCGTCCGCGCCGGCGTCGACCGCTATCCTCGCGTCCTCCAAGTTCGTGATCCCGCAGATCTTCACCCAAGTCATAGGAGCCAACTAGGTTCTACTTGTCCCGGGAGCCGACCACCGGGGGTAAAGCCGCTTTTGTAGATCGGCTGGTGCCGAACAAGAAGGCCTGAACTAGAAACTGGGAACTGTGGTTCTCGCTTCCACCAATACCGTCCGCAACGCTTGTCCTGGCTTTTCTGCCTTCATCAATAATTCTCCGATCAGGAACGCCTGGTAACCTTCGGCCCGCAATCGCTGAATGTCCTGGCCGGAATGAATTCCGCTTTCGGCGACGCTGACTACATGCTTCGGAATCAGTTTCCCCACGCGCACTGCGGTATTCAAATCCACGTCAAAGCTGCGTAGATCTCGGCTGTTCACGCCAATGAGAGTGCATCCGGCGTCCAAGGCTCGCGTTAATTCGGCTTCATCATGCACTTCGCAGAGTACATCTAACTCCGATTCACTGCTCCGCTGCACCAACCGGCCCAGCTCGGTTGGTGAAAGTGCGGCCACGATCAGCAGAACGGCATCGGCGCAGTACGCGCGCGCTTCGATGATCTGCAATTCGTCGACAATGAAGTCCTTGCGCAAGCACGGCAAGTGGCTCGCCGCGGAAACGATTTTCAGATTTTCCAGGGATCCCTGAAAGAAGTCCTCTTCCGTTAAGACCGACAATGCGGCTGCCCCTGCGCGTGTCATTTGCCTTGCCAGAGACCCGGGATCGAAATCGGCCCGAATCAGGCCCCGTGAAGGCGATGCTTTTTTAAGCTCCGCGATGACCGCTACGCCATCTTTCGCTCGGCCCCGGAGGGCCTGGCGGAAGCCGCGCGGACGGTGCTCGGCCGCTCGCCGCTCCAAATCGCGAACGTCCGCGCCATCACGCCTCTCGGAGACACGCCTCCGAACTTGGGCGACGATTTGGTCCAGACGGTTGGCCATGCGGTTCTGAAGATTATACGGGAAAGCCCGCTATCCCCCTTGTAAATGGCTTTTTACAGCTTGATGACAACTCCATGACATACCTTCCAGCGGTTCTGGATAGCTTAACCGTAGTCAGTTCAGGCGAATGAAATGTCCCAATCGGCTACCATTCCCAATCGTGGCTTGAGTTGTGCCTCTCCCGCGATCTCTCGGTTCGAGGATGCGGATTTGATCCGTGACGCACAGCGCGGCTGTATTACTGCCTTTGACACTCTGGTTCGCAGGTATGATCAGTCCATTCTCCGGCTGGCGCTGCGCCTGACCGGCTCGGAACAGGACGCGCAGGATATCTATCAGGATGCCTTCCTAAAGGCCTACAAAAATATCGCGAAATTCCGTTCCGAATCTTCCTTCTACACCTGGATGCATCGCATCGTGACCAACCTATGTATGGATCGGTTGCGCGGTAAACGTGCTCTCCGTGAAAGCAGCGCGGTGGTCACCACTCCGGACGGAAAAGAAACCGACCTGTTCGATCACATTGCGGACCCGCATACCCGTAGCGACCCGGAACGGCAGGTGTTGCGCCAGGAATTGGCCAGGCATATCCGCGTTGCTCTCCGCCGACTGACCGCGCGGGAGCGAGTTGTTTTTCAACTCAAGCATTTCGAGGGACTGAAACTGCGGACCATTGGGGAAATGCTGAATACGAGCGAAGAGACGGCCAAGAACACTCTGTTCCGCGCTACCCACAAGTTGCGCATCTATCTCGCGCGTGTGGAACAGTCGATGACCCAGCAGTGTCAGGTCCGACGCTCTGGATCGATGGCTTGATCGAGGTAGATCCATAGAACCCGTGCCAGCAAAGTGAGCACCGGCGCCAAGGGTAGGAAAAGAATTACCGCCCAGACGATGTCCCGGAACAAATGTCCGTTCCAGGACCACAAGATTGTGGTCAACAGAGCTATGGTGACCAGGGCCAATCCGTAGCTGATATACATCGCACCCAGAAAATATCCCTCCTCGCGTTCAAATTTCAGACCACATACCTTGCAGCAAGCATCCATTTTTGGAAAACCACTCAGAATTGAGTGCTGAAATATCTTTCCCTTGCGGCAGCGCGGACATAGCTGGCGAACGATCCCGCCGAGAAGAGATGATCGATCTTGCGCTTGCATAGTAATGATGGGAAGCTGCCTCCGAGCGCCACAGTCAGTATCCCACTGAGCCTCGGTGATTTTAGTCCCCGACCAAACGAGGCCACCGAAACGTTGGACCCGTGACCGCAACTGCCTGCCGCCGCCGGTTAGTATCTGCATCTTTAGCAAAAAAAAATGGCCGGTCGTACCTTTGCAAACAGCAGCAACTCACAAATCTGCATCTCAGAGTGTTCCTGGCCGGAGTTTAGCCAGATCTCGTTGAAAACAGGACTGTTTCGACCTGCGGAGCCACTTCTCATGAGCCAAGGTGCACCCGAAAGCCGATCGGCAGCCGGGGCCGCGAGCCGTTATTTGGAAAGATTGAGCAAAGCGCTGCCAGGGCAAAGAATCTGGCGGGGTTCCCGTGAATTCTGGCCAGACGATGCCAAGCTGGTGATTTCAGTCTCCTTGCAGTTTGAAGCCGGTGCTCAAGCTGGCCGCGGGCTCAACGGTCCCTTTCTCGGCCTCGATAACAAATATTCCGACCTGCCGCTAGCCAAATGGTACGACTACGGCTTCAAAGAAGGGATACCCCGCCTTCTTGAGATCCTTCACCGACGCCGGGTGCATACCACCTGCCACATGTCGGGAAGCGCCGTGGAACGAAATCCGCACCTGGCCAAGGAGATTGTCGAACGTGGGCACGAGGCAGCGGTTCATGGGCAAGCATGGGCTCCGCAGTACTCCGTCACCGCAGACGAAGAACGTGCTTCCTATGAAGCGAACGTCGAAAGCATCCTTCGAGCCGCTGGAGTGCGCCCGGTTGGGTTCAACGGATTCTGGCGCCGGAGTACGTCGCAGACCCTCGAAATTCTTCAGGACTTGGGCTTCCTTTATCACGTTGATGACGTGAGCCGCGATGAACCTTCCCTTGTCTCGGTGCGTGGTAAACCATTTGCCATCATCCCCTACACGCTTGAACTGAATGATCTGATCGCCTACGAACTGCGCAATTACAGCACCGAACAGTACGCAGCCGACCTCAAGAATGAGTTCGAAATGTTATATACCGAGGCCGAGAGCCGTCGCCGCATGATGTCGATCACCGCCCATGATCGGATCGCCGGACGGCCAGCCCGCGCCAAAGTTCTCGAGGAATTTATAATCTATGCCCAGCGCCGACCGGGCGTCGTATTTCTAAGGAAGGCCGAGATCGCCCGCTTCGCTCTCTCTAGTTCCATCACCCCGCGTGAAGAAGTAGCCGCGCGCGAAGCCGACGCGGCCTGAATTCTGGAACTAAGCTGGGGTGTCAAAGATCCCAAACGCCCACCGCTCGGACACGCAACAACATCATTGCTTGGTGTCCAGCGGGTACTTCGCCTTTTCGTAGAATTCGTTTTGTAATTGCAAGCTCGTGCGATCTGTTTTTACCGCTTGAATCGCCTTGACGATGTTGTCGATCCAGGAGTTCATGCGGTACTCACCCAGTTCCCGGGTGGCGGCTGCTCCGTTTCCGGAGTAATGCTCAGGAAAACGCGCATACCACCAGATGGCGGTGTACAGGTTTTCTGGAAGGTGCAGACGAGACTGATCGGCGCCCGATTCCTGGGTGGCTCGATCCATGTGCACCAGGTCCGGGCGCGAGACCAGCATGCTCGAAGTTTCGTCCTCGCCAGCATGCATGTCCGGGCCACTGCTCCTTTTTGCCGGTCCCCCGGGGGGTGCTTCGGTGATAGGCAACACGTACACAACGTAGTCACGTGGTCGCGCCAATTGCGTCTGAGCGAAATAAGGCAGCAAGCTCTCGTTACCGCCGTGGCCATTTACGATGACTATCTTCTTGCAACCATTGCGCGCCATCTCATCGGTAGTTTCCTGCAACAATTCGAGTTGAAGTTGAGAGCTGTAGGCGATGGTGCCGGGCTCGTGCCGCGCTTCAAAAATCTGCCCAAAATAATACTCGGGAAAAACAATGGCATATTCTTTCTGGGCCGCTGCTAGAGCGGCATGTCGCACATCCAGCAAATCCGTCCCCAGAGGCATATGAGGTCCGTGCTTCTCAAGAATGCCAAAAGGCAGGAGGCAGGCTCCCTGCGCTTGCTGAACCGCATCCCGAAAATCTGCGGCCGTTAGCTCTTCCCAATGCACGGAGAGTTTGGATTGCGACAAGGCTGGAGTACAGAACCAAATAAGAACGGCAACCACGATGACAGAACGCCGATCCATGCGTTTTCTCCTTCGAGCGGCAGATTCTAACACTGGCTACGGTTTCAGGTCAGTGCGGCAAGTCCCGGGCATACAGACATTACCATCGTCATAGCACCGTATCTGATTCGCGGGGTTATCATCGGCCCTTAAGGCAATCCATGAAACGGCTCAATTTCCTGATATCCCTTACCACCGACGATAACGACTATCAGCAGGAACAGGCCAATGCTGCCGAACAAGCGGCACAGCGCTTTGGAGTTGACATCAAGATCATCTACGCACAAAACGATTCCATTATCCAAAGCCAGCAACTGCTGAATGTGATCCAGTCCGCCGGGCCGCATCCGGATGCAATCATCTTTGAACCAGTAGGAGGGACAGGTCTGCCTCAAGCCGGACGTGCCGCTGGCGCTGCCGGCATTGGCTGGGTGGTGATGAACCGTGACGTCGATTACATCTCGGACCTGCGCAAGAGCTATAAAGTCCCTTCGTTCAATATCACTTCCGACCACGAAGAGGTGGGTCGAATTCAAGGGCGGCAACTTGGGGCATTGCTGCCGCAAGGTGGATCCGTACTCCAAATCCAGGGTCCCACCGAAAGCCTGGCGGCGAAGCAACGTTCCGCCGGGATGTATGAGACCAAACCTGCCGACGTGCAGGTCAAAACCATGAGAGCCCACTGGACGGAAGAGAGCTCTTATAAAGTTGTCAGTTCCTGGCTGCGCCTCTCCACTTCGCAGGAAGCTCGAATCGATGTCATTGCCGCACAGGACGATTCCATGGCGATCGGCGCCCGCAAGGCCTTCCAGGACCATACGACCGGGGCAGCACGCGACCGCTGGCTGAGCTTGCCATTTCTGGGGTGCGATGGCGTGCCCAAGACCGGCCAAGCCTGGGTGCAGAGCGGATTGCTGACCGGTACCGTGGTGATCCCCGCCATTACTGGCAAAGCCATCGAGATGCTGGTGAATACACTTCGCGGCGGGCTCGTTGCGCCGGAGCGGTCGCTCACTGTGCCCACGTCATTCCCGGCGGTGGAAAAGCTGGCTGCGAGCCGAAAAGCGAAATCTCACGGGACAGGAAAGTAATTGACATTTTGCGTGGTTAAGAAATCAGGCAAGCTTCTAAGATTCTGTTCTGGTGGTTCTACACAACCTTCCCTATAGAGGGATTGGCTTCCGCGATCTAAGCTGAGCGAAGTTCTTGTAGAAGTAGCCGCCGGAGGCTCAGGTTTAACCGGGAGGATCGGAGGTGATCCGCACCTGGTGGGGGGCACATAACCGTGTGCCCTTTTTCTTTGCTCGCCCTCCGGTAATTCCTACTAAGAATGCTAGGAAGACACTGTATTCTCAGCAATCCCCCGGTGATCCTGTAGCGAATTACAGCAACGGCCGTATACACGGGAAATCCCGCCCTCCCTAACCTGATACCTGGAGGTGACGATGAAGTGCCGATTTCTCATTTCAGCGATGCTGCTCGCGCTGGTCGCAAGTGTGGCCTGTTCGCGTACGAACAATGCGGCTTACAAGGATTCTGTGAAGAAGGCTTTAGAGCAGGCCGACCTCACAGAGGTGACTGTGTCGGAAAATGAGGCAAAAAACACGATCACACTCGGAGGTAAAGTTCATTCTGAGAATGCCAAGCAGCAGGCTGCCCAAGTCGCTCAGGCGGCCGCTGGAAACCGGATCGTGGCCAATGAGATTAGCGTGGAACCAGTTGGAGAGGCGTCGGCGGCTAGAAGTATCGAACGAAATACCGACGATGCCATCGAGAAGAATTACAAAGCTGCTCTGATCGCAAAAGGACTGGACAAGCAGCACATCCATTACAGCGCGAAAAACGGAGTCCTCACCCTGAAAGGCAGCGCCAAAACCACACAGCAGCGCCAGGACGCCCAGCAGATCGCCGCCAATATTCCCAACGTTTCCCAGGTCATTAACGAAATCCAGGTCCGCTGACATCCGCAGGATCGGGAAAAATCAGGCCACGGGTTTTATGCCTTTAAGTTAGCGCGCCAGATCCGTGGCCAGCAGTCAGGCGTTTTCTCCTGACGAGGACACCGCAGCGCACGTGAGACTGCTCTGGCGCTGGAAATCGCAGAGGGTGAGTTCCAGCCCACCAAATTCCGGATGTTCGTTCTGGCCAACCGTAAACGCAATGTCGAGGATATCTCCTGGCAGAAGCTGCTCGGAAACTGCTCTTTCCGCCATTCTCCACCCGTTGACATCGTAAGTCACGCAGCGTCGCCAATCGAAACGGCCAGCGCTCCGTTCCCGGTCCTCGGTTGAGCCCAGCTTGAGTTTCAGGTGCTTCTCCTTCAGGATCCGGGGCGGTTGCAGGAGACGAACGGCTCGTGCGGCAAAGACCGGCTGCGGATTGTCCATTCCGAACGGTTCCAAGCGGCGAATCGCCTCCAATAATTCAGGCGTGACCTGCTCAAGTGGAATCTCTGCGTCCAACTCAAGGGCCGGCTCAAAGTCGGCAGGGGCAAGCCGGCTACGCGCAAATTGGTCCAGGTGCGCCCGCAATTCCGGGACTCGTGCCGAGGGAAGAGCGAAACCAACCGCATGGGCGTGCCCTCCATAGCGGTTAAAGAGGCTCGCACACGATTCCAAGGCTTCCAGCAGGTGAAACGCTGGAATGGATCGGCCAGACCCGTGCGCTTCTTCGCCTTCCCGCGAGATCACTAACGCAGGTCTGCCATAGCGTTCTACAACGCGTGTAGCAGTGATTCCGATAACGCCGCGATGCCAGTTTTCACCATCAACAACGATGCAATACGCATCTCGCAAGGCTGGCTCTTTCTCGAAACGCTGTGCCAAATCCTGAAGAATACGTTGCTCTTCCTCCTGGCGCTCCCGGTTGAGCTGATCCAGGCGCTGCGCAATTTCGTGCGCGCGGCTAGCGTCCTTCACTGTAAACAGGTCCACCACGTCGTGTGCTACGTCCATACGCCCAGCAGCATTCAAACGCGGCGCGATGCGAAAAGCGATCTCACCCGCATTCAAAGCCCTGGAGGACGACAGTTCCGCCACTTCCAGCAAAGCTTTTAAACCAGGATTTACCGGCGAGCGCAGGGCCTCCAGTCCGAGTCTGGCGAATACGCGATTCTCATCGAGTAAAGGCACGGCATCCGCTATCGTGGCTATCGCGACTACCTTCATGAATGAAGTCAACAAGCGCGACTGATCCGGACGATCAAGTAATTTCTCCATCAAGGCTTGCGCCAGCTTGAAAGCCACGCCACAACCGCAAAGCGCTTTGCAGGGATACTCGCAGCCGGGTTGATTCGGGTTCAGTACAGCCAACGCATGTGGCACACCATCGTGCCCGGGCAGGTGATGGTCGGTAACGATCAGATCAATGCCCAGCCCTCGAGCCGTATCAGCAGCGGCGAAAGCGCGAATTCCGGTATCCACGCTAATGATCAGCCGCACGCCGGATGTCGCCGCCTGCTCGATAACATCGTCTCTCATCCCATAACCTTCCCGAATGCGGTGCGGTACATAAAAATCAACTACACCGCCGCACAATTCGATTGCAGTCTTGAGGACGACAATGGCGGTAGTTCCATCAACGTCGTAGTCGCCGTAGATAAGGACTTTTTCCCTGCGTGCGATCGCCGCAGCAAGCCGTTCGACGGCTACTCTCATCCCGCTCATTCCATATGGCGAATGCAGCTGTGACAGTGCCGGCGCAAGAAAACGTTGTGCGGAATCAACGTCGGAAATACCGCGTGCTAAAAGCAACTGCGCGATGAGTGGCGCAAGGCGGATGCCTCCGGAAGGGCCTTCCAACGGGAGTAACTTCGCGAGTAGCTCAACCTGCGCAGCGTCAACTGCTTTGCGGGTCCACTTCATGCCTGGTGCCAAAAACGCTGGAACTCGGACGCGTAGGAACGGCCGCCTCGGAGGTTCGTAAAGGAATCAGGTTGACCGCCAGGAGGACTGTTCCACAGTGCTAAGTTACCGCTCTTCATCCTGATCCGACTCGTCGATAGGAATGCCGCCGAAGTCGTCGGACAATTCCACCAGGCGCTGGTAGCGGTCGTACCAGTCAGTTCCGGTCTCATAGAGCATGACCGAGCCTTGGAAAGGCCATCCGAGCTGAAGGAAACCAGTCTTGCCGATGTATGCGCGTAACCAGCGCGCTTCTTCCAGATCCTCATCATTGGTGAATTGGGCGTTGGTCAGGCGCTTGACCAGCGAATCCAGCTCATCCCGATCCAGGGTCCACGAATGCATCGTGAGAAAAGGCGCGCCTGAATCCTTGGCCAGTTCGACAAATTTCTTCCAGCCATCGGGATCGTCGCCATCTTCCCAGGCAATACACTGCACCTCTTCGTAATTGACGAAACCGTAAAACCGGCGCATGCCATGGCCTTCGACAAAGGCGACCATGTCGTCTTTCACGCTGGTGAGATCGTCAGGGGCTGGAGACATGCTTTACCTGCCCATTGTATTCTTTTTTTGTCGCCAGCTACTAGCCGCGGACCGGCAGCTGAGCCCGTTGCCGTCGCTGTGCTAAACTCGAATGTTTCATACCAACTTTGACGATCGTATGCTTCTTTCCAAGGAATTTGTGGGCTACTTGGCCCGCGAAGTCACTAAAAAACTGATTTCCGGCGAGTTCGTCGAAACCAAGAACCCGGCCGCAATGACTGAGAGGGTGCACTCGGCCATGCTGGAGGAGTTCTCTCTCGAAGATCGGATCAACGACGAGGTGCGGGTCATTCTCGAAGCTTACTCCGACGAGATGCGCAAGACGGGCGCCAATTACCAGGAGATGTTCAAGAAAGTGAAAGGCGAACTAGTACGCAAATATAAGGCGGTTCTGTGAGGGTTAGCCGAGACAAAGTCAACAAGGTAGCGCACGTCGTCGCCGATGCGCTCGCGGAGATGGGCGATGTCGACTTTGTGGAAGACCGCAACTCCATTCGCCTCGAAATCCGGCGCCTCATGGAAGAAGTGCTGAACCAGGAGGCCAAAATCGATTCTGCCGCCCGGCAGAAGATCGAAAGCCAGAAACGCACCATCCTCGAAGGCAGCCAGGAGTGGGACATCCTCTACCGCAAGTACTACAACGAAGAAGTGAAAAAGCTGGGAATTTAAGACCACGAAGGTTTTCTCCCGCTATGTCCAACCCGCCACCGTCTTCGCGCGATAATGGTTGAATTGTGCCAAGCCTCCGCGAAATGTCCGATTTCCTTAAGCAGGAAGCCTTCCGGGCTGGCTTTGATCTGGCTGGAGTGGCCGGGATCCAAGACTCGCCGGAATTGCAGTACTTTGCAAATTGGATCGCATCCGGCTACGGCGGCGAAATGAAATACCTCGAATCCTGCGATGACTCTGGGCAGCTTAAGCGTGCTTCTCTGCCACGGGCAGCGCCGTGGGTACGCAGCGTGGTCGTCTGCGCCATCAACTACAACACGGCCGAGCCCTACTCCACCGAAGTTAGCAGCCCCAAAAACGGTTGGATCTCCCGTTACGCCTGGAGTCGCGAAGACTACCATGAGGCCGTCTTGCGCCGCCTGCAAATAGTCGAAAACAAGTTGCTCGAGTCAACCCAGGAACCGGTTCAAACTCGCTGCTATGTCGATACCGGCCCGCTGGTTGAGCGCGTCTATGCCAAATACGCCGGGGTGGGCTGGATGGGAAAGAATACCTGCATCCTTAACCAGAAACTCGGATCATGGCTCTTCCTCGGCGTAATTCTGACCTCCCTGGAATTGCCGCCTGACGTTCCGGCGCCGGACAGGTGCGGCACTTGTACTCGTTGCATCGAGGCATGTCCCACCGACGCTTTTGTGGCACCGTACAAACTCGATTCCAAAAAGTGCATTTCTTATTTGACCATTGAGAAGCGCGGGACCATCGCTGAAGAATTGCGGCAAGGAATGGGGCAACAGGTTTTCGGTTGCGATATCTGCCAGGATGTCTGCCCCTGGAACCGCAAAGCGCCGATTACCAAGGCCGACGAGTTCCATCCCCGGCCGGAATTGGTCAATCCTGCTCTGGAATGGCTGGCTCGGATGAATGCTGAAGAGTTTGCCGGGACTTTCCGAAGCTCTCCAATCAAGCGAGCCAAGCTGTCGGGCTTACGAAGAAATGCGGCCATCGCCATGGGCAACAGCAAAGATCGTGGCTTTATTCCAATTCTGCGGCAGTTGGCAAA
This sequence comes from Terriglobales bacterium, assembly GCA_036378535.1. GTDB lineage: Bacteria > Acidobacteriota > Terriglobia > Terriglobales > Acidobacteriaceae > Gp1-AA122. The sequence continues at coordinate 386,666 of DASUWH010000046.1, read as the reverse complement.
AGACGCGAACGAAACTATCAGTGAAGCCGCAGGCTGGGCTCTGAGGGAATTACAAAAGGATCTGCCGGCTAATCGCACCTGACCCGTACAACCCATCACCCCTGAGTGCGGTCCAAGAACTCCTCCTGCCAAGCCATCTGGATGGCTTCCAGTTTGGACTCGTTTGATCCCTTCGGATCGTCTTTGAAATCCGGCAATTCGGTCACATAGCGATGCAGATCGGTGAAACGCACTTCCAAAGGATTAATCTCGGGATGCGTTTGCGATAGCAGGATGCCGATATCTTCGGCATTGTCCCAAGTGAGTCGAGTTCCCACGCGTCACCTCCGAATACAGCAGTTAGCACTCAGGCTCTAGCTTTTAGTGCCTAAGCATTATGGCAACCAGACAGAAAGGCCGGTGCGGATCGAGGCAAAAAAATTCTCACTAAATGCCAACGGCTAGATGCTAAAAGCTAATTTGTCAGTGTTCCTCGGAAACGTAGTTCCGGTTCCACGCGGGAATTTCTACCACAACTTTACCTGGTTTGGTAATCACAGACTGACAGCCAAGGCGGGAGTTCAGTTGCAGGTCGGCAGCCATATCCAGGCGGTCGGCTTCGTCATCTTCCATTTCGGAGAGGTTTTCCGCACCTTCCCTGACCCATATGTGGCAGGTGGTACAGGCACAATTGCCCCCACACGCATGATCCAGGCGGATACGGTGATTTAACGCAACATCCAGAATGGATTGCTCTTTGCCGTGATCCCGGTAGGGCAGACTTCCGTGTTCGAAGGAGACGGTCCGGCCTTCGGGCATGAAGGTGACCTCAACCCTATTTTCACCAACCTGTTCTAAGAACACGGTCCCTATTTGTTTTTCTTCTGGCATTCCTATTCAAAATCAGCCTTGGCCACCGGATGCGGCGGAGCCGGACCCTGCCCCACTTCGGCTTCATCCATGGTCTTCCCTTTGAGCGCGAACGAAACCGCGCTGTCCATCATGAGTTCGGCCAGACGCATTGTCGCCTGATTTACCAATTCAATGCCTTTGCGGATTGCCACATAATCCTCCTGCCCTTGCGCTGACCGGAGCGCTTTCTCCGACTTGTCTATCCGGTTCCGTTCATCTCTAGTCAGTTGCTGCCAGGCAGGGTTGCGACGCCCCTTTTCCAGCGCCGACAGGATGGTGTTCGCCTCCTGACGAGCTTCAATCAGCTGCCGATTCCGAAAGTCCTCTTCGGCAGAGTCAAACGAATCCAGAATCATGCCCTCAACTTGCTCGTTGCTAAGACCATAGCTAGGTTGCACAAAAATCTCAGCCTCTTTGCCGCTGCGATGCTCACGTGCCGTGACATGCAGAATGCCATTGGCGTCAATCAGGAATCGAACTTCGATTCGAGGCAAACCAGCGGGCATAACCGGAATGCCCTTCAGATCGAAGCGAGCGAGGGAACGACAATCCTTTGCCAGTTCGCGCTCCCCTTGCAGCACATGAATCGCGACATTAGCCTGCCCATCCACCTGGGTTGTGTAGTGCTGAGTTGCCGAAGCCGGAATCGTTGAATTGCGCGAGATGATTTTGTCGGTCACGCCACCCGCCACTTCAATTCCCAGCGATAGCGGCGTGACGTCTAGCAGCAGCATGTTCTCGGTCGCTTGAGACCCCCCACCGAGGATGTTGGCCTGTACGGCGGCGCCCAGAGCTACCACCTCGTCCGGGTTCAAGTCGGTATGCGGCTTACGGCCGAACAGTTCTTCCACCAAGGCGCGCACCTTGGGAACGCGAGTCGAGCCACCGACGAGGACGACTTCGTCAATTTGATGAGGCTTTAGTCCGGCGTCTTTCATGGCTTGCCGACAGGGAGCAACCGTGCGGTCGATAATCGGTTGGATCAGGTGCTCAAACTGTTCGCGGGTAATTTCGCGCTGATAAGGAACAGCGCCGCACAAGCCAACTTCGAGCTTCGTCGCTGACTGCAAGGACAAGGCAAGTTTCGCCTCGATGACTGCTTTGCGGATCGCCTGCACCGCTTCCGAGTTTCTGCGGAGATCGAGACCTGTATCGCCGAGGATGTCATCAAGAGCAATCGTGATCAGCACATTATCGATATCATCACCGCCGAGGTGAGTGTCGCCATTGGTGGCGATAACCTCGAAGATTCCATCGTGCAGCTTTAGAATGGAGATATCAAAGGTCCCGCCGCCGAGATCGTAAACGGCGATAATCCCGTTCTGCTTCTTGTCGAGGCCGTAAGCGAGCGACGCGGCAGTTGGCTCATTTACCAGACGCACTACCTCTAATCCGGCGATCAGGCCTGCATCTTTGGTTGCCTGTCTCTGCCCGTCGTTGAAATAGGCTGGTACGGTGATCACTGCTTTCGTGACCGGTGCACCAAAATAACGCTCGGCATTGCGCTTGAGCTGCCGCAGGATAAATGCGGACAGTTCCGGAGGCGTGAAGGTCTTGTCTGCGAGCTTAATACGTAGCACCCCGCCCCGCTCCAGGTCATCGGGTAAGCGAAACGGAAAAAAATTCAGTTCCTGCTCGATATCTTCAACCCCACGGCCCATCAACCGCTTCACCGAATAGACGGCGCGCTCAGGGGTTGCGATCAGGTTATGGCGGGCGGCATTGCCGACTACGATCTGACCGCTTTCGTTCACAGCGATCACAGACGGCAGAAGGTTGGAGCCGTCCTCTCCGGGGATGATGACGGGCTCATCGCCCTGCATGTGCGCCACAAGTGAATTGGTGGTGCCGAGATCGATACCGATGATGCGCTCAGTGGGCATGGATGGGAGCAGTCAGCAGTCACCCTCCAGATGCATGTCTATCTGAATGCGGAGTGCTGAGTGCTACGGTTCCAACTCGTCGTTCACGTCTCTTACCAGATTCCTGATGTAATTCTGCCGGTTCAGCAGGTCAACCATTTCGTCGCAAACTGGAGCGCGATCTCCTTCGGTGCCGGTGTCGACCAGCTTGTCCCACTCATTCCAGTGATCCTGCAGCTCATCTGAGAGCGCTACTAATGTGCTCTCAAAATCAGCCTGATGTCTCAGCAGTTCCTGGATCAGAGCGGGATCGGTTTCGTCCATCCTCTTGCTCATCCGCAGTTCCTGCAACTGCTGGTTGAGCTCGAAAACTTCTTCCAGCAGATCCGGCGGAACAACCTGCTTTTTCGCTTCCCCGCTCTGCCGCGCCTTCTCCGATGCAGCGCTGGATTGCTCCTCCAGTTTCACACCCTCAAGCTTTAGTAAATACCGGGTGCGCTTGATCGGATCCTTGAGAGTGCGATAGGCATCATTGAGCTGGGAGCTTTGTTCCAGGCTCCAGTTCTGTTCGCGCCTGTCGGCGCGAGCAAATAAATCGGGATGCAACTTCCTGCTCAAGGCATAGAACTCGCGCTCCAACATTCCGGTGTCGAGGTTCAGTTTGCGAGGTAGACCAAAGAATTTGAAATAGTCCACTGGCGTAGGAGGTTGGACTTTGCCGCAGGCGCTGCAGAAGTGCTCTGCCCTCATCGTTCCGCAGGACCAGCAGGTCGAGATCGCATCGCCCACAACAGTCGAGCTCGATTTGGAATCAGGATTCACACTGAAAAGGAAGTGCCGCAGCCGCAGGACTTGGAGGCGTTCGGGTTGATAAAAACGAAACCTTGCTGCATGAGGGTCTCCTGATAATCGAGAGTCATGCCCTGCAGATAGATGAACGATTTGGGATCCACAAAAACGCGCACCTCCCCAAAGTGAAAGATATGATCGTGCTCATCTGGCTGAGTATCGAAGCGCACGTTGTAGGTAAGCCCCGAACAGCCGCCTCCCTGGACGCCGAGGCGCAAACCACCGGCTTCCGGCGCGATATGTTCTTGGGCAAGGACTGCGCGTATTTTAGCAAGCGCTTTATCCGTAACCATGATTGTCCTCGCCGGCGCGGTGGCCGCAGTTCCAGTTGATTCCGTCATTCGCTCGATGACCTCATGGCGGGAGTAAGCCTAATCGCTCGCCGGAACCGCCGCCGGGGCCTTTTCCTCGGCTGTCGCCTGCTTCTTCTTCCAGTCGTGAATGGCAGCGCGGATGGCATCCTCGGCCAGCACGGAGCAGTGAATTTTGACCGGGGGCAGCGACAACTCCTTCACGATTTCGGTGTTCTTGATGGACATTGCCTCGTCGATGGTCTTCCCTTTCACCCACTCGGTCGCAAGTGAAGAAGAGGCAATCGCCGAGCCGCATCCAAAGGTCTTGAACTTGGCATCTTCGATGACGTTGGTTTCTTTGTTGACCTTGATCTGCAGCTTCATAACGTCGCCGCACTCGGGAGCACCGACCAGTCCCGTGCCAACGTCCGGGCTGCTTTTGTCCAATGCTCCGACGTTACGGGGATTGGAATAGTGATCGAGAACTTTGTCGCTATAAGCCATTGCATTCTCCAGGGGCTGAAGCCGTGAATCTCTTACGCGGCCCTAAAGGACCGTTCTTCACGGTCTACTTCTGAATTCGATCAGTGGCAGCTTGTTCGCAGATCGTTTTTGCCTACTCCCCAGCCCATTTGACTTTCTTTAAATCAACCCCTTCTTTAGCCATTTCATACAGGGGTGAAAGCTCGCGCAGCCGCTCTACGGTTTCGCAGACCCGGTCGGCGACATAGTCGATCTCAGCTTCAGTATTGAATCGCCCGATCCCGAAACGTATGGAGCTATGCGCCAGGTCATCACCGGTGCCAAGAGCCTTCAACACATAGGACGGCTCCAGGGTCGCCGATGTGCAGGCCGAACCGCTGGATACCGCCACATCGTTAATGCCCATCAGCAAGGACTCGCCTTCCACGTAGGCGAAGCTGAGGTTCAGGTTCCCGGGCAGACGATGTTCCATCGAGCCATTCACGTAAACTTCATCCAGCCGTCCGAGGATTTTGTCTTTGAGGCGATTACGCATTCCAGCTGTATGGCAGGCTTCCTTGGGCATCTCTTCGCTGGCGATCGCGCAAGCTTTACCCAAACCCACAATTCCGGGGACATTCAGCGTACCCGACCGCATCCCTCGCTCGTGCCCCCCGCCGTCGATGATCGGCGAAACTTGGACGCGCGGATTCTTCCTTCGCACATATAGCGCACCCACGCCTTTCGGCCCGTACATCTTGTGAGCCGATATCGACAGCAGATCGATGGACTGTTTAGTCACATCCACCGGCATCTTTCCCACCGCTTGGGTCGCGTCGCTATGAAAAAGTACGCCACGCTCATGACACAACCTTCCAATCTCCTCGATAGGCGGTATCACGCCGATCTCGTTATTTGCCGCCATGATTGAAACCAGGATCGTCTTCTCGTCGAGCGCCCGCTTTAAATCATCGAGATCAATCAAGCCATCCTTTTGAACAGGCAGGTACGTAACCCGGTACCCGTATTTTTCCAAGTGCTTACAAGCATCCAGTACCGCTTTGTGCTCGGTGGCCGCGGTAATGATGTGATTACCCTTTTCGCGATACATTTCGGCAACGCCCTTGATCGCGAGATTGTCACTCTCGGTGGCGCCGGACGTAAAAATAATCTCCTTCGTGGTGGCTCCAATCAGCTTGGCTACGCGTGCACGCGCACTCTCGACCCCTTCTTCACCTACCCATCCGAACGGGTGATTCCGGCTGGCCGCATTGCCAAATTTTTCGGTGAAATACGGCAACATCTCTTGCAGCACCCGCGGATCCACCGGCGTGGTAGCGTGATTGTCCATGTAAATGGGAAGTTTGATTCCATTGGGGCCTTCCCGCGGGGAGAACTCCGTGACCTTGACACCTGTACTCATAAAAATGCGCCCTCTCTATCCAATGTTGTGGCCGGGGTATTCCGGAGGAATGCCGTACGTTTCCGCTAAGTCCCTGCGCTGCTGGAGAATAGTCGGATCCGCCAGATCCTTCAATGGCGATGAGCCGTAATCGGCCCTTTTTACTGAGTTAGCACGCAGGCAATATCCCACTTCTTTAGGCCTGTTTCATTGTAGTGGCTGAAAATTCCAAAAAGCAATATCGCTAACCAGTGCCCGCGCAAGAGGTTCTGGACTGAAGGCGGCATCGATAACGGTAAGGATTCGGCTGAATTTAGTGACTTTTAGGGACTTGACAAGCACATCCGCCGGTCTAGAATAGCCGACAATCTCGGGCGGTAGACATCCTGGCCGCTGTAAGGTCAGGCAAACCCCGGATTATGACTCCAACCTTGTTGCCTCGATCACCCTACCAAGAGAAGCCAAAGGCATATGTGTAAGCATCCCCGCGTACAGATTGTGGCCCGTGAAGATGACGCCGAATTCGTGGAATGTGTCGAATGCGGCGAAATCTTCGAAGCCAGTGAGTTCCGCGACATGGCCATCGAAGACAAAGCTACCAGCGAAGAATCCTGATCCGGTACAGCGAGCAGTATGGCGCCACGAGGTAAGGCCTAACCGCTACGAGGCGGAGGTCTGCCCGACATACCCGATTGGGTCCGCGCAATACTGCCGATAAAACTAAGGTAACGTGACTTTCCCTTTGTGGATTGTGAGTGTCTTCCTCAATCTGTTACTGTTCAGCCAAACGCAGGCGTTGCGGAGCGAGGATGGGAATGATCGCCTTGGTTGTCGATGACTCTATGCTGGTCCGGCATACGGTATGCCGCTTTCTGGAAGAGCGTGGATTTACCGTCAGCGCTGTCAGCGACGGTCAGGAAGCCATTGATAAACTGAGGGATCTGACGCCTAGCCTGATCATCACTGATATAAAAATGCCGAACGTCGACGGCACACAGCTGATCACCGCGCTCAAACAGGATCCCAAAACTGCGAAGATTCCGATCATCATCGTGGCTGGCCGCCACAGCGGCTTCGAGCATACCGAGACCCGAGCCGATTTCGTAATCTTCAAGGATATCGACGTCGAGTCCCAGCTCCTTAAAGCGCTCAAGGCAATCTTCGGTACAACTGCGGCTGCGGCCGCAGCACAAAGCTGAAATTTCTACACAGCACAGCTCTGTCATCCCAACCGAGGGCTCACAGCCCGAGTGGAGGGACCTTGTGCTTACTAAGCTGCGCCAAGCTCTCAGGAACAACCCAAGCTCCCTCGATTCGGGATCACGCCCCGCGACAACGAGGGATGTCAGCGAAGCGCTAATCCGGCTTCGGCCGAAAAATCCGCCGGCGCGAACTCCCGAGCCACAAACTTGGGGAAGGCCGCGGCGGCAATCATCGCCGCATTGTCGGTAGAGAGCGGCCTGGATGGAAAGAAAACGGGCAAACCCTCCCGCGCAGCCTCGCGCTCGAAAGTCACTCGGAGCTCGTTGTTCGCCGCCACACCACCGGTCACAAATAACATGGCCGCTTCATAGGAGCGGGCGGCCGCCAAAGTCTTTGTCACCAGGTCGTCGATCATCGTTCTTTGGAACGACGCCACGAGATCCAGTGTCTCGCGATCACAATGGTCACGGTAATCATCGATCGTCGGTTTGGTCAGATGCTCAATCGCACTTCGGCGTGCCGCAATCCGCGATGACATCCCATGCGTCTCTACGTAGCGAAGAACCGCGGTCTTGATGCCGCTATAAGAAAAATCGAAACGTTGCTCAGCGTCTCGGCGAGTATGGTCGCGTTTTCGATCCGGATGCTTAATCTGCGACAACGTGAACTTCACGGCATGGCCGTTTCCAAGGGCTGAGAGTTTGTCGATAATCGGCCCCCCCGGATATCCGAGCCCAAGCAGCTTGGCCACCTTGTCAAAAGCCTCGCCGGCGGCATCGTCGCGAGTATGGCCGATGTTCCGGTAGGACCATCCTTCTCTCCCCCGTTCGGCTAGGTAAAGGTGCGTGTGACCGCCCGATACCACCAGAGCCAGAACCGGGAACGAAATCTCGTGATTCCCCTTCTGCAACTGCTCCAGCAGCACGGCATGAATGTGCCCTTCCAGATGATTCACGGCGATCAGAGGCTTATCCAGAGCGAATGCTAATGCTTTGGCAAAGCTGATACCCACCAGGAGAGCTCCGGCCAGGCCCGGGCCTTGCGTGACCGCGACCGCGTCAATTGTCTGATAGGTCACACCTGCCTCCGCGAGAGCCGTGCGCACCACCGGGAGAATATTGCGTAGATGCTCCCGCGAGGCAAGTTCCGGGACGACTCCGCCGTAGGGCTGGTGAGTTGTAATCTGAGAAGCCACGACATTGGAGATCACTTGCTCGCCCGAGCGCACCACTGCCGCGGCGGTTTCGTCGCAAGAGCTCTCAATGCCAAGAATGTAGGCCATCTTCTCCAGTTTCAAGGTTCCGGCCTCTACTTGCAAGCTGCACTCAACGCCTCGACGACTGGAAACCGCAAACCCGATATTAGAAACTAGTCCAATGGTAAGGTGATACCGATGTCCGGACCTCGGGAACACGCCATTCATATCGTGCGTACGTTGCGCGCGCGCGGCCTCCAGGCATACCTGTGCGGCGGGTGTGTCCGTGACCTGCTACTCGGACGTCAACCGGCTGATTACGACGTAACGACAGACGCTACTCCCTCAGAGGTAATGCAAATTTTTCCCGAAACTTACGCGGTAGGCGCGCAGTTCGGCGTAGTTCTCGTGCCTTTACCAATTCGAAAGGAGGGAACGGCCACAAGTCAGGAGGTGAGGCCGCTGAATGCAGCCGATCCGAGCTCCGAACATCCCGGCGTCGTCGAGGTCGCTACTTTCCGCAGCGACGTCGGCTACAGCGATGGTCGCCATCCTGACCAGGTCCGCTACAGCAAGGATCCGCGCCAAGACGTGCAGCGGAGGGACTTCACGATCAATGGCCTGCTCCTGGATCCAATTTCTAATGAAGTTCTCGATTTCGTAGGCGGACGCAAGGATCTCGAGAACAGGATCCTTCGCGCTATCGGCGATCCGGAGCGGCGTTTTGCAGAAGACAAACTCCGCATGCTGCGCGCTGTCCGCTTTGCCGCCCGTTTTGGCTACGAAATTGAACCCGTAACCTTCTCTGCGATCCAGGAGTTTGCCCCTCAAATCCACCAGGTTTCGCATGAGCGGGTTCGCGACGAACTCACGAAGATGTTGACCGAAGGGCACGCGCGTGACGCATTCCTGCTACTCGACCGCACCGGTCTTCTAGGGCAGGTACTCCCTGAAATTTCCGCAATGAAGGGAGTAGAGCAGCCGCCGCAATTTCATCCCGAGGGCGATGTTTTTGTACACACTCTCTTATTGCTACAGAACCTGCCGCATCCTTGTCCCCTGCCTCTCGCCTGGGGAGCGTTACTGCACGATGTCGGCAAACCGCCCACCTTCCGCGTTGCCCCTGACCGGATTCGTTTCGACGGACACGTCGAGGTGGGTATTCGAATGGCAGGTGAAATCTGCCGCCGCCTGCGCTTTTCAAATGACGATACCGAACAGATTCTCGCCCTGGTCGCGAACCATATGCGCTTCGCCGATGTAACCAAAATGAAAGAATCGACTCTGAAACGATTCCTGCGTCTCCCCCGTTTTGAGGAACACCTGGAATTGCATCGCCTGGACTGCAAGTCCAGCCATGGCGATCTGACCAGTTACAATTTCGCGCGCGAAAAGCTGGAAGCAACCCCGCCTGAGAATATTCGCCCTGTGCCTCTCGTCACCGGTAAAGATCTGATCGCTGCGGGATATACGCCCGGACCGCGGTTTAAGGAAATTTTGTCCAGCGTGGAAGATTCGCAACTCGAGGGCAAGCTTGCGAGCAAGGAACAGGCTATGGAATTCGTCTCACAGAATTTTCCAGCACAAGTGGATAGTGGCTAGTGGTCAGTGGCTAGTGGTCAGTGGCTAGTAGCTAGTAGCTAGTAGCTAGTAGCTAGTGAATAGTAGCTGGTTAAACTCGTACAAACAAAAAGGTTTTAATATTCACGAGCCACTATTCACTATCCACTTCTTCCTCGATACATCGCTTCCTGGCGCGAGTGTTAAAATGTTGAAATTCCGGACCCACCAAGGAGGTCATCATGGAGCGCGCATCGGCTGGGTTGCAGAAGATTGTAGGTGACGCCTTGCGACGCACACCTGCCTTGCAGGCGCCGCTCCTGGCGTGGCCTCTGGCCTGCGGTACCGCGGTTGCCGAACGCACGCGTCCCCTGGAGTGTTCCAACGGCGTGCTGCGCGTGGAAGTACCCGATGCGGGCTGGCGGGCGGAACTGCAAGCCCTGGCGCCGCAATACCTCGCGGTCATTAATCGTTATGTCGCGGATAATGTCAGGCGCATTGAATTTGTGATTCCGTCCGGAAGGCGACATTAGATTTCCTGCATTTTGAAAAGTTCCTTCGATCGCGAACTAAGATGAAAGTCACTGAGAAAGACGTTCAGTACGTCGCCGCCCTCGCCAACCTCGATCTCACCGGCGAGGAACGGCAGCAGATGCTTCGCGATCTGAATTCCATCCTGGACTACGTGGATCGGCTCAACCAGTTGGATACATCCGGCGTTCCCCCGATGGCGCAAGTTATGCGGGCGGTAGAGGGCACTGACGAGGAACATCAGTTCGCCTCTGCCCTGCGCGAGGACAACTTGCACGGGCTTCGTCCTTCGCTGCCCCAGGAGGAAGCGTTGGCGAACGCCCCCGAGTCCGATGGCACCTTCTTTCTCGTGCCTAAAGTGATTGAACGTTGAATGTGGCGCGGACATTCCTGTCCGCGATTCTCTAAATGGATCTCAACATAAATACGATCGACGAAGTCCGATCCGCGATTCGGGACCGCCGTACTACAGCCACGGCGATTGCTCAGAATTTCTATTCGAAGATTGAAGTCACCGACCGAACCATCGGCGCTTTTCTCACCTTATCGAAAGACCGGGCACTTCAGAAGGCCTCAGCCATAGACGCGCTCGCCGCAAAAGGTGATCATCTTCCCGCGCTCGCCGGCGTTCCCGTTGGCATCAAGGACGTGATGGTCACGCAGGGCGTGCGCACCACCGCCGGCTCAAAGGTCCTGCAGAACTTCATCCCGCCATACGACTGCACGGCTGTAGCGCGGCTCGAGGCAGCGGGCGCAGTAGTACTCGGAAAGATGAACTGCGACGAGTTCGCCATGGGCTCGTCGAATGAGAACTCGGCCTATAAGCCCGTGCACAATCCCAGAGACTTGAGCCGCGTTCCGGGTGGTTCCTCCGGCGGTTCGGCAGCAGCGGTCGCGGCCGGAATGGCTGTCGCAACCCTGGGATCCGACACTGGAGGCTCAATCCGGCAGCCCGCCTCCTTCTGCGGTGTTGTGGGCCTGATGCCGACTTACGGACGAGTCTCGCGCTATGGACTGATCGCGTTTGCCTCGTCGCTGGATCACATTGGCCCGCTGACCAAAACGGTGAAAGATGCGGCCATAATGTTGCGGACCATCGCCGGCCGCGACCCCATGGATTCCACTTCCGCCGATGTTCCGGTCCCTGATTATGTGGCAGAACTGGGCAAGCCCGTACGCGGGCTTCGCTTGGGAGTTCCCAAGGAATATTTCGGCGAGGGTCTCGACGCTGAGGTGCGGTCTGCAGTTGAAGCCGCCATTCAGAAGTTAGCTGCTCTCGGGTGCGAGGTCGTGCCCATTTCCTTGCCGCACACCGAGTACGCCATTCCGACTTATTACATCATTGCCACGGCCGAAGCCTCCTCCAACCTCGCGCGTTATGACGGAGTGCGCTACGGGCATCGCAGCAAGGCCGTGCGCTCCCTGTCAGATATGTACGAGCGCACCCGAGACGAAGGCTTCGGGGCCGAGGTGAAACGCCGCATCATGCTGGGCACCTACGCGCTCAGCGCCGGCTACTACGACGCCTACTACCTGAAGGCGCAGCGTGTCCGCACCTTGCTGGCGCGCGATTTCGAAGAGGCTTTCCAAAAAGTGGATGCAATTGTCACACCGACGAGTCCAACCGCAGCGTTCAAACTTGGAGAGAAGACCGAGGACCCGCTGGCAATGTATCTTGCCGACGTTTACACAGTGACGGCCGATCTGGTGGGTATCCCTGGAATCTCCGTTCCCTGCGGCGAAACCCGCGAAAAGCTCCCGATCGGGTTGCAGATTTTGGGAAGGCATTTTAGCGAATCGATGATTCTGCGTTTAGCGCACGCGTATGAGAGATCGCGCCTTGCGTCATGACAATCGTACGTTGAATGCGATTCGAAGAACGTGAGCTGAAAAGGCTTCTTGCCTCTTTCGAGAATTATCCTTCCAGCGTGCCCTCTTCCGGCGCTCCATGCCGTCTCAGCAACTGCGGCAGGTTCTGGCTGAACGCCGAGCGCGGCAGCACCATGTCACATCCCGCTTCATGGGCCTTCTGCTTCAGATCGCCCTGCACGTGGGAGAGGAATCCGATAATCGAAGTTCCCTTCTTCAGCTTAGCCTTCAATTTCGGGATAACCGTGAGCGGCTTTGCGTTGGCGTTGTTCAGATCGAAGATCAGCAACGAAGGAAGCTCTTCGCCATTATTCTTCATGCGGTCGGTGAGGTCTTTGTCGCTCTTCAGGAATTCGACCTTGACGTTCATCTTGCGGGCGGTTTCCTGAATTTTGGCGAGGAAGAAAAGGTCGTCAACGAAGGCGAAGATACGCGAGGCGGCATCCTGGTGGGCCTGGGATGCAGGCACCGGTTCGGGATCGGGTGGGCGAAAACTGCCGCCGAACCCGGGGCGGCCACCGCGTTGATTCCGGCCACTGCCATTGCCGTTGCCGTTGAGCACGGCACGGTAGCTGTGGTCCATGGGGGCGGTGTAGATACCGTCTTTGTTATGGCGGTTACGGGCGCCGGGGCCATGCTGTTGTTGTCCACGTTTGGGCGGACGATGTCCTCGGCGGCGGCGGCCGCCGCGCCCTCCCGGGCCGGAGGGACGATTAGGTCCTACATTCATAATTCTCTTTTCTGGCAGTCTTGCGTTTCCGTTCGGAAGGAGGACTGCTCATTGCTCAGTGTTGCTCATACCCACCGCTTCGTACCACCCCTAGGTACGTGCGGAAAAATCCAGACCGCGAAGGAACATCATTCGTGAATGATCTTTTCCGTTGTGGCGCCTAGAATTGATTGGCGCTGGGGCCAGCGCAGGAGCGCGGCTGCTAGGAACACGTTGATGGTACCCGCTAATGGCGACCGAGCGCAAGGGCAAAGTACCCCGGGTTTTGCACAAAAGTCACCTTAGAAATAAATTCTCTGTTTAGGCAGATGGCTAAAACGTCAGCGGAGGAACAGGCTGGCCACTACCACCCATTGGACGGCTTGCCTCGGCCCTTAGATTCAAAAAAGCAGGACCGGTCGAGCATGCACACCTACCACGACGCACAGAGGAGCCTGATTATCTCCATTTTCCTCTTTGAGCACTTTGGTTCTAGGTTCGTGTGGCGGAAAACAACAACTGTCATTGCGCCATTACTTCGCGAGCCCAGCGAATTGATTCCAGGTAAGCCTCAGCGATTTCCGGCTCGCGGATACGGATCCGGGCGGCATTTTCACCACATTTGGCCCAGTCAGCATTCTCCTGCGCCAGCATCAATTCGTACAAAGGCCGGAGCTTGCCGGGTGCACCCAGGAGAGCCGCCTTGATCTCACGATCGAGAGGAAGGCCTTCTAACACTTTGGACATCGGTACTCCCAGGATCGCATCGATTAGCGAGAGCAGGCCCAGCAGGAAGTATTCATTTTCCCCACGCTGCAGACGAGCGGAAACGAGCTCACAAAAATGCGCCCGTACTAAGGCCGTCTGCAGCAATTCCGCCGGCTTTTGCTGCCCTGCACCCACGGTTGCCGCCAGTGAAATCCAGCGCCGGATTTCGTCCTCTCCCAGCATGGAGAGCGCATGGCGGACCGACCGGATCTCACGCGTAAAGCCGAATACAGCCGAATTCAGGTAACGCAGCAGCCGGTAGCAGAACGAGGCCTCTTGCTTGATCAGTTTTTCCAGCTTGCCGAAATCGATCATCGGTTGATGCACCACTTGCAGCATGCGCACATAATTCAACTGGCCGGGTGGGATTTCGGTGGCCGAGACAGTGACCGGCCGTTGAAAAAAATACCCCTGAAAATACGTGAAGCCCATACTGTGCGCGGCGATGAACTCTTCCCGAGTCTCCACCTTCTCGGCCAACATCTGAATTCGCGGAGCGTAGCGCGCGACCATTTTCTGCCATTGGCTCCGTGGGGTAGCGATGAGGTCAAGTTTGATCAGATCGACAATGCCGGTGAGCGATTCACGCGGGTCATCGGGAACGAAATCATCAAGAGCTACCAGGTATCCGGCCTTCTTGAGACTGCGGCAAACCGCCTCGACTTCCGTATCGGCGGGCACCGATTCCAGCACTTCGATCACGGTTGATTTGGGGGGCAAGAGGGTGGCGTGGCCCTGCAAAAGCGCTTCCCGGGTGCAGTTCACAAAAGCATACGAACCGCCGCACAGCACGTCCAAGCCCATCAGCAAGGAACTATCCAGTGTGCTGCGGCAGGCAGCTTCCAGATCCTTAGCTGAAAAACATGCCTCCAGGCCTTCTCGAAACAGCAACTCGTATCCGAAAACGCGTTCATCCCGCGTGAAAATAGGCTGACGCGCAACGAATCGGGTTGCATGCGGGCGCCAGGCGGTTCGCTGCCCGCTTCCCGGTGGATGAACCGATACCGACACAGGTATCTATCGGCAGGTTGCGACATTCGGTTATGCCAGAATCGACGTTACGGAAGATTATCCACGGAGGCATTAGGTATCCTCCTTCGTCAACTGCTGAACAAAAAGGGGCACCGTAGCGGTGCCCCAATTTCGATCCTGATGAAGCAGTTAAGGCGCTTCGATCAATTCCATTTTTCCGTCACGCGTGCGATGCAGCACCATCACCTTGCCTTTGGGATCACGAAACACGAATACGTCCCGGTCACGGAATTGCGCTTCTTTTATAGCTTCCTCTAGAGAAAGCGGTCGCAGGGCAACCGAATCAGACGAGCGCACCAGGTGCGCTTCGGTGGTCTTCGATACGTGCGGAAACTTATGGACCATGATGGGAATCGCCAGTTTCTCGTTCACGCCGACGGCTGCCTGCAGTTCCACCGCCTGTTCTTTACCGTCCCATCCCTTGCGCGGCTGGCGTTTTTTGGTGCGCCAGCGATCTTTATATTTCAAGGCCTGTTTCTCAAGATGTTCCAGGGCCTCGTTCACAGCAGCCAGCATGTCGCCAGCCTGCGCGAGTCCTACGATAGGGCCATTCGGAGGAGTGATGGTGATTTCGGCTTTGTGACGATGTTTTTCGACGGTCAGAATAACTTTGGTTTCGAATCTGTCGCCCAGCAGTTTCTTGATTTTAGTAAGGCCGGTTTCGATTTCTTTGCGGATTTTAGGAGTGACTTCATACTGACGTCCGGTGTATTCCACGTTCATCTGCGCCCCTCCAGGGTATTGGCTACAGCTTGGGCACAACCGGTGTTGCTGGTGAGTGCCGTTGCAAATGAAGCGACGGCCGCCGCGGCCGTCCCTACCCGCCTACGACACTACTTCTTCACTCTGCGCTGGTGAGTGCTCGGGATGCGCATGTCCTCCCGGTATTTTGCGACCGTACGGCGAGTGACCTGGATGCCCTGCGATTGAAGGATGCGGGTGATCTGCTCGTCGGTTAACGGCCGAGATGGGTCTTCTTCCTCGATCAGCTTCTTGACCCGGCGCTTCAGGATCAGCAGCGACGTGGCCCCGCCTTCCGGGCCATTCACACTCTCGCTGAAGAAGTAACGCAGTTCAAATACGCCCTGCGGAGTGTGGGCATACTTGTTCGCCACCGCGCGACTGACAGTGGACGGATGTACGCCGATTTCTTCGGCCACCTCCTTGATCATCATCGGTTTCAACTGATCGATGCCTTTTTCCAGGAAATCCTGCTGGCGTCCGACGATCGCGTAACACACTTTCATGATCGTCTGCTTGCGCTGCTCGATATTCTTGATCAGCTGGATCGCGCTCTTGTAGCGCTCCTTGACGTAATTACGGGTGTCCTTGTCGTTGCCGTCTTTGCTCAGCAGACGCTTGTAGGCGGGATTCAGGCGAAGGGTTGGAAGATCTTCGTCGTTCATCACCACCAGCCACTCATCTCCGTGCTTCACGAAAGCCACATCTGGCTCGATGAGCCGGGGCTGAACAACGTTGTAACGCAGTCCTGGACGCGGATCCAGTGTACGAATGAATTCGAGGGCGGTGACGACCGACTCGATGGAGCGGCCGAGCGCTTTTCCAATCTCCTTGTGCTGCTTCAACTGCAAGGCACGCAAATGCTGATCGACAATAGCGATCGCATCTTTAATCACTTCAGCCGTGTTCCCGTTGTGAATGCCGTGTTTGTGTTCTTCCAGATTCCGCTCATGGAAGCGCAACTGGTAAAGCAAGCATTCCCGCAGATCGCGACAGGCCACCCCGGGGGGATCCATCTGCCGGACCACCTCAATGCCTTCGTGCAGCGCGGCAACGTCAAAGTTAGACCGGATGGGTGTGTGAACCGGAGCTGGCGGCTTGCTATCCGGCGCAGAAGGATTGGCAACCGCCGCGACCGCGGTAGCTGCAACCTGCGCCGATTGCCCTGTGTTATCGCCCCACGTCGAGCCGCTGTGATCGGCGGCCTCAACGATAGCGTCGGGCGCGTGTTCGTCTAGCTCTCCCAAGCCGAGGGCAGCTGCAGCGGCGACCACGCTCTCCGCCTTTGCCGCATCCTGCTCAGGAGGAGCCGGGGGCGCAATGCCAAGCAGTTCTTCGTCGGTCGCGATCAGGTATCCGTCCTCGTTCAGGTTGCCAATCACCAGCTCGGCGGCCTCGCGCACATCCCGGCGCGTCGGAATCGAACCGAGCTGCCACATCAAGTGATCAGTCAAATTACTGGGCTTGGAAAGGAAATTTTCGAACGAAGGCCGCTCGATTTCCTCCATTTCGCCCGGGCTGCGGAAACCAGGATCGAGATATTCCTGAAAAAATGAACCGAAATCGATCTCTTCGAAGGGATCTTTCTTTTCGACCGCCGTGATGGGATTCTCTTCTGCCTGAACCGGGCGCTCCCGCTCCTCTTCGCGCCGGCCAACATCGTCTAGAAGAGGAACGTTATCTTCCAGTTCCTCCAGCACCGGATTCTCGACCATTTCGGTGTTGATCATGTCCGCGAGCTCGAGCTTGTTCAGCGCGAGCACGCTGACCATCTGCACCAGCCCTGGGGTCAGGATCTGCCGCTGGGAAACCTTCAGGCTCAGTCTGTGCTGCAGTAGGACCATCAGTTATCAGTTCTCAGTTGCTCATTTCGTTCCCACAGCTGTCATCCCGACCGAGGGCTGTCAGCCCGAGTGGAGGGACCTTGTGTTGTTGCTGGCAGGCGCAACCAAAACGCGTGCCTACCGCACGCCTTCCATTATCAATTCAAACGGCAAACCGTGTCAGTGACGCCGGTAACACTTAGTTCTCAGTTCTCAGTTGACCTGCTCCAACTTCCGCATGTCCGCGCTACACCGCGAACTGGCTCAAACCAGTGAAAAGCTCTCTCCTAAATACACTCTCCGCACTTCTGGATCGTTGCCCAACTCTTCTGGGGTGCCTGCGCGAAAGATGCGGCCTTCATTGATGATGTAGGCGCGGTCAGTGACCGACAGCGTCTCGCGAACGTTGTGATCCGTAATCAACAGGCCAATGCCAGCTGACTTCAGGTCAAAAATGATCTTCTGCAGGTCAAGCACGGCAATCGGGTCAATTCCCGAAAAGGGCTCATCCAGCAGAATGAAACTGGGGCTGATACACAGGCAACGAGCAATTTCCACTCGCCGGCGTTCACCACCGGATAACGCCCAGCCACGATTATGGCGAACGTGATCAATCCCCAATTGCTCGATAAGCTTCTCCATGCGGACCTTGCGGTCGTGCCAGGAAAGCTTTTGCGCTTCCAGAACGGCCAGGATGTTCTCCTCGACCGTTAACTTTCGGAAGACCGAAGGCTCCTGTGGAAGGTAGCTGATCCCATATTGACGCGCCCTGATATACATGGGCACGTCAGTGATATCTTCGTCGTCGATTAAGACCCGGCCTGTGTCGGGGGGTATCAGGCCAACGATAGCGTAAAACGAGGTAGTTTTGCCGGCGCCGTTGGGCCCGAGCAAGCCCACGACCTCACCTTGGTCCACCCGAACGCTGACCCCGTTTACGACCCGGCGACCGCGGTAACTCTTTCCAATTCCGTCAGTTGCCAGCGTACGCATTTAACGGGCCACTCGGGATTCGGTGAACGCCGGAGAGTTCGCCTTACCTTCCACGAGCACCCTATCATCGCGTTTATAGAAAGTCAACGAATCGCCGGTAACTTTGCCCCGTTCGGCATCAAAAATGCTAGGCGGACCGCCAGTAAGAACAAATCTGTCGTCGGAGGCCGTGTAAGCCAGGTGGGTTCCTACCCCTCGACGTTTGGGCTGAATCACCACGACGTGCCCATCCGCTATGATTTTGTCAATCTTGTTAGCCCCGGCTGCTGCGTTATCTTTTGCAGGGGGGCCTGATGAGAGCGGTTGAGCACTGCCTCCATCTCCCGAAGCCCGCACGCCCTCTCGAGAACCTTCGTCGCTCACACCCGATGGCGAAGAATTCACCACCCCAGAACTTCCAGAAGCCTTCGAGTCCGCCGTCATCTGAGGAAGCCAGAACACATCCGACTGATCGGAGGTCAGCGTCGCATCCTCGCTCTTAGCTATGACCGAGCCGGTGAAGTGCGCCCGCCGATCATTGTCGAAGTAGGTCAAATGGTCGGAAGTGATGTGTACCGGACTGGTCTTTCCCTTGGAGTCAGTCTGGATAAAAACCGTAGAAACCCGGAAATCGGGCGTGCCTTCCGCCACGACGCTACGGGCATCACGATCAAAAACGATGATGGGCGCCTGCACGATACTGGTGTTCTGCCATAAGCGCGCATTGCCAGTATAGGTAGCGACTCCAGGATCACGATGCGAAACCATGTTGATGGCGGTCACATGGATCGGATCGGAAGACGCCAGCAAGGCACCATTCGGCTGCTCCTTCAGGTCGCTGTAGGTGCTTTTGACGTTGCCCTCGGCGTAAGCGTCCCCTTTACCGCGATCCATGCGCATAGCTCGTGCGGTGGTGGTCATGCCTCCCTGCACGAAGCGCGGCGAACCGTTCAAATAGAGCATCTGGTCGTCCGGTGTGTAGCGGGCACGATCCCCCCAGGCTTTACGGTCGGCGTCGACATAAGCCACATTGCCGGTCTGGACCACAGACTCAATTCCCCCTGCAGGGTGAAAGGCTACATCGAGTATGTCGCTGGTGCTGACGCGGTCGGGCTCGTTTGGGGCGCTGTTGACGATGCGGGCGTCGGGCGCGCCATGAACCGACTGCAGGCGGCTATCGGCGGTGAACTTAGCGAGGAATTTTCGCGAAGTAATGACCGTGGTCTGGCCTGAGGCGCCGTCGCTGGGAACGATCGTCATCTTCGGCGGACCGGATGTGACTGCGCTCTGTAGGCTCCTACCCTCGTTGCCGATAACAAAATCAATGACCGGAGCGTTGACGATGATGTCCTGTGGGGTGGATGACTGAGATTTCTTATCTCCACGGTCAGAACCGGCGGGCTGATCAGCCTTCTCGCCGCCCACATGATGCTGCACAATTCTGACATTCTCTTCGGCGCGTCCCGTGGTGAGAATGTTCTTGCCTGCGAAATGAAAAATAGCGCGACCAGAATCGCCTTCCATCGGCTGCGGGCCATGATTCTCAGCGTGCACGTTCCCTGTCAGAATCGCGGTTCGCAGAAGATTGCGCGGAGATGGCTGCGTTAAAGCCGTTACCGGACCATTCGCAGGAGCATCGTCTTTCGACGGAGCACTTGATTGAGAAGTGTTGCGCAATTGCGGGTTCCGAGTCTCCGTGGCCTGTGCCCTTTCTTCCGGCACCATGAAAAGATCGGCGCGGTCGGACCGGGCATCAATCGGCGAATCACCTTCCATGTGGATCTTCACATGCCCGGTGCCCACCATATGGTCAACCGAGTTGTCTGGCCGCAAGTAAATGGTGGCATGATCCGATTCGTAGGTTTCGGGACCATGCACGAGATGAGGATTGTCCAGATCCACTCCACGCGGCTCCCGATGAATGATTCCATGGCTGGCATCGAGGGTGCCCGCCGACGCGCCGGTCATGACCACATGAACCTGGGAGGTCATGTCGAGCATGCCCTCTTTCGCCTTGTAGGTAGCGCCCACGGCTGAGCCCACCACCTGCTGCACAGAAAAGTCCACCCGTTCTGGCGTATAAGCGTCCCCGGTCTTCTGATTAAAAACCAGGCCTGTGGTTCGCAGGTGAACCGGATTCTTGAGTTCTTTGGGAGCGGTTTGATCGGGCTGCAACGCGCCTTCGGGATTGGATTGCAGATCGATTTGCACTTCGCCTTTTCCGGTCACGATTCCGCTTTGCTGATCGTAGACAAATTCCTTGCCATAAATCTGGTCGAAGCGATCGTGCTGCTTGCCGTACACGGTAATGGCCACGTTGTGCAGGACGGATTGTCCGCCCTGGCGGTACTGAATGGCGTTATTGGCGCGAATGGTAAAGATGGTGCGGCCTTGCTCGGACTTGGAAACAGTGAAGCCATTCGCCGTCTGTTGAATTTCGAGTCCCATCTTTTCCGGAATCTTGTGGCCGGCGGCTATGTCGGCCAGGTGCGCGTAGAAGTAGGCTCCCCCCACGATGATGGCAACACCTACTGCGCCCCACGCGAACCAGCGACGTAAATGCGGAATCGACAGTGGCATCTGGGCTCAGTTTACTCCAGGTCTGAGAGGTCGGGTTCCAGGGTCAGGTCCCAGTTTGCCCCTGAGTAGCATCTGGTATGCTGCAGAGCACTCCATGAACCCGATTGTCCTCAGCGTGCTGCTCGGCCTGACGGCTGCGATCGCGAACGTCTTTGGCGGCGCGCTTATCGTGCAGAAGAACTGGGACCATTCTTATCTGAGGTATTTCGTCGCGTTGGGGGCAGGATTCATGCTGGCCACCTCCATCGTGGAGATGGTGCCCGCCAGCGTTGCCATGAGCGGCAAAGCGGCCGCGTTCCTGGTGCTCTTCGGTTATCTGATCATCCACTTCTTCGAACACACACTCACACCGCATTTTCATTTTGGCGAGGAAACCCATCGCGACGAATTCGTGCAAGCGCATAAGGGTTATTCCGTCTTGATCGGTCTGACGATCCACACCTTTTTCGATGGGATCGCGATCGCGTCGGGATTTCTGGTGTCGGACTGGCTGGGATGGATCATCTTCCTGGCAGTGTTTCTGCACAAAATTCCCGAGGGATTCACGGTGGCTTCGGTCATGCTAGCCAGCGGCCGCAGCCGCGGAAGTGCTTGGGGGGCTTCGGTCCTGCTGGGCACCGCAACCGTGGCGGGTGTATTAACGATGGCGATCTTCCGGCACGCCATCAGCGCCGGACTGCCCTTATCTGCGGGAGTGACCATCTACGTCGCCGCCTCCGATCTTATCCCGGAAGTAAACAAAGAACCGGGCGTCAGGATGGCTTTGCTGGTGTTTATCGGTGTGGGATGCCTGTTCTTCCTTGATCACTTTTTGCACGCGCCTTAAGAAAGAGCCACCACAGAGACGCAGACTAAACCCGGAGCCGCCTTCCTCCGTGTCTCTGTGGTGGTGGTGTTCTTCGCTTATTCCACTTGGTGCTTCGCCGTATACCCTTCGCGCGCGATGATTTCGTATTTAACTTCTTTGCCTTTCTGATCCCTCATTTTCAGCGGACTGCCGTCCGGGCCAACCAACTGAACCTTTAATTTGCGGTAAGTGCCGTCCAGTTTCGTGTTGGTCGGACGGTAGGCGAGGTTGTATTCGTTGCGGATATCAGAAGCGATGTCGTGAAAGATCTCCGGCAACTCGCCTTCGAAGCGTGGGAAGTAGGCTCTCCCTCCAGTCAGCTTGGCGAAGGTGTTCAACTGGTTATCCGCCTGGAGCCAGTCGGTGGTGGTGACTCCTCCGGCATAGCCATGCGCTTCGTACCATTCGCGCAGGGCACGCCCAATGCTGATCGCATAAATAGTAGTCCCCTGCGAGGCTTTGATCTTCTTGATGATCTGATCGAGGTTGAGCTTACTGAAGGTATCCTGTCCGGTTGACACCAAGATGATGTACCTGTGGCCCTCGATTCCATCCATCCTGTCCAGCGTGTCATACACGGCATCGAAGAGGTTGCGCTCGGAAAAACCGGGTATGCGCAACGTATTTAAGGCGCCTAAGATAGCGCGCTTATCCTGGGTGAAGTCGACCAGAATTTGGGGCTTCATGTCATAAGCCACCACCGCCACCCAGTCGTCTTTCTTAAGGCCACTGGCAAAGGTGTAAGACGCATTGAGCGCGTCATAGAGGTATTGGTAGTTGGTCGATGCAAACTCGACCAGGAGAACGGCCGTGATCGGCGCTTCCTGCTGGTTGAAAGTGCTGACTGTCTGCGGAACGCCGTCTTCGAAAACCTTGAAGTTGTCTTTCTTCAGCCCCGGAACAAACTGACCGTTCTTAGTAATGACAGAGACGTCGAGATTAACCACCGGCACGGCGACCTTGATGGAATAGTCAGGCATGCCCTCAATTTTTTTAGGCTTCTCGGGAGGCGGCGGAGGCGGTTCTTCCTTCTTCTTGGGAATAGCATAAGGCCCCAGTTCGCCCCCTTGCGGACCACCGGCTTCAGGAGGTGCGGGTTGTTGATTTGGATTCTGCTGCTGCGAGGAGGAATCCTGAGCCCGGGCTGGCTTAGGCGCCGAAACCAGCGCCCCTAGCGGGAATCCGACCAGGAGAGAAATCGTGAAAAATTTACGGAGTCGATCAGAAAAGCTAATCCGCCGCATCAAAAACATTGAAAACCTCAGAAACTAACCATGCTAGTATAGATGCAATGCTTCGCGATTTGTTGTTTTTGCTCGGTTAGCGCAACTCCCCTCCCGAAAAGGGTGAATCAGCGAAGTTAAATTCAGGCGGGCCTGTGGCCGCCAGAGTACATCGGGCGATCGCATGAGAAAAGTGTACCTTGCTCTCGCAGCCCTCAGCTGGTTGTTACCATTCTTCGCAACTGCAGCTGAGACGGCTCCCGTCAAAACCATTTCCATCGACGAAGTTTATGCGGGAATGCACGGGGTGGCTTACACCGTTTTTGAAGGCACCAAGCCTGAAGCCATGGACGTTGAAGTTCTAGGCGTCCTGCGCGACATGAATGGCCCGAAGAGCGATCTGATTCTCGTCCGCCTGCACGGCAAGAAAGTCGAATACACCGGTGTGGTCGCGGGCATGAGCGGTAGCCCCGTCTATCTCGATGGAAAGTTGGCTGGCGCCCTCTCTTACCGAATCGGCGAGTTTTCCAAGGAACCGATTGCCGGTGTCACCCCGATCGACGAAATGCTGGAGATCAATGCGCTTGACCGCCGGCCGGAGTCGGCGACCACCAACGCAAAAGCGATCCCAACTGCTACCAGCAAGACATCTGGCCCCGGCGAACCCTCCAGCCTTGCGACCCAGGGCTATGCCAGCTTAATGAAGCCCATCGGAGCGCCCCTGGTGTTTAGTGGTTTCAGCGAGGATACGGTCCATGAGTTCGCCTCGAAATTCGCCTCTGCCGGGGTAGTCCCAGTGATGGGGGCAGGTTCCGTCTCAACGAACGTAAGACAGCCAGAAGCGATCGAACCCGGCTCAGCTGTCAGTGCCATTCTCGTGCGCGGAGATATGGGAATTGCTGCCACCTGCACGGTTACGTACATGGATCCGCAGCGGTTGCTGGCCTGCGGCCACCCGCTACTCCAGTACGGAATGGTGGATATGCCGATGACGAAGGCCAACGTACTGGCCACACTCGCCTCGCCGGCAAATGCTTTCAAGATTGTCAATGCCACTGAACCGATCGGCTCCTTTGTCCAGGACCGCCATACGGGAATCATGGGCTTGTTCGGCAAGGATCCGCAGATGATCCCGGTCACGCTCAACATTCATGGCGGCCCGACTGACAAGACGTTTCATTATGAAGTCCTCAACAATGCGCGGTTGAGCCCGGTTGCCATGATGGCCACTGTATTCAATGCGCTGCGGGGCATGAACGAATATGGTGAGGAAACCACCTACCGCATGAACGGGCAGATCAGCGTCGCCGGATATCCCAAGGTTACGCTGCAGAATATGTACGCTCCGGTCGACGGTTCCGTGCCCGCTGCTATGTTGGCCTCGTTATCTGTAGGCGACCGCTTCAGCAGGATCTTTGACAATCCTTATGAACAGCCCAGAGTCAATGGCGTGCACCTTGATTTTGATCTGGTCAAGGAACGGCGTTGGGCAAGGCTGGAAAATGTCCGCACGGATGTCACCGAAGCTCGTCCCGGCGACGACATCACCGTGGAAGCCGTTCTGCGGCCGTATCGCGGCGAAAGCATCGTGAAGCAGATCAAGATGCGCGTCCCCACTTCAGTTTCGCGCGGGCCTTTGCGAATTTTGGTAAGTGACGGGAGCACGCTCGATCAGTTCCGTCGTGGCGGGCAGGCAGCCGCCAGCAAGTTAGACCTTGCTTCCACGATTGCGACCCTCAATAAAGAGCATTCGAATAACAGCCTGTACGTTTCGCTTCTCGAGGCCAATCCCGAGGCCATGGTTGCCGATAAAGTCATGCCGACTCTCCCGCTCTCGGTCATGAACGTCATGGAAGGCATGCGCGGTACACAGGAGATGGTGGTCTTGGGCGAATCTTCCGTCGACGAAGCTTCCACGCCGCTGGACTACGTTATTTCCGGGGCGCAGTTGTTGACGATCAATATCAAGTAACGGCCTCAGGGCTCCGCAGTCTCAGGTCTCCGGCTGTTGACGAATGTTCGATTGTGTGCGAGCCGAGGTTTTTAGCTCTTCATTGTGTGTTCTGAGACCTGACACCAGACACCTGGGACCTCCCGGAAAGTGATACCCTGAATTTTCCAGCTCGCAAAATTTGTCCCGAGGTACCAAATTGCCCGCTGAACTACGCAAAGCATCGGCTCTGCTTGTCATGGTTATTTCCGTAATTGCCGCCCTGGCCGAGGGCACCCGCATCTGGGAGCAATCCAAATTTGACGACCTGTCTCGAGGCACAGCCAAGGGTGTAGCCATTCGCAGCATGGGGGGCCTGGAACTGGCGCCTTCATTCCTGCAAATCTATGCCAGCCCTTCCACCTACATCTGGTCCTTGGCCGCGGATAATGCCGGCAACATCTACGCCGCGGCCGGCTCGCCTGCCCGGCTTTACCGAATTGATATCAAGGGCGAGGCAACTACAATTTTTGAGGCGCAGGAATTGCAAGTACAGGCACTCGTCGTCGACCGCTCTGGAGTGATCTACGCGGCCACTTCGCCCGACGGAAAGGTTTACAAGCTGCAACCGCAGGTGAGCGAACCCAAACGCAAGAAAGGAGCCAGGATTGAAACGGTTCCGGGTTCGTGGAGTTCGAGTGTGTATTTCAACCCCGGCACCAAGTACATCTGGGACTTACAGCTGGATGACAAGGGAAATCTGTACGTCGCCACCGGGGACCAAGGCGAGATTTATCGGGTTGCGCCTACCGGCGAACACTCGCTGTTCTTCAAAAGTGACGAAGTTCACATTCGCACGCTGGCAATGGACCATCGGGGAAATCTCATCGCCGGATCGGATGGCAGTGGACTGGTGTACCGAATTTCGCCTGCCGGCGAGGGCTTCGTCCTCTATAGCGCCCCCAAGAAGGAGATCACGGCTCTGGCAGTTGACGAAGCCGGCAACATCTACGCGGCTGCTGCCGGAGAGAAACGTGGTAGCACGGCTCAGGTTCCAGTTTCGGTCACTGCCATAACGCCTGCAGCGCAGACTCCCGTTCCCTTGGCCGGACCTAACCCGGCTTCAGGACCTGCCTCGGCCCCGATCCTCTCCTTTCCGGCCTTGGGAGTGGGGGCAAGCGGATCGGAGGTCTACCGCATCGCACCAGATGGCTCGCCGCTCCGCATCTGGACTTCTTCCACCGACCTCGTTTACGCCTTGACCTTCGATCAGCATGGCAATCTATTAGCCGGCACCGGCAACCGCGGACATATCTTCGCCATAACCGGACAGGACGAATTTGTCGATCTACTCAAGGCTGGCGCCAGCCAAGTCACGGCTTTTGCCAAAGCTCCCGATGGCGGCGTCTTCGCCTCAACCAGCAATCTCGGGAAGCTGTATCTAATCGGTCCGAATGTGGCCACAGAAGGCAGCTATGAGAGTGATGTCTTCGATGCGCACACCTTTTCACGTTGGGGCCGCGCCGAATTCCGCGGCTACGGCAATGTCCAATTGTTCGCCCGCAGCGGCAATGTTGATAACCCGGACCGCAACTGGAGCCCATGGAATCCCGTCGACCTGGTCAAAAATGCCACCCTGCCCGTCCCCGCGGCAAGGTTTATGCAGTGGAAGGCCGTGCTCCACGCGGGCAATCCCGCGCCTCAGCTCGATAGCGTTCTGATCAACTACCTGCCTAAGAACGTGGCTCCTGAAATTGACGACGTGACCGTCACGCCAGGAATGCGCTATCCCCAGGTTCCCAAGCAGCCTAACGCCGATCCCGCCGCGGCCATTACACCAACTCCGGTTCGCGATCGCGATGCCATCAGCGTCAAGTGGAATGCCCAGGACGCTAACGACGACCAACTGGTTTATTCCATCTATTACCGGGGCGATGGAGAAGCCCGCTGGCTACTTCTGAAAGATGGGATCACGGACAAGTATTATTCTTTCGATGCCGGGCTTCTGCCGGATGGCGGCTACACCATTCGCGTGCTCGCCTCCGATGCACCGTCCCATTCCCCCGGTGACGCGCTTACGAGCGAGAAAGAAAGCACCCGATTCGAGGTGGATACGACTCCGCCCCGCATTGAGAACCTCACCGCCGCGGCCGAGGGCAATCGTTGGATCCACGTCCGTTTCCGCGCCGTGGACAGCTTCTCGCCGCTCAAGCGCGCGGAATACTCTCTGGATGCCGGTGACTGGCAGTATGTCGAACCGATGGACCAGATCTCCGACGATAAAGCCGAAACCTATGACTTCCGCATTCCCCTATCACAGCCCAGTGGCGATCCCGCACCTTCCTCAAACGCAGCCGGCACGGGCCAGAACATTGAACATGTCGTGGTGGTGCGCTCTTATGACCGGTTTGACAACATGGGTACAGGGAAAACCTTGATTCATTGATCTCGCGGGCCATTCCGAAATGCTGACCGCTGCAGTACAAACCTTCGCTTGGCTCGCCTGTGTGGTGTACTCGACAATTCCGTCCTTCTGGATCGTGATTCATCCGCGAGCAGAATACTGGCGTTCACGCCTGCGTTCACCCTATCGTGTGCTCGTGCCCGTGTGGATCGGGTTGTGGATCATCGTCGGGGCCGCCACCTTACCGTGGCGGCGGGTTGTTCTCTACAGGACTGGGTGGGGTTGGATTCCGGCAGCGGCGTTGTTGCTTGCCGGGTTTGCCATTTACAGGTACTCCAGCCAGAATTTCACGCCCGCGCAACTGGGTGGAGTGCCTGAGCTACAGCGTGGCCCGCGCACTCAGCGGTTAGTTACAACCGGCATCCGCAGTCGCGTCCGGCACCCGGTTTATTTAGGTCATCTCTGCGAGATGTGCGCGTGGAGTATAGGAACAGGGCTCGCCGCCTGCCACGTGCTCACTGCATTGGCCATCGTAACCGGCACGATCATGATCCGAATGGAAGACGCCGAACTGGAAGAACGCTTCGGCGAGGAATACCGGCGATATCGAGACGCGGTCCCCGCCATCCTTCCCCGCCAGAACTGGATATAATCGGCAATAAGGTGGTCTGAGAGCTCATAGCTCACGCCCGAAAATCCTATGCGTTTCGAGCTTTTTGTCGCATCACGATACTTACGGGCCAAACGAAGACAGGCCTTCATAGGCGTGATCACCGCGATCTCGATTGCAGGTGTGGCCGCTGGGGTGGCTTCGCTGATCATTGCCCTGGCCATCAACAACGGGTTCCGTCAGGACCTACAGGCACGTCTGCTTGGCTCCACGGCCCATATCAGCCTGATGCGCATGCAGAGCGACGGCATCAAGGATTGGCAACCTCTCCTGCTGCGGCTCTCCAAGCAGCCTCACGTGACCGCCTCAGCCCCTGCCATTTATGAGCAGGTTTTAATCTCACGTGGACCCCGGGCCCGGGGCGCGGTGCTGAAGGGCATGGTTCCAGCTTACGAGCGGAAAGTTAGTGATCTGCTGAACTCCGTCACGATTGGCTCGGCTAAAGAGCTCGAGGACCAGCCTCAAACCACGATTCCAGACACGGGCGAGGGCGCCCGCGCCACACGAGCCGATGATCTGGAATCGGTTCAGGAACGGATTGCCAGCATGCCGCCCGTTATTCTCGGCAAGGATATGGCCGACAATTTAGGCGCTACCGTGGGATCGGTGGTGCTTGTCACCAGCCCACAGGGCGAGCTAACGCCTTTTGGGATGGTTCCCAAGTACATGCGCTTCCGGGTGGTGGGAATCTTTAACTCTGGCTTCTACGACTACGACACCTCTTGGGCATTCACTGGGCTGGCGGACGCGCAGCGGCTGTTCGGGCTGGGTGACCTGATTTCAGTAATTGAATTCAAAATCGACGACATTTATAGTGCCCCGGAGATTGGCCGAGAGATCGAAGATGCTGCCGGACACGGATTCATGGCGGCCAACTGGATGGAGCAGAATCGAGCTTTGTTTCATGCCCTGCGGCTGGAACGCCTGGTCACCTTTATTACCATTGGGCTGATTGTGTTCGTCGCCGCTCTTAACATCGTCATCTCGCTCATCATGATGGTCATGGAGAAGACGAAGGATATCGCCGTGCTGATGTCGATGGGTACGCGCCGTGGCCAGATTCGGCGCGTGTTCATGGCACAAGGAGTCTTGATTGGCGTTTTCGGAACGGCGATCGGGCTGACTCTGGGATATGCGCTGTCCTGGCTGGGACAGCATTACCATTTAGTTTCGCTCAATCCCGAGGTTTATTCGATCAACTATGTTCCGTTCTCCCCCAGGATTTTCGACGGGGTACTGGTCGCCCTGGTAGCAGTAGGAATTTCCTTCGTAGCCACCTTGTATCCAAGCTGGTCTGCGGCCAGGGTCTTGCCGGCGGAAGCTTTGCGCTATGAATAAGTGGAAGTTTAGGTTCTGCGCCCGCCGTGGGACGAGCCGAGCTTCGCTCGACAGTACAGGTGAGGACTGTCCTCACGGGGTCTCGCACAAAACACGCTTGCCCAAACGCCCCCGTCTGGGCAAGTTCGCGAAGCTCGCCTATACGCCGCTGGCGACTTCACAAGGTTGCAGCGTATCGGCACTTTCGTGCCATGGTGACCTCCGTCACATTGTGTTGTTACATATCGGGTATACAGTTCTCCGAGTAGAAGGGAAAAAACAAAAAAGTATGGCAACGAGCTGCAGGCGGTCGGGTTGCTATAAGAAGGAAGCTGCAGCAACACGGGCCTGGAACGATCCGTGTGCCTGGTGCATCCAATGGTTAAGAGATGCTGCGGGCTGAGCGGATAAAAAAGGTCTTTCGCTCCGGCGATTCGGACCTGGTGCTCTTTGATAATTTATCCTTCGAAGTGAAACAGGGTGAGATGCTGGCGTTGGTGGGCGAATCGGGTTCGGGCAAGAGTACCTTACTACACATCCTGGGCGCACTTGATAGCCCTTCCGGGGGTGACGTATACTGCGCCCACTTGCGATTGAATACTCTCTCTGGGGATGGTGCTGCGGATTTTCGCAACCGCGAAATCGGGTTCGTCTGGCAATTCCATTATCTTCTGCCAGAGTTCACCGCGGCGGAGAACGTAGCCATGCCACTGCTCTCAAGGGGGCAGAAATGGCCCGAGGTGGAAGGCGAGGCCCGGAAGTGGTTGCGTGAGGTTGGCCTGGAGCAACGTTCCCATCACCGCTCTGGGGAACTTTCCGGAGGAGAGCAACAGAGAGTAGCTCTCGCCCGGGCGCTCATCACTCGTCCAAAGATCTTGTTGGCAGACGAGCCCACCGGAGACCTCGATAACAAGACTGCTGAGGCGGTATTCGAACTCATCGCCCGTCTGCATCGCGACTACCAGCTGACTTCTTTCATAGCAACCCATAATCTGGCTTTCGCTCGGCGATGTCATCGGGTCTTGCGTTTGGAGCGCGGGCAGATCGAAGAGATTACACCGGACTCACTGCCGGCGGGAGTTGCATAAGTACCGGGTGTTACCAAAATTGGAAGTATTCGGAGGAACGGAACGTAAGCTCTGCAGCCGGCGCAAAAGGATGCGACCTTGTTGCAGGAAAAGATAATCAGCACTTGGGTAACTGGCCTCGGCATCTCTACAATGGAGAGAGCAGGGCGGCTGGCAGCCCGATTGCTAAAACAGATTTTGGGGCTAATGGGTTTTGCAGGATAGGCACTCAAGGCTTATCCGTCGGCCCGGCAGCGAAAGGGCGTATATGTTTGAACGGTACACAGAGAAAGCACGGCGCGTCATTTTCTTTGCGCGCTATGAGGCCAGCCAGTTCGGCTCTCCGTATATTGAGACCGAGCACCTGCTGCTGGGCCTCTTGCGCGAAGACAAAGCTCTGACCAACCGCTTCCTGCGCTCTCATGCCTCGGTGGAGTCGATCCGTAAGCAGATCGAGGGACATACCACCATTCGGGAAAAGGTTTCGACCTCCGTCGACCTTCCCTTGAGCAACGAGTGCAAGCGCGTTTTGGCCTACGCCGCGGAAGAAGCAGAACGGCTTTCTCATAAACACATTGGAACCGAGCATTTGCTGCTCGGGCTGCTCCGGGAAGAAAAGTGCTTTGCTGCAGAGATTTTGCATGAGCGCGGTTTAAGGCTTTCTACGATTCGCGAGGAATTGGCCCGAACCACCCAGGAGAAGGCGCAGCCTCAGCGGCAGCGTGAATCTTCCCTCTTGGCTGAGTTTTCGCGCGATTTGACCCAGGCTGCCATGGACAGCCAGCTGGATCCCCTAGTCGGGCGTGAAGGCGAACTGGAGCGGGTGGTTCAGATCCTTTGCCGCCGCACCAAGAACAACCCCGTCCTGATCGGCGAACCCGGCGTAGGCAAGACCGCCATCGTAGAGGGATTGGCCCAGCGCATCGCTGACGGTGAAGTGCCTTCGTTTCTTGCTGATAAGCGAATCCTTGCTCTGGACTTGTCGCTGATCGTGGCAGGCACGAAATACCGCGGCCAATTTGAAGAGCGTCTCAAAACGATCATGAAGGAATTGATGGAGTCGCAAAATGCCATCATCTTCATCGACGAGCTACATACCTTGGTTGGTGCCGGTTCGGCGGAAGGATCGCTGGACGCGGCCAACATCTTGAAGCCGGCCCTATCGCGCGGCGAAATTCAGTGCATCGGCGCTACCACTCCCGGCGAGTACCGCAAGTCTATCGAAAAGGATAGGTCACTGGAGAGAAGGTTCCAGGCGGTGAAAGTTCCACCTCCGGGTGAAGCGGATGCGACCAAGATCCTGTTTGGTGTGAAAGACCGTTACGAAAAGTTCCATGCTGTCACCTACACCGACGAAGCCGTCAACTTTGCGGTTTCCCATTCGAACCGCTATATCCCGGATCGGTTCCTGCCCGATAAGGCAATCGATCTCATCGACGAAGCCGGCGCGCGCGTAAAACTGCGCCAGACTTCGCTGCCTGAGGAGATCACCGAAGTCCAGAAGCGGATCAAGTTCATCGTCCACCGCATGGAGAACGCCATCGCGAACCACGAGTTCGAGAAGGCACGCTTCTACTCGGACGAAGAACGCAAAGAGCGCGAGAACCTGCGCGCCCTTCGCGAAAAATACCACCTCGATGAATCCTCCACCGGCGTTGTCGGTCGGGAGGACATCGAGGACGTGGTATCCCGCTGGACCGGCGTACCGATCGCCTCAATCAAGGAAGAAGAATCGCAGAAACTGCTCCGCATCGAAGAAGAGCTGCACAAGCGCGTCATCTCGCAGGACAAGTCGATTGTCGCACTGGCCCGTGCGATCCGCCGTTCGCGTGCCGGCCTGAAGAGTCCGAACCGGCCTATTGGTTCCTTCCTTTTCCTGGGTCCAACCGGTGTCGGCAAGACCGAAGTGGCTCGCACGCTGGCTCAGTTCATGTTTGGCAGCGAAAAGTCGCTGGTCCGCTTCGACATGTCTGAGTTCATGGAAAAACACTCGGTCTCGAAGCTGATCGGTTCGCCTCCCGGATACGTGGGCTACGAAGAGGGCGGACAACTGACCGAGCGCGTGAAGCGCGCGCCGTACTCGGTAGTGCTGCTCGACGAAATAGAGAAGGCTCACCCCGACGTCTTCAACATCCTCTTGCAGGTATTTGAAGACGGGCAACTGACGGATGGCCTCGGCAACACGGTTGATTTCAAGAACGCCATCATCATCATGACCTCTAACATTGGCGCCCGGCACCTTCAAAGGCGAGAAGGCCTCGGCTTCCAATCGCAGAAGGAAGACATGGTGTCGGAGAAGGTCGAAGACCTGGTCAAGAACGAGGTCAAGCGCACCTTCAACCCCGAGTTCCTGAACCGCCTGGACGAGATCATCCTGTTCAACGCATTGACCGAGGCTGACCTGATCCAGATTCTCGAGCTGATGATTACGCAGCTGAACACGAACCTGGCCCAGAAGTCGATCACGATCACGGTCAACGACGAGGCCAAGAAGTGGATCCTGAACCAAACGCTCACCGACCGCAGCTATGGCGCAAGACCCCTGCGTCGCGCGTTGCAGAAATATATCGAGGACCCACTCTCGGAAGCGCTGATCCAGGGCACGATCAACGAGCGCCCGGCGTTCATCGAGGTCTTCTTGGACAACGGCAAGCTCTACTACCGTCCCGTAGACTCTAAAGAAAACGAGGGAGTGCTGCTGTACGAAAACTAACGTAGCCCCAGACGCCCTCGTCTGGGGTGCCGAGCGAAGCTCGGCATAAGTTCCATACCATGGAAGCGGGGAGCCGGAAACGGCTCCCTACTTTTGTTTGCGGCCTTTGTTCTGTGGCGCGGACATTCCTGTCCGCGGCCTTACTCGCAACGAACCTAAGGGGCGGCCTTTTACATTCCCAGAGTCTTCCGGATCCAAAAGCTGCGACTTTTCTTCCATGCTCCTCATCTACGAAACATCATGAGCAAGATCAATCTCGCCGAAAAGTTCTCCCACATCTCCGAATACTGGAAACCCTATATTGCCGGCGAACTCAATGGCCAACTGGTCAAGCTCGACAAGCTCAAGGGCGAATTCGTCTGGCACCATCACGAAAATGAAGACGAGCTGTTCCTGGTGGTGAAGGGTCAGTTTCGGATTGAGTTTCGCGATAAAACCGTTTGGCTGAAGGAAGACGAATTCATCATCGTTCCGCGAGGCGTCGAGCATCGGCCGGTGGCGGATGAGGAGTGCTGGATTCTGCTCTTCGAGCCGGCATCCACCCTGAACACCGGCAATGTCGAAAACAATATGACCTTGCACGAGCTCGAGCGGATCTGACCAGACGACGCGGCTAGTGTGCGTTGCCCTTGGTGTGGAGGGCATCGCTGGCAACGCGAAATCCCACGTATGCGAGAAGCATGCTGAGAATAGTTATGGTCACCGTGTAGGGTTTGGAAAGAAACGGCTCCGTCAGGAGCAAGGACACCCCGGTTACAGCGAGAGCCGCAAAGAACAACCCGATAATCGCCCCGACCGCGACCAGAAACGAACGTTTCACGGCGCGCTCCCCTGAGCTACTAAGATGTTCTCTGAACTCGCGGGGTTTTCTGATCGAACAATTATTAGCTCTTCCCGGCACCGAGCCGACTATTCCACGCCCGCTTCCGTAACCTCATAATTGGCAATAGGACAGCATGCTCGTATTCGCCCATCTCCTGGTTGCCTACATCATCTTGGTAATGCCTTGGATTGGGCGCTTTAAGTACCTAAGGTTACAGCGGCAACTGGCGGCTGGGATCCCGGATGCGCGCCTGCGATTTTACCGCCTCACGGTCGTGCAGCAGTGGCTTTTAGTCGTGGCAATGCTCCTGTTTGCCCGAGCCGCTTCCCTGCCCTGGCGTGCTTTCGGGCTGGCAGCGCCAGTTTCATGGTCCGTCACCCGCGCTCTGCTGATCACATTCGCTATTGCTATCGCCATCTCGATAATTTTGTTCCGCTGCACCGGCGACCGCTTCTTGCGGCGGCTGCTCAAGATGGCCGGTGCGTTAATTCCGGAGAAAGCCGCCGAGCGATTCTGGTTTGCCGCTGTCAGCCTGGGCGCCGGTGTCACAGAAGAACTGCTGTTCCGCGGATTTCTGTTCTGGTACCTCGGCTTCTTTTTCCCGCAGCTTAATCTCGTGCAGTTGATCGTGATTTCGTCCGCCCTGTTCGGTTTCTGCCACGTCTATCAAGGCTGGGTAGGAATCGTCGGGACAGGTGTGCTGGGGGCGGTTCTGATGTGGATGTACCTTTCCACCGAAAGCCTGGTGCTTCCGATCACAATTCACGTTTTGATAGATTTGCGCATTCTCGCGATCTTCACGCCGGGTAGAATGAGATCGTTATGCGGTCTCCCTGTCAGTCCGCAACCGCAAAACCCAGATCCCTCGCTGCGCTCGGGATGACAATTGTTAAGGGGAGGTTCGCATCGGCAAAAGAATTGGGGCGGCGAATGCCGCCCCAGCTGAAGACTGACGACTGATAGCTGACGACTGCTTACGTTCCTTCCGACCACCCCGCCAGATACTCTTCCTGCTCCGGCGTCAGGCGATCGATCTTGATGCCCATCGATTCGAGCTTCAGTTTCGCTACGCGTTTGTCGAGTTCGTCCGGCACCTTGTAGACGGTCTTCTCCAGCGTCTTGGCGTTCTTCACCATGTACTCGACCGAGAGCGCCTGATCGGCGAAGCTCATATCCATCACGGCGGCCGGATGTCCTTCCGCTGAAGCCAGATTGATCAAGCGGCCTTCGCCGAGAAGATTGATCTTGCGGCCATCTTTCAGCGTGTACTCTTCTACGAAGTTGCGGGTGGTGCGCTTCGATGAAGACATCTTCTCCAGCGCGGGGATATCAATCTCGACGTTGAAGTGGCCGGAGTTGGAGATGATGGCGTTATTCTTCATCACATCGAAGTGCTCTTTGGCGAGTACGTTCTTGTTGCCGGTAACGGTGCAGAAGACATCGCCAATCTTGGCGGCCTCGGTCATCGACATGACTCGGAAACCATCCATCACGGCTTCCAAAGCCTTTGTCGGGTCGATTTCCGTGACGATGACCTGCGCTCCGGCTCCGCGAGCACGGCTGGCCAGACCGCGTCCGCACCAGCCATAGCCGGCCACAACAAAGTTGGACCCGGCAAGCAGATAATTCGTCGCACGGATGATGCCATCGATTGTCGATTGCCCGGTTCCGTAGCGGTTATCGAACAGGTGTTTGGTGTCGGCGTCGTTCACGGCAACAATGGGATAGCGCAGCACGCCTTCCTTCGCCATCGCCCGCAGACGTATGACGCCGGTCGTGGTTTCCTCAGTACCGCCGATTACGCCGTCCAGCGCGTCGGTCCGCTTGGTATGCAGAACGCTGACCAGGTCAGCGCCGTCGTCCATGGTAATGTTCGGGCGATGATCGATCGCAGCGAGGATATGGCTGTAATACGTATCGTTGTCCTCACCCTTGATCGCAAAAACAGAGACGCCGTAGTCCCGCACCAGGCTGGCGGCAACGTCATCCTGGGTCGATAAAGGATTGGAGGCGCAGAGTACGACATCGGCCCCTCCGTCGCGGAGGCAGATGGCAAGATTCGCCGTCTCAGCCGTGACGTGCAGGCAGGCAGCGATGCGCACACCTTTTAATGGCTGCTTTTTGATGAATTCCTTACGAATGATCTGGAGGACATTCATGGACTGGTTGGCCCAATCAATGCGCTTCTTGCCCAGATCGGCCAGTTCCATGTTTTTAACATCACAATTGACTTGCGTGGCTGTGGTCGTCGACATACCTCTCCTGTGGCGCTTTGGTGTTTCTGATGCGGTTTCGGTTTCCAATCGTTATTTCTTGAGAGCGTGGGCGGCGTGCTCATGCTGCATGCCCGCTTCGCTGGCCAGTTTCGATGCTTTATCAGTTGCTTCCCAGGTGAAATCCGGATCGTTGCGGCCGAAGTGTCCATAGGCCGCGGTTTTTTCGTAGATCGGCCGGCGCAGATTGAGCGACTCGATGATTCCCTTCGGAGTCAGCTTGAAATGCGCGCGGATCAGATCGGGGATGATCGCGGGATCCACCTTCTCGGTTCCAAACGTCTGGACGAGAATACTGACTGGTTCGGCGACCCCTATCGCATAGGCCAGCTGAACTTCGAAACGCTCCGCCAGACCGGCAGCGACAACATTCTTCGCGATGTGGCGGGCCATGTATGCGGCCGAGCGGTCGACCTTGGTCGGATCCTTGCCGCTGAAGGCGCCTCCTCCGTGACGGCCCATGCCGCCGTAGGTGTCCACGATAATTTTCCGG
Source organism: Terriglobales bacterium (assembly GCA_036378535.1). Classification (GTDB taxonomy): domain Bacteria; phylum Acidobacteriota; class Terriglobia; order Terriglobales; family Acidobacteriaceae; genus Gp1-AA122. The sequence goes on along the minus strand of DASUWH010000046.1, from coordinate 350,164 downwards.
CCGGTGAGGCCGGTATCGCCCATGGGACCACCAATCACAAAACGTCCTGTCGGATTGATATGGTACTTAGTGTCGGCATCGAGGAGGTGGGCTGGGATGACAGCCTGAATCACGTGTTTGAGAATGTCGGCGCGAAGTTCGTCATTGGTCACCGTCTCCGCGTGCTGGGTCGAAATAACCACCGCATCCACACGAATGGGCTTATGGTGCTGATCATACTCGACTGTAACCTGAGATTTTCCATCGGGACGAAGATAAGGGAGCTTGCCGTGTTTGCGCACTTGCGACAAGCGCATGGTGAGCTTGTGTGCCAACAGAATGGGCATCGGCATCAGTTCCGGGGTTTCATTGCAGGCATAGCCAAACATCATGCCCTGGTCGCCGGCACCACCGGTGTCCACGCCCATGGCAATGTCACCAGACTGCTTGTTGATGCTGGAGATCACGGCGCAGGTGTTGGCGTCGAATCCATACAGCGCGTTGTCGTAACCGATCGATGAAATCGTACCCCGCACCAATGCCTGAAAATCCACATATGCTTTGGTTGTGATTTCGCCGGCGATGACAACCAGACCAGTACAGGTCAGCGTCTCGCAGGCGACTCGGCTGATAGGGTCTTCAGCCAGGCAAGCGTCCAATACGGCGTCGGAAATCTGGTCAGCAATTTTGTCAGGATGTCCTTCGGTGACCGATTCAGAAGTAAAAAGAAAACGATTTTTTGAGGCCAAAGCTATGATCTCCTCGAATGAGTTGGGCGTCCGGTCTAAACGGGGAGGTCAGACAAAAACGCCCCAGAATGAATATCCCAGAGGTCCTACTCAAGGTACCAGAGAACCCCCACCCGCGCAACCAGATTTTCATCGGCGCATCCGCGTAAGTCTAAGCCAGTCCATGGTTTAGGCGGATGGACTAAGGCAGGAAAGCACAAAGGGCCCTCGCTGAATGAATCCTCAAACGTCGCTTGACTTACAAACCGATTTCTATCCGTGATCGCGGGTCCAGATAATCCCGCAGGGCATCTCCAATGAAATTGAACGAGAGTACGGCAAGCATAACCGCCAGAGCCGGAAATAGAACCAAGTGGGGGGCATCGAAGAGATGGGCGCGGCCGTCGTTGAGCATCGAGCCCCAACTTGCGGTTGGAGGCGGAATGCCAAGCCCGAGGAAACTCATCGTGGCCTCAGCCAGGATTGCGCCAGCCATTCCAACCGCACCCTGCACCACCACGGGCTGAATGATATTGGGCAGTATGTGACGCACGATGACGCGCGCATCGCTGGCGCCGAGGGCGCGGGCCGCCTCCACAAATTCTTTGTCTCGCGTCGCCAGCACCTGGGCTCGCACCAGGCGGGCATAGCCGACCCATCCTCCGAGCGAAAGCGCCAGGATCAGGTTAAAAATTCCCGGTCCGCGAAACGCAACGAAGGCAATCGCCAGCAGAATTCCCGGAAACGACAGGAATGCGTTCATCACGACAACATTGATGAAGCGGTCGGTTCGCCCACCGTAATACCCGGCGATGGATCCGATTACCAGGCCGAGAAAGAGCGACGCGGCGACAACGCTCGTCCCCACCAGCATCGAGATGCGCGCCCCATAGATCAGCCGCGATAGGATGTCTCTCCCCAGTTCGTCTGTACCACACCAGTGCAGAAGCGAAGGGCCGGCCAGTCGATCAGGTAAGTTGATCTCTGCAGGATCTTGTGGCGCGATCGAAGAGGCGAAGAGCGCAAAGATGATGAAGATGACGACCAGTACGCTGCCTATGGTCGCAAGCGGTCTGCGGCGGGCGGCGGCGCGAAATGTAATGACTGAAGTTGCCACGATTCGGCGATTTAGTTGATCAATCTGGCCAAGCCAACATCTGGGACTTTGAATCACTGCCGAATTTTCGGGTTTACCGCCGAGTACACCAAGTCGGTTAAGAAGTTAACAGCTACGTAGGTAAGTCCGACTGCCAGAATGCATCCCTGCACCAGGTAATAATCGCGATTCGAAATTGCCGAAATTGTCAGTCGCCCGATCCCCGGCCAGGCGAAGATAGTTTCGGTCACAATCGCTCCAGCCAACAAAGCTCCGAATTGCAGCCCAAGCACGGTCACCACCGGAATCAAGGCGTTGCGCAACGCATGGCGATAGACCACCGTGTGCTCTGGCAACCCCTTAGCGCGGGCCGTTCGAATGTAGTCCTGCCCTAACTCCTCCAGCATAGAGGTGCGCACCATCCGGGTTAGAATCGCAGCCAGCGCCCCGCCCATGGTGATTGCCGGAAGCACAAGATGGGCGAGAGTGCCCGAACCGGATACCGGTAACCAGCCCAGCTTGATTGCAAAAAACAGAATCAGAATCGGCCCCAGCGCAAAATTTGGGAATGACAATCCAAACAGGCTGACCACGCTCAAGATTCGGTCCTCCCAACCATCTCGTTTCTGCGCGGACCGAACTCCGGCCGGAAGCGCAAGAACTATGGCCACCAAGAGCGCTGCCAGTGTCAATTCCATGGTGTAGGGATAGCGCTGTGCTATCAGGCTGGTTACGCTCTGATTGAAGCGAATAGAAGAGCCCAGGTTTCCTCTCAATACGCCCGCCCAATAGCGCATGTACTGCGTGCCCAGTGGCGCATCCAGACCGTAGGCGTGCCGGGCAGCCTGAATATCAGCCGCGGCTGCGCCTTCCCCCAGCATCTGCTGAATAGGGTCGCCCGGGACAAGATGAATCAGCAAGAACACCAGCGACGCCACTAGCCACACGACTGGCAGCATATAAAGCACGCGATGGAAGACGTAACGCAAAAAATAGTTCTCGGTTCTTAGTTCTCGGTTCGCAGTCGACGAAGATCGGCCCCAATGGTGACATCGCGAGCGAAGCGTGGGAACTGGGGTTTCTCAGTCGCCTGCCTGCTGCATGGCGGCAGACTTCTGCAGTTTTTCTATTTTCACTTTGGCGACGCGGTGCTCGTCCATCGCCTCGACGGTGAAGCGCCGGCCTTCCAACTCGATAGCCTCGCCCGCCCGCGGTATTTTCTGCATGCGCGAAAGCACGAATCCGGCAATAGTTTCAAACCCTCCATCGCGGGGCAGTTTTATGTCGAATTCTGTCTCCAGGTCACGCAGGCTCGTTGATCCTTCCAGCACCAGAACCGGGGCATCCGCGAGCGCAGGTTCGGCTTCGATGGTATCGAATTCATCCTGAATCTGCCCCACAAGCTGCGCCACAATATCCTCGATCGTTATGACGCCGGCTGTCGACCCGAATTCGTCGACTACGACCGCCAAATGCCGACGGTGTTCTTTGAACTCGAAGAGCATGTCGGTCAGCACCTTAGTCTCGGGTACGACCAACACATTCCGCATGATCTGTCCGACCTGCATTTTGGCAATGCGATTTCCGCTCGGCTGGGAGACCCCCACGGCCAGGCGCAGCCGCATCCAGCGCATCAGGTCGCGCACGTACAGTACGCCGACAATATGCTCGGGCCCGCGCTGGGGATCGTAGATCGGGATTCTCGAATGTTGCTCTGAAACTACCCTCTCTAACGCCGCCTCCAGGGTTAGATCTGCCGCCAAAGAGAAAATATCCCGTCGCGGGACCATAACTTCCCTGACTGTCGTGTTATCCAGTTCCAGCGCGTTGTGAATCATCTCCTCCTGAAACTCAGGGATCTCCCCAAAACGCCGGCTGGCCGTGACGATCAACTTCAACTCGTCGGGCGAGTGCACCACGCCGCGTCCACTTCGGCGCAATTCACGCGAGCCAAACATCCGTAAGAAAAAATTGCCGGACTTAAGCATCAGGAACAGAAATGGACGGGTGATCGTCAGGAAAATATCCATCGGGGCAGCGACCGCCAGCGCTACCCTTTCTGCTCTCTGCAAAGCAAGCGACTTAGGAACCAGCTCCCCAAGAATGACATGGAGATACGTGATGCAAGCGAAGGTAATCGCGATTGCGATCGTGTGCGCGTAGATGGGAACGTGCTCCCCAAGCACCTGCTCCAGGACATGCGCCAGAATGGGCTCTCCCATCCAGCCTAAAGTCAGGCTGGTGACAGTGATTCCCAGCTGAACGCCGTTGATGACCTCGTCAATATTCTGGTGCAGTCTTTGGACGATGCGGGCGCCAATACGCCGCGCTTCAATGAGTTGCTGGATGCGGGTATCGCGGATGCTGACGAGAGCGAACTCGGCGGCCGCGAAAAAGGCATTCACTGCTACCAGGAGAAGGATAAGGAATACCCGGAGCAGTATGTACGTCACCATTAAGCTTGTAATTCTAGCATTTCAAAGGTATTCGACTGAGCACGGGAACCTGTCCTCTCTGGTTCCATTTTGGCACGCATCTGGCAAAATCCCCGCTCTCGATCCTTCCTTTACTCCTATGGGCAGTACACTGTTTCTGAGCCGTACCGCTACCTTTTCAGGATTTGTACGGTCTAACTACCGAACCGGAAGCTCCGTCGTCTGCGACCTTCTTTTTTAGGATTTCTGCACAAATGCCGGAACAATCCGCAGATCTGTTCCGTAACAGTCAGTGAGGACGGGATCGCCCCCCGCAGGAGGTACTTGTGAACGGCAACGGCAATGGTAAGAAAAAGCGCAAGAGAAGGATAATTTACGTTTCGATCGCAGTTGTCCTGTTGCTACTGATCGTGGGTGGCTTGATTGCGGCCACGAGCGGCGGAACGAAAATCGATCCCTCCAAGCTGGCCAAGGTAGAAAAGGGTGACCTCGCCAAGAGCGTGGTGGCGACCGGCAAAGTCGAGCCGATTACCAAGGTGGAAATCAAGTCGAAGGCCAGCGGCATCGTGAAAAAGCTCCTGGTCGATGCCGGTGATCGCGTCAAGCGCGGCCAGTTGCTGGCTCAACTCGACAAAGAAGAAATTTCCGCGCAGGTGGAACAGTCTAAAGCCGGCCTCCAGGCCGCCGAAGCTAGTCTCAGCAGTGCCGAAGCCGACTACGACCGTGCCAAAGTCGACGCCGAAGGTCCCGATGTACCCCTTCTGAAACGCGCCTTCGATCGCGCTCAGGGTATGGCCAAGGACGGAGTGGTTTCCGTGTCAGCTCTGGATGACGCACAGAAAAATTATGAGATGGCGCTGAATAAGCAGAACGTCGCCAAAGCGCAGGTTTCGGTGCTGAAGGCCAAGATCGCGCAATCTCGCGCCCAGGTCGCTCAGGACCAGGCAAATCTAAAACAACTGGAAGAGCAGCTCAGCTACACCGATGTCGAATCTCCTATTGATGGTGTTGTGCTGTCGCGTGACGTGGAAATCGGAGATGCGGTGAGCTCCATCCTCGTGCTGGGTTCCTCCGCGACGCTCATTATGACTTTGGGCGATACCAGCGAAGTCTATGTCAAAGGCAAAGTAGACGAGAGCGATATTGGCAAGGTATATCTGGGCCAGCCTGCCCGTATTAAGGTGGAATCATTCAAAGATAAGACGTTCAACGGCAAGGTTACGAAGATCTCTCCCATGGGCGTTGAAAAAGACAATGTCACGACTTTCGAGGTTCGCGTGTCCATCAACAATCCGGGGGGAGAGCTGAAAGCCGAGATGACCGCTAACGCCGAAATCTTGCTGGAAGAACACAAGAACGTTCTGCAGATTCCCGAAGGCTCCATCATCTACGACAACCAGAAGAAAGCCTCCGTTGAGGTACCCGATCCTAAAGGGAAAGAGGGCAAGCGCAAGGTACCGGTCAGCATTGGAATTTCGAACGGCGCCAAGACCGAATTGTTGAGCGGCTTGAAGGAAGGCGATCAGGTCGTTCTGCAGTAAGTAAGAGTCAGGTCTCAGAGATCGGGCACAGGGTCGCTCACCGAATCAGGTGAGGGGAGTTTATCCAGACTCCAGAGACCTGGAACCAGATATCTGGGACCTCTTTGTTTATGAACATCCTCGACATTTTGCGTCAGACCATCAGCACATTCCGGGCACACAAGATGCGGAATGTCCTGACCATGTTCGGGATTATCTGGGGCATCGCTTCGGTAATCATCCTTGTCGGCCTGGGCCGTGGCTTCATTGTGGACCAGAAGGAACACATGAAGACGTTGGGGAAGGACCTGGTAATCGTCTGGGGAGGACGCACCAGCTCGCAGGTCGGTGGTCTCGCGGCAGGACGCGAAATCACGGTCACCGTGGACAACGCGCGCACCATTCGGGATGAATGCTACTTAGTCAAGAACGTGAGTCCTGAACTCAGGCGTGCCATTCCGGAAGTCAGTGCCTTCAATTCTGCAAATCGCGGCGTCGTGGGCATGTGGCCCTCGTACCAGGATTTCCGGTCGCTGTTGCTGGGAGAGGGCAGGCTGGTGTCCGATGAAGATGAACGCGACGGCCGGCGGGTTGTAATTCTCGGCTATGCCGCACGCCGCCAACTCTTTCCCGGGCAGCCTGCAGTCGGCGCCACCCTCCTGATCAAAAGCATTCCGTATACGGTAGTCGGCGTCCTAAAGGAAAAGAAGCAGAACTCAAATTACAGCGGACCTGATAACGATTTTCTGTTCGCGCCCTATTCCGCCGTGGCCCGCGATTTTCCGCCTCCCGGCAACAAACCTGGCATCGTGAGAGGTTATCTCGACGACATCGTGTTTGAAGTAGCCGACCCTGAGACGCATGAGCAGGCGGTCGCCCAAGTCCGCGCCATCATGGGGCGTGCCCACCATTTTGATCCTAAGGACAAAGACGCACTCTTTATCTGGGACACGATGGACGGTTCCAAGCAGCTAAAAAAGATTTTCGACGTGTGTACGATTTTCTTCGGCTGCGTGGCGGTTATGACCTTGTTGTTGGGTGGCATCGGAGTCATGAACATCATGCTGGTATCGGTAACTGAACGCACTCGCGAAATTGGCGTGCGTAAAGCGATTGGTGCTACGCACGACGACATCATGCGGCAGTTCTTTGCCGAATCGGCCATGCTCACGGTGCTTAGTGGCAGCCTGGGATTGGCGGTGGGAGTTGGGATCTGCGTAGCCATGAAAGCTGTGCCCTTGCCGGACTTCGTGCCGCACCCCATCATCTCGCCCATTTCCATTGTCGCTTCGCTTCTAACACTTTCGCTGATCACCTTTACCGCCGGCATGTATCCCGCGCAGCGTGCGGCAGAAATGGAACCGGTTGATTCGCTTCGCTATGAATAGGCGCCTCTCGGAGGAGATATGGCACGAGCAGAAATAAGAATTCCGTTAGCAGTGCTCTCCTGGATTCTTTTGCTATCGCTCACTGCTGCCGCAACCGACTACCAGGGCAGCTTTGAACGGAAATTCCCGCTCACTGGCCCTGCCCAATTGGAAATTGATACTGGATCATGGGATGTAACTGTCCATGGCGGCCCATCCGGCACGGTCACGGTGGTCGGCAAAATTCATGTAGGCAACCGCTGGCTGCTCGGCGATAAGTCTACAAAGGTGCACGAACTCGAGAGCAATCCTCCTGTCCAGCAGAACGGGAACATTGTCAGAGTCAATCACGTCAGCCTGAATAACATCTGGATCGACTATGACGTCACCGTTCCTGGCGACACCCGGGTAAAATCCCGGACCGGTTCTGGAGATGTGAAAATTCAGGATCTGGCTAGCGACCTTGATCTGCAGAGCGGCTCCGGCGACGTCTGGCTGGAAAACATCACCGGCAAGATACAAACCCGCAGTGGCTCGGGCGACGTGCGGGCCAGAGCCATCTCTGGTTCGTTTAGCGCCGACGCTTCCAGCGGCGATATCCGATTGGAAGAGCGCGGTAAAGGTGATGTCGACATTCGCACCACTTCCGGAAACGTTGAGGCAAAGGGGGTTGACGGAGCCCTGCACCTCGAAGCCACGAGCGGGGATATCAGCGCCGAAGGCAAGCCTTCGAACAGTTGGGAAGCACGCGCCGGCTCGGGCAACATTCATCTCAGCTTACCTCGCGACGCCGCCTTCCAACTGGATGCCAGCACCAGTTCAGGTGAGCTAAGTATCAATCACGCCGTGACCATCACGGTGCAAGGGAACCTGGATACTTCGCGTCATGCCATTAAAGGTACCGTGGGAAGTGGCGGACCGCTGGTCATCGTCCATACCGGTTCGGGAGACATCGACATTGAATAAAGAACGAATTGCAATTAGGAGGTCGTATGAGCCGGAGCAAAGCTCTCATAATTTCGGCAGTCCTGTCAGTCTGCTTCACAGCTATTCCTTCTCTGGCCGCCAGCGAAGGCACGTTTCATCGTAGCCTCGACGTAAATGGCACTGTAGACATCGATCTCACTACCGGCTCGGGCAACGTCAAAGTGCGCGCTGGAGCAAACGGGAAAGTTGAAATCACCGGCCACATCCGCGCTTCGGGCTGGTTCGACAGTGCACAGGACAGGATCAGCCGGATCGAGGCCAATCCTCCCATTCAGCAGAGCGGGAATAGCATCCGCATCGGGCACAATCAGGACTCGGATCTTCGCCACAACATTTCGATCAGTTATGAACTGGTAGTTCCTGCTCAGACCCAGCTGACCTCTCACAGTGGCTCGGGAGGACAGGAGATCGATGGCCTTGGAGGCATGGTTGACGTCAACGCTGGATCCGGCGATGTGCATATTTCCAACATCGGCAGCACCGTTCGAGCCGAGACCGGTTCCGGGGACATGAAGCTGGAGAATGTTAAAGGAGAGGTACGCGCCAAGACCGGCAGCGGCTCGATTCGCGCCACCGAGATTGCCGGGGGATTTGAAGGGGACACCGGCAGCGGCCACATCGAGTTGCAGCAATCCGCGCCTGGCGCAGTGCGGCTGAAAACGGGTTCCGGCGGAATTGAAGCGCGCGGCGTGCGCGGATCATTGGAAGCAAGAGCTGGGAGCGGCGAGATCACCGCGGAAGGCGATCCGCGCGGTGGGTGGATTGTCCATACCGGTTCCGGGTCAGTTCGCCTGCGCCTGGATGCCGATGCCGCCTTTGACCTGAGTGCCCGTACCAGCTCCGGTTCGATTTCGATGAGCCGGCCGGTTACCGTCCAGGGAATGATCAGCCGAAAAGAAATTCACGGCCGGGTTCGCGGCGGCGGTCCGCAAGTGGAAGTGCAAACCAGTTCCGGCAACATTGAAATCTTGTAATGCTTTCGCTTGGTGTTGCGAACGACCACAGACCATGTTTCTAAAAGAGCTCATTTCGCAAGGCTGGCAGGCGCTGATGCGCAACCGCCTCCGTTCCACGCTGACCATGCTTGGTATTGTCTGGGGATTGGCCTCGGTGGTCATCCTGCTCGCCTACGGGCAGGGGCTCGGGGGCAGCGTGCTGCACGCCTTCTTGAACATGGGCAACAATGTCATCGTCTTCTGGCCCGGCCAAACCAGTATGCAGGCCGGGGGCCAACGCGCCGGGAAAAAGATCACCTATGAATATGACGATGTCGTTGCGATTCGCGAGGAAGTCCCAATCATTCGCGCCGTGAGTGCGGAGATTGACTCCTCGTTCGGATACAAGGTGGCTACGCGCATCGTATCGGTGCAGACACGCGGAGTAGAACTTCCCTACGGACAGATGCGAAAGCTCGACATCGAATATGGCCGCTACTTCAACGAAACCGACTTCACCGATCACCATCGCGTGGTAATTCTGGGCTATGACGCCGCCCATCGTGTTTTTCAGGGAGCCCCCGCCGCCGGTCAGACGGTCAACATCCAGGGGCTCGACTTTGAAGTCATCGGCGTCATGCGCAACAAGATCCAGGACTCTATGTACGAGGGTCCAGACAACAACGACGGATTTATTCCGTTCCAGCTTTTTCGGGATCTTAAGAATGAGAAGGATCCCGGCATGATCATCATTCAACCCACCGCCCCGGAACTGAACAAGAAAGCAGCGGCTGCAGCCCGCGAAGTCCTGGCTCGCCGCCATCATTTCGACCCCAAGGACGAAAAGGCTACCCCGACCTGGGACACGATTGAAGACCGCACCATGATCAACGCCTTCTCCCTTGGCCTGCAGGCCGTGCTTGGCCTGATCGGCATCGCGACGCTAGGAGTAGGCGGTGTCGGGGTCATGAACATCATGCTGGTGTCCGTTACCGAGAGAACCCGCGAGATTGGTCTGCGCAAAGCTCTCGGCGCCCGGCCGCGTCAGATTCTCGTGCAGTTCCTGATCGAAGCGCTGGTTCTAACCTTCGCTGGCGGAATCATCGGGATGGCTGTAGCGGTGTTCCTGACCTGGGCAATTCCGCCCATGCCGCTTTACAGCGAGTTCTACAAGACGGCCAATCACGAAGGAGACATATTTCTACGTGCCTCGGAAAGCGTGATGATCATTTCTTTCGCGATTCTGTCCCTCGTCGGAATTGTTTCTGGGTTCTTCCCCGCCTTGAAGGCAGCTCGCCTGAACCCCATCGAGGCCTTGCGCTACGAGTAAGCTGAACGGGGATCCGGCGCAAGAGGCGCGGACTGCAGCCTGAATCCGGCCACCGCGGACAACATCTATATGGTTGAATAGTGGATCGGTGAAGCCTAGGATTTATCGTGGGTTAAGAACCGAGACCGACGTAATTATGGGAAATACTTTCAAGACCGCGTTCCTGCTTACGGCTTTGACCTTGCTGCTTTTGATGATTGGCCGCGCCTTCGGAGGCCAGAACGGTATGGCTATTGCCCTGGTTCTTGCCGTGGTCATGAACTTCATCGCCTATTTCTTTTCGGACAAGATCGCCCTGGCGACGTATCGCGCCCAGCCCGTCACACGCGAGCAGTTACCTCGTGTCTACAGTGTAGTAGAGCGCCTCACTCAGAAGATCGGGATCCCAATGCCAAAGATCTATGTGATCCCGAGCGAGTCACCCAACGCCTTTGCTACAGGCCGCAATCCGCGCCATGCTTCAGTCGCCGTGACCCAGGGCATTCTCAACCTGCTGAACGACGAAGAACTGGAAGGCGTTCTGGCCCACGAACTCGGCCATGTTAATAATCGCGACATCCTGATCAGCTCGATCGCGGCCACGATCGCCGGCGCTATCACCATGCTTGCCAATATGGGCAAATGGGCCATGATTTTCGGCGGATTCGGCGGACGAGACGAGCGCGATCGCGGCGGCGGGCTGGCGGCATTGTTCATGCTGATTGTGGCGCCGATCGCAGCCATGCTGATCCAGCTTGCGGTTTCCCGTTCACGGGAATACCAGGCCGATGCCAGTGGCGCACATTACACCGGAAACCCCTATGCGCTGGCGAGCGCTTTGAAAAAACTGGATGCTTATTCGCGCCGCTTGCCGATGGCGGCTTCACCTTCCACCGCTCACTTGTTTATTGTGCAGCCGTTGCTTGGCGTGAACCTGGGAAACCTGTTCTCCACCCATCCTCCGATTGCGAAACGAATTGAGCGTCTGACGGGACAGCCGGCGGAATTCTTTCAATAAGGGCTAATCGGCACTCAGCATTGACGATTCAGCGTTCTCCCTTATTCATTTCGATATCCCGCCTCATATCTTTGCACGAATAGTTTGCGATCCTTTGCTGCGTTCCATCTTGCCCAATCAGGATGCTCGACCTTCCTGTGCTGACGATCCAGACGACCCAGGTACAAGCCATCGCGGTATGCACCCTCGCCCGCGAGTCTGATGTCCACCTGATCAGGTGGTTTGACCGACGAAAGTGTGGATCTGCTCCCGTAAGCCGTCGCCAAGATTGCCAGGGCTGCAAGGGAGGAATACAACAAAATTCTCATGACAAACCTCCATCTCTTATAAAGAAGATTTCACCCGAGGTTGCGTCATGAGTTGTCAGGGGCTTGTCGGTGAATTGCAATCATCTGACCGAGTGGTTGTCACTTCCGAGTGCCCTTGCGCCAAAATGATGCCGCATTGGGAAGAGCTGGAAATTCAAGGGAGGATTCCGACGGCGGCCAGCTTGACGAACGCTGTGCTGGCGCTTGTGGACTCGAGTTCACGAACTGAGCGGCTAATGGAGAGCGACCGCGGGCGATCGGGAGTCGCTCTCCATCTTCTTATTGGTTTCCTTCGTCGGCTGCAGCAGCCGTTATACATCCAGGATTGGTTTGGTCAGTTACCCTCGGTGCTGGCCGCCGTAGCCACCGCCTTAAGCTACGGCGAAAATGTACAACTTCGGTTTAACTGATCCAAACAAGAGCCCCAGCGCGAACTTGGCACCTTTATTGTTGGCCAAGCTCAGGCACGGTCGTAGCGATCAAGGTTCATTACCTTGTTCCATGCCGCCGCGAAGTCCTTCACGAACGCCTCCTTCGAGTCGTTACAGGCATAGACTTCTGCGATTGCTCGGAGCTGCGAGTTCGAACCGAAGAGGAGATCGACGCGCGTGCCGGTCCACTTAATTTTGCCCGTCGCCCGATCACGCCCCTCAAACACGCCTTCCGATGCAGTGGAGGCCTGCCACGTCGTTTTCATGTCGAGCAAATTGACGAAGAAATCATTCGTCAGCGTCTCGGGACGGTTGGTGAGGACGCCGTGTTTAGTCTGCCCGAAGTTCGCATTCAGTGCGCGCATGCCGCCGACGAGAACCGTCATCTCGGGGGCAGTCAACGTCAGCAACTGCGCCCGATCCACCAGCAGTTCCTCAGCCGACAGTTGCTGTCCGCTCCGGAGATAGTTGCGGAACCCGTCAGCGACCGGCTCCATCACGGCGAATGAGTGCACGTCGGTCTGCTCTTGCGAAGCATCTGTGCGCCCCGGCGAGAAGGGAACCTTAACCTCGTGCCCGGCCCTCTTCGCAGCTTCCTCGACGGCTGCGCAGCCGCCTAGAACGATCAGGTCAGCCAGCGAAACCTTCTTTCCCTTACTGCCGTTAGTCTGGGCGCTGTTGAACTCCTTTTGGATCGCCTCCAGCGTCCGCAGCACCTTCGCCAGTTCGGCCGACTGGTTCACTTCCCAGTCCTTTTGTGGCGCGAGGCGAATGCGCGCTCCGTTCGCCCCACCGCGCTTGTCGGAACCGCGGAAGGACGCTGCCGATGCCCAGGCCGTCGTAACCAGTTGGGAAATCGACAATCCGGATTTGAGGATCTTCCCCTTGAGCGCAGCAATGTCCTGCTCCCCGATCAATTTATGATCCACGGCGGGAACAGGGTCTTGCCACAGCAGGGGCTCCTTCGGAACGAGCGGGCCAAGGTACCGCGCGATCGGTCCCATGTCGCGGTGCGTCAACTTAAACCATGCGCGCGCAAATGCGTCTGCAAACTCATCCGGGTGCTCGTAGAAGCGCCGTGAAATCTTTTCGTAAGCAGGGTCGAAGCGCAAGGCGAGGTCAGTGGTCAGCATGGATGGTGCGTGGCGTTTCGAAGGATTGTGCGCATCCGGCACTGTGCCATTGCCGCCACCATTCTTGGGTGTCCACTGATGCGCCCCGGCCGGACTCTTTGTCAGTTCCCATTCGTAGCTGAATAGGTTGGTGAAGTAGTTGTTGCTCCATTTCGTAGGCGTCGTGGTCCAGGTGACTTCCAGGCCGCTGCCGATCGCGTCACCACCTTTGCCGGTTCCAAATTTGCTCTTCCAGCCAAGCCCTTGCTCCTCGATGCTGGCCGCTTCCGGCTCTGGGCCCACGAGTTTCGCATCCCCAGCGCCGTGGGTTTTGCCGAAGGTGTGACCGCCGGCAATGAGCGCGACCGTCTCCTCGTCGTTCATCGCCATGCGGGCGAAAGTCTCTCGGATATCCCGTGCTGCGGCGATTGGATCAGGCTTTCCATTCGGCCCCTCTGGATTCACATAAATCAGCCCCATTTGCACGGCAGCGAGCGGGTTCAGCAGATTGCGCTCGCCGCTGTAGCGCTCGTCCGCCAGCCACTTGCCCTCCGGCCCCCAAAAGATGTCCTCTTCCGGTTCCCAGACGTCCTCGCGCCCGCCGCCAAAACCGAAAGTCTTAAAGCCCATCGATTCGAGGGCGACGTTCCCTGCCAGAATCATGAGGTCGGCCCAGGAGATTTTTCGCCCATACTTCTGCTTGATCGGCCACAGCAGCCGCCGTGCCTTGTCGAGGTTCACGTTGTCGGGCCAGCTATTGAGCGGCGCGAAGCGCTGCTGACCGGCGCCGGCCCCGCCGCGGCCGTCGCCGGTGCGGTACGTGCCTGCGCTGTGCCACGCCATGCGAATGAACAGCGGCCCGTAGTGACCGAAGTCGGCCGGCCACCAATCCTGCGAGTCCGTCATCAAGGCATGCAGGTCCTTGATCACGGCGTTCAGGTCGAGGCTTTTGAACTCTTCCGCGTAGTTGAACTCCTTGTCCATCGGATCGGACAGAGGAGAGTGCTGGTGCAGGACCTTCAGGTTCAGCTGATTCGGCCACCAGTCCGCATTCGTCGCGGCCCCAGCTGCGGTGTGGGTGAACGGGCACTTTGCTTCGGTTGACACGTGTTGCTCCTTCCTTCAAATAAATTGTGGCGAACTACGAGCGCATGCTGGCTTTCCCATTCGTGCAATCGGCGCTCTTATCTTGCGTTCGGAAATGTGGGATAGATCCCACCGGTTACAGAGTTTATTGCTCAGGTTTTTGCACGGCAGCGCCGACAGAGGCCAAAGACCTCGATCAACGGCTGTGTCAGATCAAAGCCATCCGGCAGTAGCCGGGATAGCCGCTTCAAATCGATGAAGCCTCCTTCGATGTCCTGCACTGATTTGCAGCGGGAACAGACTATGTGATGATGAGGTTCAAGATTGCCGTCCACGCGCAAGGTGGACGCATGAGGAGTAACCTCTCGCAGCAGACCGCACTCGATGAAAAGCCGCAGATTGTTGTAGACCGTGGCCAGTGAAATGGATGGAATGCGACGTCGGACTGCGGCATAAATGGTTTCTGGGGAATGATGTCCATGGGAAGCGATGACCGCCTCATAGACCACCTGGCGCTGGTGCGTGACCGCCAACCCATGCTTCGCGGCCAGTTCACGAAACTGCTGGTGGGAAAGGCTCATGATTATTGAATAAGAATTATTATAAAACGACCAAGAGCAGTGTCAAGGAAATCTTTCCTGAAACCTCGACGAGAACGATCGCGTGGCTGCCAGTGAATGGTAGAGGCAGCGCCTCGCTGGCACAGCTCTTTCGCGGCCGATCGCAGCTGCCAAACCTGAGTTCCAGGTCATACGGCGAACGATTGCAACGCAGGCTCAGAAGAAGTGGACGTGAGAGAAGTGATGGAAAATTTGGTGGACCTGGTCGGGATCGAACCGACGACCTCTTCCATGCCATGGAAGCGCGCTCCCAGCTGCGCCACAGGCCCACTAGTGGAAGGATTAACAATCTAATTCTCGCCTACGCAGTAGTGATAGTCAAACCGGTCAGCTCGGCTTTTGTGCAATCTGTGGAAAATTAGTATCCTGATCGCCGTAGCACGCAACCGTGCCACGCAGGTCCTTGCGAAAGTGAACAACCAAATGAGCGCCCTTCGATTCTTTTTTACTGCTGTGATGGCAATTCTTCTTGCGGCCTGGCCCCTCCTTGCGCAGACCGCTCCCGCCCAAACGGGAGCGCAGGCCCCAGTCTCGTACGCCTCCATGAGCCAGCTGAACGAACTGCTCGGAGGTTTGCAGCAGAGCTCGCAAGCAACGCTAGCAGACTTGGGCAAGCTGCGCATCGACAAATGGAAGACCGATTCCAACAACAAGCGCCAGGCGAAAGCGATGGTCGATTCGGTTTCGCGCAACCTGCAGGACGCGCTCCCCGGCATGATCACGGAAGTCCACAACTCTCCTGAAGATCTGGCGGCGACTTTCAAGCTGTATCACAATCTGGATGCTTTGCACGATGTATTGGGATCTTTAGCGGAAGATGTGGGCGCCTTCGGTCCCAAGGATGAGTATCAGCCCTTGGCAAACGAAGCGAATAATCTGGATAACCTTCGCAGCCAACTGGCGGGCCGAATTCAGAATCTCGCTGCCGGTAAGGAGGCCGAACTAGGTCGGCTGCGCACCGCCTTGGCGGCGGCACAAGCTGCGCCACCTCCGCCTCCCAAGAAAACTGTCGTGGACGACACCGAACCGGAGAAGCCGGTGAAAAAGAAAAGACCGAAGTCCACGAAGCCCGCGACGAGCACCACGACACCGGCCAAGCCAGCGTCGGGAACGCCGCCGCCGGCAAATCCCCAATGAACTAGCTCTCGGTTCTCGGTCATCGGTTCTTATTCAGTTCCGGCTGCCAAGGACAACTCTCCAGCAATGGTCCACGCGCCGCCAGCGTCACAAACCAGGCTCGAGCCTTAAAGCGCTCGTTCTTGACAGAGAACGGGGAACCGAGAACTGTTCTTCAGAGTACATCCTGCTGAAAATACAGCACTTCCACCCGGGAACATAGGTCGGCTATCCGGAGTCTATTCAATAAGGGCGCAGGCTATGGCTGCCCACGGCAGTAACAAGCTCTGAGGTTCCGCTTTTCAGGAGCGTTTTGCGCGGTAAAAAACCTATAATACAGGTGACGCCATGACCATGATGGCGGGAGCAACCACCTTGGGTGATCTGGCAAGCGCAATAGGCGTTCGGGCGCAAGAAGCCGCCATCATAGCTGAACTGAAAGCGGGCTCGGAAGAGGCCTACACCTGGCTTATCGGTGAGTTTCACCAGCCGATTTACAGCCTGGTGTATCGCATCGTGAACGATCCGGCGGATGCAGCTGACACGACCCAGGAAGTCTTCCTGAAGGTGTTTCGCGGGATGAAGCACTTCCACGGCGAGTCGAGCCTGAAGACGTGGATATATCGGATCGCATTGCATGAAGCGGCGAATCGCAAGCGCTGGTGGTTCCGTCATAAATCTCGCGAGACTTCCATGGAGTCCAGCGAGCAGCAAAACGACCGGGGAATGAGTTTGGCCGTAAAAGATTTCTTGGCTGACGAATCGGAATCGCCATTTGAAAACGCCGCTCACGAGGAAGTGCGGGAGCGCGTGGAAGAGGAGTTGCACAAGGTTCCCGAACCGTATCGAACTACGCTCATCCTGCGTGACCTCGAGGAGATGTCGTACGAAGAGATTGCGGAAATCACCCAGGTGTCGCTGGGGACGGTGAAGTCGCGCCTGACCCGTGGACGGGAAGCGCTGAAACAGCGCCTGATCCCGTACATCCGCGAGTGTGGTTCCGAACTGGGATTGCGGGCGCCGGTTGAACTGGGGAAGAAGCCGCCAGCCGCCGAAGGCCTGGCGGCGGGCAGCCGGGAAGTTGAGGTGACATTATGAAATGTGCTGAGGCAAAGTCGCTGTTCTCGCCGTATGTGGACGGGGCAGTGTCGGGAACGCAGATGCGCGCCCTGGGCCAGCACATTGACGAGTGCTCCGCCTGCGCGCGTGAATACAAGCTGTTGTTGCAAACGCAAACCCTCCTTACCCGAATTGGCCGGAAGAAGGCTCCCGCGGATCTCTCCTTGCGCTTACGAGTAGCGGTTTCTCAGGAAGCCGCGCGCGCTCGTCGTCCCTATTTCGAAGGGCTTCAGGTTCGGCTGGAGAATGCGTTGCAAGCCTTTATGGTTCCGGCGACTGCGGGACTGTTGTCCGCAGTAGTCATCTTCGCCGCCCTGATGGGGCTGTTCGGATTGCCCAACGTTCAGGCTATGAGCAACAACGACGTTCCACTGCTGCTCTATACCGAACCTGAACTGCAGTCTTCGGCTTTTGGTACCACGCTGGTCGGCGCGGTGAATTCAGAATCCCTTGTCATCGAAGCCTATGTTGGGGCTGACGGGCGGATCGAAGACTACCGTATCCTGTCCGATACCAAGAATTCCGAAGATCTGCTGCCGCAGGTTAAACGGCTGCTAATTTTCACCACTTTCCGGCCAGCGACCGCCTTGGGACGCCCCATGCCCGGCCGAGCCGTGTTGTCGTTCTCCAAGGTAAGCGTCCGAGGGTGACAGACCTTCGGTGTTCAGCTATACGCGTTATCAGCGCGGAGCTGATGCCCGCTTTCGTTTGACCCCTTCTGTCGAAAAATCTTACACTTACCAAGAGTGCTCCCATCGTATCTACTCTTCAGGAGGATCCCTCTGGGTTTCCCGTTCCGCAGCGCGCTTCTCCTTGCCATGCTGCTTGGGTTCTCTTGCCTGGCCGCAGCCAATGGCGCGGAAAGCTCGAACATTTCTCTCGATACCAGCGAGACTTTGTTCAGCATTGTGGCCGCAATCAACGCCTGCGGGTACGACGACGGTCTGGATGTCTCTGATCTCTCGCGCGCGCAAATCCGGTCCGACGTCGCCAAGACAATTGCGAATTCAGAGGACGCAGCCAACGCCACCAATGAACTTTGCGAATATTACAAGGAGCATCAACCCCAGGATCCTTCCCGGCAGCTGTCTCAGTACGTCTCGTTGGCGCTCTATCTGGACGTTCCGCCGAAATTCGCCCTTAAGGCCAAGGAAACCGAACTGCCGCCAGACGCAACTCGCGTTGTCGCTCTCGTCCCGTTGCTGCAGGTGTTCTACGAAAAAGCGGGCCTGCACGATATCTGGCTGCACCACAAAGATCAGTACGAGGTAATGATCGAGCGCTTTCACGAGCCCCTTAACAAGATGATGTTCGACACCGGGATTTACCTCCGCCTGACATCATCTGGTTATCTGGGCCGCCAGTTCACAGTGTTGCTTGAGCCCATGGGTGCGCCAGGACAGGTAAATGCGCGCGTCTACGGCGCTGACTACTACGTCGTGATATCCCCGTCCAGTTCATCGCTGAAGATGGAGCAGATTCGCCACACTTACCTGCATTATCTGCTCGATCCCCTCGCGATGAAGCATCCCGAGTCCATGCAAAGGCTGGAACCCTTACTCGACCAGGTGCGGCTGGCCCCTATCGATCAGAGTTTTCGAGACGATATTTCCCTGCTCGTGACCGAGTGCCTCATTCGTGCGATTGAGGCACGGACTATGCCCGGCGGACAGTCCGTCGAAACGCGCCGACAAGAGACGGTGGACAAAGCCGTACAGCAAGGCTACATTCTGACGCGTTATTTTTATGATTCTTTAGTCAAGTTCGAAAGAGAGCCCGTTGGATTCAAAGATGCTTTTACCAATCTGGTGAACAACATCGATGTGAGGGCAGAGGCTAAACGGGCTTCGAACATTCAATTTGCTGATGCAGCATCGCCTGAGGTGTTGTACCTTCCCCAAGCGCGGCCTCGCCAGCAATTATTGAGCGACGCCGAGAAGCGGCTTACCGCCGGTGATGCGGCTGGGGCGCAGAAGCTGGCTCAGCAGGCTTTGGAGGAGCACGAAGAGGATCCTGGCCGTGCCTATTTCATCCTGGCGCAGGTCGCGAGCATGAGCAGCGATATGCAAGGCGCGCGCGATTATTTCCAGCATGCCCTCGGTTCTACTAAAGAGCCCAAGGTGCTGGCCTGGTCTCATATCTATTTGGGACGAATTTTTGACCTGCAGGAGGAACGCGACGCGGCCGTGGAACAATATCGAGCTGCCCTGCAGGCTGGCACTACACTTCCGGAAGCCAAGGCCGCCGCGGAACGAGGTCTGAAAAAGCCATACGAACCGCCGGTCGCCCCGCAGCCACAGCCGGACGATAAATAGATTGCCCGAAGTTGCAACTCTAAGGAGAAAGCATGAAGCGAGTCGCCATCGTGAGCCTACTACTGAGTGTTGCCTGTTTCACCTTCGCACAGGCTGGAGGAGCCGGTCAGAACAAGACTGCACCTCAAGCAACAGCCCAACAGCCGCCGGCAGGAACACAGGCAGCTCCCGCGAAACACCCTCCCCAGGCCAAAACGCAGGCCGAGTTCGACGCCTTTAAGACCGCCAGCGCCAATCAGGATCCGGCCACGCTGGAGAAGGCTGCCGATGATTTCGCGGCCAAGTTCCCCGACAGTGAGCTGCGCATCATTCTGTACAAAAAGGCCATGGAGATGTATCAGAACGCCAACAACGCCGACAAAATGATGGAGATGGCGCGCAAAGCTCTCGCTATAGATCCTGACGATCCGGTGGCGCTCCTGGGAGTGTCCCAAGTACTTACCGAGCGCACTCGCGACAGCGACTTAGACAAGGACCAGCGTTTGGCGGAAGCCAGGCAGGATGCAGAGAAGGCGATCCAAACAGCCGAAACGGATGTCGTGTTGCCCCCCAGCGCGCCCCCGGAACAGGCGGAAGCGTATAAAAACATACTGCGTTCCTCTGCTTATTCCATTCTGGGAACACTCGATCTCAATCAGAACAAGTTCGTCGAGGCAGAAACGAATCTGCGCAAGTCTATCGATATTTACCCGCAGCAGCCCGACCCAACTACTGTGCTCCGCCTGTCGATCGCTCTTGACCGACAGAATAAATACCCCGAGGCGCTTACCGTTGCCAACCACGCTGTCGAATTGACGCAGGAAGGCACCGCGGCCGGAAATCTAGCGCGACGGGAGCGTGACCGTTTGGTCCAGCTGACAGGCGGTAAACCAACTGGTAGCCCGGGAGCAGGATCGAGCAATCCCGCTCAGCCCGGCACTCCGCCTGCGAATGCACCTAATCCGGGCCAGACCACCACTCCGCCGAAACAGTAAGGTACGAAACTACGCCCTGGAATGAAGTCGCGAGATATCACCGTACTTGAGGAGACGCTTGGTCATCGCTTTCAACGCCCCGAGCTTCTGGTTCAGGCGCTGACGCACAGCTCGCAAGCGCGTGAATTGGAGTCGATCCCGAAGTCTGGCCTGGCGCCCCGTATCGGCGACAACGAACAGCTGGAATTCCTCGGGGATGCCATTCTGGGGTTAGTCACCAGTGAGGAGTTGTTTCGGCATTTTCCAGGCTTTCATGAAGGAGAATTGTCGAAATTACGGGCTCACCTGGTGAGCGAACGTCACCTCATCCGCGTGGCTCAGGAACTGGAGCTTGGACATTACCTGCGCTTGGGCCGCGGCGAAGAGAAGAGCGGCGGAAGGAATAAGACCACCCTGCTGGTAGATGCCTTGGAAGCCGTACTGGCGGCGATTTATCTCGACGCGGGAATGGAGTTGACCCGCAAGTTCATCGTACAGCACATCGTAGCTCCGGAGTTGAAGCGCATGGATCTGGAAGGACGAGCCGCCCTGCCCATCACCGATTTCAAATCGGCGCTGCAGGAAACCATGCAGGCTAAGGGCTGTCCGCAGCCTTCTTATGTCTTAGTAAAAGAGGAGGGTCCCGAGCATAACAAGATCTTCACGGTTGAGGTGCACCTGCGTCCGTCGGCTGCCAACGCCGACAAGGAACTGGTAGGCCGGGCAACAGGTTCAACGAAGAAAAGAGCTGAGCAGGATGCCGCGCGCCAGGCCTTGGATCTGCTTACTGCTTCAGCAGAGCCTGTTCGGAGCAGCAGGGATAAAGCACGTGGTTGAGCCAGTTATCGTCGACGAGCAATTTCCTCCGCAGCCGGTTGGGGAATCGCGCGGAAACGAACCAGATTCCGGATTTCTGGTTTCTCTGCAATCCCTCTTGGCCACGGTAGTCATCGCCGTATTCGTGATTACCTTCATCGTGCAAGCGTTCCAGATTCCGTCCGAGTCGATGGAGAACACACTGTTAATCGGCGACTACCTGCTAGTCAATAAGCTGCGATATGGCGGCAAGTTTGGCGATTTGTTAGTTCGCTACCAGCAGATTCGCCGTGGAGATATCGTCGTTTTCCACTACCCGATCAATCCCGCACAACATTTTGTAAAGCGAGTGATCGGCGTACCCGGGGACCATGTCCGCCTGATCAACCGCCAGGTATGGGTCAATGGATTGCCCTTGAAGGAGCGTTACGTGCGCTACAGCTCCACTCTTCATGACATTTATCGCGACGATTTCCCGCAGGTCGACTACGTTGTCCAGGGTGAAGAGGGTCGCTGGTTCGAAGAACTAAAGAAAGATGTTCAGCACAGCGAACTGGTCGTGCCTCCCGGTCAGTACTTCGTAATGGGGGATAACCGCGACGAAAGCCTCGACAGCCGGTATTGGGGTTTCGTCCCGCGGCAAAATATTATCGGAAGTCCGCTTTTGATCTACTGGTCCATCAACAACAGCGACAACGATTACAATAGCTCTGGTACTGCGGGCGACAAGGTCATGCACTTCACGTACGCATTAACCCATCTATTCAAGATAACCCGCTGGGAGCGAACCTTTCGGCTGGTAAATTAGAGCAGGTTTTCAGGAAGACAATCGAGTGGCAAGAAAACAGAAGCAAGAAAAACCGCGAGAGAGCACGGTGGAGTTCCTGGCCTCGCTGGCGTCGGTGCTGGTAACCGGGCTTTTCATCATCACTTTCATCGTGCAGGCTTTCGAGATTCCTTCCTCCTCGATGGAGAACACGCTGCTGATTGGCGATCACGTTTTTGTGAACCGTATCCAATTCTCGCCGCCTTCCCACTGGGTCGGCCCGGTGATTCCCTATCGCAACATTCACCACGGTGACATTTTGGTATTTCTTTCTCCCGCCGAGCCCGGCCTTTACGTGGTGAAACGCGTCATCGGCACGCCCGGGGACAGAATCCACCTGCGCGACGGAGTGGTTTATCGCAATGGTGAAAAGCTGAATGAGCCCTTTGTGATTCACAGTGAGGGAGATTCCCGTCCCTACCGCGATAATTTCCCGGCAATCAGTCCCGAAGATTCGAGCGTGTCCCCCTCGCCGGAGTGGCAGATTTCGATGCGGCAATATATACAGGGGGACGATATTGTGGTGCCGCCGGACAGCTATTTCATGATGGGCGACAATCGCGACGTCAGCTACGACAGCCGCTACTGGGGCTTCGTTCCCAAGGACAATGTGATTGGCCGGCCCATGTTCATATACTGGTCTTTCGAGACTCCCGGCGATCAGTATAAGCGTACCTCGTTCGGCGATCGCATCAGCTTCCTAACCCACGTGATCATTCACTTTTTCGATGAGACCCGGTGGCGGAGAACCTTCAGGATTGTGCAATGAGCTTTCTACGACGGCGGCGCGGAATAGTCTTTCTGTCAGTGTTCGTGCTGCTCGCCTTGTTCGTGCTTCGTCCCGGCGCCAATGGCCTCCGCAGGCGCGTCGTCAATACCATCAGCCTTTCCCTGGGAAGGAGAGTTGATGTTCAGTGGGTGAAGGTCCGAGTTTTGCCGCAACCTGGGTTTGATCTCGTCAACTTCGTTGTCTATGACGATCCCGCGTACAGTGCCGAACCGGTATTGCGGGCTGAAGAAGTAACTGCGGTGCTCCGCCTGCGCTCTCTCCTGCGCGGACGAATGGAGATCGGCCGCCTTAGTCTCAAGGAACCTAGCTTCAACCTGGTGCGTGGCGGGAATGGGCACTGGAATATCGAGGCCTTAATCGAACGAGCCGCGCATACCTCGGCGGCCCCCACCCGAAACACGCTGCCCGAGCGCCGCCCCGTGTTCCCTTACATTGAAGCCGAAAATGGGCGTATCAATTTCAAAATCGGCATGGAGAAGAAATCCTATTCCCTCACCGATGCCGATTTCGCTCTTTGGCTGGAGTCTGACAGCGAGTGGAGCATGCGCCTGGCCGCCCAACCTGTGCGCACCGATTTCAATCTCACCGACACGGGGACGCTTCGCGTGAACGGAAGCTGGCAACGCTCCGGCAGTCTTAGCGACACCCCCCTGCAGTTCACGCTGGCATGGGGTGGCGCGCAGTTAGGAGCACTCACGAAACTGCTCTATGGCCGCGACCTCGGCTGGCGTGGCGGGTTGACGCTGTCGGCAGATTTCTCAGGCCGTCCGGCTGATTTGAAGGTCACTGCAACAACATCCATCGATGATTTTCGGCGCTATGACATCGTGACCCAGAAGTCTTTACGTCTGACCACCACCTGCCAGGCTCGCTACAGTTCGATTGAACGTGCGATTTCGGACCTCGTCTGCCGTTCGCCAATTGGCCAAGGATCATTGAGCGTTAAAGGCAGAGTTCTTGCACCCACTGGCCCGCGCATTTATGACCTGACTTTCGCCGCCGAAGACGTTCCGATCCAGGCGCTGGTCAATCTCGCTCGGCGCGCCAAAAAAGATCTTCCCGACGATCTCTCCGCGACCGGAACTGTGGCAGGAAGCTTCGCGCTGCGCAGTCTCCCGGCCGTGAATCAGGGTTTTGAATGGACGGGCAGCGGCCATACCGAACGTCTGGCTTTGCGCTCTGCCAGTAGCGGCACGGACCTGGCATTCGGATCGGTTCCGTTCAACGTGCAATCGCCTGTCGCGGCAATCAAGAGAAATTCGGAGTCACACACGCAAGCTATGTTCCAGGTTCGCCTCGGCATTGGCCCAGTTACGGCCACAATGGGAAAGCAATCTTCGGTGGCGATCCAGGGGTGGGCAAGTCCGACTGGCTACAACTTTGCCCTGCAGGGAGAAGGGTCAGTGCAGCGCTTGCTGCAAGCAGCGCAAATGGCCGGATTGCAGGTGCCCCAATTGTCGGCGGACGGTAGTGCAAACTTCAATTTCCTCGTTGCCGGACCCTGGTCTGGCTTTACACCTCCGCGCCAAACCGGCACTGCACAATTGCGCTCGATACGAGCCCAATTGCCGGGCATCAGCGGTGGAGTAGACATTCACTCCGCCAGCCTGTTAGTGGGCGAAGACACCGTTCATGTCAGCAGTGTGCTCGCGTCAGCGGCGGGCTCGAACTGGGATGGATGGCTTTCCTTTTCTCGGCCGTGTCACTTGTTCAGCGGATGTCCGATTCGCTTTGGCCTGCATGGCGATCGCGTAGCCTCGGACCGCCTGCATCAATGGCTGAGTCCTCCGGGCCGGAAGCGCACATGGTATGGTCTCGTTGATAAGGGAACTCACAACACGTCGTTGGTGAGCGCCCTGAATGCCACAGGAACCATTAGCGTCAATCGAGTTGAAATCCGCGGTGTTGCCGCTGGCCGGGTGGCTTGCAACCTCCAATTTCATAATGGCAGCGTGCAATTAACCGCGCTTACGGCGGATATCCTGGGGGGAAAGCACCGTGGCGAATGGAGCGGAAATTTAATCGTGAGCTCGCCACAATTCACCGGGAGCGGAAAGTTCGAACATGTGGACCTCTCTCAGGTCGCAACTGCGATGCGTGACGGCTGGGTCACCGGTAGGGCTAAGGGAACTTACCAGTTTTCCGCATCCGGAAAAACGGTTCAGGACTGGCTGGCATCTGCTAAAGGCTCGCTGTCATTCGACATGCGTGACGGATCGTTACCGCATATCGCACCCTCTGCCGACGGTATTCCCCTCCGAGTGCGCCATTTCACCGGACGCCTCCTGTTGAGCGACAGCGCGTTCACGCTCGAAGAAGGAATATTGGAGAGTGGCAATGGTAATTACGAGGTGACCGGGACCGCCTCATCGGGGCAGACGTTACAGCTGAAATTTGCGCGTGCGGCTGGCGGCTTCGTGGTCGATGGACCTCTCTCGGCGCCGCGCGTTGTGCCGGTCAACTCGTCCGACACTCGGGCTTCCCTCAGACCATGAGAACACAAATCGCGTCCCTGCTGATGCTCTTTTCTGCCGCTGCAGGCGGTTATACTGCCATGGCACAAAGATCTTCTGCCGCTTCTGCAGCCGCTCAGCAGAAGATTCAGCATGTTCAACAAAATGGCGCGCTGGCGCAGCCTGACCAGACTCCCACTACTTTCACACAGCAGGAGATCAACGATTATGTGTCGTCGGGAGAGATCAAACTACCGAAAGGAGTTCAATCTGTCCGCTTCGCCAGCGAACCGGGCGTGATTACTTCGAACGCTCGCGTTGACTTTGATGAATTGAAGAATGGCCGCGCCAGCGTGAATCCGCTGCTCTCAGTTTTCTCCGGCGTCCATGATGTGATTGTCGTCGCCCACGCCCATGGATCAGGACACGTGGGTCACGTGGAGGTAGATACCGTTTCGCTCGACGGAGTCGACATTCCCCGGTTCGTCCTGCAACTCTTCGTCGAAAAATACCTGCAACCTAAATACCCCAATATCGGGCTGAACTCCCAATTCCCTCTCGACTACAAAATTGATACTGCTGCTGTCGGACGTAATCAGCTTACGATCACGCAGAAATAATAGAGGCGGGGTAGCCCCAATCTGCTCGGGTCGAGTCTGCCCTGGATTCATGGTACGTATCCCGGCCCCCGCAAGACTTTTCCCGGGCGCGCTCCCGTCATTTTGCCCTGATCGATCACGGGAATTCCATTAACCAGAACATAGTTCATTCCCTGCGCCAACTGGTTCGGAGTTTCAAAAGTCGAAGTATCGCGAACGGTAGCCGGATCGAACACCACCACGTCCGCCCACATGCCTGCCTTCAGCACGCCGCGGTCGGTCAAGCGCATCCGCTGCGCCGCCAGAGCACTGAATTTTCTGATCGCATCTTCCAGCGAGAGCCTTTTCTCCTCGCGCACATACTTCCGCAAGATTCTCGGGAAAGTGCCGTAGGCGCGCGGATGGGGATGTTCCTGTCCAAGAATGCCTTCCGGCGAGGCTCCTTCCGAGTCGTTGTCTACGGAAACCCACGGCTGCTGCAGGGCGAGAGCCACGTCCGGTTCCGACATCCCGAACACGGCCGCCCCCGTGAAAGCGTCATCTTCGATAAGCAGGTCGAATAATGCGTCGATCGGATCTTTGTTCCACAACTTGGCTATATCCGACAACCGCTTCCCCTGGAGCGGCAGGAGCTTGGGATTATGCACAACGCCAATGAGAACGGCCTCTGGGCCTCGGATCTCATCCCATTCGTTATCCCAGGTCGAGGAAGGTGTGAGCATTTCCTTGCGAATGCGGTCACGGGTTGCCGGATCCTTCAGACGCTCGATCAGTTTGGCATCGCCGCCATCGTGCGCCCAGGGAGGAATGAACGCCGAGAGACTATTGAACCACGCGGTATACGCATAAGTATCGGCCGCAATATCCACGCCTTGCGCCCGAGCCGCGTTGACCTTTGCAATCACCTCCGGCATTTTTCCCCAATTCGCTTTACCGGCTACCTTGAAGTGCCAGATTTCTACGGGAATATGCGCCTCGCGGCCGATACGCACGGTTTCATCAATCGAATCGAAAATAGCGTCGCCTTCGCTGCGCATGTGGGTGGCGTAAATGCCCCCGAACTTAGACGCTTCGCTGGCCAGCGCAATCAGTTCGTCGGTCTTGGCGTAGGGAGCAGGCGCATACTCCAGCGAAGTGGACACACCTACCGCCCCGTCACGCATGGCGTCGCGAACCAAGGCCTTCATGCGCTCGAGCTGTTCCGTCGTTGGCTGACTGTCGGCATCGCCGAGCGTCATACGCCGCGCCTGGGTGGCTCCCATGTAGCTGGCGAGATTAATCCCAATGCCCTGCTTTTCCAAACGAGCAAAATACTGGCGGAAGGTTCTCCAATCAGGAGTGAGGTTCAGATGCTCATATTCGGCGCGATCTGTCCGGATGATCTCATCACTCAACGGCGCAACTGAACCCCCTTCCCCGGTGATCTCGGTGGTAATGCCCTGGTAGATCTTCGATGGCAGGCTCGGGTCGACGAGGATCGTCAGCTCCGATTGTCCCAGCATGTCAATGAATCCCGGCGCTACTACTTCGCCGTGTGCATCGATGGTTCGCTTGCGCGGTGCATCCTGGAGGTTGCCAATTGTGACGATCCGGCCGTCACGTATTGCGATGTCACCTGTGTACCAGGGGGAGCCGGTGCCATCCATGATGTGGCCGTTCGTAATGATGATGTCGAAGGTTTCGCTGGAGGAAAAACTGGGAATCGCAAGCAGTAAGATTGCGAAAAGCCGCAGACATGACTGAGTTTTCATCGACAAGATGGTCCCGGAGAGGAGTCACAAATCGTTTCGCGATCTTAATTCGTGGCAGCGGCCTTCGCCAATACTTTTTCGCGGAGGTTCAGCAGCGCACCCGCACAAATCCAGACTAGCAGCGCAATCCACTCGAAATGGCTGAAGTGCCCAGGCAGGGCCGGAATGACTTTCATCAGGATCATTGCAAGTCCGACCACTATGCCGAGTGCCGCCATGGCGCGCTTTCCGCGCGTCGGCCGCATCGCATAATAGGCGGCGCAAGCTGCCGTCCACCCGGCCGCCGAAGCGACCGAACCTACTTCCGTCACGGGAATCAGGATCGCCTGGCCCAGGAACATGCAGGCTGCAGTTACAAGCCCCGTCCAGACCACAGCGACAGAAGGCGTCTGATGGCGTGGATGCACCGCGGCAAGACGGCGATCTATCAGGCCGCGCCGGCCGAGCGCAAAAATCAATCGGCTGGCCGCCACAAAATTACCGTTGAAAACCTTCAACAACGAAAGCAGCGCCGCCGCCAGGATCACACTAACGATCCAGCGCGCACCCACCGCCCGCTGAAACGCTACCGCAGTCATGAATGGTGTTGTGGTAAGCGCCTTCCACGGGGCAGCGTATGCGACGGCGCCAATCACAATCGTGTAAAAGAGAATTCCGACGACGATCGCCATGATGATGGCACGAAGAAAGTCGCGAGGACGGAAATCGGGGCTGCCCTCTTCCGCCGCTTTGGCCACCGACTCGAAGCCGGTCATGAAATAGGGCACAATTTGGAGAACCAGAAAAACGGAAATCAGAGTCCCCCTGTCGCTGAAAAGCGGAGGTAGATTCTGGGTGGACCCACGCGCAAGCCCGAAGGAGACAAACACGACAAAAAGCGCGAGCGTTCCGAAAGATGTCCAGTTCTGAAAGGTCGCGCTGATCCGGATGCCTCTGTAATTGAGGAAACTCAGCAATGCCGTAAGCGTCAGACCAAGGACCAGATGCGGCAGGTAAACCGGCCTACTTGCGATCGTGTAGAGGGGTATGGAGTTCAGTTGCGGAAAAATGTAGCCCGCAATCCGTCCCACCGCTACCGCCTCCCACGGGCAAACGATGAAATACGCCAGCACCATCATCCATCCCGTCGCGAAGCTTACCGGCGGCGAGAACACCTTTGCGGTGTAGGCGATCTCGGCCGAGGCGTCGGGAATGGCCATCACGAGCTGGGCATAAACGTATCCAATGGGCAGCAACAAGGCCCCGCCAATCGCGAAGCCCAGAATCGCTCCTAACGGCCCGCCCCGACCAAGCCAATCGTCCATCACGATCAGCCATCCAACCCCGACCATGGTTCCCCAACCCAAGGTGAAGTAGTCGGTGACGCGCAGCTTGCGGGCGAGATGGGTCGAAGACGGCATTTAACAATTAGCTGTTAGCCTTTAGCAAAATCAGCACGTGCTCCTTGTCGTATACCCAACCGTTCAGGAGCTAAATGCTAAGTGCCAAATGCTTCTTTCCGAGCCGCGCATTATAAAGCACGCACGAGGATCGGTCCGCGAGCATTATGCTATGGTTGGTTCCCTTATGAGCGAGGGGCTATGCCGAGATACGAATATCGCAAATTAACACCTTTGCCACCGGCGGAAAAAGCGTTTCTGACGTGGATCGACCGTTTGGACCGGGAGTTCGCCACTCCCGATCCCGAGCATCGCAGCATCGTTGTGCGGGATGCTCTCCACGAACTGTATCTCGGCCGCCCCTATGCCGACCCTGATCCTGCTGTGCCATTGGCAACCCAAGTCCTGGTGCATTCGTTCGATCCGCGCAATGCCACGCTCGAGCCCGAGTACTACGGTGATGTCGACGCCACGAAATATGCGGAGCGCAAGCCGCTAATCTGGTTTTGGATGATGTTTGACCGCTCTTCCGCGGGATTAAACCACTGGTTGGGTTATCGGGTCCGCGCCATGCTGGCCCGGCATATTTTCAAGTTTTGCGGCAACAATGTGAAGATTTTTCATGGAGTCGAGGTTTCGTACGGCTACAACCTGACGGTGGAGGACAACTGCGTCCTCCACAAATACGTCCTGCTCGACGACCGGGGAGAAATCATCATTCGGGAAGGAACTTCCATCTCAGATTACGCCAACGTTTACTCACATGCCCACGATCTCAACGACGGCATGATCGTCACCAACCAGAAGACCGAAATCGGACCGAAGGCGCGTATCACCTACCACGCAACCGTGCTGAGCGGCGTCAGCGTGGGAGAACACGGACTAGTAGGATCGATGGGAGTGGCTTCGAAGAACGTCGAACCTTACCACATCGTAGTCGGTGTTCCTGCCAAACCAGTCAAAGTGAAGCCAATCGCACCTGAGGAATTACGCAGGGCCTACGAGGAACGTGAACGACAACGTGGATAAGACTTGGACGGCCACGCGCTCACGAAAAGCTAATTCTTCACGGCTGCGCTCCCGGACATCTTCTCCAATTCGGTAGCCTGCTTCTGAGCTAACTCGGCGTCTGGCGCATTCGGCGCCAGCCGAATGTAGTTGCGTACATGCAGTAGCGCGTTGGGATAATCGTGCTTCTGCACCAGTACCATGCCCAGGATGTACTCGAGCTTGGGAACCTGGTGTTTGGGATCAATGTTCATGCCGGCTTCGGCACTCTTTTGCGCTTTGTCGAAATCCCGCAGGAAATAACTGGCAATCGAGTTGTACAGCCAGTACTGCGGAAAGCTGACAGAATTGAGCCGCAACATTTCGTCGGTTGCTTCCGACAGATCCTTCCACTGCTGCTCCTGCATGGCCAACTGCGCTAATTGTTCGTACGGGCTGATATAGGTGCGATCGGCAGCAATAGATTGGCGAAACGAGCTCTTCGCCTCCTGCGAATTTTTCTTCTGCATCTGCACTCGCCCTAACTCGTACCACGCAACCGCGTATTTGGGATAAATCTCAACCGCCTTTGAGAATTTCTCCTGGGCCGAATCCCATTTACTCTTTTTCTCCTCTTCCCGGCCCTGTTCGTAGAGTTTCTTCGCTTTGCCGGGAGCCATGGCACTGGTCGCGCTAATGGTGAACCCTTCCACGTGGCCAATTCGGTGCAGAACGACAGTTCCGATATCTGCATTGCCAAAGTTTGTCGCCTTGCTGGCGAGTTCCACCTGTTGGGATGTAAATCCCGGTAGAACCGCCTGGAGTTCACAATCGCGCACATCGCGCACCGAGGAACGGGTATTGCTCCCCCCAGACATGGGACTCCCACCGTCGCGCCCGCCCGTATCGTCAGCCGCACCTACCATCGCCCTCGTGGTCATCGAACTCAAATCGACGCTAAAGGTGCCCTTTGAATCCGTGTAGCCTTCGGTGCGCACGTTGCCCCGACAAATTGTTTGGATGATGGCTGCATCGGTCAGCGGCGTGCCGTCATCGACCACGACCTTGCCCGACAAAAACATGGGGCGCGAACCCATATCCGGACTAGGCAGATTATTAGGCAAATTCAAGCCGGGGTTAGGGTTAGTCGTCGAATTGATTCCGCCAGTGCCGCCCGCCGGCCGGCCACCGCCGCCGGTTCCGGCGCCACCGCCCGTATGTTGGGCAAACATGTTGCCGCTGAAGAGAACGATCGTGAGAAGGGAAACGAGAGTTCGGGAAGTCATGTCCTCACCCCCAAGCGTGTCCACGATTGTACCGCTGTTTCACAGTCAAGTTGTCAATTCCTGACACCTGAGACCGGAACCGGAGACCTGCCTCCTAACCTCGTCTGTTATCATCCCATAGCAGCCCTTCATGACCCTGCAACACGTAGACATCCTGTTTCAGCTGATTGTCTTCCTCTTTGCGATCAGCTTCCATGAGTCGGCGCATGCCTGGATGGCCAATCGCTGCGGCGATCCCACGGCGCGGATGCTCGGCAGGATCACGCTGAACCCGATCAGGCACATTGACCCCATCGGGACCATCTTGTTGCCCCTGATTGCGATGTTTGCCCATTTTCCGGCAATCGGGTGGGCGAAGCCTACCCCTGTGGATCCTCGCAATTTTCGCAATCCTGTGCTGGATGACATTCTAACGTCGGTGGCCGGACCCATCAGCAACTTCCTCGTGGCCAGCATCTCGGTCTTGCTGCTGATCGTCATTGCCCTGACTTCCACACCGGGGCACCAGATCGTCCGCAGCCTGCCGTTTTCTTACCGGCTTGGCATCGTAGGCATGGGCAGTGATTCAGTGCTGGTACCCATCTGCCTGCTGCTGTACGAAGCGATGATGATCAACGTCATACTCGGAGTATTCAATCTGATTCCGGTTCCGCCCCTGGACGGCAGCCATGTCCTGCGGCACTTTCTGTCCGATTCCGTCCGCCGCGTGTATGACACCATCGGCGTCTTCGGACTCATAGCGCTTGTGTTCCTGGGCGGAGGGTTGCTGGGCAGGCTGATTTTCCCTGTGGTGGGAATCTTTGATTCGATTCTGACGAGATTTTGATGGCACCTTCAGCGAAACGACCCCGTGTGCTTAGCGGCATGCGCCCAACTGGCAAGCTGCACCTCGGCAACTATGTCGGTGCACTGGCGAACTGGGTACGCATGCAGGACCAGTACGATTGCTTCTTTTTCATCGCTGACTGGCACGCCCTCACGACCGATTACGCCGACACCTCGCGGGTCAAGGAAAACTGCGTGGATGTCATTCTCGACTGGCTAGCGGCCGGCCTCGAACCGGAGCGCTGCACCATGTTCATCCAGTCGCATGTGCCGCAGCATGCCGAGTTGCACCTCTTGTTTTCCATGATCACTCCGCTGGGCTGGTTGGAACGAGTACCGACCTACAAAGAACAGCGAGAGAACATCACCGATAAAGATCTGAGCATGTACGGTTTTCTGGGCTACCCGGTGCTGCAAGCGGCCGACATTCTGATTTATAAGGGCGATTTCGTGCCCGTCGGAGAAGACCAGGTCCCCCATGTCGAACTGACGCGGGAGATTGCGCGCAGGTTCAATAGTCTTTATCCACTAAAAGGCGTGGGAGGGTACGCCTCGCCGACGGCGACACCGGAAGAATTGCGTCGACGCTTGTACGTGTTTCCCGAGCCGCAGCCCTTGCTCACCCCCGCCGCCAAGCTTCCAGGCACCGACGGCCGAAAGATGTCCAAGTCGTACGGGAACACAATTCTGTTAACCGACCCGGAGCCACTGGTTCGGCAGAAGTTAAAGACTATGGTCACCGATCCGGCCCGTGTCCGACGAACCGATCCCGGCAACCCAGATGTCTGCCCAGTAGGCGATCTGCATAAGATCTTCAGCGACGCCGCGATCAATGAGAAAGTCAACGCCGGTTGCCGGAGCGCCGCAATCGGATGCATCGAGTGCAAAAGCTGGGCCGCCGATTCCCTGGTTAGAATCTTGAATCCTATGCAGGAGCGCCGCAAAAAATACAAGGACAATCCCAACCTGGCTTGGGATATCCTTGGGGAAGGTTCCACCCGCGCCAGCCAGGTGGCCGAGGCCACCATGAATCAAGTCCGCGATGCCATGGGCATGAGCCACGACTTCCAGGCGGCCCAGAATGCGCAACGCGCCGAGTAGGGGTAAACAGCTGTAATGATGGATGACATAAAGACTGGCGCCGAAATCCCCGGTGTAATCACTCCTGCCCCCGAGGTGGCTGCCCCGGCTCCTCAGAGCACCAGGCGCGAGGACAACGACTTCCCTTTTTCCGTCGCCGTGAGTGACGTCTATGAGGGACCGCTCGACCTGCTGCTCGACCTGATCCGCAAACAAGACATCGACATCTACGACATTCCTGTCGCGAAGATTACGGCACAGTATTTGTCCTACGTGGAAAGAATGCGGGGGCTCGACGTGAATGTGGCTGCTGAGTTCATCTACATGGCCTCGGTTCTGATCCACATCAAGTCGAAGATGCTGCTGCCGCGCGATCCCGATCTTCCGGCGGAAGCGCTGGAAGATCCGCGCTCCGAACTGGTCAATCGCCTTCTCGAACACGAGAAATTCAAGTCCGCCGCGCAGATGCTTTTACAGAAGCAACAGATCGAGGAAGCCGTCTGGTCGAATCCCTCCCTCAAAGAATTCAAAGATGCCGAGGGCACCGAGCCTGAGCTGGCGGCCGATGTTATCGATCTGGTTAAGACGTTTCAGACAATCATGGACCGGGCCAAATCGCGGCCGATTATCGAAGTCAATGAGGAGACGGTGACGGTTGGGCAGATGATCGATTATCTCCGTCGCCGGCTGACCCTCGAGGAAAGGCCAATCCGCCTCACCCATCTATTACGTAATGTCAATTCGCGAAATGCCTTGGTTTGCATGTTTCTGGGATTGCTTGAGATGGTTCGGTTACAGGCGATTCAGGTGCGCCAGGATCGCCTGTTCGGTGAAATCGTGGTCCGCAAGCATACGCATTTTGACGAAGTGAACCAGCAATCGGTAGTCCGCGACGACTGGCGATAGGTCAGTCGTTGGCTGTTGGTCGTTGGTCGTTGGCCGTTCTGGTTTGCCAACGACTTACGACCAACGACTAACGACTATGAGTATTAAACCCAAACTCGAAGCTCTCATCTACGCCGCCGAAAATCCGGTCACGCTGGAGCACATCGTTCAGCTGGTCAAGGAATCTACTCCCGCTGAAGAGGAGGCGGCACTCAAATCGCAAGTTCGTGCCGCCCTTGAGGAACTTGTGGCTGAGTATGCATCGGCAGATCACGGAATTGAAATTCGGCAGGTCGCGGGCGGCTATCGCATGGCGACCAAGCCCGAGCAGCACGATGTCGTGCGCGCCTTTGCCAAGAGTCTGAAACCGCCGATTCGCCTTTCCCTGCCCGCCCTGGAGACCCTGGCGGTTATCGCCTACAAACAACCGGTAACAGTGCCCGAGATTAGCGAGATTCGCGGCGTCGACTCCAGCGGTGTGATCGCGACTCTGCTGGATCGAAAGTTGATCACCACGGCCGGGCGAAAGGCGGTAATCGGCCGTCCGATTCTCTACAAAACCACCAAAGAGTTTCTGCTCCGCTTTGGCCTGAAGGATGTCACCGAACTGCCCAGCATGGAAGAGTTCGAGAAACTGGTTTCCGAATCGCTCCAAAGTGATCTCTATCCTGCCGACGCCTCAGAACCGTCGCCTGCGGATGCGCCGGCCGGGCAGAACTCCAGTGAAGTGGGTCCCCAGGAGAACACCACTCCGGAAACGGCCGGTACAAGTGATTCTTCTGACCAGCCGGTAGAGACCCCTGCCGGTCATCACGAAGAATAAAGGAGCGCATGACTCCACAGAATGCATGGCCCACACTGCCTTTGAAAGAGTGGCAGGATACCTATGCCACCCTTCATATGTGGACTCAGATCGTTGGCAAGGTCCGGCTTGCTCTCAGTCCACGGATAAATCACTGGTGGGAGGTTCCACTTTACGTCAGCGCTGTCGGCTTGACTACTTCAGCCATTCCCTACCAGGGCGAGGCCTTTGAGGTCGAGTTTGACTTCATTCGTCACCAACTGGTGATTCGGACCAGTCGGAACCAGGAAAAACGCATCGCGCTCGCACCCCGCTCGGTAGCCGACTTCTACCACGAGTTTATGGCGGCATTGAAGTCACTGGGCATTGAAGTAAGAATCTGGCCAATGCCTGTGGAGATTGCAGATCCTATCCGCTTCGACAAAGATACGCAGCATGCTTCCTATGATGCCGAGTATGCCAATCGCCTCTGGCGCATTCTGGTTATCATCGAAAGAATCTTTCTCGAGTTTCGTGCAAGGTTCATTGGGAAATGCAGCCCCGTGCATTTCTTTTGGGGCAGCTTCGATCTGGCGGTAACCCGCTTTTCTGGCCGTCGCGCCCCGGAACGTCCCGACGCGGACTCCATTACCCGCGAGGCATATTCGCACGAGGTGATCAGCGCGGGTTGGTGGCCAGGCGGCGGCGAAATCTTGGATCCAGCCTTCTACGTCTACGCGGCGCCGGAACCGGGCGGATTTGCAGAAGCAAAGGTCCGGCCTGCCCAGGCTTTTTATCATCCCCAAATGCGCGAGTTCCTGCTGATGTACGACGAGGTTCGGAAGGCCGCCTCGCCCTCAGCTTCTCTCATGGACTTTTTGCAGAGTACTTATGACGCGGGCGCTAACCTCGGAAATTGGAATCGAGCAGAGTTGGAGCGAGGGGCCGCCTGACGCCGGCCTGAGCACACACAAGTAGCTGGAATCCATCTGCATAACGTCTGCTGCGCAGAAGTATAATGTGCGGACTCGCATGTCGCCGCTGATGAAATCCCGTCAATGGGTTGTCACGATCGCGCTGCTTGCCTTAGTGCTGGCGGCCGTGGTGAGCTGGCTCGTTACTCGGGAGGCTGGCTCTTACGCACCCTCGAGCGCTGCCAAGGAAGAAAAAGAACCCGCCGAACTCGTCGACGAGCATCCGTTGCAGACTGCAAGAGCAATGGCCAAACTGGCCGCCGGCGCAGACGAGCAGCGCGTGGCCAGCGAAGCTATGCGTTTCGCGGATAACGAGGTGGATCTAGCCTTTCACGATGCTTCACGAGAGGCGGGCGATCATCCTCCCCAGGCCAAGGCTGAGTTCCGCGAACTCTATCAGCACGCAAGCGAGACCGAAGCCACCGTGAAGGCCGATGACGATCATGTGACGGATCTGAAAAAGCAATTGGCCGCAGCAAAAGGCGCCGATCGAGTCAGCCTGCAGGAGCAACTGGACGTTGCGCAGGCACAACTTGAACTTGATCAGGATGAATTGGACGATGCCAAGGAGGATCTGGTTCGATCGGGAGCGGATCCCGGAGCGTTAATTCAGCGTCAGTTCGAGCAGCATCAAGCGGTTGAGCACAGCAACCAGCAATCTGCCCAGTCTCCTACGCCAGGTAGCGATCATGGAGCGACCCATCTGCTGGCGCAAATTGCTGCCTGGCGCGCATTGCGAGTCAAAGCAAGCGAACTGCAGCAGGCGCGCGAGGAAGCAGCCCAGATGGCTGCCAGCCTCGGCAACTCCCATAACAGTCTCGAGAAGCAAGTCAGCGCCGATAAGAGAAAACAACAAAATGCGGCCGCGGTCCCGAATAGTGCCACCTCGGGCACAAACACGGCCCAGCCTCAGAGTATCAGTAGCGCGGCCGTCAAAGCTCTGCATTTGCTGTCCGATGACCAAAAGAACCTGGCGGACCTGGATAAGCGTATTCAGGACGAACAGCAACTACAGGCTACCTATGCCCGATGGCTCGAGCTGGTGCTAATTCAGCAGCGCGCCGCGATGCACAGCGTCGTGCAATCGGTACTCTGGATTTTGCTTATTGTTCTCGGCGTCTATCTGATCGACCGCGTGGTCGATCATTACATTGCCGAAGGCCCTGAACGAACGCGCCTGCACACCCTTCGAGCCGTCATTCGCTTCGTCATCCAAGCGTTGGGCTTGCTGCTGATTCTGCTAGTCATCTTGGGCGCTCCGAATCAGATGCCTACAATTATTGGGCTCGCCGGTGCGGGCCTGACGGTGGCGCTGAAAGATTTCATTGTCGCGTTCTTTGGGTGGTTCGTTTTGATGGGCAAGAACGGCATCCGCGTGGGCGATTGGGTTGAAATCAATGGTGTCGCTGGCGAAGTCATCGAGATTAACCTGCTGCGCACGGTACTGCTCGAGACCGGCAACTGGGCCTCGACCGGTCAACCTACCGGACGCAAGGTGGCCTTCGTTAATAGCTATGCCATCGAAGGTCATTTCTTCAATTTCACTACCAGTGGCCAGTGGTTGTGGGACGAAATTCAGCTGCTGGTTCCAGCCGACCGTGATCCGTACGGCATGATCGATGAGATTCAGAGTACAGTTGCGAAAGAAACCGAAGCCAGTGCCCATGAAGCCGAGGAAGAATGGAAACGGATCACGAGCCGCTATCGCGTGCGTGCCGTCTCCGCTACTCCATCCGTCACTCTGCGTCCCACCTCGGCCGGAATTGAGGTGCATGTGCGCTACATCTGCCGCGCCCGTGATCGCCATGCCCTGCACTCTGCCCTCAATAAAGCATTGGTACAATTGCTGCGCCGTAGAGAGACTCACGAGAAACACCCCGTTTCCGCGGGAAATTAAACCTTTTATTCCTTAAGGGAGCACGAGAAGATGAGAATCGCTCGCTGCTGTGTCCTGCTATTGCTCTTTTCCACCGCTCTGATGGCATACGGCGCGACCGATCAAAAAAGCACGTTCACCTTGCAGCAAGTTCTGAGCGCACCATTCCCTACAGACCTGATCGCGGCACGCACCAAAAATAAATTCGCATGGGTCTTCGACGCGCAGGGCAGGCGAAATGTTTGGATCGCTGAATCTGCCGTGAACAGCACGGGATTTACGGCGCGGGCGATTACGAAGTACTCCGACGATGACGGCCAGGACATCGGCGAGCTTGCGTTCACGCCGGACGCCGAAGCCATTGTCTATACGCGGGGCGGCGATCTCGAATTCAGCGAGAAACCAGCGCCGAATCCATCCAGGTTGGTCGACGGAGCGGAACAGAATATCTGGGTTGTACCCGTGAATGGTGGCGAGCCGAAAAAGCTGGGAGAAGGCCATTCGCCGGCTGTTTCGCCTAAAGGCGAAGTCGTCGCCTACGTGCTGAAAGGACAAATCTGGCTGGCGAAACTGGACGGCAGCGACAAGCCCCAGCAACTTGTGCATACGCGTGGAGACGCGAGTGCCCTGCGCTGGTCCCCGGACGGCAGCTATCTGGCATTTGTCAGCAGCCGAAGCGACCATTCCTTCATCGGCATTTATTCGTTCGCTTCAAAGGCGATCTACTACCCTGATCCCAGCACTGACAGAGACATGGAGCCGGTATGGTCGCCGGATGGCCGCAGCATCGCCTTCCTTCGTATCCCGTCTTCCAAAGATGACCTTCTCTTCAAGCCCAAGCGCGCGGGAACGCCTTGGTCAATTCGTGTGATGGATGTACAGTCGGCCAGCGCGCGTGAACTCTGGAAAGCCAGCGACGGCCCCGGCAGCGTTTTCCGCGAAATTACTGCACAGAATCAACTGCTCTGGACCGCCGGCAACAGGCTTGTTTTCCCCTGGGAGAAGGACGGCTGGACGCACCTTTATTCGATTCTTTTGTCGGGCGGTAACCCGGTTCTACTCACACCGGGCGCGTTCGAAGTGGAGGATGTTTCCCTCAGCCCCGACTTGCAGTCGGTTCTGTATTCATCGAATCAGGATGATATCGATCGCCGGCACATTTGGAGAGTTCCCGTTTCAGGGGGTACGCCCTCGGCATTTACCAGCGGAGCAGGAATCGAGACGTCAGGTGTCACCAGCAGCGATGGAAAAACAGTGGCCATCCTGCGTTCGGATGTGCGCGTGCCCATGCGTCCTGCAATCATTATCGGGAAAAACGAAATTAAAGACGTGGCTGCAGACGCCATCCCTGCCGATTTTCCCGCCGCGAAACTGGTGACTCCACAGCAGGTAATTTTTCCTGCCGCCGATGGCATGGCAATTCACGGCCAGCTGTTCTTGCCTTCCAACGGAGGATCCGGCCGTCATGCCGCTGTGGTCTTCTTCCACGGCGGTTCCAGACGGCAAATGCTGCTGGGCTGGCATTACATGGCCTATTACAGCAATTCCTACGCTATGAATCAGTATCTCGCCAGCCGGGGTTACGTCGTGCTCTCAGTGAATTACCGCAGCGGCATTGGTTACGGCCTGAACTTCCGCGAAGCCGCGAATTATGGCGCCAGCGGGGCGAGCGAATTCAATGACGTTCAGGGTGCGGGTCTATATCTACGAACCCGCGGTGATGTTGACTCAAACCGGATTGGTCTTTGGGGAGGCAGCTATGGCGGATATCTCACCGCGCTTGGATTGGCCCGCTCCTCCGACTTGTTCGCCGCAGGCGTGGATATGCATGGCGTCCATAACTGGAATGAAGAACTGAAGAACTGGGGGCCTTACGATCCTACGCGCAACACGGAATTCGCGCGGCAGGCGTGGGAGTCGTCGCCCATGGCCTCAATCAAGAGCTGGCGCTCCCCTGTCTTGCTGGTACACGGCGATGACGATCGGAATGTACCGTTTTCTGAAACTGTTGACCTGGCAGACGCATTGCGCAAGCAGGGCGTGCACTTCGAGGAACTGATCTTTCCCGACGAGACCCACGATTTTCTGCTGTACAAGAGCTGGGTCATGGCGTACGCGGCGTCGGCTGATTTCTTGGATCGGCACCTGGGCGCAGCGAGCTCAGCTTCGCATTAGAGACGCGCCACGCATCTTCACGGCTCGGGCTCGTGCTCATCGGTTAAATGGCCTGACCTTCTATTGCTGCGGCGCGCTCACCGGCAATGGCTGCGAGGATGTTCTTGGCGAGATTAAGCCAGGCTCTCCGCCGATATGCGTGCCGATCACGTCGCCGGAAACAATCATCTCCACCCGGCGGTTCAACTTCCTCCCTGCCGCATTTGTATTTTCTGCGACCGGACGAGTGCTTCCAAAGCCTCGGGCAATTACGCTGTTGATCGAAACGCCTGCGTCGACCAGGTAGTCGCGCACGCTGGCAGCGCGCTTTTCTGAGAGCAGCTGGTTGAAACTGTCAGAGCCGGTGCTATCAGTATGGCCTTCTATCTCGAACGTAAGCTCCGGATAGGCAGTCACGATGCCCGCGACACGAGCGAGCCTCTCGCGAGCTGCCGGCTTGAGCGTGTACTGGCCGCTATCGAACAAAACATCGGGCATGCTGACGACCAGGCCGCGGTCCGAATCCCTTGTCTCTAAAACCTGGTTGAGCTGATTGAGCAAGCGCGCCCGCATCTCTTCTTTCTGACGAATTGCGTCCGCCGCAGCTTGTCGCGCCTTCTCCGTTTCCTGCTCGGCTTTCTGCTGTTCTACCAGAGCTGCGGCGCGAGCCGCTTCGGCTTCTGCCTTCGCCTTCTCGGCTTCTGCCTTGGCTTGCTCGGCGGCTTGGCGATCAGCTTCGGCCTGGGCGCGGCGTTTCGCGTCTTCCTCAGACTGAGCCCGTGCCTGGGCTTCTTTTGCCGCAGCTTCCTTGGCATCGGCTTCCGCCTTGGCGCGGCGCTCTTCCATGGCACGCTTTTC
The DNA here is from genome assembly GCA_036378535.1 of Terriglobales bacterium. Classification (GTDB taxonomy): domain Bacteria; phylum Acidobacteriota; class Terriglobia; order Terriglobales; family Acidobacteriaceae; genus Gp1-AA122. Next base: position 309,410 of record DASUWH010000046.1, on the reverse strand, counting down.
GGCGGCAACTCTTTCCTGTTCTTTTCTCTGGAGCGTCAGGACGCGCGCGTCCTCGGCCATCTGGGTTGCGCCACGCGCCATTGTGCCAATGGGAGTCTTCCCCTGTTTGCGCTTTAAATAATCTTCCGCGCGAGCCAGGTTGTCTTCGGCTTTGGCTAGGCTGTCGGCTGCATACTGACCGGCTCCCGCAGCTTTGGCGATAGCCACGGCATTGCGCGCCTGCAGCAGGTCCAGAGGAACCTTGGGATTCGTATTAGTCGTTGCCGGAAGTTGATCGGCCGGTACATCGATCGTGTACTGCCCCGCTTCCAGCATGTCGAACTTGGCGTCAATCGCCTCTTCCCAACCTTTCGTCTGCTGCTTGATGATGTTCTCGGCAACAACCTTGTCACCCGGCCTGGTTACCGCAAAATACGGCTCCGCAGTGACAATCATTCCGAAAGCCTGCAGATCCGTCGTGACATGGAGGTTCGACTTGCCGTCCTCGAGCAGCACTTCACCCAGATTCACGGGGCGGCCTTCAGGCGTGATTGCCCAAAGAACATAAGTGAGGTATTCGGGGCCAAATGTCTTCGCCGGCACCAGGTGCGCGAATTCAGCGTTAATTTCCAGGCGCCCCTCTTTGCTGTCGACTTTCGCCTTGCCGCTGGCAGCGGGCATCAGGCTCGTTCCTTTGAAATCCACGCTCGTCGATCCGCCGCGATGGCGATAATTCACGGCTTTGGTAGTCCGCGAGACCACCTTCACGTGGAACACCGGAGTCTGGTCCATCGGCTCAACAGCCTGCGAGTCTTGCTGAGCAACGGCACCTGCAACCATCCATAATGCGGCAAGCAAAGCGAGAGACAGTTTCATTAGTAAATCCCCTAGTCTTGGTACACGATTTCCGAGTAGAGAGAACACTATAGCGCCAAGTAAGCTGGCCCAAGATTACGAACGTAATACCCCCTGTGCTAGGGAAGCTCTGATTTAAGTTCATTTCTGTCATCCCGAGCGCAGCGGAAGCGCGAGGTACGAGCGCTTCCGCGGAGTTGAGGGACCTTGCGTTTGTGTTTGCCCGCTTAATCAGAGTTTCCCTGCTAGCTAGGTCTTCGCAGCCGGATACTGCCATTAGCATTCTGCTAAGCTCTTAATTGCACGATTATGGCAGCCGAGCGCTTACAGAAAATTATCGCCGCGGCCGGAATTGCCTCCCGCCGCAAGGCTGAGGAAATGATCTCCTCCGGCCGAGTCGCCGTGAATGGCCGGACCGTGACGGAGCTGGGGACCAAGGCCGATCCTGACCAGGACCACATCCGCGTAGATGGCAAGCTTCTGCACGGGCCTGAGCGGCCCGTCTATGTGCTGTTAAACAAGCCAAAGGGATACGTGACCACGGTCAGCGATCCTGAAGGGCGGCCCACTGTGATGAGCTTACTGCGTGGCATCAAGGCGCGGGTTTATCCCGTCGGGCGTCTCGACTACGCGAGCGAAGGCCTGCTTCTCCTCACCAACGATGGCACGCTTGCCCAGCAACTGATGAAGGCAGCGTCCCATGTCCCCAAGACTTACCTCATCAAAGTGAGTGGTCAGCCCAGCCAGGAAGCTCTCACCAGGTTGCGAAGCGGAGTTTCCATTGAAACCGGTGAAGGCCGCCGTGTCAAAACGGCGCCCGCAAAGATCCGTATCATTCGCGAAGCGGCGAACCCGTGGTATGAAATCACGATGATTGAGGGTCGCAACCGGCAGATAAGACGCATGTTCGAGCAGGTCGGACACCACGTGGAGAAGATCAAGCGCGTCCGCTATGGGCCTCTGGAGCTCGATGTGACTCCCGGCAAATATCGGCAGCTGAATCCCCAGGAAGTCACGCGTTTGAAGAGTGCGGTGAAAACGGCGAAGCTGTCCGCCTGAGTGACATTTGCATGAGGTTTTCGCGAGCGTAGCGAATCTCAAGACGCGCCCAGGATGTACCTTGATTTCCCTGGCTTCCAATGAAAGTCCGTACGGCCCCTCGCCGAAAGCCCTGGCGGCGATGCAATCGGCAATCGCCCGCTGCCATCTTTATCCTGATGATGACGCACGCGAGCTGCAATCGAAATTGGCCGAATATCATTCTCTTCGGCCGGAACAGGTGCTCATCGGCGCAGGCTCGACGGAACTGATCAATATCATCGCCCGCTCCCTGCTCCGGCCAGGCCTTAACGCGGTCACCAGCGAACGATCATTCATTGCATACCGTGTCGCCAGCGCTATGGCCGGAGGCAAACTTGTTCAGATAGCAATGCGAAATCATTGCTTCGATCTGGATGCGCTTGCGGCCTCTATCGATCCATCCACCCAGATCATCTTCCTGGCAAATCCGAACAATCCTACAGGAACTGCTTTCGACGCCGCTGCTACCGATTTATTTCTGTCCCGAGTTCCCCAGCGCGTGATTGTCGTCCTTGACGAAGCCTATTACGAATACGGCGCCTACTTTGCCGCGGAACGTGGCTTCCACTACTCTCACTCTCTCGACTACGTTCGGAACAACACCAACGTCGTCGTGCTCAGAACGTTTTCCAAGGTGCACGGTTTGGCGGGTATGCGCATCGGTTATGCCCTCGGTCCCCCCGAACTGCTCGCGCGTTTCGCCCAAATGCGCTGCACCTATTCGATTTCTCTGGCAGCCCAGGCGGGAGCGCTCGCCGCCCTCGCCGACGAAACTCATATATGTCAAGCTGTGGTGAATAACGCTGCGGGAGCGGAATATTTGAGCCGCAGCCTGGCCGGTCTTGGCTACGACCCCGTTCCGACGTGGGCGAACTTCATTTATTGCGACATCGGTAAACCCGCTGACGAATTCTCCAATCGGATGAAAGCCGCGGGCGTGTTTATTCGCTCCCTGGCAGGATGGGGAGCTCCCACTGCGATTCGCGTTACGGTCGGAACTCCGGAGCAGAATCAGGCATTCCTGGCAGCATTCTCGAGAGTAGGAGAGGAATAAGCGGGCAGCATTTCCGCTCGGCTGTAACTAGATGGCGCCTTCCACCATGGGCAACCTCGCGGCTCCATAGAGCCCCGCATCGCTTCCCAGCAGCGCGCGCGTGACGATCGTGTATCGGGTCACCTTGACATCCACCCGCGCGGAGGCGCCCTGATCGCCGGCTTGGCTTGGTGGTGCCGTGGCCGCATATACCATGCTACGCTGCCGCAATTCTTCGAAAATACTGGGAGAGAATGCCTCCCAGGCGCTCGAAACTCCTCCGCCCACAACGTACATGGGAAGGTTCAGAGAATTGACAAGGTTGGCCATCAGAATTCCCAGTGCGCGCCCGACGTGCTGAAAGATACGTCGCGCGTCCAGGTCTCCCTGAATCGCGAGATTGTAAACAGCTTTGGCGCTGAACTCGGGGTCAGAACTGGCAGCCTTCGCTAACGCTGGCGCGTGGCCGCTGGCAATCGCAGCCTTGGCCATGCGCATCACTGCCGAGGCCGAGGCATACTGCTCGACGCACCCGCGATTGCCGCATCCGCACAACACTCCGTCAGGCTCGATGGTGGTGTGACCGAACTCGCCAGCCATACCACTCATGCCGTGCCATATGCGGCCACCAAAGATTAGCCCGCCCCCGACACCGGTTCCCAGCGTAATGATAGCCAAATCCTCAACGTGACGAGCCGCTCCAAGCCACTTCTCGCCAAAAGCCGCCGAATTGGCATCATTTTCCAGGATGACGCGGGTGCGGAGACGTCTTTCAATTTCTTTGCGCACCGGGGTATCCAACCACCCTGGCAAATTTGGTGATTCGCGAATCATGCCGCTGTCCATGTCAATAATCCCGGGCACGCCGATGCCGATACCTAGCAACCTGGAGCCGGCCTGATATTTGTCGGAGAGGCGCCGAATGGCATCGCACATGTCATCGAGCACGCGATCGCTTCCCAGTGCGATCCTGGTACCCAGCGTTACTTTTTCGATGAGATTGCCCTGCTCGTCTACCGCCGCGATGCGCAGGTTGGTGCCGCCCATATCTACGCCGATGGCGAAGTCAGCCATAATTAAAACGTTTCAGATTACCAGATGCCCGCGAGGCGTGACCACATTGCGGCAGCTCACGTTACTTACTGTCATCTTACTTCTGGCAGGTTGGACAGTAATGACTGCTTCTTCCGGCAATGACGATGCGTTCGACAGGAGTTTTACATATGAGACACGGCTCGCCTTCTCGGCCATAAACCCGGTGACGCAACTGGAAAAAGCCTTCTTCGCCGTCCGCATCTACGTAGTCTGAAATCGAAGAGCCACCCAGACGAATGGCCTCCTTGAGAACCTTCTTCAGTGACTGGTGCAGCTTGGTCAGTTGTTCCCGGGTAAGACTCCCCGCGCGTCGCCGCGGTCGTATGCCCGCCCGAAAGAGTGCTTCGTCGGCATAGATGTTGCCGACACCGCCAAGCAACTTCTGGTTGAGCAGTGCGCTTTTGATCGGAGCTTTCCGTCCGCGAAATAATCTGATGAAGGACTCCGCGTCGATTTCAAGAGGTTCCAGCCCCGTTCCGGCAAAATCACCATTACTGGCAACGCTGAGGCGGCCAAAGCGGCGGGGATCCACGAATCGCAATTCTTTGCCCGACGCCAATTTGGCAATCGCGTGAGTATGCTTTTTGATCGCCGCATCAGGGGAGCACACCAGCATTTGTCCCGTCATACCCAGATGCACAATCCATTGGCTTGGCCTGGCTGATGGATTAAGCAGGTCAAAGACGATCTGCTTCCCCACGCGCCGCACCGTCACGATACGGGCGCCTTCCAAGGTGCGCGCGATCAACTTTGCCGGAGATTTTAGCGGCTCCTTTTTGGAACCAAGCCATATGGACTCGATGGCGTCGCCACTGACCCGCTTGGCGAGTCCCCGGGCGACGGTTTCGACTTCAGGAAGTTCAGGCATATAAACAGTTTATAGCGATCATGCACAAGCAAAGTTAGGCCAAAACCGACCCCGGCACAGCTTAACGGATTGCCCGTTTTCTCACCGCAGGTTATGATTGTTTGTACACACCCCGTTTAGTTTAATTCCATATTTTCAGTCGCATTACTACGGGCAAGAAGTGTGTGCGACCCCCGCACGGCGGCTATGGGTGGCCGCAAATCAAACTACGGAGTTGGCATTGAGCAGAGGCAGGACTGCGGTTATCGTAGGCGCGCAGTGGGGAGACGAGGGCAAAGGCAAGATCGTTGATGTTCTATCGGAAAGTTTTCCCGTCGTAGCGCGTTATGCCGGCGGTCATAATGCTGGTCACACCGTCATCATCAACGGGAAGAAGTTCATCCTCCAGCTTGTTCCTTCCGGCGTGCTGAGGCCCGGTTGTCGCGGCGTAATCGGCAACGGAGTCGTGCTGGACCCGATCGCATTCTTGAAAGAAGTCGCGGGGCTGCGCGCGGCTGGCGTTGCCATCGACGGCAATCTATTTATCAGCAACCGCGCTCACGTTATCCTGCCGTACCACCGGATGATCGAGTTGGCAGCCGAGAATGCTCCCGGGCGCGTCAAAATCGGCACTACCTCGCGAGGCATCGGCCCTACCTATGAAGACAAGATGGGCCGCCGCGGTTTGCGGGTGGCCGATCTGCTTGACCTCAAGTTGCTAAAGACCCATATAGAAAATGCTGTGCGCGAGAAAAACATGATCGCGCACGCGCTATTCAACTCCGAGCCGCTCGATGCGGACAAGATGTTCGCCGAGTACTCGCAGGCAGCGGAGAAAATTGCTCCGTTCGTTTGCGATACCGCGCTGTTGCTGAACAAGGCGCTCTTAGCCGGTGAGTCGGTCATGTTCGAAGGCGCCCAAGGCACGATGCTCGACATCGATCATGGCACTTATCCATTCGTGACTTCCTCCAGTTCGACTTCCGGCGGAGCTGTCATTGGAACGGGCGTAGCGCCAACGGCTATCGATCGCGTCATTGGCGTGACCAAAGCTTATTGCACCCGCGTCGGCGGCGGGCCGTTCCCCACGGAAGCCCTGGATGCAATGGGAGAGCAGTTGCGCGCTCGCGGCAATGAGTTCGGCGCTGTTACCGGCCGTCCACGTCGTTGTGGCTGGCTCGATCTCCCGCTCCTGCGCTACTCGGTCATGATCAATGGAATCTCGTGGCTGGTGGTGACGAAACTCGACGTCCTTGATGAATTGGCGGAGATTCCGATTTGTGTAAAGTACAAGATCAACGGCAAGGAAACGGCCGAAATTCCCGCCCAAGATAGTGGGTATGCCAAAATCGAGCCCGTTTATGAGAAGATGCCGGGCTGGAAAACGTCAACTCAAGGTATCCGCAGCATGGAAAAGTTGCCTAAAGCTGCCCGCACCTATCTAGCCTTTGTAGAAAAGGAGACGGGTGCCCGCGTGGGCATGGTTTCGACTGGACCTGACCGTGAGCAGACGATTTTCGTAGACGAATTCGCCGCGGAACTCAAAGCCGCGGCGACTCAAAAGAAACGGGCCCGGGCAAGAACTTAGCAAGCGGAGCAGAGCGATGGTTGTCTTGGCTGTTACCTGGATGGCAAAAGTCGGCCGTGAGCCAGAAGTCGCCAACTTGTTTTCGAAACTGACCGAAGAATCGCGCAAAGAGCCCGGCTGCCAGATGTATGTGGTACATCGGCATCGTACCGAGCCGCGGCGCTTTTTTATCTATGAGCAGTACAAAGACGATGCTGCCCTCGAAGTCCATCGTGCCGCGCCGCACTTCCTGCAATACGCGAAAAAAGAGCTGCCTAAGATCGCTGATCGGGTTGAGGGAAACCTCTACGAACCGCTTGGCTAGCAATGCGCGGGCAGGAATGCCCGCGCCCCATCTTCATTTCTGTTTGTCGGCCATCAACACTCCACCGGAAGCATAGCTCTCTTTCGACACTTCATGGAATGCCACCACGATCGCCTCCCGCCGAGCCCCGGCTTCCTCCACCATGGCATCGGTAATGCGTTGGGCAAGTTTGCGTTTCTGATCGGTACTGCGGCCTTCGAGCATCGTGATTTGCACTAATGGCATTGGCTCAGCTCTCAGTTCTTAGTTGTCGGCTCGCACTTGTTATTTCGCGAGTTCGTAGCCCGCAAAGAAGAAACTCAATTCAAAACGGGCCGTATCTTCGGCATCCGATCCGTGGATCGCGTTACTTTCGATGCTGCTTGCCCACTTCTTGCGGATCGTCCCCTCTTTGGCGTTAGCGGGGTTGGTCGCGCCCATCAGTTCCCGTAGATCGGCGATGGCATTTTCTTTTTCGAGTGCCAGGGCAACGATGGGACCACTCGACATGAAATCGGTAAGCGAGTTGTAAAAAGGCCGGCTGGCGTGCACGGCATAGAACTGTTCCGCCTGGTGCTTGGAGATTTCCAGCATCTTCATGGAGAGAATATGAAAGCCGTTCTTTTCGAATTGCTCGATAATGTCGCCGATCGCGTTCTTCCTGACCGCGTCGGGCTTGACGATTGTAAGAGTGCGTTGCAGAGTCTTCATTAGCAGTTCTCAGTTCTCCGTTCTCAAGGGTACAAACTAAACTCTAGCGGCGACGCCCAAAGCCGCCACTACCGTATCTCCGATACTTGCAGGGGACTTGGCCACACGAATTCCGGCCGCTTCCATGGCTTTGATCTTTTCGGCTGCAGTTCCCTTTCCGCCAGAAATAATTGCGCCAGCGTGTCCCATGCGCCGTCCCGGAGGAGCAGTCTGTCCGGCGATGAACCCCACCACCGGCTTCTTCATGTGCGTCTTCACGAAGTCAGCCGCGGTCTCTTCGGCATTGCCACCAATTTCGCCGATCATGATGACCGCCTCGGTCTGGGGATCGCGATTGAACAGGTCGAGCGCATCGACGAAATTCGTGCCGATGATCGGGTCGCCGCCGATGCCGATCGCCGTCGATTGGCCAATGCCGCGGGTCGTCAACTGATAAACCGCTTCATAGGTGAGCGTCCCCGACCGCGACACAATACCGATCGGCCCCTCGCGATGGATGTGTCCGGGCATGATTCCAACCTTGCATTTCCCGGGTGAGATGATGCCCGGGCAATTCGGCCCGATCAGGCGCGAGCGGCGGTCCTGGAGAAACTCCCAGGCGCGAACCATGTCAAGCGTCGGAATCCCCTCGGTGATGCAGACGATGAGTTCGACCTCGGCGTCCGCCGCTTCCATGATGGCGTCAGCGGCAAAGGGCGGGGGCACAAAAATAACGGTTGCGTTCGCGCCCGTCTTGTCCACTGCTTCCTGCACGCTGTTAAATATGGGCCAGCCCTCGTGTGTAGTGCCGCCCTTCCCTGGAGTCACGCCGCCCACAACCTTCGTTCCGTAGTCGGCACATGCTTTCGCATGGAAGGTACCTTCTCTCCCGGTTAAGCCTTGAACAATCAATCTCGTATTTTTATCAACTAGAATGGCCATAATTACTTTTTCCCTGCCTGTAACTCTTACTTACCGTTTCGCAGCCGCAACTACTTTTTCGGCGGCGTCCTTCATCGTATCGGCAACGATGAAATTCAGTCCGGACTGGCGCAGGATCTCTCGCCCCGCCTCGACGTTCGTTCCCTCCAGCCGCAGGACAATCGGCAACTGAATATGCGTCTTATTGGCAGCCTCGACAACGCCGGTGGCCAGCGTGTCGACCCGCAAAATGCCGCCAAAAATGTTGATCAATACCGCCTTGACATTTTTGTCGCTCAGCAGAATCTCGAAGGCATGGGTCACCTGTTCAGCATTGGCGCCGCCACCCACATCGAGGAAATTCGCAGGCATGCCGCCGGCATACTTGATGATGTCCATAGTAGCCATCGCCAGGCCGGCGCCATTGACCATGCAGCCGACGTTTCCGTCGAGCTTGATGTAGTTCAGGCTGTACTTTGATGCCTCGACCTCCAGCGGATCTTCTTCCGTGATATCTCGCAGTTCGCGAATATCAGGATGGCGGAACAGGGCATTGTCGTCAAAATTCAGTTTTGCATCGAGCGCGAAAAGGCGGCCGTCGGTGCAACTGATAAACGGGTTGATTTCCACTAGCGAGGCGTCGGTATCCAGAAAGGCGCGATACAGTCCAGTTAAGAATTGCACCGCCGGATTGATCTGCTGGGGCTTCAGGCCAAGCTGGAACGCAATTTTCCGAGCCTGGAAAGGTTCCAGCCCCATGCCGGGATCAATATGCTGTTTGAGGATTTTTTCTGGAGTCTCGGCCGCGACCTGTTCAATATCCATCCCCCCGGCAGCTGATGCCATGAAAACCGGCTTGCCTTCAGCACGGTCAACTAGAATGCCAAGGTAAAGCTCCTTCTCGATGGGCAGCGTTTCTTCGATCAGAAGCCGGCGCACGATGCGCCCCTCCGGACCGGTTTGGTGGGTGACCAGTTTCATGCCTAGCATCTTGGCGCCAATGTCGCCGGCCTCGTCCACAGATTTGGCAACCTTCACGCCGCCGCCTTTGCCGCGGCCGCCAGCGTGGATTTGCGCTTTGACCACCACCCCGGTAGCACCCGCTCCGAACAGGTTCCGAGCGGCGGCTTCCGCTTCTTCCCTAGTTTCGGCCATTTCTCCGCGCGGAACGGCCACACCATATTTCTTCAGGATTGCCTTACCTTGATACTCATGAATTTTCATAGACGATGATTCCTGGCAGGATATTGCTTGCGGCTTGGAACGGCTATCAGCAAACTTTTAATTTTATAGAACGCTCTCGGATCCGGCAAACGTCGAGTGTCACATTGGCCCGTGATCCCCGCCATGAACGATGCTACTCTGATAAATCGCCATGATCCTCGACGCGCTCCATCGCATTGCCAATCACCGCCAATCGCTCTCGCGCCAGGAGGCGCGCGGCGTCATGGCGGAAGTGCTGGCGGGCGGGTGTACAGATGCGCAGATCGCCGCTTTGCTCGTTGCCCTGCACATGAAGGGCGAGACCGTGGAAGAGATCGTAGGCTTTGCCGAAGCGATTCAAGCCGCAGCCACACCTCTACAACTTCACCGCAACTCGACGGTCGACGTTAGCGGAACCGAGCGCGACGCTCTCGTCGATACCTGCGGTACAGGTGGAGATACCAGCGGCACCTTCAACATTTCCACAGCCACCGCTTTCGTGGTTGCCGGCGCGGGCGTGCGCGTCGCCAAGCACGGAAACCGCAGCGTGACCTCGAACTGCGGCTCTGCCGATGTGATGGAGGCACTCGGAGTCGATATCAACCAGACACCGGCCCGCATTGCCTCGTGCCTCGAGGAAGTCGGCATCGCCTTTCTGTTCGCTCCGGCCATGCATTCCGCCATGAAATATGTTCAGCCGGCGCGCCGTGAACTTCGCTTGCGGACCGTTTTCAATCTGCTGGGCCCGCTCACTAATCCGGCGCATGCTTCCGCCCAGGTGGTTGGCGTTTATTCGGCGGAATTAGTAGAAAAATTAGCCGAAGCTCTGAGCATGCTTGGGTTACGGCGCGCCATGGTGGTTCACGGAAATGACGGCCTTGATGAGATCACCATCACCGATTCGACACGAATTGCCGAGGTGCGGGATGGCCGCGTGCGAAGCTTCGAGGTTAGCCCCGAGGAATTTGGCTTCCGGCGCGCGCCTATGGAGGAAATCATGGGCGGTGACGCCACGGCCAACGCCGCCATTATCCGCGATATCCTGGCCGGTCAGAAGTCGCCGCGCCGCGACATCGTTTTACTGAATGCGGCGGCGGCGCTAGTGACCGCCGGCAAAGCCGAACACCTGGCCCAAGCACTGCCACTTGCCGCCGATTCCATTGATTCCGGAAACGCTGTCGCCAAATTGAACGCATTCGTGCGCTTCACCAAGCATTATCCGGCCGCACACTCGGGGTGAGGGCGTTCATTGGTGGCTGGTCCTTAGGGAATAAAGTCCGTTCCGTTGTGAATCCCATCGGCACGGTCGCTGCCGTGCCCTCCCAAACCGGTTTATACGGAACAGCGCAAGCCCTACTTCGTTCTCGCCGCTTGTTTGAGCCGCTCAATCTGCGCGATGTGGTTAGCGTCGTGAGTAGCCAAACGCTGCACCATGTCCTCAACGGTGACGTCGGCTTTCTTCTCTGGGTGATACGCCGATTTCTTCAGGTCTTCTACTCCGATCCTTCGCAGCAGACGAATATTGTGATGCCGGTTTAGCCCATACTGCGCTACCAGTTCAGCCGCGGCAGCTTCCACGTAGCCGAGATTCCGGGCCCAATCATCCTGTTCAATCGGAGCTATAACCGGTTTCGTGTCGGCAAGCATTTGCCGCAAGCGGTAACTATAGACCAGTTCGACATCGGCTAGATGTCCGACAATCTCAAGAATGCACCACTTGTCCGCCGACGGTTTATAACGAAGCGTTTTCTCCGGGAGACCGGAAACTGCGGCTGCCAGCTTCCGTGGCCCCTTCTCAGCTTCATCGACGTGCTTCTTCAACTCTTCCGCCGTCATGCCGAACCCTCCTCAGGGCAAGCGCACCTTCTGCATCCACTCAGCTGCCTCGACCTTCCAGCCAAGTTCCTGTGTAATCATATCGCGCAAACTGGACGCGGCGTCGGGTTCTCCGTGTACCAGATAGGTCTTCGCCGGCTTGCTTTTGAAGGTGCGCAGCCACTCGAGCATTTCCGGCGGGTCGGCATGATCACTGAACTGTTCGAGAGCGCTCACCTGGGAGCGGACTGGTATTTCTTTTCCAAACATCTTGATCCCCTGCGCCCCATTTTTGATGGCGTGGCCGCGTGTTCCCGGCGCCTGAAAACCAATAAAGAGAATCGTATTCTTCGGATCCGACATTCGTTGCGCGAGATGATGCAGAATGCGTCCACCCGTCGCCATGCCACTTGACGAAACAATGATCGCGGGGAAATGATTCGCATTGATTTTCTTGGAGTCCTCAGGCGTGGATGCGAACGTAAAACCTGTCCACCCCAGCGGTGAGCCGCACTTACGAATGAGATCGCGGGTCTCTTCGCTATATTCATCGGTGTATTTCAGGAAGATCTCTACAGCTTTGATGGCCATGGGGCTGTCGCAGTAGACGGGAACTCTCGGGATCTGTCCCGCCTCCATGAGTTCCTTGAGCATGAAGAGAAATTTTTGCGTCCGCTCGACGGCAAAAGCGGGCACGAGAACGGTTCCACCGCGTTGAACTGTCTCCTGGATGATGGCAGCGAGTTGTGGCCGCGGATCTTCGGTCGGATGTCGCCGGTTGCCGTAAGTCGATTCCATGATAAGCAGGTCGGCAGTCTCGCCTTCTGTCGGGCCAGAGCGCACCACCTTGCCGGGCGCCGTTCCGTGATTGCGGACGCGGCCAAGGTCTCCGGTAAATAGCAATTTCTTGCTGACTCCATTGGTCTTCAGGGTCACTTCGACCATGCATGACCCTAGAATGTGCGCCGCACGCACATATCGAAAGGACATTTGCGGGCAGAGTTCCTTGGTCTCATCAACCTCTATCGGCTTGAAATATTGCAATGAGTCTTGCGCCTCGTCGAAGGTATACAGAGGCAGCGCCGGGCTGTGCTTCGAAGTTCTATGCCAGTTGTGGAATTCGGCGTCTTCTTCCTGCAGGTGACCGGAATCGGGCAACAGAATGCCGCATAGATCGATGGTGGGCGGCGTCGCATAAATCGGCCCACGAAATCCCTCTTTGACCAGGCGCGGAATCCATCCGCAATGATCCAGGTGTGCGTGTGTCAGCACGACCGCATCGATTTCCTTGGCCGGAACCGGCGTGTCCTGCCAGTTGCGCTCCCGCCATTCTTTCTGGCCTTGAAACAGACCGCAATCAATGAGGACTTGAAACCCGCCCTTTTCGTTGGAATCGGAATTGGTGTTGATAAGGTGCTTGGAGCCGGTAACGACGCCAGCAGCGCCGAGAAACTGGATGTAGGCCAAAAAGAATGCCCTCCGCAATGAAAATCCAAATCGGAGGCACGGAGACACGGAGATGTTGTAGCAGACAGGCTCCGTGCCACCTTGCTTAGCATAGCTGATCCCGGAAATGGAGAGCGGTTACTTTCGATTGCGCTTTAGTTATTCCAAAAACACCTGCCCAGTCACAGAGACACAGATTTGATCTTTTTATTCTCTCTCTGTGTCGCGGTGTCTCGGGGTGGATGTTTTCAGTTTTTAGATTTTTGTATCTCGAAGGTATTGTTGCCGGTATCGGCCTCCGGAACGCTTCCGTCATTCACGACAATCTCCCGCGGCGGAGACGGTACCTCAATACGTACAACGCCGGTGGCGTTGCTACGCACCTCCACCCTGCTGGTCACATCACCGCCTTCCAGACGCACGCGAAGCGGCACTTCGGCCCCGGCCCCACCCCGGTTCTCGACGGAGACTGTCAGCAGATACGTTCCATTCAGCATCTGGCGGGTGTAGGCAGACGCCACCCGAAAATCCGGCAAGCCGCGATCGCGGTAGACCCAATCATCGAAAAACCATTCCAGGTCACGGTGAGACTGCTTCTCGATCAACTTTTGTACGTAGGACGGCTGCGTATCGCGCTGCGACTCGTACCCCGCAATCGCCCTTTTTAACGCTACATCGCCAACCATGTCTCGCAACATCCACCATACAAACATGGCTTTACTTCGGTAGTACTCCTCTTCCGATGTAGAAATAAGGGATTGAGCAGCAGCTGAATCTTTTTGCTCGGCAGCTGCTTTCTCGGTCGCTTCCAGCGCCGTGCGATGCGGTCCCATATAGTCGAGCGCGGCTTGTCGTCCGGCCTGCTGCTCGCGCCACAACGCCTGGGCAAAGTGCGCCAGACCCTCATCGATCCAGGGCCGAGCCGACCGGAAGTGGGTATGCGCAAGAGCATGCACGAGAGTTATATCTACAAATTGCGCGTCACGGCTCAGGGGCGTTAAGAGCATTTCATCGGATTCGAATGGCGCCGCCTCAGAATCAGCCAGCTCGGCCACTGTTACTGATCCATGCCCTCGCCCCAGGAAGCTAATGAAATCTTGAAGCTTCGCGCTTTCCTCCGAATACAGTCGGGCGGCATTCTCGTGCCCAGGCAAGTAATACACCTTGGAAAACGCAGGCTTTTCCGAAACATCGTAATCGGCGAGCACAAACGAGGGTACGGTAACACCGAAGTTGACAATGGTATAGGAGGAGTACTTGTTGCTGTCCTTCGAATCGAGGTTAAGAACGGTGAAGTTTGTACGCGTGCCGCTCGCCAGCACGGGTTGTTTGGCGGTCGTGGAAAATGAAAGCGACATTTCCGAGCCCACCTCTTTAGCTTTCCATCGGCCGACCGCCTCAAACACGCTGTTGCCCTGAGAAAGATTCGCCGCTTCAGTCGCCACCGGGTACCACGTCACATAGCCAATTCCGCGCACCGCAGTGAATTCCCGGCTGATCTGGTCCCAGTCACTGTGCCTGGCCTTTTCTTCCGGGATTTCTACGCGCGTTAACCTCGTGGCATTTTGAGCGACTACGCCTTCATAGCCGATCTGAAGATCAATCATTGCGTGTGGCTGAACTACTCGCGGCAAGGTAACGATGGCTTCCGATAACGCTCCCGTGTGATCGATGTCCGAGGTGTATACCTGGGAAACAAACTGGACCGGACTTCCCTCGACTCGAATGGACCGCCAGTCCAGCGAGGAAGAGATCTGCAGCACCGCATTTTTCTGCGGCGCCGCGGAATCGTTTCGCAACGTAATTGTGCCGCGCACCGCCAGCCGCTGTTGTTCAGGCTCAACGCGGACGTCCAGCAGATAATGAGTGAAAGTGAATGCTTCGCGGTCGAGCGCAGAGCTGGAAACAGCCGAAACGCAGATACACCAGAACAACGCAAAACGGGGGAAACTCATTGCGCGACCTGTGCGGCTCCTTTGGCGCGCCTCTGCCGCATGATTTCATACAGAACCACACCAGCCGCTACCGACACATTCAGAGAAGCAACTTTCCCCAGCATCGGAATCGAGACCAGGAAATCACATTTTTTTCTAACCAGCTCATGTACACCCTTCCCCTCAGCTCCGAGAACCAGGGCGCAGTTCATGTTGAAATCGAGGGAGTCGTAGGTTTGAGGAGCGCGCTCGTCCAAGCCAACCGTCCAGATATTCTGCTCTTTCAAATCCTGCAGAGTGCGGGCAATGTTCGTGACTTTAGCGATGGGCACATGCGCCGTAGCTCCCGCCGAGACTTTCGTGACGGTGCCACTGACTCCAGCAGCCCGGCGTTCGGGAATAACCAATCCATCTACGCCAGCCGCATCCGCGGTCCGAATGATCGCACCCAGGTTGTGGGGATCCTCGATTCCGTCCAGAACCAACACCAGAGAGTAAACACCACGTTTGGCGGCGATTATATCGTCGAGGTCGCTGTATTGTTTGGCCGAGGTAACTGCGACCACGCCCTGGTGCGCCACATTTCCCGCTATCCGATCCAGTTCCGCTCGCGAGGCAAATCGCACCGGCAAACCGATTTTTCGACACTCTTCGATCAGCCGTTGGAGCCGGAGATCATGGCGTTCCTTGGCAATGCTGACATACTCGAAGCTTCTCCCGCGGGCCTTCAAGGCTTCGCTCACGGAGTTGATGCCATAGATCAGGTGCACACTGGTAGTTTAAATGCTCGCCGCGGCGCGTGTCCTGCCGCAGGCAACGAGAACGCGTCTCCGATAAACTAGTACCGCGTCCCAGTGAATTCGAGACATAAGTTGCAGTTGCTTTGAAAAGGCAGTTTCAGCCGTGCCGGCACCATGCCAACAAGTTGTGGGCTTCAGCCCCTGAGGGCCTATTGCCGGGCCGAACCCATACTTTGTTCCCATATTTCTGGGACGCGATACTAGGTGGTTGCAGCGGAGATCCTCGTGAACGACGTCTTTATTCTCTCGGCAGTTCGCACGCCAATCGGCAAATTCGGGGGCTCTCTCTCCTCGCTGAGCGCAGCAGACATGGGGGTAGTCGCCGCCAGGGCCGCCCTGGAGCGCGCAGGAGTTCGTCCCGAACAGGTGGAAGAAACAATTTTTGGCAACGCCCGCCAGGCCGGCGGCGGCCCCAATCCCGCGCGTCAAGTTTCCATTCGCAGCGGAGTGCCGCAGGAAGTGCCCGCCTATACCGTCAACCAGGCATGCGCCTCGGGGATGAAGTCTATTGCGCTCGCCTACCAGGAGACCGCTAGCAGAAATCTGGACTGCATACTGGCGGGCGGAGCCGAATCCATGTCCCGCCTTCCCTATTATCTCGACGGCGCCCGCTGGGGATATCGCATCGGGCACCAGGAACTCGTCGATGGCATGTACCGTGACGGATTCTTCTGCCCCATGGCACAGATGGTTATGGGAGAAACCGCCGAGGTTCTAGCGCTGCAGTACAAAATTACGCGAGAGGAGCAGGATCAGTTCGCACTCTGTTCGCAGACCAGGGCGCAACGCGCCATCGAAAGCGGCCGGTTTGAGGATGAGATCGCCCCGGTAACGATCGAAAGCAAGAAAGGTGTGCAAACCTTCTCCCGCGATGAACATCCCTTTCTCGGTGCAACTCCCGAGAAATTGGCGAAACTCACGCCGGTGTTCTCGAAATCAGGAACGATCACCGCGGGCAACTCCTCGGGCATAACCGACGGGGCCGCGGCGGTGGTCGTCGCCAGCGAGTCGTTTGTAAATAAAAATAATCTGAAGCCGCTGGCGCGAATCGTGGCCGTGACTTCCGCTGGCGTCGACCCGCGGATCATGGGAATTGGTCCCGTACCGGCCCTGCGCAAGTTGGAGCAGAAACATCAGCTCAAAATCGCCGATTTTGATTTGATTGAGCTGAACGAAGCGTTTGCCGCTCAGGTGCTGGCCTGTGATCGGGAACTGCATATGGATCGAGAAAAACTCAACGTCAATGGAGGCGCCATTGCACTGGGCCATCCTATCGGTTGCACGGGAACTCGAATCACTGCCACGCTAGTTCACGAGATGCGGAAGAATAAGGCGCGCAGGGGCGTTGCAACACTCTGTGTTAGTGGCGGAATGGGAATGGCCTTGGCTTTGGAGAGTGTCGCTTAGAAATGGTGACCTGCCCTGCCTCCGGCATAAGGTCTCTCTACTGCGCTCGCGATGTCTTGAATTGGCGCGAGGCGCATGATGTTAGCTGAGTACTGAATGCTAACCGCTGAGTGCTATATACTTGAGCAGAGATTTATGCCTCTTTCCGCCGTAATTATCGATGATGAGCAACTGGCGCGGGACGAACTCGTCTTCCTGCTCAAGAACGTGGGGGATGTGGACGTCGTTGCTCAAGGCAAGAACGGGCTTGAAGCCGTCAATCTTATCCGAGAGCATAACCCGGACCTTGTCTTTCTCGATGTGCAGATGCCCGGCCTTGATGGATTTGGCGTAATCAAGAAACTGCTGGACAAGCGAGTTTCTCTTCCCCAGATCGTCTTCGCGACCGCTTTCGACCAGTACGCGGTCAAAGCCTTCGAAGTAAATGCGGTTGACTATCTGCTGAAACCCTTCGATAGAAAGCGGGTTGCACAATCAGTCCAAAGAGCACGCGAAAAAGTCGAGTCCGCCGGCGCCCCGTCCGACAAGTTAGACACGTTGGTCCGCATGCTGGAGGCGCAAAAAACTTCCACCTCGAAGATCCTGCTCAAGGCCGCCGGCAGGTTGTTTCTTGTTGACCAAAAAGATATCTGCTTCGCTTCGATAGAGGATGGCGTGATCACGGTCGTAACGGCGGGGGGCAACGGCATGGAGGGAGTATCGAACTGTCGCACCCTGGAAGAATTGCTCGGTTCGCTGGACTCGAATCTGTTCTGGCGCGCACACCGCTCTTATCTGGTGAACATCAACCGCATTCGCGAAGTTGTGCCCTGGTTCAAGAGTTCCTACCAGTTGCGCATGGACGACAAGAAACAGACAGAAATTCCCGTCAGCCGCGCTCAGACAAAGCGATTACGCGAGTTGTTTGGATTGTAAGCTCAGGTTGCCAACTGCTCCAGCCCGATTCGATTTCTGATGACCAGAGTGCTTCCTTCCAGCCGAATGATCTGCTTGCGCTTCAACTGCGTCATGACTCTGGTTACTGTTTCCCGCGAAGCTCCTATCATCTGAGCCATCTCTTCGTGGGTCAACATGGAGCGAACCCGTCCTTCGCCGTCCTTTTTGCCGTCCTCGGCCCAGGAAAGAAGCAGTTTTGCCAGTTTTCCCGCGGACGAAGGAGCCAATAGGATTTCCTGAATTTCGAGGCAGGCGTCCTGGTATTCCTTGCTGACCGCGCGCGCCGCTCTCAGTCCGGCGTCGCCATATCGGGTGAGAAAGTTGGCAAGATGATCGCGCCCGATAAAGGTCACCCGACACGGGGTCACAGTTTCGGCGGTGGCCTCATAGGGAACTCCCGACAGCACCGCGCTCAGGCCCAACACATCGCCCGGCGACGCCACTTTCAGAATCAGCACCTTGCCCTCACGCGATGCCGTAGAAAGCTTCACACGGCCACTGCATAGAACCAGAACGCCGCGCGGGCTCTGGCCCTCGGCGAACAAGAGCGCTGCCGCGGGATAAGTTTGTTTGTGACCGATGACATTAAAGGCTTTCAGGGTGTCGCTGGAAAAGTCGCAGAACCCGTGCCGCAACTTGCAGTCAGTACAACTCTCGATCACCTCTAGCCCATAAGGCGCGTTCATAAGGATCTCCCTCTATCTTCTCGGGAACCGTTCTGAATTTGTTCCAGGATGTAGTTGGTCATAAGGCCACGACCGTGTAATTGCGTGCCCGCAGCATGCATCTCTTCGAGCAACGACTTCGCAGGTTCATCCATCGACGTCACAGACTCCAGGTCCACTACCACCTGCTCGGGACAAGCCAATGTTCCCCACCAGCACTGGCGCAGCTCGTCCACCCAGGGCCCGCAGAGTGTTCCTTCCAGATGGATAGTTGCCCAGCCGTGTTGTTCTTCTACAGTTATCCGCAGCATGCGTTGTGCAGGGCACGTTCTTTGCCAAAATGAAGGGGAGTTAAGCGGTGTCAATTGAAAGGTCTTCGCGTATCTGTGGAACTGGACAGGAGACTAGCCGATGGCGATTCGGCACCCTCTGCCGGTACGGCGGCATCGTCTCAACTCTGGTAGTCCAGGCGGGAAATCCCCAGTTTTTGCATCTTGGATTGCAGGGTCGTGCGTTTAAGCCCCAGGCGCGCCGCGGCTCCTCGGGGGCCTGAAATCACCCCACTGGTCTCGTGAAGGATCCGCAGGATGTGCTCGCGCTCGGCCGTTTCCAAACTGGTGTCTCTGCGTGAAGTCGTTTCCGGCAATGGTCGAAGCTCGGCCGCGGGGATACTCAGAACCGGGCCCTTCGACAAAATAACGGAGCGCTCGAGAAAATTCTCTAATTCCCGGATATTGCCCGGCCAATCCCAGCTGGTCAGAATGTCCATGGTCGCTGCTGGAACACTATCGATATTTTTTTTCATCCGCCGGGAAAACCGTTGCACGAAATAGCGGACTAGAAGAGGTATGTCCTGCCGCCGCTCTCGTAACGAAGGCACCTGAATGGGGAAGACTCGCAACCGATAATAGAGATCACTGCGGAACTCGCGCGCGACCACCAGGCTGGCCAAATCACGATTGGTTGCGGCGATCAGGCGCACATTCACTTTGATGGTTTTATTACTTCCCAGGCGTTCGAATTCCTGGTCCTGCAATACCCGCAACAGTTTGGGTTGCAATTCGAGAGGAATATCACCCACTTCATCGAGAAATACAGTTCCCATGTTCGCCAGTTCCAAGCGGCCAATTTTTTGAGTAAGCGCTCCCGTAAAGGCCCCCTTCTCATGGCCAAACAACTCGCTTTCCAGCAGCCCTGTAGGTATTGCAGCGCAATTGACTTTGATGAAGCTGTGGTCCTGACGCGCACTCATGCGGTGAATAGCGCGCGCGACCAGTTCCTTACCCGTGCCTGTTTCTCCCAGGATCAGTACATTTGCGTCACTGCAGGCTACAGTTCGTGCATCGGCCAAAGTGCGTTTGATTTGCGCACTTTCTCCAATGATTTCCTCAAAGTGCAACTCCGTGCGGATCTCATCTTCCAGATACAGTTTTTCCTCAGTCAGTTTGGCTTTGAGGCCGGCGATCTCCCGATAGGCTTGGGCGTTTTCCAGAGCGATGGCCACATTGTTGGCAATGTGAGAGAGCAGATCGGCCTGCCCCTTACGGCTGATGGGATTTTCTTTGCTGGCTAAATTCAAGGCACCAATCACGCCGCGCGAAGTAATCAGTGGAAAGCAGCATGCGTGTTCAATCCCATGTTGCAATAGGTGGAGAGCGAAGGGCGAGCGGCTGCGTTCCAAATCGGCACGCGTATAGCACTTGGGCTGGCGGTCGCGCATCGCCGGAGCAGCCAGGGAGTCGGCGGTGGGCACAAAATGTGCTGCGCCCTCCCACGATGGATGCACCAGCAATAAGTTCAGGCCATCTCGGCCCGGATCAGGAAGAGCGATGCTCGCGTGGTCCAGCGGCACAACCCGATGTAACGCATCCGACACTAACGGAAATAGCCGATCAAAATCCAAGCTCGAAGAAAGTGTTCGACTTACTTCCAACAAGAGTTCCAACCTTAGCTTGTCTTCTTTCAAAGCTTCGTGGGCCACAGCGCTATCAACTGCCACAGCCACGAGTTCCGTCACGCGCTGCAAAAATTCGACATCTGCCGGGGTATACGCTGCACGCGCGATGCTAGTGAAGGCGAGCGCTCCTAGCCGTTGCTCCCGTATGGTCAGAGGCAACCAACAGCCGGAATGCATATTGCGCTCGCGAAGATATTTCACCGTATCCGGATAACTCTCGTCCTTAAGTAAGTCCGCAATGACTAAGGGTTGTTGGTGTTCCCAGGTCCAACCCGTTGCGGACCTGTTGACACGCACCTCAAGCGCATCGGTTTTCTTGCTATGGTTGAGCACCGTAAGACGCATCACGTTTTCTGCCGGATCGTGTAACGCAAAGACTAAGAGATCGAAGCGCGCCACATTTTGCAGTCTGCCGGCCAACTCGAGCAACAACTCCGACAGGCTGTGCTGGCGCGCAAACAAATCTCCCAGGTCGAGGAGGGCACGATAGCGTTGAAGGATGGAATCCGGCGTCGTTTCTAAATCTGAGTCGGACCTCGGCGGCTGTGCCACTGGCAATTGCTCCCCTGATGACACAAGTTGATATGACATCGATGTACCCTCTTCCACTCAAGACAAAGAAGAACAATGTACATTGACCATTATCGATATTTAGTGGGGCCCAAACACAGCAAATCCGGCCGATCAACTTTCCGCCTGCAGGTTATGTCGGTCGTGTAAAGTCCGCTAGGTTACGCCTTTCATAAATCGGACGACCGCGACCTTGGGGGAGAGTGTGAACAGGGGGCGGAAAAACGGGCGGAGAAAAGTCAGCAGCCAGAGTTTTGAAAACAGCAATAAACTGCGACAATGGCGTTACCTCCCGAAGCGAATCACTGCTTAGATGTGCGTCTGCTGCTGATGTGCTTCGACCTGTACCCGCGCGCGGCGGCGACACGCAGCAGTTATCTTAACTGTGACTAAGTATTCTTGTGCCGGTTGAGTTACATAGCAATCCGCAAAAATACTCATTCAACCAACAAAAAGTGTACTCTCCAGTAGACATACGAAAGTGGACTGGTCACGAGCGTTGACTCGTGACGGGAACTCCATAACGGGAATTTAATTGCCGCACCTTCACAGAACGCACGCGGCGGCCTGGGGTGCGCACTATAATGTTGGCTATGGCCCGCGGATGGGAGAGCAAGGCCGTCGAAGCGCAACAGGCGGAAGCGTCGGAGTCGATAGCAGCGCCGCGCAAGCCGATCCTTGGCCCGGAAGAAAAGCTTAAACTACAGAAACGACAAGGGTTACTCCTGGACCGCAAGCGCGTTCTCCAACAATTGGAGAGCATCCGGAACGAGCGGTACCGGAAGATGCTGCAGGATGCATTGACCGAGTTGGATCACAGAATTGCCACGCTGGGCTGAGGTTGTAGCACTTTCGACCGGCGCCAGCGCCTCCATTGGCCCACTGCCGGGCCCTCGGGCTGACGTATAATGCTCCTGCATGCGAGCTTTTGTGTATGTCTCCCTGAAGAAAAGCGTGCTCGATCCCCAGGGCAAAACTATTCAGGGCGCGCTCAAGAAGATGGGGTACCGAGGTTTGCAGGACGTGCGCCAGGGAAAGTATTTCGAGATCACGCTGAACGGCGGCTTGAACAGAACGGAAGCCGAGGCGGAGGTCGAGCGTATGGCGCGCGAAGTGCTGACCAACCCGGTCATTGAAGAGTTCCGATTCTCCCTCGAGGATTAACTCCCCTTCGGTAGCAATCTGTGGCAGGCTGTTTCCGTCGGCCCGCGCCCGTAGATCAAGGAGTTCTTACAACATGTGTGGAATCGTTGGCTATGTAGGCAAGAAGCGTGTCGTTCCCGTCATTCTGGAAGGCTTGCGGAAACTCGAATACCGGGGCTACGACTCGGCGGGGATCGCGGTCTCGGGTAACGGCGAAGGCCTGCAAATTCGCCGCGCCGAGGGCAAACTACGGAACCTGGAAGAGGTAATCCGGCTGAAGCCGATCGACGGGACTTATGGCATCGGTCACACTCGCTGGGCTACACACGGCCGCCCCACGGAGGAAAATGCCCACCCTCACCGTGATTGCACCGGTCGAGTCGTTGTCGTGCATAACGGAATTATCGAGAACTATCTTTCGCTCAAGCGCAAGCTCGTGGAAGAGGGCCACCAGTTCACCACCGAGACCGACACGGAAATCATCGCCCACCTCGTCGAAAAGTACTTTCTGAAGACGAGCAATGGACACCGCCCCAGTCTGGAAGAAGCGGTGCGCAAAAGCGTCAAGGAATTGACCGGGGTTTTCGCCCTGGCCGTCATTTCCGTGGATGAACCCAACAAGATCGTGGCTGCCCGCAATGGCCCTCCTGCAGTCATCGGACTCGGCAAAGATGAGTATTTTGTCGCCTCTGACGTACCTGCGATTCTGTATCACACCCGTGATCTCTTCTTCCTTGCTGATGGCGACCTCGCGGTCATCACCCCCGGTGGAGTTCAGCTCACCGACTTTGAAGGCAGCCCGATCGTGCGCCAGGTCCAGCATGTCACCTGGGATCCGATCATGGCCGAAAAAGGCGGGTTCAAGCATTTCATGCTGAAGGAAATCTACGAGCAGCCCCGCTCGGTACGCGATACCACCTTGGGTCGAATCTCGCAGGACACCGGTCACGTGTTTTTGGACGAGATGGAAATTTCTGACCCCGAGTTCCGCGCCGTGAAAAAGATCAACATCGTGGCGTGCGGGACCAGTTGGCACGCCGGCTTGGCAGGCAAGTTCATGATCGAGCGCCTGGCGCGGGTGCCGGTTGAGGTTGACTACGCCAGCGAATGGCGCTACCGCAATCCGATACTTGGCTCGGACACGATGACCCTGGTGATCTCGCAATCCGGCGAAACCGCCGACACCATTGCCGCGCAGCGTGAGGCCAAAGCTCGTGGCTCAAAAACAATCGCCATCTGCAACGTGGTAGGCTCGATGATCACGCGCGAGGCGGCCGGTACCATCTACACCCACGCAGGCCCCGAGATCGGGGTGGCGTCGACGAAAGCTTTCACGGCCCAACTAACCGCGCTGCATCTGTTTGCTTTGTACCTCGCCCAGGTACGTGGCGCAATCACCGCGGAACAGGCCAAAGAAGCGGTGCAGGATCTCACCAGGATTCCGGGCAAACTCGAGCACTTGCTGACACATGACGAGGTTTGCGAAGAACTGGCCAAGCACTACATGCGTTCCCAGGATTTCCTGTTTCTTGGCCGCGGAATCCATTACCCGATCGCGCTCGAAGGCGCCCTCAAACTAAAAGAGATCTCCTATATCCACGCAGAAGGCTATCCTGCCGGCGAGATGAAGCATGGGCCGAACGCTCTAATTGACGAAAATTTGCCGGTGGTGATTATTGCTACGCGAGATCCCAAGGACCCCGGATCTATGGTCCGCTATGAAAAAACCATCTCGAACCTTAAAGAGGTGAAAGCGCGGTCGGGCAAAGTGATCGCCCTCGCGACGGAAGGGGATGACGAGATCAAGGAGGCCGCCGATCACGTCATTTACATACCGGAGACAACTGAGGAGCTTTCCGCGATCCTCGAAATTGTGCCCCTGCAGCTGCTCGCCTATCACATCGCCGTGCGCCGAGGCTGCGATGTCGACCAGCCGCGGAATCTGGCTAAATCGGTCACCGTCGAGTAGGCAGAGTGGCTAGTAAATACCAGAGTGGCTAGTGAACAGTGGCTAGTGGCTAGTAAGAACCTCCACAGACTCTCCGCCTTTCGTTGAATTGCTCTAGCGGAGAATTGCTCTAGCTGAGTCGCGAAAGCCCAAACTATCCACTTCCCGATCGACTTCCCAATATCCACTTTATCTTCCTGCAACCGCCCGCCTGGCATGTTCATCTAAAACATTGACAGTAACGCACTCAAGTTCTATCATGATCCAGCTATAAACCAGAGAGCTGCACTAAGCTGTTGATTAAAAAGCACTTATAGAAATCGTAGGGAGGAAAGCAAAATGGCAAAGATTATTGGAATTGACTTGGGAACAACCAACTCCGTCGTAGCTGTGATGGAAGGTGGAGAACCCAAGGTTATTGCAAACGAAGAGGGTGGCAGGACTACCCCCTCAGTAGTCGGATTCACGAAGACGGGCGAACGGCTGGTCGGGCAGGTCGCCAAGCGGCAGGCGATTACGAATCCGGAAAACACGATTTATTCGATCAAGCGGTTCATGGGACGCCGTTATGACGAAGTCAGTGAAGAAATGAAGATGGTGCCCTACAAGGTCGTCAAGTCCGGCGACCATGTGGCGGTGATCGCGCAGGGCAAGGAACACACTCCCCCGCAGGTTTCAGCCATGATCCTGCAGAAGCTGAAGAAAGCGGCTGAAGATTATCTTGGCGAGCCGGTAACGGAAGCAGTCATCACCGTTCCCGCGTACTTCAACGACGCCCAGCGGCAGGCGACCAAAGATGCCGGCAAGATTGCTGGGCTCGAGGTAAAGCGCATCATCAACGAGCCCACGGCAGCCGCACTGGCCTATGGACTCGACAAGAAGAAAGACGAAACCATCGCTGTGTACGACTTCGGCGGTGGCACCTTCGATATTTCGATTCTCGAAGTCGGCGAAGGCGTTATCGAAGTGAAGGCGACCAACGGCGACACGCACCTGGGAGGTGACAACATCGACCAGCGCATCGTCGATTGGCTGGTTGATGAGTTCAAGAAGGACGAAGGTCTCGATCTACGGGGGAAAGGCAACGAGATGGCCTTGCAGCGTCTGCGCGACGCGGCGGAGCGCGCCAAGATCGAGCTCTCCACGACCATGGAGACTGAGATCAATCTGCCCTTCATTACGGCAGACGCCAGCGGCCCTAAGCACCTGGTCAAGAAACTCACCCGGGCAAAGCTGGAAGGCATGGTAGAAGACATCATTCAGCGCTCGGTTGGTCCCTGCCGCCAGTGCATGAAGGACGCGGGCGTGGACGCCAGCAAGATCAACGAAGTTGTCTTGGTTGGCGGTCAGACCCGTATGCCTCGCATCCAGCAGCTGGTGAAGGACCTGTTTGGGCGAGAAGGCCACAAGGGAGTTAACCCGGATGAAGTCGTTGCCATAGGCGCCGCCATCCAGGGCGGCGTACTCAAGGGTGAGGTAAAGGACCTGCTTCTGCTCGATGTGACCCCGCTGACGCTCTCGATCGAAACGCTGGGCGGGGTGGCAACGGCGATGATCCCGCGCAACACAACGATTCCGACCCGCAAGACGGAAACGTTCTCGACCGCGGCCGACAATCAGACGTCGGTTGAGGTTCACGTGCTGCAGGGCGAGCGTCCGATGGCCGCCCAGAACCGCACTCTGGGGAAATTCCATCTGACCGGCCTGCCTCCGGCTCCGCGAGGAGTACCGCAGATCGAAGTCACGTTTGACATCGATGCGAACGGCATTCTGAACGTGACCGCGAAGGACATGGCCACCAGCAAGGACCAGAAGATCACGATTACGTCTTCTTCGGGTCTCAGCAAGGAAGAAGTGGAACGCATGGCCAAGGAAGCCGACGCACACTCCGCCGAGGACAAAACCAAGCGCGAGGAGATCGAAGCCCGCAACCAGCTCGACTCGATGGTTTACAGCATCGAGAAGATGCTGCGCGAGCACGGAGACAAGATCTCCGGATCCGAGCGCGGGGATGTCGAAAATGCTGTGGCTGATGCGAAAAAGGCGCTCGAGTCCGGCGACAAGAGCCAGATGGATCATGCGCGTGAACGTTTGACCCAGGCCTCGCACAAACTGGCCGAGCAGATGTACAAGGCGAGCCAGCCACAGGGAGCCCCGGGCGCGGGTCCGACTCCAGGGGCAGGCGCCCAAGGCGGCCCCTCCACCGATGGCCAAAGCCAGAAGAAGGACGAGGGCGTGATCGACGCCGAGTATGTGGACGTCGAAGACCGAAAGTGACCGCGTTTGCCGGGCGTCCGAGCCCGGCGCGGTCATCCCGAGCGGAGCGAGGGATCGATTTTGACTCTTAGCCAGAAAAGGGGCGCCGCGAGCGCCCCTTTCGGCCATTATGAAAAATTTTGGGTTTACCCAAGGAGAATTTATAAATTGGAATTCGAAGTAAATGGAGAAAAATACTTTTTAGCATTCGTCGAGGACGAGCGTCGCTGGTACGTCTTTGCTCCAACGGCAAGCGGTCTGAATCGCATTCCGGTACACGTGGACGCGCCTGCCATGGGCAAGATCTTGCTGGCCGATGAGAGCAAACAAACGATCAGGAACTAAGCGGTCTTTCAAAAACTTGAACTGTCATCCTGAGCGGAATTTCTGCTGCGCAAAGCGCAGGATGACAAAGGTTTGTAACTGAAACGATGGCAACAGCAACCAAAGATTATTACGGCGCCCTCGGCGTAAAGAAGACCGCCTCCGCTGATGAGATTCGCAAGGCCTTCCGCAAGCTTGCCCGGAAGTACCATCCGGACGTCAATCCCGGGGACAAGACGGCGGAGGAGAAGTTCAAGGCCATCTCGGAAGCCAACGATGTCCTGAGCGATCCCAAAAAGCGAAAGATCTACGACCAGCTGGGTTTCTATTCAGACAACATCGATCCCGCGGCGGCGGAAGCCTATGCTCGTGGAGGCCCAACTGGAGCGGGCGGGTTCGGTGGAGTTCCCGGAGGCCAGCAGAGTGGCGAAGCGCAGGGCGTTCACTTCGACTTTGGCGGCTTCGACTTTTCCGACATGTTTGAAGGTGGTGGCAGGCCCCGGAGCTCGTCGTCGGGTGGAAGCGGAGGCTTTCGTGACATCTTCTCCAGCATGTTCAGCGGAGGACGTGGCGGCCCAGCGGTCACAGAGGTAGGGCCGGAAGCGGGCACGGATCTCGAATATCAGGTGAATGTTCCCTTCTGGACGGCGATCCGGGGGGGAGTCATGCGTCTGAACATCACTCGGCGGGATACCTGCACCAACTGTCACGGCCAGGGTTATCTTGAGAGCCCAGGCGTCTGCCCGCAATGCAAAGGGTCGGGTCAAGTCACCCAGACTGGTGGGCGGATGAAATTCAACGTTCCATGCCCGCGCTGCAACGGCACCGGTAAGAACATCTCCACGTGCCCTACATGCGGAGGCGGGGGAACTGTCGACCGAGCCGAGCCTCTTGAAATCCGCATTAAGCCAGGTACCCGTGACGGACAGCGCATTCGACTAGCCGGTAAAGGCAATGCCGGAGCCCGCGGAGGCCCGAGCGGCGATTTGTATGTGATCATCCGGACCGGTGATCATCCCATTTTTCATCGCGAGGGCGACGACATCCATCTGACGGTCCCGGTGAGCGCGAGCGAGGCCGCTCTGGGATCAAAAATCGAGGTACCCACGATTGACGGCCGAACGCTCCTGAAAATTCCGCCGGGAACGCAATCCGGTCAGAAACTACGGCTGCGGGAGAAAGGCGTTCCCTCGGCCACACAGGAAGGGCGGCGCGGTGACGAGATCGTCGAGGTGAAAGTTTCCGTGCCCATGCCCCGCGACGAACGCACCAAGGAACTGTTTCGTGAAATCGCAAAGCTCAACCCGGAGGACCCCCGGGCTGAGCTTTGGAACAAAGTTTAACCTCCGCTCCCGGCCCCGCTACTTCTTGCTGGGGTCGTCTTCCGGGTTGACATAGTTGAATTGCAGCGGTGACATGCCATGGACCTGTACCACGGTCTCTCCGGACGCCATGACGTAGTGGTGCATATCGGGATCGAGGTAGGCGAAGCTGCCGGCCGCGAACGTCCCCATCTTGCTGCTGTCGAACTTGTCCCCCATACCTACCTTTAGTGCTCCCGAGATCACGGTTACGTTCTCTCGCTTGGGATGCCAGTGCGGCGCAATCTTGTAATCGGCAGGCATCTTCAGACGGACGGTGAAGTCACCGGAACTTGCACCCGGATCCCCCTCTAGAACCGCAAGCTGAGCTCCTGGCTGCAGAAAGGCCGGCGCCGGTCCGAACTGGATCTGATCAGCAGCGAATGCGTTTCGGGCTGACCCGGAATGAGCCAGCGCAATCCCCAGCAGAACTGTGCCTAAGACAACCGCAGACTTTCTCATGCAATCCTCCCCCCCAGACGATCTAACAGCGGGCAGATTCTATACCGACCGTGGCCGATTTCGTTCAGGTGTTTTGTGCTGCGGCGATCCCAAGGCGGGCTGTTACTCTCGTTGCTGTCCTGCCGAAAGAAAATAAATTCAAAATTTCGTTTGCAGCACATCTAATTTGCCGTATGCTTCGCTTGCGAACTAACTTCGCCGAAATGCCCGGAAATCGCGGTTAAACCGGGAGCCTCGACACAAGGGAGACGGGGTGGTGAGAGTGAGTCGCCTAAAGGAGGAAGCCATAGAAATTGGCCACCGCTAGCGTATCCACTTCCAATCAGCAGCAGACCCTCGCCGTAGTCCCCCGGAATAAATCGATTCGCCTCACTTTGTGGCCCCTAGTCGCAGCAACCTTCTTCATGGTTTCGGGCGGGACCTACGGGACCGAAGACATCGTTCACGGTGCGGGATACTGGAAAGCAATTCTCATCCTGCTGCTCACTCCACTTCTCTGGAGCCTGCCCACCGCGTTCATGATCGGCGAACTCTCGAGCGCTTTGCCGTTCGAAGGCGGCTACTACGCCTGGGTGCGCCGGGCCATGGGGAATTTCTGGGGATTCCAGGAAGCCTGGCTCTCGCTGGTGGCGTCGATCTTCGACATGGCAATCTATCCGACGCTTTTTGTGGCGTATCTGATGCGCATGTTCCCGTGGTTTGCGCAAGGACATCGCGGCGTCATGGTGGGATTGGCGGTGGTTATCGTCTGTGTGTTGCTGAATGTCGCGGGCGTGAAGGTGGTTTCGACCACGTCACTATGGTTGTTCTTCGCGCTGTCGTCTCCCTTTCTGCTGATCGTTCTTCTGGCCCCGTTCAAAATCGGAGCGCTGGCCAACGCAGTGACCGCGCCCACCACCTCGAACGTGGACATGATTGGCGGGTTGCTGATCGCCATGTGGAACTATATGGGCTGGGACAACGCTTCAACGATTGCGACCGAGGTTGAGCGCCCGCAGCGGACATATCCTCGGGCAATGCTGGCCGCGGTTGGGATCGTTTCTCTGAGCTACATCGTTCCGGTCGCCGCTATGTGGATGACTGGCCTGGCGCCGAGCGCGTGGGAAACCGGTTCCTGGGCTGAGGTGGCTGGCATGCTCGGCGGCCCATTGCTGCGGGTTGGCCTGATTCTGGGAGGCATGATCAGCGGTTTTGGTATGTTCAATGCGCTGGTAATGAGCTACTCACGCCTACCGCTGGCGATGGCGCAGGATGGCATGCTGCCCAAAGTTTTTGGGAAACTTCACCCCCGCAGCCGGGCTCCCTGGGTTGCCATCGTCTTTCTGGCCGTGTGCTGGGCATTGTGCCTGGGCTTGGGTTTCGAGCGGTTGGTGACGATCGACATCCTGCTCTACGGCGCCAGCCTGGCCCTCGAATTTGCAGCCCTCATCTGGCTGCGTTTTCGCGAACCCGAATTGCCCCGTCCTTTCCGCGTGCCGGGAGGCAAACTGGGCGCTATTGCCATAGGCATTGCCCCGGTGCTGTTGCTCGGCTTTTCCGTCGTGCGCAGCGAAACGGAGATGGTCCTGGGGATGAGTTCGTTTGCCTTCGGGATGATCCTGATCGGGGCGGGAGTGCTCGCATATGCCCTGAATGCCCTTCTAAAGCCTGCCGGTTGGGCTCCTCCAGAAAAGGTCGAGCCCGCCGCCTGAAGCCGCGAAAATGGGAATCCAAAATGAATGAGAATTGGGTGATGGTGTGTCTTGGAATGCTCCTTTTTGGATTCTCGGTGACTGCTGTAAGCGGGGCAATGCCTGGAGCCAAGCCGCTCTATCCCCCGCGGTTGCGATTTCGGCTTATTCTGATCACGTTCGGAGCGTTTATGTTTGTTCTAGGATTCGTCCGCCTAGTCCGCAACTGAGAGGTTCCGAACAGCGACACGCGTGGTTTTGGCAGCCTGTATCATTGTTGTAAAGTAATAGCACAGAATGACAAAGCGTCGCTCCAAGGGTGCTTACATGATCTCGGCAGTGGCCGAGATGTACGGGATACATCCCCAGACGCTACGTCTCTATGAACGGGAGGGGTTGCTGAAGCCGTCGCGCACGGAAGGCAACACTCGTCTGTACACGGACGAAGACCTGCTGCGGCTGGAATTCATCTTATCGTTGGCTCGTGATCTGGGCGTGAATATCTCCGGCATCGCCATCATTCTGCAGATGCGCGAGCGCATGGAAACCATGCAGACCCAGATTCAGGAGTTCGTGAAGTATATTCAGGAAGAAGTGCTCTCGCGCGCCACGGCGGCGGCCGACCCTTCCCGGGGCGCGATTGTCCCGATACGAAGGCCGTTCGTTACGCCCGCTCAGGGGCCAAATCAGCGCAAGAAATAGCACTCAGCATTCAGCCTTCGAGTGCTTAAACGCAGACCTTTGGTTTCCCATGACTTCAGCGAAGCAGAAAGAACTGAAATCCGCGTATCATTAGATTTCTTCTGCGAACTGTCCGGATGTTGGGCTGCTGAATGCTGAGTGCTGAATGCTTCCCTTCAAACTGGTTTACAGCGACGATTATTACCTTCCCATCGGCGCGCATGTGTTTCCTGCTGAAAAGTACCGTCGCATTTACGACCGGCTGATCGAAGCTAAGGTTGCGGAAGCTCTGGATTTTCTTACCCCAAACCCCGCCTCCGACCAGGACATTCTGCTCGTGCACCGGCCCGAATACGTGCACAAATTGAAGACGGGTACGCTTTCCGCCAGGGAAGAACTGGAGATGGAAATTCCCTACTCTCCAGAACTGGTGCGCGCCTTCTGGATGGCTGCTGGAGGATCCATTTTGGCCGCCGACAGTGCCCTGAAGGACGGAGTCGCTTTCAATATTGGGGGCGGCTTTCATCATGCTTTTCCCAATCACGGCGAGGGTTTTTGCATGATCCACGACGTGGCCGTCGCTATCCGCCGCATGCAGCGAGATGGAAAGATCCGGCGGGCCATGACCGTCGATTGTGATGTGCACCAGGGCAACGGCACGGCTGCGATCTTTGCGGGCATGCGCGTTCCGGCGGCTCAGCTGCCTTCGCGGTCTGCCTCAACTCTGGGCACAGCAACTCGTCCTGCTAGAGTCCGCAATGCTCACGAGGGGGATGTCTTCACTATCTCGCTTCATCAGGAGAACAATTACCCCCTCTATAAGCCGCCTTCTTCCATTGACGTGGACCTTCCCGACGAGATCGGTGACGACGATTACCTCGGCTGGCTCGACAACGCACTCAGTTCCGGCCTGCGCGAATTCGAGCCGGAATTGATCTGCTACATCGCGGGCGCAGACCCTTACCGCGAGGACCAACTCGGCGGCTTGGCGCTCAGCATCGAAGGCCTAAAGAGGAGAGATGAACTGGTTTTCCGGGTAGCCAAGACACGCCGTATTCCGGTGATGGTAACGTTCGCGGGCGGATACGCGCGCGTGGTAGACGATACCGTGACAATTCATTGCAACACGGTCGTTGCCGCCAGCGAAATGTTTGCCCGCAAAACACAAGGTCCCTCCACTTCGCTTCGGTCGGGATGACAATTTCATGTGATGCCTAGCTGCTACATCCAGGGCTGGTGCAAGAGGGACGCCGCCGGGCTGCTAGAATGAATGAACTGAGCTGAGTTTTTACATCTATGTTTGAAAATCTCTCAGAAAAGCTAAATAAAACATTTAAAACGCTGCGCGGTCAGGCTGTCCTGAATGAAGACAACGTCCAGGAGGCTTTGCGCCAGATTCGCCTGGCCTTGCTCGAAGCCGATGTCAGCTTCAAGGTAGTCAAGCAACTCATCGATAAGATCCAGGACAAAGCGCTGGGGCAGGAAGTCATGACGGCACTCTCGCCCGGCGAGCAGGTCATCAAGATCGTCCGCGATGAGCTAGTCGAACTTCTGGGGCGCGATACCGCCAAAGTTAAATTTGCCTCCCAACCGCCGACGGTGGTTCTCATGGCCGGCCTTCAGGGATCCGGCAAAACCACCACCTCCGGCAAGCTGGCTAACTGGCTGAAAAATGGAGGACACCGTCCTCTGCTGGTCTCGGTCGACGTTTATCGTCCCGCGGCGCGCCAGCAGCTAAAAGTTGTCGCCCAGGCAATCAAAGCCAACATCTACGAGGGGCAAGTCGCCGAGGCGAACACCGCCACGGTCGAGCGTCTGGCCAAAGAGGCACGGCGTGAGGCCATGAATTCAGGATGCGATGTTCTGATTGTCGATACCGCCGGCCGTCTGCATATCGACGATCAACTCATGGAAGAGATGCAGTCGTTGAAAAGCCTGCTGAATCCGCAGGAAATCCTGTTCGTGGCTGACGCCATGACGGGACAGGACGCAGTTCGCTCCGCCGATGAATTTCACAAAAAGCTGACCCTCACTGGTGTTGTACTGACCAAGATGGATGGTGACGCCCGTGGCGGCGCCGCCTTGTCGATTCGCAACGTCACCGGCCAGCCAATCAAGTTCATCGGTATTGGCGAGAAATACGACGCGCTCGAACCTTTCCACCCCGACCGTATCGTCTCGCGCATCCTCGGCATGGGCGACATCCTTTCTCTCATTGAAAAAGCCGAGCAGCAGGTGGATAAGAAGCGCGCGCAGGAAATCGCGACCAAGGCCCTGACAGGAGATGGCTTCTCGCTCGAGGATTTCCGCGACCAGTTGCGGCAGGTCAGAAAAATGGGATCGCTTCAGAGCCTGATGGGCATGCTGCCGCGGATCGGACCGTTCTCCGGATTGCAACAGGCCGCCGAGAAAGTGGATGAGAACCAGATCAACCGGGTCGAGGCAATCATCAATTCCATGACCCGGCACGAACGCGATCACCACGAGATCATCAACGGAAGCCGCCGCAAGCGCATCGCCCGCGGCTCCGGAACCAGCATCCAGGAGGTCAATAACCTCCTACGCCAATACGCCCAAATGAGGAAGATGTTTAAGCAGATGGGCAAGCCCAGTTTCGCGCGGCGCATGGCGGGAATGAAATTTCCGGGAATGTGAGAACCGGTCCCAGGCTTCAGGTTGAATTGGATTTCAATTTGAGCCAGCAGTGCAGTGTCCGGGAGTCCTCCGCGGTATCCTAAAGGACGACAAATGCGCAATCATCGAGGACTGGTCTTTTTTGTTCTCCTGTTGAGCGGAATGGCAGCAGCGCAGAGCGCATCCGCTAAAAGCGGCAAAACCGACGACTTCGCCCCGGAGATGCAGAAGCTTCGCGACACCTGGGTACAGGAATTCAACGCTGGTCATGCTGACAAAGTCGCGGCGTTTTACGCGCCTGACGCGGTCCTGATGCGCTGGGATGGAACCGTGCACGGCTACGACTCAATTCTGGCGGAAATGCAACGTTCCATTTCAGCAGGCGCGCACAACTACATCGTGCATAGCCTGCGCGTGGACCATTCTGGCAATCTCGGCTATGACACCGGAGCCTATAACGTTACGCTCCGCGATCGCACGATAGAAGGCAACTACGTGATGGTCGTAAAGAAGATCAAGGGCCGATGGCTGATCGTGGCCCATTCGAGCGTTCCTAATCCGCGCGAGGCACCCTGACCTGTGTATCTTTGCGTTTGATTTGCCAGTCACCAACGAGCACGGACCGACGATAGATCATGAAATGGCGATCCCTGGAAGGGTCCAGTTCCTCAACAGATACCCGGTCCCTGCGCGAGCAGTTGGCCGAACGCAAAGAACTGATTGCCCAGTATGTTCCGCCGGAAACGCGAGCCATTCACGCCAGAGTCATTGCGGATCTGAAGCAGGACAGGGTTGAGGCGAGGACCTTGCCGATCGGCGCAAAAGTTCCTGCATTCGAACTTCATGACCACAGGGGCAGAGTAGTTACATCGAGCGATCTACTGGCCAAAGGCAAACTGGTGATCTGTTTTTTCCGTGGCCGATGGTGCCCTTTCTGCGTCGGGCAACTCGAAGCCATGAACCAGGTTTTGCCGCAAATCCAAGCAGCAGGGGCAAACCTCATTGCCATCTCTCCGCAGACAGTGCAACAGTCATTCTTTATGGCTGATCAACACCGGCTGCAATACCCCCTCTTATCCGATGCCGGGAACCGGGTGGCACGGCAGTTCGGGTTGGTTTATCGCGTTCCTGAACAGCAACGGGACGTTTATCGGCGCGCCTTTATAAACTTGCCGTTTACCAACGGGGACGACAGCTGGGAGCTCCCAATTCCAGCAAGTTACATTCTCGATTGGGATGGCACAGCGATTTTTACCTCGGCCGACGCCGACTATACAGAGCGCCCCGAGCCCAGGAAAATTCTCGAAACACTGGTATGAAACTGGGAGGCTAATCGATCCGTCGCCGCCGCATGAGGACGCGAATGGAACCCAGGCAGAGCAGAATCATGCCGATTGATCCCGCCAGATATGAATAAAGCGCCACAGCGGCAAAAGGTCCTGTGAAATGGAGGAGAAAAGCCGCAATCGAGAGGAGAATCAGGAGCGCGTTTGTAACCAGCACGAGGGCCGCGCCAATCCGGATGAGCCAGGACTTCGCAAAGGTGACGACCTCAACTTTTTCAGCGTAAGCCATGGTCTTTTGAGGGCTAGGTATAAGACGCGGAGCGCGAGACCTGGGTTTCCCAAAGTTTTGCCGCTGCCCAGCTATTGCCAATCCCGCTAACTTCCGCGATAATAATGGTTTGTCTAAACCCCTCCGCAGCAAGCAGGAAAGGAAGCTAAAGTTCTGTGTTAATGATTCGACTCAAGCGCATGGGTGCGCGTAAACAGCCGCATTACCGGGTAATCGTGATCGAGAAAGAGCGTGCGCGCGATGGTCGTCCCGTGGAAGTCGTGGGTACGTACAATCCCCGCTCCACCCCGGCCAATATTGACTTGAAACGCGAGCGCATCGATTACTGGGTTTCTAAAGGCGCGCAGATGTCCGACCGCGTCCAGAAACTGATGTCCAAGCCCGTCCCGGCGCCCGCAGAATCGGTAGCCTAGGTCTGGAGTCTGCGCCAAGGAATTCAGAATGACGACCGAGCATGCTGGTGACGCGCGGATGCTTATTGAGCAGGTCGCCAAGGCTATTGTCGACGCGCCCGATCAGGTCGCGGTGGACGCCCTTGAAGAAGATGGCGAGAACGTACTTGAGCTGAAGGTTGCGGAAGCCGATCTGGGCCGGGTGATTGGGAAATCCGGTCGAACGGCTCGTGCGCTCCGAACCCTGTTGAGCGCAGCTGGTATCAAGCAGCATAAGCGATACGCGCTGGAGATCCTGGAATAGACGAAGAGTTTGTTACCATTGCCCGCGTCACGAAGACGCAGGGTCGGCGTGGCGAGGTCGCGGCCGAACTCCACACTGATTTTCCCGAGCGCTTCGAAAATCGCACGCATCTGTTCGCCTTGGCTGCGGACGGATCGCGGCGCGAACTGGAACTGGAATCCTTCTGGCCGCACAAAAGCCAGATCGTTCTCAGGTTTCGCGGAGTGGAGTCGATCTCCGAAGCGGAATCGCTGGTCGGATGCGAATTGCAGATTCCGGCTGGCGAACGGGCGGAACTTGAAGAGGGCACAGCCTACGTAAGCGACTTGGTGGGCTGTAGAGTCTGGAACAGTGATCGCGAGATCGGCAAGGTCACTGACGTGCGATTCGGCGCCGGCGAAGCACCGCTCCTGGTCGTTAAAGGCGCGCAGGAATACGAGATTCCGTTCGCGCAAGCGTTCCTGGAGAGAGTCGACCTGCCTGGCAGGCAAATCCGGATGCGGCTG
Organism: Terriglobales bacterium; assembly: GCA_036378535.1. GTDB lineage: Bacteria > Acidobacteriota > Terriglobia > Terriglobales > Acidobacteriaceae > Gp1-AA122. Next base: position 273,071 of record DASUWH010000046.1, on the reverse strand, counting down.
CCAGAGGGAATGCTGGAAGTGAATGCGCCGTTGACGGAAGAGGAAAAGAAGCAGCAAAAAGGGTAGTTCGTAGTTGGTAGTTAGTAGTTAGGAAGACCTGTTGCCACCTAACTGCTAACTACCAACTACTAACTACTGAAATGCGAGTCGACATTTTAACGATCTTTCCCGACTTCTTTCGCGGACCGCTGGATTACGGAATCGTCCGCCGGGCGCGGGAAGCGGGATTGATCGAAATTCAGGTGCAAGATCTTAGGTCGTTTGCCCACGACCGGCATCGCACCGTGGATGACCGCCCCTTTGGCGGCGGCGAAGGCATGGTCCTGAAGCCGGAACCGATCTTTGAATGTATTGAATCGCTCAAGGTTCGCTCGTGGGAAGAGCGCTTGGCCGGCGGCACCGAGCAGAGCGTGATTCTGCTCTCTGCGCAAGGCAGGCGCTTCGATCAGTCCGCAGCCACAGAACTTGCAGGTCTGGAACGCATGGTCCTGATATGCGGGCGGTACGAAGGGGTCGACGAGCGTGTGGGTGAGTTTATTGCCGACCGGGAGTTCTCGATCGGCGATTACGTGCTGAGTGGCGGTGAGCTGGGCGCGGCGGTCATTGTGGACACCGTGACCAGGCTCATTCCCGGCGCAGTCGGAAACGAAGCTTCGACGCGCCAGGAATCGTTTACCCTGCAGCAGGAATTGCTGGCTACGGAAGGCCCGCAATCGACCTGCGCCTCGGGAGGACTGCTGGACTATCCGCATTACACGCGTCCGGCTGACTTTCGCGGCATGGCTGTTCCGGAAGTGCTGGTCTCCGGCGATCATGAGCAGATTCGCCTGTGGCGGCGCCGGGCAGCGCTCGAGAAAACGTTTCGTAACCGCCCCGACCTGCTGGATCAGGTACAGTTGAGTGACGAAGATCGAGAGTTGCTGGCGCAGATTCGCCAGAAGGCTCGCACGCTGGAATTAGCAGCCGACGCAGATGCATCCGCGCTGTAAGTGCGGTGCTCCCTAATCGGCAAGAAATTTGAAGGAAGAAAAATATGCCAAGTCTAGTTATTGATAAACTTCTCTCTAAATCGCGGCGCAGCGACATCCCGGATTTCCGCCCCGGCGACACTGTTCGCGTCAACGTAAAGATCAAGGAAGGCGACAAAGAACGCCTACAGGCATTCGAGGGCGTTGTGATCTCCAAGAGCAACGGACCGCAGGCCAGCTTCACGGTGCGCAAGATGAGCTTCGGCCAGGGCGTCGAACGCATCTTCCCGCTGAACTCGAAGGTCATCGACAAAGTGGATGTAGTGCGCTCGTCCAAGGTCCGCCGCGCGAAGTTGTATTACCTGCGCTCGCTGCGAGGCAAGGCCGCTCGTCTGCGCGACGCGGAGTAAGACCTCAGCCACGGATCCAAACGGATTGGCACGGATTGCTTTCCGTCCTCAGCTGTGCGCATCCGTGCAAATCCGTGGCTCATTCCCGTTCTGCTCAACCTTTCAACTTGCGCTCGACCTCAGCCTCGGCGAAGATGAGGCTGACTTCCGTGCCCGCAAAGCCCAAACGTGCTCGAAAGAAAGAGCTATCCGCCTCGGCCGCCAAGCTGCGCCTGCTGAAGCGGCTGCGTTGTACTCTGAAATACGAGAAACAAGCCTGGGTGCAGGGGGCTCAACTGGTCGCCGGCGTCGACGAGGTTGGACGCGGATCGCTGTTCGGCTGCGTCGTCGCAGCGGCGGTCATTCTCGATCCCAGCTACCGGATTCGCGGGTTGCGCGACTCGAAACTTCTGGTCCGCGAGAAGCGGGAGGTGCTCGCCGAACGTATTCGCGAGCACTGCCTCGGTTACGCCATCGCTGCCGTAGACGCTGCCCGCATCGATCAGATCAACATCTATCACGCGTCCCGGCTGGCGATGCGCGAGGCAGTTCTCTCCCTGCAACCCGCTCCTGATCATCTTCTGATCGACGCGCTTCGCATTGATTGCGACCTGCCGCAACACCCGATTATTCACGGGGACGCCTTATCGGCTTCGATTGCTGCGGCTTCAATCCTGGCCAAGGTAGAACGCGATCGCTTAATCTCTGAATGGGACCCGGTTTTCCCGGCTTATGGGCTGGCCTCCAACAAGGGTTACAGTACTCCACGCCATATTGCAGCGCTGCGCGAATTCGGGCCGTCGCCATTGCACCGCCAATCTTTCGCTCCTGTATGGAACGCACCCGTGCCGCAGGAAGTGCTCGCGTTCATGCTCGAAGAGAACGCGCCAGAGCCGCTGCTGGACGAAGAAGCCGTCTAACGCAGTACCCTGCCCTAACGTACAATCTTTTTATGCTCCGTCTCATGTGCGTCACTGCGCACCCGGACGACGAGTCCGGCGCATTCGGCGGCACTTTAAAGCTCTATCACGATCGCGGAGTCGAAACCCTGGTGCTCTGCCTTACGCCGGGCCAGGCGGGCCGCCATCGTGGCATGGCGAAAAACGATCAGGAACTTGCAGCTCTTCGCCGCAAAGAGTTCGCTGCCGCCTGCAACATTCTGCAAGTCACGCGCGCGATCGTCCTCGACTACGCCGATGGTCAATTGCATAGGCTTGATTTATATAGTGTGGTTTGCGAGGTGACACGCCACATCCGACAGTTTCGTCCCGACGTGCTGATCACATTCGGGCCGGAAGGCGGAGTAACAGCACATCCGGATCATTCGATGGCATCGGTCTTCGCCAGCTTGGCTTATCAGTGGGCGGGGCGATCGAACCGGTTTCAGGATCAATTCAAAGACGGTCTGCAGCCACACCGGACCCAGAAACTGTATTACGGCAGCGCTGACTTTACTTTAGCGGAGCGTGAACCGGTCTCACTGGCTCCGATCACCGCGGAAATCGAAGTCGGCCCATACCTGGAAACCAGGGCAGCGGCTTTTCGCGCGCATGTGAGCCAAGGACCGTTGTTCGAGCTTTTCGAGAAGAACGTCCGTCAGCAAGGAACTAAAGAATTCTTTCACCTCGCGGCCCGAAACACGCCAGGGCCCATCGAACGCGAAACCGACCTGTTCGCGGGAATAGTGGAAAGCTATTAAGGCAAGGTTTTGAGAGCCCCTATCGCGGTTTGATAATTTCGCTCAGCACATCCGGCTTTGATTCATCACGCACGAGATGCGGATACTTCTCTCCTCCGTGGTAATCGAGTTTGAAGGTGTTGTAGTAAGTCGTGTTCTCGATCAGGAGTTCCAAGGGGGTAGAACTGGTCTTTGCCATACGGAGTGCGTCACGCAAAATCTCGGCGGAGAACTTGCGCCCGTTCACCGCGACCAGCTTCATGCCCGGTCCGATTCCTGCCTTTGCGGCAGGCATACCTTCGATCGTGTCCACGATTGTTCCGTCCTTTCGGAGCGCAAGACCCAGTGAGTACAGTCCGGCTCCGATGCGTTCGCGATCCTCATCGTTTGCGTGGAATAGTTCGGACGGCGCCTCATCGTAGACCAGCTTCCAACCACTCGCCTCGAGTCCTCCCAAGGGAGCACCGGGCCCGCGCTTTGATAAGCGTTCGGTCCAGAATGCGCGCCAGTCGTAGGGGGCGACCTGATTCAGGGCATTGACAACATCGTCGAACGTGTATGGCTTCACCGTGGGGGCAGTATTCTGGCCGCCATGGAAGATCTTGCAGAAATCGTCCAGCGAACGTTTGCCCTGTGTCTGCTGGCGAATAATCATGTCGGCCCAGAGCCAATTGAGGACGTCTTCATCGTAATAATCGAGGTCGCGCCGCCAGGATTCCCACTGCGCGGGAGCACCTTGCATTGCAGGCACGCCATCCGCCGTATCCTGCAGATTCCGCCAGCTACGACCGGGAGTATGATCGAGCGCCGCTGCAATTAGCGCTACCGAATCGCGCGACTCTTCCGGAGTACGCAACCCGCTGCGCGCACTGAGCACATCTCCCAGATAAGACGTAAGCCCTTCGTACACCCACAGCAGGTCCGTTTTCATGGGCTGTTCATAATCGGGTGTGGCCAGATCGGCAGGCCGGCGATATTTGCCGTTCCAGGAGTGAACATACTCGTGGGGCAGCAGACCGGCATCGAGCTTGCGCTCGGTTTCGTCTATCAGACCGCGCTCGCCCACCCGGCTGTCATCGGACTCATGATGTTCGAGCCCGAAATGGGCCACGTGATCACTGAGGCTGTAGAGAAAGTGATACTCCCGGTAGTGGTGCGCGCCGAACAGCTTCTGAGCCTGATCGACCAGGCTCTTGTAGTGATCCCATACCTCGGGCGGGGCTTCCAGGGCCGCAGCGCTGTCAGCGGCGATGTCCATTTCGGTTCGTGGATCGTCCGCCAGCGGCACCACTTTCAGGAACTCACCGGAGATAACCGGCGAATCCAGCAGGGCGGTGAGTGAGACCGGCGCGAACTGGATGTCGGCACCGCTGCTGGAAGTGACGTTCAGTGAGGTGCCATATTTCCATCCGTTGGGTAGCCGCAGGCTGGCCTGATACGTGAGTTCATCCGAACTCCACCCTTGAGGGTACAGCACGAGTGTGTTCCAGCTGATCACGGTCATTGCCTGGGTGGCCGAAGCGCCCCCCGTATATATTCCTTGCTCGTCCATTCCGGCAGGCGATGCAAAATCCAAACTAGCCTCGACATTTCGAGCTCCGGCAGGAAGTTCCACATGAAAAGTCCAGCCGTCCAGCAAATCGCGCCTCCACTTCAGTTGCTGGCCATTGGCGTTGAATTTCAGCCCCGTCAAATCCTGGATCGGCCCGGTAGGCCCATGCTCGCCGGGAATCCACTTGGGATAGTAGAGTGTCATTTGCGATGAGGGAGAGGTCACTGGCATGTTCAGCTTGGCATGGAATATTTTGCGAGGTGCATCGCTGGCATCAACCGCCACAGTGATGATCGGTGGCGGATTTTTGGCCCCGGAAAGGATGGAGAACAGCGTAATCATGAACAGCCACATCGAAAGCTGAATTCGGCCGAAAATCATTCCTGGCTCCTGGGATCGGATAGAAGCAAAACAGGACAATATACCAACGACGCGTGATATCAGTCACACAGGCGCATTTTTGCTCAACAGATCTAACCGCTAAGAAGGGCTGCCCACGCCAGAGACCGGCACCTGACACCTGAGACCCAGATGCTATGATTCCTTGGTGCCGCACCGAGGAAAATTTATCACCATCGAAGGCCTGGATGGCTGCGGAAAGAGCACGCAGCTTAAGAAGCTCGCGAAAGCGCTTCATTCCGAGGGCGTTGATTTCGTGGTCACGCGGGAGCCGGGCGGAACCGAAACCGGTGAAAAAATCCGGAAGATTTTGCTCGATACGGGTACCGCCAATCTCTCCGCGTTTGCAGAGTTAGCTCTGATGTTTGCTTCCCGAGCTCAGCACTTGAAAGAAGTGATTTTGCCGGCACTGAACGAGGGCAAGGTCGTCCTCTGTGATCGTTTTACCGATTCGACAGAAGCATACCAGGGAGGCGGACGCAAGCTGGGCAGTGAACCAGTGCTGGACCTGCATCGTATTCTGTGTGGCAATATCCAACCGGATCTCACGATTTTGATGGATTCAGATGTGACTGCGAGCGTGGAGCGAGCGCGCCGGCGCAATATTACGCGCAATAATGGCAAACGCGGTAGCGGTGATGAGAACCGGTTCGAGCAGGAGAGTCGCACTTTTTTTGGGCGAGTACGGCAAGCCTATCTTGCGATTGCCGAACGCGAGCCTCATAGGGTCGCCGTGGTGAATGCACGTGGCCCCGCGGACGAAACGCACGAACAGATCGCGCTGCTGGTGAAGAAAAAGTTGAAGCTACTCACAAAAACAGCGTGAGCGCGCAAAGCTTCAAGGATGATGGCTAAGGGCTTAATGCAAATCGCTAACGGGCTAATCGCTGCTTATGTCCTTTTCTGAATTTCACGGCAACTCGGAAATTGTGCATCGCCTGCGCGAGATGCTGGGCCGCGGACGCTTGCCCCAGGCGGTAATCCTGGCAGGGGCTTGCGGATCAGGCAAGTACACGTTGGCGCTGATGGTGGCGCGGGCAATGAACTGCCTGAATCCGCCTGCCGGCGAGCTTCCCGATTTCTGCGGAAAGTGCTCCAACTGCGTTCGCATCGGGCAGGCCGAAGATTTTGATTCCCGTTTCGCGGAAGCCGTCGAGGCTCGCGAAACCCTGCGGGAAACGGACAAGAAAGAAACACGAATCTTAATTCAGACCCACCCGGACGTGCTGGTGATTCCGCCCGATCCCCCGCAAATGATGATCAAAGTGGACCAGGTGCGGCACGTTATCGGCAGCATCTACTATCGGCCCAGCGAAGCGAAAGAACGCGTGTACATCTTTACCGATTCGGTTTTCATGAAAGAAGCGGCCAACTCGCTGCTGAAGGTCCTGGAAGAGCCCCCGGAATTCGCCACCATTTTCCTGCTGACCGAAAATGCCGGACAACTCCTGCCCACCATCCGTTCGCGCTCGATGACATTTACATTGACCAGTCTACCCCCTGGAAAGATCGAACAATATCTCTCCGGGTCGAGACCTGATTGGAACGCGAAGCAGCGTTCCCTGGTGGCGCAGCTATGCGAAGGCGCAGTGGGACGCGCCCGAACGTTCGCTCTGGAACCTTACGCCGCCGCGCGCCGGCAGGCGCTCGTCGTCCTACAGTCAGCGTTACGCGGCAGTGATCACAGCGAATTGTTCAAAATCACCGACACCTTTCGTGCGGGCGCGGAAGGCCGCGAAAAGATCGAACAACTGCTCCGCAGTCTGTATTTTCTTCTCCAGGACCTGATGTTCTTGAAATCGGGGACCCCTGAACTAGTGCGCAATACGGATATTCAGGGCGAGCTGAAGAAAATGTCCGATGTGGCCGACTTTGACTGGATCGCAGCGGCGGCGGATCGTCTCTCGGAAGTGGAGCGCGGCATGCGCCGAAACCTTCTCCGTTCTTTGTCTCTGGATGCGTTCGCGACAGCGCTGGAACCCAGCAATTAGGACTTCACACTTCGCAGTTAGCCGCTTGACGTGACTAATCATGCCAGCAGCCAAAGGCCCGGTTGCGGCAGAGCAGCACGGGAATTGGGTCGGTCAGGACCTCGTAAATCCGCGTAAATGTGCGGCAGCAGTCTTCCTACGATACGAGCGCCAAATGCCAATTACTTCTTTCAGGATTGTCACAGTCGTTCTCCTGTGATACGGTATTTTCAAGTTCACCCCTGATTACCCACAAGCCCGCATCTTGGTGTTGTGGCAATCCGCGTAAAGGCGGTGTCATCATGAAAGATTCCATCCAATCGATGTCGGTGGAGCGCACTTCTGAGCAAGATTCATTTTCGAATCGCCGCCTGATCCGGCCATCACTCGGCCGCCCCGAGCTTAATCACAATCACGGACCAGCCCCCATGGAACGTCGCGAACGCAATAATGAGCGCCCAGAACGTCCGGCTGGCGGGAAAAAGATCCCGCCGCCAGAAAGCACCAATGCGGAGAATTTCTATTATCAGAAACAGATGCAGGGCAAAACGCCGATGGTGGTGGTTCTGCGCGATGGCGAGCAGATCCACGGCGTGATCGAATGGTACGACCGCAACTGCATCAAGATGAACCGCAACGGCGCGCCCAATCTTGTGATCTATAAACCTTCTATCAAGTATATGTTCAAAGAAGGGGAGAACGAGAAGTAGTCGTCTACCGGTCGCCTCGTCAGTCCTCAGCTATTTGCGAGATACGCCTCTCCTTCGGGTTTACCCCCTCTAGTTGCCTCATCTGAATTGCATCTCTGCCCGCGAGCAGGCCAGTACCTGGAATCTGGCTGACGACCGAAGACTGACAGCTGACCGCTTGTTGGAGCTGACGACTGAATAACTCAGGCTGATGACCAACGACCGTCATTGACATTCTCCCATATCTTCCTTAGCATCAATGACTTGATGCCGTCCATCTCCTCTCGACCTGGAGTCGCCCCGTGATTAAGCTGGACATTATCAACGAAGTAGTCACTAAGACCGGCATCACCAAGACCAAGGCCGAAATGGCGGTCGAAACCGTCTTTGAGAGCATGAAAAAAGCCCTCTCCAAGGGGGATCGCATCGAGCTGCGCGGCTTTGGCGTTTTCAATGTGCGCCCCCGCAAGACCGGCATTGGACGCAACCCGCGCACGGGCGCAGAAGTTTCTATACCGCCCGGAAAGGCCGTTCGCTTCAAACCGGGTAAGGAGTTGCAGTCGATCGATTAGTAGCTGAGACGCTGCCGAGCTGTGCGTGTCCTTCTCGTGAGGGGCGCGTAGCTGGCCTGAGCGTGCAAGCAAGGCCCTCCAGAATGCCCGATCCAGCATCCCCAAGTTCTTCCACCGCCGAGTACTACCAGTCGCTTCCGGTCTATGTTGCACCACCGCGCCGGCGCCGGTTGACGTGGCTCTACATCCTTTTCTTCTTCCTGACGGTGCTTACAACCTTGATCGTGGGCACGCGCATGGAGTTGAATTTTCAGAAAAACATTCCGGCGCTATCGCTGGACGAGAATTTCCTCTCTGTCTTTCCCTGGGCGCTGCACCATCCCACGCGCCTGGTACTCGGAATCCCATTCTCTTTCACGCTCATGCTGATCCTGTTCGCGCATGAGATGGGACATTACTTGTATTGCCGCTACTACGGCGTGAATGCGACTCTGCCCTTCTTCGTGCCGTTTCCCAGCTTGTTCGGGACCATGGGCGCGTTCATTCGAATCAAAAGTCCAATTCGTTCGCGCGCAGCGCTCTTTGACATCGGAATCGCCGGCCCGATCGCAGGATTCGTCTTAGCGGCGATGGCATTGATCCTGGGTCTGATCCTGTCGAAACCCATGCCCGCCGTGGTTCTGGCTCCCGACCTCGATTTTGGGTACCCGCTGATATTTCGGCTGGCGCACCACCTGTTTGGCCCCGCACTTCCGCTCACGCATGTCAATTTAAGCCCGGTGGCCATCGCGGCGTGGGTGGGTATGTTCGCGACCGCGCTCAACTTGCTGCCCGGCGGCCAATTGGACGGCGGTCACATCGTTTTTTCGATCTCGCCGCGCCTGCACCGGATCATTTCCAGCCTGACGATCTTGATTCTTATTCCGCTTGGTGTGTTCGGTTGGATAGGCTGGCTCCTTTGGGCGGTGCTGCTGGCCATCAGCGGCATGCGCCACCCCATGGTTCCGGAACGGCCCGGGATTACCGGAGCGCGTCGCTGGCTGGCAGTATTCGCGGTGGTCATGCTGGTCCTGACGTTCACGCCAACCCCGTTCACGCACAGTTCGCTACGCGAAGTCATTCAAGAACTCCGAAGTGGCAAGTAATCAGGGAGCCGAGCGTTGCTCGACCGGGCAGCTGAGGGCGCCTGTTGCTACACGCTTTACGTAGGCCCAGACGCCCTCGTCTGGACAGCCGAGCGGAGCTCGCCTGTGCTTACGCTGGCACAATCTGTGCTACAGCTAACCACCGCCTTACATCAGCCATATCGCGTCCACATCCACTATCACTTGCGTGCGCGGAATCTTTTCTCCAGCTGCGTAGGCCAGCATTTTACGTAGCAGCGCGTTCATCTTCTCGCGGCTGGGCGACTTCAGGATAAAGTGATAACGATAATCGCGTTTGAGTCGCAGGATGGGAGCAGGTGCCGGACCGAGTACGCGCATGCCCTCGTGCCGCGTGCTCTCAAACCACTTTCCCAGCAGCCCGGACCAGCGCAGCGCCTCATCGAGCTTATCGCTACGTACAAGGATGTTCGCCAATGAACCGTACGGGGGATAGTGCATCCAGCTGCGGAAGCGTAGTTCCTTGTCGTAGAACCCGCGGAAGTCATGCTGGGCCGCGTACTGCACCGCATAGTGATCCGGAAAGTAGGTTTGCAGAATAACCTTGCCCGGGGCTTCGCCGCGTCCCGCCCGGCCCGCCACTTGCGTCAGCAATTGAAACGTTCTCTCGGCGGCGCGGAAATCGGGCATCCCCAGCGCGATATCGGCTCCGACCACCCCCACCAGCGTCACGCCATGAATGTCATGACCCTTGGCAATCATTTGCGTTCCGACCAGCAAGTCCAGTTCGCCCTCATGCAACGCGCCTAGTACGCGTTCGAAATCCTCGCGGCCTCTCACAGTATCGCGATCTAGCCGGCCGATGCGTGCCTGCGGGAACATCCCGTGCAGCAACTCCTCGAGCTTTTCTGACCCGGTGCCCAGAAAATACACGTACTCACTGCCACAGTGAACACAATGCCTGGGTACCGGGGCCAGAAAACCACAGTAATGACATTGCATCTTATGGGCCTGCTTGTGATGGGTGAGCGCGATAGCACAGTTCTTGCACTCAAACGTTTTGCCACAGGTACGGCAGAGCGCTACCGGAGAGTAACCACGCCGGTTCAGCAAAATCATCGCCTGTTCTCGCCGTTCCAGACGCTCTTTGATTTCGGCCGCCAATTTACGGGAGATCACTTGCTCATGCCCGGTGTCCTGAAACTCCTGCCGCATGTCAATGACATCAACTTCCGGCAACGGCCGTTGTTCGACCCGATCCGGCAGTTCGATGAGGGCATACTTGTTCTTGATGGCGTTGAAATAAGACTCGAGGGAGGGTGTCGCCGATCCCATCACCACGACGGAGTTCGACATCTTGGCGCGAACTACTGCCACATCGCGCGCGTGGTAGCGAGGTGTCTCTTCCTGCTTGTAAGAAGAGTCGTGCTCTTCGTCCACAACGATCAGGGCCAGGTCCTGAACCGGCGCAAAAACAGCGGAACGGGTTCCGACCACGATCCTGGCTTCGCCGCGACGGATGCGATGCCACTGTTCGGCACGTTCAGCGTCGGACAAGGCTGAATGGAGAATGGCTACTTGGTCACCGAAGGTCTGATGGAGGTCGGCAGCGACAGCGGGTGTAAGTCCAATTTCTGGGACCAGCAGGATCGCCGACCGGCCCGCGTCGAGGACAAACCGCATGGCAGCCAGATAAACGGCCGTCTTCCCGGATCCAGTAACCCCATGCAGCAGTAACCCGCCGAAAGCATGTCCATGGATGCCGTCCTTGATCTTCCGCAGCGCTTCTTGCTGGGCCAGATTGAACTGAAACTCGCGTGCCCTGGGAGGCACTGTCGACATGGTAAAAGCCGCAGCCTCCTCGACCAATTCGACCAGACCTCGCCGCACCAGGCTTCCCAAGCTTGCACGTGGCACTTGGATTTGTCGAAGAGCATCGAGCGGAACACGTCCCCCTGCCGCAGCCAGCGTCTGCACCAGGGTTCGCTGGTTATCATTGAGCTTCTGGCCATCATCTATGTCCGCGCGCAGGACGGCGATTTTCGTAATCCGCCCCGATCCACGTGTTGCGGAGCGATCTTCCCGCACAATCCATTTCTTACGCACCATGCCAACCAGAATCGCCTTGTTAGCGCCGGTTGCCGTTCGCAGGCTCTCATCCCGGCCTGACTCGCGGGCGCCCAAGTAGTCCAGAACTCGAATCTCGACTAGTTGCTCTTCCGCAGCTCGACGCGAGCGGACCGATCCTGACACCCCAGCCTGATGAAGTGCCGTGTGACCCTCTTCTGCAATCCGGTAAACGACGGCTTTTTTGAACTCCGCGGTAAGCGGTAACATCGTGCGGAACACTTCGCCCAGCGGAGCCAGGTAATAGTCGGCAATCCACTTTCCCAACCGCATCAGTGCTTCATCCAAGACCGGAGCAGAGTCGAGGACCGAGATGATGTTCTTCGCCTTAACCTTCGGCGAACGATCGTGCAGATCCGTAACTACGCCGAGCATGCGCTGCTGGCGAAAGGGCACCAGAACCCGGCCGCCAACAACCGGAAGAAGGCCGTCGGCAACACGGTAGGTGAAAGTCGCATCCAGCGGTACGGGGACGGCGACTTCGCAGAATTCGGGCATGGTAAGCAGTTTTCTCAGTGATCGTAGCACCCAGTCCTGGGGCGTTGTTCATTCGTGCTCTCTTGCGCCCGTTGTGGTGAGTCCTTCGATGTTCGCCACCCAGCGCCCAAACGAGCACAAAGAGACCGCTGGGATTGTGACGTAAGTTACCTCTGATCTGTTACTTACCGGAAATTACTACAGTGGTTCTATGGACGTTGGTTAGATTGCTGCCCCCTCCGAATTGGACCTATAATCGGAGCACTCTGGTTTGAATCTCCGTCAGGTTCCGGGTAGGCAGAAGCGGAGGTGTAGTTTGCCTCCGAAAGGAGCCGACACCCGGCAATGCGAAAGCGCCTGCACTTTGCCCTGATGGCAAGTCCCGTAATCGCGACCTTTCTTTCTCTCACGGCTCTCCCGTTGAGGGCGGCGGACGACCGCGCGCAGGTATTAACCGCTGTAACTGATGACAGCGGGCGCCGCGTGTGGGTAAATGAATCCGGCCCCACCCCAGCCGCTTCGAGGCCGATCGCCACTAGTTCCGGGCAGCGGCTCGTTTATTGGAGTTCGACGGAGCACCGCTACAAGCCAGTGCCGCGCGCGGTCATGCAAGCCGCGCGATCGGCGGCCGCTGAAGTGAACACCCTGCTGGAAAACTCCGGCTACGGAAACCCTTCCAGAAGCCGATTCACTGCCGAGCAAGTGGATGCAGCCATCGATCAAGCGGCAAGCCGCCACAATTTGGATCCCAACCTGGTACGGGCGGTGGTCAAGGTGGAATCCAACTTCAATCCCAATGCCGTTTCCCGTAAGGGAGCCATGGGGCTGATGCAGTTGATGCCTAGCACCGCACGTCAGTTGAAGGTTACGAACCCCTTCGATCCGGAGCAGAACGTGGATGCGGGCGTACGTCATCTGAAGGCTTTGCTGGAGAACTATCGCGGCAATGTGCCTTTGACCCTTGCCGCCTATAACGCTGGGGAAGGCGCCGTGGCGCGCAGCGCGGGCATACCGAGGATCGCAGAAACTCAGGATTATGTCCGGCGGATCACCGCTCTATATCGCGGCGGATCGGCATCGGATTTGCAATTCACGCCCCGCGCCGCCATGCGAGTACAGCGCGACGAACGGGGAGTGCTGTACATCAGCAACACTGATTAATTGGCCGGCTTTGAGGTTGTTAGGAACGCACCCAAGCCGTTGCGTCGATATCCCGGGTTAAACGGCTAAACGTCCAAGATCGGCGGGAAAAAACTTAACCAAAGCATGGGCTGCACGCAGCAGCGCGAATGGTGAGCCCCGGTGAGGGGCGAAACAGGTTTTAACGGTAGGCAGATTGACGAACCTTATTCCCAGGCGACGCACGCGCCGCATCGGGGCCCTTGCCCTGCTTCTGATTAGTGTACTGCCCGCAGCCGCCCGCCCCGCGCGCGAGTCCTGGGCAAGAGATAAATTTGAAAACGCCGCTCGCCTGCGCGAAGCTCTCACGGCGCAACCTCAGGGCCAGCGCAGCCGTCACGATTACCAGCGTGTAATTGATGCTTACCGCCGCGTTTATCTCGGGTGCCCCACCTGCACCAAGGCGGATCCCAGTGTCGTCGCCACAGCGGAACTGCTGCTTCAAATGGGCCGGCAGTTCAAGGACGATACCCTGTTGCGCTCCGCCATCAAACAATACCAATTTCTGCGCCGCGAGTATCCGGGTAGCAAGTCGCGCCCAAATGCCTTGTTTACCATTGCTGAAATCTACAAAGATGACCTGGATCAACCGGCTGACGCTCGCGCCACCTTCCAGGAATTTCTCCGGCGCTATCCCCGCCATCGGTTAGCCGAGGACGCCACCCAGGCGCTCGCCGCATTCAGGCAAGATGATCGCCGAAAAGCCGACAGCAAGCACGACCAGGACGCCAGTGCTGAGCAGTCGAACGAAGACAAACAACAAACCGCTGTTTCAGGCTCCGAAACCAAGCCCAGCAAGTACACGCGCGTGACTGGGATTTTGCATTGGACGACGCCCGATTCCGCTCGTGTCGCGATTGATCTTGAACAGGATGTTCAGTTCAAATCCGAACGCCTGGACCATCCCAGCCGGATTTACTTCGACCTCCGTGACACGCATTTAGCCGCCAGTCTGGTCGGCAAGATTTTCGACGTAGAAGCGGGACCCCTGAAGAAGATCCGGGTCTCCCAATTCGAGCGTGGCCGCAGCCGGGTGGTTCTCGAAGTGGATCCCCAATCTGAGTACAAGGCTTTTCTGCTCCCCAACCCCAATCGGCTCGTCATCCAGATCTATGGCAAAACGAAGCCAGCTGCCGAGGAAAGCGCCCGCACCCACGCTGGTGTTTTCAAAGGAGGACCTGACCTGATCGAGATTCAGACTCTGGCCTCCACAAGATTGATCCAACCCACGGATCCTGGACTTGACAACAGATTGTCGGAGCGAATAACTGAGCACCAAGCTGCTCCGATTGTGACCACAGCGATCACGAAGAGAATCGTCGAAGCCGATGACGATGACGCAGACGACGGCGGCGCAGACGCGAAGGCAACCAGGCCAAGGAAAAGCGGTCTGCCGGATAGCAAGCGCCTTCAGAAAACTGCTCCGGCGGCATCTACCGGCCTCCCTCATCGGAAGCGGCGATCGGCGGATGGAAATAACGACGAGATCGCAACCCTGAATCCTTCGGACACCAGTCTTGAAGCAGTGCCCTCGGCCGTGCCGGCTCTACCGGAAATCCCGACTAAGTCAAAGCCCACGCGACCACAATCCAAGCTGGATTCGGTGATGGACATGAGGGAGGCCCAACCCACAATGGCGGGGGATCGCTCCCTGATCCGCGCCTTAGGGCTGAAGATCGGACGAATCGTGATCGACCCCGGCCACGGAGGACACGACACCGGCACCATTGGCCCCAATGGCGTGGAAGAAAAAAACGTGGTCCTCGACGTCGCCAAGCGATTGGGGAAACTCCTGCGAGCACGGATGGGCGCCGATGTTGTATTCACCCGGCGGGATGATACCTTCATTCCCCTCGAGACACGAACTGCGATTGCGAACCACGAGCAAGCTGATCTTTTTGTATCGATTCATGCCAATTCAAGTCATGATGAGGATGCCCGCGGCGTAGAAACTTACTACCTCAACTTTACTTCCAACGCCGGGGCGCTGGAGGTTGCCGCACGAGAGAATGCAACCTCGGATCAGTCCATCCACGAACTGCAGGATCTCGTAAAGAAGATTGCTCTGAAGGAAAAAATCGACGAGTCGCGTGAGTTTGCTACTGATGTGCAACGATCCCTGCACAGCGGTCTGGCGGTAAAGAATCCCGGGGTCCGCGATCGTGGCGTGAAGAAGGCGCCCTTTGTGGTCCTCATTGGCGCCAATATGCCGTCGATCCTGGCCGAGATCTCCTTTGTCAGCAACCCGACCGACGAGCGCAAGTTGGACACGCCTGAGTACCGCCAGCGCATTGCCGAGTCCCTTTACAAGGGAATTGCAAAGTACGTAAACGGACTGAGCGGCGTGAAAGTCGCTTCCCGCCTGACCAAAAGCGAGAGCCAGTAGCCTTGTTCTAATCGTTTCTTGCTTGGCCCTGAGCCGTGAGCGAGTGTTGGACCAGCCTGGCGTCAGTGGTCGGCCGCCACCCACCGGCCTTGATCCTGGAAACTTTCCCCCCGGCAAGGTAGTCTAATGAGAGGGCGGAGGCTGCGCCTTTTCATCTGTTCTGATGCAACTACTAAAATCTCTACTCCTCGTCGTTCTCTCGGCGGGTGCGTCTTTCGGGGCGAAACCGCCGTCGGTCCTCCCGCAGAGCTTCTCAGGCTGGCAGATGCAAGGATCCGGTAAAACCAGCACCGATCCGGCTACCGCCGATCCCGCCAATGCGCCGGTTCTCAAAGAATACGGGTTTGAGGAAATGCAGACGGCAACCTATGTACGTGAGGATGGGCGCCACCTGGCTATCAAGGCCGCTCGCTTCGAGGATACGAGCGGCGCATTCGGCGCTTACACGTTCTACTATCAGCCCGAGATGAATCGCGAGCAGATTGGCGATCAGGCCGCCTCGTTTAATCAGCGCATTCTTTTCTATCGCGGAAACGTAATCGTGGACGCCGTATTTGATAGGGTAACCGCCATGTCAGCTGCGGAACTTCGCGAACTGGCAGGGCTGCTGCCGAGACCGGTCGGAAATGCCGCCAATCTTCCTCCCGTTCTCGCCTACATGCCGCGCCACGATTACATCGCCAACACCGAAAAGTACATTGAGGGGCCCATCGCTTTCTCGCAGGCATCCGCCCCGCTGGAGGCGCACCTGGTCGACTTCAGCAAAGGCACTGAGGTGGTTCTGGGAAAGTACAAGGTGGCGGGCGGGGAAGCCAGTTTGATGGTCATCTCTTATCCCACACCGCAGATTGCTGCCGATCACATGAAAGCGATTGACGCCACCCACGGCAACACTCAGCAACAGCAGGGAGTAGCAACCATCGTGGACGTCGGTCCGTTTTACGACAAGCGCAGCGGCCCGCTCCTCGCGATCGTCTCTGGTCCAATCTCACAGAATGAAGCGCGCACTCTGCTCGGCTCTGTCAGCTACGATGCCGATGTCACCTGGAACCAGAACACGTTCTTCGACAAGAAGAACAACATCGGCAACCTGATCGTGAATGTAATCCTGCTTTGCGGAATCCTGGTAGGTTTGATGTTGGTCGCTGGAATGGCGTTCGGAGGGCTGCGCATCGCCATTCGCAGATTGTTTCCAGGGCGGCTTATCGATCGCCCGGAGCAGGTGGAATTCATCTCGCTCCATCTGCACGACCGCGTTCCTGAAGCCAGCGATTCCCGGCTAAGTTCTTCGATCAAAGCGGGTTAGTGGTCTTCCACAGCCGTTTTTACCCAAATTGGACCTTTTCGCGGCCCTGTTAACGGATTTCGTAACTGATTGAATCTATTGGTATTTATTTCCGAAAATTCCCTTGACACCCTGCTTTTTCGGCTCATAAGATTCCGGCAGAAAGTTTTGACGGAATTTGCCTCCGTTGGAACTATTCTCCCTTAAAGAAAAGGCCGCCTGAGTTGCCGGGCGGTCTTTTCGTTTTCTCGCTGCACTCGCTTCTCAGAAATCTCTCTACTCCAGGAAACTACAATCCTTTCGCATTGCTTTTCCCCACCTCGAAGGTCGGAACTCGACAATAGCCAGCTTGTGGAACTCTCCACTCCTGTTGTTCGTAGTATTGTGAGCACACATCTCTTGTGAAACGAGGGTAGGCATGTTCTGCGATCAATGCGGCAATGCCTTGATAACGGGTCAACAATACTGCAGCCGCTGCGGCAAGGAAGTGATCGGCCGCTTGCAAACCGTTCGCGCCAGCCGCGTGCAGGAACACATTCGCTTGCTTGCCATGCTGTGGATAGCCTACTCGGCCCTGAATGTTCTCGGTGGAGCAGTGATGATCGTTGTCGCCAATACCATCTTCGGCCGCATAACGCATGTGGTCCAGGTACCGGATGAGATCACCATCTGGCTGCGCCCTATCCTGACATCCATCGGCTCAATCACCCTCCTGAAGGCCGCTGCCGGATTCTTCGCCGGATGGGGATTGTTGCAGCGCGAATCCTGGGCGCGAATCCTGGCGATGGTCGTCGGATTCCTGGCTTTGCTCAACGTTCCCCTGGGCACCGCACTCGGTATCTACACCTTGTGGGTGCTGCTGCCGGGCCAATCTGACCGGGCCTACCGCGCCTTGTCCCACCGGGAGGCGGCGTGACTGCGGACCTGAGATCACGCATCTGCCGCAATGTTCCTTATTCATCCGAATTCATCGTTTATCCGCGCCCATCGGCGCGGCTCGCGTGATTGCAGGAATGCGGCACCGGCTTTAGAATCCACTCAGGGCCGACGTAGCTCAGTTGGTAGAGCAGCCGATTCGTAATCGGCAGGTCTCCGGTTCAAGTCCGGACGTCGGCTCCATGTCTGTTGCTTTCAACACTGAGTTGCGGCTACCGCCTCTGTTGCGCCACCTTCCCGAAAAAGAAATCATTGTTATCGCAGTCAACCAGCTCACGAGGGTTTTCGCCGATCGAGCAATCGCGTCTGCAGGCTGATTACTCGTAATCACGATAGCGCCAATTCCCAAACAAACCTTTGACAATCAGTTAACACCCCCGCTGCATCTCTACCCCACTCTTCTCGATCCAACTCTGTAGCCGGAGGTAAGTATGTGGATGCGCTGCTGCGCAGTTTGCAGACGGATGCTGAGAAAGATGAAGTTGAGCGATCACGTCAGATGTGACTGTGGGTGGGAACGGTAGATGGCAAAAATAATAGAGTTCTATGTGCCTGACCGGTTCCGAAAGAGCGGGAAATGGGTTCCCGCGGAGGAACGCGGGAAGCTGATTCCGTTTCCGGTGAGGGAGAAGAAGACGGCGTAAGCGCTCCTCTTGTCTCCAGTTTGCGGGTCCGCCCCTAACCTAACTACTTGCGAATTCAGTGGAATCCTAACCTGAATAAGCGGTGAATCGGCCGCAGTCATCGGCTCAACTGGGAGCGGCGGCTCCAGCGCTATTCCGCGACTGACCACTCGCTCTTCCAGTCACAACAGCGTGTGCGTTTCGTCCTTTACTAGTCTGCCCAACCGCGAAACCGTAGAGGAGTAAACTTAGAGGCACCGACAGCCGGAAGCACGAGGCTTTCGGCAGCACTTCGACAAGCTTCGATTCAGGCTGTCCTTGGCCGGGAGAAGGAGGTTGTATGTCACTCACCAGGCTCAAGGAATTCCTCGATAGTAACCGCGTCAAATACGTAACCATCTCCCATTCCCTTGCCTATACTGCTCAGGGGATCGCGGCACTCACGCACACGCCGGGCAAGGAACTGGCGAAAACCGTAATCGTTAAGGCGGATGGCAAGCTCGCCATGGCGGTCGTACCCGCATCAGCCCACGTTGGCCTGACCCAACTGAAAACAGCAACTGGCGTCAAGAACATAGAACTAGCTTCGGAAAACGACTTCAGGGACCGCTTCCCCGATTGTGAAACCGGGGCTATGCCGCCGTTCGGAAATCTCTACGGCATGGAAGTTTACGCAGACGAGAGCCTCACCCATGACCCGGAAATCGCCTTCAACGCCGGCTCGCACCGCGAGTTGATGCGCCTTTCCTGGAGTGACTTCCAACGGCTTGCCAACCCCAAGGTGATGCGACTGGCAGTCGGCAGGGCAGCCGAAAGCGCTGCCTAGGCTGCGAACGAACGACAGTAAAATTTGAAGCTAGTGCGCCTAGTCCGCGGCGGCCGCGCTGCCGCGCCGGACTTGTTCGTAGCCACTCGCGGCGTAATAGAGTGCCCGATCGAAGAATTGATCCAGGAGCCGGAACAGTTCCATCTCGCCAAATAACTCGATGGGCTTGGTGACGATGCCCTCGTCTTGTAGAAACTCCCAGAGTTCTTCCTTGGTCGCCGTAAGTGCATACAAGACATTGCTGAAGGCAACATTCTGGCGCGCGCGGCGCGCGCCGATTTCCAGGTAAGCATTCCGCAGCTCATTCTCGGTCTTGCGGACCAGCCAATCGGCGAGATGGCGGTACACCTCGTAGCTGCGAGCCCGCAATTCCTCGACCGGAACTCTTCTCAGTTCAATGCAGTGCGGATCATTTTCCAACTTTCGAATCAGACGGTGAGAAAGTTCATCCGCATGCAGTTCGATCAGGTGCACGAGGCGAGTGGCAAGCATGAGCACACCTCCACTGACAATGTCATTATTGCCCGAGCCAAATGAGCGGGCTGTGATCTGCCTCACGGTCCCCTGCCCACACAAATTGTTGGTACTCATCCCGGTGACCGGCGTCACGGCGCGCGGGCTGATGCCTCGATCACAATACTGGGTGAGCGGTGCTCGTTCCGGCACTGCTGCAAGAAGGCCTGCCTGTCAATGGCGATGATGTCAGCGCCAAGGCGCTCGTTCCCGCGCTTAAAGGAGGTCTTTATGAGAACTACCGGGGTGGCCAAAGCCCCCAGACCCGCCGTTCGAATCACTCCAACCAGTCCCAGCCAGATCGAGTGGGAAGTCCAACAACTACAAATCAACATCGCGCGTCGCGCTTTTGAATTTTTCCAATTACGAGGCGGTGAACACGGACACGACTGGGACGACTGGTTTCGTGCCGAGTCTGAACTGCTGCGACCGGTTTCAGTCGCGATTTCCGAGTCCAATCAGCGCCTGAGTGTACGTGTTAACGTTCTCGGCTTTGAACCCGGCGAACTAAAAATAGCAGTCGAGCCCTCTCGCATAACCGTCCTAGGCGCCAAGCAGAAAGTCTCGCCGGATTCGGAGTATCCAGACCAGACTTTTCGCGTAATCGAGTTGCCCGCGGAAGTGAACCCGGACGCAGCCGCCATCGCTTTCGAGTCCGGAGTGGTCAAGCTGGAACTGTTTAAAGCCAGTGATACAACTAACAAAGCGAATCAGCAGTCGGCTTGAGCCGCTGCGTTGCCTACATAAACAAGGAGCGCCGCTATGAAAGTGTCTAGCCTGGTTGTAGGTGCGATTAGCGCAGTAGCTGTCGTCGCGGTCGTTCTGTTGATTGCGGGCGTGCACTTCGAGCGCCCTGTGGCGACGGGAGGGGCTGCGCTTTACAATGCGTCCGATGAAATCACGGCGACGGGAGTCGTTCGCGAAATCCAGGAATTCTCATGCCCGGTCAGCGAAGGCGAGATGGGCGCGCACCTAATGCTCAAGACTGCAGATTCGGTCGTGCAGGTGCACCTGGCGCCGGGCCGCATCTGGCGCAGCCAGAGAATCACCTTCGCGCCCGGAGATCCGATTTCGGTGACCGGCTCCAGGCTCCGCTTTCACGGCAATAACGACATCATTGCACGTGAAATTACTCGCGGCAGTGAGAATTTCATTCTCCGCGATCACCAAGGCAAGCTGATGCTGGTGCAATAAGAACATTGGGCAAGCGCCAGGTCTACTTCTGATCGTGCAGAGGAGCCGTTACAGGCGCTTCGTGGGTGTGATACCTGGACCAGACGCCGAGGAACACAAGACTCAGCACCACTACAATCACCGCGATGTAGAGGATGGGGGGACATTTGTATTTTCCAGCTAACATTGCGTATTCTTCCCCTCCTGTAGGCGACCAGCCGCCGGATTCACTCACCCAACCATGCCGCGAAACCTCGCAACGAATCGATGTGGTCGCAAGTGATCTTCGCCGCTCCTACCAGCGGCACCGCCAGCAGCAAACCCATAGTGCCCCAAATCCACGCCCAGAACAGCAAGGAAAGAGTCACCGCCAATGGATTCAGGCGCAATCGCTTGCCTACAACTTTCGGATAAAACACATTCATCGTGATGATGTGCAGTCCGATCACCGTGACAAAGATAATCAGAACTCCGGTTCTGTTCAGAATGCCAAGGCCTGCTGCTAGCGGCGGTAATAGAGCAAGAAACACTCCCAAGTAGGGAATAATGCTGACGAAACCGCTGATCACACCGACAAAATAGAAGTAAGGAATTCCAAGCCACCAAAAAACTGCAACGCTGACTGCTGTGTTCAGCAATCCAATCGCGGCATTTCCCGCGATGAAGGCGCGAATCATGTTGGAGATTCGGGCAACTGTCCGGTGCGCGATCTGACGATGCTCCTCAGCAAAGAGCCTCACGGTCGCACGGTGGGCATGATCTTTCCAGGTAAGCATGAAATAGACCAGGAAAGGGATGAAACTGATCGCCAACGCAACGTCCATGACTGTGCTGCCGTCACCGCTCACTATGCTGATCAAGTCCGGCTCCGGCTTAACTTGAACTGCGATGGCTTTGTTCTTGTCCGGTGAACCGACTACCGATCTCGTGCTTTGCGCAATTATGTTGGTTTGGGAGCGAATCTTACCTACGGTGTCACGAATCTTGCTCGAATACTTGGGCAGTTCCGTGGCGAAGTCCACTGCGCGGTTGTAAAAAAAATAGCTTAATCCTAATGCCAGGATTACGAGCAGCAGCACGCCAATCAGGGCACCCACCGCTCGTGGAATCCGCTGGCGCTCCAGCCAGCCGACGAGAGGGTCGATGATAAACGCCAACAGCACGGCACTGAGGGTCGTCACCATGACCACTTTCAGCAGGTAAGCCAACCCCAGCACCGCTACGATGGCTACTACGATCTGGGCGACCGAACCGGCTTTTATGCTGGCATGGAGGACCTCTTCTTCTTCGGCCTGCACCGCCGAATTCGGCGGCTCAATATGAGTTACATGTTCGATCGCAGACACACCAACTCCCTCGGTCCCGTCCGGCCGATCCTGTTTTTCAGTGTGCGATTCCGCAGCATACGCGTCCATACAGCGTTTGCTGTAAGCACCCTGCGACTGCTGCCGAGAAAAAATGCCGTGGCGCAGTGTGAGCCATGGGTGCGCGCTGGGTACCTTCGTAACCCGATGATAGGCGTTCTGCGGTTACTGAAGTCATTGCCATACCCTATCGCGCTAGCTCAATACGCAGGCATTCTCGGCTAACATGAGTCATCCCTGTATCAGATCAGTATCGTCACGCGATGCAATCCAGCGCAAAAACGGTGGGCCGGTACGAGATCGTCAACGAACTCGGTCGCGGCGCTATGGGCGTGGTCTATAAAGCCCGCGATCCTAAAATTGACCGCCTGGTTGCGATCAAAACCATTTCAATATTTGCGCACTCGCCCGATGAAGATCGCGAGTTCCGCGAACGGCTTGTAACCGAAGCAAAAGCTGCTGGTCGTCTTTCCCATCCCGGCATTGTCACCGTCTATGACGTGGGGGAAGACCCCGACACTCTAAATCCCTACATTGTGATGGAATACATCGCCGGCGACTCTCTGGAAAAGCGGGTTGCCGAGAGCGCGGAGCGCTTTCCTCTATCGATAACCTTGGCTCTAGTCGAACAAGTGGCGGAAGCGCTGGATTATGCGCACTCTCAAGGCATCGTGCATCGAGATATTAAACCCGCCAACATACTGCTGCCGGAAAACGGTCCGCCGAAGATCACGGATTTCGGTATCGCAAAACTTAATTTTGGTCATCCCACTTCGCTGGGCGAAGCCATGGGAACGCCGGCATTTATGTCGCCGGAGCAACTGAACGGTGAAGGGGTGGACGGCCGCTCGGACCTGTTCTCGCTGGGAGTCGTTCTCTATACGCTGTTGACGGGCTACCGTCCGTTCCAGGGCAACAGCGCACTCACGATTTCCTTCAAGGTAGTAAACCGGAATCCTCTGCCCGCGACGGCTTTCGATTCTGGCTTCCCACCCGAACTCGATTACATCATCTCGCGAGCGATGGCCAAAGATCCTGCCCAGCGCTATCAAACAGGCAAGGAGATGGCGGCCGACGTGCACGCACTCCGAGAAACAGTTGGACAGGCCCGCGGCACCGAAACCGGTTCCTCTTTTGATGCCAGGTACGTGCACCCTGCTTCCAGTGTGGTGAGCAATGGCTCCTCGCCACGACCGTTGCGGTCACCGGGTAAGAATGCACGCGACTCCTCCTGGCGACACAAATTCCAATGGCACGACTGGCAGTACTTAAGCGTGGCGGTGTTGACGTTGGCACTTGTAGGAACGATTTTCGCGGTGCTCCTGCCGCGCACAAAGATAGGCGCGGTCTTGCCGATCGCGGCAGTCGAACCTTCTTCCACGAATTCAACTCCAGGAACTGCGAACAATTCCCCTGCGCACGCATCGCCAAGCCCAACGACCGATTCGCCGCTCAACCTCAAATCTAGACGTGTGAAATCCGTCCGGCACTCGAGACCCAGGAATTTAGTCGTTGCCGAAGGTGCCAATGTCGACGCGATAGTCGCAGCGCCGGCCCGACGCCAGATCGAGGCGGCGCATAGCACCGCTACGCTGCGCTTGCGCGTTGAACACCGCTTTCAACAGGCCGAGGTCTTCGTTTGGGTTGACGACAAGTTGGCCTACGATCAGACGGTCGCAGGGATCGTAAAAAAGCGGATGGTAGTGTTCAAAGGAGTTGAAGGTTACCAATCGGACTGGGTACGAGTGGCGGCCGGCGAGCACCGCATCCGCGTGCGGGTCCATGCCACTGACGACTCCTACGACCAGACCGGCACAATTGCCGGGAACTTGCCCCAGGAGGGCGAGCGCCAACTCCTGATCCAATGCGAAAAGCGTAAGCCCGTGCGCCTCAGCATGCAGTGAGTTTTCCTGTTCCTCACCTCGATTTCCACAACAGTTTAGCCTTGCCAATAAGCAGCGAAGTTCCTGATAATACGGGCTGTACGACCACATAAAACCGTGTACCGATACAGTCGAGCTGACCTGCTACGCATCCTGCGGATAACGCAGCGACAGTTGGCGGCATGGGAACGGGCCGGGCTAGTGGCCACCGCCGAAGGCTATTCCTTCTTCGATCTCCTGCAGGTCAAAAAAGTGCGGGATTTGTGTGCCGAAAAGGTTCGGCCGGGGATCATCCGCCAGTCGCTTCAGGCCATGCAGAAACAAGCTGCCGGGATGGAGAATCCCCTGATCGAGGCCGGAGCATATCGCACTCAGCACCATCGCATCGCCTTTCGCCATGAAGGCAAACTGCTGGAGCCAATCGCCGGGCAATTTTTGATGGATTTCTCCCCTGAAGAGAAGGTGGTGGCAAGCAAGAGATCGTCGCCAGCGAAACCGGTGCCGGTGGAGAATATCGCCGAGCTATTTACCCGCGGCATCGCTCTGGAAGAGAACCCGGCAACGCAGTCCGCTGCCATGGATTGTTATCTGAAGGTGCTGGAACTGGACCCCGCCCACGCTGCGGCGCACATTAATGTGGGCACCCTGTACTACAACCGCCAGGAATACCAGGGCGCCGAATCGCATTATCGGGCCGCCATCGAAATCGATCCGCGGTATGCGTTGGCGTATTTTGATCTCGGCAATGTATTGGACGAAACCGGCCGCGTTGCGGAAGCGATTCAGACCTACAAGACCGCCTTGCAACTGGCGCCCACGTATGCGGACGCTCATTACAACCTCGCTCTCGCCTACGAGAAAACCCGTGAGCCCCGTAAAGCTCTGAAACACTGGCAGGCCTATGTGAAGCTCGACACGACTGGGCCCTGGTCAGTCCACGCCCGCAACCAGATTCAGCGCATTTTGCACGCAGACGGGCTCAAGCTGGTTCGCAAGTGAATGTGTCCTGCGTAGGCCCAGACGCCCTCGTCTGGGCAGCGAGCGAAGCTCGCCTGCGGTTTGAGCGACCACTCCGCATCTCCGTGGCTTCCAAGTGCTAGAATTTTTGGTTCGCATCTCGACTGTGAAGGTGCTCTGATGCCCGAAGCAACTCTGACCGCGCCCAATGCCACGCCTCTTACTTCCTTTTCAGAAGACGAACTGCTCTTCCGCGACAATATCCGGCAATTCGCTGAAGAGAAGATCCGGCCCCTGGTGAAGGAGATGGACGAAAAAGCTGTTTTCGACCACTCCCTGATCGAGCAATTTTTCCAGCTCGGGCTGATGGGCATCGAGATCCCCGAGCAGTATGGTGGCGGAGCGGGTACCTTTTTCGAGGCTATTCTGGCCGTGGAGGAGTTTTCGCGCGTGGACGCTTCCGCAGGCGTCGTGGTCGACGTGCAGAATACCTTGGTCAACAATGCTCTGCTGCGCTGGGCCAGCGAAGACCAGAAGAAGCGCTATCTGCCGAAAACGGCCGCCGACACAGTGGGCGCCTACGCGCTCAGCGAGGCTGGCTCGGGCTCGGACGCCTTTGCCCTGCAAACCCGCGCGGAACTGAAAGGCAGCGACTACGTTCTGAATGGCCGCAAGCTGTGGATCACGAATGGAAAAGAAGCCGGCATTTTCATCCTTTTCGCAACCATCGATCCCGGTGCGGGCTATAAGGGGATTACGGCCTTCATCATCGAAAAGAATTTTCCCGGATTTACGGTAGGCAAGAAAGAGGACAAACTCGGGATTCGCGCCTCCTCGACGTGCGAGCTGATTCTGGAGGACTGCCGGGTGCCGACGTCGACCGTGCTCGGCGAACCGGGCAAAGGTTACAAGATAGCCATTGAAACTCTGAATGAAGGCCGTATCGGAATCGGGGCGCAAATGGCCGGTGTAGCGCGCGGCGCCTGGGAATATGCCGCCAAATATGCCCAGGAACGCAAGCAGTTCGGCAAATCCATTGCCGATTTCCAAGGTATTCAGTTCCAGCTGGCGCAAATGGCGACCGAGATCGAAGCTGCCCGCCTTATGGTCTACAACGCCGCGCGTATGAAGGATGCAGGCGTGAACTTCGTGAAAGAAGCTGCCATGACTAAGCTGTTCTGTTCGCAGGTGGCAGAGAGGGTCACTTCCCTGGCCGTCGAGATCTACGGCGGCTACGGCTTTACCAAGGACTACCCGGTCGAGAAATACTGGCGTGACTCGAAAATTGGCAAGATTTACGAAGGCACATCCAACATGCAGCTGCAGACAATTGCCAAGCTGGTCTTATCGGGCAAGTAGCTCCCTGGGGATGCCCAAAAGCCTTGCTGGAAGCGGCGTCTCACCGCCTTCGGCGCAAGCTTACGGTCGTAACAGTGCCTAGTTACCTATTATGTGCAGGGAGTTGCATCCATCCCTTTCGGGCCAAAGCGCAGCATTGTTTTAAAGGTACTTACCTTCAACGAGTTAGTCTCCGAACAACTGTTGGTCCAGTAGCTGCAATCTGAGTGTCAGCCCGCATGCCGGGGCTACCGATCGGGGTACTTGCTTGATCTCAGAAGCGGCACTGGCTCTTCCGATTGACGCACCCAAATCCAAACACTCGTTGCTCCCGCTGCTCACGGTCCTGTTCCTGATTTCCTATGGCCTCATGGTGCTGCTGGTCATCGAGCAAAACCGGACTATCACTTCGCAGCGGTGGCTGATCACGGAATTGATGTCCGACAGCAAAGAATTGACGACCCTAAAAGGCAAGCTGCTAAGCGAGCGGCGTAATGCCGAGAAACATCCCGGTTCGAAAGCCCAAAACCCGTCGCCCCAGGCGCAAGCGCAACAAGGAAACAATAACAGTAAGACTCGACGCTCAGCTCCTGAGCGCCCGCCCCGGCTTGCATCCGATGTTCCGGATGTGCGCCGTGCATTGAACACGATTTAGTCGTACCGTCTCTTAAACTGTGGTTGTCGACTTCACCTGACCCTGTGAGACGACAATGAATACCCTGGTGGTAGTACTGCTGCTGTTCTCGATTCCCGGATTTCGTGCGACCCCGTCTCCCCGTCGGCCCGCCGAAGCGGCCGTGGCTCAGGTTCGCCACGGCGGACGCTGGTATCTTGCTGAAAGCGGCCACGCCGTCTATTGCCGAGGCCCAGTTATTACAGTAGCGATGGGCGACGGCAGCCTCCGCAAGGTTGCAACCTTCTGCCAGGGCATTCACCCCTTAGTTCCGCTGAAGGAATAGGCGGAATACCGCGCCAGTTACTTTGGCCTGCCACCTCGCTTTTGCAGCAAACCCGCCGACTTTGTTGCCATCCAAAGGACTGATTCGAAGGAACGCTGCTGCAGAGGGGGCGTGTTGCCGGATATGGCTTCAGAACCGATTCCAGAACCATTGGCGAACCAGAAAGTTAAGTCTCAAGAGGAGGCTAGTGTTCCAGCTTCCACCAAACGAGGTCCTGAACTGGTAGGACGAGTCGGTCCGCCAATTCCGGCGGAGCGGGAACTCCCCCGGGCGCCGCGGCAGGAAGAGTGGAAAGGCGCCGTCCACCAAAAACTTGAAGATCTGAAAGAGACTGCTTCCCGCGCAAACGACACCGCCTTGCGAATGATGCAGGATGCCAAGGAGCAGGCGGCGGCGGCCGTGTCACAAGCCAAAGATCGCACGGCCGATCTTTACCACGATTCTCGAGACAAAACTGCCCGGGCCCTGCACCGGGCACGAGCACGGGCTACCTACATCATTAACGAATACCCGCTCCATGTCATCGCCGGAGTGGCAGCGGCGGCATTTGTTACGGGAGTAGTCCTGCGAATCTGGAGGTCCAATCGCGATGCGTGATACCCGATATGCCGAACCGAACGGGCGGGGCCTTGCCGAAGTGGTCAGTGAGATCAAAGATGAAGTAAAGGAATTCCTTCAGACTCGCGTGAGTATGTTCGTCGGCGAGATGCGCGAGAAGCTGAACAATTCCAAGAATGGCGCTATCTACGCGGCCATCGCGCTCGCTGTCGGCGCCGTCGGGTTTCTGGTCCTGACCCTGGCATTGGCAGCGCTGATCGCGGTTGCCTTCTGGGGTAGCCCTTACGCGTGGTTCTTCGGGTTCCTCATTATCGGTCTGCTGTACACGATAGTAGCGGCAATGCTGGCTATGGCGGCCGTCCGCCAGTTCAAAGACATTGCTCCAAAGCGGACCATCCAGGTCCTGAAGGAGGACAAAATATGGCTGCAGCACGAAGCCCAGAATCAGATCTAAGCCGGATACCACCGCAAACGCTTGAAGTTCGTGCTGCCGACGAGCGCCGCCGCCTGCATGGTTCGGTGGACGAACTGCGGTCCTGGGTGAAAGAGCGCTTGGACGTGAAAAGGATTGCGCGCCAATACGTGCCTGTAGCATCCGCCGTCGCTGCCCTGATCGGTCTGGGCGTCGGCTACAGCTTTGCGGGGATCTTTACGCGAAGATAGGTTGCAAGGCACGGATTGGTGACATGCGTAAACGAGGAAAAACTATGCCCATGATGAAGAATGTTGCCAGTGCGGTTACCAAACGTCTGCCCAGGGTTCTCTCGCCCAAAGGGCACGCCATCGCCGATTACCTCACCGCCGGGGCATTCTTCATCGCCGCAGCCCTGTTCTGGCGCCGTAACAGGCGGGCGGCCTTGGGATCTCTGGTCTGCGGCGGCGCCGATCTGGCGCTCAGCCTCTTGACCGATTATCCAGGCGGAGTTACCGATGTCATCAGCTTTCCGACGCACTGCAAGATAGACGTCGGCTTGGCCGCCATGGTCGCAGAAATGCCCCGTTTCATGAAGTTCGAAGATGATAAAGAGAAAAAGTTCTTCGTGCTTCAGGGTAGCGGCATAATCGGCGCTGCCAATCTCACCGATTTCGACCGACCCAGGTATCTCTGGCAGGAACGGCTGGAGCACGAGCGCGAACGCCGGGCAGCTTAGTTTCCTTCCGTCAACCTAGGCGATCACGGTCCCGATCCTGGCCTGTCGGAAGACCGCCGCAATGTCTTCGTTTCCTGTAAATTGAGGACATGCCGAAGTTCGAAAGGCACATCTTCGTTTGCTGCAATCAACGCCCCCCGGACAGCCCGCGCGGCTGCTGCGATCCCAAGGGCCAGGCAGAATTGCAGTGGGCTTTCAAACAGAAGCTGGCGGAACGAGGTCTCAAGCACCGGGTACGCGCCAACAAATCCGGCTGTCTTGACCAATGCGAACATGGCCCCAACCTGGTCGTCTATCCCGACGCTGTCTGGTACAGCCACGTGACGCTGGCCGATGTTGACGAGATTATTGAATCGCACATCATCGGCGGCAAGCCGGTGGAAAGACTGATCCTCCCCGATTCATGCATCAATAGCTACTGCGAGCACAGGAAACCGAAGTACGGCTCCCAGGAAACGGCGGCAACGGGAACCAAGTAGATTTGGGAAGGCTGGTGGGCTGGTAGGCGCGGCAGGAATCGAACCTGCAACCCTCGGATTAGAAATCCGATGCTCTATCCGTTTGAGCTACGCGCCCGTTAGCGTTTGCCGACCATGGTGCGCCAACGGGGTCGTAACTCTCCTGTGGCGCACATGGCGATCTTGCTTATTGTGCCATATACGCACATTGATCTCGACAGACTACGACCGTGAACGCCGGCGTGAGCGCGCGCTGCTGCGCTTCCGCGATGTACTGCGGTGCCGCGAACTGCTTTTTTTCGACTTCTTGGTCTGCCCGGCTTCGCGCCGTTCTTTGTTCACTGTCCGGGCGGCAATCTCTTCCGCGCGACCCGACTGTCCGCGTTTCTTGTACGATTGTTTGATGTGCTCATACTGCCGCTTCCGCTTTGCACTTTTCACCCCCCTGGGAGGCATTCTGTTCTCCTTTCAATAAACTCGTGTTAAGGAGATGTCCTCCGGAAACGTCGAGTTGCTTAGACATCGAGCTGCACCGATCATGTCAAGCTGACCTCAGAGCCGGTGACACGAATCACTCCACGCCGAATTAGAAATAGTTTAGGATTGTCTGTTTTGTGCGCGCCGTCGGAAAGGACGAACTGTGATTGTCGGTGTTCCAAAAGAATCGTACCCGGGTGAACGCCGGGTCGGCCTGGTTCCCCTCGTCGTACCCAACCTGTTTAAGGCGGGTCTGGAGGTCATCGTCGAAAGCGGGGCCGGAGAGCAGGCGGGTTATCCAGATAAA
The DNA here is from genome assembly GCA_036378535.1 of Terriglobales bacterium. GTDB lineage: Bacteria > Acidobacteriota > Terriglobia > Terriglobales > Acidobacteriaceae > Gp1-AA122. Next base: position 242,834 of record DASUWH010000046.1, on the reverse strand, counting down.
TCTTATCTCGAGAAAGGGGCGAAGATTGCTTCGGACCGCGCTGCGGTTTTCGCCTCGGCCGACATCATTGTTCAAGTCCTCAGCCATGGGTCTAACGACGTGACTGGCCAGAAGGATCTCCCTCTGCTGCGCCGCGGACAAGTGCTGATCGGCTTCCTGCGGCCGCTCGGTTCGGCCGAAGTTCTGCAACAGATTGCGGATACTGGAGTGACTTCTTTCGCCGTGGAACTGGTTCCCCGCATCACGCGCGCACAGAGCATGGACGCGCTTTCCTCGATGGGCACGATCTGCGGCTACAAAGCGGTACTGGCTGCTGCCGATACGCTGCCAAGAATGTTCCCTATGTTGACGACCGCCGCAGGCAGCATCACCCCGGCGCGCGTCTTCGTCATCGGTGCTGGAGTTGCGGGATTACAGGCTATTGCCACAGCACGCCGGCTGGGCGCAGTCGCTTCCGCTTATGACATGCGTCCCGCCGCCAAAGAGCAGGTGCAGAGCTTGGGCGGGCGCTTCATTGAGCTTCCGGTCGAGGCAAAGAATGCGCAGGATGCACGCGGCTATGGAACGGCTCAGGACGAGTCTTTCTATGCCCGTCAGCGAGAACTACTGGGCCGGGTAGTTGCCGAGAGCGATGTCGTCATCACGGCAGCGGTAATTCCCGGAAAGAAGTCTCCGGTGCTGGTAACCGCTGAGATGGTGCAGGCCATGGCTCCGGGGTCGGTCATCTTCGATTTGGCGGCCGAACGTGGCGGCAATTGCGAATTGACCGTTCCCGGGCAAACTGTGGTCCGCCACGGGGTCAACATCCTGGGCACCATCAATCTGGCTAGCGGAGTGCCATACCACGCCAGCCAGATGTACGCACGAAACATCACGGCATTCCTTCTGTATTTAGTCAAGGACGGAAAACTGCAGCTTAATTTGGAAGACGAAATCATTCGCGAAACATTGCTGACAAAGGACGGCGAAATCGTGAATCAGCGGGTGCGCGAGTTTCTTAAATTGCCTTTGCCGGTTTCAGCTAACTCCTGACGATTGGAGTCTCGATGGGTCAGAATTTAATCGATGCCCTGTTCATATTCATGCTGGCTGCTTTCATCGGTTTTGAGGTCATCCGGCGAGTCTCGCCCCTTCTCCACACTCCCCTGATGTCGCTTACCAATGCTCTCGACGCCATTGCGGTAGTCGGAGCGATCGTACTGGTGGGTGAGCACAAAAGTACGTTCTCCACTGTGCTGGGCACCATCGCCATCGTGGCGGCCACCAGCAACGTGGTGGGCGGATTCCTGATTACCGACCGCATGTTGAAAATGTTCAAGTCCAGTCGCCCCGCCAAGAGTGGAGCAGGACCATCGGGGTCGAAAACCCAATGACACCGATGACAACCCAGACGCTGATCGAGGTGCTGTACCTCGTCGCGAGCATCCTCTTCATCCTGTCGCTGAAATGGCTCAGTAGTCCGAACACGGCGCGGCACGGTGTCCTGGCTGGCGAAATTGGGATGGTCGTCGCCATTGGCGGAACTTTGCTGCATCACGGCATTGTTGACTATCGCTGGATCGCCATCTCGCTGGTGCTGGGCACAATCATTGGAATTCCGCTCGGAATGGTGCAGATGACCGCGGTTCCCCAGCGAACCGCCTTGAGTCACGCGTTCGGGGCTTTGTGTGTCACGCTGGTGGGCACTTCGGAGTTTTATTTGCGATCCCCGAACGTGCCCCGATTCATGATGTCAGTGCTCGCGATCGAGGTTATCTTAGGCTCGCTGACCTTCACCGGCAGTTTGATGGCAGCCGGGAAACTGCAAGAGGTCCTGCCCCAGCGGCCTATTACCTATAAGGGCCAGAACTTAGTAAACCTGGCTTTTCTTGCCGTGGCGATTGCAATCGCTGTTTACCTTGTGATCCATCCCGAGGCAAAAACGTTGTTCCCTGCCATGGTCGGAATTCCACTTATCTTCGGCATCTTGATGATCATCCCGATCGGCGGAGCGGACATGCCGACCGTGATCTCCCTGTTGAATTCCTATGCTGGATTGTCGGCGGCGGCGATGGGCTTTGTGCTGGACAGCAAACTGCTGATTATCGCCGGCGCACTCGACGGTTCTTCCGGTTTCATTCTTTCCGTGATTATGTCGAAAGCAATGAACCGCTCGTTTACAAACGTGCTGTTCGGAGCCTTCGGCCAGGTTCAACCCACTGCTGTTGCCGGACAGGAAACACGGTCCGTGCGCAGCGCCAGCGCGGAAGAAGCCGCGGCCATTCTGTCCGCAGCCAACAAGGTGGTCGTAGTACCAGGGTACGGAATGGCGGTAGCCCAGGCGCAGCACAAAGTTCGCGAACTCTACGATTTGCTCACCAAACGCGGCGTAGACGTTCGCTTCGCCATTCACCCCGTAGCCGGCCGCATGCCCGGTCACATGAATGTTTTGCTGGCTGAGGCCGACATCCCCTACGACCGCCTCATCGAGATGGACGACATCAATGGGGATTTCCCGCAGACCGACGTCGCCCTGGTGATTGGCGCCAATGATGTCACCAACCCCGCCGCGCGGACCGACAGCAGCAGCCCGATCTTCGGCATGCCCATTCTGGATGTGGATAAAGCTCGGACAGTCATGGTGATCAAGCGCAGCATGAGCCCGGGATTTGCCGGTGTTGACAATCCTTTGTATTACATTGACCGGACCCTGATGCTATTTGGCGACGCCAAGGGTTTCGTAAATAACATAGTAAGGGAACTGTCCGGGGTACATGCCTAGGCCGACTCGGAGGTTGTTTATGTTCTCCATTAACCTTCGTCACTCTGGCGGGCTCGGGAATCGGGCTTACAGGCGATTATTCGCGCCACAATGTCCTATGAGAACGTTTTTGTTGATATATTGGGATTGAAAGGTTTTAACGGTCAGTCACGAATAATGACAAAACTCATTTCGTGTGACTGAGGTTGGGCATCTAAGGGGCTGTGCAAATGATGGCGCGCATTCTGATTGCGGACGACAATCCCCACGTGCGGCATGCCCTGCGCACCCTGCTCGAGCATAACCCTGAATGGCAGGTCTGCGGTGAGGCAGTCGATGGCCGCGACGCAGTCTCCAAGGCCAAACAACTCACGCCCGATCTGGTGGTCCTGGATTTCCTGATGCCGGGTCTGAATGGTCTTGAGGCCGCACGCGAAATCCATCAGTCTGTCCCCAGCGTCCGCATGCTGATGTGCACCATGTATCTTTCTCCCCAGCTTACCGAGGTCGCCAAGAACTCGGGAGTAAAGGGAGCCGTGCCCAAGACGGGCATAGGCAATCTCACCCGGGGAATTGAGGCAGTGCTGAGAGACGAGACTTATTTTGAGCTGCCAGCTGCCTCTTGAATTGTTCCTCCTCGGCTGAGAATTTTGACTTGCATCAGCCGTTCTGAATTAATACCTCCTGCGCGCCTTCGCTCGCGCCAGCATGGCCGAACCTAAGCTCTCCCGCCTTACGTACATCGACTGGATGCGCGGCTTGGCCTGCGTGCTGATGTTTCAGACGCACTGCTATGATTCGTGGCTGAACCCGGTCGCGAGGAAGTCCACGTTCTTCATGTGGTCGCAACTACTGGGCACGCTTCCCGCGCCGCTGTTCCTATTTCTAGCTGGCATTTCCTTTGCCCTGGTTACGGACAGACTGCAAGAGCGGGGTGTCAGCTCCAACCGGATCGCAAAGACCACCATTCGCCGCGGCGCCGAAATCCTGGGGTTAGGGCTTCTCTTCCGGCTGCAGGAGTATCTGATTGCGTTTCCCTGGGCACCGTGGACCGATTTGTTTCGCGTGGACATCCTGAACACGATTGGCGTCTCCATGATGCTGATGGGCGCTGTCTGCTGGCTGGGTGGAACTTGGTCCCCTTACAAGAATTCCCCTCATCAGCGCGGTGTCGAGACCGGGACCCTGATCACAAGCGCGATTGCCGCCTGTCTGGTCATCGCCTTAGCGGCACCTCTGGTGTGGACGGTGGCGCGCCCCACATGGCTGCCGTGGCCGCTGGAATCATATTTCGACGGTGTTCACAATCTCGGAAAACCACAGTCGTGGTTGTTTCCGATTTTTCCCTGGTCGGCATTCGCGTTTACCGGACTTGCACTTGGCTTTACACTGCTGCGCGATTTGGCGCGCAGGCACGAGGGGCTTACGTTCATGGGCGCGGCGGTGGTTGGCGCTTTGATGATTGGGGCCGGAAAATGGCTCGACAGCAGGGCGCAAATTTATCCGGTGTATGACTTCTGGCGCACCAGTCCGAATTTCTTTCTGATCCGTGTCGGCATTCTTTTGATAATCCTTTTCGCGAGCTACGCCTGGTGCCGCTGGCTAGCCGGGGGATGGGGCTTCAGCCCTCTCATGCAACTCGGCCAGACTTCGCTGTTGGTGTACTGGGTCCACATCGAATTCGTCTATGGGCGCGTCTCGATTCTCAAAAAACATGCAACGACTATCGTCGGAGCATCTCTGGGACTAGCCATTATTTTCTTGTTCATGCTACTGCTGTCCCTTGTTAGGACCAGGTTGAAGGCACGAAAAGTGGAGCTCTGGTCATGGATCCGTAAACCTGCACAAATTCGGAGACAGCAGGCAGGGCAATAAAAACGCCCTGCCTGCGATTCCCGTCAGAAAGAATATTTGAGCGAGAGCTGGATCAGGCGCGGAGTTCCCACGGTGGAGGTGATCGGCGCCGAACCCGAACCAGGCTTCGGACCAACAAACGGCGCCGCCGGGGTGGCAAATGAGGGATGGTTGAAGAGGTTGAAGAACTCGGCCTGGAACCGGAGATTCTGCCCCTCGGTGATTCTGAATATCTTGCCTAAAGTAAAATCCACATTTTTCTGCGACGGTCCGATGATGCAATTGCGCGGCGTGTTTCCATACACGGTGGCATCGCTTTGCCCGCCGTTCGAAAGCGGAGCGAAGGGATCGGGGTTATAGGCCGCCGGATTCAGCCAATTGGTAAGCCGGGAGGTAACACTGCCTGAACTGGATGCATTTCCGCAGCCGAATCCTGGCGCAAAACTAGCCGTCGTGGAGGGGCTCGCCAGTGCATAGGCCGTACCACCCGCAGGATCGTACACGGTGAACGGCGCGCCCGATTGAAGGATCATCACACCACTCGCCTCCCACCCCCCGAGAGCGGTCTTAGTTATGCCGTGAGCACCGGAGAAAAATGGCAACTGATAAACGGCGCTTGCCACGAATCGGTGGCGGCGGTCGAAGTCTGAGAGGCCGCGGGATGCGCGGGGGTCATTCTGATCATTGACCCGGGTTACAAAGGCTACAGAAGCCGTCGAAACATCATCGATCGACTTGGAATAGGTGTAGGCGCCCTGAAAATATAGTCCGCTCCCGAAGCGGTGACCCAGCGTACCTTGCAGGGCGTTGTAATGCGAATCGGAGTTGGGAGCGAAAGCCTCAAAATCCGGCGGAGCCATGCCCAAGAAGGGCGCACGCGCGGAAACGTTCTCAACCGTTGAACCTGTAATCGCGCAGGAGCCGGGTCCTCCCAGGCAGTTATATGGAATCGTAACCGGATGCTGCGGTGTCGCAAGGGTGGCTTGATTAGGATCGTAAGTTGAGCGCAGACGCGAGCCTTTGGTACCCACATATCCAAGTTCGGCAAACCATTCCCGCCCGAGTTCCCTCTGAATCGTAAAATTCCACTGCTGAGTTGTTCCCACCACCCAGTGCAGCGGGACAGCGAGTTGGATCAGACTATTCACCGTCCCGGAAAAAGACGGGCTGCATTCTTGTACGGTGGGGAGTGAGCAAGGGGTGAAGCCGGTGAAAAAAGAGGGCACCGCCACGTAGGGTTGGGTTGGCTGGGCGCCGAGTGCCGGAATTCCGTTCGGGAATGCTGAACTGTGCGCGAACAGGTTGGCCAGACTATCGGGTCCGGGGAAGAAGCCGACCAGAAACGGATAGGTCGGTGGAGTGATGGCGAGGTTGTCAGCCGCTCCCAGATCCTCGCGCACGCTGTAGATACCGTAGCCGGCTCGGATGGACGTTGTGTGGTGGCCGCCGACATCGTAGGCAAAACCAATCCGCGGTTCCCAAACCGTCGCGTACTCGTTGTTCAGTCCAGCTTGATTCAACGTTCCAGTCAGACCCGCAAGATGGTAATTGTTGACGCACTTGGGATAGACATAAGGCTGCCCGGTGGTGTTCACGAGGGGAGGATTCGTATTGCCGGTGTGGCACAAGGTGTCATACGGCGCGCCTACGAATTCATTGCGGAACCCGATATTCAGCGTGAGATCCTTGCGCACCCGATAATCGTCCTGCACAAACCAGGCATAGCTGGGAATCCGATAATCGTGGTCGCCACGGCCACCACCACCTTCGCCCAGCAACGGGAAGCCGCTCAGGAAACCCTGGAAGTCCGTGGGAGAAAATACAGGATCGATTCCACCGACGAAGAACACCAGGCCATTGTCGGCAATCGGCAAACTGCGGCGCATCGCCACCCTATCGATTTCCCCGCCCAACCGGAGTTGATGCGGACCGTGATTCCAACTCAAAGTATCCAACCAAACGTAGCTGTTCGAGAGTGCCGATTGCGGCTGGGTAGGATAAGCGCCGAATGCCCAGGTTCCAAACTGCAGGCGATACATGTTGGGGTCGCCCGCTTGGCCGTTAACTCCGGTCGCAGTCGGCAAATTGATACCGATCTGCGCTCCGGTTACCGGCGGTTGGTTGTTGAGCCTGTCCGAGATCACGTTGACGCCGAAACGGAATTCATTCACCAGCGTGTTGCTGAACAGATGCGTCTCGGTGATGCTGCCGAATCGGCTGTGCAGGGGAATGTCCAAAGGAAAATTCAGATTGTTGACGCCGGGCTGGCCACCTGTCTGAATTCCGAAAGAATCCGCTCCGAAGGGCTGAAAAGTATCGGAATCAGACCAGAAGAAACGCTCTGACAGGTGATCCTTGCCGGCTCGGAACTCGCGGTCCCAGTTGGCCGTGAATTGATCGTCGGTGAACTTGCCAGGATTCGTGACCACAAACGGAACCATCGTGCCGCAAGGAGTGGTGCTGGCGACATTGGCAGGCAACGGGAATAAGTACCCTCCCGCCGCGGGACCGAACTGATTGCTTCTTACATTCATCAGGTTAAAGGCAACAGGATCAACGGCGGGAACGCCGCAATCCGCGGCCAACGCGCTCGTAGACTGCCGGGCAGCCAGCGGAACATAGGGAAAACTTGTGTTGATAAAGGTTCCCGGCGAGGCCCCGCTTCGTTGGCGTGTTCCCTGGTAATTGACATAGAAATAGCCTAGCTTGGCCTTGGGACCAACCGGGCCCCCGAAATCACCACCGAAAATGTTCTGCTTGACAACCACTTTACCCAGGAAATAGTCGTGCGCATCCAGAGCTGTGTTGCGGAAATATTCCCACAAATCGCCATGGAAATTTGCTGTCCCGCTTCTGAGCGTCGCATTGATGTTCCCGCCGCCGTTCCGTCCTTGGCTTGCGTCGTAGAGGCTGGTTGAGACCTTGAATTCCTGGATCGAATCCGGATTCGGTAGAGGGGTATAAGTTAACTCGCCGAAGGCATAATCGGCGGCCGAGATGCCGTCGATGAGGTAATTGTTATTGTCTTCGCGTCCCCCATTCACATGGATATAGACTTGTCCTCGACCAAGATAGGAAGCGTTATTCAGATCCGACGACGCTCCGGAGGACAGGGTGAGCAATTGCTGGAAGTTCCTGGTGGCCAGGGGCAACGTCGTAATCGTCGTGTTACCGATAGACTGCCCGGTCGTCGCATCGGTGGTGTTGACCTCTGCGACTTGCGATTGCACTTCGACCACTTCCTTCACCTTGGCTACCTGCAAGACGGAAGTCATGCGCGTGGTCTCGGTGATGCGCACCGCCACCCCCGAATATTTCGTGATCGCGAAACCCGGGGCGCTGACCTCGACGGCATAGGTCTGCACTGGCAGGAGCGTGGCCGTGAAAGCACCCGACGAATCCGTCGTAAGTTGGCGAAGGGATTGGCCGGTAGCCTCGCTGATTACGTTCACCTTCGCTCCGGCGATCGCGCCGCCCGAAGCATCTTGGACCGTGCCAGTAATCGCACCGGTTGCTCCACCTTGTGCGAATAGCATGCCTGTGAGCGCCAATGCGCAAACCACAACCGCGTAAAATTTAGTAGACATCTCGATCAGCCTTTCGATTTGAGATAGTCAGTCTGCCTGCTTATCCTTCTGCCTGCTTATCCTAAAGACGGTATGAAAGACAACTGGTTACAACGTATGAAGCTGCCGTGGTGAAGAGATGGTGCGAAACTGTAAAACGACGGGATGGAATTGTAAAGAGGTTAATGAATAGCCAACGGGCGAATTGTCCAGACACCAGGGAAGATAGAGCAGATGTCTTTGTGTTTTTTGTGGTGAAGCATGGTTGATCAGTTGCGGCGACTGACCCCGAAGGCGGCAATACGGCGTTCGTGAAAATCGCTGATGTTCATGTCGTCCGCTTCCAGTGCGGCTTCCTCGGCCGCCCATTCGCGCGATTCTTCCCGTTCCAGCTTCTTCAGCAGCCTGGGACCGCAACTTGCGCAACAGAAGCCATAGATGTTTCTGCGCTCGCCATGTTCATCCTGAGTGCGGAGTTCGTAACTGAAGATCGGTGATCCGGAACGGCAAATATCGCAACAGGCCGGCGTATCCCGAACCAGAGGATCAAACGTCGCGAAAGATAGCTTTTTCATTCCGCACCTCGTGCATTAGAAGCCGGGAGCCAGGAGTGAGAAAATGTCCCAAATTCTGCAGCCCTTGACTACCGGCTCCTGACTACTCTTTAGGACTCCGCGTCCAGATCGGCTGCTTCGGATTCCATTCGTGTACCTTCTTCTCGAAGCTGGTGGGTTCGGGCTTCTTTTCCGGCCCTGTAGAAGGCACATCCGCTGCTTTCAGCTGCGCGAGACAGGTCTCGAGCCGTTCGCGGAGATTGCTATCGTTGATCAAACCCAGTAGTTCGGCCCGATGCATCGCGTCCAAGCCCTGGAGCAGTGGACAGCGGAATAAGTCTTCATTTTTCATGGATCATAGCTCCCCGCGGAGTTCTCACCCCGCCGGCCGTCAGCACATCATTGATTAGAAGTCTTTCTCTACCACGAGGCAGTGACGCAGCGCACATGCTGTTGTGATCAGCTGGCATGCTCACCAAAGGCCGGTGGTCAGGTACTCGTGAATGGACTTGGCCGCCCGGCGTCCCGCTCCCATGGCGAGAATGACGGTGGCACTGCCGGTCACAATATCGCCACCCGCAAAGACGCCTTTTCGCGATGTACGTTGGGTAGTGTCTTCCGCCTGGATGTAGCCGCGCTTGTTGGTGTTCAACCCTGGAGTGGTGCTCTGGATGATAGGGTTGGCGCTGGTTCCGATCGCAATGATGGCAACACAAAGCGGCAGCTCGAATTCCGATCCGGCAATGGGAACGGGGCGGCGTCGGCCGGACGCGTCGGCCTCGCCCAACTCCATGCGTACGCAGCGCGCTGCATGTAACCATCCGTTTCCGTCCGCAAGAAACTCCACCGGGGCGGTCAGCATTTGAAAATCAATGCCCTCTTCTCGGGCATGCTTTACTTCTTCCTTGCGGGCCGGCATCTCAGCCTCGCTGCGGCGATAAATAACGTAGGCTTTGCCTGCCCCCAGTCGCAGGGCAGAGCGAATTCCATCCAGAGCCGTGTTTCCGCCACCAATCACCGCCACCGGCTTACCGCGAAAATCGACGATGGGCTGATCGTATTTGGGAAATTCATAAGCATGCATCAGGTTGATGCGGGTAAGAAATTCATTGGCCGAGTAGACACCGTTCAGGTGCTCGCCGGGAATGCCCATGAACTGCGGCGCTCCCGCTCCTGTTCCGATAAATACGGCGTCGTACCCTTCTTCCTCGAGCAGTTCGTCGATCGTGACCGTTCGCCCGACAACCACGTCAGTCTCAAAATGCACGCCCATGGCGCGCATATAATCGACCTGCTCGCGGATGATTTTTTTGGGCAAGCGAAATTCGGGAATGCCGTAAACCAGTACGCCGCCGACCTCGTGGAGCGCTTCGAAGACGTGCACCTCGTGGCCTCTTTGAACAAGGTCACCGGCAGCCGTTAGCCCCGAGGGGCCGCTGCCTACGATGGCCACCTTCTTCCCGGATGGCGTTGTTCTAACAATCTTGCTCTTGTCCAGGTGCTGCTGTTCGTAGTCGGCAACGAAGCGCTCAAGATAGCCGATGCCCAGCGAGTTGCCCTTCTTGCATAGCAGGCAACCACCTTCGCAGTGGTCTTCCTGCGGACATACACGACCCGTAATGGCGGGCAGGACATTGTCTTCGCGGATCTTCGCAGCCGCGCCGAGAAAGTCGCCGTCGACAATCAACTGCACGAAATCCTTGACTTTGACACCGACGGGACATTGGTCCGTGCACGTCGGCTTGGCGCACTCCAGGCAGCGCAAGGCCTCTTGACGGGCGAGTTCCTGCGAATATCCGAGGTTGACCTCGGTGAACCTGGTGGCACGCTGCTGGGCTGGCTGCTCGGGCATGGGTTGGCGCGGCAGTTTGTAACGATCACGGTTCGACAGCGGATTGCTTGATTTCTTGAGCGGCGGCTTGGCGGGAGTGCTCATCGTACAGCCCCTTCCGCGGCGTAAGCATGTTTCTGCTCGCTGCGCACCAGTTCAAGCAGCTTCTCGCGATCGGCCCGGAATTCTTCCAGCGATCTTCTTTCAGCCGTGCGGTACATCGCATTCCGCTGTACCAGAACGGCGAAATCCACGCGGGCAGCATCGAATTCCGGCCCGTCCACGCACGCGAATTCACTTTTACCGTCGATCAGCACGCGACAGCCGCCACACATGCCGGTCCCATCGATCATGATCGGGTTGAGACTTACAATAGTGCGGATGTTCTCTTTAGCTGCCATGCTCGCCACGGCGCGCATCATGGGAATTGGTCCCACGGCGAGCACCAGGTCAATGTGGGTGCCGTTCTCGATTAACTGCCGCAACTTATCTGTGACCAGGCCTTTATCGGCATAGCTGCCATCATCGGTTGTGACCATCACCGCTTCGCTGACTTCGCGCATCTCCCGTTCCAGGATTACCAGGTCTTTCGATCTCCCCCCGATGATGGTGAGCACACGATTGCCGGCGGCCTTCAGCGCGGCCGCAGTCGGATAGGCCATGGCTGTTCCGACCCCGCCGCCGATAATCACCACGGTCCCGAAATTTGCTATCTCCGAGGGCTTGCCCAGTGGCCCAACTACGTCGAGGATGCTGTCACCAGTTTCGAGTGAATTAAGCAGGTGAGTGGTCTTACCGATCGATTGCACCACGATGTTGATGGTGCCGCGGGTGGGATCCGACTTTTCGATCGTGAGCGGGATCCGTTCGCCCTCTTCGTAAAGCCGCACGATCAGAAATTGTCCCGGCTTGTGTTTTCGCGCGATGCGCGGAGCCTCGATTATGAATCGCTTGATTCCTGGAGCAATAAATTGCGCGTGGACGATTTTGAACATGGATTCCCCAGAACAGCCTTACAGGATATTGTCCCGGGAGGACGTACGAACCGGATGTGACGGGCATCACGCCGCAGGGCAACTCGGATCACGATGGTAACTTTGACATTGTGACCACGATGTCACCGGATGCGGCTACGAGATAGGCTTGAAAATTAATCCTCTGCTAGTCCTGCCGTTCATAACTGAAACCAGCGGGGCTGTGAACCTGAGGTGACGCACACAGCCCTGCTCTTCGATGGCAGGCTGAGCGCTCAGCCATTCCCAGTCCACAAATCCCTCCCCGGCATCAGGATTCACAGTGAAATAACCGACCTGGAAGGCGGTCAGGTTCTGGAAGAAGTGGCTTCCTTGCGAAGGGGTCACGCGGAAGTCTCGAAAACCAGCTTCCACGATGAGCCGGGCCCCGGAGATTTCGTCCCATTCAACCGGAATACCGAGCCAAGGATCCATCGAGCCCCAGCGCCCCACCCCAATGAGGAGGTAGGGACGTCCTTCTTCGGTCAGCTTGGCATTGAAATGAGCGACTCCGCGTCCGACTTCGTGGCTGCGCGAACGCTCGAAGCGGTGGAAATCGACAACGACCGCGTCGCGCAAATCGTCAATCCGTCCATTTCCCAGAACCTTCGAGCTTTGGCAAAGCAAGCGCCCCCGGTCGACCTCCTCCATGCGGAGTTCTTGGCCCTCTCGCGACAACACCAGTGGGCGAATCTGCAAAAATCCGAATTCCGCCGCCTCCCCGATCGCCTGTGCCAGGCGAACCGCAAACTCGATCTCCACCGGCCTGCCAAAAGCCTCCTCGCCAATGCTCATCAATTGCAGGAGGATTTCCGGCAGAGGGAACACACCATGCTTGAGCATTGGCGCAAAGCTCACGATGCGCGTGCCCTGCCGGCTCAAACCGTCATAGACGGCGTGGTTGTCGGCCGAATATGTGGAGCCGAGCAGATGCAGCGTGCCATCGTCTTCCGCGCAATCCAGGCCGAAAGTTTTCTCGCGCAGCCGGGCGACGGGATCGTCGCTGGTGTAGTGATCCAGGTCCAGCGCCCAGAATTCGGACTGGCTGTTGGCCAGTATGTCTTCCACCGAGGAGAATTGCACCAGATTGCGGGGATAGCGAGGACAGAAGGTCAGGCATTTGCCGCCATCCACGACCTCCCGGCCCATCCCCAGCGCAACCGCGGCGATCCCATCTTCATAGCGCATAGGCGCTACCGGATAAAAATTGTGGGAACGAACTACACCAGAAAAATCGGGATAGAAACGTTCTCCGTGAGCAGCGCCTACCACCTGCTGCACGATGACCGCCATTTTTTCTTCTTCCAAACGGTAGGGCGTGGCACGCACATACGCTTTCGCATGCTGGTGAAAGGTGGAGGCGTAAACCCGCTTGATCGCCTCCATTAACTGTTCCAACCGTAGAACCAGATCAGGGCTCCGGTTGGCCAGCATGAAGGTGTCATAGACGCCGGTGAAAGGCTGGTATTGAGAATCTTCCAATAAACTGGACGAGCGTACCGCAAGCGGATAGTTCACCTCCGCCAAGAAAGCCAGCAGGCTCTCGCGAACGGCGCCAGGTAAATGCGACGCCAGGAATCGCGCATCGATCTCAGTATCATCGGTGGAATGAATGGCAAAGTCGAGCAGGTTATTCTCGGCCAGGAAACGGTCGAAGATGTCGGTGGCCAGCACCAGCGTGGGCGGCACCGCAATTCGTATTTCGGCAAAGCGACGCCGCATTCGATGCTTGTGGAGCAGGTGACGAACAAATGCCAAACCGCGAGCCTTTCCTCCCAAAGATCCACCACCAATGCGGAGAAAAAAAGCCTCGGTCGCTTTGAATGTGGCCGGATCGAAATCTCCGATCAGACCTTCACTCTGCTCGGCTCGGTACTCGGCGATGGAAGCGACCAGATCTCGCCGCAAGTGCTCAAGGGTAGGAAAATCCGAAACCTTGCGGGGACGCAGGCGCTGTGCCAGGGCAAACTCGGTGCGCGCACGCAGCCACCGGGAAAAATGATTGCTCTCAGCATGATAAGCGATGCTCTCGGCAGGAACAGTGCACAGCTGCTCCTCAAGCTCGTTGAGATCCGTAGCTCGTCCTACCTCGCTTCGATCCGGCTGACGGAATACAAAATCTCCGAATGCAAACTGGTCACTCAAGAAACGCCGCAAATCGCGCAACAGAGTCGGAGACCCTTTACGCAGGAACGAGAATCCCTGGCCATGAGCACGTGGCCGGAACTCGGTTCGGCTGGACTGTAGAACGATAGGTGCGTCGGGCACCAGTCCGCGAATCATGCGCGCAAGGTCAAAGCCCACTTCCGGGCTTAACTCGCGGCAGCGCGGGAACTCGACATCCGACACCACTCCCAACAGATAATCCTGATATTCACGGGCGAACTCCGCCGCCTCCTCGTAGGTGGACGCAAGCAGAATCTTGGGCCGCGCCCGCATGCGCATCAATTTGTGCGCTATGTTAATGCCTTCACGAATCAGCCTTCGCGATTGCGTGAGCAGTTCGGTGTAGATCACCGGCAGGAAGGAGGAGTAGTACCGGATGTTATCCTCCACCACAAGTATGACGGGTACCCCGATCTCGGCCGTGTCGTGCGCTACGTTCCGCTTGTCTTCGATGTACTTGACGATCGAGATCAGGATGCGAATGTTTCCCTGCCAAAGAAAGATGCGCTCGATGTCGGTGTCGGGATTGCGCTCGATAAACCGCTTCACCTCGCGATAGTCATAAGCCAATACCACGACCGGAACACCGAGCCCGGATTCTTTGACGCGCCGGGCCAGTTCAGCCGCATTCATGTCGCCCACGTCGAGATTGGTGACGATCAGGTTGTAGCGCGGCTCCCAGCGTTTCAGCGCCTCAGCGCCGCTGGAAACATGGGTCAGTCCGGGGATTTCCTGCAGGTTCAACTCGATTGATTCGCCGATCAAAAGTTCATTCAGCCGCCCGTCTTCTCGCAGGATGAATGAGTCATAGAGGCTGGAGACGAGCAGGATATCCTGCACCCGGAAGGGCATGAGGTTTTCGAAGCCCTCAAAGAGCTTCTCTGCGTCGAACGCCGGAGTGTAGGGTGCCCTGGTGCTCATGATTGCGGGTGCCCCACCCTTGTCGCGCCTTATGCGACAGGGTGGGGATTTCTTGGTCGAATTTTAGATCAGTAAAACGTAAATCCCCACCCCCGTCCGTGAAAACCGCACGGACAGGGGTGGGGCACCCATTCGGTCCAAAAGGCGGACAGGAGTGTCCGCGCCACAACTTACACTAGGCCCTGATCCAGCATCGAGTTGGCAACCTTCAGGAAGCCGCCGATGTTGGCGCCATTGACCAGATTGCCCGGGGTGCCGTACTTGTCGGCAGTCTCGAAGCAATTGCGGTGAATGGCGATCATGATTTTGTGCAGGCGGTCGTCAACCTCCTCGCGGGTCCAGCTCAAACGCGCGCTGTTCTGCGCCATCTCGAGGCCAGAGGTGGCCACGCCGCCGGCATTGGCAGCCTTCGCCGGCCCATAGAGGATCCTTGCCTCCAGGAACAGCTTGGTCGCTTCCAGCGTGCTCGGCATATTCGCGCCTTCAGCCACAACCTTAACGCCATTGTTGATGAGGTTCTTCGCATCTTTCGCGGTGATCTCATTCTGGGTGGCGCTCGGGAACGCGCAATCCGCCTTGATGTTCCAGAGAGGATTGTGATCCAGCTTGATGTCGGTGGGCATGAAAACGGCTTTCTTGAACTTGTCCGCGTACTCACGGATCCGGCCACGGCGAGTGTTCTTCAGATCCATAACCCAAGCCAGTTTCTCGCGATTGATTCCGTCCGGATCGTAAATCACGCCGTCGGAATCGGACACAGTCAGCGGCTTCGCGCCGAGGTCAAGCAACTTCTCGACCGTATATTGCGACACATTGCCGCTGCCGGAAACGAGGCAGAGCTTGCCTTCAAGCGAGTCCTTACGGCTCTTTAGCATCTCGGCGGCGAAGTAAACGCAGCCGTAGCCGGTCGCCTCGGGACGAATCAGGGAGCCGCCCCAGTTCAGACCCTTTCCGGTCAGAACACCTGTGAACTCGTTGCGCAGGCGCTTGTATTGACCAAACAGGTAGCCAATCTCGCGGCCGCCTACGCCGATGTCGCCCGCCGGTACGTCCGTATCAGGACCAATGTGGCGGGACAACTCAGTCATGAAGCTCTGGCAGAAACGCATCACTTCGTTGTCGCTCTTGCCCTTGGGATCAAAGTCGGATCCACCCTTGCCGCCGCCCATGGGTAGCGTGGTCAGCGAGTTCTTGAAAACCTGTTCGAAGGCCAAGAACTTCAAAATGCCGAGGTTGACCGAAGGATGGAAGCGGAGGCCGCCCTTGTAGGGGCCAATGGCGCTGTTCATCTCAATGCGGAAGCCACGGTTGATCTGGATATTGCCTTGGTCATCAAACCAGGGCACGCGGAACATGATGACCCGCTCCGGTTCCACGATGCGCTCAAGAATCTTGGCGGCGCGGTACTCCGGATGTTTGGCCAACACCAGACGAAGGGAATCGAATACTTCCTGTACTGCCTGATGAAACTCCGGCTCGGCTGGATTCTTTGCCTTGACGGTATTCATTACGGATTCAATGTAGTCCCCCGAAGTCCTGGTTTCGGGAGGTGTAAGTGTAGTGCTCATCGGAATCGTCCTCCAATTTTAAGAAGCCAGTGGCAATGCCGCTTGCCACGCACGAGATTTAGGAACAGTACCGGAAAAAGAACACACCAGTATTGCGAGTCTATTAGAGATTCTGAGGGCGCTTTGTGCCGTGACTCGCATCACCCGAAACCGTGATGGTTGGGCCGGTTGGGAGTACGCTCAAACAATCTTTGGTCGCTGGACTTTGGCCCTTGGCGAAACTATAAAACCTGAAGTCCCGGGCGTGGCCAACAACTACCCAAACAACGACTCGCATTATTTTCCGCTGATTTCCGCGTTTGTCCAGTCGAAAAGCAACTAATCCGATGCGGCTTGCAAGCTGGCCTTCTTACCCAGCTTTGCCAGAACGGCATCCGTCATTTGCACGGTACTGGCTGCGCCTTGCGCGATAGCTTTCCCGCCGCCAGCAAGGCGCATCATATCGTAGGTGCGCACATTGCCTTCTTTTACGACCGCGTTAATCGCGTTCCGAATCCGCTCGGCCTTTTCGTTTTCGCCAACATGCTCGAGCAGCATTACCGCGGAAAGAAACATAGCAATCGGATTGACGATGGGAGGATTCAGCTCGGCATATTTGGGAGCGGACCCGTGCGTAGGTTCGAAGACCGCGACTTCATCACCGATGTTGCCGGAAGCCGCAAAGCCCAGACCGCCAATCAAGCCAGCAAAGGCGTCCGAGATCACATCACCGAACAGGTTCGAGGCGACCACCACTCCGTAATCTTCGGGATTCTTGGTGAGCCACATGGTTTGGGCATCGATGTTGGTTGACCACAGCGCTATTCCCGGATACTCCTTCGCCACATTCTTAGCTTCCTCCTCCATCATGCCGGAGGTCTCGCGCAGGACGTTGGGCTTCTCGCAGATGGTTACAGACTTGTAGCCATACTTCCGAGCCCAGTCGAATGCAGCCTTGCAAATCTTGTGCGCAGCTTTACGGGTGATGATCCGGACCGAGATGGCCATGTCCGGGCCGGGCGTGCTGGCAAAGGGCTTGAACTTGGGATGGGTAGCCAAAGCTGCGCGAACCTGCTCGGGAGGATTCGTCCATTCGACGCCGGCGTACAGGCCTTCGGTGTTTTGGCGGAATACCACGACGTTCACTAACGGCTCTTCAAAACCGCCATTCGGCTTCTTGCGAATGAAATTCAGCGGATTGCCCGGAACCGAGATGCACGGGCGAATACAGGTGTCGAGATTGAATTTCTGGCGCATGGTCACGATCGGGCTGAAATACGAATAACCCTTGCCCCGCAGTTCCGGCTTGAGTTCGGCGTCGGACTCTTTCTTGGGCTTGGAGGTGATTGCGCCAAAAAGACCGAGCTTATGCTTGGTCAGCAACTCGATGGTGCGCTCGGGCAGCGCATTGCCTTCGTTCCGCCAGCACTCCCAGCCGATGTCGGCGTGAACATATTCAGCGTCGAATCCAACAGCTTGCAAAAGGCGCAACGCCTCGGGCAGGACTTGATTGCCAATTCCATCACCGGGCATAGTAACTACGGTGTATTTCGCCATGACATTCTCCTGAAAACCTCTTCACCACAAAAGGTCGCGCGCTTCCTGGTGGACGTTGGCGTCCGTGGTGGTGAGTCTCTTCATGCCAGACCCAATCTCTTCGCCACCACGTTCTCTGCGCCTCCGGCGATCACCAGTGACTGCGGCACACTTCCCAGAGCTGGGAACGAAAACTTCTCGTCGCGCCAACTGATCATTCCGGACGTGAAATCAATGTCGATCTCATCTCCGGGAATAATGGTCCTCTCCTTCGCCGAAATCTCCTTCGCAAACTGCTCGCGCAGGCGGTTGACCAGTTCCGGAATTTCCACGCACAAGAATCCGTTGTTGTAAGCGTTGCGCAGATAAGTCTGCGAAAAGCTGGCAGCGATTACCAGAGGAATACCTTTGGCCTTCAGACAAGTGGCGGCCTGCTCACGGCTGGAGCCGGTGCCAAAATTGAAGCCGCTGACAATCACGTCTCCGCTCCGCGTTCTGGCCGCAAACTGCGGGTCGTAATTCTCCATTACCACCTTGGCCATCATCTCTGGCGTCATGTCATCGCGGTAGGTGTAATCTTTCCCATAGATAGCGTCGGTATTCACATTGTCCTGCGGCATGAAGACCAGCCGTCCGCGCACGTGAGCAGGAAAACCAGGCAGAATTTCCACCTTCTCAGCGGATGCACCATTGCCCGCGAATTCCTGATACTGCTTCACCGGGGTTCGGTGTGGGAACGAATGTGGGCCTGTGATGTAACCCGCAACAGCGGAAGCGGCCACGACTTCCGGGCTGGCAAGGTAGCATTGCGCATCTCGCGATCCCATGCGGCCTTTGAAGTTGCGATTCGTAGCGGAGATTCCCACTTCGCCCTTTTCCAGAAGCCCGACTCCGAGTCCGATGCACGGACCGCAGCCAGACGGCAGGGGATGAGCGCCGGCATCGAGCAGTGTCTGCCAGGTTCCTCGTTTCTCGGCCTCTTGCTGCACCCAGGCGCTGGCCGCGGCTAGATAGAACTGCACCCCCGGCGCAACCTTTTTTCCTCTCAATACGGCGGCGGCTGATTCCAGATCCTCAAGCCGCGAGTTTACGCAGGAAATCAGATATGCTTTCTGAATCGCAACCTTCTTGTTCGCAACTTCCGCCAGCGATTGCATGACTTGGACCGTGTCGGGACCCGAGACGTGAGGAGTGACTTGGCTCAGATCGAGGATAATCCGGGCGGCGTAGACGGCATTTGCATCTGGCTGGGGCGGATTCTTCTCCCAGTTCTCGATGTCCTTTTCCGTAAACCGCTCAATGCCCTCTTTCTTCAGCCGCTGACGCACGCCTCGCAGATAGGCGATCGTAATCGCATCCACAGGGAACCAGCCGACCAGCGGTCCCCACTCGGTGCTCATATTCGAGATCGAGAAACGCTCATCCATGGACAGGCTCGCCACCCCGGGACCCGTGAATTCGACCGCGGCATTCAGAACTTCATCATGGTTGTACAGGCCGCATAAGCTGATAATTACGTCTTTGCCCGTCGCTCCTTCCGGTAGTTTGCCTTCGAGCACGACCAGGATAGACCGCGGAATTTGCCACCAAAATTCACCTGTCGCCCAAACGGCGGCGGCATCGGTGCGCACGATGGGGGTACCGATTGCCCCCAGCGCGCCATACATATTCGAATGCGAATCCGAGGCAACCACAAACGATCTCGGAACAACGAAACCTCGTTCCACCATGATCTGGTGCCCGATGCCAGAACCCGCTGGATGAAACACAACGCAATGTTCCTTGGCGAACGCTTCGATAGATCTGTATTTCTTCTGATTGGCCTCGTCCTGGTTCTGGATGTCGTGGTCGAGCGCAAATACCAGTTGCCTGGGGTCGTAGATCTTCTTCGCGCCAATTGCCTTGAACTTGCTCATAACCGCCGACGTGTTGTCATGGGTCATGACATGGAATGGGCGTATCGATACGAAATCTCCGGCCCGCAGCGGCCGCTTTGGCCCTTCGGCCAAGTGTGCCTGCGCGATCTTTTCAACCATAGTCTGGCCCATAACTCACCACCTCTCTGTCATCCCGAGCAAGGGCGCAGCCCCGAGTCGAGGGACCTTGTGTTTGTTATTTGCTGGCGGATATCATCGCCTTCGGCTGATTTTCTTCTTCGCCGGCGCTCTCTTCGATTTGATATCGGCCTTCATCAGCGCCATCAACTTCTCCACTGAGCCAATCTTTTCCAGCCCCCAGATCGCATCTTTAAGCTTCTTCTGAGCACCCGGAGAGAGCACTCCCTCAGCCAGAGCTGCAAACTTCTCTTCGACTTCCGAGTCCGTGAGCGGATTTCGCGGATCGCCCTTGGGAAAGTCGAGTTGCTTGGTAAAGGAGCTTCCATCCGTTGCAGTGATCGTCACGACGACTCTTTGTAATGCCGGGAACACCTTCTCGATTTCGGGATCGGCAACCACCTCAACCTTTCGCAACTGTTCGCGGATTTTCGGTTCCATGATCTTCTCCATGGTGAATTGCACCGGCGTCACCTGCCGGTCAACCAGTGCCGCGGCAATTACGTAAGGCAAAGAATGATCCGCAGTCTCTTTCGTGTGAGGATCGTATTTGCTGGGATCGGATAGGATGTCGGCGGCCCGCGCCAGGGAACGAATCTGGATTTTCTCTACCCGTTCGGGACGAAGGTCGTTGCTCTTGACCAGATCCAGGACAGCGGAGATGGGAGTATGCGTGAGCGCCTCCGTCGGAAACGCCTTCATGCCACATTGCGTGATCCGCCAGGATTCACCCAGTCCAGCGGTAAGGAGTTCCAGCTTCCAATCCGGACCAAAGACGTGGGTGAGTCCTTCCTTTCCATCCACTACGTGCTCCGGACCGGTGTAACCTTTTTCGGCCATCAACGCCGCCAGCACGCCACTCTGAGTGGCCATGGGATCCACGGTGTTCTTCATCATGGTGAGCTTACCTGCGGTCACCGCCCCGAGCGTGCAGTGTCGGCTCGCGGAGATACCGATCGCGTGCTGGATCCGTTCCCAGGAAAGATGGAGCGCGCGCCCGGCCACGATCGGAGACACAAAAGCCGTTAGCGTGGCGTGATGCCAACCGCGCTCGCGTACCCCAGGAAAGGCAGCTTCGCAGAAGCGCATTTCGAACTCATGTCCAAGGACGAGTCCGACGATGAGTTCCTTACCATCGGTGTGGGCGCGTTCACAACACGCGATGGCGGCCGGGAAAAGGTCGGAGGGATGAGAAGGATCCTGTTTCCAATAGATATCGTTGTAGTCCATGCAGCGGATCATCAGCGCATTCGCCAGTGCTGCCGATACCGGGTCCATGCGCTTGCCCGTACCGATCACCGTCGCAGGACCCTGGCCCGCAACTTCGTCCAGCACCTCCAGAGCAATTTTGACGTCATGTTGCTGGTAACCGCCGAGAGCGCATCCGACCGAATCGAGAAGGAAGCGCTTGCCCTGGTAAACCGCATCTTTCGAGAGATCCTGGAACTTTACATCCGCCGCCCAGCGCGCCATTTTCGCTGTAACAGTTTCTTTGGTTGCTACCGCCTCTTTGGCCATCAAGATTTATCGCCTCACCGGGGCCGATAGCCCCTTTTGTAAAATTGAACCGAGCGCCCCTGAAGGGGCGCGTCCGCCTCTTCTTTTATTTCATCCTTACATTCTTCGGGTTCTTAAACGGCAAAAAAGCCATGAAATCGGCGTGATGGACAATGAATGCCTCGGTCGTTCTCTTGACCAGATCGCCTTCGGCGGCATGCGCGGCGATAATGTGACAGACTGCATCCGGCACGCCGCACTCCAGTGCCAACGCCACTCCCGTGAAGGGGTGCCGTAAAGCTTCGCCGCGCTCACTCTGCCGGCTCTTGCCATCCGGCCCGATCTCGTATTCCAGCAACTTGCCTACGTCCGCGAGGATCGCCCCGGCAATCACTGTATCCATGTCAACGGGCAGAGCGCGCCCCATAAAATCCTGCATGGCTTTGGCGCTATCACGCGCAATGTGCACCACACAGCGCTTGTGCTCCATGAAGGTGATAGGGCAATTCGGGACGAGCAGAGTGAATGGAATGTGGTTCAGATCATCCGGCCGGAGCGGGCTTCGTTCCAGCGCCCGGATCCAGGTCTGCGTGACCTGCTCACGCAAATCCGCGCTTTGAATCCAGCCAATCTCCGGCCAAAGCCGTTCGACCGACTCCCGCATGCTCCGGCCCTCCCAAGCAAACTATTTAGCTTACCTTGGAGCTCGCGCACGCGTCGAGGGAAAGCCTCACAGTCGTTTGTGACTGGTAGTCGCAATTGCGGAAATGAAGGGCACTCGTGAATCTGAGAGGTGCGCGCTGAAATCAGTCGGCGCCGGGAGAGTTGCGCAGTACTTCTCGAGTCTTGCGGAGCAGAGTTTGCAATGTGAATGGCTTCTGCAGAAAGGCCGTCCCGGGCGGCAGGGCCTGCTGACGAATGGTATCCTCGGCGTAGCCAGAAAGAAACAATACCTTGGTCGCGGGATGAGTTTTCACGAGTTCTCGCGCCAGGTCTTGCCCATTCATACCGGGCATGACCACGTCTGTGATCATCAAGTCAATCGTTTCCTGAGTGGAGGCAATGGCGAGCGCCCGTTCGCCGTTTGGCGCTTCAATAACTTTGTAACCGCGTGACTCCAGGGTTTCTCGAACCAGCTGCCGGACCGACTCCTCGTCTTCCACCAAGAGCACAGTTTCCGAACCGCGGGTGTCGGCTTGTGGGTGTTTCACTACACCTATGCATTCTGCGGGTTGCTCCACGCGCGGCAGGAAGATGCGGAACGTGGTCCCGTGCCCAATCTCGCTATGCGCAAAGATGTACCCGCCACTCTGCTTGATGATGCCGTACACCGTCGATAATCCGAGTCCGGTACCCTTTCCTTTTTCCTTGGTCGTGAAGAAAGGCTCGAAGATTCGCGATTGCGTCTCCTTGTCCATACCGCAACCGGTATCCGTGACGGAAAGCATGATGTAGGGGCCGGGCTGAATATAGGTGTGTTCCCGCCGGTAAGAAGCATCCAATTCGACATTCGAAGTTCGAATCGTGATTTTTCCCCCGCCGGGCATCGCATCTTTGGCGTTGACCACCAGGTTCATCAACACTTGTTCAAGCTGTCCGGCATCGGCGCGCGTCCGCCCCAGGGCGGGATCGAGTTCCGCCGTGAGCTGGATAGTTTCCCCTATTAAAGGGGTTAGCAGACGTTCCATGTCGCTGATGATGGTGTTCAGATCGACGACCTTCAATTCCAGCAACTGGCGCCGGCTGAAAGCCAGCAACTGGCGGGTAAGAGTTGTGGCGCGCTCAGCCGCCTGCTGAATCGCTTCTGCTTTGGCGTGCAGGGTGAGGTCGCGCTCGAGCTTCTCCAACAGGACTTCTGTGTAGCCGCTGATGACCATCAGTAGATTATTGAAGTCATGGGCGACGCCTCCTGCTAGCCGCCCTACGGCTTCCATCTTCTGGGCTTGCCGGAACTGGTCTTCCAAAACGCGCTTCTCAGTAATATCCTCGGCAATTACTTCCAGGAACTCCTCAGACTCTTTCTCGTTGCTGACTACGCGCCCGCTGAGCCGGACCGTGATGACATCTTCGTCCTTCCGTTTCCATTTAATCTCGAAGTTGTCGAGGCGCCCTTTACGCTTGCATTCTTCCATCAAACGATTTTGTTCTTCCGGATTGCGGAACACATCCTTCTGCGGATCGAGCGCTACCACCTCATCGGCTGACTCATATCCCAACATGCTGACCAGCGCCGGATTAACGTCCAGAAACTTCCCTTCACGGCTGGCACGGTAAATGCCATACGCGGCACTCTGCACCAACGAGCGATAGCGGGCTTCCGATCGGCGCAATGCTTCTTCATGCCGCTTGTGCTCGATCGCGCTGGCCAGTTGCTGCGAGACGAAGGTCAGAATCTCTTTAGCCTTCTCGCTGAATCGAATGTTCTCGTTATAGCTCTGCACCACAACCGCGCCGATCGAGGTATTACCCACTTTCAAGGGCACGCCGAGCCAGTCAACCGACGGCGCCCCGATTTCGTCTGCCTCACCGCGACGAACCAGTTCAGCGAAAATCTCCGGCGAGGCCAGCAGCGGCTCGCCCGTTCGCACCACATATTCGGTTAATCCGCGGCCTAATTTTCTGGGGGCTGGTGCAGGATCTACCTCATCGATCCAGTACGGAAAGCTTAGGAACTGCGTGGCCGCGTCATAAATAGCAATGTAAAAGTTCCGCGCGTACATCAACTCGCCGACGATGTTGTGAATCGCTCGATAGAACTGCGATAGATCCTCCGCTGAACTGGTCTCGTCGGCAATGCGATAGAGCGCTGAACGCAGGGTGTCAGCGCGTTTCTGCTGGGTGATATCCCGATAGATCGCGTACAGCGCAACGTGTCCACCGGCCACGCTCACTGGCGTTCCCAGTATTGAAACGTCCACCAAAGTGCCATCCTTACGCCGGCGCTGAGTTTCGATGCTCACCTTCTGGCCACGGTTCAGCATGTCCGCCATTGCGTCTGACTCGCTCTTCAGATGGGTTGGAACGAGGACGGACTCGATCTCCCGCCCCTCCGCCTCTTCCGGGGTGTAGCCAAACAATCGAGTGAATTCGCTATTCACCCGCAGAATGCGGTAGTCAGTATCCAGAACAGTTATGGCTTCAGGAGCGTTTTCGAACAGCTCGTGCAGGTAAGCTTTTTGGATTTCGGGATCTTCGGTCCACGATTTCCCGTTACGGTCATCATTAATGACTGGAGGAGCTTGGTTACGTATCAATGACGGACTGGCGCCGCTGTCGAGTACGGCCTTCAAGAACTTGGCGCGTAGTAACTCCGCAGCCCGTGTGGGCTGAGACAGCCAGTCTGCCATCTGGACCCCCTCCGTCCTACCCGCAGATGTTAGATGGGCTGAGACTTAGCTGAAAGTTACCGAGGTAATTGCGGCATCATGGGATGCGCCGGAGCGGTGGACGCGAATACTTGGATCTACAGTACCGCTGGAAGGATATCGAGGGCTCTCTGGATGGCTTGGCGCTGGGTACCATCCACGGCCAGGAATTCGAAGCCATATTGAAAACCGTTTTTGTAGCGCACAATCGCCCGTAGTTTCAGTGGGTGGGGGGACAGCGGGACGTTAAATTCCAATCCCACGACCTCCCCAATTTCCATTTCGCCTGTGAGAGTTGCGCCGATGCCCTCCTGGCCCATGGAGGTGGACCGGCCCCAGACTGTAGTACTGCTACCATTCCGAAAAAGATGGACATGCATGCGCACGTCCAATTGGAACCGGGGGAACTGCCGCATAC
This sequence comes from Terriglobales bacterium, assembly GCA_036378535.1. Taxonomy (GTDB): domain Bacteria; phylum Acidobacteriota; class Terriglobia; order Terriglobales; family Acidobacteriaceae; genus Gp1-AA122. Next base: position 217,772 of record DASUWH010000046.1, on the reverse strand, counting down.
TGCGCGATGATTTCTTACCGGGCGCGGCGCCGCTCATCAGTTCTCTCCCCCCCGGGAGCGCAACACAACTCCGGACCTGATTCTCCTACGGTTACGGTGTTCCCTCAACAGCAAGAAGGTCATGTACTTTAGGGAGCAATGCCAAGCCTTTGCCCAGTATGGTCACATTTACGACGGTCACGGCCGCGCCGCCTCGCGCTTGCAGTAAAATCTTGCAGACTTCTTCTACCGGGCGATCGGAACGCGTAGACGGGGAGGCCTTCATGTTCTGCAACAAATGCGGGAGTCCGCTGGAGGCAGACTATCGAGTTTGCCCCAGGTGCGGGAATCCGATCCAGGGTGCCATTTCTGCGCCGCCCACCTACGTACCGCCTGCCCGAGGCCGGGTTTCCCGACACATCCAGACGCTCGGAATATTGTGGATCATTGTGGGTGCGTTTTGGCTTATCCCCGCAATCGCCATGATGGCGCTGGGAACCGTCGCCCATGTCTTCATTCCATTCGGTGGGGGAATTGGACGAGCCCTGGGACCAGCACTGTTGCACGTGGCAGGCTTCGGATTTCTCTTCGTAGCGGCTGCGGCTTTTATGGCTGGCTGGGGGTTAATGCAGCGACGGCCGTGGGCGAGAACCTTGGCTATTGTTCTCGGATTCCTTGCTCTGTTTCATCCGCCGTTTGCCACTGCCCTTGGCATTTACACACTTTGGGTGCTTCTACCCTCGGATTCGGCTCAGGAGTATACACAGATTGCTCGGGCAGCATAATTCCACCGCCCAAATCGCGGGCCGCGGGCGCCCGCGCCACAACTGTCTAGTCAATCTCCACTGACACTACGTCTCCCTCCGACGCACCGCTTGCCTTGTAATTGATCGAGGCCCGCTGGTTGCGCCAGTCACACGAAAATTGATCCGTGCCCACTAAGGCCACGGACTTGTAATCGAATGTGTGCAGCTTCAACGTGTGTCCGCCAGCCAACACGGTCATAATTGCTTCCGGAGCCTTGTCACAGTCGACACGGACAATTTTTCCTTTTACATATTTAACGGGGCGCTTGTCGGGACCGCGTTCCTTCAATTCAGGCTTCTTCTCCTCCAGGTCCTCCGGCAAGGGATTGCTGATACCGGAATTGGCTTCGATCACGCGCGTCTCTTGCGCACCGGGAGAACGGTCAGGATCGATTCCATACTTCTTTATAAAAGGAAGATCATCCAGTTTCTTGCGCGCAGACGCGGCGAGTTGCCCATTGCCGCCCGACTTCAGTTGCTCCAACGTGCTCTGCGCATCGTCCCATTTCTTCTCCGCAATATAAATGCTGGCCAGATCCATGAGATACGACTGCCTGCGCGGGGCTAACTGAATCGCCATGCGGATACTGTCAACAGCTGCATGGCTGCCCCCGCCTTCCAATTCCGACATGGCCAGAAGGTGATAGGCTTCCGCAAATTCCGGATTCCAATCGACCACCGCCCGCAGATCCTGCTGTACGTTCGCCAATCCGCCTTGAAGTTGCTGCCCGCTTGCCTGGGCCGCGCGGAACTTGAGCACCGCCTCATAGTAATGAATCCAGGGATCCGTTCCATCCGCTAGCTGCAGCTGTTGGCTGCTCTGTTTGAAATCTCGCCCCTGAAGGTAGGCATATGCCAAGCAGCGATGAGCGATTGCATTGTCGGCCGGATCCTGCGCCAAATCCTGAAGTTTCTTGATACCTTCGGCACGATGCTCCGGAAGCCGTGCCATGGCATCCGCGACATAGGCATGTGCGTCGTCATCGATAAGCTTCTTCACTACGACACTCACGTCGTCGGGACCGATGGGAGCCGCGAGGTGACTCAACTGCGGACCAGCATTCCGTGCTGCGGCAATATCCTCGCTGCTTTGAACCGCCGCATCGGCTCTATCCTGGGCTTCGAAGAGCGGCGTGAGCGATTGGAAATAGTCTTTCAGCGCTTTTTCGAGCTGGCCCGTGTTCATTCCGAAGGCCTGCTGAACCGCCTGCTCCAGCGGTAGTTTCTTAATTTGGACGAGACCGAAATAGGTCCCCACCTGCGGCATCATTTCCTTGGCGAGCAGGTAGTGCACCATGATCCAAGCCTGGGCGTAGAAGAGGGTGTGATGTGTCCCCTCGTGGAATTCGGGCGCGTTCAGGCGCATGGAGAGGAAGTCCGTCATATTGAGCCAGAGAGGGCCGGAGAGGAGTTCGGTGAAGGATTTGGGGGGATGCCGCACGTCGGTGATATTTCCCAGCAAATCCTCCGCGTACTTATTCCCCAACTCCGGGTCACTGCCAATATCCACGTTCTTGTTGTCTAAACGGATGCTGCTGAAGTATTCCGCAAGCCCTTCATCAAACCAGCTCTGCGTCGGCGGATAATTCCCGTCCAGCAGCATATGCGCGAAGTTGTGTGCTACGGCTCGCCAGGGCTCGTCGGCGAACAGGTCGAGCACAATTACGTGCTTGTCCTCACCGCCAATGAAAAAGCCGGGATCACTAATAGCGGTTCGTTTGCGCAGGGGAGAAACTTTTTCATAGTCCGCGTCGCTCTTTATCGCCAGCACCTCAATCGGCACCGGCATCTTGAGTTTGTCCCGCATAATGAAGCCGCCGAATACTTTCCGCATCTGCTCCAGGCGGACCGCGACCTCACGCCCCTTCTTCTCTCCTCCATCGGTGATGATGTCGAAATGTGGCGAGTGGATCTCGAGCCAGCCCTCCTTGGCGATGGGCTTCTTGTCGGAGGCGACCAGAGCTGCCGGAAAGAGAATCAGGAAGAATAGTGATCGTCGCAAGAAAGGGACGGGTGACATGGCCGGAAATCTGCCTCGGCAAAAATGCTATCACGCTCGCACCCCGCCCGTGGCCCCTCCCGGTCCGTTACCTCGGTGACCTTGTCCATGGCCTGAACAGGCCCACAATTGGCGGAGTTCGTTATTTGCGCGCGTGACAGATGTCTCGAAAACTGCAAATTCGGCAGAAGAAACCGTGGATTGGGGCGACTTCGGCCATCTTCTTTGGTGGCCTCGGTTGCTTTTATACGGACTGGCGCTATGGGATGATCGGTAGCATCATCTGGGGAATTGCCTTAACCTCTGTGGATGCAGCGGGCTTCTGGCCCACGTTCCTGGTACAAGTCGGATTGGGAATAGGCGCCTTTAAGATCTGCGAGGCTCGCAATCATACCCTGGCGAAGCAAGCAGACGATGAGAGTCTGGTGCAGAATACACCTGAGGCGGCCATTGCGGCGGCAGCTCAACCCGCAAGCAGCACCTCCAGTCCTGTGCGCAAAGCTGTTAAGTTCGCAAGCATTCTGGTACTGGTGGATGCATTCTTTCTGAATCAGGGCATTTTTTCGGCGTTGGTCGCGGTGATAGCAATCGCTTGCTTACCCTGGGCGGCGTGGGCCGGCGCGCGCGGGAATAAACGGCTTTTTCGAATGCGAATGGCGCAAATCGGTATTGTCCTGGCCGGATGCCTCACAGTTTTTGCAAGCAACTGGTACCAGAATCACTCTGCCGATCAAAAAGCTATCGATTTGGGCAATGCCTGCCTCGCCTATCACGCCAAGTACAACCGTTACCCAAAGCGGCTCGAGGAACTTGTACCGGAGTTCGTTGCGGAAATCCCTGCCGCCAAGCAGACATTCATCAGTCGCGATTTTTCCTACTGCTTCAGCGGAAGTGGTGAACCGGAGATCTACTACATCGAAATACCACCTTTCGGCCGGCGTTTTTACCACATCGAGACCGGCCGCTGGGGATACCTCGACTAAACGGGACGCCTCCCGTTCGACCTTTTGGCCACTCTTGCGGTATCAATTGAGAGAGGCTGCCCGTGCTGCAAGCATCCATTTCTAGAAATTTGACTGTTCTGGCCGCGTTGGCGATCTCAACTCATTTCCTGGGGCGCGAGGCATCATCTCGGCCTGCTCACGCTGCGCCGAGTTTCTATAAGGATGTACTCCCGATTCTCCAGCAGCATTGCCAAGCTTGCCACCGCCCGGGAGAGATTGGACCGATGCCGCTGGTCACCTACGAGCAGACGAAGCCCTGGGCAAGTTCTATCGCACAACGCACCCGGTCGCGGAACATGCCGCCCTGGTTTGCCGATCCGCGCTTCGGCCAGTTCTCTAATGATCCCTCGCTTAGCCAGGAGGAGGTCGACACTCTCACCGCTTGGGCCGACGCACACGCTCCCGAAGGTGATCCACGCGATCGTCCGCCTATGTCGAGCTGGCCCGATGGCTGGAACATCCCGCTCCCGGACTCCGTAATCTCCATGCCCAAGCCGGCGAGCATTCCTGCCCAAGGTGACATTGAGTACGCCTACGAAATTGTTCCGACTGGGTTCACCGAAGACAAATGGGTGCAGATGTCGGAAGTTCGATCCTCGAGCCGCGATCACGTTCATCACGCCGTGATTTACATTCGACCGCCGGATTCTAACTGGCTGAGTGGCGCGCCCGTTGGCGTTCCCTTTACGGCGTCCAGCCTGGGCGATGAGAAGCTTCGGCATCAGGCGCACTCGACCGACAGCGACATGCTGCTCGTTTATGCCCCGCGCAGTTCCCCGGATCACTGGCCGGAGGGAATGGCCAAGTTCATTCCAGCGCATTCCGACCTGGTCTTCCAAATGCATTACACGAGCAATGGCCATGCCGCGACTGACCAGACCAGCGTCGGAATCGTCTTCGCAAAGCGCATGCCCGCAAAGCGCATTTTCACCTTGCAACTCGCAAATGACCATGACGCCATTCCGATTCCGCCAAACGCGGACAACTACCGGGTCGAGGTGCATGGAACCTTGCCCAACGATGCCACCCTGCTCAGCTTTTTCCCTCACATGCATCTGCGCGGCAAGCGCTTCGAATACAACATCGTTCACGGGGATGGCAACGTGGAAACCCTGCTGCGCGTGAACTACGACTTCTACTGGCAGCTGAGTTACCGTCTCGCACAACCCCGCCTGTTGAAAGCTGGCACCAAGCTCCAGGCCGTTGCCTGGTACGACAATTCGCGCAACAACACTCACAACCCTGATCCCGACAGCCCCGTGCGATGGGGAGAGCAAACCTACAACGAGATGATGGTGGGGTTTTTCGATGTGGCCGTGCCCGCGAACGTCGACAAATGGAAGTTCTTCATCCGCCATCCGCACTAATAGGGAGACCGTGAAAGAGGGGCCTGTGGGCTGCGCGCGCTGTTTTTGTGGGGCTTCAGCCCCGGTGCGTTTGCCTGCACCTGTTACCCGGTCCAAGCCAACCAACCTGCGCCTAGGATGAGCGTCAACACCGTAATCGGCAGCCCGACGCGGAAATAATCCCAAAACCCGATATGGACGTCGTTTTTCGCGGTTTCCACAACAATGATGTTGGCTACCGATCCCGTTATAGTCAGGTTTCCCGCCAAAGTGCTACCCATTGCCAGGACCAGCCATGCTGTATGGGTATTCGCGAAGCTCGGAATCAGAGATTTCAGCAGCATCACCGCCGGTACATTGCTCACGATATTGCTCAGAACAGCTACCAGCACGGTGAACACAGCCATATTCTGCAAGTTCCAATGGCGCGCGATCTCCAGCAGCCGCCCCACAATTCCCGCATTCTCCGCCCCGCCGACAATAATGAACAATCCTACAAACAGAACCAGCAGCCCCCAATCGACTTCCTCATACACCTTGTGAGGATTGAGGTTGCGGGTGATGAGAAGAACTGCGGCTCCGAGCGCGGCCATCATGGCCGGAGGTGCACCCGCAAAAAAACCGACTACTACCACCGTAGCTACGATGACCGGCTTGACAAGGTGAGACAGGTCCATGGCCGGCAATGGTATTGGACCCACTTCGGCAGCCGACGCGGGTTGGTTTCTTCCATGCGCCCAGTGCAACACCGCCCAATTCAAGAAGAGCCCCGCCAGCGCGACCGGGCCGAGATGAATGAGAAAATCTCGATAGTGGATCCCGGAAAATGATCCGATCAGCATGTTCTGTGGATTGCCGGTAATGGTCGCGACGCCACCGATGTTGGAGGAAGTGGCAACCGCCAGCAAATAAGGCATGCGCGGCAAGTTCATCTGCCGTGTGATCGTGAGAACGAACGGCACCATGACCAGGCAAACAATGTCATTGACGAAGAATGCCGAGAGAAACCCGCAAGTGAAGATCACGGCTGGCAGCAGGTAGGCAGGGGGAAGCCGTCGCAAGACCAGAGCGGCATTCCACTCAAAGAAGCCGACCAGGTGCAGGTTGGCGACGATCAGCATCATCGAGAACAGAAGCACGATGGTCGAGAAATCGATGGTTCGAAGAGCTTCAGCCGGGCGCACGATCCGAAAGGCCACCATGGTAACGGCACCGATGATCGCCGCTCCCGGCCGATCGATTTTTAATCCCGGAAACTTGCCCAGGGCAAAGACCAGATAGCTGGCCAGAAAAATAATGTATGCCGCCACGATGGGAACGTCGGGGGCGAAAACCGGCAGATTGTGCATGCGCGGCAGAATATAGCAGCACGATTCTGAGTTCCAAAAGAATGAAAACTGACTCCGCCCAGCATCAGCATCTTTCCTGATTCCCACCCCAAATTATTTTCTGCATTTTTTTCAACAGCAAACCTTGACCTCTTACCCTCCGTGCACCCTGGCATCGCCGCTGCCAAACATAAGGCCGCCATGGTTTTAGCAGCAACTTACTCCATCTACTCTGAATCCAACAACTTCACGTACTCTGCTATGGGTTATCGCAGGTGTTCTGGATCTCATTTTTCTACAGGATTTCCGGTATATTAACTCCAAGGTAATAGCAGTACCCGGCCAGTAAACACTTGCGGGTACTACAAAGCGTTGGTTCGCGTCGGTCGCTTCCACGCAAAAAACCAATTTGATTTGAGCGGGCTTCGCGCAGGCTCGGTTGTCGCAGTGTGTCGTTCCCGCCGAGGCAGGAATATGTCTGACAAACCCTACACGTCCATTTTCACTTTGCTTACAGCGCTGGTCTTCACCGTTGCCTGCGGCGGAGGGAATCTTTCGTCGTTGAAAAACTCGAACAACACTGGCGCGCCGAATAACTCCGGTTCCCCCAACAATTCCAATTCCTCTAGTAATTCCGCGAAGGCCAACTTCATGAATTCCTTCGCCGCCGGTATAGCGCACGCAGACGGCAACTACGGCTTTACGCAGGAGAACTACCTGCAGGAGGGCGCGGAGCGCATTCAGCAACTCGGCTCCGATTCCATCTTTATCTATTTGACTCCTCAATTTCGCACGAACTATCCGGACAAGGGGTCCATCTCCTGGCCGGCGCAGGACCCCAGCTACATTTCCGACCTCGTTCAGGCGCAGCCGTATGCCAAGGTCTTGAACATGCCGTTCAAGACTATTGTTTTGACCACCTATACCTTCGCCAATGACGATCACGTAGCCGGTTTCGCGGCAAACGGGAACATCCAGGCCGAAGAAGACGAGTTTTACAACCTTGCAACTTACCTGTTCAAAACTTACGCGAATACCGGGAAGACCTTCATCCTGAAAAATTGGGAAGGCGATTGGATCGGTCTACAGGGCTACGACACCACTCAAAATATCTCCGGCGGCATGGTTAAAGACATGATTGCGTGGCTTTCAGCCCGGCAACGCGGCGTCACCCGCGCCCGGCAGGATGCCGGCAATCCATCGGGCGTCAACGTCTTCAACGCGGTGGAAGTCAACCGCGTGCTCGACTATGCACAAAAGGGAATGAACAGAGTGGTGAATGCGGTTGTACCCGCGGTCGGCGCCGATATGGTCACCTACTCTTCCTATGATTCGACGCTCGCCGGCAGCGACCCCAATTCGATGCAGGCGGCGATGACCCAGGCGCTCAACACCATCTACCGCTTTGCTCCCGATCCGTTAGGACTGGGGTCAAAACGCGTTCTGATCTCCGAATATGGGCTATTCGAGAACAGCCAGGAAAGCGAAGCTATCTGGCGTACTAAGACTCTTCTTAGCCAAGCGCAATCGATCGGTCTCGCAGGTGCCTTCATGTGGAACGTCTTCGACAATGAATGTCATGAATCGAACGGACAAACCGCGCCAATTGACACCTCGATGGGGGATCCCAACCGGCCTATCGATTCTGAGTGTCGTGGCCTTTGGGCGGTGCGTCCGGATGGCAGCACCAGTTCGGTGGTTGGCATTCTGCAGGGATACTTCGGAGGTTCACACTAAGATCATCTCACTACCTGGGAGCGCCCTATCTATTTTGACGAAATCCACAGCAGAACAGCAGACCCGCACACTTGGTTCAGTCCAGCAGCTTTGGCTTACAAGCGGTACCCCCTTTGGTACCATTAACACAATCGAGTGCCTCAAAGTTTTCAATTCATAGCTCCCCGCGAATCGCGGTCCCCGGAAGAACCCACGCCGAGGCTGCCCGATCCGTCCGGGATCGTCGTGTCCAGCGTCAAGTATCTGATGAGGACCGAGGTGCACACGTTCGCGTTCTCGGTCGCAGCTAACGCAATTCTTTCCTTTTTTCCTTTTGTAGTGCTGCTCATGACGCTGATTCGCCGCCTTTTTCATTCCAAGACGATGAACAACGTGGTCGTCGATCTCTTGCACGACTACCTGCCCGCCGGCCAGGATTTTGTCATTCGTAACCTGAACGCTTTGGTGGGAGCACGCCAGCGCACACAACTCGCATCGCTACTGATCCTGCTCGTAACCTCCACGGGCGTATTCCTGCCCATGGAAGTGGCTTTAAATCGGATCTGGGGATTTTCGAAGAACCGCTCTTATCTGGGGAATCAGCTCATGTCGCTGGCCCTGGCTTTTAGTTCCGGAGTTTTAGCCCTGCTCTCAATTTGGCTGACGGCTGGAAATATCCATTTACTTGAATCCGCTTTGCACGGGCATGCCAATTTCATCGTGCGGGCGGTTGGATTTGTGGTGATGAAGATCGTCGCCATCGCGATGACCATGGTGATCTTCTTCCTCATCTACTGGCTGCTGCCGAATGGCAAAGTACCGGCACGGGCGGTCTTGCCTGCCGCTATGCTGATGGGATTGATGTCGGAGGTGCTCAAGTACCTCTACATTCTTGCGCTTCCCTATCTGAACTTTCAAGAAGTCTATGGCCCCTTCGCCCTCTCAGTCACAATGATGTTCTGGGCGTTCTTAACGGGATTGCTGCTGCTGACCGGGGCCTACCTGTCCGCCTGGGGACGAGTTCAGAATTGAGGCATTTTGACACCTAAAGCGGACGACTGCTTAGGCGCCAATCGTGAATGCCAGCGTCAGCAGCGTTTTCTGCTCGACCTCGTGCGCCTTGGCTGACCCCGTGGCCGGACTGGCGCTAGCCGATCGTTTCACTGAAAGCACTGGCCGGTCCCCGGCAATTTTCCGCAAGCGGGGCAACATGTAGAAAAGCGCGCCCATGTTCGCCGCCTCTTCTTGTACCCAGACAATATCCCGCGCCGACGCATGCTGTTCGATAGCCGCCGAGAGCTCCGCCTCCGGAAAAGGATAGAGCTGCTCGACAAAGACAATCGCGGCCGACGTATCCTTACGCTTCTTACGCTCCGTGCGCAGCTCGTGGCCTATTTTTCCTGTGCACAACAGAATCCTCTGTGCATTTTGGACTTCATGATCGGGCAGCACGTTCAGAAATCTCTCGCTCGTGAAGTCGCTGATTGAAGACGAGGCGTCGGGGTGCCGCAGCATGCTCTTGGGCGTGAACACAACCAGCGGCTTGCGCCAATGCCGCAGAGCCTGGCGCCGCAGCAGATGGAAGTACTGCACCGCGGTGGACGGCTGGCAGATCTGAAAATTGTCGCGTGCCGCCAGTTGCAGGAAGCGTTCAATGCGGGCGCTCGAATGCTCCGGACCCTGCCCTTCATACCCGTGCGGCAGCAGCAGTACAAGTCCGGAAAGCAGGTTCCATTTGTCCTCGCCCGCGCTGACAAACTGATCGATGATGGCCTGCGCCACATTGGCAAAATCGCCGAACTGCGCTTCCCAGAGAACCAAAGCCTCGGGGTAGTCGCGGCTATAGCCGTATTCGAATCCGAGAACGCCAGCTTCCGACAAGGTGGAGTTGTAGATTTCGCAACGCCCCTGATCGGGCGCGATATGATCGAGCGGAACATATTCCTGCTCGTTTTCAATATCGAGGAGAACGGAGTGCCGCTGATTAAACGTACCCCGCCGTGTGTCCTGCCCACTCAAGCGAATCGGAATACCCTGCTTGACCAGCGTCCCGAACGCGAGCGCCTCAGCCATGCCAAAATCAACCGGCCGCTTGCCGGTTGCCATTTCCGTACGCTGTTCAAGTAACTTCTTCACTTTGGGATGAATATGGAAGCCTTCCGGATAGGTGCTAAGACGCGCGCCCACAATTTCCAGTTCGTTAGCGGAAACTCCAGTATTGATTTCGTACTCCGCCTTGTGGCGTCCGCCCTGGTAGGTGTTCCAGTATCCAGGTAATTCGCGAAGCGTCGGCTTCTTTCGCAGGGTGCCCGCTTTCTTCTGTGTGGCCTCAAATTCCTCACGGATTTTGGCCACGCGCGCCTGCGTGTCCTCCGCCCCGATATCCTCGGTGTAGATTTCCCAGAGGGGAGGGTGTTCCTTGATGGCCTTGTAAAGCAAGGGCTGGGTGACGGTCGGATCGTCAACTTCACTATGACCATGGCGGCGATAACCGATCAGGTCGATGACTACGTCGCTGCCAAACGTGTACCGATACTCAAGCGCCATATGCGCCACGCGAACCACAGCGTCAACGTCCTCGCCATTGACATGGAAAATCGGCACAGACTGGCGTCTAGCCAAGTCAGCTGCGAAGCGGGATGAGTGCAGTTCCCCAGGCGTAGTGGTGAACCCAATCAGGTTGTTGACGATGACATGGATGGTGCCGCCAACGGTGTAACCCTTGACGTCCGCATAATTAAGCGTTTCCGCCCAAACACCCTGACCGGCGAAAGCACCGTCGCCGTGAACTATCAGGGGAAAGAATTTCTGTTGGCCACCTTCACCGGCGCGGTCCTGCTTGGCGCGGGTACGGCCTACGGTAACCGGATCTACGGCTTCGAGGTGGCTCGGATTGGAAACGAGGTGAATGTGGATTTTGGCGCCGCTGCGAGTCACGTACTCGCCGGTCGCCCCCATGTGATACTTCACATCGCCGCTACCTAAAACGCTACGCGGATCGACGTCTTCGAATCCGGCAAAAATCTCCTCAGGAGCACGCCGGGCGACGTGTACCAGCGCATTGAGACGCCCACGATGGCTCATCCCGAAAACCATCTCGTTGGCACCGCGATCGCCAGCCTCTTCCAGAACTTCGTCGACCAGCGGAATGAGAGCGGTCACACCTTCGAGCGAAAAGCGCTTGGTGCCGAGATAACGCTGCTGCAACACTTGCTCGAACATGTCCGCCCGGATCAGCAGGTCGAGCACATGGCCCTGATCGGCAATTGGCCCAGGATCAGCCTCCATATGGCGCTGAATCCACTGTCGCCGCTTCGGATCAGCAATGTGCATGAAATCGACACCGATGGTTCCACAGTAATAGTGGCGTGCCTGATCGGCGGTTTCACCGGCGATTTGCAACTCTGGATGTTCGACCGGCTTAAAAAGGCCAAGCGGGTCCAGATCCGCCTGAAGATAACCCCAGCGCCGGAATAAATCGAAAATCCGTTCCCGGTCTTCCGAAGGCGGCTCCAGCACGCCAGCGGCAACTGCCGGGTCGGTTTTATTGAATCGAGTGGCCATAGACATATCTAGAATAAAGGATGAGAGCGAAGCTGTGGCAGATTCAAGCTGTATCTAAAGCCTGAAAAACACAGGACCAAAAGGAGTCATGCGAACTTACATTATGCGGCTCTAAAGGCACGCTCTTTCAGGTTTAACCGCCAATGTCTTTCAGCGCGCTCACAACCCCGTTCACCTCTTCGATGGTGTTGTAGTGCACGAACCCGATTCGCAGAAATCCGCCCGTGCGCTCCACATCCAGGCGCTCGGTCAGGTTCAGGGCATAGTAATTGCCATCCCAGGTGAAAAATCCACGGTCGCCAAGCTTCGTGGCGAGTTCCAGCGGACTATGTCCCTCGAGGCGCATGGCAAACGTGGGGCACCGTTCAGCTACGCGTTCTGGATCTGTTATTCCATACACCTTCAGTTTTGGGATTTCCCTCAGGCCACGCAGCATGCGCGCCGACAGGCCGTGCTCGTGCCCCTGGATCGCCTTATAGGCCGACCGTAATGCGTCACGCCGAGTAGACACAGCCGAATCGGCACGGCGTCCCAAGTCTGCCAGATACTCGACACATGCGGTAATCCCAGCAATACATTCGTGGTTCAGGGTTCCCCATTCCCAGCGGTTAGGAATTGCATCTGTGTTGGCGCGCACTTTGTAGGGTTTCAGACGTTTCAGGTGCTCGCGCTTTCCATAAAGCACACCCATGTGCGGACCGAAAAATTTATAGGTGGAACACGCCAGAAAGTCGCAGTCCAGCTCGCGCACCTCAATGAATCCGTGAGGGCCATAATGCACCGCATCGACGAAGACCATAGCTCCGGCGTCGTGCGCAATGCGGACGATTTCTTTTACATCGTTGATCGTGCCGACGGCATTGGAGGCGTAGCCAACGCATACCAGGCGAGTGTGGCCAGTTACCTTGCGGGCGAGGTCGGCCATGTCAAGAGTGCAATCGGCTTCGTTAATCTCTACGAAGCGAATGGTGGCGCCGCGTTCTTCCAACGCGCGCCAGGGCGATACGTTGGCATCGTGGTCGAGGTGCGTAAGGACGATCTCATTGTTTGGCCCCAGCTCGCGGCCTATGGATCGGCTCAGGTCAAACGTCAGAGTGGTCATGTTGGGGCCGAACGCAATCTCATCGGCGTCACAACCTAGAAAGTCAGCCATGGCTTTGCGGGCTTCCGCGATCACGGTATCTGTGCGCCGGCTAGTCGCGTAGGCTCCGCAAGTATTCGCATTGGACTGCTTCAGATACCCGCTGATCGCATCGATGACTCGCTGCGGTACTTGCGTTCCGCCGGGACCGTCGAGAAACGCGGCAGGACGGCCATTCACGGTTTGGGATAACGATGGAAATTGGGCGCGCGCCCAGCTGACATCAAAATTCGTGGCGGTTTCGGATTCTATTTTTAGCATAGGAAACTCAAGGTCCGCTTCGACTTCGCTCAGGGCAGGCTCTCGACTCCGCAGCCGATTGCTTCGCAACTTGGCTTGCTCCGCTCTAGATAACAATGAGCGCAAGCTTGCAAAGAGTGATGCTCTATTTAGCTGCAACCGCTTTTACGAAGTCGCTGAGCATCCCATAGGCGGTGGCGTCCAAACCGGGATCAATCTCGGTAATCGCCAGCCCGGGAAACATGTCCGTTTCAAAATACACTATGGAGGAAGTTCCCGCGACATGCGCGAGAGGATCGCCCAGCGGAACCTGCTCGGGACGCACGCTGGCACTGATGGTGCCACCACTGCGCGAGGCGCGGCAGACCAGCTTGTAGGGATCTCCTGCAGCGCGCGCTGCTCGGACCGCGTCGGCGGTCAAAGCGCGAATACCGTGGCGGTCGATCTTGTCGACGGCGATGGGGGCTTGCATCACAACGCGAACCAGAGCGGCCACTTTCACAGTAGCGTCCCAACCTTCGATGTCGTCGGTGGGGTCAGTTTCGGCCACACCGATCTTCTGGGCTCTTTTCAGTGATTCTTCAAAACTAAGGCCCTCTTCCATTCCCGAGAGAATGACGTTGGTGGTGGAATTAAGAATGCCGCGAAATCCTTTTACCTCGATCAGCGGAAGGTTTTCGCGAAAACTCGAGAAGACGGGCACGCCGTCCATGACGGTGGATTCGAACAGGAAAGATCGACCTTGTCTTGCCGCCAAGTCGCGCAGTTCTTCATAGGCGTGCACGACTGGTCCTTTGTTGGCAGTGATAGCGTGGGCTCCGAGCTGCAACGCGGCGCGGATGTGGTCAATTCCCGGCTCGCCGGTCTTCGCATTCAGCGATGTCGCTTCGAACAGGACGTGACTGTGGGCGGCACGGAGCCACTCGCGGACGTCAGCGCAACTATGACCCTTGGAAAGCTGAAGGCTGGAGTTAAGAACTATCGCCGGATCGAAGCCGTCGGGCTCCACCAGCCAGCCGAGTCTTCTTGATGCAATGCCGGTTATCCGCCAGAAAATTCCATACTGCTCCTGCAACTTGCTGCGATTTTGTTGCAGGAGATGAACCAGCCTGCGGTTCACGTTTCCGAAACCTAGCAGACATAAATTGTATTCGCGGATGGTTAGCTCCTGGCAGTGTTCTATCCCTGATTCGATCTACGTCATCGCGACCGGAGCGAAGCGCAGTGGAGAACCTGCGCCGAGCCGTCGAGAGGGAACTTGTGTTCATGAGATGGGCTGCTAGCCCATTGTGGTCGTGTGCTCCGGCCTCACCTTATAGATAACGCGCACTTCCCCGCCCTGCCGGTACGGGTATTTATCTTGCCCGAGGTATTTCTTCGCCATCTTATCGATGTGGGCGTCGGCGCCCTGCTCTGTGATCTCAGCAACCTTGCCGCGGACTTCCAGATAGCGATAGGGATTGTCGGGATCGACGATCGCTAATGCCACGCGCGGATCGCGGCGAACATTACGGTCTTTCTGGCGGCCTTTCGCCGAATTGAAAATAACGTGTTCGCCGTCAGTATCCACCCAAACGGGTGTAGTTTGAGGACTGCCATCGGGCATAAGAGTAGTAAGAGCGGCAAAAGCTCGTTTATTGAAAAGATCGCGATACTTCTCGGGGATGACTCCGGCCATAACACTTCCTCCTTACTGTCAGGTCGCAGCTGTCAAGATTATATTCGCGACCTGAGCAGATGGTCGTGCTCACCAAAAAGCGGCCACGGATTCACAAGGATTGCCACGGTTCGAAGTTGTTTATCAAAGTCGCCTGCTCACATTGCAGCTACTCCCCTGCATTCTGGGCATAGCGGCGGAAGAAGCTGTTCTCCTTCCATTCCGGGCGCTGGCTGTCGTCGGCTACTTTGATCATCAAGGTACGAACCACTTCCTCATAAGCAGCGGCCGCTGCTAAATCAACGGGCTGTTGCAGATCATCAGAGGGCGCGTGATAGCGATGGGTGAGCCAGTCTTTGCGCACCTGCTTCTGCTCGTCTGTGGTGGGGCCGACATCCATCATTACGGCCGGAATGCCGTGCACGATGAAGTTGTACTGGTCGCTGCGGATAAATACGTTGCGCAAAGGCTCGGGATCGGGTTGCACGGAAATCCCATGCTGCTGCGAAGCCGCGCGCGCCAGGTCTCCAAGGTCGGATTCGTCGAGACCATAGACCGTCAAAGTCTTCAGCGGAATAATCGGCAAAAACATGTCGACGTTGATATCCGCGACCATCGACTTCGGATCGACCGTCGGATGTGCCGCGAAATACTTGGAGCCCAGCAGCCCTTTTTCCTCGCCGGTTACGAGCACGAATAGCAGCGAGCGTTTCAGATCAGCGGGATTTTTGTTAAGGGAGGAGGCCACATCCAGGAGCACGGCATCTCCCGAGGCATCATCCATGGCGCCGTTATAAATTCGATCGCCATTGATTGGCTCGCCGATGCCTATATGATCGACGTGCGCCGAGAGCACCACGTACTCATTCTTGAGTTGCGGGTCGCTTCCGGGCAGCTTGGCAACAATGTTGGCGGATTCAATATCCGTCTTGTCTACCCTGGTCGTAGCTTTGATCGAGAGGGACAGAGCAAAATGCGGCAGGGGCTTGCGGTCTTTGCCGAGGTCGGCAATTTCTTGGAAACTGTGCCCGGAGCCCGCAAACAGTTTATCGGCATGCGCCGGATTGAAGAACATCGATAGCTTCTCGCCTTCTGTCTCGTTGAACTCAGCGCCCGCCAGTTCCATGCTGGGATGCGCGCGGTTCAAGGCGATGCGCGACCAGGGAACATCCATGAAGGCGGGGTTGGGTAAACTGATTACGCCAATGGCACCTGCCTTACGAAGCGCCTTCCAGCGCTCTTTCGCCGTCTGATAATGCGAAGCTAAAGCTCCGGGTATTTCGGCGGGAGAGCCGGAAAAGATAACCGCAACCTTACCCCTGAGATCCTGGCCGGCAAGATCGTCATAGTTCTTTTCCGGAACCGTCAGACCGTAACCGACGAAAACCAGCGGCGCTTCGACTTGGGGCGCAAGATCGACGCGCGTGCTGAAGATGGCGTCTTCACCTATGTTGAGGGACACTGCTTTTCCGTTTCGGATAAGCGCCGCACTGCAATCTTTTTCCACTATCTGGCGGGAGATGAATTTTACCGGCTGGTAGAAGCCACCATTCAGCCCTGCGGGCTGCAGACCATTTTTCTTGAGCTGCTCGACAACGAAAGCCTCGGCTTTCTTTAAGCCGGGACTGCCGGTTTCACGGCCTTCCATCTTGTCATCGGCTAGGACTTTGATGTAGTCCCACCAAGTCTTGCCATCGAAATGGGACGGCTCGTTCTCTGCATAAACAAGGGTAACGGCTATGACAAGAATAAGGAACTTAAGGAGCTTTTTCCGCATCAGGACTCACCTCGGCTGCTTAGTCGGCGGAGCGCCGCCGGACATTGTATCGTAATGGTCCATAACTGCGCTCAGTGCTCGGGACGAGATTGAAACTAGGGTTCAAAGCTTGAACTGTCATCCCGAGCGAAGTCGAGGGACCTTGTGTTTTCAGGATGCGCAATCGGCTGCGATGCGGGGCAGAACCGCTTTGACCAGCGCAGTAAACGAGCCCTTCACGCGCTCACCGGTTTCAAGGACTTCTTCGTGAGTAAGAACCTGATCCAGAATTCCGGCGGCCATGTTGGTTACGCAGGAGACCGCTAGCACCTTCATCCCCATGTGGCGCGCAGCGATAACTTCCGAGACGGTAGACATGCCGACGAGGTCAGCGCCAATCGTCCGCAGGAACCTGATCTCTGCAGGCGTTTCGAAACTGGGGCCAAGCATGGCGGCATAGACGCCTTGGTATACAGTCAAACCAAGGTTGCGCGCTTCTTCGAGAGCGGCTTGGCGATAGGGCTTCCAGTAGGCCTGAGTCATATCCGGATACCGCAGGCCCAAGCGGTCATCATTCGTGCCTACAAGCGGATTGTTCCCCTGCAGGTTGATGTGGTCGCTGACCACGACCAGCGCTCCCTGTTTATATTCGAGATTGATACCACCGGCAGCGTTGGTCAGAATAACAGCGCGAATTCCCATGCGCCCGAACACTCGAATCGGAAACACCACCTCTTGTGGCGAATAGCCTTCGTACAGGTGGACCCGGCCCTGCATGGCCGCGACCGGAATATCTCCGGCGTTACCAATCACCATCTGTCCCGCGTGCCCCACCGCGGTGGAACGTGGAAAGTGTGGAATCTCTGAATAGCGGATCCGCGAAGCTTCGCCTAGTTCATCGGCGAAGCCCCCAAGACCCGAGCCAAGAACCATCCCGACGCGCGGCCGGAGCGTGGTCTTAGAGAGTAGGAACTGCGCGGCCGATTCAGCTCGCGTGTAGTCGTCTGTCATATAACTCTAATTTTTGATCCCGAGCAGCGCGAGGGCTCTGGGGTTAGCTCGCCGCATCAAAACCGAGATCCCTCGCTTCGCTCGGGATGATAAGTGCTTTATTCAAGCAGAGCAGTCAATACCTCTTCTCAAATCCCGTGAATCGCCCTTCTAATTTCCATTCTTCCGCCGCACGCTGGTTCCCATCCAGAAAGTGTTGGCAGGAGGAACTCACAGATCCCATGCCCGGTCTATCGCCGACGCAAGCCGAGACCGGTCGAAGACTCTTCTCATCTTTCCATAGGCTCGCTCCCGGCAGGAAGCTGTGCTCCAGGCTCTGTCGCGCCAGGTTTTTCATATCCGCGTAGGAAAGGTGATAAGCCTCAGCGGCGCGCACGTATTCGTTGGTCATATCAGAGCGCGAGACGCCCTCGTCATCGGTAGCAAGAGTCACCGGAACACCATACTTGCGATAAATCGCAAAGGGATGATGCTCACCGCTAATCCCCAGGATCACGTCGTTGCTGGTCAGACATATTTCTACCAGCACGTTGCGCTTGGCCATTTCCTGCAGGAGCTGTATAGGGTCGTTCTCGTTCATCACCGCTACCCCATGCCCGATTCGTTCTGCGTGACCGAGTTCGATCGACTCTCGTATATGAAAGCGCAGACCCTCAGGCGGGACCATGCCCGGCGCCAGTTCACCTGCGTGCAGAGTAATGTGCGCCTTGGGATAGACCTCGTGCAGGTAGTCCAGCATATGCATGTGAAGGTCGAAATCGTGCATGGGCACGTACCAGTCTTCCGGTTGGACCAGGTTCAGGCCCACAAAGCGCGGGTCGGCCTGCGCCAGTTCAAATCCAAGCACCATCTGCGCGAACACCTGCTCGCGCGGTAGGCCGCGTAGCACCTGATAGATGTAGCGGACTTTTACGTTACAGCCAGGATCAGCTTCGGCGCCTCCGCATTTCAGATCGGAGCGCATCCTGGATTCGTCGGAGTCGAGCTTTCTTATGGTTGATGCCACAATATTTTTCAATCCACCCGCCAGCAGGTCCTCGCGAAATTGCCTGAGATCTTCCTGCCATCCGATCTTCTTGCCCAGGGCACCCGCGCCGCCGCCGTCGGCGGTATGCAGCAGTTCCACGTATTGCAATCGATCTTCTGCGGCTCTGGAAGCGGCCTCCGCGATCATGTCACCGCTATGTAAATGACTGGCCAACCCGAATTTGTCAAAGGTGGCGAAAAAGTGATCATGGCCCGACTCCGACCCCGGCACCCAGTTGCGCATCGACCAGGCATCCACAATCTGGCCAAAGAGAACGTGATCCTGATAAGCGCAGGCAATGGCTGGCTTGCTGGTAAACCTGTCGCAGTTCGCGTCGCAGGGTGGTGCGATCAGGACCGAGGTCGTTCGATCGACGCACAGCCCATCCGAGGCGGCGTAGTCGATGAACGACTCAGCATAAATAGCGCCCGCCAGGTGATTGTGCAGGTCGCCCCCTTTGGGCATTTCACGCAAGAATGCCAACAGGAGTTCCGGATTGCGACGGATGGATTCCATGTATCGTGAAGCGCGCCCTTCAGAGTTCGGGGAGTGCACGGCGGGCCTGGGCTCCGCGACTGCAGGACGGACAGCCAGAAACAGCACCACCAGCCATGCGCGACACAGTAACAATCCCACCTCCGGAAACGAGAAAACGGAATTGTACCTGTTCCGTGCAAGCCTTCTTGCTTCCCGCAAAACGGAGCAGCAATGGGACCCTCGGCGGCCAAAAGTAACTTTTGTGAAATAAAGTCGTCTGTGCCCGGATAGAAAACATCTACGCTGGCGCGGTTTTCGCCACGATTTGCACAAGCGCGAAAGAGTGAAGGACATCGCCGCGAGAACGAATTCATCTTTGTTGTTGCCGAAAACGCGCGCTAGAGGCTGATTTCCGGCCAGGAATCGTCGCCAGCCTGCACCAAATCTGGTCACATGCTTGTGGATGGGCTGCACTCGGCTGATTTCAGAGGAGATAAAGTCGCGTCATTTTTGTTGACGCAAAAATTAAAAGGAGTAAAACCATAATCGTTCTTTGACAACTTTTAAGTTTTCCCGGTTGGTGCGGCGTCCGGGGCTCAAGCGAAGTCACCCTTTCAAACCGCGAGGCGAGAAGGGAGGGCTAGCGAGGGTCTATAGCTAAGCGCTGGTCGAGGAGAACCGAGAGATTGTTGAAGGCAAAGATAGAGTCCCGAAGCGTTGAACAGGTTTTTCCCGTTGGCGGTAAGCCCGGAGCCCAAGCACAGATCGCGTTAGTGCGACCGCAAGGAAGCATTAGCAGCAGGTTTGGTAAGGGTCTAAAAGCGAGCTACTGGCGGAGACGAATGAGTTCAACATCACTTCGGGACTCTTAATTTTTGCGCCGCTCGCTTCTAGCCATCAGCTCTGACACTTCACCCTGAAATCCCCTTTACGGTCCCGCGCTCACTTGCAGCGCCGCCGGTGTTTGCTGGCGGGCGCGGTAGATCGCGTTCTTCGTGGGGACTTCCGCGACTGCATCTGCGTGAACTACATAGGATCCCACCGGCAGAATCGTTTCCGAGCCAAATGGGATTTCGACATCAGCCGTCTGCGGCTTCAGGTCGAAATGCTGATAACCCAGCGCAAAGGCTTTGCCATATTCATTGACCGCCAGGATGATAGCCGTGAGATCGAAGGAGTCGTCGGTTCCGTTCGCCACTTTTACTGAACCCACAATCTGATTCCCCTGAACCTGCGGGAACTTCGACCATTCGATCAGAAGCGGGGCGCTCACCTTCAACTTAAAGTCACGGCTCACCGTATTTCCAACTGAATCGATCACGGATACGGTGATCTCCGATTCACCCAGTTTTGTCGGCACGCCCGAAATCACTCCGGAGGACTCATCCAGATTCAGTCCATCCGGAAGATTTCCGCGCGAGACCTTCCAGTGGAGTGGCGGCACGCCGCCGGTGGCCTGCAGCGGAGCCTGATATTGCTGGTGGAGCAAAGGCGGTGGAAGAACCTCGGTTGTAATCGCCAGCGGCGGAGCGGCTTGCTGCGCCAGGCCAACGCCAGTTGCATAACAGACCACAGATAATGCGAGACCCCATGCCCAGAAAACCTTCATCCGCGACCTTCGTGTCCTCTGTGCTTACTGTTGTTTAGTCCCCAAGAATTCGTCCACAGTCTTCATGTATAACTCCGGCTGATCGACAAAAGCCATGTGCCCGCTGTTGGGCATGACCGCCAGTTTCGAGCTGGAAATCTTCTCCTGCATGGCTTTGGATAGAACCGCATCGCACTCGTCATGCTCGCCCACAATAATCAGCGTCGGCACTTGGATGGTCGCAAGCTGATCGGTGTATTCCACTGACTTCAGATTTCCGTCGATGACGAACTCTCCATGTTCTCCCCACATCTTGCGATAGAGGTCCCAGGCAGTATTACCCTGCGCGATGGGATCATAGTTGGGGTCTGGGTGGTTGTGGTAAACGTAGGGGAAGTATCCCTCGCCCCAGGCCGCGATCATGTAATCGGGCGTATACCGGTTCTGCTCGTAGGGTTTCCCGTGACCGAATAAGCCTTCAGCTTCGAGCTTATCGATTCGGCCGCGCAACTCGGGCGCCATGTTTTCTTTCATGCGGACGAAAACTGCATTTAAGGCCTTGGTGCTCGACCAGGTGCTGGCCAGGATCAAATGGGTTAGATTTCGCTGATATTTCAGCGCGTATGCTTGCGCCAGCGCTCCACCATAGGAATGTCCTAACAAGCTGATCTTGCCCAGATTCAGTGCTCGCCGAACGCCCTCCACATCCTCGACCATGTTTTCAATTGTGTATCCGGAAGTATCTTCCAGCTTTTGTGATCGCCCTGATCCGCGCTCGTCGATGAAGATTACCCGGTGATGACGAGCCAGCGGCAATAGATAAGGAAGAAAGTAATCGTGTGACGCACCCGGTCCGCCATGCAAGATCAGCAGCGGCGTGCCGCGACCTAAAGCGAGGTAATAAAGCATCAACCCGTTTACCTCGACGAAGCCTTCTTCCTGCGGGTAAACGTTCGCGGCCCAGCGGTTGTGCGGCTGCGCATTCGTGCCTTGCGCAAAGGCCGTAGCTGCAGCAAGAACAATAAGCAGAGAAATGCTGGCGAGTTGGAATCTCATCGCGCCATCCTACGCCGCATATCCAGCCAGGAGCAATCCTTCTCACCTGCAGCCAACTCGGCTGAGCTGAGCGCAAGCATGAGTCAACAGCCCTCGTGTTGACTGGTTTCCGAGCCCAATAACACCAACCGGCGCTTTCGATTCCAGTAGACAAACGAAAGGAAACGTTATAAAAAGAAAGACGAAACAAAACATTGCCGGCATTCAATTTCAGGGTGTTGATAGTGCCGGCGCAGAGCCATCTTGTGCTGAACGAAGAGCGCCGACGCGCCATCCTTGATCTCATCAACCGCGACGGCCGCGGACTGGTCGCTGATCTCGCGCAACAATTCGAAACTTCCCAGGTTACGATTCGCAAGGACCTGGAAATCCTGCACGCGCATGGCCTCGTGCATCGCACCCATGGAGGCGCTCTGCCTTCCCGCGACGGAGCCCTCGCTGATCCCACGCTCCGCGAAAAAGAGAAACTGCATCGCAAAGAAAAGTTGCGGATCGCCGGCGCGGCCGCTGCCATGGTGCAGGAAGGTCAGGTAGTTATCCTGGATTCGGGCACGACCACGACGGCGATTGCTCGCGCCCTGCGTGATTTTAATAACCTCACCATCGTGACCAACGCGGCGAATATCGCAGCCGAACTGGCCGGGTCCAACGTGGAAGTGATCTTGACCGGTGGCACCCTGCGTAAGAACTCCTTCTCTCTGGTCGGCCCTATTGCCGAAGACACGCTACGCCGCCTGAACGCCGATGTTTTATTCCTTGGGGTAGACGGGTTCGACGTCCACTACGGCTTGAGCACGCCGAATCTACTGGAGGCGAAAGTCAACCGAGTCATGGTGGATATATCAAAAAAAGTGGTGGCAGTCTGTGACTCCAGCAAGTTTGGGCGACGTAGTTTGTCGCATATTTTGCCGACGGAAAAAGTGCATCAAGTGATCACCGATCACGGTGCGCCCAAGTTCGACCTGAAAGCTCTTAGAAAAGCTGGCATAGAGGTGACCCTTGTCTAGTTCGCTTCGCAAGGGCGGCGACGGCTCCACGCCGCCTTCCAGTTCAGGCGCATACTCGCTGGCTGAAATCATTTCCCAGCCGCAGTGCTGGGCCGACTGCCTCCATAAGCTGGAAAACGAAAATGTCATTTCAGAGATCCGCAATCATTTCTCCGATTTCCCCGAGTGGCTCTTCATTGGCTGTGGATCGAGCTACTACATTGCTTTGGCCGCTGCCGCTTCCTGGACATGGATTACCGGTAAGCGAGCCAGCGCCATTCCGGCCTCCGAATTACTGCTTTTCCCCGAACTTACGACTCGAGAAAACCGCAACTTTGTTCCCGTAATGATTTCGCGCTCAGGGCGCACATCTGAGGTGCTGCAAGCGGCCGAATTGCTGAAACAACAGGAGATCCCGGGCGTCGCTATCAGCTGCGCCAGCGGCCAGAAATTAGAGCAACTCGCCGCTCATACCATCCTGCTGCCCGCTGCCGATGAACAGAGCACGGTGATGACGCGTTCGTTCACATCCATGCTGTTGGCGCTGCAGTATCTCGCCGCCTCGATTGGACAGAACAGCGATTTTACGAAGGCGCTTCTGGCACTGCCGGCAGCTGCCGAGGGCATCATGAAACGTCTTCCGCAGCAGGTGCGGAATTTCGTCGATGAAAAGCGCTTTGCCGACTACGTTTGTCTCGGCCAGGGCCCCTATTACGGGTTGGCTTGCGAGAGCGCTTTGAAATTGACCGAGATGTCGTGCTCTTATGCGCAGGTATTTCACACTCTGGAATTTCGCCACGGCCCAAAATCCATTGTGCGGCCGGAAACCTTGATCATGTTCCTGCTCTCAGAAAAGAACTACAGCGTCGAATGCGATGTGCTGGAGGAGATCAAAAACCTCGGCGGCACGACTCTGGTTGTGACCAATCGTGCGAACGGGCGCGCCCGGGCGGCTGCCGACTTCCTTCTGGAACTCGGTTTCAGTCTGCCCGAATATGCGCGCCTGGCGCCGCATGTCTTCGCAGGTCAATTAATGGGCCTGTACACGGGATTGCGTAAAGGACTCGATCCCGACCGCCCGCGCCACTTGAGCCGCGTAGTCGAGCTGTCGGAAGCCTCCGCAGAGTCACGTCATGCCGGATTTTGATGTCGCGGTAGCCGGCGAACTCAACCTCGATCTGATCCTCTACGGCCTCCCCACCGAGCTGACGCCGGAACGAGAATTGATCGCCGATCGCATGATGCTCACCCTGGGCAGTTCCTCCGCCATCGTGGCTCATAACCTTGCCGCGCTGGGCGTACGTACCTGCTTTTTTTCCCGAGTCGGCGACGACGCCATGGGAAGCATATGTGTAGAACGGCTGGCGCAAGCAGGCGTCGATATTTCTGGGGTACGACGCATGACTGACGGCTCGGCCACTGGCCTCACCGTGATTCTGCAGCATGGCGATTGGCGAAACATTCTGACTTACCTCGGGACAATTTCCCAGCTTACGATTGAAGATATCGACATCCAACGGCTTAAGAACTGCCGACATCTGCATCTTTGTTCGGTATATCTGCAGCACGCGCTCCGGCCGCGTTTATCCGAATTGTTTCAAGCCGCCAAGGATGCTGGTCTTACCATCTCGCTCGACACCAATGACGATCCCGAGGATCGATGGGAAGGTATGTGGGATCTCCTCCACTACGTCGATGTGTTTCTTCCCAATGAACGTGAGGCCAGGAAAATTGCAGGGACCAACGATGTAGAGCTGGCGGCGGAGCGTCTCGCCAAGGTCGTGCAGACCGTAGCGGTAAAGTTGGGCCCGGCGGGAGCCATGGGGCAACGCGGCAAAGAGCGGATTCTGCTTCCTGGCGTTAAAGTTGATGTGGTTGATCCCGTGGGTGCGGGCGACAGTTTCGATGCCGGATTTATTTCCCAGTACGTGCGCGGCGCCGACCTGCGTACTTGTCTGACCTACGGAAATTTGGCCGGTGCTCTATCCACCACGCGTGCCGGTGGAACCGAAGCATTCCGCGAACGCCAGTATCGCGAAAGTTTCTTTCGGGAGCACTTGCGGGCGCCATCCCGCGTTTAGCACCTGACTAGCCATTCACGGCCGTTCTCCGGGACACTCGGCGAAGTATAGATTGTGTTTTCCCTAATCAGTATTTCCTGAAATTTCGGAAACCCCGAACTGGAACAGCTGTCCTCCCACGATTACGA
Source organism: Terriglobales bacterium (assembly GCA_036378535.1). Classification (GTDB taxonomy): domain Bacteria; phylum Acidobacteriota; class Terriglobia; order Terriglobales; family Acidobacteriaceae; genus Gp1-AA122. The sequence goes on along the minus strand of DASUWH010000046.1, from coordinate 192,882 downwards.
ATTAATGAATTATCACAGATATCCCCACCTATGATTGAGACAAACGCTGTTCGAATTGGTAACTGCAGCAAAGTGCTCGGCTGCATGTTGAAGGAGAGGCCGACAGCGGCCTGACTTCTCCCTTTCTCAACCTTCTCGAAGCACGGAGTTAAGGGGGTATTATGCGGGAAATATTGCTCTTCGGTGTGGTCACTGCGTGTATTCTGCTGATCGTTCCCGTGGCATTCTCGCAAATGCTTTCTGGAACGATCACCACGACGGTAGACGCCGCCTTCATGGTCGGAAATATCCAGATGCCGGCTGGCGAATACAGCTTTTCTTTCGACAGCAGCACCAGCCGCGTCTATATCCACAACAAAAACACATCGGAAACCGTATCGGTTTTCACGCGCGATATCGTCGACAAGAGCGTGCCCACGGAAAATAAGTTGGTATTCCGCCAGGACGGGAAACAGAGGGTATTGCACCAGGTATGGTCTGAACACGCCGGGCACGTGCACGACATTGTGCACGGCACCGAGGTCAGAGAACTCGCGCAGAAGTAAGTCCTGGGAGGAAGCAGATAGCCAGAGAAACGGCCACGGGGTATTTAAGTCATGACTTCCGTGGCCGTTCGTCTAAGGCGCCACTTCGAGGAGCAGGTTGTCTGTAAACTCAGCGTTCAAGGTTGGTGCCTTATCCGAAGTTGCCGTCACTGTTCCCAGGTCTTTTCCCTCAGCGTATTCGGTGACGTGATATGTACCCGGCTTGAGGCCGCGAAGTTCAACCGATCCCTTCCACGGTTTAGCCGGATCTGGTGAGAAAAATGCATAGTACATTTTTCCGCCCTTCTGGATCGCGTACCCTTCCGGAGTGTCGTAGCCCGTGGTGTAAAGATCCAGAAAAGTTCCTTTGGAAAGCATCTTTTGGTTATAGATTCCGATCCATTTTTTCCAGTGCTCTTCCTTCTGCGGGGTGAGCGCAACCGGCTTAAACTTCGGGCCGGGATCGGGCCACACAAATTTCGTCCCTACAACTCCGCCGGTACCGACGGTGGAAGCAAAGTCGCTGCCGTGCTCACTCCAGTTATTGCCGACGCGGCTCATGGCAGAGAGTTCCACGTGGTCGCCATAGACGGCCGAGTCAGGCCCTAGCAATGCTTTGTACATCTTGATTCGTCGGCGAACCTGCACCGCCCCAACCGGATCAGCGGTAACCGCCTGGTCCATGTAAGGCAGCCATGCCAGCGACGGCGGCGTACCGCAGGGACACGATTGCGTCACGCTCTCCGGCTTAATAGCGCGCGTAGTCTGGAATATCACCTTGTAAACGTCCGCCATCGCGTTCACCGACTCCTGCGGCGACTTGTGATGATGCGCCGGGTTATAGCAGGCGGGGACGCTATAAATGTTGTCCAGCTTGCTGCCGTCGAAGCCCCAGTCGCGAATGAATTTTTCGGTGAGCTGTTTGTAATAGGCCTGCACCTCCGGCAACGACGGATCCAGCGCCGCCAGATCTCGGGTCATGCGCGCATGCTTCCCCTCTTTGTCCAAAATGAGCCAGTCGGGGTGCTCTTGGACAACTTTGGAAACGATATATTTGTGCGACTCCCACCGCCCCTGCCCATCCTCGACGGCCAGCGGCAACCACCAGAGCTGCACCAGCTCGCCCTGCTTGTGAAAGTCGTCCACCATCTTTTTAATAGAATCGCCGGGGAAGGTATCCGCCCGCGGCTCCCAGTCACCATAGGTATTGAACCAGCGATCATCCAGCGTGGCCCACTTGATGCCAAATTCTTTTAACTTAGGAATGGTACCCAGCATCTGCGCAGGGGTAACGTTGAATTCATAACCCCAGCCGCACCAACTCACGTTGTAGGCTTCGCTGGACGGCTTGGGGAGATTCCATCCCTCTTTGGCCAGCACCGACGACCACATGCGCAGTGGCTCGTAAAAATCTCCGGAGTAAACCGCCAGAAAGCTGCGCGGCGTCGCATAAGCATCGCCGGGCTTCAAGGTCGTGTTCGCCGGGATCGTGATGGAAGCGGCGACACGGCCATCGCTCTCGACTTTCACGGGCAAGGAAACCGTAAGCGGCACAGTTTCGACATGCCCGATCGCTTCTCCCACCGAAGCGTTCCAGAACGCAACCACGGGAATGCCGCCTCCGTAGCCGCCCTTCACTTCTTCTCCCATCGCATTGGGCATGGAAAACTTGCGCGTCAGGTGAATGACATCATCCTTGCCCCAGTCATAGCTCGAACCATGAAACGACCACAGGTCGTAGGGCTCACTATTAGCGCCGGAGACAGCAGAATTCAGCCGGTGCGCCTGGGTGACGATCTCATCAATCTTGAGGTCCACGTTTCCAGTGTTGCGATATTCGAGACTTTCTAATAGCACGTCGGGGAAATCGTCGTAGACTTCCACGGCTAGCGTTCGCTGGATCGTAGCCGCCGAGGCGGGCCCGAGCAGGTGGGCCGGGATTTCCACCCGTTTCCCTCGGCCCATCTTGCCTTGAGATTCCAGTACCTTCGCATTGCTGAAATCGAGCGTGAACCTGACTTCCTTCCCGTCCACCATCAGGTAATCACTTCCTCCCGGAGTACCTACGGGCGGTTCGTCGAGGGTGAGCTTCTTGCCTGACTTCAGCAACGATCCCTGAATGTAGCCGGACGGCAGCACCTGGAACTCAGCGCCGGACGTCTGAATGACAACGGGACCACCATCACTCACAGTCACCTTGATGTCGGACGGACGCGAAGGCGGCGCGGCGGATTGTGTCCGACCGGCAGGACGGGAACAGCTTAGAGTCAGAACCAAAGCTGGAACGAGAAGGTAAACAGAATTGCGGGTCATGCAGAACTCCTTGTCACTGCGGCAAAGCCGTTGCGAACTCTAGCAAACGAAAGCAAAGGTAAGTAATCGTAAATATATCTCGAATGCCGGATTTTGTCCCGCCGAAAAGGGGAATGGAGTGATAAGCAGAGTTAAGCAAGGCTCGTGCCCAGACTACCCGTGCCGAAAATCTCAGGAAGGCATGGTCTATGCCAGGCCTTCCTGATGACGTAGATTCCAAGCTATAGCGATGAACTCAGTTCTGGTTAGAGTCGCTCTTGGGTAATTCCAGACGTTGGCGCTCGGGTGACGGCTTGGCTTGCGGATTGGTTGCACCGGTATCGCCGTTCGCTCGGCCAGCCATGGCCTGCAAATCCGAGGCTTTATATTTTGGTTCGCTGACGTAACCATGTATGTGGTTCTTGCTGATGGTGTTGATCACCAGCTCGACCGGCAGCTGGCTTTCCGGCGTATAGAACACAACCGGCTCATAAATATTGACGTGCTTCTTTGAGACCTTGTAGTCGTCCACCAGCAACTCGAGGTCGGCGTATTGATGCTTGGTGTTGGCCTTGCGCAGGCGCACCCCAACCGGGCCGTCGTGTTGGAACTGACTGCTCTTGTCGGCGTCAAATTCGAAGTAGGCGCGCTCGCCCTTCTTTTGCATGAGAACTAATTCGTCATGAGTGCGCGCGATCGACCCCTGCAACTCAGTGCGCGTGCTCGACAGTTCCTGCCGCGTGGACTCGATCTGTCTGCCTTGCTCGCTTACCTGTCCTTGCAGTTGCTTCCAGCCCGGATCAACCGATCTGACAGCATGATGTTTGCCGTGCTTTGTAATGGAAGCCTGAGCAGGGTGCGCTGCCGCAGGCTTGGCCGCGGGAGGCTCCTGGGCCAGGTTGTTCAGCTTTTCACTCAACAAGTCGATTTGGCCGCGTGTGCTGGCCAGCGTCGCCGTGAGTGCATTATTTTGCGCAACCAGTTGTTTGGAAACATTGTGCTCGTGAAACGCATATCCAACCAATGCCACCAAAGCGACGATAATTACTACTCCTAATGCCAAGGAACCGGCCCGAGAACGAACCAAGGGATGCGAAACGGAAGGGACTTCTTCAGACATGGGAGATCTCCTTGCCTTCCAATTCAGCAACTTACGTTCCAGAAAGATCGACCGTAACCCATTGAAACGGCGTACGCTCTAGTGTGGACGGCGTGCACGAAATACCCGCCCGGGAAATCTTTTCCGGGTGATGCTATCGCTGAAAAGGATTACCGGATTACGGCCAGTCGGGACCAGCAGTTTCCTGCCGGTCCCACAGAGCGAAGCCGCCGTTAAGCTTCGGCTACGGTGCTACTGACCCAACGTGGCCGGGCATTGTTCTTGGGAAGGATATCCAGGTAGATCACCGCGTAACGGAACGCGAGCACTGCCGCTAGGATGGTAGCCAGCGTCAGTGCAAATTCCGTCCACTTCGGCACGTAATAAAAACCTGAACTGGCCTGCAGTCCGGTGATGGAGACGTTAAGCCGGTTAGCAATGAATCCCATCACGATCAGAGAACAGGTCCAGTACAGGTTCTGCGGATGGTTGCGCACTTTCTCGCGGCTCAGGAGTACAACCGGAGCAAGTACGAACAATCCGATCTCCAGCCAGAAGGACAGAGTCTCCTCGCGCCACCGCCACAAATACGCCGAACCGCCGTGGGTAAAAAGATCGACGCCGCGAAACAACGCATAAATCAGCAGCATGGGCGCAATTACCCGGCTTACGTCGCTCAGAATGCTTAGATCAACCCGTACGTTGAGCGAGCGCGACGACAGGTAGAGGGCCATGATGGTGACCGCCAACCCGGCAGGGATCGCCGACAGATAAAAGAGCGTGGGCAGGTAAGGGCTATACCAGAGCGGATCAAGCTTTCCCCTGGTCAGCAGATAAAGCCCGCCGAGAAAGGATTGGTGCAAGGAGGAGAGAACGGTTCCAATCAAAACCAGAGCGATAAGAATTTCATGGTGCCACTTCAGATAAAGATCTCGCAGCTTTGTAAACGGGATCTTCTCGACCAGTGCGGGCGAAAACTCCAGGGCGAGTACGGTGCTGTAAAGCATCACGCACCAGGAAACCTCAAACAGCACCGAGTGCCGATTCCACATCACAATGGGATGCCAGATCCGCCACGGCAGTCCCAGTTCGTAAAGCATGCCCACCATCACCGAAATGTATCCCAGGAATGAAACTAGAACAGCGGTGCGCAAAACAGGCCGGTAGCGCTCGAAGCCCAAGAGATAAACGGCAGCCGCAATAGCAAAACCGCCGGCGGACAATCCGACGCCGCACAATGTTCCCAGCCCCACCCACAGGCCCCAAGGCTGCGCATCCACCAGATGCGTTGAGCGTTCGAAGCCGAGCGCGAAACGCGCGTAGGCCGCGTAAGCTCCAGCCGCAAAGATGATTCCTACGATCACCCGCCAAAGCGTGATGTGATCGGCGACGGATCTTGCCTGCTTCTTCTGCATGCCGGAGGTGTGAGACAAGAACGGAATCGTCGCTGCGCCGTGCGCCACCTGCTGTGGAGTATTGTTGATCATGACCCTACCTCCTCTCCGGGGAGCTGGTATCCGCTCCTTCTGCTCGCGCCACCTGCGCGCGCCGCTGCGTAATCCAGTACAAGCCGGCCAGCAAACCGCCGCCAACCAGCACCACCGTGGGTACATCGCCCAAGGCATTGGCGGTCAACACGGGCATCGGTTGCTCCGTGATCGCCGGGAAACCCAGCTTTTCAAAGGGAACATCGGAGATGAAGAATACCGAAGTGCCCCCCACCTCCTGGCTGCCATAAATATGCTTCACGTAGCCGGGTTCAAGCAGAACGCGCTTCTGCGCCTCGAGCAGTATCTCTTCCCGTGTGCCTGAAATCGAGGCTCCCGTGGGACATGCCTCGACGCACGCCGGTTTTTCTCCACGCGCTTGCCGCTCGTAGCACATGTCGCATTTTTTTACTAAGGGCGCCAGCTTGGACCACTCGTAACGCGGCACATTGAACGGACACGCAACGATGCAATAGCGGCAGCCGATGCACTTGGAAGAATCGTAAGTGACTGGCCCCAGCGCAGTTTTCTTCAACGCCCCTACCAGGCAGGCCGAAGCACACGCCGGATCCTGGCAGCTCATGCACATCCGCCGCACGAATTTTCCTTCGTGCTCCTCAATGATCGTGAGGGCGGTGTCCGACAGCCTGGCCTCGCTTTTCGTCGGCAACCCGTGCAATTGCTTGCATGCCTGCTCGCACGAGCGGCAGCCGATGCATTTGGTGATGTCGACCAGAATGGCTTTTGTGTTTTCCATTGCCGATCTCCTCGATCAACTCGCTGCGTTACTAGTTAAGAAAAAACTCGGCGACGATCTTCTGCCGTACTTCCGGAGCTACGCGCGCCAGAATCCCGGAGATTGGCTGTCCGCCGTCCTGGGCTAGCGCCGGATTCAGCTGCGTGACCATCGAATTCAGCCGGGTCACGTTGTTCTGCATCCACGGTGCAACCATGGTTCCCTGAATCAGATTTTTTTGATTGATGGCAAAGTCTGGCGACTTGATCATCGCCACCCAGCCATCCTTGTAAGGCGAGCGACTGGCCAATGAAGGGTTGTCCGCGAGGTCCTGGTTCACAGCCGTGACGACGCCTTCGACCGGAGATAGCAACTCGACCGACTGCTCACCGCTCTTGATCGTCATCAGCTTCTGCCCCTGGCGAATCCAGCGATTGGGACTAATTACATCGATGTGCTCGATACTCCCCAACAGATTCGCCGCAAAGCTATCCAGGCCAACACGCGTGTTTTCGCCGCCTTCGTTTATCACCCAGGTATGGCCCGGATGGAAACTGTAGCCTTGGGGGATCGCGAAACCATACTCGCGCTCCATGCGTGGCGCCTGTGGCCCGGCCCACACCTCTGCCTTAGCCGGCACTTGTCCGTGAGAACGCAGGTAGGTGGCTACCATGATCAGTAGAAACATCAGCAGGACGAAAAGTATTGACATGACCGTTCTCCTCGCGGCTGGCGGGTTACGCCTGTTCGCCGCCAGCGTTCATGCCTTAGAAGTGCACGTGAAAGGCAAATGCGCTCGAGCGCAAATGTGGTGAGAAAGAAGGACTTATGATGCGGCTACGACGCCACGCATCACCTCCGTAACTACTGCGGAATGCAGACCGCTACTGCATTTTGCAGTGACGACGGAGGCAGCTGAAAGAACGTCATCTGCAGCGGACCAAATTGCCATCGCCAGAAACATTTTTATGATTGCAGCTGTCCTCTGTTCAACAGCTAAGACAGTGCCCCAGAGAAGCGCGTGTCGACAACATCAGCTGACTGTTTGTTCTTTCTTCAGTCTTCTCAGTAGCGAAGTAGGATGGATCCCGAGTATTCGGGCAGCCTGCGTCTTGTTATTTCCTGTGCTGGCCAGCACTTCCTGGATGTAGTCTTCTTCCAATTCGCGCAGGGTAATCAGTTTTCGACCGGGCGATATAGGATCTTCGCTCGTTGGAGCGACAGCCGCATCCTGGTCCCGTTCGCGGATTTCCTCGGGCAGGTATTCGGCGTCAATATCGCCCTCCGGGGCAAGAATCATGGTGCGCTCGATCACATTCTTCAATTCGCGGATGTTTCCCGGCCAAGTGTAATTATCGAGCAATTCAGCCGCGGCCGCAGTAAATCCGGTGAAGTTCTTCTTTAATTCGCGATTGAAGTGCTGGACCAGGTCGAGGGCAAGGGGCAAAACGTCCTCACGCCGCTCGCGCAGCGGCGGAATAAAGAGCGGCACAACGTTCAAACGATAGAACAAGTCCTCGCGAAAGCGACCTTCAGCCATGGCTGCTTTCAGGTCAGCATTGGTCGCCGCGATCAGCCGGACATCCACCTTGATGGCCCGCGCGCCGCCCAGTCGCATGAACGTGCCTTCCTCGAGCACACGTAGCAGCTTGGCCTGCACGCTCGCAGACATGTTGCCAATCTCGTCCAGGAACACGGTCCCCTTGTGCGCGCGTTCGAGCAGCCCTTCCTTGCGCCGGCGCGCGTCGGTGAAGGCTCCTGGCTCGAAGCCAAATAACTCGCTCTCTAGAAGCGTATCTGGCAGAGAGGCGCAGTTCAGTTCAAGCAAGGGTTGCACAGCCCGCGGACTGCCGTAGTGAATCGCCCGCGCCAGCACGCCTTTCCCGGTGCCGCTCTCGCCCAGAATAAGAATGGTTGTACGATCGGCCTCCGCGGCTTTGCGCGCCACCTCGAGCATGTTCCGCATGACCGAGTTTTGCGTCACTACTTTGCCGAAATCGTAAGTACCCTTGGCGGTTTCAACCGTATCGCGGACTCGCACCCGCAGCGAGAGCATCTCCGTGGCTCGATGCAGCGTCGCAATCATATCGGCCAGCAAAAAGGGTTTAACTACGTAGTCGTAAGCGCCCAACTTCATTGCCTCGACTGCACGATCCACCATGTGATACGCCGACATCATGAGCACGATGCTGGCAGGACTGGCGCTCTTGATCCGCCGCAACACCTCCACGCCGTCGATGCCCGGTAGAACAATATCGAGCAAGGTAAGATCGGGTTTCTCCTCCTGAAACTGCCGGATCGCCTCCTCGCCCGAGGTCGCGGTGAATACTTCGAATCCCTCTTCACGCAGGCCCCGACTGAGAGTTCGCAGCGTCAGCGCTTCATCGTCGACAACTAGGATGGAATAAGACATCTCAGTGGATGATTACCTCCTCGGGCTTGATCTCTTTCGCCTCTTCCTCTTCGGCACGAATCGGCAAGGTGATGGTCACATTCGTGCCGTGGCCGGGCACGCTGTCAATGCGGATGTCTCCGTTGTGACTACGTACATAAGCCTGGCTGATGCTTAGGCCGAGCCCGGTTCCCTTCCCTCTTTTAGTGGTAAAGAAGGGCTCGAAGATGTGGGGCAGGATGTCGGAGGGAATTCCGCTCCCGGTATCACTAACCCGCAATTCGATAGCATTAACAAATGTCAATGGATTCCCCGAGATGCTGATCTTTCCGCCCTCAGGAGTTGCCTGGGCCGCATTGAGGAGGAGGTTCATCAAAACCTGTGAAATCTGGTTGGTATCGGCGCGAATAAAGGGCAGGTCCGCGGGCACGTTATTTTCCAGCTTCTTGCCCCGCATCATAGGCTGATGCTCGAGGAAGCTCAGGGTGTCCACTACCAGGCGTGGCAGACTGATTCTGCTCAGAACCAGCGGGCCCGGGCGCGCATAATTCAGCAGGCCGCGTAGAGTCGTCGAAATGCGCTTGGCTCCATCAATGCACTGCTCGATCTCCAGCCGTTCTTCACCTTCCGCCTGCTTCAGTTCCAATTCCAGGTGTGACAAGATACCGAGCAGCGGGTTATTGATCTCGTGAGCGGCACCTAGTGCCAACTGAGCGAGGGCGGCATATTTCTCATATTCAGCCAACTGTGCCTGGAACTGGGTTTTCTCCTTGTCCAATTCACGCTGTTCATAGAGCCGGCGAAAGAGTTCCTCCTGAGCCATATCGCGTTCGCGTTCGCGTTCCAGTGTTGTCTCACGCGCCTGTTTCAGTTCCACAAGAAGCTTGCGGTAATCCGCTGTCTGCGTCCGCCAGACCGAGAACATGATGGCGAAGGCCACAAGGAGCAAGGGCAGAAGATAGACCGCGGCGACCGAGTCGACTCTGCCCTGCGCAGCCACCGTAAATGGGACAGCAATGGAGACTAGGGCAAACTGCGGGAGGACGCGCCCACATATGCGGTTCGACATCAGCCTTTGCTCCAGTTACAGGATGCGGCTTGGGAACGTCTCCCGCTGTGATTCGGGTCACGATCAGCCTGGGTGGGAGTCACACATTGGGCGCGACATTTGCAGAAGAAGCCGCCGCTTCACTAGGAAGTCAGATCACCATTTCGCAAGTGTCCGCAGCACACTCTGGTTCTCAGACCTGCTTGGCGTCGCGCTTGCGGAGCCAATCAATGAAAAGCTGTTCCAGCGGCTTGTCGTAGGTCATCAGGACGTGGCGAACCGGGTGGCCACTGACAAAGTGGCAGACTTCTTCAGCGACGTTCTTGGCGTGATCGCCGGCACGTTCGAGCGATTGCGTCATGAAGATCACTTGCAGGCTTTCCTGGCGGGGAACATTTTCTGGATTCTCGATGTGGCGGAGAAAAATCAGGTTCCGCAAACGGTCCATTTCGGCGTCGGCACGCAGAACATCAATGGCTCTCTTGACATCGCGCTGGGAGAAGCCATTGGCCAGGTCGGCTAGCATTTTTTCCAGGATGCTAGCCATTTGCGTCAGATCGCGAACATCCTGCGGCTCGATGCGCGAGCCGACGGCGGTACCGCTGTTCGCAAAGCTGAGCAGCAGGTCACCGATGCGCTCCAGGCCTATCATGATTTTCATGCAGGCCAGCAGCTCGCGGGCGGCAGATTCAGTGACTTGGGTGATGGCGGAAGTCACACCATCGTCGACTTCCATGTCGATCTCGTCGAGCTCTTTCTCCAGCAGGCGTATCGAGTTCAAGGAGGCTTTGGAACCGGTGGCGATGCCTTCGGCGGCAGCGCCGGCTGCCGATTTGGCTACATGGCAAGCGTGAAGGGTGCGGGTTACCAGTTGTGAGTGGGGGGAATCAGGAAGAATACTGCTCGCCATCGCCGTACTCATTATGCGTCTCCGGGGCGCCCGCGGGAACTGGCCACGTACGCTTATATACAGACTGATTCCATCCCGAGCAGAATAGTTTCCTTTTCTCGCTCGTGGGTTAAAAGTTTGTGAATTTTGATGACGATTCACCACAAAAGATGCCAAGGCCCGACAACTAAGAATGTGATGCCCGGGCGGCAGTTGCAGTGGGAATGGTGAAGATGAAAACCGAACCGTGGTTCAGCTCGCTTTCGGCACGGATGATGCCCCCGTGGGCAAGGATGATGTGCTTAGCGATCGCCAAACCCAGACCAGTTCCGCCGGATTCGCGGGAGCGGGCTTTATCCACCCGATAAAAACGCTCGAAAAGCCGCGGAAGATGTTCCGAGGCAATCCCCGGTCCGAAGTCTCGGACATAAAACTCAACCACACGGTCTCTGGTCCGTGCGCCCAACACAATGCGGCGTCCGGAAACGGCGTATTTCAGGGCATTGTCCACCAGATTAGCGAAAACCTGGTGAATGGCTTCGCGATCAGCACTAACAGCTATATCCGCATGGTTCTCGACCACCAACTCCACCCCCTGTGTCTGCGCAATCTTGCCAAAGCTTTCGACGATCTCGTTCAGCAGGTCCCCAGGAGTGGAGGGTTGAACATCGAAGCGCTGCTCGCCGGATTCCACCCGCGCCAGGGTTAACAGGTCTTCCGTGAGGCGCGACATTCGGGCCGCATTTTTGCGAATGATTTCCAGAAATTCGTGAATGTGATCGGCGTTCGGAGTGCTGTCGAGCAGAGTTTCGGCATAACCCTGAATCGAGGTGAGCGGGGTACGAAGTTCGTGGGAAACATTGGCGATGAAGTCGCGGCGTGTCTTTTCGACGCGCTCGGTCTCAGTGAGGTCACGCAGGACGGCAACGACGCCACCGCCGGGCATGGGCGCAGCAGTTACGTCAAAATTGCGCCCGGGAACAACCGAGCCGGCGCGGGCGGTTTGCACGTTTCTTTGTTCTCCGGCGGTAGTGATAGCACGGACGACATCCGGGTCGCGCACGGTTTCGATCAGTGGCGCACCCATGCGAGTGCGCGCGACCAGACGATCCATGCCGCGATTGGCCCACTGCACCTGGCCGTTTTTGTCCACCGCGATAACCGCATCCTGCATGCTGTTCAGGAGGGTTTCGAGCTGGCGCTGGCTGTTCTGAAGGGCCACGAAGTTTTCCTCCATGCGATGGATGGTGCGGTCGAGAGCACGCGCGACCAGGCCGATTTCGTCGAAGCCGGAGACGTCGACGCGGGCCGTCAGGTCGCCGTCAGCAACCCGGTCCGCAAAACCCACAATTTTCTGCAGTCGGCTGGCGGTGGATTGCGCGGCCAAGCCGGCCAGAATCAAAGCTACGCCAAACGCCAGCGCGGAGCCGAGGAAAAGCGTGCGATTCACATTGCGGGTCGCAGCCTCAACATCGGATAAGGGATAGGCGAGCCGTACCGCGCCTCCGGCAATCGGAGCCGCGACATAAAGGAACGGAATACCAAGGGTGCGACTGCGGCGGGTTTCACTGCCGATGTTCCCCTGCAGAGCAGCGACAAATTCCTTGCGATGGGCGTGGTTCTCCATGGTGGCCGGATCGGCTTCCGAATCCGCCAAAACCTTGCCCGTATGGTCGATGATGGTGGCCCGCGCCCCGGCCGCCTGGCCTTCCTGCGCCGCAATGTTTTGCAGGGAATTCTGACGGTCGGTCTCCACCCGGTGAGCGAAGAGCAGAGTCTTCTGGGTAAGATTCCGGTCAATCTCGCGGCTGAGGGAATCTTCCCAGGCACGGCGCACGGACAGATCCACCGTAAGAGTGGCCACCGCGATCACCAGTGCGAACGCGACCAGCAGCTTAAAGAAAATTCTGCTTTTCACTTCGGAGCCTCGAAGCGGTAACCGGCGCCGCGCACTGTCTTCAGGTACCGGGGATTCTCTGGATCAGGCTCAATCTTCTCGCGAATGCGGCGGACATAGACGTCCACCGACCTGGGCGTCACGAAAGCGGTATCGCGCCACACCGAATCGAGCAATTGATCGCGCGTGAAAACGCGGCCGGAATGGCGGGCGAAATATTCCAGCAGGCGGAATTCGGTGGCTGTGGTGGTGACGACTTTTCCGCCAACATTCAGCGTCATGGATGCGGGATCGATTTCGATTTCGCCGACGTGCACCGGCGTTGGGGACAGCGGGCGCTCGAAGCGGCGCAAGACGGCTTTAACCCGGGCCACCAGTTCGCGCGGGCTGAATGGCTTGACAATGTAGTCGTCGGCGCCTAACTCCAGACCGAGTACCCGATCCGCCTCTCCGCTCTTGGCGGTAAGAAAAATAACGGGGGTGGCTGCAAGCGCGGGGTTCTGGCGAATGCGGCGGCATAAGTCCAGGCCATCGACGCCTGGAACCATGATGTCGAGAAGGAACAATGCAGGCTTCTGATTTTCAGCCTCGGACAGGACGCCGGAGCCACCCGAAAACAGGCGTGCGGTAAAACCTGTTCCCTCCAGGTGATGGCGAATCAGGCGAGCGATATCGGTGTCGTCTTCAACGACGAAGATGCTCGGCTTCACGCCCTTATTGTAATGGTCTCAGCCAGAGTTGCGCGTTTTAGGGCCAAATGAGTGAACAGAGCGGAAAAAAGTCGCGGCTAACCAAACTTCCGTAACTCACCCCGGCCTATGTGTTCCTGAACAAAATGCGCCAGACAGCCGATTAAGAAATTAGCCCCTCCCCGTCCAACCACAACCGCGTTTCGGAGTCTCTAAACCGCCGCATGTTGCAAGAACTGTCCGCCCTTCTGGTTGCTGGGTCGCTTCTCGGTCCATCCCTGAGCACCTCAGCGCCAAGTCCCGATCCGAACGTCAACGCGCCTGCGGTAACGATTCAGAGGCGGGTAGAAGAGGTACACGTCAGCTTCTCGGCTGAAGACGACATGGGGCCGTTGAAGAACTTTCCGGCAGATGGGTTCGCCGTCTACGACAACGAACGGAAAGTGTCGTCGTTTACCGCGTTCGGGGAAGATTCGAATCTGCCGCTGCGCATTGGCCTCCTGATTGATCGCAGCGATTCGGTGCGCAAGGAGTTCAGAGCCGAACAACAAGCCGCCCAGGGCTTCCTCAACTCTGTTTTGCGGCCGGGCATCGATTCAATTTTTCTGCTCGATTTTACGCATCAGTTGAACTTCCGCCGACCCTCCGGTGGCGACCGGCAAATGCTCACAGCCGAAGTAAGCGCGCTCGCTTCGGGCGGTCAAACCGCACTCTATGATGCCATTGACGGCGCCGCCAATGATGCGGTCATGACGACTACGGAGCCGCAACCAGTGCGCCGGGTCATCATTCTTCTCAGCGATGGTGAAGATAATTACAGCCGTCATAGTCTGGAGGATGCAGTTGCGGCGGTGCAACGCAAAGACATAGCTATTTATGCGATCACCGTGCAGGCATCGCGAGGTTACCACGCAGGAGATGCCGTGCTCGCGCTCTTCGCGCAGGCAACCGGCGGACGAGCGTTCGTATTACCGAATCTCAAACGTCTCGACGCTGTGTTTGCCCAAATCCAGGACGAACTACGAACCGAGTACTCCGTAGCCTTCCACCCCCTCTCACCCGACCAGTGCGGCTATCACACACTGCTCATCCGAGCGCATGATCCCAGAGTGCGCGTTCACGCACGCCAGGGCTATTACAACTGCGAGCCTTAGCTGAATCCTAAGAGAGAGCAGGACCCTCGCTTGTACTTACACCATCGGATGAGTTGTGTTAACGATTAAGTAGTGAATAGCCGGAGAAACCACGGAATGAAATTAGCTACTTATCTTCTGCTGTTGGTATGTGCCGCCCCGCGTCTGGGGGCGCAGGACTATGGTGAATCTGAATCCAAGATTGTCGCGCTGGAGAAAGCGTGGAATCAGGCCTACAAACTCGGCGATTCGAAATCGCTGGACTCGCTGCTGGATGACTCCGTCGTACTGATCAATGATGATGGCTCGATACAGACCAAGGCCGAATTTCTGCACAGCTTAAAGGCTGCTTCGACTTCGCAGGATCAGCAAGTCTCACCCGAGTCGATGACTGTGCATATGCATGGCAACACGGTTGCGGTGGCTGCGGGAGTGTTCCAGGCCAAGGGAGTGGACCATGGCAAACGGTATGTCCGGCGCGAGCGCTTCGTGGATACTTGGGTTTATAAGAATGGAAAATGGGTATGCGTAGCGACTAATGCGACCCCGGTGGTGCATTGAATGCTGCTTCTCCGGCCTCATCCCAACCTGTCCTGGCGTTACCCAGAGCACAGGTTGAGTAATTCAAGTTGAGAAATAGTTGGGTCTGGCCAGTCGGATCATACGGTTTCGTCCGCGCTACTTAGGAAGGCCTGCAACCTGCACCAATGTTGAAACTGCCCGCATCGATAATGCGAAAACTCGGTAACCCCCAGACCCTCGCGCTAGCCGGTATTACTCTGCTGGGGACCTGCCTGCGTCTTCTTTACCTCGGGCATAAAAGTTATTGGTTTGATGAAATCGCGACCATCCGAATATGCCATCTGCCATTTCCCGCTTTTCGAAGCTTATTGTGGCAATTCGAAGCGAACATGGCGTTCTACTACGTGCTGGTGCGGCCGTGGATTTATTTCGGAGACAGTGAGCCTTGGTTGCGGCTACTGTCGGGATATCGGGAGTGGCGTGCATCCCGTTGCTATATGTAGTAGGAACTCGGATCGAAAGCCAGAGAGCCGGGATCGCGTCTGCACTCCTTTTCGCGATTAATGTGACCGCGATCGCTTACTCACAGGAAGCGCGATCCTACAGCCTGCTTCTGCTGCTGTGCCTGGTGTCGCTGCTCTGCTTTTTTCGCATTCGGACCGGGAGCACAAGCGCCATCCTCATCTATGCACTCGTATCGGCATTGGCTGTATATGCCCATTTTTTCGCAATATTCTTTCTGCTCGCCCAGTGGCTATCTGTGCTTTCTCAGCCGGCCTCGGGAATCCGGGAGCTGCCTTGGAGAAAATATCTGGCTGCGATCTTTTTAACCACATGTTTGATCTCTCCCGCCTTGTACTACATGGCTTTCCGTCGCACTGGACAACTGGCCTACATCACACGCCCTCATCTTCACGACCTCGCCCAGCTGCTTTATTTCCTAACCGCTGATGGAGGCAGGTTCCGCAAACCAATTGCCCTGCTTTATCTGTTTTGTTGTGGTGCGGGCGTCCGGCGACTAATTTTGCGATTGCGAACGCGAGACAGCTCGCCCCAGAACACCGGACAGATACTCATTATTTTTTGTGCGGTTTTGCCGATCGTCCTCACGTTCCTGATTTCGTTCTGGGTTCCTATTTTCTTTCCGCGTTATCTGCTCATTTGTCTTCCTCCGGTGGTGCTTCTGGCGGGATCAGGATTGGCCGGATTTCCTTCATGGGCGCGATCAGGTTTAGTCCTGGTAATGATTGGGTTAAGCGCCGGTTGCGTGATCTGGTACTACGGGCATCCGAACGACGACTGGCGCTCGCTGGCGGCTTACGTCCTCAAGTATGCAGAACCGGGTGACATTATTGTGGGGTGCCCGCCGGGAGCGGAATGGCCAGTCCAGTACTACAGCGCGGCTATGAATTCTGGTAAGCCGCCGCAGTTCTCATATTTGACCGCTCCTCGGTTGCTGCAGAAGCTGCACTCGGCCAACAACAGTGCTCTCCGTTTTTGGGTAGTCGCATGGGGCGACAAATCCGGACGCTAAAGCGATGCCTCGGGATGTTGCACCTGAATACGAGCGCATCGGCGAACAGGATTTTCCTGGCGTGTTAAGCGCTGAATTGTACGCGCATACCTCCAAAAAGTAATTGGATCGAAAGCTCGACCTCTTGCGAAGTCAGTCAGGGCTCACGAGCCTCACAATGGCGGCATCTTGTAAACTCACTGCCATGGCTTCGCTCGACCAGATGGGATTCAACTTCCGCCCTCCAGACCGACGCATGTGGACGGTGCGCGATCTGATCGCCGCGGTGCGCACACAACTGGAGCGCGAGTACACCGACGTGTGGCTCGAGGGCGAGGTTTCCAATCTCCGAGCCCATCCTTCCGGCCATCTGTATTTCACGCTGAAAGACGAACACGCACAGATCCGCGTAGTTATGTTCCGCTCCTCGGCGCGGCTTCTACGCTTCAAACCGGAAAACGGCATGCAGGTGATCGCGCGCGGGCGCGTGACCGTGTACGAAGAACGGGGCGAACTACAGATCTCGGCTGAATACCTGGAGCCTAAAGGCACGGGCGCCCTGCAGATAGCTTTTGAACAACTCAAGGCGAAGCTGGAAGCCGAAGGATTATTTGATACAGCTCGCAAGAAAGCGCTTCCCGCATTACCGCAGAGAATCGGCATTGTGACCTCACCGCAAGCAGCGGCATTGCGGGATATCCTCAACATCCTGCGGCGGCGGCATCACACCGCGAGTGTGCTGATCTACCCGGCACAAGTACAAGGGGAAGCGGCAGCGACCGAAGTGTCGGCCGGCATCCGTTGGTTCAACAAGGCGCGCACGGTAGAAGTCATCATTGTGGCGCGCGGCGGCGGCTCGGTGGAAGATTTGGCCGCGTTCAATCAGGAAGGCCTGGCACGCGTCGTCGCCAACTCGCACATTCCGGTGATCTCGGCGGTGGGACACGAAACGGACTTCACCATTATTGATTTCGTTGCGGATTTGCGGGCGCCCACCCCATCCGCTGCCGCCGAGTTGGTAATCCGCTCACGGCAGGAGATTGAACAGAATTCGGAATCTCTCCGCGAACGGCTGGGAAGGGCGATGAGATATCACTTACTGATGGCCCGGCAATCGCTTACGCAACTCGCGCAACACGGCGCATTTGCCCGCATGATGGACTCGTTAGGACGCAGGCAGCAGCGCGTGGATGAGCTTGCCTATCGCCTCGAAACCGCTCAGCGACGCATTTTGGAACAGAATCGACGGCGCTGGGAGACCGCAGCAGCGGCCGTCCGCCATTACGATGTCCGGCAGCGATTATCGGCGATGCATGAACAACTGGAGAGCCGGACTGCGGCTTTGGGCGCCGCTTTTCGCGCTGTGCTCCTACAGAGGCGATCTCGGTTGGAGCGGCTCGCCGGCAGCCTGGAGGCATTGTCGCCAGTAGCGATTCTGGAGCGGGGCTACGCCCTGGTATTCGATGCTTCGGGAAAGCTGATCAAAGATGCGGATGCCGTCGAGGCGGGCGATGACATCTCAGCGCGCGTGGCCCGGGGAGAGATCACGGCGGTGGTGAAAGACAAACGCATTTAGCGCAGGGCCAAAGCAGCTACCCCACGAGGGAGCAGCTATGGACAAGAGCGCTGCATCTAACTTAGTGGAGTAGACTGTAATCCCTATGAAATCCGGTTTTCGTTTGTGGCTGGCTATTTTAGCTGTCTGCCTTGTTGTGCCCTCGCTCTCCCGCGCCCAGGAGGGTGAACTGGACAAAGCCCCACCCAAAGACATTTCACCCGAGGACATCATCCAGCGCTTTGCCGCCAAGGAAAAGCAGTTCAAAGCAGCGCGCGACAACTACACCTATCGCCAGGATGTGAAGGTGCAAACTCTGGACGGCGACACTGTGGATGGCGAGTATCACCAGGTCTTTGACGTGACCTTCGACGACAAGGGACGCAAGATCAAGAATGTCGTGTTCGCCCCACAGCCGACGCTGGAACGTATCATGATGACGGAAGAAGACGTCGATGACATTGAGAACCGCCTGCCGTTCGTTCTCACCAGCGACGAAATCCCCGAGTACAACATTCTCTACGTCGGCCAGCAGCAGGAGGATGAGCTGCACTGCTACGTTTTCGACATCGCGCCGAAAAAGATTGAAGGGAAGAAACGCTATTTCCAGGGCCGCATCTGGGTCGACGACCACGATTTCCAGATTGTGAAGAGCTACGGCAAAAACGTCCCCGACATCCGCAAGAAGAAAGGCCAGGAGAATCTGTTCCCCTCATTCACCACCTGGCGCGAGCAGATCGATAACAAGTACTGGTTTCCCACCTACACCCGCGCAGAAGACACGCTGCATTTTTCAACCGGCGACGTGAAAATCCGCGAGACCGTGAAATACGGGAACTACAAGCAGTTCGGATCGAAGTCGAGAATCACCTACCAGGGACAAGAAATTCCAAAGGGATCTGGTGAGCAGGGTCAGCAACAGCAGGGACAGCAGCCGCCGCCAAAGTAAAGTTTCAAGGATCCACAGTTTCGCGGTTTCAACGCTCTGCCGTTGCGCCTATAAAGCTTCTGCCCGCCTCGGCTGCCGCAAGGATTCGATCCAGCGGATCAACAGTTCTGCCAAACCAGCAACTCTCGATAAGAACGCGCCATAGACCCACCAGCGCCATCCTCACCCACTCGGTTCTTTGAAACTTTGAAACCTCAATAAAACAGATACTTCCTCCACTTATCGTCCGAGCGGCCCATCAAGCGCATGATGTGGCGGCTGGTGTGGAGGTTGAAGGCGCGCGGCTCACGCATCAGGTGCATGCCGGCTTCGGTGGGGAATTGATTGCCTTTGCGGCGATTGCAGGGGTGACAACAAGCAACTAGATTTTCCCAGGTCGACGCTCCGCCGCGAGAACGAGGAACAACATGGTCGAGTGTTAATTCGCTCGACGGCAGCACTTCTGCGCAGTACTGGCAAGTGTTGCGGTCGCGGAGCAGAATATTCTTCCGCGACAGGGCACGGCTCTGGTGCGGAATGCGGCGGTATTCCAGAAGGCGGATTACCGAAGGAATGCGGAACGCCAGCCTGGCAGCGTGCAGATAGTGGCCATTCTCCTCTTCGGCCATGGCGATGCCTTTCAGCACGAGCACAATGGCGCGGCGCGCCGCGCAAACGTTGATCGGCTCGTAGGAGGCATTCAGAACCAACACGGGCGCGTGCAGCGACGAGTAGTTGTCCTCGTGCGGCAATAACGAGGGGGGCATGTCCGCGTGCATGCGCCGGGCCTGGTTCATCGAGCTGTTGATTTTTCCAGACATCACATCTTCCCGACCTGGGCAGCCATAGAGGCAGGGGCCGCAAGTTCATCTTCCTCTTCATGGGATGCCATCTGCACGCCCCTTGCTTCGGCCTTAAGGGTCCGTGCCACCGTAGCTACCCAAACCCGGGTAGCACCTGCACGGCGCAGCAGGCGGGCACATTCGGAAACCGTAGTCCCGGTGGTGAATACGTCATCAACCAGCAACACATCCCGCCCGGCGACCTCCGCCGGCTTCTCCGCGACAAAAGCGCCGCGCATGTTTTCGCGCCGTTGATGGCTGCTCAGCCCAGTTTGCGATAGCGTGGCCCGGGTGCGCTTCAGGACCCCGTTGGCAAGGCGTAGTTCCAGCCCGGCAGGTTTGAGTTTCAACGCAGCCTGTGCAATCAGCTCGGACTGGTTAAAGCCGCGTTCGTGAAACTTGCGCTGGTGCAGAGGAACCGGAATCAGCAGCGGCGGCTGCGAGCCGAACTCGGGAGCTAGCCGGGTTATGACTTCGGCCAGCATTCGCCCGAGGACATTAGCCGCCGGTCGCACATGTTCATACTTGAGCAGATGGAGGAGCTCGCGCAGTCCACCTTCGTAGCTGCCATAGGCGGCCGCCTTGATGTAGACGGGTTTCAAACGACGGCAAAGCCCACAAAGCGGTTCAGCGTGCGTGTCGATGGTGGCGAAGGGAGAAGGTATCCTTTCACCGCATATCGTACAAATTCCACCAGTAATGGGGCGGACGGTGGACAGACAGTCTTCACAAACAGGAAGACGGGAAATTCGGATCAGGGGTGTTCCGCACAGACGACAATCGGCAGGAAAGAGGGTGGCAAACAAGCTTTCGGCCGCCCCTGTCAGGCATGAGACTACAACGGCCTCAACTCTGGAAATGCCGGCGGCAAACCGGGTTCGCTCAAGGTCCCTGCTACTGCTGAAGACGACCCTCCCGGAACGGCCGCGCCTTCTGCCGGCGCAAGCCGGACGCATCTCATTCAGTATAGCTGCGCTTCCTGAGCGGCGCAACGAACCCAGAGATCACGATAGTGCAGGGGAGGGCACCGGCTTTCGGTTAAACAGCACTCTGTCATCCCGACCGAAGCGAAGTGGAGGGACCTTGGGTTTGCTGTACTTGTAATCCGGTCTATGCGCGTGGTAACGTGCGCCGTCTCATATATTTCGCTGTCATCCCGTTGTTTGAGAGGTCCCTGCCGATGAGCACGCAAACACTACCCCCTGCGCCGACGGTAAGAAAGCATCAGCCCTTCGTGCCCGCCACCATGGAGATGAAGGAGTTCACCTTCCGCGCCGTGCTCCTGGGCATGCTGATGACAGGAATACTGGGCGCAGCCAACGCATACCTGGGTTTGCGCGCTGGAATGACCATTGCCGCTACTTATCCCGCGGCAGTCATTGGCATGGCCGTCCTGCGGCTGATGAAGGGCTCTATCCTGGAAGAAAACATCGCCCGAACCGTGGGAGCGATTGGCGAGTCCGTGGCGGCAGGCGCAGTGTTCACAATTCCGGCGTTCGTTCTCGCCGGCCTGTGGCCAAGCCTCGGCATGGAGAGGTACTGGCAGTCAGTCGCCCTCATGGTGATCGGAGGCTTACTAGGCATTCTCTTCGTGACCCTGCTGCGGCGGGTGATGGTCGAGGATCCGGAACTTCCCTTTCCCGAGTCGGTTGCCGCGTCGGAAATCCACAAGGCCGGTCAACAGGGAGCACGATCCGCCAAGATTCTTTTTGCCAACATGGGTGGCGGCGCAGTTCTTTATTTCCTCTCCCAAATAAATCTTTTCTGGTACACCCGCGAGATCGTCGTCAACATTCCCAAGATGCCGGCAGGCTTACGTCTGGGGCGGAGTGCTAGCGCGCCTATTCTCTCCACGGGGGGGATGAGCACCTTTACGACGCCCGCGGTCAGTCCCGCTTACCTCGGAGTCGGCTACATCATCGGTCCTCGATTGGCAGCCCTGAACTTCGCCGGCGGCGTGCTCGCCTGGGGGCTGCTGGTTCCGCTCCTTATTTACTTTCTCGGACCAAGTTTGCCGCCTATGCCCGCCGGTGCTTCGCCAGCCCAGTACTGGAGCGGCATTGCTTTCAGCGTGTGGTTTTCCATTGTGCGCCCAATCGCGGTCGGCGGCATGCTCGTGGGTTCAGGCTTCACTCTGTTCCGCATGCGGCGGCAATTGGCGTTAGGAATGAAACGCGCGGTCTCAGATTTGAAAAAATCTGCTGAGGCGCATGCGGCCACGGAACGATTCGATCGCGACCTGAGCATTAAAGCGGTGTTCCTGGGAGTCGGAATCGTTTTCCTGGCGATGATCGGCTTGTACTATTACTTCATTTCCGGAGCACATAATCTAAGCAGCAATAAAGTCATCGCAGGTGCCGTGGTTGCAGCCGTCGTGATGGTGGTTCTGGGATTCTTTTTCGCCGCAGTTTCCGGAAATCTGGTTGGAATGATCGGCTCGTCTAACAACCCGGTTTCCGGACTTACGCTTTGCACTCTGGTCGTCGCCGCCCTGCTGATGGTCGCGCTGGGAGTCTCCGGCATTGGCGGTGTGGCCGCGGTCTTGGGGGTGGCCGCCGTGGTTTGCGTCTCCTCGGCGGTCGCTGGCGAGATGCTTCAGGATTTGAAAGCCGGTCACATCCTGGGCGGAACTCCTTCCAAGATGCAGATCGGCGATATCTTCGGCACGATTGTCGCCTCTCTGGTCTTGTTCTTCCCGCTCATGATTCTAGATAAGGCCTACCACTTCGGCAGCGCCGCTCTACCCGCACCCCAGGCCGGGTTGATGGCCATGCTGGCCCAAGGCATTGTCGGCGGCAACATGGCTTGGCCGTTAGTGGTAGTGGGAATCTTGATGGGTTTCGCCATGATCATGGTGGAAGTGAAGAGTCCCATGCTGTTCTCCGTCGGCATGTATTTGCCGCTGGAAACGACTTCCGCAATATTCGTTGGTGGAATTGTGCGCTGGGTGACCGACAAAATGCGTGACCGGCGGGGGTTCAACGACGCTCAAAAAGCCCGCGTCGACAACGCCGGGGTGCTGACGGCTTCAGGTTTGATCGCCGGTGAGGCGCTCTGTGGACTAGTCATTGCCGCGATTGTCGGCAGCAATCACAAGCTTTGGCATATTTCGGTTGGCGACCTCTGGTTCTCCGGGCTGATCGGACTGGCTGTCCTGATCGCCATCATGATCAAAGTTCCACTGGCCAATGCCGGTCGGCCGGAAGACCCCGCTCCGCCGACGGCGATTATGTGACCGCGCTACATTAACCACAGACGGCACAGAGGAACACAGGAGATTGACCTGTGAACCTCTGTGTGCCTGTGGTTCGCCTTCTATGTCTGTGAAAGAAAACATTGCGCTCATAAAACATAGGATTGCTGACGTAGCGGCGAAGGCGGGACGCGAAGCCGAAGAGATCAGGCTGATGGCGGTCACAAAGACCTTCGGGCCGAAGCAAATCCGTGAAGCTTATAAAGCCGGGCTTCGACTATTCGGCGAGAACCGGGTCCAGGAGTACGCGGCCAAGGTCGGTCAACTGGGGGACCTGGCTGACGCCGAGTGGCACATGATCGGACACCTGCAAAGCAACAAGGCCAGCAAGGCGGTCGAGTTATTCGCCGCCGTGGACTCGGTCGATTCCTTACGGCTGGCGGAAAGGTTGAATGCTGCTGCCGGTGGGCGCGGCAAAAAGCTGCAGGTCCTTATAGAGATCAACGTCGGAGGCGAGGCTGCCAAGAGCGGTGTGGATCCTGAGTCGGAGGAACTCTGGCAGCTACTCGAAGCTGCGCCTCAGTGGACCAATCTCGAAGTTCGGGGTTTGATGACCGTGCCCCCGTTAAATGACGATCCCCGGTCAGCACGACCCTTTTTTCGACGGCTTCGCGAGTTGCGCGACCAAGTCGCCACGCGGAAGCTGCCGTCCATCAGCATGGAGGTTCTTTCGATGGGCATGTCTCATGACTTCGAAGTTGCCATTGAGGAGGGGTCGACCTGCGTACGACTGGGAACGGCCATTTTCGGCGTAAGGCCGAAGCTCACGTAGCGACGGCCGCCTCGGCCGTCCACCCGAGCGTAGCGAGGGGCTGGTATAACGATGACCGCGTCTAAGGCCTGCCCCGGCGCAGGCAAAGGGCCCAAGAGCATTTCACTGCACCGAGATCAGTGCAAACCAGCTTTTTCCCATTCTGGAACTGGGCTAAGGTACGGCCTTCCAATAACTTACTGTCGCCGATTTCAGCTACAAACCCCTATAATCTTGCTCACATCTCTGCGGCTGCCACGTCCAAACCTATGCAAACCGGAGAGTAAGGCTGGGCAGGTAGGTTTGCGAGGAAGAGACGACGACGATGCCGGCCGATGCGTGGGTTTTACCCATTGGCTACTCCAATTCGGGTGCAGCAGATCGACGGGCACAAGGCAGCGATACCCAGAACCCCATAGACCGGGGGCGAAGGGCTGGGCACACGACAGGGCGAATCGACGACACGATGCTGGTTCGCGAGGCGCAGCGCGGCAATCGCGCAGCCTTCGAGGAATTAGTGCGCAACTATGATGGGGCGGTCCTGCGGCTTGCGATTCACCTCACCGGGTCGCAAACCGACGCGCAGGACGTTTATCAGGAAGCGTTCCTCAAAGCCTATAAGAGTATCGGCAACTTTCGCTTCGAGTGTTCGTTTTATACCTGGATCTATCGCATCGTCACTAATATTTGTCTCGATCACATACGCAAAAGAAATGTCCGCAAGGAAGATTCTCCGGTTGCCACCGACCAGAGCGGAGACGAGTTCGATGTGCTCAGCCAGGTGCCGGATGGACGTGCGGCGGCCAATCCGGAGCGCGACCTCATGGCTCGGGAACTCGGGTCCCGTATTAACCGCGCCCTGGAGAAACTGACTCCGCGCGAGCGCATGGTGTTCGAACTGAAGCATTACCAGGGGTTGAAATTGCGGACCGTGGGCGAGATTTTGAACACGACAGAAGAGACGGCCAAGAATACACTTTTCCGCGCTACCCAGAAGTTGCGAGGAGCGCTGGCGGATATGCGATGAATAGCCGCCAGGGATTTTCGTGGACGGTCGCGGCTCGCGTAGGGGCCCGGATCCTTTCACGCAGGAACAGCCGTTTCGGCAGTCCAGCTAAGCAAAGCGAGACGTGGGCAACAGAGATTCTATGAAAGGCTATAACCCCGTCGAGGGGGTGCAATTATGAAGTGCGAATGGGTACGCGAGAACATTGTTCTCTTTGTCTATAACGAGCTGGCCGATGACGCCCGCTATGAATTGGAACAGCACCTCGGACGATGTCCTGAGTGCACAGCCGAGCTGAAGGCAGTTCGCAAGTTTCATGTGACGCTTTCCACTTTGCCGGTGGAGGAACCTTCTCCGAATCTCCTTGCTTCATCGCGAATGCGCTTGCAGGAGGCGCTGGAAACAGCCGAGCAGGGCGGATTGTGGCAGCGGCTTACGTTTGATCCTTGGGCTTGGCTGCGCCAGATGCGATTCTCGCCCGCTTTGGCCGCAGCTCTTCTGATGGTCGGCTTTGCCGGCGGGATTGGCGCCACCTACTCAATCGTCAGCAACCACGGTTCGGTACCCATCGCAGATTCAACCTCTCCAGCTCCCACCCAAGCCAGCATTACCGGTATCCACTCCATTGTTCAGGAACCTGGCAGCGATAAAGTCACCATCAAGTACGACACGACTCATACTGAGAACGTGGAAGGTTCCGTGAACGACCAGCGCATTCAGCAACTCTTGTTGTTCGCGGCGCGCAACAATTACAACTCCGGCGTTCGCATGGACTCGGTGGACCTGCTGACCCAGACGCCCAATGACGCGCACGTGCGCGAGGCGCTGATCTATGCGCTGCGCTACGATTCCAACCCGGGCGTGCGCCTGAAAGCGTTGCAGGGGTTGAGCACTTACGTGAAGAGTGACACGCGCGTGCGGGACGCCATTCTCGAAGCCTTGATGAATGATTCGAATTCGGGTGTGCGCACGCAGGCATTGCAACTCCTGAGCCCGGTCACGGCGGACAGCAGTGTTCGGAGTGTGCTCACGCAACTGTCTCAGAACGACAAGAATCAGTACATCCGGTCGCAGGCTCGCAACATGCTGGCGCAATTGCCGGAGATTGACTAGCGCGGTCCGCAGGGTTCGGCCGTGCCAAGTACGCAAGGGCGAATACAAGAAGGCCGCGTGAGTGAGAACGCAATCAGTACGCGTCGGGATTAAGGTCGTACCAACCCAGGCTCTGGCCAGGAGGTAAGACGAAAACGAGGACACTATCGTGAAGCAACTCTCAAAATTCGCCGGGATGTTTCTGGTCTTGATGTCCCTGGCTAGCGCGGCCCGGGCGCAGGGCCGTATCTCCAACCAGCGAGGTAACTGGTCCCAGGACAGCAGCGGATCAATTCCAGCTGCTCGAAATCTTCAGATCAAGACACAGTTTGGCTCAGTTCGAGTACAGGGCGGCTCACAGCAAGGCATCACCTACATTTTTCATAGCATGGCATACTCCCCCTCGGAAGAAAAAGCGCGCCGCCAGCTGCAATCGCTCAAGGTATACAGCAACGTTCGCGGCGATACTGCCTATCTGACTGCGGAAGACGAGGACGGGTCGCGTAACCGTTGTTCGGGCGAATTCGTGGTGAACGTTCCCCGCGATATCGCTTCCGTGCGCATTGAAACCGAAGGCGGCAACGTCGTCGTGAATGCGATCTCCGGCCGCGTTCACGCCGAAACCGGCGGCGGCAGCATTCAGGTGGATGACATTGGCGGCTCGGTGGATGCACAGACCGGCGGCGATGCCATTGACGTAGGCACTGTCGGCGGCGATGTTCACCTCGAGACCGGCGGTGGCAAAATCTCCGTTCGTGCAGTTAAGGGAAAAATCTCTGCCTCCACGGGAGGAGGCGACATGGTCATCGTTTCCGGCCTGCAAGGCGCAGTGCTGGAATCCGGCGGCGGCAATATTCAGGTGAAACAGTGCACGGGTAGGGTAAAAGTCTCGACCGGCGGTGGGAACATCGATCTCGGCGATATCGCTGGCCCGGTGGAGATGGAGACTGGGGGCGGAAGTATCCGGCTGGCTTCATCCAAGTCTTCGGTACGCGCCGAAACTGGCGCAGGACGGATCGAACTGAACGGCGTCGGTTCGGCTCGCGCTGAAACTGGTGCCGGCGGCATCGTTGCGAAGTTTATTTCGTCGAGCGAGAAAGGCGATTCTTCGCTGGAAACCTCCGCAGGCGACATTACTGTTTACATTTCTTCTGACCTGCACTTGACCATTCGAGCCAGCATTGACATGGCAAATGGCCATAACATTCATTCGGACTTTGGCGATATTCGGATCGTTAGCGAAGGAGGAGATTGGGGACCGAAGACAATCTCCGCCGAAGGCAATCTCAATGGCGGCGGTCCCACCTTGAAGCTGAGTACGGCGACGGGCGATATCCGAATTCTGCGTGCGCAGTAAAGCAGATCCTGGTTCCCAGTCATCAGCCTGTCGCTGCGGAACCGGGTCGAAGAAGTCACGGAGAAATCAAGAAGATTACGCAAAGTTTGCCTGAGAATTGAGAACCTGTTTAGAGGTGAGACCATGCGTACTTGTTGTCTATTGGCCATCATGCTGCTGCCGTTGACGAGAGCCATAGCCGCGCCGGAACAGATCTACGAAAACTCATCCGAGGCCTATGGATACTCTAGTGAGGAGTCCGGGACGAACGCTTACTTGGGAGTTGATATTGCCGATGTAACGTCCGATCGGCTTTCCGCGCTCAAACTAAGCAAGGAGCAGGGTGTGGAAGTTACGATGGTCGATCAGGATGCACCCGCCGGCAAGGCTGGCATCAAGGAACATGATGTCATCCTCTCCATGAATGGAACCGGCATCGACAGTGGTGCCCAGCTGCGTCGTATGATCCATGAGACTCCGTCAGGGCGGGTGATCACGCTGGGCATCAGCCGCAACGGTCAGCCCCTCACGATCAAAACGCAACTGGCAGAACGACGTAAGTTTGTGGCGGGGACGAATCCCAAGTCTTTCCATTTCGAGATGCCTACGATGCCAACCATGCCCGCCATGCCTGACATGGATATACCGGTTTCGGTCGTGGTCGTGCATTCGGCGCTGCGCAGCGGGCTAATGGTTGAAAACCTTACACCGCAACTCGGCGACTATTTCGGAGCGAAAGAAGGCCACGGCGTCCTGGTGCGGTCGGTCGAGAGAGGCAGCCGGGCCGACAAGGCCGGATTCCGTGCCGGGGATGTAATTGTGCGCGTGGATAAGGATCCAGTCCATGACAGCAGCGATTTCGGCCACAGCCTGCAGATGCATCGCGGCGGGCCTGTCGCGATCGGGATCATTCGCGACAAACGCGAACAGACTCTTACCTTGACGATCCCTGAACGCAAGCAGTCAGGCGAACTCTTCGGAGATGAAGAGTTCGACTTCCCGGATATCGACGCCAAGGTAGACCTGCAGGCTCTCACAACGGAGATGGCGAAGATCCAGCCCCAGATGGAGTTTGCGGTACAGCAAGCCGGCCGCGCCATGGAGGATGCACGCAAGAGTCTTTGCCAACAGAAACAATGGAAAGAGCAGCAGCGCAAAATGGAAAAGGAAATCCGGCAGCAGGGTCTCAAACTGCAGCAGCAATGGAAAGAGCAGCAGAGGGAAGTTGAGCGCGAGCTGCGGCAACTCCAGCACAGCACAGAAATCTAGCGTCCGCTTTTTGTGCTGTTATTCTGGAATTTCGATTTATTTGCGTTTGCGTGGCCACCAATGCAGCGCATCGGTGAGGGCTGGGGCAAGCAGTCCGTCCAGACCGACAAGCACCATTATGAGGATCACCAGACCACGCGCCATCGTCTACATCCCTGCTGAATTACCTTTCTCCGCAGACGCGAGGCAGACTCGGTTCCGGCCGGTCTGCTTGGCCGTATAGAGAGCATTATCGGCGGCTTTCACGAGCTGGTCCCGTTCGGTGCCATGCTCCGGAAAACTCGCTACCCCTGCACTTATATACACGGGCCGAGGCACGCCGGGAAATTGCCATTCCCCCACCACTCTCCTCAGTTTCTCGGCTACTGCCAGGGCATCCTCCGCACACGTCTGTGAGAGCACGACAACAAATTCCTCGCCGCCGTATCGGCATACCACGTCAATCTTGCGCAGCTGCTGGGAAAAGATCGACGACACTTGGCGCAGCACTTCGTCACCGAGCAGGTGCCCGAACTCATCGTTGAGACGTTTGAAATGATCAATGTCAATCATGATCACGGCCATGCCGGTACTGAAGCGCTTGGCACGCTCAATCTCTTCCCCAATGCGCAACTCGAAGAAACGGCGATTGAAAATACCGGTGAGCCCGTCAATGTAGGCAAGCTGGCGGACGCGCTCGATGTGGTGCGCATTTTGGATAGCGGTCGCGCACATGTCGGCAACCGATTCCAGCGACTGCCGGTCATTCGCCTGAAACGCGCCCGAACGTGCGCTCGCCAGGGCAAGTACCCCGAGTCGTTGCCCGAAAGAAATAAGAGGAATGCACATACGGGAGCGGGTTTCCTGAAAAAGCACGTCCGAACTGCCGGGCTGCACGTCATTGTCGATGGCCGTTTTTTCGGAGCTCAGCACGCCACCCCACCAACCCCGGGAGAGCGACTTCGTTCCATTTGGCGGCAGGGCCAGCGAAAGGCTTCCATTGTGAGCGCGGAGCACCAGGTCTTCCTCTTCTTTTAGCATGACCGCTACGTGATCGACGTTAAAAGCCTGCCGGGTGAGCGAACAGACTTTCGCCAGCAATTCCGGGATTTCCAGAACCACCGTCATCTGCTGGGCGATCGTATTCATTACCTCCAATTGCTGGGCGCGCTTGCGCTCCGAAGAGTACAGCCGGGCGTTCTGTAATGCCATCGAGGCCTGGGTCGAGAACAGGGTTAGAAGATCAATCGTGTCACTGTCAAAGTGGTCGAGGCTTTCACTCTGACAATCCAGGACTCCGAGAACCTCTTCCCGAACCATGAGGGGCACGGCCAACTCAGACTGGGTCTTCGACCAGCGGCAGAGATATCGGGGATCCTTGCTAACATCGGGAGCATAGATCGGGCGCTTCTCCCGGGCAGCAGTCCCGGTCAGCCCAGTTCCCAATGGTATGATCGTGTTTTCCCGGCCTGGACCCCATCCAAGGTGACTCTTGACGACCAGTTCTTGCTTTTCTTTATCCAGCAGGAAAATCGACACGTTTTGCAGGTGAAAATAATCGCGCATGATAGCCAGAATCTGGCGCAACACCTCGTCCAGGTCGAAAGTCGACAAGACCGCCTGGCTGGCATCGTACAGGATGGCGATTTTTTGCATAGGAACGCCTGCTGGATTGTAGTCATGCCTGAGCTACGGTGCGATGTTCCGAAAGTAACGAGGAGCAGTCGATAATGACTCTGAATTACGAGACAGACCCTCCCTGTCACCGGCCACTATTCACTGGTCACTATCCACTCTTTTCCTGTGTCTCCACCACCGAGCGGTCTTGATCAAACCAAAGGCAACCACGCAGAACCAGAAATCTATCAGCATTCCGAAATCGAATTTGAAAACGGTATGCCGGGCCAGGGGAGGCATGTAAGGTGAAAGAAGCAGGTAGGCTGCGTTGCCTAGCAGGACCGCCGCCAGCGACTCGACGAAATTTACTGCCACACTCTGCTTAGACACCGGATTCTGCTGTGCCTGCTGCCAAAATGAAAGATGTAATCTTCCGCTCCACGATTCGGTAACCACGATGCGCTCGTTTTCGTTACCATTTCCTTCGATGCTGGAACTCGCTACCCCCGTTCAGTATGTCAAGGGCATCGGTCCACGCCTGGCTGATGTGCTGGGGGCCAAGGGGATCCACACGCTCGATGATCTACTGCATTACCTTCCCTTCCGCTACGAAGATCGGCTAAACCCCCGCAGTATTGCCGAACTCCGCCCGGGCGAGATGGCCACCATCATTGGCGAAGTTCGTACCGCGGGCTTGTTCCGAACCCGCCGCAGCGGCACTTCGATCTTTCAGCTGACTCTGGGGCAAGGCAGAGCGCGCTTGACGTGCCTGTGGTTCCACGGCGCCTACCTGAAAGACAAATTTCAGCCCGGGCAGATGGTTGCACTCTACGGCAGGGTGGACACCGATAAGCGGGGCGAGTTGCAGATCATACAGCCACAGGTCGAGGTTCTGGATAGCGGCTCGGGGGATCACGGTACCGGCGAGGCAGAACAGAATCTGGCTGCGTCGCTGGAAATCGGGAGAATCGTTCCCATTTACGAGGCGACTGGAAAACTCACCTCGCGCTGGTTCCGTCGCATCGTACATTCGGCTCTGGAAAACATGACTCCAGAAATTCCGGAAATGATTCCGGCGGCTGTGCGTTCGCGCATGGCGCTCATTCCAGCGCGGCAAGCGCTGTCCCAAGTTCACTGGCCCGATGCAGACGAGAGCCTGCAGGATCTGCAATCTTTCCGTACACCCGCGCACATCCGGCTGATCTTCGAAGAACTGTTCTTCATCGAGTTGGGGCTGGAACTGAAGCGACGGCAGCAGAAGGCCCAGACCGGGATCGCATTTCAGTTGGATGAGCCCGTACGCGGGGCCATAAAAAGGATCCTCCCCTTCCATCCGACCGCTGCCCAGAAACGCGTACTCAAGGAGATCGCCGGGGATATGGAGAAGCCGTTTCCCATGCGGCGTCTACTGCAAGGCGACGTGGGCTCGGGCAAAACGATCGTCGCGTTGGAGGCGGCCATCATCGCGATTGAAAATGGTTACCAGGTTGCATTAATGGCGCCCACTGAGATTCTTGCTACCCAGCACTATTTCTCGGCGCGCCGAATTCTGGAGAATGCCGGATATCGCATTGTTCTGCTGACGGGCTCGCTGGAGCAGGACCGCAAACGGGAAATTCGACGTCATGTCGCGCAAGGCAATGCGCAGTTGGTAATTGGAACCCATGCCCTGCTGGAACACAAAGTGGAGTTCGAAAAACCGGGACTGGTCATCGTTGATGAACAGCACCGGTTTGGTGTCTTACAACGCTTAAAGCTGATGAAGAAGGGGGTCGGACCGATCGATGAGGGTGGCGACAGGACTGTCACCAGCACAGTGGCGTCCATTGCTCCGGAACCCGACGTTCTCGTCATGACTGCCACTCCCATTCCGCGAACGCTGGCACTCACCCTGTACGGCGATCTTGATTTGTCCGTAATCGATGAAATGCCTCCCGGCCGCACGCCTATCGTGACTCGCCGTATCTCCGACGAGCGCTCACCCGAAGTGTGGGACTTCGTTCGCAAGCAGATCGCAGCCGGACATCAGGCGTATGTCGTTTATCCAGTGATCCAGGAGAATGAGGAAACCGAGTTGAAAGCCGCGATGAGGATGTACAAAGAGCTGAGCAGCCGCGTATTTTCGGATTTGAAAGTTGCGGTCCTGCACGGCCAACTCGATGCCGAAACCAAAGACATGACTATGCGGCTGTTTCAAAGAGGAGAAATCCAGATTCTGGTCTCGACGACCGTCATCGAAGTGGGTGTTGATGTCCCCAATGCGTCCGTTATGGTCGTCGAGCACGCTGAACGCTTCGGACTGGCTCAGCTACATCAACTGCGCGGCCGGATTGGCCGGGGACCGGCCAAGTCGTATTGCATTCTTATGACTAGCGGGAAGGTGTCGGAAGAGGGCGATCGGCGGCTCGATGCTATGGTGCGCACCACCGACGGATTCGAGATCGCAGAACTTGATCTCGAATTGCGCGGGCCGGGCGAATTCTTCGGGACGAAACAGGCTGGACTACCCAGTTTCCGTGTCGCCAATATTATTCGCGACCGGCAACTGCTCGAAGCCGCCAAGCGGGAAGCGGCCGCCGTTCTGAGCGGGCCCAATGCGGAAATCACGCGAATGGAAATCGATCGTGCTATCCGCTACATGCGCAGCAAATGGCAAAAGCAGTATGGACTGGTGGAAGTGGGATGAGCACAGGTGGAAAGCGAAATAGTCCTTTGGCCCGTGAATGCAAAGCTAATTACTGCCCTCCACTATTCCAGCCGCACCTGTCCGTAGTTCAGAACGCTGACCATAATCACGCCACCCACTATATTGCCGAGGGTTGCGAAGAGCAGCCAATGCAAATATGTGGCCGGTGAGAGGACTCCTGAAACAACGGCAGAAAGGATTTCGCCGCTGGTCGCAATACAGTGGGAGAAACGCCCGATGCCGACCACGAAGGTCAGCAGCCAGATCATCGCTAGCTGTCCAATCGTCCAGTGACTGGCGGTGACCACCCACGCGACCAGCGCAATTAACCACCCGCCTATGATTCCGCCCCAGAAAAAGTGGGATGTGTTTCCCGAGACAGCACTCCGCCCGAGGTTGATTAATTCCCGAGAGACCTCTCCGGGCAAGGCACCGGTTTGCATGACCAAGGCAGCGAAAGCGAATGCCCCCAATACGTTAGCAGCGAACACCACGCTCCAAAGCCGGAGCGTTTCAGCGGCATAACGGGCGCGCTGCTTGCGTTCATCGAGGATCAGCAACACCGGATAGAGTGTGTTCTCGGTGAACAACTGCGCACGTCCGATAATGACGGCGATGAAGCCGGTTGGATAAAACAGATAAGAAACGAACTCCGGCCATGAACCGTTTCCTAAAACAGCTCGCACCGCGGCCACGCTGAGGCCCGTCAATCCCATGACCAGGCCCCCCGCCAGTCCCGAGAAGGCCAGGGTTCGCGAAGACCGGCGCGCCTCGCCGCGCGCATTCTCCTTGGCGGCGTCGAAGATTTGCGGGGCGGTAAGTCGACTGGTGTCAACGGAGAGGTCTTGCGAAGTCATCCCGCTTTGATTCGGTTGATGGCGCGTGGTTTGTACAGCAGCTACGGAATGCTAGCAGCTGCCGTTCACAACGTGCAAAGGTAATACAGAGCACCCCGGCATAGGAGGAGGTTTTTGCGCTTGGATTTTTCGGCTTCCTCACCGTCCAGACCGTTCTCGGGCCCAAAGAAGGTACCTCCGCCGAGCATGGCTTCAACCGCCTTGATGAGGTCACGTGCGGCGCGCGATTTCAGTACATAACCATGGGCTCCCGCCTTGCGCACGGCTTTAACCAGGCTCCTGGAATCATGCATAGTGAAAATCAAGACATGCGCCCCGAGGCGGAGATTGCAGATGGCCTGCGTCGCCTCAAGGCCGCTCATGACGGGCATGGTAATGTCGAGGATAACTACATCAGGCTTGAGGTCGCGAACCGCTTCGATAGCCTCCTGGCCATTTTCCGCTTCCCCAACTATTTCCCAATCCGGCCGCGCTTTGAGGATAGTACGCAGCCCTTGCCGCACAACCTCATGATCATCCGCCAATAGGATTCTAACCGCCATGAGTACCCTTCCCTTGCTGAGGTGATGATATCCGTCCTGTGGGAAACACACTCAAAGGCTCGGCTCGTGACCCCGGGTCTTGAACTGCCTCCCGCAAGCATCCAGGATTCCTAACACCGACTTCAGCCCGGAATCTGGTACTAGCGGTATGCGAAACCTGCTATCCTCCCACGCAATAAGCGTCTGCCCTTAAATGCTTTCGTCCATGGAAGGGCGACAGAAAACAACTAGAACTATAGGGTTATTCCGCCAAAACTAGGGGAGTAAGTCTATACAGTATTCACTGTAGTTACAATTCCGTTAGAGAAACGGCATAGTACGATTACCGCATCATTACGGAAGAGAGCAGCTATCCTATAAAGGGATCGCGGGGCAAAATCTGACCTTGGAAGACATTATTCTGCTTCCGGCTCAGACCTAAGCTCCGAGACAAGGGCAACTATTCATGGCTCAGGGCGGCCGAATTTTGGTTGCGGACGACCACGAGGTCGTTCGTAAAGGACTGTGTGCGCTGTTGCAGTCGCACGGGTGGCAGGTTTGCGGCGAAGCTATTGATGGCCGACAGGCGGTAGACAAGACACGCGAACTGAAACCGGACGTCGTTATCCTCGATATCGGTATGCCGAACCTGAACGGATTGGACGCGACCCGCCAGATTCTCCGAAATAATCCCGATCAGAAGGTGCTAGTCCTTACCATCACTGACACCGACCAGGTTGTGCGCGACGTGCTGCAGGCGGGCGCGCGCGGCTTCGTCCTGAAATCCGATGCCGCTCGCGATCTGGTAGCCGCGGTTGAGGCCATCATGCAGCAGAGAACGTTCTTCACTCCCCGCGTCGGGCAGATGGTCCTGGAAGCTTATCTCAAGGGTGGAGATCCGCAGGCTGCGGAGCCGAGCTTGCCCACCTTAACCCCGCGAGAGCGCGAGATCGTACAGCTTCTTGCCGAGGGTAAGAGCACCAAAGAGGTCGCCTCTGTGCTCAACCTCAGCGTGAAAACGGCCGAGACCCACCGCAGCAACATCCTGCGCAAACTCAAGCTGCACTCGGTGGGGGAACTGGTGCTCTACGCGATTCGAAACAATATCGTGCAAGTGCCGAAGGAAGGCTGGAGCTGAAATAGAATTTCAAAGTTTCAAGGCTGCGGGGGCCTCGCGCAGAGCTGTCAGCTATCAGTCGTCAGTCGTCAGCGAAACCTTGACGACGCAAAGCTGAAGACTGACGACTGAAGGCTGACGACTGGTTTCTGAATCGTTGCAGCTAGCCGCGACGCAACCTGCCAAGTGACAGCCCTCCCCGTTCAACTCTAATGTTGCTTGCGTAGCTAGCTTCTCGGATACTCTCAAGCGGGATGCCGATTCACTTCGTTCAGGTCCTTGCGATTATCAGCGCGGCGGGCGCTTGCGCCGGAATCGTCTATAACGTTTTCTGTTTATGGAGCGCGCGCAAGTTTATTTACCAGCGGGGTGGTCTTGATCTTAAAGGAAAGGGCAGACCTGGGACTCCACCCGTTTCCATTTTGAAGCCGTTGCGAGGGACTGATCCGGAAATGTATGAAAGTTTCCGCAGTCACTGCCTGGTCGATTATCCGGAGTATGAGATTCTTTTCGCAGTTCACGACCCGAACGATCCCGCCGTAACGCTCGTCGAGAAGCTGAAGTTGGAGTTCCCCGAACGCCAGATTCGTCTGCTGGTATTTCCCAAGGCGCTAGGCGCGAACATAAAAGTCAGCAATCTCGCCCAAATGGCGCCGCTAGCCCAGTACGAATACCTGCTGGTGAACGATAGTGATATTCGCGTCGAACGAGACTATCTCTGCCGAATTATGGCTCCGTTTGTGGATGAGCAAGTGGGGATGGTTACGTGCCTTTACAGGGGTGTTGCTGGAAGCACTATTGTATCGAAGTTGGAGGCACTCGGTATCAGCACCGATTTCTGCGCCGGCGTGCTCATGGCGCAGGTAGTGGAGGGTGAGGTTCGCTTCGGGCTGGGCTCGACCATGGCGCTGCGCAAGCGTGATCTCGAAGGGATCGGTGGCTTCGACACCATTGTTGATTATCTAGCCGATGATTATGAGTTGGGCGCTCGCATCGCCGGCAGTGGCAAGCGTGTGCACATCGCCGATACGGTAGTCGAGACCTTTCTTCCTGCCTACTCGTGGCGGGATTTCGTGAGGCACCAGTTGCGCTGGGCGCGCGGCATCCGCGACTCCCGGCCCTGGGGCTACATGGGACTGGCTCTGACGCACGCGGTACCTTGGGCGGTGCTGACCGTAATGTTGGAACGCGGCGCATGGTGGGCATGGATCTTACTCGGAATCGCGTTAGCCGTTCGCCTATCCGTAGCTTTTGCGGTAGGCGAATTGGTACTGGGCGATAAACAAGTGCGCAAACTTTGGTGGCTGATTCCACTTCGCGATTGCCTTGCCCTCATCTTCTGGGCAGCGGCTTACGCGGGGCGTACCGTGCATTGGCGCGGCGATCGCTTCTTGCTGAAAAAAGGAAAGTTGGAGCGCGCCGGCAGTCCATTATCTTCCAGGCTCAGCACCAGCGCCGAGCCCTGATGGCCCTCAGAAATTCGTATAGATGAACTTACCCCCACTGTGGCTTAACTCGTGAGTGGTTCGCCCAGCCAACTCCGGCGGGTTCTCCCGATCCGTCCAGAGGAAAACGCGAGTCGGAGAGTTCCACAGGTTCCCGAATTGTTCCGGGGAAATCCACACTGGCGGGGCATCCGCAAATTTCGACCCATACCACATATTGCCGGTGGGCTGGTGCATGGTCAGCAGATGAATACCGGTATAAAAATTCAATGTGGACGCATTCTCGTAGAGGCCTCGGACCACAACCTGGTCGCCGGGACGGTATTGCTGTTCGAGAACAAGAGCAAGTTGCTTGGAGGAAAGTATCGGCGAAAAGGTTACGAAGGCGGAGTGGACAGCGAGCAGGAGCACGACCATCATGGCAGCCAGCGCCAGATTCGCTCGCGCGGGAGAGCCGCGCCGGCGCAAGTACCAATTCATTCCAGTTCCCAGCAGAAACGCCAGCGAGGTGGCCAGCAGGGGGATGCGAAACGCGCCCAGCGCCTGTGGCGTCAGGTCCAGAAAATGTCCTAGCGAAAGGGCGTATTCATTGGGATTTTTCTTCAGCAGGTCGGCAAGATCCGCAGACGTGGCCGGTTTCGACAAAAAGAGGAAAAACATCCCCACTGAAAACGCAATAAGCCCAATCACAAAAAGCACGACAGACGAAATGCGTCCAGCCCGACGCGGGCCGGTCGCCGATGCATCTTCGCCCTCACGCGCGAGCCACCCCCCGATCAAGAGAGCAAAGGCCGGCAGGGCGGGAATTGTGTAGTATTCCTGCCGAGTTGAGAAGCTGAAGAATACGATGATGACCAAGCCCCAGATGAGGAACAGCAGATTTGCGCTGCCTCGTCGGACAGGAGCAGTCGCAAGCTGGAGCCCACCCAGAGAACGTATTTCCCGCCAACGCACCGGGACTTGCTTCACGGATTCCGGCAGGAATGCAGCCCAGGGCACAAGCCAGACGACGGTCAGAATCCAGAACAGCAGCAAGGGGACAGTGTCGTAGTCGCGCGGGACCCGTTTGTTCAGATAACGGAGAAAATGCTCGTTGACGAAATAAAACCACAGGAAGCCACGGG
This sequence comes from Terriglobales bacterium, assembly GCA_036378535.1. Lineage (GTDB taxonomy): Bacteria > Acidobacteriota > Terriglobia > Terriglobales > Acidobacteriaceae > Gp1-AA122. The sequence goes on along the minus strand of DASUWH010000046.1, from coordinate 155,283 downwards.
TTGCACCCTGATCAGGATTGCGAAGGGCGGCCAGGATATGCCAGGGTGCCGCAATTGCAAATAGGACAGCAATGGACGACAGCAGCCGCATGCGCAGGATGTGCCGAAGGTTCCCGGTCAGTATGAGGTATAGGCCCATGATTCCAACCGGGAACACCAGTCCGATCAGGCCTTTCGTAAGCACGTTCAACGCGATGCTGGCGGCGAGTCCCCAACAGGCGAGGCGCGATGGCCGTTCTTCTTCCAGAGTCCACAAAAAAAAGCCGAAGCTCAGGGTCAGCCACAAGCCGACCAGAATGTCGGGGATCAGAAATCGCGTATAGAGATACGGCCCCACCGCGGTGACTAGCACGAGGGCTGAATAAAATCCGCCGCTCTCTCCATAGAGGCGCCCGCCGAGCCAGTAGGCGACTAGCAGTAGCGCCAGAACTCCTATGAGCAGTGGCAAACGCGCCGACCATTCGTGCACTCCGAATATCTTGAAGCCGGCGGCTACTCCCCAGTACATCAGCGGCGCCTTTTCCAGGTAGCGGATCCCATTAGCGTAGAGAGTGACCCAATCGTGCCGCAGCAGCATCTCCCGCGCCGCCTCCGCGTGGACGGTATCGGCGTCGTCGAGCAGGGCTGGGGTGAAAATGGTCGAGCCATAGATCAAGAGCCACAACGCGAAGAGAATCGCCAAATGCATCTTTCTGTGGCGCGATGCAACTGAATCGGCAAAGAGTGACGACATTGGAGAAGACGGCCGATTGGCCTTTTGGGTAAGAGAAAAGTCCATGCGGTTGCAGTAGATGGAATTATACGGGAGGCAATTCCGGCTCAGGAAGACGCGGGGATTTCTGCCGGGGCATGCGACGGCGCGCTTAACGCTTGCCGGATCTTGGCCGATAGCTCCTTGAGCGTGAATGGCTTCTCGAGGAAGAGTGTGTCGTGGCCGCCGATGCCGTGCTGAACCAACGTTGGACTCGAATATCCGGAGACATACAAAACACGAGTCTCCGGGCGCTGCTTCCAGAAATACGCGGCCAGGTCGTTGCCGCTCATATGGGGCATCACCACATCCGTGACCAGCAGATGAATGACGCCGTCGTAAGCGCCGGTGACGCGTACGGCATCCTCCCCGTCGCAGGCCTGAAGGACGTGATAACCGCAGCGGGAAAGAAATTCGCACGCTGGCAGGCGAACACATTCTTCATCTTCGACGACCAGTAAAGTCTCCGAGCCACGCGAGATCTGCTCCTCGGCGGCGGCAGTAACCGTAGTGGCTGCGGCCACGGTCATAGCTGGCAAGTAAATTTTGAAGGTCGTACCTAAATCGTGTTCGCTGTAGACCCAGATGTGTCCACCGCTCTGCTTTACGATGCCATATACAGTTGCCAGGCCAAGGCCGGTGCCTTTGCCGGGCTCTTTGGTCGTGAAGAACGGCTCAAAGATGCGAGGCAGATGCTCGGGGGGAATGCCGTGACCAGTATCGCTGACGGTTAGCAGAACATATTCCCCCGGCTGCACCGCCGGATGCTGCTCCAAATAAGGCTCATCGAGATGGACATTGGCCGTTTCCAGCGTGAATCGGCCACCCTTGGGCATGGCATCGCGTGCATTATTAGCGAGATTAAGCAGGACCTGCTCCAGTTGTACCGGGTCGGCTTTTACCCGGGCCAGGTCCTTTCCGCTGAACAGGCGGAATTCGATGTCTTCTCCCATGAGGCGCTCCAGCAGTTTGGAGATATTTCCGAGAAATGCATTCATATCCAGTTCCTGCGGGGACCTCTCCTGCTCACGGCCGAAAGTAAGGAGTTGTTTGGTAAGCATCGCCGCACGCCGGGAAGCGTTCAGTATTTCGCCTAGTTTCTGATGAACGGGATGGCGGGCCGGCAGCGCTTCCATTCCGAGCTCAGCGTAGCTGCTGATCACCAGAAGGAGATTGTTAAAATCATGCGCGATTCCAGCCGCGAGCTGGCCAATAGCATCCATCTTCTGCGCATGAAAGATCTTGCGCAGGCTGTCAGGATCGATTTCTTTGTTTTGCTCCATCATAAAAGTCCACCCGTGGAGGCCCAATGCGTTGCAGGTGCACTGGGCAAGGGCCCACTATCGGACTCTCCCTATATCGGAAAAAAGCGGTGACAGTTAGCGAAACCAAAGGACGGGCCGACAAAAGATTTTAGGAGGAGTTTCAAAATGGTTCCGGAGCCGTTACGAGAATAACGCGCCAGACTGCCAGCTGCTCTGGCCAGCATCTCTCATGAAATGGTGTCGTACAATCAAAGCGGCTGATTTGTCTATGACTACACAAACCACACTAACGAACGTAAACGGGCACTCGATGGTGGGAGCCCTCAGACGAGTGCTGGTTTGTTCGCCTCAGCAAGCTGGTTGGGACAATTTTGACTCTGTCGCACGGTGGCAGGAGCTGGGCTTTCAGCATGCGCCCGATGTACAACGAGCCAGTGCGCAACATGCCGCCCTGTGCCGCGAACTGCAGGAGATCGATGCGGAATTGCTTTCGCTGCCAGCGTCGCCCGATCTTTCTCTGGATGCGGTATATGCCCACGATGCCTGTCTGCCAACCGATTTCGGAATCATCGTCCTGCGGCCCGGAAAAGCGAACCGAGTAGCCGAATCGGCACGACAGCGCGAGTTCTACGAGAGAGTTGGCATTCCGGTGTTTGGAGAACTTGTTCCGCCCGCGACCGCAGAAGCTGGCGACATGGTTTGGCTGGATTCGGCAACCCTTCTCGTGGGGCACGGCTACCGAACCAACGCGGCCGGCATTTATCAACTCCGAAAATTGTTCGCGCCCAAAGGGATTGAGGTTGTCGCGGCTCCGCTCCCATACGGGTCGGGGCCCTCGGCGTGCCTGCATCTCATGTCGCTGATCAGCTTGTTGGATGAAAAAACTGCGCTCGTGGATCTGCCCTGGCTGGCCGTAGAGACTGTGGAATCGCTGCGCGACCGTGAATATTCCTTTATTCAGATCGAAACCGCGGAGCGCGAAACGCTGGCATGTAATGTCTTGGCTCTCGGCCAAGGCCGTTTGCTTTCTCTCGATGAGAATGTGCGCACCAACGAAAAGCTTCGCGCGGCCGGATTTGATGTGCGCACGTTTCCGGGCAGCGAGCTGTGCATCAACGGCAGCGGCGGGCCAACCTGTTTGACACGGCCACTCTTTCGAGACTGAGCTTCGCCGAGGAAGTCTGGAGTCGCTGTGAATTCTCTTCCCACTAGGCTATTGCACCTTCACGTTTTCCCTTCAGCTTCGGACATCGGTGCTGCTTCCTACAGTCAATCCGGCATATTTACAGAGGAGAGCCCCGTACCTCGTTAGACGAGGGTCCAAGACCCAAATCGGGCAAATATGACATGCGGGTTTTGTTCGATCAGGGTGAAGTTTCCGCAAGTGGCTGAGGGGTGGCGTGCAGGCAGCTACTCAGCAGTGGCAAGGCGGTTGCAGCTACCCAAGCGAATAGGCATCGTTCAATTCAGGAGGAGCATAGATTATGAAATTACGTTGGGGACTGATGATAGCGTCGCTCTCGGCAGCCCTGGTTTCGGGTGGAAGCGCATTGGCACAGAGTGCGCAGCAGCCGGATATGTCACCTTCAACAACCCAGCCTTCGCCCACGGCTCCCGATCATTCGGCGAAACCAATGTCCGAAGAGCCAGGCATGAATAGCGGAGCGCAAGAACAACAACCGAGTCCACAAGATCAGACCCGAGATCGGGACAGCATGGGACAGAACCCGTCGAGAACCGATCGCGATCCGCTATCAGCCAACGGCAAGAGTGACACGACTCGCCGTGACGTGAAGGAATTTGACCACTTCCTAGATAAGCACCCCGAGGTGGCCGAGGACCTGCGTAGCGATCCGTCGAAGGTTAACGACACGGCCTATGTGAACAACCACAAAGAGCTGCAACGCTGGCTCGAGAAGCACCCTCAGGTGCGGGACGAGATAAGGGAAAACCCATCTGCGTTCATGCACCAAGAGAACCGGTACGAAAAGAACGAGAACAAACCTCAGTAACACCACCGGATGTTTTGAGGGCAGAAGGGCCGGCCAAAGTGCCGGCCCTTTTCCTTGTATGCACCGCCGAAATGCTTTCGCCTGGGGAGTTGGGGAGGGATACAGAAACACACAACGTCCCTCGACTGCGCTTCGCTCCGGTCGGGATGACAGAATACGATTCCCAGCAGACAGCTCGATTATTTCTGACCAGGCACCGGCTCGAACCTAGCGACTGATAGAATAAAGAAGCAATGGTCCTTCCTTTCGTCCGCGAACTTTTTGCGGACGCGGAAAAGATACCTTCCTTCACGCGTGTAGCCTCCCATCTGAAAGAGGGCACGGGGCGGCTGGGTGTTTCCGGAACCACTCCCACGGCCAAGGCGATGCTGCTGGTCCTGTTGCAGCGGGCTGCGGGCCGGCCCTTTATTGTGGTAACGGCCGATAATCGCGCCGTCGAGGATCTGGTTCCAGTCCTGCAAGGCTTTGCCGAACTGACGGGCATAGTCGCGCCCGAGTCGATAGTCGGGCTACCGGCCCGCGACGTGCTCCCCTTTCAGAATCTTTCCCCGCATCCGGAAATCCAGGAGGAACGCGCGGCGGCTTTGTGGAAGGTTGCGAGTGGCACCGCTTCAATCGTAGTCACACCGGTCACCGCGGCGGCCATCCGGCTGCGATCGTCTGAGTATTACATCGATTTGGCGCGCACCGTTCGCCGCGCCGAGACTCTGGATGCGGACGCACTCGTCCGTCACCTGAATACGGTCGGATACACAGCCGCAGATGTGGTCGAGATGCCCGGCCAGTATGCGCTTCGCGGCGGAATTCTGGATGTCTACTCGCCGGAAGCGGATCGACCGGTGCGCGTCGAGTTTTTTGGCGATGAGGTGGAATCGATTCGCAAATTCGACCCTGGGAGTCAGCGCTCGTCCAATCCAGTGGATGAAGCATTGCTGTTGCCGCTGACTGAAACTCCGGTGAATGAGGAACTCCTGGGCGCGATTCACGTGCGCTTGTCGGGCAAACGCATTACCGGACCGGAGGAGGTCGTTGAAGAAGCTGTGCGGTCTGGCGGAGTCACTGTTTTTCCCGGCTGGGAGTTTTATGCGCCAGTAGCAGGGGCGGACCGCACTCTGATCGACCTCATGCCGGAAGCCGCCGTGATCGTCGATGAACCGGAGAGCGTGAAACACGAGTTGGACCGCGTGTGGGCGCGTGTGGGCGAGGCCCACGAACGAAGCGGCGTCGGCAATCTGGTTCGGCCTGAAGATTTGTACTTCCCTCCTGACGAATTACAGAAAACGTTAGCGAGTAGCCGCGGAGCCGATCTGCAACATTTGGGAATCACGCGGGCCGGAGTGGAAGATGTGTCTTTCGCCAGCCAGCCGACTCCGCGCTTCCACGGTTCCGTGCCGACCATGCTGGAGGAAGCGAAGCGACTCTCCGATCAAGGCAAGCGGGTGCTCTTCGCGGCCGCGAATACCGGCGAACTGGAACGGCTGGCGGACATTTTCACCGAGTACAACATTCCTTTCCGTCTGGGCAGCCGCACGCGGGGCGGCGAGAGTTACGCGGATGAAACCGCATATTTTTCCGGAGAGATTTTCGCCACCACCCTGGTACGATCCTATGTTCCGGATGGCGTGCTGCTGCCGGAAGGCAACCTCGCCATTTTCGGATCGCGCGACCTGTTCGACGAATCGGAAGCCGTGCTCACGCGACCGCAACGGCAAAAGTCCAAGGTCTCGACATTTCTCTCCGATTTTCGTGATTTGCAGGTGGGCGATTACGTGGTGCACGTCGAGCACGGAATCAGCCAATACCAGGGTTTGAAGGAAATCAACCAAGGAGACGGCCCGGCCGAGTTCATGCTGCTGGAGTTCGCGGAAGCGGCCAAACTGTACGTTCCGCTCACCCGGCTCGACCTGGTTCAGAAATACCGGTCCGCCGAAGGTAACAAGCCGCCCTTGAGCCATCTGGGGACAGCTACCTGGGCCAAGACCAAGGCTCGCGTGCGCAAAGCCATGCAAGACATGGCGGACGAACTGATCAAGCTGTACGCGGAACGCCGAATGGTCGAGGGCCACGCCTTCCCCACCGACACGCAATGGCAGAAAGAATTCGAGGACTCCTTTGAATACAACGAAACCGAGGACCAGGAGCAGGCCATTGTCGACGTGAAACGCGACATGGAGTCGCAGCAGCCCATGGATCGCCTGCTCTGCGGCGACGTAGGCTACGGCAAGACGGAAGTCGCGATGCGAGCCGCCTTCAAAGCAGTCAGCGACAACAAACAAGTGGCTGTCCTGGCGCCGACTACCGTCCTTGCCTTCCAGCATTATGAAACCTTCAAGCAGCGTTTCGCCGCCTTCCCTGTCACCATTGAAATGATCAGCCGTTTCCGGTCGCCGAAGGAACAGAAAGAAATCCTGCAGAAAACGGAGGCGGGAAAGATTGATATCCTGATCGGCACGCACCGCATTCTTTCCAAGGACATCAAGTTTGCCGATCTCGGCCTCCTGGTAGTGGATGAGGAGCAGAGATTCGGAGTGCGGCACAAAGAGCGCATCAAGCAAATGCGCAAGCAAGTGGACGTGCTCACGATGTCGGCGACGCCAATCCCCCGCACTCTGCACATGTCCTTGGTCGGCTTGCGTGACATGAGCGTGATCGAAACTCCGCCCAAGGACCGGATGGCTATTCAGACGGTAGTTGCCGCCTGGGACGACAAGCTAATCCAGTCATCCATCGAGCAGGAACTCGAACGTGGCGGCCAGGTTTATTTCGTCCACAACCGCGTGGAAACGATCTGGGAGATTGCGGCCAAACTGCAGGCGTTAATTCCGCGCGCTCGGATTATCGTAGGTCATGGCCAGATGTCGGAAGGCGAGTTAGAAAAGATGATGCTGAAATTCATGCATCATGAAGCCGACATCCTGGTGGCCACCACGATCATCGAAAATGGACTTGATATTCCGCTATGCAACACGATTCTGATCAATCGCGCCGATCGCTTCGGCTTATCGGAGCTTTATCAATTGCGTGGCCGAGTCGGCCGTTCCAACCGCCGCGCTTATGCTTACCTGCTGCTGCCGTCGGAGATTGAGCTGACGCCCATCGCACGACGGCGGCTGGCTGCCTTGAAGGAATTCTCCGACCTAGGCGCGGGTTTCAAGATCGCAGCGCTCGATCTGGAACTGCGCGGTGCGGGCAACCTGCTGGGCGGCGAGCAAAGCGGGCACATCGATGCGGTGGGATTCGAGCTATATACCAGCATGCTCGACCAGGCCGTGCGTGAACTGAAAGGCGAGGCGGCACCGGAAGAAGAGGCTATTCAGCTCAATCTCGGGCTTAACATCCGGATTCCTGCTGACTATATCCAGGAAGAAAATCAGAGGTTACGCATGTACAAGCGCATTGCGGGTGTGGAGAACGAATCCCAGCTCAGCGACGTGCGTTCCGAATTGCAGGATCGCTATGGGGAGCCTCCATTGGCCGTGCACAACCTTCTGGAGTACGCCAGCCTCAAATTGCTCGCCATGCGCGCGGGCGTGACCAGCATCGAGCGCAAGCGGGAACAAGTGAGCGTACACTTCCGTGGAAATGCGAACGTCGATCCGGAACGCCTAATGCGGTTCGTGGCATCCCAGCGCGGCGCGCAGTTTACGCCCCAGGGGGTTCTGAAATTCGTGCTGAAGCTATCGCGAGCGGACGAGGTATTGGCAAATCTGCGGGCGCTGCTAGAGCAACTCGCTGGCACCCCGGCCGACGAGGTGCGTGCGGGCTAGCCACGTCAGTCCAGCAACTCGGCGAGTATCATCTGAGCAGATGATGTCTAATTTGTGGGTCCGAAGACTGCGAACGAACATTTGTCACTGAAGACTACTTATGCCAATGAAAGTGCGAAAAGCTGTTTTTCCGGCTGCCGGCCTGGGTACGCGATTCCTGCCTGCCACCAAGGCGCAACCCAAAGAAATGCTTCCCCTGGTAGATAAGCCGATCATCCAGTACGGCGTGGAAGAGGCGCTGGCGGCGGGCTGCGACCAGATCATCATCGTCACCGGACGCGGCAAGAGCGCCATCGAAGATCATTTCGATCAGAGCTATGAGCTCGAGAAACTTCTTGAGGCCAAAGGCAAGAACGATCTGCTGCAGATTGTCCGCGATATCTCCGACATGATTCACCTGGCTTATGTACGCCAGAAAGAGGCATTGGGGCTCGGCCATGCCGTGCTGATGGCTCGAGAGCTCGTCGGTAATGAACCGTTCGCCGTTCTGCTGGCTGACGATGTCGTTGATGCCCGCGTGCCCTGCCTGAAGCAGATGATGGAAGTGTTCGATGAAACACAGTGCTCGGTGATAGCAACCGAAAAGGTGGAGGGGAAAGCGATTTCCTCCTATGGCGTTCTCGATGTGAAACCGGCGGAGAGTCGGTTCGGTGACCGTGTCTTTGAAATTCAGAATATGGTCGAGAAGCCCAAAGCGGAAGAAGCTCCATCGAACCTTGCCATCATCGGACGCTACATTTTGACTCCCGCTGTCTTTGATGTGCTCGCTCAAACCCAGGCGGGCACCGGAGGCGAACTACAACTGACGGATGGAATGCGCGCCTTGCTGAAACAGGAAAAGATGTATTCCTACGTCTTCGAAGGGCGCCGCCATGACACCGGCGACAAGCTCGGCTTCCTGAAAGCGACTGTCGAGTTTGCTCTGAACAGGCCGGACTTAGCCACAGAGTTCCGTGATTACCTGAAACGGCTCTCGCTTTAGGCCGAAGCATCGCATTATCCACCTCAAATGCTTCGAGCGCGAGGATCTGCGCTGTTCCAGAAGCAACTCTGAATCATCTTTTCGCTTCCGATATCGCCATGAAAAGCTGTTTCGGGCGCAAACTCTGGCAACTCTCTTCTTGCGCCCATACTTTGCGGTTCTTCCAGGCTGCGACGGTTCTGGGGCTGCGCCGAACTCCTCTCCTCCTCCGCCACCCCAGCCACCATAACTAGAACCGTTCCCCGCCTCTCCTACGGATTTTGCTGTATATCCACCTATTCAGGGTCGCGAATAGTATGGACAGGAAGTGTGGTCCCCGCTCTGCATTGCTGGCGAGTGCGGCAGCAAGAATGGCAAAGCAATCCGCGAAATCGCGCCGTTTCTCATCCGAAAACCGCGTTTCCCAATCCCCTGCTATAAAAACCGGTGCGAAAGACGCCAAGGCGTCCCAAGCCATGAATACCTCAGCTTCTCTGTTCGCTGGTGGCGGAGACATGGGTGCCCGGATGGCGGAAGTAGATTGGGGGAGAACCCCGCTGGGGCCGGTGGAGTCGTGGCCGCAGAACCTGAAAACCTGCGTCCGTATCGTCCTGACTGCCCGGCAGCCGATGTTTGTCTGGTGGGGCGATTCGCTTATTAATCTCTATAACGACGCCTACATCTCAATACTAGGCGGAAAACATCCGGAGGCGTTAGGGAAGCCTGCACGCCAGATCTGGCGCGAGATTTGGGACCAGATTGGCCCGCGCGCGGCGGCCGCGATGGAGCGCAACGAGGGCACCTACGACGAAGCTTTGCTCCTCATCATGGAGCGCTATGGTTATCGCGAAGAAACCTATTACACCTTTTCCTATAGCCCGGTGCCCAACGATCAAGGCGGGACCGGCGGGATTATCTGCGCCAATTCTCCCGAGACGGAAAAAATCGTCAGCGAACGGCAGATGGGTTTGCTGCGGGACCTTGCTGCGCAGACCTCCGACGCCACGAACTGGCGCGACGTGTGCCGCGTGGCGGCTGAAACGTTTCGCCACGATCATCGCGATCTCTGTTTCACGCTGATCTATCTTCATGATCCCACCCGGGATGCCGCGTTCCTGGCAGCAAAATCGGCTATTGACGAAGGCAGTCTGCTAGCGCCGGAAACCCTGAAGTTGGGAGACGACGCGGTGTGGCCCCTGAATAAGGTTTTGACCGCTCACGAGATGATGATTGTTCCCCTGAGTGATGCGCACGGGTTGATTCCTATCGCCCCCTGGAATACTCCACCTACCCAAGCCGCGCTGCTTCCCATCACGGCTTCCGGAACCACCGGCCTGTCCGGCGTGATGATTGTCGGGTTGAACCCGTTTCGACGTCTCGATAGCAATTACAAGGGCTTCCTGTCGCTGGTCGCAGGCCAGCTGTCGGCGAGCATTGCGCATGCCCAGGCCTATGAAGAGGAAAAGAAGCGGGCCGAAATGTTGGCCGAATTGGACCGCGCCAAGACTACATTCTTCAGCAATGTAAGCCACGAGTTCCGTACACCGCTTACCTTGATGCTCGGACCTACAGAAGATGGATTGAATTCGCCGGAACGCTCCCTGCGGGGACGGGCTCTCGAAACTGTGTATCGCAATCAACTTCGGCTGCTGAAGCTGGTCAATACTCTGCTGGAATTCTCCCGTCTCGAAGCTGGGCGCACGAAGGTGCGCTACCAGCCCAGCAATCTGGCGCAAGTCACCAGCGAGCTGGTCAGTGTTTTCCGGTCAGCCTTCGAGCGCGCCGGCCTTGCCCTGGTCGTGAACTGTGATGAGCTAGCTCAGCCGGTATACATAGATCGCGATATGTGGGAGAGAGTGGTCCTGAATCTTCTCTCCAATGCCCTGAAATCGACCTTCGATGGCGCCATCACGGTGCGGCTGCGCGATGCCGGCGATCATTGCGAGCTTTCCATTCAGGACACCGGCACCGGGATACCGGATCACGAATTGCCGCATCTGTTCGAACGATTTCGCCGGATCGAAGGGGCGCGACGGCGTACTCACGAGGGCAGCGGAATTGGACTCGCCCTGGTGCATGAGTTGGTCAAGATGCACGGCGGAAGCATCGACGTAACCAGCAAACTTGGCAAGGGCACCACCTTCACCATCAGCGTTCTTTATGGCATCGCGCACCTGCCCTCTGATCACATTGACAATCGAGGCGCCGCCGAGTCCCATGTCAGCGGCACCGCAGCCTTCGTTCAGGAGGCGCTCAGCTGGCTTCCGGCGTCGGATTCAAGCTCAAAGCTGCTTACCGACACCATCGATTCGTTCGGTTTAGATGCAGCTGAAAACGGAAGCGCTCCGGCACCAGGCCGGCGCTTCCGGGTGTTGCTCGCCGATGACAATCGCGACATGCGGGATTATGTAACCGAACTGTTGAGCAGCCGCTTCGACGTCACTGCCGCCGAGAATGGCCGTGTCGCGCTGGAAATGGCACTCAAGAATCCTCCTGACGTGGTTCTCAGCGACATCATGATGCCGGATATGGATGGTTTCGAACTGCTGGCTGAAATCCGAAGCAATCCAGAAACTCAAACCATCCCGGTTATTCTGCTTTCGGCGCGAGCAGGTGAAGAGTCGCGAGTCGAAGGGATGGAAGCGGGGGCGGACGACTACCTGATCAAGCCATTTACCGCCCGCGAACTGGTGGCGCGCGTGGAAGCACACGCAAAAATTGCGCAGTTCCGCCAGGAAGCATTCCGCCGCGAAGCCGACCTCGAGCGCGAATTACAGGCCGTCCGTGAATTGGCAGCCAATGCCATAGAACACATTGGCGACGGGTTCTTCACCGTCGATCGAGATTGGAAATTCCAATACATCAATGCTGCCGGCGAGCGCCTGATCGCGGCCGCGGGCGGGCCAGAGAACGCCGCTGGCACCACGCTTTGGCAATGCTTCCCCGAACTGCTGGGCACCGACGCCGAAGTCCAGTGCCACCGCTGTATGGAGCAGCGCGCGCACATTGAGGTAGAAGCGCCTTACGGCCGGCGCTGGTACCTCATGCGAGCTTATCCTTCACCCCAGGATGGAATCACGATCTATTTCGCCGATGTATCCGCTCGCAAGCGCGCGGAAGAAAATCTCCGCATGAAGCAGGAACATCTTTTACTTACGCAACGAGCTGCGAAAATCGGAGCCTGGGAACTGGATATGGAAGAAGAAGATCTCACCATCTCGGCCGAGTTCGCCGAAATTGCAGGGTTGCCGTCCTATGTTTCCAGGCTGCGTTATTCCGAATTTCTGAATGCGCTGTTCTTCTCCACTGATCGCGCTGAGCTGCGCCGGGCCCTGGAGTTTGGACTTCGCGGCAAAAGAGACTTCAGCCTGGAACTCAGATTGAGACGTCCCGATGACAGCGTGCGGCTGGTCATAGCAAGAGGCAAGATTTTCTATAACCAGGGAAAACCTGTAGTGCTGGGTGTGCTGGTCGACATCACGCCCAGGGACGACAGGAAACAGCAGCCCCACGCGGCGGAGCGCACGCGCAAATTTAGCCCTAAGGGCATACGCGGGAAAAGAGCCGCCATCTAAAGCGCGCGATTCCCATAGCTTCTGATCCACTGCCGAGCTATAATCCCGACCCGATTCGAATCTTCCCCCCAATCGCCTAGCAACAGAATCAAGCGCCCAGCTTGGCTGATCGCGTGATCAGGTCTGTGCCGGGAGCCTTGCCAATGCAGTAGTGGGTCAGGCAAGCGAAGCTGGACATTCTGAGATCGCATGGAGGCCGCATGAAATCGACGATGATGTCAACGCCGCTACTGGTGACCAGTATGCTGGAGCGGGCGGGAAAGCTTTTTTCTGACGTCGAGATCGTATCCGCGCGGCCGGAAGGTTCGCCCAGGCGCAGCCGCTATCGTGATTTGTACCGCCGCGCCCGCCACTTGTCAGCCGGCCTCCAACGGGCGGGGATTCGTAGCGGAGATCGCGTCGCCACGCTGATGTGGAACGAGCAAGAACACGTGGAAGCCTATTTCGGGATTCCCGCGACCGGAGCCGTTCTGCACACATTAAATTTGCGGCTGCACCCGGAAGAACTTGCTTACATTGTCAATCATGCTCAGGATCGTTTTCTCATTGTGGATGATGTGTTGCTCGAATTATTCGAGCAGATCCGGCCGCGAGTCCAGTTCGAACGCGTATTCGTCGTCGATCATGGTAGCGGGTGCAAGCCCGCGGGCTGCGAGTCTTATGAGGACTTGCTGGACAAGAGCGGCGAGCCGAACGCGGTCGATCTGGCAGAGGATGATGCTGCTGCCATGTGTTACACCTCCGGAACGACCGGCTGCCCTAAGGGCGTTCTGTACTCACACCGCGCTCTCGCCCTGCATTCGCTGGCGATGTCATTGCCAGACGCGCTTAATTTCAGTTGCCATGACAGCGTGCTTCCTGCCATGTCCATGTTTCACGCCAATGCGTGGGGCTTTCCTTATACCGCGGCCATGAACGGCTGCAAACTGGTTCTGCCCGGCCGCAACCTGCAGCCGGAAGCTTTACTGGATCTGCTCCAGGCCGAGGATGTGACTCTGACAGGAGGTGTTCCGACGGTCTGGCTCCCCGTGTTGCATGCGCTCGAATGTCATCCGGGACGCTGGAAACTGACGACCGGTTTGCGCATCATTGTGGCCGGATCGGCAGCACCTGAGTCTATGTTTCGCCGCTTCGACAAACTTGGTGTGCGCGTCATTCAACCTTGGGGCATGACGGAAACCACTCCACTGGCGACGGTTTGTACCCTCAAACCTTGCCTGCAGGGTTTGCCCGAAGACCAGCGCTATGCGGTCCGCGCCAAGCAAGGATTTCCGGTACCTTTCATCGAAACCCGTGTAATCGGCGATGACGGTGAAGTTCCCTGCGACGGAGAGACATCGGGCGAGTTGCAAGTGCGCGGACCCTGGGTAGCGTCGGGTTATTATCAGCTGGATCCGGGCGATAAATGGACCGGCGATGGCTGGTTTCGTACAGGAGATGTGGCAACGATCGACGGCCACGGCTACGTCAAGATCACCGATCGTATCAAAGACCTCATCAAATCAGGCGGGGAATGGATCAGTTCTGTGGATCTGGAAAATGCCTTGGTGGCGCATGAGGGTGTGAAAGAAGCTGCCGTGATCGCTGTGCCCCATCCCAAATGGCAGGAGCGCCCGCTGGCGGTGATTGTTCGCAAGGAGGGCTCACGAATCGGCGACGCGGAATTGCGCGTCTTTCTGGAGAAAAGCTTTGCTCGCTGGCAGTTGCCAGACGGTTTTGTTTTCGTGAACGAGCTCCCGCACACCTCGACTGGAAAATTGCTGAAGAGCAAGCTCCGGCAGGAGTTCAAGGATTGGGCGTGGGAGCAGCCACAAGCGACTTCGTAAGCTCCGGCCTTCGGTACTGAATTTCAAGCTAGGGCAATGCCTGTTTGAGATCGGCTAGGAGATCGCTTACGTCCTCGATTCCGGTCGAATATCGGATCAGAGCTTCCGGGATTCCCATAGCCGCCCGATCGGCAGGGCTTACTTCGACGTGACTGGTTGTCGCTGGCGGTCCCACAATGGTTTCGACCGCCCCGAGATTTGCGGCGCGGTGCGCGAATTTCAGTTTCGGAAGGAATCGTTTAACCGCCTCGTAACCGCCCTTCAGTACAAAGCTGAGCATGCCTCCGTAGCCGCCGCGCATTTGCCTCTTCGCGATCTCATGCTGCGGATGGGATGAAAGGCCGGGATAGAAAACCTTCGACACCGCGGAATGCGATTCCAGAAATTCTGCAACCTTCATGGCACTGGCGTTCTGACGCTCGATGCGGATGGCGAGGGTCTTTAGTCCTCGCAGCAATAAATAGGCCGCAAACGGATCCAAAGCGGCACCGGTTATTTCACGATAGTGAAAAATCTGATGAATGAGGTCCTTGCGCCCACACACAACGCCGCCTAGCGCGTCGGCATGGCCACCCAGGTATTTTGACATGCTGTGCAGGACGAGATCGGAGCCAAGCTCGAGCGGATGCTGATTAATGGGAGTGGCAAACGTGTTGTCGGTTACCACGGTCGCCCCAACCTGATGGGCTTTGCCAGCCAGTCGTTCAATGTCGACGACCTTGAGCGTCGGATTGGTGGGCGTTTCCAGGTAGAGCAGCTTGCAGCCTTTTGCGATTTCTTCTTCCACTTGTTCACACTCGGTCGTGTCACAGAGGGCGACGGATACATTTATGTTCGGAAGAAACTCCCGGAACAGCTGATTGGTTCCCCCGTAAGTGTCTTTGACCGTAACGACGCGGTCACCGGCACGGAGCAGAGTGAAGAGAGTGTTGCTGATGGCTGCCATGCCGCTGGCCATGCTGGTAGCGGCCTCGGCTCCCTCCAGAATGCGGACTTTCTCTTCCAGGGCGGCAACGGTTGGATTTGTATTCCGGCTGTAGATGTGGCCGCGTTTTTGTCCGAGCGCAACCTGCTGCCATTCGTCCATATTTTCGTAACCGAAAGAAACACTTTGGACGATGGGAACCTGGGTCGAGTGCTCCACCAGGTACTGCTCCTCACCAGCCCACAGCGCTTGTGTCCCCTTGCCAGCATTCAGCGTGTCGCGCTCCATTTGTTCTCCTTGATCGACTTTTCGGCCGACCCACCTGCCGTCTATTCGACAGGCATGGATCGGCTCTTTTTCACAGCAGAATTAAAAATACAGCAACATCTCCCTTGACAGAACTCTGCTATGCGACCAGTATTCATTCGATTTAATAAACCGTTTATCGAAGGAGGAGACCGATGCCACGAGATTCTTATTACTGGCACTTACTAAGTGCTAAGGGTGCGGCGGTCGCCATGCTGGTGTTTTTCTGTGTACTGGCGCAAGCCCAAAGTGCGTTCGTGCGAGTTAATCAGGTGGGCTACGTTTCCGGCGCAGCCAAACGCGCGTACCTGATGTCCTCGGCCGCAGAAACGGGTGCGACCTTTAGCGTAAAGAATTCCGGCGGGACCACGGTCTTCGGACCAGCAGCTATCGGCGCCAATCTCGGTGCCTGGAGCAAGAGCTACCCGGATGTATATGCCTTGGACTTCGACAGCTTCGTTCCGGCGACGGGTGGCACTTTTTCAATCAGTGTCAGCGGCTCAATCGCGGCCTCGTCGCCCAATTTCAAGATAGATGTGGCAACCAATGTCTACTCAACTGCCCTTTCCAATAGCGTTTACTTTTATGAGAACGAACGCGATGGTCCGAACTTCATCGCCACAGCGTTGCGAACGGCAGCCGGGCATTTGAATGACGCGAGCGCGAAAGTGTATGTCACTCCCTCGACAACCAGCAGCGGCCGCTTTTCGGGCGATTTGATTCCGGCCACGTTCAATGGATCCCAGGTCGTGATCAACGCCGCCGGCGGGTGGTGGGACGCGGGGGACTACCTGAAATTCGTGCAAACGGCCAGCTACACGGTAGGCCTGATGCTCATCGGCGTTCGCGATTTCCCAAACCAGATGGGATCTGGATCGACCAACTCCAACTTCACAGCAGAGGCAAAGTTCGGGCTCGACTGGCTGCAGTCCATGTGGGATGACAATAATAAGATTTTCTATTACCAGGTAGGCATTGGCAATGGCAACGCACAGACCATTAGCGATCACGATATCTGGCGTCTTCCCCAGGCTGACGACAATTATGGCGGCTGCACCTCCTTGTACCGTTATATTTGTCACCGTCCCGTCTTCGTTAACCCAGCGTCTCTGAACTCGTCCGGGCAGATACAAGCCGGAGCCCTGATCAGCCCTAATCTGGCCGGCCGGATGGCGGCTGACTTAGCGCTCTGCTACCACGCGTACCAGACCAGCAACACTACTTACGCGAACCAGTGCCTGCTCTCCGCCGAGCACATTTTCGATCTGGCCAACACGGCACCCAGCGGCAATCTGCTGACGGTTATACCGTTCAGCTTCTATCCCGAAACCGAATGGCGCGACGACATGGAGTGGGGCGCGACCGAGCTGTATTTCGCGTTGCAGGGATGCGGCACGAGTTGCCCTGCGGGCCCGCACCCTGCGTCCTACTACCTGCAGCAAGCGGCGCACTGGGCCAACGCCTACATCACGGGTCCGAATGATGCTGCCGACACATTGAACCTGTATGACGTCAGCGGGCTTGCGCATTTCGAGCTGTGTCGCGCCCTGGCTTTGGCGGGAAATCCTTCGGGTCTGGAAACCACCCAGGCTGCTCTGCTGGGCGATTTGCAGAAACAACTGAACAAGGCAATCGCCCAAAGCGCGACTGATTCGTTTGGCTTTGGCTTTCCCTGGGCGACCTATGACACCACGTCCCACGGAGCCGGACTTGCAGTCATGGGCGCGGAATACGCTTATCTAAACGGTCCGGCCTTGAACGGCAGCACCTCTCCCGCTATCTATGCCAACCGGCAGTTGGGAAATATTCTCGGCGCAAATTCCTGGGGAACGTCGCTGATCGTGAACAACGGGACAACCTTCCCTCTATGTATGCAACATCAGGTTACCAATCTAGTTCCGACGCCGCCGAATGGACCGCCGTTCCTGTCGGGTGCTGCTGTGGAAGGTCCCAATTCCATTGCGACCAAGGGAACTTTGAGCGGCATGGTGGCGTGTCCCCCTAACGGGGTCGACGTTTTTTCGCAGTTTAATGGAAAAGCTGTTTACAAGGACTTTGTGCAGTCCTATTCGACGGTGGAGCCCGCGATTGATCTGACCGCTTCGTCGCCGCTGGCTTTCGCGTGGCAGATTGCGGGGGCGCCTTCGGGCACTCCGTAACCGAGTCTCCCAAGAGCAACGTAAGGACGGCCCGGCCCGTCCTTAGTGATTAAGCGTTACAAATCGAGATGGGTACAGAAACTCAAAAAGGAGGGACCATGATCTCCAAGCTAAGATCACAAAGGCTACAGGTGTTTTTTCTGTCAGTCATGGTGTTAGCGGTGGTTCCGAGTCTCAGCGCGCAATTACAAGTTTACGGGCTTTGGCATTGCTACGACGACGCCTGCAGCTGGGCCTCGGTTCCGAACATGACTACTTTTGACACCAACAACCACTGGATCATCGACCGCGGCAATGGATCGCCGTCGGTCAATGTAGTGGTGCTCAGCTTCGTGAATCCAGTCAAGCTGATGAACCTGACCACCGACTCGACAACTACGAACGGAATTCCCATAGGCATGAACACGGCGGTGGTGAATTATTTTCAAAGCAAGAATGTTCGGGTAATGATGTCGATTGGAGGCGCCAGCTATACGAAGCTTTGGGACAAAGCTCTCTCCACCAACCCAACCCAACTGGGAACGAATGCCGCCAATGCTGCCAAGCAATTTAATGTAGGAATGGAGATTGATTATGAAAAAAGTAGTAACCCCAATCTCACCGGGCTCCAGCAGTTCGTAAGTGCCTACCGTTCGGTTATTCCTTATGACGCAACTGGGAATAATTTTCCGGCTCGCTTAACTATCGACTTAGGCGATGGCGACACCTACCTGACCGCAATTGCAAACTATGCCACCACCAACTGGCTGACGACCTCGTCCCCGGTGCTCGACTATGCGAATGCCATGGTGGCATCTCAGAAGACATCCGTCTCTACTTTGGAATCCGGTTGGCAACAACATATTAGCGGCAACGGATCAGTACCGCCGCTGGCGCCAGCAAAACTGACCGGGAGCCTATGGGTGGTCGGAAATACCGTTATTCCCAACTGCAACAACTTTAGTGCGTCCGATGAAAACAACGCTGCCACGTTTGTGCAAACCGTGCCGCCCAGTGGCGCTGGAACCAGCTCGGGAATGCTCGGTTACATGTTTTGGGGCGGAGGCTGCCAGGGCAATGGCACCGTGTGCACATATCCGCCGAACACGTGCCAGGGAGGAGTCGGCGTAGGCGCCACAACCTTCAACATCCCTATTCCAGGCAATTCGCTTCGGCAGCAGTAGACTGGTCGTGAGTAACGCGGACCGAGAGGCGTTTACCGCCGGCTTAGGCTGGGTGGAGGCGGAGGAGGCGCAGGAATCGGCTCGCGATCCGCTTTGCTGTAATCGTCGGCGGTGGTTTCATAACAAGGCAAAGGGGTACGCCGGCGCTCCAGGTCCTTGGCGGGAGAATCCGCAGCGTACTTCAAATCGAGCTGCGCCTGACCGGGGCCGGAGCTCATTTGGGCCAAAGTTTCGTCGCAAATTGTGTTGCGCTGCGCGGAAACCTGATGGACCAGCGAATAGTCGAGACCAGATTCGGAAAGCCGCGGCTGATAAGGTAGAAACGTGTATACGAGCTTGATCAAGCTCCATTCTTCGTGCCCAATCTCTTTTTCTGCGACGAAAACTTCTCGCGTGGTGAAGAAGGAAGAGCGGGGATCGGCAAGCGCAAGCGCCACCAGGCGCACGTGCATTGGTTCTTTCTTAGAGGCTTGCCAACGCAGCTGTGCAGCGGCCCCCTGGGGTGACCCAATGGTGTATGACGTAGCCAGGAAAATAATGGCGACGATGACACGTTTCATCCTGGGTAGCCGTCTCCTCGCTCGTAATCACCCCGACGAAGGGCAGAATGGAACCGCTGGAAAACAGCTTCCTTGGATGCGATTCCAGGTGGGAATTACTGGTAACAGATTACACAATTCTGTGCTGGGACGCCATCGCCAGCCGCCGTCGCAGGTACACTGAACTAGGATTTTCCCAGTGCGTCCTTCAACTTACGCGACTTTTCCTCTACTCCTTTGGCCAGCTTTTCTTTGTGGGCATTCATCTTCTTAGCTATTTCGGAGTTGCTCAGGGCGAGGACTTGCGCGGCAAGAATGCCGGCGTTGGTAGCCCCAGCTTTACCGATGGCCACAGTCGCCACGGGAATGCCAGCGGGCATCTGCACGGTCGCCAGCAAGGAGTCCAGACCGTTCAAAACCGAAGTGATGGGAACCCCGATCACCGGGAGGGTAGTGTGAGCCGCTATTACTCCGGCCAGATGTGCCGCCCCCCCCGCACCGGCAATGATGACGCGAATGCCGCGCTCAGCAGCCTTCCTGGCGAACTCCGCCGTACGGTCGGGAGAGCGATGCGCTGAGGTGACATCGATTTCATAGGCAATGCCGAAATCATCCAGAGCTTTCCCGGCCTCGCGCATAATTTCGAGGTCCGAGTCGCTGCCCATGACAATGGAAACGAGTGGCTTGGTCATTTTTTGAGTTCTCACTTTTCATGAATCGGCGATCACGTAGCGACGGCCGCCTCGGCCGTCCCACATTATGAGCCGTTACTTCTTTAGTGCTCGGGCAGCGATGTCCTTACGGTAATGCGCTCCTTCAAAACCGACCGAGGCAACCGCCTCGTAAGCTCGCGCGGTCGCAATACGCAGATCCTGAGCGCGCGCGGTCACCCCCAAAACCCGGCCACCCGAGGTATAAAACGCGCCATCGCGTTTCGTCGTACCAGCGTGGAAAACCTTCACATCATTCCATCCCGCCGCGTTTTCCAGGCCAACGATCTTCTTGCCCGAATCGAACGTTCCCGGATATCCACCCGAAGCCATCACCACACAAACCGAGGCGTCGCGAGACCAGCGAAAATCGCCTTCGCTCGTGCGACCTTCGATGGAAGCCTCGATTGCTTCGACCAGGTCACTCTCCAGACGCATCAGAATGGGCTGCGTTTCCGGATCGCCGAAGCGGCAGTTGAATTCCAGAACCATGGGTCCGCGCGGTGTCATCATCAAGCCGCAATACAGAACACCTTTGTACTCAGTGCCCTCAGCTTTCATGCCGGCTACGACGGGACGGGCGATATGGTTGATCAGCCAGTCGCGCATTTTGTCGTCCACAATGTCAGGTGTCGAGTAAGCGCCCATACCGCCCGTGTTTGGGCCAGTGTCGTTGTCGCCGGCGCGCTTATGGTCCTGGGCCGCCACCAACGGAGCCACGCGCTCGCCATCACTGAACACCAGGAAAGACAATTCGTCACCGCGCAGGCATTCCTCGAGAATTACCCGCGCGCCGGCTTCGCCAACCATCTTTCCGCTCAGCATCTCTGCCGCAGTGGTTATGGCTTCTTCTTTCGACTGGGCCAGCACAACGCCTTTGCCCGCGGCCAAACCGTCGGCTTTGACGACAATGGGAGTGTGAAAGTGCGGTAGAGCTTGCCGGATTTCGTCTACAGAATTGCAGATCGCGTAATGCGCCGTCGGGATGTGGTGCCGCTGCAGAAATTGCTTGGCGAAACTCTTGCTCGATTCGAGGCGAGCAGCAGCCTTGGTGGGGCCAAAGATCCGCCAGCCCCGCTTGCTGAATTCGTCTACCACCCCCAGGGCCAGAGGTAATTCCGGACCTACGACAGTGAGATCCGGGCTCACCTGGTTGGCAACGGCAATTAGCGAATCCAACTGCTTGATGTCGGCCGGTACGCATTCGGCTTCGTCGCAGATGCCGGCGTTACCGGGCGCGCAAAAAATCTTCGTGACCCGCGGCGACTGCCGCAGTTTCCACACCAGCGCATGCTCGCGCCCGCCGCTCCCGAGGACCAGAATCTTCATAGCCAGAGAAAGACAAGGTTAGGGGTGGACAGTGGATGCTGTCAAACGGGGCGATCAAGCCATCTGTGTCGTTTCCCGGAACTTGGACGGAACATTCCCTATGGAGTGTGCTGACACTCATCGCCAAACCGGTTGGCTCGATTGGTGGTTTCGCTTGCTGACGACCGAAGACTGCCGACTGATGACTTTTCCCTTAACTATGCTTAATACCGCTTATAATCTATCCAAATGATCACTGTCTCCAAAGAAGACTACCTCAAGGCCATACTCGAAGCCGAGAGTGAAGGCCAGAGCGTGATCTCCGCCACACTTGCCCATTGGCTGTCCGTATCGCCGCCGGCGGTTACGATGGCCCTGCGCAGGCTCAAGAAAGACGGCCTGGTGCGGGTACACGCCAATGGCAATGTCGGCCTGACCTCCGCCGGCCGTAAGATCGCGCGCAAGCTCACCCTCCGCCATCACCTGATCGAGCGCATGCTCTCAGAAGTGTTCGGCATGGAATGGTACAAGGTGCACGACGAGGCCGAGCGCCTGGAACACGCAGTTTCCCCCGATTTCGAAGCCAAGCTGCTCGCCAAACTGGGCCGTGGCGGGGCCTGCCCGCATGGCAACATGAGCGAACTGGAGAGCCCCGAAAGCCGCAAACGCCGCGGCCTCGTTCTGCTGGCGCAGGCCGAACCGGGGGGAACTTTCGTGGTCAGTGGCATTTACGAACGCGACCGCCAGTTGCTGGAATTCCTGGAAACTCGCGGCATTCGACCCGGCGCGCGCCTGCAACTCGAGGGCCGCAATTATGATCAAACCCTCACTTTAATCACCGACGCGGGCACCATCTCTCTAGGAGGCGCGGCTGCCGAAAAAGTATGGGTCGTGCCTCGCGAGAAAGTCTCGCGTCGTTCTGCTGCTTCTGTACCTTAACTATAGTTTACTTATTGTTATATACTCTCGCTAATGCAATTGCTCTTCCCTGATAATGCCGAATGACTGATCGCGGTTCAGAAACGGAGACTCCGCGAACTATCGCGCCTGCCACGCCCGAGTTCCGGGTCCAGCAGGCCGACGATGTAATCATCACTCATGAGGACATCGACCGGGCGCACGATCGCGAGCGAGTCTGGGCAACCCGGCAACAGCACGGCATGCGCTCACGCCTTCGTTTGCTGTGGTTGCTGATCGGCCCGGGCGTGCTGGTGATGCTTGGCGAAAACGATGGTCCCAGCATGTTGTCCTATGCTGCAACCGGGGCACGTTTCGGAATCGGTTTCTTCGTACCCTTCGTTGTACTGACCTTCCTAATGGCCTGCGTAGTGCAGGAAATGACGGTCAGGCTGGGCGCGGCCACCCACCGCGGCCACGCTGAACTGATTTTCGACCGCTTTGGGCCGTTCTGGGGCTGGTTTTCCGTCGCCGATCTCGCCTTAGGAAATTTCCTGACGTTGATTACCGAATTCATCGCTATCCGCGCCGGACTCGGATTTTTTGGAATTCCCCCTTGGATCTCTGTATTGGGAGCTTTGGCCGTACTTTTCGTCGCATTAATGACGCACCGCTATTGGACTTGGGAACGTATATCTCTAGGTGCCGCTGCCTTCAATCTGCTGTTCGTACCCGTAGCCTTGCTGAGCCACCCGCATTGGGGGAACATTGGCCGAAGCCTGCTTACATGGAAGCCGCTGCCTGGCGGAATCACTCCCGATACCGTGCTGATACTGCTCGCCGATATTGGAGCCACGGTGACCCCCTGGATGCTGTTCTTTCAACAGAGTGCAATCGCAGACAAAGGCCTTACGACTCGGGACATTCGCTACGGCCGCCTCGATACAGTTCTGGGTGCGGCGCTGGCAACGCTCGCGGCATTAGCCACCATTGTCGCCACCGCGCCGCTTTTTATTCACCACATGTCCGCCGCCAATTTCGAAGCCGCCGAGTTCGCGGAGGCATTGCTGCCCTTCGTCGGACAGTGGGGAGCGGCACTCTTTGCGCTCGGCATCTTCGAAGCCGGCATGGTCGCAGCGGTGACCATTTCTACCTCCTCCGCCTACGCCTTCGGCGAAGTGGCGCACCGGCCGCATAGTCTCAATCTGCCCTTCCGTCAGGGCAAATCTTTTTATCTGGTTCTGTTGCTGGAAGCGGCTGCGGCTGCGGCATTGGTGCTGATTCCAGGCATTCCACTCGTCTACATCGTTCTCCTCGTGAACGTGATCGCCGTGCTGGCGATGCCTCCGGCGCTGCTTTTTCTTTATATGCTGGTGAATGACCGCGAGATCATGGGCGGCCTCGTCAGCCCCTTGTGGGCGAATACGCTCGCGCTGGGTGTAGTGCTCGTGCTCATCGGCGCCGGCATTTTGTTTGGCATTAGCGTAATTGCGCCCAAAGCGCTCGCCGTTTTAGGAGGTACCTGATGGAAGCTAAGTTCAATTCCGACGCCCCCAGGCGCGAGGATCTGGCAACCGTCATCACATCGCTTGAGCCCGATCAGTTGAGCGTCGCCAAGGCAAAGCACCATTGCCCGCGGCGCCACCTCACCGGCCCGGAGATGATTGTTTTTTGGGCGCTCAGGATTTACCTGGTTTTCATGCTTGGGGTCGTCCTGTATCAGATATGGAAAGGCGCGCGCTAGAAACTGCTTGTCATTTTTCGTTCGACGGTCTTCGCCTCTATCCCACAATAGCCAACACGTTTTAAACTAGAGAGTCCCCGGCCCGTGGTGCGGACATCTACATAGTGAGTTCTGCGGGGCAAGCGCATCCCGGAAAGGATTGCATTCATGTCAGTCAACAGTTTTGGCACTCTATCCACTTTGAAAGTCGGGGGCAAGGAATATGACATCTTTCGCCTTTCCAAGCTTGACCAGCAGGGCATTTCGACGCGCCACCTGCCCTACTCCCTTCGCATTTTGCTGGAGAACCTGCTGCGCACCGAGGACGGCCGCAACGTCACCAAGGAAGAGGTGCGTGCATTAGCCGCGTGGAACAGCCAGAGCAGGCCCAATAAAGAGATCGCCTTCACGCCCAGCCGCGTACTGCTGCAGGATTTCACGGGAGTGCCCGCCGTTGTTGATCTGGCTGCCATGCGCGACGCCATGAGGCGTCTCGGCGGCGACCCAGCTTTGATCAATCCGCTGCAGCCCGCCGAACTGGTCATCGACCATTCCGTGCAGGTGGATGAATTCGGCTCGGCCAATGCTTTTGCCCTGAACGCGGAACTGGAATTCCAGCGCAATAAAGAACGCTACCTCTTCCTGCGCTGGGGTCAGACCGCCTTCCGCAATCTTGCCATCGTGCCGCCCGATACCGGCATCGTGCACCAGGTCAATCTTGAATATCTGGCTCGCGTCGTGTTCGTGAACGAAAATGACGGGAGCCGCGTCGCCTATCCCGACACCCTGGTGGGTACCGATTCCCATACCACCATGATCAATGGCCTGGGCGTACTGGGCTGGGGCGTTGGGGGAATCGAAGCCGAAGCTGCCATGCTCGGCCAGCCTGTCTCGATGCTGATTCCACTGGTGGTTGGCGTGAAGCTCACCGGCAAGTTGCGCGAAGGCGCTACCGCTACTGACCTGGTACTCACGATCACGGAAATGCTGCGCAAGCACGGGGTGGTAGGAAAGTTTGTCGAATATTTCGGCCCCGGACTGAGCCAGCTTCCCCTGGCCGACCGCGCCACCATCGCCAACATGTCGCCGGAATATGGCGCCACCTGCGGCATCTTCCCCATCGATGTGGAGACGCTTCGCTATCTGCGACTCAGCGGCCGCTCCGATGAGCAGATCGCACTGGTCGAAGCGTACTGCCGTGAACAAGGGCTTTTCCACGACGAGAAGACGCCGCAGGCGGAATATTCTGAGCTCTTAACACTCGATTTGGCGAGCGTTGAGCCGAGCCTTGCCGGACCGAAACGCCCGCAGGATCGCGTCTCACTCTCGCAGGCCAAGCAATCGTTTCAGGCTGCGCTACCGTCGTTGAGCAAGCCCAAAGCCGCGGGCAAGACAATCGCTCCTGCCACCGCCAACCTCATCAATGATAAGCAGGTGGTCCGCTGGGAGGCCGAAGGCGGCAATCCCACTTCGGTCGGCGTCGAAGATCCCAGCATTCACGAGCATGTTCCCGCGAACGCGAAAAACGCGCTTCGTCATGGCAGCGTGGTCATCGCGGCCATCACCAGTTGCACGAATACTTCGAATCCATCGGTGATGGTGGCTGCCGGACTGCTCGCCAAGAAGGCCGTCGAGCGCGGACTCTCGGTTCCGGCATGGGTAAAGACCTCGCTCGCCCCGGGATCGAAAGTAGTTCGCGACTATCTCGAGCGCGCCGGACTAACTTCCTACCTGGAAAAGTTAAACTTCCACATCGTCGGATACGGCTGCACCACCTGCATCGGCAACTCGGGTCCTCTGCCCGCAGAAGTCTCCGAAGCCATCGATCAAAAAAACCTCGTGGTTGCTTCCGTGCTTTCCGGCAATCGCAACTTCGAAGGTCGAATCAATTCCGAGGTGCGGGCTAACTACCTGATGTCCCCTCCCCTGGTGGTTGCATTCGCGCTTGCTGGGCGCATTGATGTCGACCTGCGGCACGAGCCTCTCGGCAAGGGAAAAGATGGCAACCCCGTCTACTTGGCCGACATCTGGCCGTCGGAACGCGAGGTGCAGGCGACGGTCAATTCCTCAATCGATTCCAACATGTTTCGAAAAAGCTACGGCGAAGTTTTTGCCGGCGACGAACATTGGCGTTCCCTGAAAGTGCCTAAAGGTGACACCTACGCCTGGGAGGGCGACTCGACCTATATCCGCCAGGCGCCGTATTTCGATGATATGAACCTGAAACCTGCTCCTGTGGAAGACATTCGCAATGCCCGCGTGCTGGCCGTGCTCGGCGACAGCGTGACCACCGACCATATTTCTCCCGCGGGCTCGATCAAGAAAGATAGCCCGGCCGGGAAATATCTGATCGAGCACGGGGTGAAACCCGCCGACTTCAACTCCTACGGTTCGCGGCGCGGCAATCATGAGGTCATGGTGCGCGGTACGTTTGCGAATGTCCGCCTGCGCAACAAAATGGTTCCCACTCTCGAAGGCGGATTCGCGCGACACCTGCCCGACGGCACAGAGATGAGCATCTACGACGCCTCCGAAAAATATTTGGCCGAACGCGTGCCCCTGCTGATCATCGCCGGAAAAGAATACGGATCAGGCTCCTCTCGCGACTGGGCTGCCAAAGGTCCACTATTGTTGGGCGTTCGGGCCGTGATCGCCGAGAGTTACGAGCGCATTCACCGCTCCAACCTGGTCGGCATGGGCATCCTGCCGCTTCAGTTCCTGCCCGGCGAAACGGCAGAATCGCTTAAGCTGACCGGGAACGAGGTCTTCGAGATCAGCGGAGTTCGCGAGGTGATCGAGAAATTCGGTCCCGGCAGCCAAGTCAAAGTGCGCGCGACTGACGGCAAAACCCGGGAGTTCAAAGCCCTGGTGAGAATCGATACCCCGCAGGAGGCGCTGTATTACGCCAACGGCGGAATCCTGCAATTCGTCATGCGCCAACTCCTGGCCGGCAAGCCGGAAGCCGTGCACGCCTAATCTCTCTTACCTGGCGGCAGCCGTTTCGGCCGTTGCGGTCTTGCGTGGCGACCGCCTCGGTTGTCCGCCAGTTCCTGGCTTCACCTCCATCACAATCTCTCCCTCGGAGCGGATACGAGCGCAGTTTTCCACTTGGGTTGCAAGCCAAGAATGGACCAGAGGCCGCGCCAGCACTTCTGGAAGGACATCTCCATCCAGGTTCCTCACTGCCCTAATCTTCTGAAGCTTTCTGCCGATAGTTGGGCTTAGGCCAACGGTCCCGAGTCTCTGATTGCCGTGGCCGAGGAGTCCCATGCTGCGCTTACACGGTCGTGTCTCTGCCCACGTCATAACGCGTCTTCATTTGTTGCTGGCTGGTTGTCTCTCTCTTTCATTTCTTTGTATGCCGGCGGGGTGGTGCCTACCGCCCTCCGTGGTGTTCAACGGAGTGGCGGTGGTATTGGACACCGGCAGCACGGCTCTCAACCACCCTAAAGGCGTCGTCGTCGACAATGAAGGCAATGCCTACATTGCCGATACGGCTCACAATCAGATCGTCAAGCTGACACCTGCGGGCAGCGCGTCTGCATTGACCATCACGGGATTGAGCACCGGTCTGAGCGCGCCACAGGGCCTCGCCATCGACGGTTCCGGCAATCTCTACATCGCAGACACCGGCAATAATCGTGCCGTGGTCGTGACCTCGGCGGGCGCCGGATCTGTGGTTGACCTTGGCGGCGTCACCCTGGTTTCCCCGGAAGGCGTGGCCATCGATGCCTCCGGCAATCTCTATTTTGCGGATACGGGCAACAACCGCATCGTGAAACTGCCGTCGGGGGGCGCGGCGGCGGTGCTCAACATCACCGGCTTAGGAACTGCGCTGAGTGCTCCGGTGGGGCTGGCCGTGGATGTGGCAGGAAATCTCTATATCGCTGACTCTGGTAATAATCGCATCGTAAAGGTGACCACAGGAGGCGCGGGTTCAGCATTGAGTATCTCGGGGCTGGGCACTGCTCTAAGCGTTCCCAGCGGTGTTGCCGTGGATTCTTTCGCGAACCTCTTCATCGCCGATTCGGGCAACAACCGCGTTGTAGAGGTTACGAGTGGTGCCGGCTCCGTTCTCAGCACGGGCAGCCTTACACTCAACGCTCCTGTGGGTGTAGGGGTGGACATTTCAGGACTGGTGTATGTCGCCGATACGTCCAACAGCCGCGTTGCCGTGCTGATGACGTCGGCGGTGGGGTTTGGCGAACTGCAGGTCGGAGCCTCGTCGGGCACGTCCTTGACGTTGCCTTTCACCATTAATGCGGCTACCACCCTTGGCAGCGTGCAGGCGCTGACCCTGGGCACTCAGAGCCTCGATTTCACTCTCGGCGCTGGCACGACTTGTACCAACGGTACAACCAACACAACTTGTAACATCGAGGTGCAATTCCTGCCGCTGGCGCCGGGCCTGCGACGCGGTGGCGTCGCCTTATTCGACCAGAGCGCAACACTTCTGGCTGTCGTCTCGATATATGGGACCGGAGGCGCGCCATTGGCGGCGCTATCGCCGGGAACAACCAGCATTATCAGCACGGGAGGAGTTTCGCTCAATTACCCATTCGCGGCAGCGATTGACGGCTCGGGAAACATCTACGTGAGCAATTACAACGGCAACAACGTCGTCAAGATTGCCGCGGGAGGCGGCAGCGCTTCGGTTGTCAGTACGGGCGCATACACGCTTAACGAAGCCACTGGCGTGGCTGTCGATGGCGCAGGTAACTTGTACATCGCTGACTATGGCCACAATCGCATTGTGCTGGTGAAGTCGACTGGGGCGACATCGCTACTCAGCATTACGGGCTTAGCCACCGCCATCAACCAGCCGACAGCCCTGGCCTTTGATGGAGCGGGAAATCTCTATATCGCCGACTGGGGCAACAGTCGAATTGTTGAAGTGACTCCATCGGGCGCAGGCTATGTACTGGCCACGGGGAGCTATACCCTCAACCAGTACGGGGTTACGGGAGTGGCCGTCGATGCGAACGGAAACGTCTACATCGCGGACCGCTATGCCAATCATGTCGTCAAAGTGGCTCCATCTGGCGCGGCTTCGCTGGTCAGCGTCACTGGACTCACGCTAAGCAGCCCGCAGGGGGTTGCCGCGGACGGCAACGGCAACCTCTACATCGCTGATTCCGGTCACCGGCGGGTCGTGCAGCTAACGGCTACCGGTACGGCCTCGGTCATCCAGGCGCCAGGTCAGACCATCGGAACGTCAATGTATGGCATTACGGTGGATGCCAGCGGGGATGTCTTCGCTGTGGATTGGTCCAACAATCGGATCCTGAAGGTAGACGTTTCCAGCGCAACGCTCAGTTTCGCGAACACGAGTATCGGAGCGACCAGCTCGGATAGCCCAAAGACCGCGACCGTGACGAACTTGGGCAACGAGGCGCTCGCATTCACCACCAATCCTCAATACACGACGAATTTTTCCGAGAACACCTCGGATACCAATCCGTGTACGTCAAGCACCTCGCTGGAGCCGGGTGAGCTCTGTGATGTGTCCGTCATGTTTACACCGCAGTCTTCGGGAAGTCTCAACGCGAACATACTCCTTACCAATAATCACCTTAACGGAAGCAGTGCTACCCAGAATGTAGGTGTAAGCGGCTTGGGCGGCAAAGCCTCAGCATCAATCGAGCTGGAGTCGTCCGCGAACCCTGCACTGGTATCAAGCCGCATTATCTTCACGACGACGGTATCGTCGTCGCTGACCACACCTACCGGCTCGGTCGGCTTCTACGATGGCACGACGCTCCTGGGTTCGGGAACGCTGGCTGCGGGCGTTGCCACATACGCAACGGCTAACCTGGCAGCCGGTACGCACTCGATCACGGCAGTGTACGCCGGCGACTCGAACTTCTTGCCCACGACCAGTTCGGCTCTGTCGCAGGTGGTCTCCAATCTGAGTCTCGCTGTGGCGAGCGGAGGATCTTCCACGGCAACTGTTTCGGCAGGTGGCACTGCAAGCTACCACTTGACGATTGCCCCTTCCGCCGGGACAGTATTTCCGGCCGCGATAACGCTTTCGGCAAGCGGAGCGCCGGTAGGCGCAACGATCACGATCACTCCGCAAACCATCACGGCCGGAGCTGGGGCGACCAATGTGACAGTGGCTGTGCAAGTGCCCGCTACGAGCGCTACGTTTGGGCATTTCACGGCCTGGGCACTCGGCTTGGCATATCCCTTACTGGGGATGCTCACGCTGCCCTTCGGGATAGAAAACAGGCGACTGTCTCGAAAGCGAGTGCTATTTGCCGTGCTGCTGTTCTTCGCAGTGGCATCAAGCGCAGGCATCTTGGGATGCGGAGCCGCTCGCGTTGCGGCGCCGCCGCCGCAGCCGAGGAACTACAGCATAACGGTGACAGCTGCCTCGGGCACCGTATCGCAGTCAACCACCCTCACGCTCACGGTGCAGTGAGAGTAGAACGCAAGCCGCGATCTAGCTCCAGTCGCGGCTAAAATCGGATTTGCCGGGCTGCACCCGGCAGGACGGCCGGAGCGGCCGTCCCTACGCGGGCTATGCTAATACGCTCGGGCGAACACGGCTATCCTGTTCGCCTCTTTTCCCGTGTACACGCACTTTCCTGATGTACCCGGCTGATCGAGCGGAATCACCCGGATGGTGGCGCCCGTCTCTTCCTGAATCTTCTCTTCGTCCTGCCGCGACCCGGCCCAATACGCGCGCACGAATCCCTTTTCCACGCGCTCTTTCAATTCGTCGTAATTCGACGCTTCAAACGTGTGCTCTTCTCGGAATTTCAGCGCCCGATCGTAGAGCGACTGCTGAATGCTCGCGAGCAGCCCTTCCAGGTGTTCCGTCAGCCCCTGCTGCGGAACGAAAGATTTCCCCTGCTTCCCGGGCATATCGCGCCGGGCAACTGCGACAGTGCCTTTATCTATGTCTTTGGGGCCAATCTCGACCCGCACGGGCACGCCCTTCAACTCCCATTCGTTGAACTTATATCCGGGACTGAACTGATCACGGTCATCGATCTTGAACCGCAACCGCCCCTTCCAATCGCCGGTAACACGGCTAATGGCTTCCATCACCCGTGTCCGTTCGGCATCAGTCTTGAAAATAGGAACGACTACCACCTGCAGCGGAGCAATGCGTGGCGGCACGACCAGTCCTTCATCGTCCGAATGCGCCATAATCAGCGCCCCGATTAACCGCGTGCTCACGCCCCAGCTGGTAGTCCAGGCGTGCTGCAGTTGGTTGTTCTGGTCGGTAAATGAGATGTCAAAAGCCTTGGCGAAATTCTGGCCGAGATTGTGCGAAGTGCCCGACTGCAGCGCGCGGCCATCCTGCATCATGGCCTCGATGGCATAGGAGCGCAGCGCGCCCGCGAACTGCTCCTTCTCGGTCTTGATGCCTTTAATGACGGGCACCGCCATTTCTTTCTCGACGAAGTCCGCGTAAACCTCATGCAGGATCAGCAATGTCTCGCGCTCGGCATCTTCTTCACTGACATGAACCGTGTGTCCCTCCTGCCACAGGAACTCAGTCGTCCGCAGGAATGGCCGGGTGCGCATCTCCCAGCGCATGACGTTGGCCCACTGATTAATGAGCAACGGCAGATCGCGCCAGCTGTGAACCCACTTCGCGTAGAAGTAGCCAATGATGGTCTCCGACGTAGGACGGATAACATAAGGTTCAGCCAGCTTCTCGCCGCCTGCGTGCGTGACTTCGGCGACCTCGGGCGCAAACCCTTCCACGTGTTCGGCTTCCTTCATAAGGAAACTTTTCGGAATCAGAAGCGGGAAATAGGCATTCTGGTGCCCCGTGGCCTTGATGCGCTGGTCGAGGCCAGCCTGGATGGCCTCCCACAGAGCATAGCCAGTGGGCTTGAACACGATACAGCCGCGGACCACCTCGGCGTAGTCGGCCAGGTCGGCCCCGCGCACGATATCCAGATACCATTGCGCATAATCTTGCGAGCGAGGAGTGATTCCTTCTTTTGGCATTTGTCGAAGCGCCCGGTTAGGGCGAACAACGATTGTAAAGGGCAAAGACGTTCTACGTCACATACATCAAGCTTGGAATCACGTTTCGCGGTTTCAAAGTTTCAAGGTGGGGCGACCGAGTAGCTAGCGGGATTCCTGCTCAAAGCCACGGTTTGACACCTGTGGACATAAACTCTGAATCCTTGCAACCTTGAAACTTTGAAACCTTCTGCAACAAATGTGAGCTTCATCGCGCTGCTATAATCAAAAATTGACCTCATGACAATGAAGCGATTAGTGCGTTCCACCACAGTTTTGTCGGTGAGACGGAATGGGCAGGTAGTGCTGGCTGGTGACGGGCAGGTAACCCTCGGCGAATCGATCATCAAGCATAGCGCCCGGAAAATTCGCAGGCTTTACCAGGACAAGATTCTGGCGGGCTTTGCCGGGTCGACAGCCGACGCTTTCTCTCTCTTCAGCCGCTTCGAGGCGAAACTGGAGCAATATCACGGCAATATTGGCCGCGCTGCGGTGGAACTGGCCAAAGATTGGCGGACGGACAAGTATCTGCGGCACCTGGAAGCCTTGCTGCTGGTCTGCGATAAGGAGCAGACCTTCATGCTGAGCGGCCAGGGCGACGTAATCGAGCCCGATAGTGGCATTGCATCCATCGGCAGTGGGGGACCCTACGCACAAGCCGCCGCGCAAGCTCTTGCCGATCACACCGAGCTGTCCGCCCGGCAAATTGCCGAGCAGGCAATGAAGATCGCGGGCAAGATGTGCATCTATACCAATGAAAACGTGACGTTTGAAGAACTGTGAAGAAAGTCGTCAGCTATCAGTCGTCAGTCGTCAGCGAAACCTTGGACGACGAAAAGCTGAAGACTGACGACTGAAGGCTGACCACTGGTTTCTTATGGCTATTTATTTACCTGGAACTATTGAAGAAGAGCAGGTCTCGCTCGACGAGCTCACCCCGCGCGAGATCGTATCGGAACTCGACAAGTACGTAGTCGGGCAAAACGATGCCAAGCGCGCCGTCGCCATCGCACTGCGCAACCGCATGCGGCGGCAGAAGCTGGCGCCGGACCTCGCCGAAGAAATCATTCCCAAGAACATCATCATGATCGGCCCCACCGGTGTCGGCAAAACCGAAATTGCGCGGCGACTGGCCAAGCTCGCCAATTCACCTTTTCTGAAGGTGGAAGCTTCCAAGTTTACCGAGGTCGGCTATGTAGGCCGCGATGTCGAGTCCATGATCCGCGACCTGGTTGAAATCTCCATCGACATGGTGCGCGAAGAAAAGCTCGAGGACGTCTCTGACAAGGCGGAACTGAACGCGGAAGAGCGCCTGCTTGATCTTTTATTGCCTCCGACGCCGTCGGCTGCCCGGCAACCGGATACCACGAGCGGCGGCGTGGTCCTCGACGGCACAACCGCCGTGACCGAGTCGCACTCCCGCACTCGCGAAAAGCTTCGCCAGCAATTGCGCGAAGGCAAGCTCGATGAACGCATGGTTGAGATCGAGACCCGGGAAAAATCGTTTCCTGCTTTCGAGATCGTCTCCAACCAGGGTGTCGAGGAGATGGACATCAATGTCAAAGACATGCTGCCCAACATCTTCGGCCAGCGCACCAAGAAGCGGAAGATGAAGGTCAGCGAGGCTTTCGAGTACCTCATCCAGGAAGAAGAGCAGCGGCTCATTGACATGGACCAGGTCACGCGCATGGCCATCGAGCGCGTGGAGAATTCCGGAATTGTTTTTCTCGACGAGATCGACAAGATCGCCGGCCGCGAGAGCGGGCATGGCCCGGATGTGTCGCGCGAAGGCGTGCAGCGTGACATCCTTCCTATCGTAGAAGGCACAACGGTGAACACCCGCTATGGCATGGTGCGTACCGACCACATTCTTTTCATTGCCGCCGGTGCATTCCATGTCTCGAAACCGAGCGACCTGATTCCGGAACTGCAAGGCCGGTTTCCTATCCGCGTGGAATTGCAGTCGCTGACCATGGAGGATTTCATCCGTATCCTGACGGAACCGAAGTCGTCACTGGTCAAGCAGTACACCGCCCTGCTCGAAACCGAGGGTGTGAAGCTGGAGTTCACGCGCGAGTCCCTGGATGAAGTCGCACGTTTCGCCTTCCGCGTAAACGAGGGCACGGAAAACATCGGCGCCCGGCGCCTGCACACTATCATGGAACGCGTGCTCGATGAGATCAGCTTCGATGCCCCCGAGAAAAAAGGCCAGCAGATCACGGTGGATGGCGATTACGTGCGCAAGATGCTGACGGATATCGTCAAGGACCAGGATCTCTCGCGCTACATCCTGTAGCACGTAGGGACGCAGGGTCGTGTAGGGACGGCCGCTCTCGGCCGTCCGGTCGAGCGAAGCTCGACTGAATTTCTCGGCGGCCGCTTACCAAAACCTAAAACAGCAACGCACTGCTCTGCTGGACGGCCGAAGCGGCCGTCCCTGCCTAGGCACGGTTATTTCTGGGGTTGCTGTTTCTTCTTTCCAAACAGCCCTATAACCTGCTGCACCGTGTTCTGCTGAGGTGATTGCTGTTGCTGCTGCGCCTGATTCTGATTCTGCTGCTGGGTGGCGTTTTTGCCAAGCAATCCGCCGAGTATTCCTCCGACTGCGCCACCCGGGTTGTTGCTGTTCGGAATCAGGCCCTTTAGCCTCATCTGGGTCATCTGCTGCACGTCGGGGGCAAACTTCGGATTTTGCAGGGTTCCGGTCACGAGTACCGGAATCGCAAGTTCTCCCTGATTGTTCGCCAGGGCGGTCTTCATAAAACCGCCCACGCCGCTTCCGCCAACCATCTGGCTGAACTTCGAGTTCAGTACTGCGGTCAGGTGCATGTTAAGGGTGTTATCCACGAGATTGGCAATACCCACACCGGCAATGCTGCCGATATCCAGCTTGGCGCTCAGATCATTGGTCTGCGCCACTCCATTCTTCACCACGATGTGCCCGGTGAGCGGCGATACATCGGTGTAGCCTTTCGATGATTGGACCTTGTTCAGAAACCCCGCGATACCGCCAAGTTCGTGGCTCAGGTCCACCCCGCTGTAGCGAAGGTTCGCGATGTTGAGAGCGGTGGTACCGTTGAGCGCGCGCATCAGCGAAGCCTGATTCAGTGACTTCACCGGGCCCGCGGCGTGCATGTCGAGGTTGATGGTTCCGTTTCCGCTGATCTTTTCCAGCCCAGTCACGCCATACGCCTTCGCCATCGCCAACAAGTTTTGCATCTGGGCATTCGGGGCTTTCAGTGTTGCATTCACGGTCGGATTGTTGGACAGGTATTGCTGCAGCGCGAATTGGGTATTGACGCTCGTCCCGCCGGAGACGACGTTGAACGGATCCGACTGAATCTGTGTCGGCGTTAGGTGCAAATTGATGGCTTGAACCTGAACGGGCTGTGGGACATCCTTCCCGGTTGCCTGCAGGTTCCGGGCTGTCACCGTTCCGTTCAGTGCCGGTTTGTCGGTGGGCCCTTTAGCATTGACATCCATGTTCACGGTGCCAGTGACATTCGTTCCGGGAGCAAACGCCGTGCCGCTGGCGGCCGCCAATTTTGCGAGCTCCGTCATGGCGACGTTGCTGGCCTTGAGGGTTAAGTCAATTATGGCGGGGGTTGGCTTGGAGTTCATAGTCCCGCTTACCACGAACGGCGTGCTTCCCAACTTGATGTTGCCGTTTCGAATCGTCATCAAGCTGTTGGCGACATTGTCGCTGACGTCGTAATCGGCACTGATCGGGAACCCGAGATCATTCCCTTTCATCTTCACGTTCGTAATGTTCGTAGTGCCTTTGGCAGAAATGGTCCCCGATTCGCTGTTGATATCAGTTTGTCCGGTGATCGTTCCATCCGTTCCCGTCAGCGCAGGATTATTGAGGAATTTCGACAACCCCGCGATGTTGACTTGCTTCAAGTTCAGCGTTCCCTTGAACGGTGTGGAAGTGGGATCGCTCTGCACGATGGGGCCACCCTTTCCCTGCAGGCGCACTTCCTGAGTTCCGGGACCAGGCAGGTGGGCCGCCGCGTCGATGGTAAAGGGCTCGCCGGGAGCAAAGTTTTCGAGCGTCACGTCAATGTGGTCATAGACCGCGGGCTGCGGACTGGACTGCAAATCGGTGAGCGCCACCTGTCCGTCCTGGATTTGTAGTTTGCCAAGCGAAAGCTGCTGGGAACTGGGCGGCGTCGAGCCGCCGGGGGCTGTTTCGGGCGATGGCTTGGCCGGCTGCTTAGGCGGCTTGCCGGTCGTCGGCGCCGGCTGCTGCGCTCCTTGCGGCTGCCCAATGGACGCGAAGTTCCAGACGCCCTGCTTATTCTTGATCAAGTCCACAGAGGGCCGCTGCAAGGTCAGAGTGTCGATCTCGACGTCCTTGTGCAGTAAGGGCAGCAGCTTCACCGAGACATCCAGCTGCTTGGCCTGCACGAAGGGTTTCTGGGCATTGAACCGGGGATCGTCCGCGATAGAGACATTCTGCACCTCAAAGCGCAGCGGAAAGATGCCCAGGTGCATATCGCCCAGGCTGACCTGCCGCCCCAGACGCTGCTCCAGTTCGGACTGGATCCGGTCGTGATACTGGTTGACGTTGAAGGTTGCCGCGAAAATCACGACCGCAACCACAAGGACGATGACGATAATCCCAATAATTACAAAGACTTTGCGCATGACAGCACCTGTCTTTCTCGACTTTTAGATGAACAATATCCGGGAAGAGTTGGGGCGCTCTGGCCCTTATGGACCGAAAGAAAAGGCTGAGCGCCGGAAACTGCCCGAAATCACCGGTATTTGCTGGATATCCACGTCGAAACTCCTGGGCCGGGGGTCTGGTTCCTGTCCGTTAAAAGCAAGCACCTAAGCTGCTGAAATTGGGTATATACTGCAGCTTACGGGGTGAGACATAGCTGTTCCTGAATTCCTGCCGCGCTGAACATGCTTCCCTATGTAGGTGCCAAGGTTGAATACTCTTCTCGCCAGGTTGCCTGGGCTGCGTTCGCACTGGCAATTTCCCTCCTGGCAATCACGGGAGTACTAGCTTACCGCGCCACCAAGCGCCTTGTGGCCAGTGAGCAGTTAGTTTCACATACTCGTGAGATTCAGACTCTGCTTGAAGACATTCGGTCCGATGTTCTCCAGGCCAGTAACGCCCGCCGCGGATACATCATCACCGGCTTGGAAGATGATCTTGCCGGGTACAGTTCCGCCGTTCGGGATCTCCCCGCCAAGTTGCAACGCTTACAGTCTATTACTGCAGATAGCGTTAGTCAGCAACAACGTAGCGCCGAGCTCCGCGGGTTGATTACGGACGAACTCAGGCTGGTGGAGGCCTCCGTCAATGTTCACCGTGCGGTTCGCGGTGACAAGCTTCGACAGATGGAGATA
This sequence comes from Terriglobales bacterium, assembly GCA_036378535.1. GTDB lineage: Bacteria > Acidobacteriota > Terriglobia > Terriglobales > Acidobacteriaceae > Gp1-AA122. The sequence goes on along the minus strand of DASUWH010000046.1, from coordinate 118,043 downwards.
ACGCGCGAGGGCAGCACCAAGATCAATCAAGTTTTTGCGGTCATTGGTCGCATGGAGGCAGAAGAAGATCGCCTTCTGCGGGAACGACGGACCCAGGCCAATCACAATTACCGGCACACCATCACCGTTCTGGCTGGCGCGTCCATCGTAGCCATATTTCTGATTTTCATCAACTTCTACCAATTGAACCGAGAACTGGGTGAGCGCGAGCGGGCCGAACTCATAGCTGAAGAGCGCGCGCAGCTGATCAACGCGTTTTTCTCTTCGTCCACGGTGGGATTCGCCATTATTGACTCGGAGTTGCGGTGTCAGCGGGTGAATACGATTCTGGCGCAAATGGCCGGAGTAACAGCAGAGAATTTGGTAGCCAGACCGGGAGGAACGCTGTTTGGTGACCAGCAAGCCGCCATGGACTCGCTATTGCGCGAGGTAATCAGCGGCGGAGAAGCGGTTCTGGACCGTACGATCTCCCTTCAGGCTCCGGGTAGCGAGGAAATGCGCCACTGGACCCTCAACTGCTTTCCGCTTCGCGATGAACGGGGGCAGGTGACACGTGTAGGCTGCATCGTTCTGGATGAAACCGGGCGCCGCAATGCCGAAAGCGCATACCGGCGCCTGAGCAGCCGCCTCTTGCGCTTGCAGGATGAGGAGCGGCGGCGCATTGCCCGGGAAATGCACGACAGCCTCGGTCAGTACCTGACCGCTCTCAAGATCAACCTGGAAATTGCCGGCGCCAGTCCTGCCAGCCAAAGAGCGGAACTCCTCGCCGAATCGATCCAACTGGCCAACAGCTGCCTTACTGAGACACGCACTCTGTCTCACCTGCTGCATCCGCCCTTGCTGGATGAAGCCGGACTAGCCTCCGCCGCGCGTTGGTACGTTACCGGCTTCGCCGAACGCAGCGGCATCAAGGTCAATCTGGACCTGCCCAACGATTTCGGCCGCCTGCCCATGCCTGTTGAAACTGCCTTATTCCGCGTCATACAGGAGAGCCTTACTAACATCCATCGCCACTCTCACAGTCCGGCTGCCGACATCCACATGCACCTCCATGACAGTCGCGTGACGCTGGAAATTCGCGACTACGGAACTGGTATTCCCGAGCACATTCTCAAAAGGTTTCGACAATCGGGAATGACCGGCGTAGGCCTGGCCGGAATGAGAGAACGTATCTACGAGTTGGGCGGACAACTGCAAATCCGCGCGGAAGATCAAGGGACGAGCGTCTGCGCCAGCATCCCTGTCCAGCCGCAGCCGTCCAAAAACGGCGCTGTTGGATCAGCTGCGTAACAGTCTGTCAAAAAACATCATCGCAATAGACCGGCTGCGGTATCCTGCTAACCGGAAGATGAGTGCAGACCGACTCGCGAAAAGCTGGTCCCAGCTGATTGATTTGCTCTATGCCGACTCCTGGTTCGAGCCGCTGCAACGCTTTCGTTCACCGTTTGTGTTTCGCGGATCGCCCTTCGTCAGCTTCGATCTGCGCTCTGGCCTGCTGCGGCTGGCGCGCGGCCCCGAGGAAGCACGCCAACTCGAACCTCATCTATTGCGCAGTTTCCGCAAGTACGCGCAAACCACGGCTATTGGAGGGGAGTCCACCTGGAAATGGCTAGCCCTGGCGCAGCATCACGGGCTCCCTACCAGGCTGGTCGATTGGACCTGGTCGCCGTTGGTCGCACTCCATTTTGCCACTGCCGATATGACCCGCTACGACCAGGATGGAATAGTGCTGGCCATGGACACTTTCAAGGCGCGCGAGTTCCTCCCGGCGAAGGTTAAGACGGTCATCAGCCGGGAAGCCACCGGCGTTCTCAGTATAGAAATGCTGGATGAGCTGGCGGCATCTCTGGCTGAGTTCGACAGACTGGACCGGTCAACATTTGTCGCGTTTCTCGATCCCCCGGCGCTGGATGCACGGCTTGTGAACCAATTTGCTGCGTTTTCGGTGATGAACGACGCAGGTGCGTATCTGGAAGATTGGCTTGATCGCCACCCCGGCTTGTGCCGGCGAATCATTATCCCGGCCACCCTCAAGTGGGAGATCCGTGACAAGCTTGATCAATCGAATGTCGCAGAACGCATGCTCTTCCCGGGTTTGGATGGCCTGTGCCGCTGGTTGACGCGCTACTACAGTCCCCGCCAGTCGATAAAACTGGGAAAAGCGAAACGCAAGAATGCCGAGCGTACACGTCACCCATGACCTACTGTTATTTCTACTGGAACTCATAGAGTGTGCAGGTAAGCCAGCAGATCTTGTACCTGTTGGTCAGAGAGGACATCCCCAAAGCCACGCATTTTGCTGCGGCCCAGCCGGATAATCTCGCCGACCCGTTCATCGTTCGCGGGCAATCCGCTTTCCGAAAGAAACGGCTTTTTGAACACCCCTTTGAGGCTGGGCCCCTGTTTATCGCTGGTGGAGTAAGGCTCATGGCAACGGTCACAATAATTATCGTAAAGACGACGGCCAGCCGCCTGTTGCGGGCTCAAGCCCAGTTCTGCGTCGCTCTTCCGGCGTTCGGCGTTGCAGCCTGCCAGCACGAACAGGGCAACGAACCCTGCGAGGAGACTGGTGACGTTTCGAGTATTCCAGAAAGACAAAGAATTTCTCTCCTTTAGGTTCAACCTTCCCTGTTGGTGCGGAAGTACAATAATAGAAGGTATGACGGTTGCGGTGAAGCGCGTGTACGAACCCGCTCGACAGAGCGACGGCGCGCGCGTGCTCGTAGACCGCCTCTGGCCGCGGGGATTGACGAAAGAGAGTGCGGCAATCAAAGTCTGGTTGCGCGATCTTGCCCCTTCTAACGAACTGCGAAAATGGTTCCATGCGCAGCCGGAGCGGTGGGATCAATTTCGCAAACGATATCTGAACGAGCTATCCGCGAGCCGAGCCCACGCCGCACTCAACAGGCTCTATGAACTGCAACGCAAGGGTAAGCTGACCCTGTTGTTTGCCTCCAGGAACGAGGAACACAACAACGCCACCGTGCTCCGCGACCTGCTGGAAGGGGCGCGCAAGCCGCCGACCGGCACCGGGCCGTCCGCAGCAGGAGCAATGCGCGCCCGCCGCAGTGCCAAGGCTCCGAGACGCTAAGATGGTGCTGTATCCGCTGCCTGCCAACAATCACCCTCAGCCCGATGCCATTCCCATTCCCGCCTGGCGCGCTGTAGAAAGACGACAGCGGCAGCGCGCCCGGGACTGGTGGCTGGTCGCGCAACCGGATCACGCGGCCCTGGCAGGAGACTTGGCCGCGCGGCTGGATTTCCCCACGATTCCTGCCCTCAGTGCAGAGGTGATTGCTGCGATTTCCGCTCACGACGCAGGCTGGGCGGAGTTCGACAGCGTAACCACCCTCACCACTGCCTCCTTAAAGTTAACGTCTCCAGTATCCTTTTTAGAAATCTGTCCCGCGGATTTCCTGGTCGCATGGGTCGGCTCCATCAATGCCGCCGAGCATATCGGCTATCTGGGCGGAATTATCGTGAGTAAGCATTTCAGCCGACTGGGACAAAGCCGGTTAGCTTCTCGAAGCGACAGCGCCGAAGACATCAGTCGGCTGCGGCAATTCCTCTCCGAGGAATCTGCCCGTCAGGCGCGATTGCGCGATGCTGTTGAAGCATCACCTCCCGAATTTGAGGCTCTAACAGATGTCCTGCAATTCTGCGATTTGGTGTCGCTGTATCTCTGCTGCGGAGCCGTCGAGCCGGCGGAATTTCCTCAACAGTTCGATGGAACAACTATTCAGGTGCGCCGTGACGGAGACGCTTTCCTGTTCACTCCGCCGGTATTTGGCCGCGGGGCATCCCTAGGGGTCAGCGCGCGCCGATATTTGGGAAAAAAGCAGAATGGGATTATCCCCTTCCTGGTCGGATAAAAACTCCCAAGGCTGTTCTATTCGCTCCAGCGGCGGAACAGCAACGCGCCGTTGGTCCCGCCGAACCCGAAGGAGTTCGACATGGCGTATTCGATGGAGACTTTGCGAGACTGGTTCGGTATGAAATCCATGCCTGCAGTTTCGGGGGCTTGATTTTGAAGATTGATGGTCGGGGGCAGAACCTGATCTCTAAGCGCGAGCACGGTAATTCCCGCTTCCAGGCCGCCGGCGCCGCCGAGCAGGTGTCCGGTCATCGACTTGGTCGAGCTGACCAGAATTTTTTCACCGAAAAGATTGCGGATGGCGGTCGCTTCCAGAACGTCGCCCAGCGGCGTTGAGGTTCCGTGGGCGTTCACGTATCCCACGGCGCTGGGTTTCAGCTTGGCGTCTTCGAGCGCGTTGCGCATGACCCGATTTCCGCCTTCGCCTTCGGGTGCGGGTTGCGTAATATGAAAGGCATCTCCACTCATACCGTAGCCGACAATTTCCGCCAGAATGGGCGCGCCGCGTTTCCGGGCGTGCTCAAGCTCTTCGAGGATGAGAATGCCGGCGCCCTCGCCAATCACAAAGCCATCGCGATCGACGTCCCAAGGCCGGCTGGCCTTCTCCGGATCATCGTTACGCGTGGAAAGCGCCCGCATGGCTGCGAATCCGCCGACGCCCATTGGTGTGATAGCAGCCTCAGTTCCGCCCGCAATCACGACGTCGGCATCCCCATGCTGGATAATGCGGCAGGAATCTCCGATTGAATGAGCACTGGTTGTGCACGCGGTGGCGGTGGCTTCATTGGGTCCCTTGGCACCGTATCGCATGGAGACGTGTCCCGCCGCGAGATTGATGATGGCAGCGGGAATGAAAAATGGGGAAATCTTGCGCGGGCCGCCGTTGAGCAGGTTCGAGTGCTCGCGCTCGATGACATCGAACCCGCCAATGCCCGATCCAATATGCACGCCGACGCGCTCGGCATTTTCCGGCGTGATCTTAAGATCAGAGCTCTTCAGCGCCTCATCGCTGGCTGCCAGCGCCAGGTGAATGAAGCGTCCCATCTTCTTCAATTCTTTTTTTTCGATGAAGTTTAAGGGGTCGAAGTTCTTTACTTCTGCGGCTATCTGGCAGGCGAACTGAGAGGCGTCGAACTGGGTGATGCGGCCTACACCACTCTTGCCGGCGAGCAGGTTACGCCAGGTCTCCTCAGTGGTGTTGCCCACGGCACAGATCAAGCCCAGGCCAGTTACGACGACGCAGCGCAAATTTATTTTGCCCCTTTGGCGTGCTTGCCGATGTAATCCACCGCATCCTTAACGGTACGAATTTTTTCCGCGTCTTCGTCGGGGATCTCGATGTCGAAGGCCTCTTCGAAAGCCATAACCAGTTCGACCGTGTCGAGGGAGTCGGCGCCCAGGTCATCCACGAACGAGGCATTGGGCGTAACTTCGCCTTCGTCCACTCCCAACTGCTCCACGATGATCTGCTTAACCTTGTCGTCAACGGCTGCCATGCGTTCCCCTCTCGACGTGCGGCGCGGGACGGCTAGCGGGCCCGGCCGAGCTACGTCTATTTCGCAACTTTCTGATGTTTCTGGATGTAGTCAATCGCGTCCTGCACGGTGCGGATTTTCTCGGCGTCCTCGTCGGGAATCTCGAGATCGAAGCCTTCTTCGAAGGCCATCACCAGTTCGACTTGGTCGAGCGAATCCGCGCCCAGATCATCCACAAAAGAGGCTTTGGGCGTGACCTCGGACTCTTCTACTCCAAGTTGCTCAACTACGATCTGCTTGACTTTCTCATCTACAGACGCCATGGGAGATCCCCTCCGGATAACGAAACGATTAGTGTAATTGTCGGAACGAATTTATGTAAAGGAAGCACCGGGCACGGCCCCACAATGCAGGCACTGCCCCTCAGCATCCTAAATCGTGCTCGGAACGGGGTCAAACCAGGAAGCAGGCCTGCGGTCGCAGGTCTCCGGTCACTGGTCAGTTCTCAGCTCGCCGCTTTCAGCAACTCGGCATTCAAAAGTCCGCAAGTCTGCCCGGGCTCGGCAGCCAACCCGCTGCTGCGTTGCTTTCCAGCTTGAAACTCGAAACCAGAAACTCGAAACTGGATACATGCGAGCGGTCGTACAGCGCGTGAGTCGGGCGAGAGTTACGGTGGACAGCCAAGTCACTGGCGAGATCGGGCCCGGGCTGCTGGTTCTGCTGGCAGTCGGCCAGGGCGATTCGCAAGCTGCTGCTGATTATCTGGCCGACAAGATTGCTGGATTACGTATCTTCGAAGACGAACAAGGAAAGATGAACCGCTCGGTCACGGATGTCGGCGGCGCCGTCCTGGCGGTGTCCCAGTTCACGTTATATGGTGATGTGCGCCGGGGCAGGCGCCCCTCTTTTGATGCGGCCGCCTCGCCCGAACAGGCGCGCCAATTGTATGAGTACTTTGTCGAGAGGCTGCGCGCCGCCGGACTCCGTTGCGAAACTGGTAAATTTCAGGAAATGATGAACGTCGAACTAGTGAATGACGGCCCGGTAACTATCCTGCTGGATTCAGCCAAGGACTTTTGAAGAGAGCTGCTGCTCAATATATCTTCTGCTGTCGAACTTCTTGCCAGTGCTCCCGAGCGACATGTAACGAATGGTTCCAAAGATGGGCCGCTCAAACCAGGGGCGATCAAACTTCCCGACAATCGCCCAAGCAATTCCGGCATAGCCGTTGGGATCGCGGCCGTCCATCTCATATTTGTCATTGAGCCACACGGCGATACGATAAGCTTCCGCGGCCGATGGGCTCCACTCCAGAATCTTTTTCGCCCAATACATGCGTACGTAATTGTGCATCCAGCCCTGATTCACCATTTGCATCTGGCCGGCATTCCAGAGCGGATCGTGAGTTTCGGCATTCTCCAACTGCTTCTCGGTATAGATCACCGGCCGGTGGTCGCGCGCATGCTCGGCTAATGTTCTCTCCGCCCACTGCTCCCCTGACTCGAAAGAATCGTAGTTCGGGTTGAAGCGCACGAAATTAATCGCCAGTTCGCGCCAGGTGATGAGCTGATCGAGGAAGGCCTCCTTGTCAGCTCGCGGAGCATCCGCTTTTTTCACTGCGAGCGCCACCGTGTGCGGGCCAATGTGTCCAAAATGCAGGTATGCGGACAAATGACTCGTCCCACTATTCTCCGGATGACTGCGTTGTTCGGAGTAGCCTTTTAATCGTCCTGAAACAAATTCGCGGAGTGTTTTAAGAGCTCGCTTCGTACCTCCAACGAATCCGGAAACTGGCGCAACCGCCCGTGGCGACTCCCAACCATCAGAGATATTTGCGTGAATCGGGAGGGACTGGCAGCCATTCGGTTTTTCCCATGGGACCCGGGCGCGGGGATTGCCCGGCTCAACTAAGAATCGTTCAAGCTGACGCTGCAGGCGCGGACGAATGATGCGGGCGGCATACTGGGCCTTCTCCAACAGGTTGGAGGGCACCACTACATCAGCATCTACCGTCCAGAACGGAATTCGCAATTTCTTGGCCGCCAGTTGCCGCCAGCGCTCCGGCTCACCCATCGGGTTCTCGTCGCCGATCACGAGACAGGGAGCAACCTCATCGCAGAACTTGATCAAGCTGTGGTCTGGATAGCGGCGCAGAATAAATCCAATGTTCCTGCGTACGAGATCCTCGGCAATATCCGGAATGCCCTCGTTGAGAAAAGCGTAATGACGGAGATTCGCATTGGGATAGAACGGTACCGGCGCCAGAAAAACCACGACCGGCCGGCGCAGAAGATTGGCGGCTTCCACCGCTACATTGAGAGCAAGATTATCGATCCCTCGTTGCGCGCGTTGCATCCAGTACACAACGCATCTGCCTTCGCAGTCAGGAGAAGCGGCGCGGCGTACGGTGACGCGCGGATCGGAGATGAGCTGTTCGAGAGGCACAGTCGTTGGTTGTAGTGGTTTGCTCGCCTACTCCGAAAAACGCGGTACTCAGCTCAGAACATCTGCCATTCGAGCCGCATCAACAGAGGCTTTGACATCGTGAGTGCGAATGATGTGTGCCCCTTTTAGAATAGCAACCGTTTCCGCCGCCAGCGTCCCATGCAGGCGCTCACCCGTTGGAGCGTCATGACCATCTTTAGAAAGAGCACGTCCGACAAATGATTTGCGGGACGCGCCTATTAGCAGGGGAAAGCGCAAGCTGTGCAGTTCATCCAGCCGTTTCAGCAAAGGATAGTTCTGCTCGAAACTCTTGCCGAATCCAAGGCCGGGATCCAGAACGATCCGGTCTCGTTTGATGCCAAGCCGGACAACATCCTGCGTCCAGTCGCTGAGCTCGCGTTTGACCAGGACCACCGGATCGGCGACCGGCTTCAGCTGCCGCCATTCCTCGGGCCGTCCCCGCATATGCATCAGTATGGTCCCGCATTTCAGTTCGGCCAGAGTCTTGATCATTTGCGGATCCCAGCGGAAGCCGCTTACGTCGTTCACGATCGTTGCCCCCGCCTCCACTGCAGCGTGGGCTACTCCGGCCTTATAGGTATCGACCGAAATGAGCGCGTCGGCTTTTGCGTGTTTCACGGCAACAATCACCGGCAGCACGCGGTCCAGTTCCTCCCGCTCGGAAACGACGGTGCAGGTTTTCGATGCGGCTGTCCCCCGCTCTGGTCTGGGCCTCTCCTCGGCTCCGCCTTTATCTTTCACCATCACGCTTGATCCTGGCCGTGTCGATTCCCCGCCGATATCCAGAATATCGGCGCCCTGCTGCAGCAATTGCAGCGCCCGCTCCACGGCACGATCACGGTCGAAATAGAGTCCACCATCGGAGAAGGAATCAGGCGTCACGTTGACCACGCCCATGATCAAAGTGCGCTTGCCCAATTCCAGGGTGCGCGCACCCAGATTCCAATGAAAGACCGGCCGCATAGCGAGAAATTCTAAATCACAGCCCTCTCTCAGGTTTATTGATAGAATTCAGCTATGCGCCGGGTGCGCTCAGCTGTCGCCATTCTCGCAGTACTGCTGTTTACTGCGCATATTTATGCTGCCGATTCGCGGCTCCTCACTCCCAAGATCAACGCCATCCTTGCAGACCCAGATATGGCGCGCGGTTTTTGGGGAATCGAAATCGTTTCGCTCACCAACGGCCAGATTTTGTACTCCCAAAACGCCGACAAGCTTTTCATCCCCGCTTCCAACACGAAATTATTCACGACAGCCGCGGTTCTGGCGCTGATCGGTCCCGACTACAAAAGCCGCACCACCGTGGAGACCACCGGCGGTGTCGATTCGGATGGCGTTCTGCACGGAGATTTGACTTTGGTGGGCCGTGGAGACCCCAACCTGTCGGGACGCGTTCTCCCGTATAGCGTTCACACGGAGCGAAGCGAATACCCCATCAAGGCGCTGGAAGATTTGGCCGATACCGTCGTGCAAAAAGGCATCAAGCGCATCGACGGAGACGTGATCGCCGATGATTCCTATTTCGCCTTCGAGCGCTACGGCGAGGGCTGGACGCAGGACGACCTGGTCTGGGCGGATGGCGCGCCGGTGTCAGCCCTGACGATCAACGACAATGTGATTTTCGTGGACATTACTCCGGCCGCCCGCGCCGGCGAGCCAGCCGACGTTACTATCACTCCTTTTTCTGATTACTACCGCGTTGACAACCGCATTATCACTACCCCGGCAGGCACTGGTAGGAAAATCTTTATCAATCGTGAGCCCGGATCGATGGTGCTCACGCTTTGGGGAAACATGCCGGTGGGCGATCCCGGAGCCAATGAGGCGCTGGCCGTGGAAGATCCCGCGGGATTCGCCGGGCTTCTGTTCCGTAATCTTCTCGAGAAGCGGGGAGTGGCGGTCACGGGTCACACACGGACGCACCATACCGAGTTGGCCAGTCTTTCGACTTTCAGCGTCACGGCGCTTGCCTCCCATGGAGGCGGCGATACCCACACTGGATCGCTCCAGCCTAAAGAACCTGCCGTGCTTGCCAGTTACGACTCACGGCCGCTCAGCGACGACGTGCGTGTGATCAACAAGGTTAGCCAGAACCTGCATGCCGAACTTCTGCTGCGCCTGCTTGGTCATGAAAAGGGCACAACCGGAACCATCGAAGGTGGTCTCGAAGTGCTACGAGGATTTCTAACCCAGGTTGGGATTCCCAGCGAACAATATGCCTTCTATGACGGCTCCGGGCTTTCGCGGCAGAATCTGGTGACGCCACATGCGGTTGTGACTTTGTTACAGTATGCGGCCAAGCAAGCGTGGGGCACGCTATATTCGGAGACTCTGCCCATCGCTGGCGTCGATGGCTCCCTCGCCGACCGCATGCGCAACACGCCCGCGCAGGGACTGGTCCTCGGCAAGACCGGATCTCTCGATCATGTGAAATCGCTGTCAGGCTATGCGACTACCGTATCCGGGGATCGAGTCGTCTTCTCTATCTTTGCCAATAACTTCGATGTACCCGGACACAAGGCGCAAGACGCGATCGACGCCATCGTTGAGGCCATCGTTCAGGACGCACCTAACCGGAAGAAGTAACCTCCACGCAGCCCCCATTTAGCTTATAACGCATCGCTTGCAATGCCGCTCCGCTACAGGCGTATACTTAGGCACGTTCCGTGCCTCCCCCTTGCACGTCGGCCTACGTTGATTCGATCGACCGATACCACGGTTCAAAAATCAACAAGGAGAAATATCGATGACAAGAACTACGTCCCTCGCCATGACATTCGTGTTCATGGCGTGTGTTAGCACACTCTCGGTAGCGTCGACCGTACAGGTAGGCGGCTGCCTGAATATTGTCAACTTCACAACCATTCAAGCCGCAATCAATGCTGTTCCCTCCGGAAGCACAATCAAGGTGTGTCCCGGCAATTACCCTGAGCAACTGCTGATCACCAAGAAACTTACCCTCACCGGAATCGCGAGCGGAACGCAAGATGCCGTCGTGATTTCCCCTCCCGCAGGTGGTCTAAGTGTTAACACGAGTGATCTGAGGGGACCAGTCGCGGCTCAAGTACTTGTCCAAAACGCGACTGGAGTTTTGATCACCAATCTGACGGTGGACGGCAAGGGCAACAACTATGATAATGACGACCTTCGCGGTGTTTTGTATCAGGATGCATCGGGCACTGTAAATCACGTTGCCGTCCGCAACGAGGTACCAGGCGATATCCCCACCGGTATTCAATCGGGACAGGGAATCATGGTGGAGACGACCACGTCATCGAGCGCTGTTCTGACCGTCCAAAACAGTTCCGTTCACAATTACAACAAGAACGGAATCGTAGCGCGGTATACGGGTGCCGTACTGAATGCCACGGGGAATTACGTCCAGGGGTACGGCCCGACAAGCGTTATTGCGCAGAACGGCATCGAACTCGCCTTTAGTGGGGCGGCGGGAATCATTAAGGGCAATACTGTGATCGACAACTTCTATATTCCAACCGACACTAGTTCATCTGATATCCTGCTTTACGACGCTGCTGAAAGCGGAGTCGTGGTCTCCGGCAATACAGCGGGCAACTCCAATATTGCTATCGCGCTGGTCGCCGCTACCCCCGGCACCTATGGCGATAACGTTAGCGTTACGGGCAACAAAGTCTTTGGCACGTCAATCTTTGACGGCATCGACGCCTGCAGCAACGGCAACACAATTACGGGCAACTTCATCTTCAACAGCGCTCAATCGGGTGTGCATTTGGACGCGAGCTGCGGCACCACTGGCACCAGCAACGCTGTGTCGGGGAATACCATTGAGGAAAGCGCTTGCGCTGGCATTCTCGACGACACAGGCAGTAACACCATTGGCACTAACACTTACTACACAGTACCATTCACATCCGCGAGTTCCACCGTGGGGTGCGCCTTACCTGCCGCATCCCCGCGAGCGAGGACCCGGACCAAGGTCAGACCATAGGGCAGAGCTCAGAGTTCCAGCGTTGGTCAGGAACAATGCCGGGGGACAGAGTCCTTCGGCATTTTTTTCTTGGATCAGTCTGCCTCGAACCGGCGTACTCTCATCCTACAGTCCATTTTCCTGCCAAATGGGGATCATCCCAATGACGCTTGCCTGCGCAAACGTAGAAACTGGTATCTCCGCAACAACGGAAATTTCATGACATTGGGAGCTTATTGAGATGGACATGCGTGTTGAAAAGGGCGGTGCAGCTGAAGATCGAGTGACAGGAGCAATCGAATCAAAAACCTCGCGGGTTCCGAGTACCGGATATTTGGCCGCGGCCCTCGGTTCGATGGCCGGTTCTTTGATTCTCAAAATCGCCGGCCGCGACGAGTGGGCGCTATTTGTGGGCCAATGGGCCGCCCCGTTTCTGATTATGGGCGTGTACAACAAGATGGTGAAGCAGCACGGGTCCGACGCCGCTTCTGAATATCGCAGTCGGGTAGCTTAGCTGCGGCTGTACGTTTTCGTGCGCATCTCTGAGCTCACGAATTCAGCCGGTCGGTCCGTCAGCGGGCGGGCCGCCGGCGCGTCCTCGCCGTACACACGAACCCTAAGAAGCGGGCGGTTCCGGCTCACGATCCTCCAACATGTCGGAGACGCAGCGCCCGAAACACACCACGGCCAACCCGATCAATGCTACAGGCAGCGCAAACAGCATAATCATCATGAGCGACTTCATCAGATCTGTCATATCATCTCGCGCTGATTCCCCGGCAATTCTAATCGAAACTTAATTCGCGAGCTTCTCGTCGGCAAATTATCATTCAGAGTCTGCCCGGGATTCCAGTAAAAGTGTGTAAAGAGTCTGTCAATCCAGGCAAAATTTAGAATGGGCACCGACGCAGAAATGTTTGTGCAAACTAATCTAGTACTATTAAACGTCGCAAGCAAGTTTTTGCTGAAGTATCTGGCCGTAGGCGACTCGAATCGCTCTTTATCATAAGAATCGGCTATGCATGCTTACAAGACTTTACCTTTCGGGACGATGCCTTTACACCACAGCAGCAACTCGGCTTATGATGTCGAGCATCCATTCGCGTATCAGCTAAACACAATCTTGTGCAGGAGTGTGTGAATGCAATTTCGTAGATGGCCTTTCTTCGCGGCGGGATTAGCGCTGTTCGCTGCCTTGCTCTTGGTCTCGGGATGCGGTTCTTCCAGTAAGGCGAATATTCGTTTTGTGGACGTCACGCCCGATGAATCTAGCCTGGACTTTCTGGTGAATGGCAACAACCTGGCCAGCGGCGTCAGCTATGGCACAACCTCCGGGTACAAATCCGTGGGTGCCGGTTCGGAGCATCTCCAGATCGAGCCTGCCGGATCCACAACACCAATCATCGATACCACTACGAGTGCGCGCTCCGGCGCATACCTTTCCCTGTTTTCGCTTAACTATTCCTATGCGATCAGCAACCTCATCCTGACCGATGATAACTCCGCCCCGACGTCTGGAAACTTCAAGCTGCGTATAGTCAATGCGGCGCCCGGTTTAGGCGGCCAGGATGTCTACATCGAGCCCACCGGAACCGACATCGCAACCGTACCAGCCACCGTTTCGAACCTGGCCTTCGGAGCCGCCTCCGCCTACAGTTCGCTCGCAGCCGGAAACTATGAAGTCTCTTTCACTCCGCCCCATCAGAAATTCGTCAACGTCGATAGTGGATCCATTGCACTCGGCGCAGGCCAGATTCGCACCATCCTCTCTCTCAACGCGCAGCAAACTTATAGCTGGGTCATGTTGTCGGATCTGAACTGACGGGTATCTCGCGTATACCGAGCGGCGCGAGATTACCAACCTGACGGGTCGTTAAACCACTCCCGGCGTTGAAGCGCGATGGGCACGTTTCCGTTTCGCCACAGCGCATCATTGAAACGGATGATCTCAAAGCGATCACCGGCTTGCTGGCGAGCTTCAGCCAGAAATTTTGTGATCTGAAGTTTGCCAGCCTGGTACGAAATCGCTAGCCCGGGTTGCGTGGCGAATGCTCCCGCCTCGCTCCGGGCGGTCTGCGGATCCATGGGGACCATTTCCTCCAGATACTTCGCGGCTTGCTCCAGAGTGAATTCGCCCAGCGCCAGTTTCACGTCAACTTCCACGCGCAGGGCGCGCAGCCGCATGAAGTTGTAGATGATCTCGCGTGTGTGAGGGGAGCCATCGAACAGGCCCGCTTCCAGCATCATCTCTTCCGCATAAAAGCCGAGTCCTTCGTTGGCGCCGGAATCGTAGTAATGCCGGCGGATGGGATCAGAGTTCCGCCACCCGAGCCACAGTTGGAAGTAGTGCCCCGGAACCCCTTCGTGGATCATATCGGGACGCGGATCGTGCGCATTGGCGTTTGCGAAATATCCCAGCTTGCCCGACGGAGCTGGCGCCCAGCGAACGCAGTCCTGGTTAAGCCGCGAAGGACCGGTGAAATCGTCGAGTTCCCCGAAATCACCCAGTGCAGCCAGATAAGCAGGTAAGGGCCTAACGGTGTAGTGGGGAAAATCAGGAGGAATTGTCAGAATTCCTTTTTCGATCAGAAATCGGCGTACCTGTGTTTCCATCTCTGCCGTCGTTTTCGTCTGATCCTCAATGCTGCTGAACATCCTGAGGGGAGCGACCTTCTGATTCCGTCGGCGTTCCTGCTCTTCGAATACAACCGACCGGGCCCACTCCTGTTGGCTCAGCTGCAGCAACTGTTCGGGTGTAAATGGGTAGAGCGCTACCTGCTTGAAGAAATATTCGTAGGCATCGCGTCCAACAGCTGTTCCCTGCGTCATGGAGGGAAGTCGCTGCTGCAACCACCGGCGAAAATCTACGAGCGCCGAGGCCCCATGTTCGATGGCTGGGAGAAGCTGGCTCGCCTGGCTAGCACTTACGTGCGGAGCGAGGTCGTGCGCGACGACGTCCAATTGAGCGCGGATATGGGCGAGCGAATCGATTGCCAGTTGGGCAAAGGGCGCAGCTGGTTCCTTTAGATTGACTCTTGCATCGGCCAGGATAGAAGAAATATTTTCGCAGCGCGCAATGAGCTCGCTGGTGCGGGCTTCATCGAAGGGTGGAGGCACCGCAAGCGCCTCCTCTACTGGAGTTAGGGTCTGTTCTACGTAAAAGGTTGGATCGCGCTGCCACCGGCGATTCACATCCAGTTCCCAGTGAACTCGTGCCAGCGCCGAACCGATCAGCCGGTAGTCAACTTTTTCCGCGACCGGCCCACGCCCTGAGTCCAGCTTTTTCCAGCGTGTCTCGAATGCCGCCAGATCAGAGCGCTGCCGCGCAACCGCAGTAGCAGACCAGGAGCGGGTGATTCCCGCCGGACGTTCGATGCGAGGGATGTCATCGCTACTGAAAGGCTGATACTGCGCGCGCCAGCTCCAAAAATCCGCCGCGAGCTTGGCGAGAGAGTCTTGTGACCATGCCGGCAAGGAAAAAATCAGCAAAACGCAAAGTGCAACTTTTCGATTCATAGGAAGCGCTCATCCTCCGACAACGCACTACTGTTGTCAATGCACAGGCCGACTGGTATATCTTTTTGATTTCCAAGGAGCGAACCATGAACTTCTGGCGATGCCTGCTGCTGTTGGCATTTACTTCGGCAAGCGCTGCTGCCCAAACATACGCTGCCGATCTGATGATTTCCGGCGGTACCGTCGTCAGCATGGACGGCAACCGCACGGTTTACGAAGACGGCGCTATTGTCGTCGTAGGCGACACGATTGCTGCCGTCGGACCGCGCGTTGACCTGGAACGTCAATACCAAGTCCGCAACAGCATCGATGCACGCGGAAAGCTGGTTCTACCCGGTTTGATTAACGGCCACACGCACGTGCCCATGACTCTCTTTCGCGGGTTGCACGATGACGTCACGCTCGATGACTGGCTGCACAAATACATTTTCCCTGCCGAAGCCAGGAACGTTAACGAGGAATTTGTGCGCTGGGGAACCCGCCTCGCCGCAGCCGAGCAGATCCGTTCTGGCGTCACCACTTTCGCTGATATGTATTACTTTGAAGATGCCATCGCCGATGAAACCAAAGCGGCCGGCATGCGGGGCGTCCTCGGAGAAACATTTATCGACTTTCCCGCGCCCGACAACAAGTCCGAAACCGCAATGCTCAGCTATACCGAGAACTTCCTCAAGAAGTGGCAAGGCGATCCATTGATCCATGCTGCCCCGGCGCCGCACTCGATCTATACCTGTTCACAAAAGACGCTACGCGACTCAGCCGCACTGGCGCGTAAATATCATGCGCCCATTCTCATTCACGTCGCCGAAATGAAAAAGGAGCGGGACGACAGTGAGAAGCAGAACGGCGCCAGTCCCGTGCAATACCTGGACCGGCTGGGAATACTGGGCGACGACGTCATCGCTGCGCATTGCATTTTCGTCGACGAGCTAGACCGCAAGACTCTTGCCCGGCGCCAGGTTGGCTGCGTTCACAACCCATCGAGCAACATGATGCTGGCAAGCGGCGTCTCTCCCGTTCCCGAGATGCGCGCCGCCGGAGTCGCCGTCGGCCTCGGTACAGACGGCCCCGCCGGCAGCAACAACGATCTCGACCTGATGGAGGAGATGGACCTGGCCGCGAAGCTCGCCAAAATTACGAAAATGAATCCCCTTGCCCTCAACGCGCCTGCGGTTGTGGAGATGGCTACCATCGACGGCGCCAGAGCTTTGCACATGGAAAAGGAAATTGGTTCATTGGAGAAAGGCAAGAAGGCGGATGTGATCCTGATCAGCCTGGATGAACCCAATGCCGTTCCCATGTACGACATCTACGCACAGCTGGCATACGCCTTAAAGGCTTCGGACGTGCAAACGGTTGTGATCGGCGGACGCGTTGTGATGCGCGACCGCAAGCTGCTGACCGTTAACCAAGAGCAGGCCATGGCCAAAGCACGCGAGTATAGGAAGAAGATCGCTGCCTCGCTGGGGCTGCCCTAGACCGCCTATTTCGCAACATCTTCGAGGGTGATCACCTCGAAGTACTTTGGCACAATCACCCTGGTTTTCGGGGAAGCTTTCACGATCTCCTGGGTGAAGGACTGCAGCGCGTCCAAAGCAGCTTGCTGTGACGCTTCATAGGGTTCCAGAAAATTATCCCAGTGAGTCGGAAGAACTATCTTCGGGTAATTCAGAGCCCGCATCAGCCGGCCGCTATAGTCGTAGATTTCTTTTCGTGAGGCTCCGGCTCCGATCAGCGCCACATCGGGTTCCAACCCTGTGATTTCGCGTTCTACGTAGTTCATCCCGCCAAATGCCAGAATCTGGTGGCCCTGCAAACGGATGAGGTAGGCCAGCGTACCTCCCTCCGGATGGATTTGTTCCAAAGTTAAGGGTGCTTTCATCCCCTCCGGCGCGCTCGCGGAACTAAAGTAGTGCTTGTGGCCCAAAGGACTGTGGATACTAGGGATTACTTTTACGGAGAACCCGCTGAATTGATAATCCTCCCCTCCGCGCACGGTGATCAGCTGTTCCTCCGGGATGCGATAGGCGCGCATCACATTCTCGGTGCTCTCGGTGCCGATCACATTAGCTCGCGTTTTGAGGGCTATGTGAGGAACATCTAGGATGTGATCGTAATGAGTATGCGTAACCAGGACAAAATCCGCACGTTGAATGTGCGTGTCGATGGCTGCCTCGTCCGGAGTGGCAATATCATTCCACTTGTATGTGCGGCGCCGGTCTCCGGGAACCGCGTGCCCCGTTCCTCCTCCCGGCGGCGCAGGTCCGTTGATGCGCGACAGATATGGATCGACCAAAATGATTGTGGTCCCATCGCTGATCTCCCAGCCCGCGGTCCCCAAATACTTCAGAGTGACCGGATTGCCCTTCCCCCCGCTCAGGTTCTCTTGTGCGCTCGCCCCGGCGGCAACCGTTAACAAGCAAAGAAAAAAAGCAATCCCCGTTCTAAGCATTGGAATTCATCCTCCCATCCAATCCGACACTATCGTGACTAATCGAACAACTATAATGAATACTTCACAGCAACCTAGCCTTGGACTAAGATCGTTCTCAGTGCGTAGGGTCTGAACTGTGCGGAAACACGAGCTCCGGTAACAGCAAATATCCGGAGCATCTGTATGGATAGCGCGCTCATCATTCATCGCGTCCATTTTGCCTTCACGGTAATGTTCCACTACATCTTCCCCCAGCTCACGATGGGGCTGGCTCCACTCCTCGTTGTCCTGAAGACGCTCGCTATCTGGAAGAATGACGAAAGCTATAACTCTGCGGCAAGATTTTGGGCAAAAATCTTCGGCCTGAACTTCGTGCTGGGCGTGGTGACTGGCATTCCGATGGAATTTCAATTCGGCACGAACTGGTCGGAGTTCTCGCGGCTGACTGGCGGTGTACTAGGGCAGCCGCTCGTCATGGAAGGCGTGTTTTCATTTTTCCTCGAGTCAGCATTTCTAGGGCTGTTTCTCTACGGAGAAAAGCGATTGAGCCGCTGGGGCCACTGGTGGGCCGGATTCGCCGTATTCCTCGGATCGTGGCTTTCGGGGTTCTTCATCGTCGCCGCCAATGCCTGGATGCAGCACCCGGTCGCCTATACGCGACAGCTCGACGGTTCCTTTCAGGCTGCAAGTTTCTGGGGCGTGCTGGTCAATCGCTGGGCGCTGCTGCAATATATGCACACCATGAGCGGCGCGACCATCACCGGTGCCTTTGTCATGGCCGCTTTAGGAGCGTTTTATTGGCTGAATGATAAGCATCGCGAGCAGTCGCGGATATTCGTCCGGGTGGGGGTGTTCGCCGGCTTGATAGCCAGCGCTTTCCAGATCTTCCCTTCCGGCGACCTGCACGGCCGTTACATGGCATTCAACCAGCCGGTGACAACCGCAGCCATGGAGGGCCTGTTCAGCACCCAACGCGGCGCTCCCATGGTATTGATCGGCCAACCCAACCCTGAAAACGAGACGATCGACAATCCCATTGCTTTGAACAATGCGCTCAGTTTTCTCATTTATGGAACATTTACCGCTGAAGTTAAAGGGCTCAACGATTTTCCCAAGGCCGACTGGCCCGGCGATATCCCCCTGCTTTTCTTCGCCTACCACATTATGGCGGGACTCGGAACTATCTTCGTTGCCGTCATGGTGCTGTGCACACTCCTGATGTGGCGCGGCAAACTCTTCGAGCAGCGATGGGCACTGTGGCTTTTGTTGTTGTGTGTGCCTTTTCCTTACATCGCGAATACGGCCGGATGGGTGGCCGCTGAAGTCGGCCGCCAACCATGGCTTGTCTATGGACTGCTGCGCACCAGCACCGGCTATTCACGCATGGTCTCGACCGGCAATGGATGGTTCACCCTGCTTGGTTTTATGGGCCTTTATACAGTCTTGAGCATCTTCTTTCTGTTCCTGATACAGCGCACGATCAGCGACGGGCCGTTGCCCGGGCGAAGCGGCCCGACTCCGCAATTGAATCTGGACACGCGGGAGCCATAAAGCATGCCTACGGTGTGGTTCATCCTCGTTGCCTTTATGATCATCGCCTATGTTGTTCTCGATGGCTTTGACCTGGGTGCAGGGGGGCTGCATCTGCTTGTGGCGCGCACGGATCAGGAGCGCCGTCTGGTGTTGCGCAGTATCGGCCCGGTCTGGGATGGGAACGAGGTCTGGCTCCTCGCGGGGGGAGGGACTCTTTACTTCGCATTTCCCCTGCTTTACGCCTCCGCCTTCAGTGGCTTCTATCTGCCGCTGATGATCGTGCTTTGGCTGCTTATCCTGCGGGCCATCTCCATCGAGTTCCGCACCCACCTGGAGATTCCAGTCTGGCGCAGCTTTTTTGACGGTTTGTTCACGCTCGCCAGCGGTTTGCTGGCAATTTTCTTCGGCGCCGCCCTCGGAAATGTCATGCGCGGTGTGCCCCTGCGGGCGGATCATCTCTTCTTCGAAGCACTGTGGACGAATTGGCGTGTGGGGCCACAGCCCGGCATTCTCGACTGGTACACAGTGCTGGCGGGTATAGTAGCCCTGGTGGCGCTCACGACTCACGGTGCGCTCTACCTGTGGTTGAAGAACGCGGGGCAACTGGCGGAGCGATCGCGACGGGCCGCACTATTGACGGTTCCGGTTCTTGTAATAGTAACCATCGCCTCCCTTGCTGCGACCCTCTGGATTCGTCCAGAATTGACGCAGAACTATTCGAATCATCCGATCTGGTTCATCATCCCAGCAATCGTTGCCGGGGCGCTGGCTACGATGCTCCTCGCAATCATTCGCCGCCGCGAGAGCATGGCATTTCTATCATCCAGCGTGTTTTTAATTGCGATGTTAGCGGGCGCTGCCGTCGGTCTGTATCCGAACGTACTTCCCGCTACTGATCCGGCTAACAGTATTACGATCTACAACGCCGCAACTAGCACTCACACGCTGCAGATTGGCCTCTACTGGTGGCTCCCTGGCGTCGCCCTCGCCATTAGCTACTTCATCTTCATATACACGATGTTCCGAGGTAAGGTGACGTCCGCAGAAGGACACGGTTACTGAATTCGATTTTATAAGTTCGCATTTCGACACATCCCTAATGCCTCGCCCATTGGCTGACCTATTTGTGGTGAAAGTTCAGGACGTACTGAGGCACGTCGGCGCCATCTGCCAGCCGAAGATCCGCGATCGGCGTTTTCGCTGCCAATTCAAGGGGCAACACCCCGGCCCAGACCGGTAGTCCGTAGTCCTCCTCGTCGTCCAGTGGAGGCCCTTGCCGAACCTTCGACGATGCTTCGTCAATCGAAAATTCGAGCACCGCGGTTGCTTTGAGCTCCTTGTCCGTGGGGCTGCGAACGTCTTTCCAGCGCCCGGCTATCAGGTGTTCGGAAATAACCAGTAAGGCATGTTTCTTCTGAGCTGGATCCTCTATTTTGCGCGCCGTACCAAAGGCGACTACCGAGCGATAGTTCATCGAATGGTGAAAGGCAGAACGTGCCAGCACCAGTCCGTCAACCAGAGTGACAGTGACACACGCTGGAACACCAGTTCCAAGCTGCCCCAGCATTCGACTGGCGGCAGAGCCGTGCAAATACAGTTTGTCACCTTCTCTACCGAATAGGGTCGGAATCACAAAGGGTTGGCCCTCCACCTGGAAACCGACGTGCGCCAAAAAAGCAGCATCCAGGATGGCGTGAATGACCTCGGGTTGGTGTGATCCGCGCGCCGGTAATCGACGCAGTTGAGTTCTTTCTGTGGTTTTCATTGTCCGGGTCCTTGGTACGGTCATTAACCATACCACTTCCAAAAACGGCTGGACCGCTCTTCCACCAGGTCTGGCGTGCCCGAATTCATATTGTCTTGTGTGTTCCAGAGCAGCGAAAAGCTGTCGTCTCGAGCGGGATGTACGACCGTTACTTGCGCCGGCTACGCTGAAGCAATGCGGCTCGTCGTCTTATGGCCAGGGAACAGCATCTCCGAAGAAGAACTTGTCAACTCGGCCGCCGGGAGAGGCGTGGGTGTATACGGAATATCTCCCTACTTCCTGAAACGCCCATCCCGAACCGGCATCCTGCTGGGTTACTCCCGCATGAAGGAGACGGAGATTCGGGAGGGAATACGACGACTGGGCGAAGTTGTGAGCACTCTGATCGAAAACCGTTTGATTTCACCGGCCACGAAGACGTGACCGGACGTTCCTGATAACAGCACTTCTGATGTAACATAAGCAACCCTGTATAAATCCGGAGCCGCCGATATGCCAGATGCAAAGCGTATTGAAAATCAACTCTACGAGCTGCTTTCCAGCCCTCGTTACGGTTCGCTCTTGGATCACAGAAATCGTTTCGAACATCCGGCGAGACGTGTCACTCCGCAAAGTCTTGCGCAGAGAACAGCACAGTCATTGGTCGCAAACCGCTGTCTTCTCGATCCGGTTTATGTCGAAGAGATTCGAGGCGAAGCTCAGTTTTATCGTGGGTACGACGGAGTCAGCAGTGAGCAAGGCACAGCAATGACGCTGGGTAGCTCGTGGTCGAGCCGCAAGGTGGTCGAGCGCATCTGGGGCGCGACGCCAGAGTCTTTGGGCGCTGCGCGAAAAGAGCGGTTTATGGATTTCATGCGCTCGGCAAATTTTATCCACCCCTCGTGGAATCAGATGCGCGACATTGCCTGCATGCGCGTACCGGCAGGGGCGTGGGTCGTCGTAGTACGAGGGCGGGGAAATTGGAGGGCGATGCAGACGAACCGGCCCGGGGCTGCAAAGCCTTTGTACCCAAAACCTTATCACCCATTTAATAATCCGCAGATCGAATCTATTGATGATGTGCTCTACAGCCTAGAGATGATGCCGACGCCGGGCGAGGAACAATACAATATCCCTTTGTTCAATGATCTATGGGTATGCAAAGTCGCGCAGCAGAACCCATCATGGCCACTCGCATGCGCGTAAGGTTGCACCGGCGTATTTTCCCCGTCATCATTCTCTTTGCCATATCAACCCTCGCGCAGCCACTCTCACCCGAGTTTTTCAAAGGCCTGAAATGGCGGCTGATTGGCCCTTTCCGCGGTGGCCGCGCGGTAGCTGTGTCGGGCGTACCTGGTAACGGCACAACCTTCTATTTCGGCGCTGTAGATGGTGGCATTTGGAAGACCACGGACGCGGGGGTTGTCTGGACGCCCGTTTTCGATGGCCAAGGTATCGCCTCCATCGGCGCCCTTGCGGTCTCTCCCTCCGACCCCAACACTATTTATGCGGGAACCGGCGAGTCTGACATTCGTTCCGACCTCTCCTCCGGCAACGGCATTTACAAATCTGTGAACGGCGGCCAAAGCTGGACGCATCTCGGTCTCGACGATACGCTCCAGATTAGCCGCATCATCGTCGATCCACGTGATGCCAACATCGTTTACGTTGGTGCTCTCGGACATGCCTACGGACCTAATGCGGAACGTGGAGTTTTCAAATCCACAGATGGCGGGGCTCACTGGACGAAGGTTCTGGACCAGGGTCCTGAAATCGGCATTTCCGATTTGACGATCTGCTCAGGCAATCCCAACGTGTTATTCGCCGGCACATGGCATACACACCGGCCTCCGTGGAGTACTTACGCTCCTATCGATGGGCCCGGCGGCGGTGTTTATCGCTCTCAAGATGCCGGCCAGACCTGGTCTCGCTTGCAGGCGAATGAGCTGCCTGATGGAGATTGGGGACGGGTCGGCGTCGATGTGGCTCCCGACTGCCAAAGAGTCTATGCGCTCATTCCGACAACGAAGGCCGGCCTGTACCGTTCCGATGATGGCGGAAACAGCTGGGCGCTGGTGAATGACGATTCACGCTTGACCAGCCGTGCCTGGTATTTCAGCGGCATCACCATCGACCCGCAGAATCCCAACGTGATCTACATGCCCAACGTCGCACTTTACCGGTCAGAAGACGGTGGCAAGACGATTTCGATCGTTCGCGGCGCGCCGGGCGGCGATGATTATCACCAGATTTGGATTGACCCAAAGAATTCTTCCAGCATGGTCCTGGGCACCGATCAAGGCACTACGGTCAGCGTCGATCGAGGCCGCACCTGGAGCAGTTGGTACAACCAACCCACGGCTCAGCTCTATCACGTCATTACCGACAATCAATTTCCCTACACCGTGTATGGGGCGCAACAAGATACGGGAAGCGCGGCCGTGCTCAGTCGCACCGACCATTCCAAGATCACCCCGCGAGACTGGTTCCCTGCGGGCCCCAGTGAGAGCGGTTACATGGCTCTCGATCCCAGCGATGCCAACATCATTTATCTGAGTGGAACGTATGGCACGGTTGCACGATTTAATCGCAGAACCGGGCTGAGCCAGGATGTGACTCCGTGGCCCGTGTCCATGTTCGGCTCGGAAATCAATGAGCGGAAGTATCGCGCGCCGTGGAGCCCAGTCCTCGTGTCCTCTCGGGCTGCTCCAAACACTCTTTATTTCGGCGCGCAATACGTGCTGAAAACTGTCGACGGCGGCTTGCACTGGGTGACGATCAGTCCCGACCTCACCGGCGCAACGGAGCTCTCACCAGGCGACACGCAGGGGCCACCGACGGCAGAGAACGCGAAGCGGCGAGGGTATGGAGTGGTTTCCACCATTGCACCCTCCCTTCTCAATCGTGACATGATTTGGGCCGGGAGCAACACTGGGTTAATTCACCTTACTACCGATGGCGGAAAGACCTGGAAAGATGTGAGTCCGCCAGGGCTTAGCGATTGGAGTGAGATCTCTCTGATCGAAGCATCGCATTTTGATCATGCTGTGGCCTACGCAGCTGTCAATCGCAGCCGGATGGATGATCGGGAACCCTACCTTTACCGGACGCGCGACTACGGAAAGAACTGGCAGAGAATCACGCAAGGAATTCCCGCTCAGGCATTTTTGCGCGCCGTTCGCGAAGATATTGAGAACAAGCGATTGCTCTTTGCCGGCACCGAATTAGGAGTCTATGTTTCGTTCGATGCTGGTGATCACTGGCAGCCGCTGCAGTTGAACCTGCCGGTCACGTCAGTGCGCGATTTGACGATCCATGGAGACGATCTGGTGATCGCGACGCACGGACGCTCTTTCTGGATTCTCGACAATATTACGCCGCTTCGGCAGGCTGCCGATGCGGCTCCGACCGGTCACTTCCGGCTGTTTCGTCCTGCAATCGCCACCCGTATCGATAACGATTTGTTTACAGGCACGCCCCTTCCGCCCGAAGAACCGACCGCGGAGAATCCTCCCAATGGCGCCATGATCGACTACTACCTCAGTTCTCCTGCCCACGAGGTCAAGCTTGAGATCTTCGATGAGAAACACAACCTGGTTCGACGATTTTCTTCCCAGGATCAGATTCCCGCGAAGCATGCATCGCTTCCAATAGCGGAATCCTGGTTCCCACAGCCTGAAGTTTTGGCGACATCTCCGGGAATGCATCGTTTCATATGGAATCTCGCATGGGCCAGTTCGGGTGCCGAGATTGCGGACGACGTAAGTGAGTTCGGTAACCCTGTAGGACCAAGAGTAGTACCGGGCAATTATGAGATTCGGCTCACCGTGGACGGACAGCCGCAGCGTCAGTCCTTGCCGGTCGTCATGGACCCACGTTCCGCGGCGACGCCCGAAGTTCTCGCGCAGCAGTTCCAGTTAGGCAAACAAATTTTCGAAGAAAGCGTGGACGCGAGGCGGGTTATTGCTCAGATCGGCGCGCTGCTAAAACGGCTTGCAGAACTACAGCAAGCGGCGGCCGAAAATGGCCCCCAACTGGAACCGGAGCTAAAACAAGCTCAATCTATGCTAAGCAAGATTGTCACGACAAAGGAGAGGTCTGCGGAGCTGGGCCCGGGACTGCCGGATGCTTACAAAGATTTAGCATCTGCTCTGCGGGTAGTGGAAAGCGGCGACCGCGCTGTTCCCGCACAGGCCATCGCCGTTCATAGGCAGTCGAGTGCGCAGATCAGCACTTGCATCCGGGAATGGACCGAATTCAAACAAGCGGAACTTCCAAAGCTGAACCAGAAACTCCGGCAGGCGAATCTGCCCCCGATTACCGCCCCTGGTCTAACTCCTTAGAGTTTGCCCGCGCGCCGCAACTCGCTCTGTACAACCTCGACTACTTCGACAAGGTCGTCGGGGTGTTCCAAAAACCTTCCCGCGCCGCTCTCGGAGGATTCGCCGAAAGCCAGGTTGGCCGGATAGGTGGCAGAGATGTGGATCACCGGGATGTCGCGCGTGGTTGGATCCGCCTTTAGCTGACGGCAAACATCGAACCCGAGCATGTCCGGCAGGTTTATGTCGAGAATGATCAGGCTGGGCCGCCCGGAAGCGATCTCCAAAGCCTCTCGCCCGGTTTTAGCCTCGAGCACATTGAAGCCAGCCTTGCGAAGGACTCGGCTGATAGCATAGCGGTGCTCTTCCTTGTCATCCACATTCAGAATGGTGATGCGTCCAAAGCTGCGGCCGGCCAGCGTGTCCTCGACCACGACCAGCAACTGTTCGGGAGAGCCCCCCTTTACTACGAAGGCGTTTACCAGTTTCAGTGCGTCCTCCGGAACATCGTCCGGGAAGCCTGAGAGCATGACAATGGGCAGATCCGGCCACTTCTGGCGTATGGAACGAGCCACGTCGGCGCCATTTATGGTCGGCATCTGATAGTCGAGGATGACCGCATCCACCCGCGACGACGCCACAACTTCCAAGCCCTGCTGACCGTCAGCGGCGCTGAGCACCTGGTAGCCTTCCGCTTCCAGCATCATCTTGCGGATCAACAGGCCGGTGTCATCATCATCGATGCATAAGATCCTGGTTTGTCCATTTTTCGGCAACATTTTCATCCTCACTGTGCAGCCACCGTTTCGCCGGTGGCAGGCGTTATATACGCTAATCCTGCTTTTCGCAAACTCTCGCTAAAGCGGGCAGTCGCTGCGTCCCGGGTCGTCATGATGCTTTTCGGTATAACGTCAATAGCGGTTTTCAGCCGAAGCTGATCATCCCGGTCAAGCACCTTCGAGGTGTGGATAACAATTGGAATGCCGCTCGTTTCCGGGTCCTGCCCAAGCTGCTCCAAAACATCAAAGCCACCCAAGTCCGGCATCGCTAGGTCCAGCACGATTATTCCGGGCTTATACTCACGGGCCATGCGCAATCCCTCGATCCCACCTTCCGCTTCCCACACCTGGCAATGCCCAGTGGCAAGCACTCCTTTAACGAGGTAACGCGAAGTTGCGTCATCGTCTATGACCAAGACTTTGGCACGCGGCTGTTCCGCTTCCACCCCCTGCAACTGTTGCAGAAGCCAGTTCCGATCCACGGGCTTGGGATGGAACCCGCTGGCTCCCAAGGTCATGGCCTTGGCGCGATTGTCGACCACCGTTACCACGTAAACGGGAATCTCCCGAGTCGCCGCATCCTGCTTGAGATCGCGTAGCAAGTCCCATGAATGTTCGCTTTGCAACAGAACGTCGAGGATAATGGCCAGCGGCCGAAACGCGCGTAGCGCCTCGCGCGCCTCCTTCACGTTCTTTGCCGGGATCACCTGGTAATTTGTGGCCTTCAGATATTTTTCGTAAATGAACAGAGCTTCGCGGTTGTCCTCGACGACCAGGACCGGCAACCTGCTCGTATCCAGCTCACGCTTGACGTCCGGAACGTAGACAACGTCGGTCTCACCTTGGAAATGAATGGGAATAGTTGCTACAAAGGTCGAGCCCAGACCCAGCTTGCTCTGCACGTGTACATTGCCGCCCATGAGTTGCGCCAGTTTACGGGACAACGGCAAACCCAGTCCCGAGCCTTTCGCCGCCTTTTGCAGTCGGCCCTCCACCTGCGTCCATTCCAGGAAAATGCGCTCCTGATCTTCTTCGGCGATTCCGATGCCCGTATCGGTCACCGAGAACAGAAGCGTGTTGTCGTGCCCGCGCGAAACCGAGACGCGTACTTCGCCACGTTCGGTGAACTTTAATGCGTTCGAAATAAAATTCCGCAGAATTTGTGAAACCTTGGCTTCATCGGTATGGAACTCGATGTTCTCTTGCGGATCGTCAAAAACCAGCTTGACCGACGAATTCTGTGTCAGCAAAGGACGCAGCATGCCGCGCAGTGCGGAAAACAATGTGTTCACATCGAAAGTGCTCGGGCGGATTGTGATTTTACCGGCTTCGACTTTGGCCAGGTCCAGCAGATCATTGACCAGGTCCATCAGATCCTGGGCGGAACTACGGACAAAGCGAACCTGCTTCTCCTGCTCCGCTGTCAACTCGCCATCCATCCGGTCCAGCAGCAGCTGAGTCAAGGCCATGATGGAGTTCAGCGGCGTGCGGAACTCGTGGCTCATATTGGACAAGAAATGGCTCTTGAGTTCGGAAGCGCGCTGCAGGAAATCCGCCTTGTCGTTCAGCTCAGCATAAAGAGCGACCACGCCACGATTTGTCTCGTCCAGCTCGAGATTGAGTTGCGCCAGTTCTGTTTGCCGCTCCCGCAGCTCCTCGAGCGTGCGCAGCAATTCTTTGTTTTGCTGCTGTAACTCTTCGTATGGATTTTCCGGGCGCCTCGCCTCGATTTTCGACAGCAGCCCGTCCAGATCCTTCTTGTCCAGGCGGGCAAAAGTATTCGGAATAACCTTGCCCAGTACTACCGCCGTCCCATTTCCTTCATCGCCATCGACGCTGAACTTGTCCATCAGGCGCTTGGCGCCGAGCAGGCCCAGGCCCATACCCGTACGCGACTGATACTTGCCGTCGAAAATCTCGCGCAAATTAGGGATTCCAGGTCCCTTGTCACGAATCACGACCGTGAGCATCTGTTCCGGTGATTTGTCGATCCGGAAGTCGACTAGGCCGCCGCCCGCATATTGGAACGCATTGCGCGCAATCTCGGAAACCGCGGTCGCGATGCGGGTCTGGTCTTGCGAGTCGAACCTGAGCGCAGCCGCAATCTGGCGGGCACGTTGCCGCGCCAAGACCACATCGTGCTCGTAGCGGATCTCCATTCGCAGTAAATTCACGGACATAATCAGCTCACAAATTCTTGGCCACCAAAACCGTGGCATCGTCACGTTCACGGGCAAAATCCCGATACAGCGTTGCAGCGATCAAGCTGGCATGTTTCTTTCGGATACCGGGGTAGCTGTCCAGGTCCCAGCGGGCGGAAACCCCGTCCGAATGCATGATCAGTACACTGCTGTCATCCCATGGAAACGTGAATTCTTGTATGCGATGGAAATTGTGTCCCACGGTGCCGTTATGTGAAGCGATACCGCGGCTTCCCCGGGCGGAAGCCAAGGACGCGGAAATATTCCCCAATCCACAGAAGGAAAACGTTCCCTTGTCGCGATCGATTGCCGCGACCGCCACGGCGGCTCCGCGGGTCTTTCGTAAGGCGTCATGGCAATCGCGCAAGACCACCAAAGGAGAGTTGGATTGCGCTTCGCTCAGGATCCGCTCTGCTTCCCGGGCAGCTTCGGCCGCGAACTCACCATGTCCCAGGCCGTCCACCACCATCAGGTAAGTGCGATCAGCGTTGACCTTCACCTTCCATCCGTCTCCGCACACGGTCTCGCCACGTACTGGCACGGAAACTACTCCAACTTGCAGAGGTGAAGCTGAGGGAGCTTTCTTTTGCGGCCAGAATTCTGCCAGCACGCAAGTCCCATGATCGGGAACGGAGAAGATATCGAAATGCGTAGCCAGGCGCTGAACCGCACCCAATCCGCTCCCCGCTGTTCCCGCAGTGGAAAACCCATCGCTCAGCGCGGTCGCAATATTCTGGATCCCCGGACCGGCGTCAAATGTGATGATCCGTAAACCGCCCGAGCCATTGCTGGCGAGAGGCTCGCATAGCATCTTCCCCTTGTGGGCGTGCTTGAGAACATTGGTCGCCATCTCCGTCACCGCGATCGACAGGCGCCCGCGATCGGTCTCATCCATGCTGATTTCTTCGGCACAGCGTGCGATCGCACGACGAGCCAGCCCGGCATGGGTTGCGTCGTTGAGTTCCAGCACAAATTGAGGGGCGAATTCTTTGTTTATTTCCATCGAACGACGGTGACCTTCGTTCCCTTGCCCACTTGTGAGTCAATATCGAACTGGTTCACCAACCTCTTCGCACCGCCCAGACCGAGGCCCAGGCCCGATCCGGTGGTGAAGCCGTCGCGCAAGGCCAGTCCAATATCCGGAATACCTTGCCCGTGATCTTCGAACGTGAGTCGCAGGCCAAGCCGCGGGCCGTTCAGCGTGGTAATCTCCAGGCTGCCACCCCCGCCGTGAATGAGCGTGTTGCGCGCCAGTTCGCTGGCGGCGGTAACCACCTTGGTCTGGTCCACCAGGCTGAAGCCGAGATTCGCCGCCACTTCGCGGACACGTCGCCTCACCGTGACCACGTCCGGTTCCGACATCACCGGCACGTTTTCAGTCGAAACGACTGCCATAAAGTGTTTCCTTGTTCCCGTTTACCGACGCGCGCAGAAGTTCCATGCCCGCATCGACATTCAACGCAGTGCGCACCCCCGGCAATGACATTCCGAGTTCCACCAGGGTGATGGCTACAGCCGGCCGCATTCCCACTACCACAGTCTCCGCATCCAGCACGCGAGACATGGCCGCGATATTCCCCAGCATCCTGCCAATAAAAGAATCGACAATATCGAGACTGGAAATGTCGATCAGCACCCCGCGCGCACCGGTTTCGCTGATGCGCGACGTAAGATCATCCTGCAGCGCCAGCGCCAGCCGGTCGTGCATGTCCACCTGGATCGTAACCAGCAGAAATTCGCCCATGCGCAAAATCGGAATTTTTTCCATCGAGGTCTTCTACTCCTCGTCCCCGGTCATCGTCCCTTTGTTGCTCTTATTGCTCTGTCTCCGGATAAAGGTGTAGCCCGATTTCTGCAGCGCCAGGCCAAAGGCATCGGACATGGTCGCCTTGGTGGTGACGTCGAGAAGGTTGATTCCCAGATGGACGATGGTCTGCGCGATCTGGGGACGAACTCCGCTGATAATGCAATCAGCGCCCATGAGCCGCGCTGCCGTCACGGTTTTCAGCAGATGCTGCGCAACCACCGTATCTACCGTGGGCACGCCAGTGATGTCGATGATAGCCACACGGGAGTTGGTCTGGACTATGCTCTCCAGCAGCGACTCCATTACCACCTGGGTGCGGGCGCTGTCCAGAGTCCCGATCAGCGGCAGGGCAAGAATCCCGTCCCACAATTTGACGACCGGAGTAGATAATTCCAGCATCTCTTCCTGCTGGCGCCGAATTACCTCTTCCCGCGACTTGAGATAGGCATCGATGGTATACAGCCCCAGCGAATCCAGTAATTCGGTCGCATTCCACAATTCCTGAGCCATGGCCGCAGCGTCTTTGCTCAGTTCTTCCCGGATAGCGGTGAAGAACGGCCGTTTCATCGAGAATACAAAGGTTGCCGTTTCCTTAGGGCTGAATCCCTGGACAGCCCGGCTGCGCGAGATGTCGTTCAGCATGTCGCGCATGGCATCGTAGGCTCCGGATTGGAAGTTCACGCCAGCCACTGACACAGCTTGCGTCAGTAACTGGATGAAGCGGCTACATTGCGCCTGCACTTCGGAATCTTTGATCAGGTCGCTGCGCCGGGTCGAGACCGACATTTCGCGCATCCATTCTGAGCGAATCTCCTCCCCGTGCTGCTCGAGTATAGAGGCGAGACTGCTGGTTTTCTGGTTTACGATACTTGCCATTGCATGCTCCTTGTGTGAGAGGCGGGAATACCTTAATGTCAGGTTCATTACCTGCCAGGGATGGGGTAACCGAATTATAGCCCACAGATGGCGTCACGATTCCAGTTAGGCATTCGGAAAAAACATCTTTTCAGCTTCGGGTGCGACACCCAACTTTTTTCTGCCTGGCAGCGCTGCCAAAGCCTTTTTCAAATTCTGAGAAAGCGCTTGCGTTCTGCGGCTTTGGTCCACGATTCGTTGTGCCAATTGCAGAGTTAATTCCTGTGACCTGATTGCGGCCACCCTGGCTCGATGAAAGTTATGCTGTCTAGCCGCTTCCCGCCTGGGGACCTCCGCTCCGGGCTCCCCCTCCGCAGATCTGGCCTCCAGCCACAGCCGCAACTCACCTGTATAGCTAAATACCGGGCTTTGCTCGCTGTTACGGATCCGATATACGGGCAGACCAAGATCACGCTCCCACCGCTGCACGGTTCGTACCCCCCGTCCGAAGAACTTCGCAATATCTTTCCAACCATTCAGGGTGCTGGCACGGACTGCCGAAAGATGCTCTGCCATAGTTTCAATAGCAGTAGAGTCTTCCCGCACCGGGAAATGCTTTCCTCTAAGCATGCTTGACCATCGCATGCTGAAGGAAACTCTGGAAAGCAGGATTTCTACTAGAAATACGTAGCGACATAGGGAAAAACCTGACAGAGTCTGCCAATCTGCACCAGAACAGTGCAATAATGCTGTGCATTGGCGAAGACGATGGACGGAATGTCCGCTGCCATACAGAGCGAAGCCCGCATCCTTTATGCGGACGATACGGACGCGCAACGCTATGCCGTATCGCGCATATTGCAGCGTGCCGGCTTTGAAGTGCTCGAGGCCAGCACCGGCCGCCAGGCACTCGAAATGATGCAGGAGCGGCCGGACCTGGTCGTACTCGACGTTAATCTGCCCGACATCAGCGGTTTCGAAGTCTGTCGCCAGCTGAAGGCCAGCGACGACACCGCCCGCATCCCTGTTCTGCACGTCTCGGCCACTGTGGTTACCACCGACGCCCGTGTAGCCGGCTTAGAAGGCGGCGCCGATGCTTACCTGGTTCAGCCTATTGCTCCTGAAGAATTGATTGCTACGGTGCGGGCCCTTCTGCGCGTCCGCAGGGCCGAGGAGGCTCTGCGGCAGTCGAATCAGCAATACCGGCAATTCTTTGAAGCCACTCCCCTGCCCTGCTTTGTGTTCGACAGCTCCGAGTTTCGTGTTCTGGCTGTCAATGCCGCGGCCGTCGATAAATATGGCTATTCGCGCGAAGAATTCGCCAACCTGACACTGCGGGACATCGTCACAGAAGAGAACTGGCCCACTTGCATTGAAGTTCTGCAGTCGCCTGGCGTGATCCATTCCGAACAGGTCCGAAAGCATCGGAGAAAAGATGGCACCTCGCTGGACGTGGAGATTACCTGGGCCCCGTTGAACCTCAATGGCCGCGACGCGCACTTAGGCATCGTGCAGGACATAACTGAAAGATTGAAACGCGAGGCCGCAGAAAAAAATGAGGCGATTCGCCGTCTCCTGCTCGAGCGTGTTTTGCAGGCGCAAGAGGAAGAGCGCCAGAGGATTTCCCGCGAACTCCACGACGAGACCGGACAGCTAATGACGTCTCTTCTCATTGGCCTGCGTTCGCTCAGCGATGCGCGCCGTCTCTCTGACGCTCACCAGCAGGCACAGCGCCTTCGCGAGATAGCCTCCGCCGCCATCGGCGAATTGAGCCGCCTCGCGCGCGGCCTGCACTCCAGCATCCTCGATGACCTGGGGTTAGACGCCGCATTGCACCGTTTTGTCGACGACTTCTCGGCAACCCATCATATTAAGGTTGATCTTGATCTCAGCACTCACAACCTTGAGGCACTTGCCAAGCATGAACATCTGAACCTGTATCGCATCGTCCAGGAGGCACTCACGAACGTGGCACGCCACGCCCATGCCGATTTTGTCCAGATCAGCTTAAAAACCGTGGGCGAAGAGGCGCAGATCACCATCCGTGATAATGGCCGTGGCTTGCCAAGTTCGGATAGGGCCACCAATCCCGCGGAGCATCTTGGAATCGAAGGCATGCGCCAACGTGCGGCTATGCTCGGCGGCATACTCGAGGTAACCTCGCAGCCGCAGCGCGGCGTCACGATCGCCTTGCGGATTCCCTTGAACAAGAAGACGGCAACTGAATCGATCGCCTGAACTCGCATGTCGAAAATGCAGAAGATCAGAGTCCTCATCGCCGACGACCATGCCATCCTGCGCTCCGGCTTGCGCATGCTCATCAGCGCCCAGCCCGATATGACCGTCGTCGGGGAAGCCCAGGACGGCGAGGAAGCCGTTCGCGTGGCCCGTGCAACGACACCGGATGTGGCTGTGCTCGATATCACCATGCCCCAAACCGGTGGATTGCATGCCATCGCTGAAATGCAGAAAAGCAGCCCTCCCGTGCGCACCCTCCTGCTCACCATGCACGACGAACCGGCTTACCTGCGCACCGCGCTGGCCGCGGGCGCGGCCGGATACGTATTAAAGAAGAGTGTCGATGCTGACCTGCTCTCCGCGATTCGTGCCGTGCACAAAGGCCGCACCTATGTCGATTCGGAATTGGCCAACGGGTTGATTCGTGAATTTCTGCCCCAGCAGACCCGCCAGCGCAGCGTTTCTCCTGAAGGTTACGTTTTGAGCGAGCGCGAGACGCAGGTATTGAAGCTGGTGGCGGAAGGGTTCAGCAGCCGCGAGATCGCGGAACAGATTTTTATCAGCACCAAGACCGTCGAAACCTACCGCCGCCGCTTCGCAGAAAAGCTCGGTCTCGAATCTCGCGCCGACATAGTCCGTTACGCGCTCGATTTGGGGCTGCTCTCGCCCGAGAAGTTTACTTCTCTCAAAAAACAGCGCGGCCCTGCGGCCGGAACTCTAAAGCGAGGGAAATCTTAGGATCGGTACGCTACCCACCGCCGAGTCGTAGCGATGATGAGCGGCACTTTTCTGGCTCCGCTTTAAGCATGGTATGCTGCCACACGTTCGCCCCGGCCGTCACGGTTCACAAAGCCCGCTCTCGCATGATCGAGAGACAGCAGGCCTGATGATTCAAGTTGCCAAAAGTATTCTCCTGGTCCTGAGCGCTCTGTTTCCGATCGTGGATCCGATCGGAGGAAGTCCAATTTTCCTGTCGCTCACCAGAGATTACACACCACAGGCGCGAAAACTACTGGCCCGCAGCATAGCCGTGAACAGCTTCGTGCTGCTGCTCGCGTCGTTCACTATCGGATCACATGTGCTCTCATTTTTCGGAATTTCCCTCCCCGTAGTGCAAGTGGGGGGCGGGCTCATCGTCATCTCGATTGGCTGGGCGATGCTAGCTCAGAAAGATGAAGACGAGCGCGGCGAAGTCGGGCGGGCGGTCAGCAGCGGCGATGTTTTGAAGGAAGCCTTCTATCCGCTCACACTGCCCTTGACCGTGGGCCCGGGTTCGATCTCAGTTGCGATCACGTTAGGGGCAAATGCTCCGCACCGTTTGGGGGCCAACCTCCTGGCGATCCTGGCGGCAGCTATCGGCTCCGCTTTTTTGGCAGTGATCATTTATATCTGCTACGCCTTCGCAGATCGACTGTGCTCAGTGTTGGGACCTACCGGCATGAAAGTGATAGTCAAGCTCACTGCATTCCTCCTGGTATGCATCGGCGTGCAGATTTTCTGGAATGGTGCGAGCCAGTTGATCCGTTCCCTGCCGCATTAGCGGGCACTTCGTGAACGTGCCTTTAGTTGAAGCAAAAGAGCCAGCGATAACAGTAGGCGCAGCCTGCGCAAGCAACGCAGATAATCGCCGCATCAGAGCAAAAGCCACCGCGGAGGACTTGACTTTGACGCAAGTCAATATCCGGCGACCGCGTCTATGTGATCTGGATGCTGGGCGTCGCGCTGGCTTTCCCATTTGCCATCCAGAGCAAACCTGATCACAATTCGCCTGCAAGGTACGGAGCTAGCTACTAGGGCGATACGGTTGGAAACCTTCGCGCCGCTTGCTTATCGGGAACAACCACGTCACAGCGGCACCCGCAAGGGCAAGAGCAACACAAATCAGCATTACGATTCGAAATCCAGAGATGAATGCTCGATCGATTTCAGTTCGAACCGCGACCTTAGTGCGCGCATCTAGATTGGCAGGCGGTTCGAGGCCTGCTAGTTTGCCGACTCCAGACTGAATTTCACGCATCCCGTCGGGTGGCAGACCAATCTTTCCGAGCCCGTGTTTCAAGTAACCCCGAAAGCGGTCACCATGACAATCCCAAAGACGGCGATGGCCAGCACACCCGCAATGCGAGCGACGGCATTGTTGATGCCGGAGGCCGTGCCGGCATGGTTCTGATCGGCTGAACTCATTACCACGGTAGTCAGAGGAGCCACCGTCACCGCAATGCCAAAGCCCAGCACGATAATGCCGGGGAAGAACGTCTCCCAGTAGGTGCCACCCGCCGAAGGAATGGCGAGCAGGCCGAAACCCGCGGCCACAATAAGTGGTCCAATGATGAGCAGCCTTCGGGCGCTGTACCGTGCGATCAGCCCTCCCGACCAGCGGGAGAGGGCGAACATCATCAAAATCAGCGGAAGCATGGCCGCGCCGGCCGCGCTAGCCGAGTATCGCTGCACCTGGATCAGGTTCAAGGGGAAAAGGAAAAAAAAGATCCCGATCGCGGCGTACAGGAGCAACGTAAGCAGGTTGGCGCCACTGAAGCTGCCGGACCGAAACAGGCTCAACGGAACCATCGGCGATGTCACTCGGGACTCAATAAACACGAAAAGGACGAGACCGGCGAGGCCAGCGGTCAAACTTCCGACCACCAGTGGGTTGCTCCAGCCGCGGTTAGTAGACTCGACGAACCCAACCACTAACCCGCTTAACGCGAGAGTACCCACCGCCGCTCCCAACCAGTCAATTCGCCGAGCATCGGTGCTGCGACTTTCGGGAACCTGCCAAAGCGAGAGAACAATCACCATCGCCGCAAGCGGAAGATTGATAAAGAAGACCCAACGCCACGAAGCGTGTTCGACGAGCCAACCGCCAAGCAAAGGTCCGATTGCGGTTGTGATCGCAGTGAAGCCCGACCATGTGCCGATGGCCTGACCACGAGTCTTCTCGTCGAAACAAGCGCTGATAATAGCCAGGCTGCCAGGCACCAAAAATGACGCCCCCACGCCTTGGATACTGCGAGCAATGATGAGCTGGTGAATACTCGAAGCCATGCCGCACATTGCCGAGGCTGCGGCAAAGGTGACAACCCCGAGGACGAACATTCGCCTCCGCCCCATCAGATCGCCGAACGAGCCCCCGATAAGGATCAACGCCCCCAGGAATAACCCGTAGGACTCGACCACCCACTGCACATCCACAACTGAGGCATGGAAACTTGCCTGAAGCGCGGGCAGCGCAACGTTGACGACTGTACTATCGATAAACGCCAGGCTTGAGCCGAGAATGGTGGCGGCAAGGACCCAGGGCCTCGATTGCGCGCCGCATGGTCGTCCCTCTCTCCCGAACCGGATTGCCGCTTCATCACATGGCGTCTTCATCTAGGTTGCTGGGCATTTAGTATCGATACAATCGCAAACTCAACCGTGCCCGGGAGTGCGACCACTGTTAGATTCCAACAATTACTTTCGGTAGCGTAATTCCTGCATCGGAACTGAATCTTATCGGTAGACATTTCATCCAAGGCGCATAGGATCCATCGACTCTTGAAGGAAAGAATGAAACTAATCTCAGTGAACACAGGACTTCCGCGAGAGGTAATGTGGCACGGCAGAATCGTGACTACGGGGATCTTCAAGGAACCGATTCAAGGTCGCGTCGTGCTGCGTAAGCTCAATTTGGACGGCGACCGCCAGGCAGACCTTACCGTTCACGGCGGCGAGTATAAAGCGGTTTACTGTTACCCTGTCGAGCACTATGAGGATTGGGCACGAGAATTACCGGACCGTCAATTGCCACTAGGCATATTTGGGGAAAACTTCACTACGGATGGCTTGCTGGAAGATTCAGTTCACATTGGCGATCAGTACTCCGTGGGTTCGGCGGAAGTAATCGTCACGCAACCTCGCCTGCCGTGCTACAAACTTGGCGTGAGATTTCAGTCGGACGACATGGTTAAGCGGTTCCTCGCGAGCGAGCGGACGGGCTTCTACTTTGCCGTCGCACGAGAGGGCGAAGTCGGCGCTGGTGACGAGATTAGACTGGTTTATCGAGATCCCAATCATGTCCCAGTTTCGGAGATCACTCGTCTCTATGTCTCGAAAAGATATGGTGCTGACGAGTTGAGTTCTGTCCAGCGTGCTTTGCGAGTTACGGCATTGCCGGAGAGTTGGAAGGAGTACTTCCGAGAACGTATGCGGAGGATGGGGTGAATGCGACCTCGTCGTGAGACTGCCGATCCGGCGAATACATTGTCAATGCCTCTACAAATCTCGCTATCGCAGCGGCTTGGAGTCAATCCTGTACGGTATACAGCAGCACCTCAGCTCCATGGTCCGCGCGAGCCGGAACCGCCAGATAAAAGACCTCGAATCCCTTCCTGCCCTTTCCGTAGTAGCCGGCTGTACGAGCTCCCACGGCGGAGGGAACTTTGGCGATCAGCTGGTAGTGGTCTGCGTCCCTCTGCTGAAACACACTGACGTAACCTTCACCGCCGGCAACGTAAATGCGCTTACGTGCTGAGTCATAATAAACGTCATCCGAGCCCTGCACGCAAGGCAGGGTTGCAACCGTTCGACCCGAGCTAGTGTCGAAAACCGCCAAGCGTGCCGGTACGTGGGTGACCACAAAGAGCCGGTGATTGGCCTCATCCAGAGCCATAGGGAAATTGTGTTCGACAGTTAATGGCCAGCGTGAGATCGCACGAGTGCTGCGATTGATGACCGCAATCTGTTTCAAGTCAGGCAGGTTTACATAAATGTTGGGTCCGGAAGCTTCCACTTGGAAAGATTCGGGATGCGCTCCGAGCTTGAATCCCTCTTCCAGACGCGCATTCGTAGTTGCGTCGACTATCCCGATGGCGCCTGCCTCTTCGTCACCATAGCCGACGTACAGTCGCTTATTGGCGGCATCGTAGCGCAAATTATCCACGTCATCACCGAAGTCAATCGAGGTGATTGGAGCAAACGAGCTCCCGTCGTAAATGTATAACTTGCCCTCATCGCTTGCCACGAACAGCTTGTTCAGCTCCGGAGAATACACCACGCCTTGGGGCTTGGGAATTCCGGCGATGCTGTGAGCCAGCCGTCCCGCGCTGATATCGATGACTTCCTCGGTGTTGTTTCCCAGGGCGGAAACAAATATTCGGCCTTTAGGGTCAAATCCGAAGTGATCAATGCGGCCCTGCACATTCGGCAGAGGAATGGCTCCGGTTAAAACTAGTGGCTTCGATTCCTGAGAGCCTGATTGCGCACCCAAAAGGGTCGTGAATGCGGCAACCAGTGACAGTGCAATAAACACAGCGCGAACTTTTGTCATTCCGTTCTCCGTCTGCATTGAGGTGTGAGTTCGGGGCATCCGCAAGTGCGGAAACTCCGGGACAACAGCAGTTTCAAAGTTTCAGCAATCGGGCGGCGTTGCCGCCCAGAATCATATCGCGCTGTGCGCTGGTCAGATCGACTTGCTCAAGGAACTGCACAGGCCGATCGTATCCCATGGTGAAGCAATAGTCGCTGCCCACCATAACCCGCTCTGCCCCCACTTCCCTCACCACGAGTTCCATCACCGCCTTGGAGTGCGTAATGGTGTCATAGGTGAAGCGCTGGAGATACGCGCTGGGCGCCTGTGGCAGTTGCTTAAGCTCGGCGCGAGTACGCCAGCCCTGGTCGATGCGGCCAATCAGTATGGGGAGCACACCGCCTCCATGAGGCAAGCAGATCTGGAGCTTGGGATGGCGATCGAGAACGCCACCGAAAATTAAGCGTGCGGCCGCGATCCCGGTGTCGATGGGATTGCCCAGCAGGTTCGATAGAAAATACGGTTTAAGCCGATCTCCCCCGATCGTCTCCAGCGGATGCAGGAAAACGGGCAGATCGAGTGCCTCGATCTGCGTGAAGATCGGTTCGAACAAGGGATCGTCGAGGTCCCGGTTGGCGATATTCGTGCCCATGTAGACGCCGCGCATTCCCGGGAGTTTGCTGGCGCGCTTGATTTCGTCTATGGCACGGTCAGGATGGAGCATCGGCAGAGTCAGGAACGCAACCAGCCGGGTGGGATAAGCCTCGTGAGCCGCGCTGGCAGCGTCATTCCATGATCGCGCGAGCTTGCCGGACAATTCCTCGTCCCCCCAGTACACCATTGGGCTGGTAAGCGAAATAGCTTGCAGCGCTACACCTTGCTGATCCATGTCGGCGATTCGCGCCTTCAGATCGATGAACTTCGGGGAGAGAGGTCCATTGCTGGCGGCCGGTGTCTTGATGTACCAGCCCTTGTCGGTCATGTGATACGACGCATCGAAACGTTTGCCCTCTTCGGCTACAAGGTCGAGATAGGATTGCGGAAAATAATGAGCGTGAATGTCGATTACACGCACGCCGGAAGCACGCGGCGCCTTGTCCTGTGCTAGCGCCTCACTGGTTTTCCCCATTGCGGTCAGTGCTACCGTTGCGAATCCTGCCTGCAGAACTTGTCGACGCGAAATCTCGTGCCGCTCATCAGATGCCATGGCCCGTCATTGTCCTTTTTAGAGTGATCAACGTTTTACAGTTAGCTGCTACTTTCCGGGAGCAGTCTCGAATGCATCGTGCTCGCTCGTGGAAACGTCCACACCCGTGCCGGCAGATTGTACATCGCCGCCTCTTTTTTCGTGGTGGCATTGTCTCGGACCTAAAAAAGAAGCGGCCGTATCGGAGTACGACGACCTGCACGATTAAAAGTCCGATGAAAAGCGCATATTCGGAATCGATACCGAGAAAGCGCAGAATCGAGGAGATCAATCGCGATGCGCCCGTGGCTCAGCAAGCACCTGAAGCGTGATTGCGATTCAGTCAGCCGGTCAGAACTGGATTCAGCTTCTCGTGTCGAGCGCTGCTTTCAACCGCGCGGGGGTAAACGGGACTTGCCGTGAGCGCGCCCCCGTAGCATCGAAGATGGCATTGCCGATTGCCGCAGCGACCACGGTAATAGCCGTCTCGCCGGCACCAGTCGCCCTCACATCCGGCCGATTGATCAGGACGCTCTCTACGGCCGGCACTTCAATCCCCAGCGGCAGGCTGTGGTACGTTCCCCAGCTGGTTGATGTGACATTGTGCTCATCCCACGTCACCTCTTCGCCCAGTGCGCGGCTCATGCCTTGCAACACACCGCCTTCGATCTGATTGCGAATGCCGGCCGGATTCGAAATCGGACCGCAGTCTTGTGCGACCACAAAACGAATAACTTGGACACGACCGGCCGCCTGATCCACTTCCACTTCGGCAGTCAGCGCCACATAGCCGTTGTCGCCTTCATAGGCGACACAAGCGATTCCGCGACCAGTCGTTTTCCCGGCCTTGGCGCGCTTCGGATTTGGTGATGGGCGTTCGTCCCATTTGGCGGCTTTTGCTGCAGCTTTCACGACGTCGATCATTCGCGTTTCGCTGAGGTGCTGCAGCCGGTAGGCGACCGGATCTGACTTCACGTGCGCGCTGAGCTCATCCATGAAACATTCGTGCGCAAACGTGTTCTGCAGGCGCAGCGGCGAGCGCAATGGTCCCGTGAAGAATGGTGATTTCACGGTGTGGACAAGGACCCGCTCACTCCGAACTTTTCCTGCGCCACCGCATTTGCCGCTGATGCACCCGACCACGTACGACGGCACGGCGTTGTTGCCATTGCGCAGTTCACCGCTCGGCTCGGAGGCTGTGCTGGGCGTTATTGTCTCAGGCCCGTATCCCGCAAGGGCGCCGGTGATTACATTCCCCGGATGATCGTATCCGGGGCGACCACCGAGCGAGACCGCCCAGTTCTCGCAATCCCAGGCGACGATCGCACCGTCCGCGTCGAGAGCGGCACGCTGGTCAATCACGCAGGCGGCTCCGTAGTTCTCGCCCCAGGCCATTTCATCTTTCCGCGAGAGTTGCACGCGCACCGGTTTCCCAACTGCCTGTGAAAGCAGGGCAGCGTCGTACGACACCGTATCCGCGCCGTTCAACCCGTAACAGCCAGATCCGCGAACGAAAATGACTCGAACGCTCTCCTGAGGTATACCCAGCAGCGTAGCCACCCCGCTTCGCGTCGGATAAACCGACTGCGTCGGGGACCAAACCGTCGCTCGGTCTGTTTTCACATCTGCCACCGCGCAGGATGCTGCTATCGAGCCGTGTGCCTGGTACGGGTGGGAATAACTCGCCTTGATGAGCGCTGCGGCGTTCGCGAGTTTCTCTTCCACATCCTGGGAGTTGACGATGAGAACGTCACGCGACGGCTGCTTGCGTATGTACTCGTAGAAATCCTGCTGCGCAGGCAGGCCGGAACCCGCTGTCCATGTGACCTTCAACTGGCTGGCAGCTTGCACCACTTGCTGCTGCTTTTCCGCAACCACACCGATGAAATTCTTTCGGACCACAACCTTCACCAGGCCGGGTATTCCTCTCACCGAGCTCTCATCGACGCTTACCACTGCCGCTCCAATAGCCGGCGGACGCACTACGCGTCCATGCAACATTCCCGGAACATGGACGTTATGCACGAACTCGAACTCTCCCGTCGCCAGCGCGGTTATATCGAGAGACGGGACCGGCTTCCCCAGCACTGTCCACTCGCCAGGACTCCTTCGCTTGGCAGTCGAACTGAGGCTAAGGTTGAACCGCTTTCCTCCGATGAGTTCTCCGTAACTGATATGCGCGCCAGCCTTCCCGCTGATCACCCCGTTGGCGACCGAAAGCTGATCGACGCGCACGCCCAGACGTTGTGATGCCATGCTCAGCAGCGCCTCTCGCGCGGTTGCGGCCGCCTGAGCCAGGCCGGCGGTATTGAAATTGTTCGGTGTCGACTGACTGCCTGACGTAGTGCCCTGATCCGGCGTTATCGACGTATCGCATTGGACCAATCGCACACGATCGAGGGCCACACACAATTCTTCCGCAATCAACTGTGTCTGCGCGGTATACATGCCCTGACCGAAATCACATTTGCCGGTGTACGCGGTCACCATGCTGTCGCTGCCTACAGCAATCCAGGAATCGAGTTTCGTGGGGTCGATATGCGACATATGTGTGTCGAATTGTCCTTGTGCAAATGCGAACGGCCGCAGCAGTGACGTCGCACTGAAGCTCACGATAAGGGCGCCGGATGTCTTCAGGAAATCGCGCCTTGACGAACCGGTGCTCATGCCCGCCTCCCTCTCGCATAGCGCTCAATTGCCGCAAACATACGTACGTGCGTGAAGCAACGGCACAACACCCCGGAAAGCGCCTTACCGATCTCAGCCTGCGTCGCTTTTGGGTTCTGATCGAGGAATGCCTTGGCAGTGAGGATCACGCCACTCAGGCAGAAGCCGCACTGTGCAGCCTGCTCGTCGATGAACGCTTGCTGAATGGGATGTGGCTTCTCCGCTGTGCCGAGACCTTCAAGGGTCGTAATCTCCGCTTTATTGACTGCGCTCACCGGTGTAATACAAGAGCGCACTGCATCGCCATCCATAATGACGGTGCAGGCTCCGCATTGACCCAAGCCGCAACCGAATTTTGGCCCGCGCAGATGAAGCTCGTCGCTGAGGACGTAGAGAAGCGGAGTTTCCGGATCGATATCAATGGAGTGAACCGTGCCATTCACTTTTAGGGCGATGATGCTCATTGACCCCTGCCTCGCGTCGGATTAACGGTTTGATCTGTCCGTGTGGCTCAGGTGGTGGCTTTTTGAAGTCCTGTAACTTTCCCCACAGTTCCCTTTAGCCAGTTCAAGAATTCTCGGCAAGCCACCGGGAGCGCGGACACAACACAATCAGCAAAGTTTCCGCCTTGCGGATCCCGCTGTCCTTCAATTATGACTCGACGGGTAACTGATTCCCAACAGATTTCAGAATCTTCAGATGATTGAGAAAATGGCAGCGATCGCAGTTTTTGTGCCAGCCTTCCCCGGTTTGGCGCCATCAATCTGCTGATGCGTATGCGATGGTCGTCAGCAAAGCGTTAGCGCTCTGGCGCGAATCCAGCCGCGTATGCTGCACCACGATCGGAACGTCGGCCTCAATCACACTGGCATAATCCGTTCCCCTGGGTACCGGTTCAGGGTCGTTCAGGTCGTTGAATCTCAGATGTACTGTGCGATTGGCCGGTACCGTAATGCGATAGGGGCCGGCAGGCTCTCTTTCCGAGAAGTAAATCGTAATGTTTACATGGGCGGTTTCATCGGAAGTATTGAGCAAACAAGCCGTTTCGTGGCTGGTCATCTCCGGCTCCGGTCCATGACTCGATGCAGGTATGTAGCCTTCGGCAATCGCCCACCGCTTTTGACCGATTGGATTTGTCAATTGCACCTCCCTCAATGCATGAATTTGACCGATCTCTCGTGCTCGCACCGCTCATCGCCGCCTGCTCTTCAGCCATACCAACCCTAAGACCGCAACGGCGACACCGCTTGCAATAGCCGCGCGGGCCATCGACTTCCTTTGCGCCGCCTTGCGAGGTTGGACGAAATCGTCTTCGGGATACATCACCGGCCGCCGATGCCCTGTCAATCCCAACTTCATGACCTCGGCTAGATGCAGCGCGTGCCGGTTAGTTTCCTGGGCAATCTGCTCTTTGCAACTGAAGCCGTCTGCCACAATGATCGTCGAGACCGGAGCCTTGCGGACCTCCGGCAAGAGGGATCGCTCCCCGCAAGCAACCGATACCGGATACTTATCTTTCTCATAGCCAAAAGCCCCGGCCATTCCGCAGCAGCCAGACTCCAGTACGCGATGGTCAAGTTCCATTTTTTCCATCAACGCTTTTTCTTCCTTGAGCCGCATCACCGCCTTGTGATGGCAATGGCCTTGAACTATGGCGTTGCAATTTACTTTCGGGGGTTGATACCCAGGAATCTTCTTTTCCAGGAACTCCGAGAGGGTGAAGGTATTTTCGGCCAATTGCCGCGCAGCGCTCGACTCCGGGAAGAGGTTGCGCAGTTCGTCGCGAAATACGGAGCAACAACTTGGTTCCAGAACGACCATCGGCGTATTTGTGGAGATATGCGAATGAAGCGCCGCCAGGCTGTTCCGGAGATACGACCTGGCCATCTCGAGAAACCCATAGTCATACAGCGGCCTGCCGCAGCACAGATGGCGATCCAACACTTCCACTTTGCAGCCCGCATGCTCCAATACCTCTACCCCCGCTTGCGCGGTCTCCGGCATGAAGTAGTTGTTAAATGTGTCGGCCCACAGGACAACTTTAGGACCCGTGGCAGGTCGCGCTTTGCGGGCACGAAACCAGGCTCGGAAAGTTTGAGCGGCGAATGCGGGAATCTGTCTCTGCCTCGGGACGCTGGCTGCCCATTTCGCCAGGTCGCGTAAGCCCGGAAGTTGCGTGAACAAGTTAGCAAATCCGGGGGCAATTGAGGCCAAACGCGCCCATTTATCGATCCATCCAAAAGCATAGGCATGTAGGGGGCGAACTCTTCCTTCCCAGTAGTGCGCCAGGAATTCAGCCTTGTAGGTGGCCATGTCTACGTTCACCGGACAGTCTCCCTTACAGCCCTTACACGCAAGGCACAGGTCCAACGCCTCCTTGACGTGCTCGTCGCGCCAACCGTCGTCGAGCACATCTCCGTGCAGCATCTCCCAGAGCAGATGGGTACGGCCTCGGGTAGAATGCATCTCTTCGCGAGTGACCATGTAGCTAGGGCACATCGTGTCTTGTGTGCCTTCGCCATTCTCTCGGCGACACTTTCCCACTCCCACGCAACGCAAAGCAGCGTGTGCGAAGCTGCCATGATCGTCTGGAAATTTGAAATAGGTGGATGGTTCCCAAGGATGGTAGTTCGCCCCCAGGCG
The DNA here is from genome assembly GCA_036378535.1 of Terriglobales bacterium. GTDB lineage: Bacteria > Acidobacteriota > Terriglobia > Terriglobales > Acidobacteriaceae > Gp1-AA122. Next base: position 73,073 of record DASUWH010000046.1, on the reverse strand, counting down.
CAGATTCTCATCGATGTGATAAGGGTCAACAATCTTTCCGGGATTCATCTTCCAGTCGGGATCCCATATCGATTTGAATTCGCGAAAGGCTTCGATCAACTCTGGACCAAACATCTTGTAGAGGAATTCCGCTTTCGATTGCCCGTCGCCGTGCTCACCGGAGATCGATCCGCCGTAACTGGTGACGAGGTCGGTGGCCTCTTCCATGAACGAGCGCCATTTCCGAATGCCGGGCTGGCTCATGAGATCGAAATTCAGTCGGCAATGAATGCAGCCCTGTCCGAAATGACCATAGAGCGCTGACCGGTACTCATATTTCTCGTAGAGCTTGCATAGATCGCGAAGATAGGCTCCCACCTTTTCCGGCGGAACGGCCGAATCCTCCCAACCCTCCCACGTCAGCGGTTCGCCGGGCACGAACGCGGTTGCGCCTAATCCAGCCTCGCGAACGTCCCAGACTTTTTTCTGTTCAGCCTCATCAATACAAAGTTTCATGGACGGCGCGCCACGTCCTTCGAGCGCCGACATCGCGTCACGTGCCTGTTGTTCGGCTTCTTCGATTGAGCCCGCGCCAAACTCCACCACAAGCCAACCTTTGCCTTCCGGAAGAACGGAAAGATCATCGACTTGCGGCATACCTTTCTTTTTGACGTTGTTGATCAGAAAGTCGTCGATGCCCTCAAATCCGATGGGCTTGTATTCCAGAATCTTGGGAACATGGTCGCCTGCTTCATAGATACTCGGATAGCCAAGAACGAGCAGGACCCGCTTAGGGTGGCTGTAGATCAGTCGCACTTCCGCTTCCAGAATCGTGACGCATGTGCTTTCGCTTCCCACTAAAGCTCGTGCGATGTTGAATCGGCCATCTTCGCCAGCCAACAAATGGTCGAGATTGTAGCCAGACACTCGTCGCGGAATGCGCGGATATTTTTCCTTGACCAGCATGCCGTATCTGTCCCGAAGTGTTTTCAGTTGTAGGTAAACACTTCCTTCGCGGCCGCCTTGAGCGATCTTTCCTTCAAGCTGCTGATCGTCCATCCATCCGACAGTCATTTGTGTTCCGTCGTAAAGCAGGATGTCCATCGAGAGGACATTTTCACCCGCTTTCCCGGCCATTTGGGCGTGCACGCCACAGGAATTGTTGCCGAGCATGCCTCCGAACGTGCAGTGATTATGAGTCGCGGGGTCAGGCCCCCAAGTCAAGGTGTGTGGTTGGGCGGCATCACGAAGAGTGTCGCAGATAGTCCCGGGTTGAACGCGGGCAGACTGCTGTTGCGGTTTGAGCTCGATGATTTGGTGCATGTATTTCGACCAATCGATAACCACCGCAACGTTGCAGCATTGACCCGCCAGACTGGTTCCTCCTCCTCTCGATAGCAACGGGGCACCGAACTGTCGACATGCGGCAACCGTCTCAATTACGTCCTGCTTGGTCTTGGGAATGACGACTCCGATGGGAACTTGCCGATAATTGGAGCCGTCGGTCGCATAGAGCGCTTTGCTCCCGGTATCGAAACGCACTTCGCCACTCACCACTTGCCGCAGCGCCTTTTCCAAGGCGTCCGCGTCGACTCTCTGCGCACGGTTCCGCCATGACTGCTGCAGTTCCTCCGGGGCAACAAGCGGAACACGACTTGCGGACATCATCCCTCCTTAGGCGGCAAACTGCTGGACATCGGCCCGCTTTAATTCGATTCCCAATCCCGGTCGTAAAAGGTCGGGGGAGAGCTCGCCCTTCACAGGCGAGCGGGCGCCATCAAAAAACATGTTTTCAATGCGAACGTGATCATGGAAATATTCCAAATGACGCACGGGGGTCGCGGCGCAGCCCAGGTGAATATGCACTGTGGGAGCGGTATGCGCAGAAAGGGGAAGGTGATGCGCTTCACAGAGCGCGGCCACCTGAAGAAATCCTGTGATACCACCGCATCGGGTTGCGTCGGCTTGCAGGACATCGACAGCGCCTGCGCTTAGCATGCGACGAAAATAGCCGGCATCATAGCCATATTCGCCCGCCGCAATATCCATGCCCGCCGGACCACGGTCCCGCAGCATTCTCAGCCCCGCAAGATCATCGGAGGACACGGGCTCTTCAAACCAGCTGACATTCAGGTCCGCAAACTTCTGAGCCTGAATCAGGGCTTGTTTCCTGCTGTAGGCGCCATTGGCATCGACAAACAGTCCGATCTCGGGACCAATCGCAGCTCTCGCGATGGCAACTCTTCGGACATCAGCCGCCGCGTCGCGGCCGATTTTCATCTTCATACTGGAAATACCCTGCTCGGCCCAACCCCGGAGCTGACGCTGAAGTTGCGGCTCCGAATACGACGTAAATCCGCCGCTTCCATAGACGGGCACAGATTCGCGCACCGCCCCTAATAACCTGGCCAATGGAAGATTGAGGAGGTGGGCCTTCAAGTCCCAGAGCGCGATGTCCACGGCCGAAATCGCCATCGACACGATTCCGGGCCGGCCCAGGTTGCGCGTGCGCGCCACCATGGCGTTCCAGCTGGCGCTGGGGGCCATGGCATCCTGGCCTTTCACCGCTTCCGACAAGAGGTCTTGGATAAGCCTGGCTGTCGCCGTGTCTGCATAGGTGTAGCCGAGCCCACGCTTATCTCCAGCGTAGGAACTCACCAATACGATAGTTGTCGAGTTCCATTCCAGAGTGCCGTCCGACTCGGGAAAATCCGTCGGAACGGCGTGCGTCGAAACCTCGATTCCTTCGATCGCTATGCGCGATAACGTGGCAATAGTCTCCTTCGCGCGACACGGAGCCCCTGCCAGCAAAGACCTACTGCTTCACCGCAATGGCGCGTCCGAATCTACTGAGATAGAGATGAGTTTTTGGCCAAACGGGGTGGGCTGACAAATCACAAATTTCTCGCAACCGAATGTGCGCGTGTGCCTTTCACGGACGGTTTCACGCACTGTCCATCGATAGAAAATCTCGATCGGTGTGGACTGGGGGGATTCAAATTGCATCAGAACTACGACGGCCACCGATTCTGGTCTGGCACGTAGGAGCTTCTCATGACAGCCGCGGATGTACTAATTGAAACCTTGTTGGACTGGGGCGTAGAAGTTGTTTTCGGGCTTCCGGGCGACGGAATCAACGGGATTATGGAGTCTCTGCGCACTCGCGCCGAGAAAATACGTTTCATTCAGGTGCGGCACGAAGAAGCAGCAGCCTTTATGGCCTGCGGCTATGCGAAGTTCACCGGCAAACTCGGGGTTTGTCTTGCTACTTCCGGTCCCGGAGGGATTCATCTCCTGAACGGCCTGTACGACGCCAAACTCGACAACCAGCCGGTGCTGGCCATCACTGGACTTCAGTTTCACGACCTCATTGGAACGTTTACTCAGCAGGATGTCGCTCTGGACAAACTGTTCATGGATGTCGCCGTCTTCAACGAACGCATCATGGGGCCCACCCATGTGGAAAACATTGCCGACCTCGCCTGCCGCACGGCTCTCGCATACCACAGCGTAGCGCATATCACTTTCCCGGTAGATCTCCAGGAGAAGGAAGTCAAAAGGAAACAGGCTTCGAGCCGAAACGTCGCTCATCATACTTCCGATGTCTATGCGCGCAGTGCCCGCCTACCGAACCAGGCAGATCTCGAACATGCGGCTGAGATCCTGAATCAAGGGAAAAAGGTTGCAATTCTGGCCGGTCGAGGCGCGCTGAACGCCACTGACGAACTGGAAGAAACCGCGGAACTTCTCGGCGCTCCCATCATAAAGCCGTTGCTCGGAAAAGCCGCCGTGCCGGACGACAGTCCTTACACGACGGGCGGCATCGGCCTTCTCGGAACTAGACCTTCCCAGGAGGCGTTGGAAGATTGCGACACGTTGCTGATGGTGGGAACCTCATTTCCTTACATCGAGTTCATGCCGAAACCGGGCCAAGCCAGAGGCATACAAATCGAACTTGATCCTAAACGCATTGGCCTTCGCTACCCGGTCGAAGTCGGATTAGTGGGAGACAGCAAGAATACGCTACACGAGCTGATTCCACTGCTTAAGCGCAAAGAGGACCGGAAGTTTCTGCTCGCGGCACAAGCTGGAATGAAAGACTGGTGGGATTTGATGGAGAAACGCGCCACCCGCACTGACAAGCCCATGAAGCCACAGGTTGTGGCATGGGAACTTGGCAAGCGATTGAGAAATGATGCAATCGTCAGTTGCGATAGCGGTACGATCGCAACCTGGTGGGCAAGGCACATCGTAGCGCGCCGTGGCCAGATGCATACTCTGTCAGGGAATCTGGCGACGATGGCGCCTGGGCTTCCTTACACGATTGCCGCACAGCTCGCGCACCCGAATCGTCAGTGCGTGGCATTTGTCGGCGATGGTGGATTTTCGATGCTCATGGCCGACTTCGTGACTGCGGTAAAGTACAAGTTACCCATCAAGGTTGTGATCATCAAAAACAACACCTTGGGTCAGATCAAGTGGGAGCAGATGGTTTTCCTGGGTAACCCCGAATATGGGGTTGACTTGCATCCCATCGATTTTGCAGCCTTCGCGCATGCATGCGGCGGTGTGGGCTTCAGCGTCGACGAACCTGCGGATTGTGGACGGGCGATCGAGGAGTTTCTCGCCGCTCCCGGTCCCGCCATTCTGCAAGCAGCGGTCGATCCGTTCGAGCCACCCATGCCAGCCAAGGTGAAGGCAGAGCAGGCCTTGCACTTCGCAGAATCGTTGGCGCGGGGCGAACCGAATCGAAAGAAAATTGCCCTGACCACGATTTCTGACCAGGTGCGGGAACTTATCTAGCTTGCAAGTGGGCTTGTCACTGAGGTTGCCTATCCGGGACTTGTCTATAACATGATCGCGGCTTTGGACGACTTGCCGAGGGATCGCGCCACGATTGTCCAAGTGGGATCGGCTCTAGTTTATCGAATCATCCCTCTCCGGTCAGCGTGTTGTGCTGCCCAGCAGATGCCTGGGTCTACGATTGGCTGACGTCGATTGGCTACAGCAGAGCTCAGTATTGATCGCAGCATCGTCAATCAAACCATATGAGGATGTTAAGACCATCGTGTCGCGACGCAACATCCCGCTCGATCCGAATCTCATGGATGTGCTAAAGGCGTGGAAGCAGACCTCGAAGTTTTCGGCTCCGAGCATATATATGTTCAACGTGGTACGAACACCAGCTTCTCTGTTGGCATCGCATTCAAGGTAGCCTTGTCAATATTCAGGTGAGCGAGCACCAGTTCCGGCGGCGTATGCGATAACCATTCCGATAGTGCCAGGTCCTGGTAGAAGCTGCTCTTAAACATCTCCAGGAATTTCAAATCCGTGTCACCAGTGTTTTCGATGTAGTGAGGCAGGGTCTGCTGCACGTAGCCGACGTCGCCTGCCTGAAAATCCGCCGTGCGAGCGCGTGCGCCGGTAGCGAACACCGTCATGCGGCCCTTGCCGCTGATGTAGTACTGCCACTCGTCGGCATTGGGATGCCAGTGCAGCTCACGCATGCCTCCGGGATGGACGGTAACAATCGCCGCTGCCATCGTCGTCGAGACTTTGAACAGACTGGAATCGATGATGCGCACCTCTCCACCCCTGGTGCGCTGTGTTATTGGCTGCTGCGCCAGGGGGAAGGCAAAATCCAGATCCGACGGGCCCAAGGCCCCGCCTGCGGCTCGCCGGTCTTCAGCCAGCGGCAGTGGCACTTCCGACTGGAATATGAACAACTCCTGCGACCGCATTTTTTCCAGGGCTTGCGACGGCGCTCCGAAGTTCTTGGCCAACACTTCCCGCGGCGTGTGCGCCATCCAGTCAGACAGCAGTACGGTGGCGTATTCGGAAAAATTTCCATCATCAAAGACCAGCAGGAACTCAGCCCCATCCGGCGCCAGGCCTTGAATCGAGTGCGGAATGCCGGTGGGAAAATACCAGAGGTCGCCCTCCTTCACATCAGCGACGAAGCTCTTGCCTTTGGCATCAATCGCGGTGATGCGCGCGCTGCCGTAGAGCATAAACGCCCATTCCGCTGCGGCATGCCAATGCAGCTCGCGAATGCCTCCAGCGGTGAGCCGCATATCAACACCGGCGATGGACTTAGAGACTGGCAACTCGCGTACCGTTACCTCCCGCGACCAGCCTCCGTCGTACAGCCGTTTGTGGGCGAGGGAAAAGGGATATTTGAACACTGGCACCGAGCCTGCGTCGGTCTCAGGCGGCACGGCGGAACTGGGATTCTGTTGATCGAGCGGCGCATTGGTCGGGCCGGGATCGCTTTTGCTCTTCTCCGTCACTGCACGGGTAGTGGCGTGATCTGACTGGGCCAGCGCCACACCGGACAGGACACCAACCGTGGTTGCCAAGGCGGTTGAATTCGTCAGAAATCTGCGGCGTGATACGCTATCGATGTCGTCGCTGAAGCCAGAGTCCATATTCTCCTCGAGTCTGAATCCGGACTGAACCGGTCATTCCTGGGCATTATTAATCACGCGTCTCATAAACCCACAACTCAGCTCCTTTGTTGGATCGGTTCGGAACAGCCAAGTACAAACTATTGTGTTTGCCGACTTGTCCGAAGTAAGCGCTCGTGCGGGCTCCGATTGTGCTCGGCACCTTTGCCATGAGGGAGTAGTGATCGGCGTCAGCCTGCTGGTAAACGAAAATCAGCCCTTCTCCGCCGGGGACGTAAATGCGGCGGCGGGTTGGGTCGTACCACATGTCGTCGGAATCAGCGGCTCCGGGCAAGGTCGCAACTTGGCGGCCAGTGTCCATATCGAGCACTACCAGGGTTGCAGGGCGCCTGGCTGCCACAAACAGCCGCCGATGCTTCTCGTCCAGGGCCATGGGAAAGTTTGTACCGGCATCCTTCAAGGTCCAGTTGGTGATTTTCCGAGTGCCGCGATCAATGACCGCGATCTGATTTTTCGAGGCCAGATTCACAAAGATCTTCGATCCGTGCTCCTCCAGTTGAAATGACTCCGGATGCGCGCCTACTTCGAAATTCTCGGCAGCGATTTTGTTGGTTGCAAGATCGATGGCGCCGATCGCCCCATCTCCGTAGCCTACGTAGACCAGGTGACTGGATGCATCATAACGGACTTGGTCGGCGTCATCGGCAAACTTGACGGTAGCAATCGGCTGATAAGTCGTGCCGTCGAATATTCTGCACGTACCGTCCCCGCTGTTGGAAACCACGATACGATTCATATCCGGCGCGTAGGCGACTCCCTGCGGTTCATTCAAACCTTCATGGAGCGTATAAATCTGGCGGCTGCGATGCACGTCCACGACCGCGACCGTGTCATTACCGTAGACGGACGCAAACACTCGGCCGGTTTTTACGTCGACGGCCATGTGATCGAAGCGACCGTCGGCCCCAGGAACGGCGATGATTCGATCAAGAACGAGAGGCAGATCGGCCGTGGGCACTTCCTGCGCCGATGCAACGGCCGTTAAGGCCAGGCAAGCGAACAAAGCCGTGATCTTCGCCCGGATCATATGCCAATCTTTCCTGGTGTCGGGGAATGGGTGGGAACGTCGAGGCGCGATGGCATCTCAAGAAAGCTGCGCATCACATGCCAGAACTGCCGCCGATTGGTGCCCAAGGCAATTGAATGCGCAGCCCCAGGAAGCACGACGAATTCACGATCGGGAACAGGAAGCTTCTTGAAAAAGTTCAGCAGGTCATCTTCGCTGGCAATTCCATCAAATTCACCGCGAGCGATCATGACCGGAACTTTCAGTTTGGCCGGGTCTACCAGGGGCAGCTTGGTAGTCATATCAAGATAGGTGCCGGTGGGAACGGAATCGCCAAACTGGAGTTCGGCGTCGGCCATGGCTTCTGCGACGGCCGGATCCGAGGTGCCAGGTTGATCGCGAGTGAAGATACTGCGGATCATCTTCCGATCGCGAGGGCGCCGGTTGTGCGTGCGATAGTACTCGACGGATTGAGATCGCTTGGCAAGTGTGGGTGAGCCTTGGCCGGTCCATGTAAACGCCGCCAAGATAAGCCGCTGCACACGATCAGGATTGTTCATGGCGAAAACTCCGGCTCGCAGTGCGCCGCTCGATTCGCCGTACAGATGAAAGCGCGCCTGCCCGGTTTCGCGAAGAACTAGTTCTGAAGCGGCTTTCAGGTCTTCGGCTCCGGTAGCGATATCGGAATTGCCGCTCATTTGCGAGGAACGGCCGTATCCCTCGAAATCCATGGTCCAGACATCGAATCCGTATTCCGCAAATTTGTCCATCAGTGAATAGTCGTCGTGACCGGGTACATGGAGGTCAAATGTCGGCCTCGACGACACGGAAGATCCGTGAGCAAGGAACAGTACGGGGCGCGGAGCCGTGTCCGTCGTAGGATCCCCTATACGCTTGCGAAAAACGTAAAGCGACAGCTCTCCTTTTTGGGCCCAGTATTCTTTGCTCCAGATCTTCTGCTCGCCAGCGCTCGCGGGACCCATAGCCGCCTGGGCGCTCGCCCTGGTTGGCAGTGAGAATTCCACGAAACCCGCAGCAGCACACCACGCCGTTGTTGTGAGAAGAGCACGACGCGAAATGGCAGACTTATTCATGCTCTCAAGTTTCCTTCGACCGGAATCAGTCGACGTCAGCAGAGAGTCTTTGCTGTAACGTCGAAGCATCCAACTCACGCTCCCATCGCGCTACGACCAGGGTGGCAACCCCATTTCCGATCATGTTAACAAGCGCACGGAACATACTCATAAAACGATCGATGCCAAGGATCAGGGCCATCCCAGCTACGGGAATACTGGGAACGACCATGAGCGTGCCCACAAGGGCCACGAAAGCGGCTCCTTGCACACCACTGGCTCCCTTCGAGGTCAGAATTGCCACGGCGAAAATGACCAACTGCTGCTGCAGGGATAGATGTGTATTGGTGGCCTGGGCAACAAATAAAGCCGCCAATGTCATGTAGATGCTGGTACCGTCGGTGTTGAAGGTGTAGCCGGTAGGCACCACTAGTCCGACCAGCGACTTCGAACAGCCCAGCTTCTCCAGTTTCGCCATCAAGGTAGGAAGGGCGGTCTCGGATGAACTGGTCGCCAGCACGAGAAGAATTTCTTCTTTGATGTGAGCGAGAAAGCGCAAGATGCCGAAGCCCGCCAGTCGGGCTATCCCTCCCATTACCAGAAGCACGAATAGCACCGAGGTGAGGTAGAAAACGCCAATCAGCTTTGCCAGGGGACCGAGCGATGCGATTCCGTACTTGCCGACGGTGAATGCCATAGCTCCAAATACCCCAATGGGAGCGAATTTCATGATGATATTGACGACTGCGAATACTGCCTGGGTGGTCGCTTCAATTACATTCAATAGCGGCTTACAGCGGTGTCGGGCAGCAGACATGGCGAATCCGAAAAGGAGTGCAACCAGCAGCACCTCCAGGATATCGCCCTTGGCAAATGCATCGACCACGGTAGTCGGAATGATGTGCAAAAAAAAGTCGGCCAGGGTTTGAGCCTTTGCCTGCCCGGCGTAGGCTGCAACCTCGCGAGTGTCCAAGGTCGCCGGATTTGCGTTAAACCCAGACCCGGTCTTGACCAGGTTGCCTACAATCAGGCCGATGAGCAGCGCCAGCGTGGAGACGATCTCGAAATAAAGAATCGCCTTCCCGCCGACGCGCCCGACTTTGCGCATGTCTTCCATGCCGGCAATGCCGGTCACGACGGTGCAAAAAATCACAACCGTGATAATCATCGCAATCAGCCGGATGAAGGCGTCGCCCAAAGGCTTCATTTGGACGGCATGGGCCGGGTTGACATAACCGAAAACCACCGCCAGTCCTATCGCGATTAGAACCTGAACCCACAAAGTGGCGTAAAAAGGCTTTTTGCCCGCTGGAATCGGCAGATCACCGGGAGAGGCAGCGACCAGGGGTGAGGCTTCTGTGCTCAAGCTTCTCCCCTGTAGCGGTTGCGCGAACTGCCCCTGGAATTAGAAATGGCGGATTGCGGGGGTTGGACGAACAACGGCTGCGAAGTTAGGTCGGCAAGAGACACTTTGGTTCAAGATGAAGTGCTTAGGACAGTCCTCTCCGTTTTCCTGGTTGACGCACTGATAACTGAGCTATAATCGCAACCCTTTGGGGACGAAGCTGCCTCCGGTCAAATCGTCACCCGACCGTAACGATTGGGCAGCTAAACGTCCTGTGGGAATGCCAAAAGAAATCTTAAGAATTTCTTTTGTTCGATTACGATGGCAGCTCCAGCGAATGTTTTGTACGAGTTCGGGCCCTTCCAGCTAGATCCACCGGAGCGGTTGCTTCTATGCGATGGGCAACCGGTCTCTCTCACGCCCAAAGGTTTTGACCTTTTACTTGCGCTCGTGGACCGCTCGGGGCACCTGGTCGAAAAAGAAGAATTACTGAAGCTTGTCTGGCCGGGGGCATTCGTGGAGGAGGGCAATCTTGCCGTCACCATCTCGCAACTCAGAAAAGCCTTAAACGACGATCGTGGGCAGCACCGCTACATCGAGACCGTTTCCAAACGGGGATACCGCTTTGTCGCCGAAGTGAAGCGCCGTGATGACAGCGCATTGATTATAAGTTCTTCCAGGCCGGTGCAGAACGTTTCGATACCTCCGGCAGTCACGCAAATGAAGATCGCGGCAGCAGCCCAGGTTCCGGGACAGCACGCCGGCAAGCAATGGCTTTACACTCTCGTTGCTGGAATTGGATTGATTGTGCTGCTAGTGACAGGTCTTGCGATGCACCGCGGAAATGGCCAGCAGAGATCGACACAAGGCGCTGACATTCGTTCTCTCGCGGTCCTGCCCTTCCAAACTTTGGGCAGCAACAGTCCCGATAAGTATCTGGGCTTGGGGATGGCCGACGCGGTAATCACAAAGTTGGCCAACACCGGAAAGATTATCGTTCGCCCAACCAGCGCGATCCAGCAATATGCAAGGACCGAAAAATCCCCGCAGGATGCAGGCCGGGAGCAGGGCGTGGACGCGGTCCTGGATGGAAGGATCCAGCGCGATGGCGACCGCGTACGCATTACCGTGCAACTGATCCGCGTGCAGGACGGACAGCAGCTTTGGGCAGACAGTTTCGACCGCCAGTTCACAAATATTTTTTCACTGGAGGACACACTATCGGAGATGGCAGCACAGTCGATTCGCCTGCAACTGACTGGCGAGGAGAGCCGGAAATTCGCCAGGCGTCCAACGGAAAATCTGGACGCATACGACGCCTACATGAAGGGCCGTTACTTTTGGAATAAACGAACCGAGAGCGGGTTGAAAAAGGGACTCGATTACTTCCGCCAAGCCATCAAACTGGATCCCAACTTTGCCGAAGCTTACGTAGGGGTTGCCGACTCCTATGCAACCTTAGGTTTGTATTCGGTGCTCCCGCCAAAGGAAGCATTCAGCAGCGCGAAGGGTGCGGCCTTGCGAGCGTTGCAGATGGACGATAGCCTGGCCGCGGCGCACGCGGCCATGGGATTCATTCATTTCTACTACGACTGGGATAAATCAGCAGCCGGAACCGAATTCCAACGCGCTTTGTCCGAGAATCCTAACGATGCCATGGCACACTCGTGGTACGGCGAAAGTCTGGCAGCGAAAGGCCAGTATCCGGAGGCTATTGCTCAAGCACAGCGAGCGTTGCATGACGATCCCCTTTCCTTGATTGTCGGCAGCAACGCGGGATGGACATTTGCTCTTGCCGGCCGTTATGACCAGTCTGTGGAAACGTTGAAGAAAGCAATAGAGATCGACCCCGAGTTTCCGCGTACTCATTTTCGATTGGCGCAGGTTTATGAAGCCCGTGGTCAATACGCGCTCGCCATACCAGAGTTCGAAAAAGCCGTGAAGCTTTCCGGTGGCGATCCCTATTACGAAGCCTCGATGGGGCACGCGTACGGGACTTCCGGAAACGCAGATAAGGCTCGCGGCATTCTGCAAGACCTGTTGTCGCGGGCCGGGACACAATACATCCCGCCGTACGCAATCGCCCTGATCTACGAGGGTCTAGGCGACCAGGATCAAACCTTTGATTGGTTACAAAAAGCTGCTGTCGACAAGTCCACTTCCATGGTTTTCTTCCGGTCTGATCCGGAAATGGCGGCCCTGCGTTCTGACCCGCGTTTCCCCCGATTCTCCAGTCTGGTAAATTTCTAAGCCCCTGCGAATCCAGATCAGCGCCTATCAGTGGGCGTGCTTATCCAGCCAGCTCATGAAATATTTCGCGATCCCGGCACTGTTCTTTTCCGACATCATCTGATGCCCATTACCACGGAGGCCCACATCTTCCAGGTTTTCATACTCCGTCTTCACACCAGCTTGATTAAGCCACTTGGCCACGCAACGCGCGTACGGCCGGTGATAGCTGGCCTCCCCCGAGACATTAAGCACGGGAATGCCGATCAGGTTGACGAGCTTATGGGCGGGTTCTTTCTGAACCCAGCAGGGGACCAGGCCGGGGCTGTCCGCTTTTTCTTCTTGGACGGTCTGTAACTCTGAAGCTTCCTTGATCGGCGGATCATAGTGCATGGGGAAATTGGTCAATCCCCAGATATGTCCCGGCCCCCGCGCGTCCAATTCCGCGTTCTGAATCGGAGGCCCCCAAGGCTCGGCGGCAATGATTGCCTTGATCATCTTCGGGCGTGCATCCGCGAGCAACCAGCCGGACGTGGCGAGCCGCGAGTGCAGCAGCAGGATGACGGGTTTGCCGATCAGGTCCAGGAGTTGAACCAGGTCTTCGGCGGACAGCGGTTCCATGTCGTCAGCCGAGGGAAAGTTGAGTTCTGTTTTCGCAAAATAGTCGAAGACGGGATCGCCGATCTGCCCTTTGTTCGGCGCGTCACTGGGCCAGGCCGAATACTTGCTGGATTGCGGCCAGCTGCGCGCTGGGCTCGGCGGTGGCGCGCCCCCAGTCCAGACTTGCTCCATCAGTTCGCCGGTGCGCGGGGGAATGACGTCGCCGTCGAGGCCGGGAATGAAAGCCGCGCGCCCCCGGCCAGGGAAGTCCATCATGTAGATCGTGTACCCCTGGTTAACAAAGTCGAATGCCCATCCCGGGCGCCCGTCCGGCGTTTGCAGTAATCCAATGCTGGTCTGGCCGCCCCCTGCTTGAACAAACAATATCGGGTAAGGATGTTTTATTTTCTTGGGCACCCAGACTTCCACGTACATAGCGCCGCGCATGTGCCGCTTTCCCGGTTCGCCGACCCACTTTCCGCCTACATAGAAATGCCCCTGGCGGCCAATGTTTTCCGTGGAAAACGTGGGCACCGTCTTCAGTGGCATCGAATAGGATTCCTGGCCTTCGCTGAGTGCGAATTGATTTGTGAGGAGAATAGGAGCAAGGACTAAAACCACTGCAACCGAGGTCCGCATTTTCGCTGATTCAGGTTCCCTTCAGATTCCCATGCTAGAATCCCCGTCACTGGGGCTGTTCCGCGTGGGTCTGTTTGCGCCTTATATAGCACGCTGTGTTGAGCTGTCAATTTTGGAGTCCGGAAAATGTCAACAGTCGCAGGTCTCAAGCCGCTCCCCTTCCTGATCGGCGGCGAATGGGTTCAAGACACACCCTTCCACATCACGCACATCAATCCGGCTACTGGTGAAGTCAATTACGAAGTTTGCGCAGCGACGGAAGCCCACATTGACGCAGCTGTAAATGCGGCGCACAAAGCTGCCGCCAATCCCGCGTGGCGCAACATGCTGCCGCACCAACGGGCTGCGCTGCTGAACAAAATTGCCGATTTGATCATGGAGCGTTCCGATCTGCTGGCGCGTTGTCAGATGGTCGAGAACGGAAAAGTGTGGAAGGAATGCAAGAACCAGGTCATCAACGGGGCGGCGACTTTTCGATATTGTGCAGCTGCGATTGAAACCCTCGGATCGGAGATCACGCCTCCGCGCGGCAATTACTTAAGCATGACGGTCTATGAGCCGTGGGGCGTGGTGGCTGCCATCACGCCCTGGAATTCGCCAATCACATTGACGGCGAACAAAGTTGCAGCCGCTCTGGCTGCGGGAAATGGCGTCGTTCTCAAGCCAGCATCCTACACACCGACTTGCGGAATTGAACTGGGACGAATAGCTCTGGATGCCGGCGTTCCGCCCGGTGTATTCAACGTGGTGCCCGGAGAAGGCGGAAAGATTGGAGACGCACTGGTTTCGCATCCCCTGGTGCGGATGGTTTCATTTACCGGAGGGACGGAGGTGGGACGCCGAATCTCAGAGCTGGCCGGGAAAAAAATCATTCCGGCCGTGCTGGAATTGGGCGGAAAGTCGCCGCACATCATTTTCGCTGACGCAAACCTGAAGGCGGCAGCGGATGCGGCCACTGTCGCCATCTTCGAAGGCACCGGCCAGTCGTGCACGGCGGGCTCGCGCTTGTTTGTGGAACGCAAAGTGTATGACGAAGTGATTTCCATGATCATGGAAAGAGGGAAAGCGTTGCGAGTCGATCTGCCCGACGCTCCGGGTGCGCAGCTCGGTCCCAGCGCCAGCTTCTCGCAGCGCACATTCGTGGAAAAAATGGTGGAAGGCGCCCGCCGGGAGGGTGCTGAGATTCTCATGGGCGGCAGCCGTCCATCAGATGCGCGACTGCAAAAAGGCGCGTTTTATATGCCGACGATCGTTGCCGGAATCACCAACAAGTCGAATATCGCACAGCAGGAAATTTTCGGGCCGGTGCTGTGCGCCATGCCCTTCGATAACGAAGAAGATCTCATTCAGAAAGCCAATGACGTCAGTTACGGGCTGGCTTCTGGAATTTGGACCGCCGATTACAAACGTGCCTGGCGAGTGGCGCGGGCCCTGGAAGCCGGAATGGTCTGGATCAACACCTACAAACAATTTTCGACGGCAGCCCCGTTCGGCGGATTCAAGGACAGCGGCCTGGGGCGTGAAAAAGGTTTGCAAGGCATCCGAACCTATCAGCAGGTGAAGACGATGTTCTGGAGCATGTCGGACACGTTTGACGGCGGATTCAGCATCGCGAAATGACTTGGGAGAACAGTTATGGCCGGTAGCAACGTGGAATCGGCGCGCGTAAAGCCAGCGACAAAGGGAGCAGCGTACATCGCGGACTTCCTGGTTCAGCAAAAAGTTCCTTACATTTTCGGGGTGTGCGGGCACGGCATTTTAGGTTTGCTCGACGGATTGTTCGACCGGCGCGACGAGATTAGAGCCATTTCCGTGCATCATGAATCGGCAGCCGGCTTCATGGCCGAAGCCTATTTCCGCATCACCCAAAAACCGGCAGCCACCTACACTTCGTGCGGACCGGGTTCCGCGAACTTGATTCTTGCTATCGCGGCCGCATTTGCGGATTCGTCACCCATGCTCAACATCACCGGAAACGTTCCGACGCAGCAATGGAACCGCGGTCCGTTCCAGGAAACGGGGAAATATTTTCAGGGTGATTTCGTGAACGTGTTACGCCCTTACGTAAAGCGGAGCTTTCAGCCGACGCGGGCCGATATGCTGCCTCTAGCCCTGCGCCAGGCGTTTGCCCTGATGACGAACGGGCGCCCCGGGCCGGTGCACATCGACGTTCCGCTGAACGTATTCGTAGAACTGGTCGATGAAGACGCCGTGCAGCGCGAAAATGACTGGCCCGCCGCCGAATATGCGCGACCGGCCGCCGATCCGGCCGCGGTGGACGAGGCGTTGCGGCTTCTTCAGAATGCTGAGCGTCCAGTGATCGTGGCCGGACACGGTGTTGAACTGAGTGGCGCTGAGCCCGAATTGTTGGTTTTCGCCGAGCGTTTTCGAATTCCGGTGGCGACCACACCGTTTGGAAAAGGCGTATTCGATCCGCGCAATTCTTTCAGCCTGGGAACCACCGGCCGTAACGGTTCATATCCGGCAAATGCTGCGTGCCGAAACGCCGATGTGATCCTGGCACTCGGAACACGATTCGACGACCGCGCCACCAGCGCCTGGCTTCCCGGCTTCACTTACAACATTCCGCCGACAAAACTCATTCATGTTGATATTGACGCGAGCGAGATTGGACGCAATTTCCGACCCGAGCTTGGCATCATCAGCGACGCGAAAATATTCTTGCAGCAACTCCTCGCTTCGCCGCGCAATGAGAATGGCCAGCACAATGCCTGGCTGGAAAGAATTGCGGGCTGGCGCAAGCGCTGGGATGCAGCAACGGTCCCGCCGCGTACATCTGACGCCCTTCCGATTCGGCCGGAGCGCGCAGTCGCTGATTTGCGCAAGGTTGTGCCGGCCGATGGCATCGTGCTCTGCGATGTCGGTGTCCATCACAACTGGCTGGTTGCCGAGTATGAAGCCTGGAAACCACGAACGTTCCTGCAGACCTGGGGTTTCGCTTCGATGGGATTCGCCGTCGCAGGTTCCATAGGAGCCAAGCTGGCGGCACCTGACAAGCCGGTCGTTTCGCTTTGCGGCGATGGCGCCTTCATGATGAATGCCAGTGCTGTGCTCACCGCGGTCGAATACAACATTCCAGTTGTGTGGCTGATATGGAATAACTTCGGCTATTGTTCCATTCGCGATCAGCAGGCCGGCTACTTCGGTAAGGGACGCGAATTGGCCGTCAGTTTCACCGATGCCAACGGTAAGCTTTTCTCCGCCGACTACGCCATGATGGCGAGATCCATGGGCGCAGAGGGACAGACGGTCGAAAAGCCGTCCGATCTTGCGCCCCAACTGGAGGCTGCCATTGCCTCCGGCAAGCCAACCGTGCTCGACGTCCGAATCGACCGCGAGGTTCGCCCATTGGCAACCGGCAGCTGGGACCTGCCGCCGATTGCTCACCCCATGCCCAACTTCGGCTGGGGCGAGGACTAGCTTGAGCTCCGGCGCCAACTTAAGTGTTGCGGCGTCACCCCCAAGCGAGGCTGTCTTCGGCTCCCGAGTCACTTCGTTGTGGACTAGCAGGCGTTTCTACATCGCCGCGCTGCTATTCCTGAACATGTTCATCAACTTTACTGACCGAATCAACCTGTCGGTCGGCGCGCCGGCCATCGCGAAAGACTTCGGGTGGGATCCTGGCCGGATGGGCCTGCTTTTCTCGTCCTATCAGTGGACCTACATTCTGTTTCTTCTTCTGTGGGGATGGATGACGGATAGGATGGGCACACGCCTGATTAACGGCCTGTCGGTGTCCATCTGGTCGATTGCAGGAATGTTGACGGGGACCGCGACCACATTCGGCGGAATGTTGAGCTCGAGATTGGCTTTGGGCGCCGGCGAAGCGGCCTCATTCCCCACCTGCAGCAAGGTTGTTCGGCAGTGGTTTCCTGACAGCGAACGCGGTCTCGCGACCTCGATCTTCAATGCTGGAACTTTTGCCGGGCCAGCCGTGGCAGCACCGTTTGTGGCGTGGTTGTTGGTGAGAGTGGGTTGGCGGCTCTCTTTCGTCCTGACCGGCTTACTTGGCTTCCTCTGGGTCTTCCTGTGGTTGACGTTTTTTCGGATCCCTTCGCGGTGTTCGTGGCTGCAAAAGGAGGAGCGCGACTACATCGCTGCACATACAGACTCGAGAGCGGACGCTACAAATCCACCGAAAGGAACTCTGTTTCGCCTCGCCGGGCGGAAAACAATGTGGGGCCTGTTCTTCACCCAGGGATGCTGCGCCTACACCATGCTGCTGTTTCTCTTTTGGCTCCCGTCCTACCTCATGCAGGTCCGCCACATGTCGATTGTCAGGGCAGGTTGGTTTACGTCGGTGCCTTACATTCTGGCAGTTCCGTTTGGATTGCTGGTGGGCAAACTCAGTGACCGACTGCTCGCGCCGGCGGCCGTAAAACAAGGAGGCCGCCGGACATTGCTGATTATCTTCATTTTGTTGTCGGGTGTGGTTCTGTCAACCAATATGGTGGCTAATCAATTTGCGCTCTTGTGCCTGATTTCCTTGTCACTTGCCTGCATTTCCAGCGCGCTTTCCTTGAACATTGCCCTCACGAGCGACTTGGTGTGGAATCCTGAAATGGTAGGCAGCGCAGTTGCGATCTTGATCCTGGGCGGCAATATCTTTGGATCGCTCGTACCCATCGTTACAGGCTACATCGTCAAGTGGACTGGAAGCTTCGATCTGGCGTTTTATCTGGCAGGATTTCTATTGTTCCTTGCGGCCCTGATTTGCTTTACCATGACGCGCACGCCGCTCGCTTTTGAAGAGACAACGGCGTGACCGCCTCCGAAACAAGGTAGATATGACTGTCCCAAAGGAACAATCCTGGTCTTTGCGCATGGTCGCTCCTCTCGAACCGGGGATCGTGTGCATGGACATTGACCGTATGTTCAATTTTTATACCGGGGTCTTGGGACTGAAATTCGCAGCGGATGCCGAAGCGACCCCGGAGATGAGCAACAAGTTCGGCACCGGGCCCCACGGTTTTCGCATTATCCGGCTGCAGGCCCCATACGGTGAGCGAATCAAGCTGATTCAACCCAACAAAACCATCCTGAAGCAAAGGGAGGGGCCGGAATGGGTTTTTGAGCGGCAGGGCATCGCGTATATCACATTCATCGTCATGGATGTCGAGGAAGTCGTCGCGCGATTAAAGAAGCATCGGGTTGACATGGTCCGCGAAGGAACGGTGGAGATCCGCAAGGGTATCAATGCCATCTTCATCCGCGATCCGGAAGGCAACTTCCTGGAATTTGTAGAATACGCAGACCTGCCTTCGTACCGCCCCGACTTATTCAAGTGGCGACAGTTCTTTTAGCTGCGCCTGCAAAACCGCGCGTTTGTTCGCCCGCAATCAACTAAGCGCGAGCAACAAGTGCTAAGTCCTTGTCCATTATGAGTTTCGCGTCAGAAAAATAAATTCTTAAGATTTCTTTCGTAGATTCCACAAGACTTCGACTACCGCAAGCCATAACGTGCTGCATCAATGTGGCGAGCCAGTTTTCGGCGGAAACTCCATTGTGCCTTGACGCAGAGCGTTATACGATGCGTCACAATTTGACATGGCGAAACTGAGGGGGTGAGTCGTGCGCATTCGAACTGCGGATGAGCGTCTCAGCAAATCGCTCCTGATCCTACCGGTTATCCTGGTGTTTTTTTTCTCCCTGTGCAGCTACGGTCAAGTGACCGGCGCCACCCTGACGGGCACAGTAACCGATTCGACGGGCGCGGCAATACCCAACGTGCAAGTCTCGATCAAGAACCAGAGTACCGGTGAGACCAGATCGGCGAAGGTCGACCCCGCAGGCGTCTATTCCGCGCCCAATTTGTTGCCGGGCACGTACGACGTAACCTTCTCTGCGACAGGATTCGCTACTACCGTGCAGCGGGGAGTAAACCTGACGGTTGGCACCCAGCAGTTGTTGAACATGAAATTGAAGGTTGGAGCGGTCAACGAGAAGGTGGAAGTAAGCGATCTGCCGCCCGCCGTCCAACTCACCAATTCCACGGTCGGTGGAGTCATCGGCCAGGAAACAGTCGCGCAGTTGCCGCTGAACGGTCGCGATTGGACCCAGTTGGCGACTCTTCAGCCTGGGGTCGATTCAGTCGGCTCAATCCAAGCGAATACTGGCTCGCCCGATCGCGCGCGCCGCGGTTACGGCGTTCAAATGACCATTTCAGGCTCCCGCCCGACCCAGAACAATTACCGAATCGACGGTATCACGGTGAACGACTACTCCAACGGCGGACCCGGCAGCGTCGAAGGATCTACTCTTGGCGTTGACGCCGTACAGGAATTTTCTGTCCTGACCAGCAACTACTCCGCCGAGTATGGCCGCACCTCCGGCGGCGTCGTCAATGCCCTGACCAAACCAGGAAGCAACAGCTTTCATGGCGATGTTTACGAGTTTCTCCGCAACAGCGCCTTTGACGCCCGAAATTTTTTCGATCCGCCTCAAATCCCAGGATTCCGACGCAATCAATTCGGTGCAGCCCTGGGTGGACCGATCATCAAAGATCGCACGTTCTTCTTCGCAGATTATGAAGGCCTGCGCGAAAACCAGGGCGTCACTGCCACCGTGCCCGTTCCCTCGGTTGCTGCTCGTCAGGGAATTCTCTGCTCCATTCCGCAACCCGGACCGGGCGGCTGCACGCCTCACCGGGTGACTGGGGCCTTGAATCCTGATCCTGCGACTGGAATCGACAAAGCCGTTCTGCCTTACCTGGGCTTGTGGGGTGTGCCTAACGTACCCGGCCAGGAACAACTGGGAAATGGCGATGTGGGCATGTACGCATTCACCGCGGCGCATATCACGTCAGAAAACTTCGGAACCATCCGTGTGGATCACAAAATTTCCGCCAACGACAATATCTTTGCAACTTATCAAGCTGATTCAGCCACGGGCACGCAGCCCGATCCCGCCAATGACGTGCTTGTGGGCAACACCACCGGGCGAAGCTACATTGCGATCGAAGAGACCCACATCTTCAACTCGCAGCTGATTAATTCCGCCCGCGTTGGCCTGAATCGGTCGCTGCACACGGCGCAGGGTATGAGCGCGATCAACCCACTGGCGAACAACTTGGCTCTCGGTGAAAATCCGGGGGCTGACAATCCTCAGATCGACGTGCCACCCTATATCTCCATCCAGCCCGGCCTGAATCAGATTGAGCGCCTCAACTTCTACCAGAATTCCTACCAGGCCTATGACGACGTGTTTCTGACCAAGGGTATCCATAGCCTGAAGATGGGATTCGCCTTCGAGCGCGTGCAGTTGAACGCCGCTGACCCCGCGCCGGCTGGTGAAATTGCATTCGGAACGCTTGGGGATCCCGCGAACAACGGTTTCCTGACGAACAGCCCGATTGTGCTTTTTGCTCCGGTGCCCAGCCAGCCGTTTATTCATTTCAATTTCCGCTCCAGCATTTTCGGAGGCTACGTTCAGGATGACCTGCGGCTCCGCCCAACGCTGACGTTAAATCTCGGCTTGCGCTATGAGATGTCGACCGTCCCGTCGGAAATTCATGGACACTTGTCGGCGCTGCACTCGCCTTACGGTCAAACTTTCGCCAATACCATTGTCGGAAATTCCGTATTCTCCAATCCCACCTATCACAACTTCGAGCCGCGCCTCGGATTTGCGTGGGATCCTTCGGGCAGTGGCAAAACGTCCATTCGCGGCGGCTTCGCCGTTTTTGATGTCCTCCCCCTTCCTTACCTCTTAGGTCAGTTCGCCACCAACACGGCTCCATTCACCGAGAATGGAACCGCCAATAATCTGCCTCAGGGATCGTTCCCAACGGGTGCCTTCGATATCCTCGCTGCCCAGGCCCTCAACAATACGGGGCTACGGGTTGCGTATATTGAACCGCATCCCAAGCGAAACTACGTCATGCAATGGAATTTGAACGTGCAGCACGAGCTGGCGCCGAACTTGATGGGGATGGTTGCGTACGTGGGATCGCGCGGCGTACACATGATCTTCCGCGCTGACGATATCAATACTACCCTGCCAATCAATGGTTCCAACCCGCCATACTTGTGGCCGCTGCCGCCTCCTCCCGGTACGCCTCCTAACGTCCTTAGCCCAGCTATCGGCCGAATGGATACCCTGCAGTGGAACAATGACTCCTACTTCGACGGCCTCGAAGCCCAGGTCGAAAAACGGATGAGTCACGGTTTCCAGGTCCAGGGCAGCTATACCTGGAGCCGAGCGATTGATGGCGGAGACGGCTCGATCGCCAGCGACTCCTTCGTGAATTCGATTCCCTCCCTCTTCTTCTTCCTGCCGAAATATCGCCGTGCTCCGGCCGACTTCAACATAACCCACAACCTGACGGTCAACTACTTGTGGGATATTCCGGCGCGCAGCTCGTGGCAAGGTCCGCTCTCGTTGGTTGCACGAGGATGGCAACTGGGCGGCATCATGCAGATTCGCAGCGGCATGCCGTTCACGCCGCTCATTGGTGGCGATCCGCTCGGCCTGGGCAACTCTTCGCCTTTCGCATATCCCGATCGGATCACGGGCGGTACCTGTTCCACCCCGGTGAATCCTGGCAATCCGACTAATTACATTAAGACCCAGTGCTTTACTTTGCCGGTGGCGACTCCGTCCATCGCCTCGCTTTGCGTGCCGTTTGCCCCGAACGGTGTAACTGCACCTGGAACCTGCTCCAACCTTCTCGGCAACGGCGGCAGAAACGAGATTTACGGACCTGGTTTAGTGGACTTTGACTTCTCAGTGGTGAAAGACACCAAAATCGGCGAGCGATTGGATGTTCAGTTCCGTGCGGAAATGTTCAACATCTTCAATCACGTCAATTTCAACCCTCCCTTGGTCAACAACGTACTGTTCAATCAGGACGGATCTGTGAACCCTGCCGCAGGCGCTCTTGACTCAACTGCGACTACCAGCAGGCAGGTGCAGTTCGCCCTAAAACTGATTTTCTGATCGGTTCCCTCCCCCAGAGCGGCGGTGGCCAGGATTGGCTACCGCCGGAAGTGCACACTTTCAGCGCCGGCAGTGATCTATACCGGTTCCACAGTTATTGTGTCCTAGCCCCGATTTGTCATCCCGACCGTAGCTTGTTGTTCCCGAAGGGAACAGCAAGCGGAGTGGAGGGACCTTGTGTTTCCCGGCGCTGGACTAGCTATGTAGCTCTAAAATACTGAGACATGAGCGAGCGCCTGAAAGGCAAAGTTGGGATCGTGACCGGCGCACGCAGTGGTATCGGGCGCGCTTGGCGCTGCGCTGCCAGTGGATGGAGGCTACTTAGCTGTCTAATAAAAGCACGCCCATTACTTGGCTAGTTCGCCCGGATGGATGCCTTCCCCAAGAACAAAGGTTGATCCGACAGTACCTACGACAGCCGATTGCCGCGGCAATCCGAGTCTCTCGCGCATGCGATATACGGCCTCGATCCCCGTGCAATGGGCTCCTACCAGGTTCGCAACTTTGAATTCCTGTAATTTGTCTGCTGTCCAATCGAGCTGTTGATCGCTCGCTGGGAAGAGGTGAAGTCCGCCGATAATGGCCTCTACCGATTCGTTCGGGAATTGTTGCCGCGCAAAGGTGAGAATATTGATGATCCCAGCATGCCCGCACCCGGTGATCACGATGAAGCCCCGTGGTGTGTTTAGCACAAGCGATTGATCTTCGGGAATGGTATCTTCCACCAAGCCGGCGGGTGTCTGAACCTTGCCCGTACCGCTCCAATTACGCTCAGGAAATTTGCGGGGGTACGGGCCCAGTGAGCCAGGCGCCCCGAAAAAGCTCGGCAGCTTCGGAGTGCTCCACGAATTTGCCGCCCGTGCTTTCATACTCATTTTTCAACGCGATCATAGGATTGTGTTCGCCGGACGGCGAAGGCCGGCTATAAAAAATGCCTCGCGCTACATGCACCGTGGATAAAGCTGCCGGGTTTGTCTTCATCATCTCTTTACGAAGCGTCAGCAGCCCAGTCACGTGATCCCAGTGATTGTGGGTCAGAATGACCTCTTGCACATTGGAGAGGTCAATTTTCAAATCACGTGCATTTTGCAGGACGGTGTCTGGGTGTCCCCCTGTATCCATAAGAACACGATGGTCATCCGCCTCGACCAAGGCCGAAAATCCCCATTCCCCCAATCCCGTGGTATCGCCCACCAGCATGGTTGAGAGCACGGTCACTTTGACAGCGTGAACCTGGGCCGATAGTTTGCTGGACGCGCGTGCAGCCTGAGCTAACGCAAGCACGCCCACAAACATGACCGTCAGGCAGACCAATAGAACATCACGGTAGCGATTGCCACTGCACAGTCTGCGGATGTGGCGAGAAACACGAACGCTTATGCGCTTCATTGTTGTCAGGTTCCTATGCGGCCATGATGGCAGTGCATAATTTCTACACTGCGCTGTAAGTACATAGTCCAAAGCTGAATCGGCCGAGGTCAAACATATCTCACCGCGCATCGAACGAAAAGTCGAGTGAAGATAAGCTTGGAATCAGTTCCCACCGCCTGACTTGCTGACCGACGGATGCCCAAGCCGTACTATTCCAATATCGGGCGCGCCACGTCCAGCCGTCAACTTAGATCTGCGTTCCGTGGCAGTGATATCGCTGAAACGCACTCCGCTCCGCTCCCGCTTGGCGGCAAAAATTCTCCTCCTAAATTCCTTATTAATTAATTCTTAAATTCTTATTTGTCCCTTGTAGCCGTTCCTGTTCTTGGGTTAGCATCGCGGCCACTTCGGGAAGGAAAGATGTACCAGCCTAGCCGGGAAAGCCGGGCGCTAGACTTAGCAGCCTCGGCCGCGACCAAACACTTCTTCCCAGAGGTGTGGGGCTCAATAAGGCTTTTCTGGTGGGGAGTTTCAATGTGGGCGCCGTTTTCGCACGGTCTATAGCCAGTGGCGGGGGCCTCCTCCGTACCTTGAATAACGCATTCATGTCGTCATCGTCCGTTTGGTCCAGTTTCGCGAGTTGTTCTGTAAGAGGAAAGGTTCGACTCAGTGACCGGTCAAGGGAGGAGCCCCGATGAAGATGAAAGCGGTCGTCGTAGCTGTCAGTGTTTGCCTGCTAATTCTCTCTATCCCACTGCAAGCTCAGGTAGCGGGTGCAACCCTGTCGGGTACCATAACCGATACCACTGGCGCAGTCGTTCCGGGAGCCCAGATCACTGTTAAGAACCTGGCTACGAGCATCACCAATTCAAGTGCTACTAACGCCAACGGTTTCTACAGCGTGCCGAATTTGCTGCCGGGGAATTACCAGGTGACCTTTGCCGCGAGCGGTTTTGGCACTAAGGGCACTACCGTCACTCTCACTGTAGGGGCGAAGCAAGAATTAAGCGTGGTTTTGGCGGTGGGTAAGACTGCCGAGACGATTCAAGTTTCCGATTTGGCGCCCAGTATTCAGCTGGCCACTTCGACCCTCAGCGGCGACGTGGAAGGACAAGAGGTCCGCGAACTTCCCTTAAACGGCCGCGATTGGGGATCGCTGGCGACCCTGGAACCGGGAGTTGCCCAGGTGCGAACCCAGGAGGCCGTTACCCAAGTCGGTTCCCACGCCCGCGGCTTGGGAATGCAAATGTCCATCGACGGCAACCGTCCTCAGCAGAACACCTACCGCCTGAACGGGGTCATCATCAACGACTACTCCAACGCCGGACCGGGCAGCGTCTTGGGACAGAACCTCGGCGTGGACGCTATCCAGGAGTTCTCGGTCCTGACCAACAATTACTCGGCCGAGTATGGCTTCACCTCCGGTGGGGTAATTAATGCCATCACCCGGTCGGGCACCAGCCATTTCCATGGCAGCGCCTATGAGTTCCTGCGCAACAGCAAACTCGATGCCGCCGACTACTTCGAGAATCACAACGATTTGCCAAAAGCCCCTTTCCGCCGCAATCAATTCGGCGGATCCGCGGGTGGACCAATCTGGAAAGATAAGGTCTTCATTTTCGGCGACTACGAGGGCCTGCGGCAAAGCAAAGGAATCACTCACGTCGCCCACGTACCCTCGCTGGCGGCTCGCGCCGGTAACATTCATGACGACAACGGGAACCCCATCACCGTTACGGTGGATCCGAACATTGCCAAGTTCTTCACCTTCTATCCCGCGCCTAATGCAGGTCTGATCGGCCTCGGCGATACCGGCAACTATGCCTTTTCCGGAGCTCAAATCGTCCCGGAAAATTACTTTACAGCCCGTGGTGACGTGAAGATTTCCGACAAGGACGCGCTGAATTCGAGTTACTACTATGACCGTTCCACGTTTACTCAGCCCGATGGCTTGAACCAGGTCCGGGATCAGTTCGCAGTTGGCCGCCAGGGCGGAGCGCTGGAAGAGACCCACACCTTCAGCGCCGGATTCGTCAACAGCATTCGCCTGGGCTATAACCGCAGTTACGGAGATGGGCAGTTGACCGTGGCCGCGATCAATCCCGCAGCCGCGGACACCTCATTTGGAATGATCCCAGGGCTCTATGCGCCAAGAATTGTGACCCCTGGATTGACGACGTTTACTGGCGGATTGCGCGGCCAATCGGTACAAAACTATCTGTTGCAGACTTATCAGGTCTACGATGACGCGCTCCGCACTTTCGGCAAACATAATCTGAAATTTGGGGGCATGCTGATCAGGTTGCATGAGGATCTCTATGCGCCTTTCGTCGAAGATGGCACCGCAAGTTTCCCGTCTTTGGCTGCATTCCTCCAGAACCTGCCCTCCCGAGCCAGCGGCCCTCCGAACGTTGCCTCCATCGCAACGCACTACAATCGCGATTGGATTATTGGCGGTTATGTGCAGGACGATTGGCACATGCGTCCCAACCTGACGCTCAACCTTGGACTGCGTTACGAAATGTCGACCATTCCGAGCGAAATCAACGGCCGGGTTGCCAACCTTCCTACCATTGAAAGTGATCCGGGTACGGGAGTGTTCAATCACTTCTACTTCCCACGGAACGTTACTACCAAGAACTTTGAGCCGCGGATCGGCTTCTCCTGGGATCCGTTCCGTGATGGCAAGACTGCCATTCGCGGCGGCTTCGGATTGTTCGACGCATTGCCGCTTCCCTATCAACTGGTGATCAACAACGCGCAGACCTCTCCCTTCCACGTAGTGGTCGTGGATAACACTGCTCAACCACATTCTTTCCCGCATGGAATCTCTCTGCCCACCAACCCGCCTGCGGCGAGCCAGACGTGGAACTACGTGGATACCAACATCAAGCGCAATTACGTTTACCAGTGGAACTTCAATATTCAACGGCAGCTGCCGGGGAATACGGCAGTGACGCTGGCCTATGCCGGCTCCCACGCCGTGCACAATCCATTTCAGGAAGACGACATCAATACGGTTTTCCCGTACAACGTTCAAGGAAGGTGGGTCTTTCCCAACCCCATTTGCTCCGGACCTACTCCGGCGGCAACATGCCTCACGCAGGGTGGCGCGACAATCGTGCCTGGTCATCCCATCAACACCAACGTAGCTGCCCTCCAGACCACGCTGTGGACGGGGATGTCGTACTACAACTCACTGCAGGCGCGCGTCGCTAAGCAGATGAGCCATGGCTTGCAGGCAGAAGCCGCCTTCACCTGGAGTAAGACTATGGACACGTCGTCCGGCAGTTTCGCCGGCGATAACTTTGCCTCCGATGTAACGCCAACCACACCCTGGTGGGATCTACGCATTGTGCGTGGCCTTTCCGACTTCAACGTCGGAAGAAACCTGGTAGTGAATCTGCTCTACGAATTGCCGATCAGCAAATCCTTCGGTGGACCAGCCGCATGGATCATCAAGGGCTGGCAACTGGGCGGAATTCTGGAAGCCAGCGATGGCGTGCCCATATGGCCGCTAGATGGATTGGAAGGCGACCCCATGGGGCAGCTGAATTCCGAACCGCTCGCTATCCCCGACATTCTTCCCACACCGGGATGCCGCTCGCTGGTGAACCCAGGGAACCCCGACAATTACCTGAAAGCTCAATGCTTCACCGTTGCCCAGGCCCCCAGCCTCGATTTCTACAACGCATACTGCGACAAGTCGCACGCTTTCCCGCGTTGCGACAACCTACTGGGCACCTTGCGCCGCAACGCCATCATCGGCCCCGGCTTGGTCAATCTCGACTACTCTATGGTCAAGAACAACTACATCCCCCGCATCTCGGAAAACTTTAACATCCAGTTCCGGGCTGAATTCTTCAACGTCCTGAATCACCCGAACTTCGCACCCCCGGTCAACAATCTGGAGGCGATAGACGCGACGGGCGCACCGGTGCAGGGATTCGGGCAGATTACAAACTTGCAAGTGCCGAGCCGGGAAATTCAGTTTGCTGTGAAAGTAATTTGGTAATTCCGGGGCTGCGCCGCTGCTTCGTGCACGCGGCGCCACCCATCTGATTTGCAGGTGATTCCGGAGGGTTTCGCCAACGATGAAAATGCGCCCAGTGTGGAGAGCGTTTCCGACATGCGTCGGCGCTTTCCTGCTCGCGTATGTTTTTGCCTACGCCATCGCTGCTGCTTGCGCGCAGTCGGGTAACGAGCGCTCCAACCTCGAACAACAGGCTCGTTCTGCCCTTTCCCTCACCCGTGGCAATTTGAAGCTTGCCGGTCTGCACAACCCGGTAACGGTATTTCGCGATCCCTGGGGTGTTCCACATATCTACGCGCAAGATCAACATGATCTTTTCTTCGCCCAGGGTTTTGTGACGGCTCAGGATCGCTTGTTCCAGATGGAGATGTGGAAACGCGTCGGCCAGGGGCGTCTGGCGGAAGTTCTCGGTCCCAAGTACGCCGAGCGCGACATCAATGCCCGCCTGCTCGCCTATCGCGGCTCCATGAAAGACGAGTACGCCAGTTATGCGCCAGACGCGCAGCAGATCCTGGCAGCCTTTGTCGAGGGTATCAATGCCGAAATTGCCGAACGCACCGCGCCCGGCGGCCCCGGCCTCCCCCTCGAATTCAAACTTGCAGGTTTCGCGCCCGAACCCTGGAAACCGGAAGACGTTCTCAGCCGCATGGCTGGGTTTCCCATGACTCGCAATTCGGTTGACGAACTGCTGCACGCGAAACTCGTGACTTTGCTGGGGGTGAAGAAAGCTTCTGCCCTGATGGATCTCGATCCGCCGGTCCTGCTTGATCCGGCCCCAGGAGAGGATTTGTCCGGGTTAGCACCCGAATTGTTGCGCAACCTTCAGGGCAGTGACAGCACAATGACGCTCGAGCCTGACGTGCCGAGTGCCTTCGATTTACCCTATGAGCCCGGCAGCAGCAAGTGGGCCAGCAACAACTGGGTAGTCTCGGGGAAGCTCACGGCCAGCGGACGTCCCTTGCTGGCCAACGATCCTCACCGCACGATTGATAAGGTGCCTTCCCTGCGCTATGTCATCCACCTGGTCGCGCCCGGTTGGGATGTGATCGGCGCCACCGAGCCGGCATCGCCGGGAATTGAAGACGGTCACAACCAGCGCATTGCCTGGGGGTGGACCATCTTCGGCATGGATCAGCAGGATCTTTACCTCGAAAAGCTGGATCCCGCCAATCCCCTGCGTTACAAGACTGACAAGGGCTGGGCCGAGATGCGGGTCGAGAAGACGACGATCCGCATTAAGGGCCAACCCGATCGGACTGTCGAACTGAAATTCACGCGCCACGGCCCGGTGCTTTGGGAGGATATTCCCACGCATCGCGCACTCGCGCTCCGCTGGATTGGAGCTGAACCGGGAACCGCCGGGTATCTTGCATGCCTGACCCTGGATCGCGCTCAGAACTGGAAGGAATTCGAAGAAGCGGTAAAGCGCTGGAAACTTCCCACGCACAATATTGTCTATGCCGACGTGGAAGGAAACATCGGCGAGCATTCGGTCGGGATGGAACCGATCCGCAAGAACTTTACCGGCACGATGCCCGAGCCAGGCGATGGCGGCTATGAATGGGCTGGTTGGGTTCCGGTTCCAGAACTTCCGCACCAGTTCAATCCGAAACGCGGTTTCGCGGTTACCGCCAACCAGCGAATGATCCCCGAAGATTATCCCTACAAAGTCGGATTCGAATGGTCCGAACCCTACCGCGCTGATCGCATCACCGAGGTTTTAACGCAGTTCTCTGCCAGCGGAAATAAGATCACGATCGACGATATGGAGAAGCTGCAGGACGACGTGACTTCCTTGCCTGCGCGCCGCTTGCAAAAACTGCTCTCCTCGCTTGCGCCCGGTTCCGATAATGCTGACCTTCAACTCCTCCTTCATTGGGACGCCGTTCTGGCCCGCGATTCGGCGGCCGCGGCCCTGTATGAACTATGGCAGCACAACCTTCAAGAGGAATTGCTGCATCGCGTGGCCCCGGAGAAGGCCTGGGAAATGTTGCAGGGCAAAATACCGCTATCAGTCGTGATCCAACATCTCGAAAATCCGGACCAGGAAACATTCGGTCCCAATCCCGTCCCCGCGCGCGATGAAGTTTTATTGCAAAGTCTGAAGATAGCTGGGGAACGCATGCGCAGCCTGGAGGGAGCCGATCCTTCACAGTGGTCATGGGAAAAACTTCATACCGTCACTTTTCATCATGTTCTGGAACTCTTGCCCGGAGCCAAGCCATTGGTGGACCTTGGTCCGATCCCTCGCCCCGGCGACACTTACACCGTCAACAACACTCATTACAACGGCACCAATTTCGCGCAACTCTCCGGGCCCAGCTACCGCGAGATCATTGACGTCGGCAACTGGGACGGCTCGCTGATCGTTAACGTCCCCGGCCAGAGTGGGCAACCGGGGAGCCCCCACTATTCAGACCTGCTCCCCCTGTGGGATCAGACACGCTATTTCCCGATGCTTTACTCGCGGGATGCCGTAGAGAAGCAGTCAAGAGATCGGCTGGTGCTTGCACCAGTGGTCGTCGGTCGTTAGCGGACATAATTTGGCGCTAACGACCAACGACTAATAGCTAACGACTGGAGGATGAATGAAACGCTTCGCCTTGTTGCTGTCCTTATTACTGCTCGTGTCGCTGTTCAGTTGGGCTCAAGAGGGATCGATTCCCGAAATAAAGTATGAGTCGGTGCCCAACCTGCTCAAGCTTCCGCCTGACCTTTACCTCGGCGAAGCGGCCGGCGTAGCCGTGAACTCGAAAGGGAACATCTTCGTCTTCACCCGCAGCGCGCAGACCCGTCTCTTCGAATTCGATGCCACAGGGAAATTCATGCGGGAGATTGGCAAAGACCTGTACGGGTTCTCGTTTGCCCACACGGTCCGCATCGACAAGGACGACAACATTTGGTGCGTCGATGAAGGCGCAAACATGGTCATCGAGTTCGATCCGCAAGGCCGGGTGAAGATGCTGTTCGGACGCAAGCCGGAAGCGGTCGAAGGCGCCGCCGCTCCGGCGCCTGGCGCTCCGCCCCCGCCGCCTCCTCCTCCGGATTTCGCGACCTTCTCGCAAAGACTTTTCAATCGCCCCACCGACGTGGCCTGGGACGCTGCCGGAAACAGTTTCATGGCAGACGGCTACGGCAATTCCCGCGTCGTGAAATATGACAAGAACGGTGACTGGGTCAAAGCCTGGGGCAAACGTGGAACCGAACCCGGCGAATTTCACACCGTACATTCCATTGCCACCGACGCCAAGGGCAATGTCTACGTCGGCGATCGCGAAAATCACCGTATTCAAGTCTTTGACGGTGACGGAAATTTCCTGAAGCAGTTCACCAACATCGGCGCGCCCTGGGCGATTTGCATTACGCCCGGTCCCAAGCAGTATCTCTACACCTCCGACTCCAATCCGGGACGGATATATAAGATGGACCTCGATGGGAACGTTTTAGGCGTATTCGGCAAATCGGGAAAGCAATTGGGCCAGTTTGGCTGGGTCCATGAAATCGCCTGCCCGTCGGAAAACACTTTATTTGTAGGAGAACTGCTCAACTGGCGCGTGCAAAAACTGATTCTGCACTGATTGCCGTTGTCCGCCTGCCTTGGGCATACACCGCGGGGTTGTCGAGGGCGCAGGCTTAACAGCCTGCGGAAAGATTGGGCGAGGTTGGGAAGCGAACCGCCGTGCCCGAGCACGACGGTGTTGCGTCGCCGACAATCGCCGTGAATATACTCGTGCCCATCTGTAGCGCTGTGCTAGGCGTTTTCCTCGACTCGTCCTCCAGCAAGATTCTTTTGCGGCAGCCTGTTCTGCCCTGCAGCGCTCTGAAGCGTCGGAGACCGCAGCCGTTCTCGGGAGCAGGCGCTGAAGTGCGCGTAGAAAATAATAATAATAAGGATACCGACGAATCCTCTTAAGTGCCGTCGGTAAGTGCATGAAATTTTGGTGAGCGCGGAAGGAATCGAACCTTCAACCTACTGTTTGTAACCTGAGCTGAAAATAAATGGTTTCAACGACTTCCCGGTCGTAGTTTTAGTCACAAGTGGGCGGTTTTGGTCGCGGTTGTTACCCAAGTTGTTACCCAGTTTTCCATTCATACAAGCCGCACGACCAATGCACAGCGGTCGTTTCGAGATGAGGCGCGTACGAGTGCTGGGAACCCTCGTGCCATGCTCCTCGGGAGCGACATCATCGCTCCGCGTTGCCAACTCATCTTTGACGGCTGTTGCCACCAACCTTGCCGAGCCGCCGGGATGGAGACAACGTCGACGCCAAGGCTCTCCGCCTCGACCATGCCATGTGCTATCGTGTCTGCTCTCAGCCGGAGGACATTGTCGATGCCGAGATGGGTGTTCATGCTGTCGTTTTCTATCATTCTTCACGTCGCTGCATTTGCTGGTGCAAGCGACGAACAAGTCCTGTACAACAGCAAGATCTTCACGGGTGAACCGGAGCATCCTTATGCCTCGGCCATCGCGATCAAAGGCGACAAGATCGTGGCCGTGGGTAACCTCGATGACGTTTCAAAAGCAGTAACGAGCGGCGCGGGGATGATCGACCTCAAGGGTAATCTCTTGCTACCCGGGTTGATCGACAGCCACTGCCACGCTGTGGATGGCGGCTTGTCTCTGGTCTCGGCCGTCGTGGATGAGAACATCGCGACCGTCGATCAGCTGGCCGCCGTCGTTGCTGACGCGAAGAAGACCGGTCGCGGGCTGCAGGGCGACATTCTGGTCGTGAGCGGAATCCCGCTCGCGTTCTGGTCGAAGAACAAAGAACTAAACGACCGTTTTAGCGCCGGCGAGTACACAAACCAACCCGTGCTGCTAGAGGGCATGGATGGGCATACCGCATGGGCAAATAAAGCTTTGCTGAAGCGAGCCGGTATCGACAAGCAACTGATCAGCAGACTCGACTCGGTCGGTCGCGGGTATTACGGGTTGGGGCCAGACCTTGAGCCAAACGGCTTTCTGGTAGATGCAGGAGTGGAGAAGGTTCGAGCAGTTATCCCCAAGCCCAGCGAAGAACGCATGCTCGAGGCCGGGCGTGCTGCCGTTGGTTACATGCACCGATTGGGAATTACCGCGTGGCTCGATCCTGCAGCTAGCGATGCGATTCTCGCCAGTTACCGCCGACTGGCGGAGAGCCATGGGTTGAACTCCCACGTTGGGGCGCTGCCGGTAATCGAGTTCAGGAAAGGCCACCCAGAACAGCAGCTGGCGAAGGCGTTACAAGCACGCGAGCAGTTCAGCAAGGTGCCGGACGTGAAGGTCATCGGCATCAAGGTCTTTGCCGATGGTGTGCTGGAGTATCCATCCCAAACCGCCGTGCTGTCGAAACCGTATCGGACGACGGGCAAGAATGGCGAGCTGCTGTTCGACCCGAAGGATTTTGCCAAGATTGCAATCGCGGCGGACAAGGCGGGAATGATCGTCCATGTGCATGCGATTGGAGATCAAGCCGTTACCGAAGCGCTGAACGGCATCGAAGCAGCGCGAAAGGCAAGTGGCAATTCTGGCTTGCCGCACACTATCACGCATCTGCAGCTCATTCGGCCGAAGGACATTCCCCGCTTCCACGAACTCGGGGTGATCGCCTCCTTCCAACTGTACTGGGCCAACGCTGGAACAGACACGATCGAGTTGGTCAAACCATACATTGATCCCAGCTTGTATCGGTGGCAGTACCCGGCACGGTCGGTGCTGGACGAAGGTGGCATCATCGCCGGCGCTAGTGACTGGCCGGTCTCCACAGCAAACGTGTTTCGAGCGATCTATCAAGCCGAAACCCGCAAAGGCCCAGCTGGCGTACTAGACGCGAGTCAGCGCATGCCGCGGGAAGCCATGCTGTATGCCTATACCCGGAATGCCGCTCGAGCATTGGGGCTGCGGGAGAGGATCGGATCGATCGCTCCCGGAAAGCAGGCAGACTTCGCTCTGGTGGATCGGGACGTGCTAACAGTCACTGCCGAAGAAGCACGCGATACAAAGGTGCTGTGGACGATCTTTGGTGGAAAAACGGTCTTTGGTGCTCGACCGTAACCAAATTCACTGGCTGGAAAATTCGCAACGTGGAGTGCCCATGAATGACCCGAATGTACGCGAACATTCCTTACACGCAGCTTCAACCGAAACGTTCGGCCGGGTGCTCACAAGCGCCCGCAATCACTACTTCGTTGTAGATGGTCCCGTGCAAAACGGCTGCCCCGGCGAGGCGCTGACTCCTGTCGAGCTTTTTCTTGCCGGCGTGGCGACCTGCGGGGTGGAGCTCGTAGGCGTCATCGCGAAGGCCGAAGGCATTCCACTGCCCCATGTCGCGGTCGATATCCACGGCGTGATCGACCGCTCTCATCCGGTGCGTTCTGATCTGTCCCTCTTCAACTCGGTGCGACTCCAGTTTCGGATCAAGGGCGTGACCCAACAACAGGGTGATCTACTGGTTGAGAGGTTCAAGGGCAGGTGACCACTCTACGGCACGGTCGCAGTTGCGACCCCGGATGTCACCGTCGACGTTGCTGTGGAACTCTAGTTCTTCGCGCAAGCACGCCCGATGCAGATCACAAAAGAAGATCACTGAAACTCGCTGCACGTTAGTGCCATTCGCGGCAGAGGACTCCCCCGCATAGGCTTGTAGCCGCAGTGCAAATTCAAGCGATGACTGCAATTAAAGCGGCCTTGGCTACCTCGCCGTCTCGGTCATAATCGAAGCTCGCGGCCTTCGATCTCAGCAAATATAATGGCGCAGATTTCACGCACGTATTCTGGCCTAAATTCTTAGTCCGTACGCGCCGCAAGCGCCATTACGAAAAGGGCGATGTGTTCGTTTCGTGGAGGGATGATGAATCGCACGATTTTAGTTGGGCTGTGGCTGTTGACAGGTCTTAGCGTTGCATTCGCGGCTTCGTCACTTCATGATCCCATCCTGATCAAAACGACTCGGCTGATCGACATGAGGAAAGGTTCGATAGCGAATGGCCAAGCTATTCTGATCAAAGATGGAATGATTGTTGCGATCGGCCCAATCTCCGCAGTCACAGAGCACGCGCCAGGAAAACTGAGAGTCATCGATCTGACTGGGTTGACGGTGTTGCCGGGCTTGGTTGATTGTCATGCCCACGTACTGGGCAACTTGAAAGACCTGTCACCGGTTGCGCAGCTACGCATGTCGTCGGCCCAAGCCACGTTATGGGGTGCTCACAACCTGCAAATTTGGCTGGATCACGGATTTACGACGTTGCGAGACGCGGGCGAACAAGACCTTGGTTATGGGCAGCTGGCGCTGCGCGACAGCATCGCCATGGGCCTGATAGAGGGGCCGCGTATGCTTTCGGCCGGCAACTTCATTTCAGTTACCGGCGGTCATGGAGACGCGGATGCTCTGGCGGCGGACCAGTCGCTGCCCCTTCGCCCCAACCTTGCTGACACGGTGGATGGCGTCTCAGCCGCGGTAAGACACGACATCAAGTACGGTGCCGACTGGATAAAGCTGATGGCCACGGGTGGAATTTCCGATCCCATGAGCGACTTCAACGTACAGGAGCTCAGCGAAGAACAAATGAGCAGGGCTGTCGAGGTAGCCCACCGGGCGCACAAACGCGTCATGGCTCACGCGGAGGGACAGGATGGTATTAAGTCCGCGGTTCGGGCAGGCGTCGATTCCATCGAACACGGGACACTCCTCGACGAGGAAGGCGCCGCGTTAATGGAAAGCAAGGGCACATGGCTCGTACCCACGCTGTCGGTCATGCAGAGGTATGCAGCCATAGGCAGCGGGAGCGGCTTGGATGCGGTGGCGCTGGAAAAATCGCGTCTCATCGTGAAGTATCAATCGGAAGCTTTTCAGCGCGCCCTAAAGCACCACCTCAGAATCGCGTTTGGGCTAGATGACGACCCGGATTTCTTGCCGAATGAATTTGCGGCAATGGTCAAAGGTGGGTTAACGCCAATTGCAGCTTTGCAGACGGCCACGACAAATGGGGCTGAATTACTGGGGTTGTCGAGCGAAATCGGTTCACTGGAACAAGGGAAAGCCGCGGACGTCATCGCCGTCTCCGGCGATCCCAGCAAAGATATTCACGCTATGGAAAGCGTGGTTTTTGTGATGAAAGCTGGGAGAGTCCTGCGGGATACTCGCGGGACAGAGAAGTAGAGTGGCCGGCGGAATCGGTGGCGTGATCACCACTTGGGTTTAAGCGGCGGATCTGCTGAAGAAGCGGCTGCGGCGAGACCGGACGCCCCAAAAAATCGTGCATCAAGGTGAGAGTGTCACGCTCCGAGCCATAGCGCAGCAGGTGTTCGGAGAGCCAGCCATACCAGCGGGGATCTCCGGCGTCGAAAGCACCCAGCGCTTCTGAAATGTGCCGCCGCATCTCAGCGGTGAGGATGGCCCCTAAACCGTAATTCACCATGTATCCGGGAAGATCCGCCAACTG
This sequence comes from Terriglobales bacterium, assembly GCA_036378535.1. Taxonomy (GTDB): domain Bacteria; phylum Acidobacteriota; class Terriglobia; order Terriglobales; family Acidobacteriaceae; genus Gp1-AA122. Next base: position 36,946 of record DASUWH010000046.1, on the reverse strand, counting down.
TACGCGCACCGCCCACCAGGAAAGCTCGGGATGCGGCACGATATGTAGGTAGCGGCCGGTGATTTCGGTCCAAAGCTCGTTGGGGTCGGTCTGGGGAGCGCGAAACAGGCGCAATTCGAACAAAGACCAGGCCGCATCCAGGACAACGACGGAATATAAGGCGCGCAACGAGAGTTGCTCCGGGGCTTCGTGGCCCAGATATTTGCGCTGCCACTTCGGTTCGTAGGTACTCCAGGCGGGAACATCGGCGAAAGCCTCGTCGAAAAGATCGCTTGGCCAGTCTACGAACGCGGGCCGATTGCGAATGGCGGTGATATTGGCTACGTGGCCGTTCTCGTGTACCAGTTCATTCAATACAAACAGACCGCCGCGCTCGTAGGGCGCCGACACGCGTGCTACGGTGGGCCTCCACATCCCCTTCACCATCCGACCGTGGATGACAAATTCCGTGTATGCCAACGCCGCTTTTCCCGGCCGGGGAGACAGATCGTAGAGCGTTCCCATTTGCTCCAAATCGGCGCCGAGATCACGGTAATAGCGCTGGTTGATTGGCTGCAGCGATTCCCGCGGGATATATGACTCGAGCAAGCGATCGGCCTCTCCGGCCTGAAAACGGAAGTCCCACGGCTCGATCAGGGCGTCACTCGTCGATACACGCCAGGCATCGAGAATCTGCACCAGCCAGCGTTCGAGTTCCGCAGAATCGATGCCGACGTCTCGGGCGGCGTTGTCGATGTCCGAGCCGTTCTTGGCCGCTTCAGCGACAGCCCCGGCGATCATGCGGCGATAGGGGCTGTTGGGCTCGTTGTTGCCGTTGATGGCCTGCCACAACGGAACAAAAGCAAGGAAGGCGGCCTTGCGGCGGCCAGGATCGGCGGTTTCATGCAGTAAGTCGAGGGCGGAAACCCGGTTGATCTTTCCGCCTTCAAAACTGAGGTTGTTGCCGATTTCGACGAAACAGGCGACCAGGGACGATTTGAGCTGAGGGTAGGCAATGTCTTTGCGGGCCGCATCCTGGCACTTGGCCGCCGGGCTGAAAAGGGCTCCGCCGCCGGTGAAGGACTTCATCTGCTTGCGCATTGCGGCGATGGCTCTGGTATCCCCGTTAGAGAGTCCGGACGCAGGCAGCTTTTGCAGTTCCTTGGCGAGTTGCTCGCGCTTCTTGCGGTAAACCTGCTCCCAGGCAGCGCGATCTTTACCTTGATAGGTGGTCAGCAGGCCTGAATCGATGGTGGCCAAGATGGTGTTGGCGTCACTGACGTCGGCATACAGGTACTCGACCTTCGACACCTTCTTCGAGGCGGCCATGAGACCGGTGTCTGCGATGATGAATTTGGGCGAAACGAGCAAACTGCAAGTCAGACTGAGGAGGAGCAGGTTTTTCATAGGAGGTGATGACCGAGGATTGTAGCAGTCGCACGCTCACTCCAGCTGGTCATGTGCTTTCCAGAGATATTCGGACGCTGTCCAGTTGCCGTCAGCTAACTGATCCACGACATTTCCGCCTTGATCATGCTCGCCGCCATCTTCATTCACATCTACTCAGCACTATCGGAGAACCCGGGACGATGCAAGCCATGACGCGAGGCACGGTCACCGAAGCATGGGCGTGGACTCACCGTCCCGACTAGTATTAAGAGGTGACCGGACGAGATCCGGCAGAGGCCCTCGCGACAGCCTGCAGCGAACCCGCGGAAAAGGTGACCTATCAGAGTGTGCGCGAGGCTTCCTCGGGCAGTTCGTGCTAGACCGTCCCGGCTAAACGCGTTAATCCCTTTAACTGCCGGGTTGTCGGCCAACCGGAACTTGGCCAAGAACATTTCTGGTCTGGCTTGAGTTGGCCGCAAGACGGGAAACACTCCTCGCACACCGCGAAGTCGACAAAGCGGGCATTCATCAGCTGCTTCGGCAATGGACGACTGTTCGGCCGTCAGTTGGAAAGGTGGCTTCGCCTCGGGAACCGTGGTAATCCAGCACACCTTTCGCACGCAGAAAGTACGCTGAAAGCGAAGCCTCTGGTAAGCTTGCCGCGTTCACGAGGAGGCTTTCTATGTCCCGGATTCTTGTCCTGCTTGTCTCGTGGCTGTTGGTCCCGATATTGGCGGGTGGGCAGGCGCAGACTCGGATTGTGATTCGCGCTGCAAGATTGATTGATGGAAGGAGCGACACGCCACTGAAGAGTGTGCTGATCCAGGTGGAGGGAGACAAAATTCTATCCGTCACCGCGGGCGGGAGCGCACCCCCAGGCGTGCAGGTCGTTGACTTGGGGAACGCGACGGTCCTTCCGGGATTCATCGACGCACACACCCATCTGCTCTTGCATGGCGACACTTCGCAGGATGAATACGACGCGCAATTGCTGAAGGAATCAATCCCGTACCGGGCGATTCTGGGGGCGCGTAACGCCCAGATTGCGCTCTCGCATGGCTTCACGGCGATGCGCGACCTGGAAACCGAAGGAGCGATGTACGCGGATGTAGACGTCAAGAAGGCTGTTGCGAACGGGGAGGTGCCCGGTCCGCGGATGCAAGTGGCCACGCGGGCAATGACGCCGACCGGAATGTACCAGCCGTTCGGTTATTCCTGGGAGTTGAAGATGCCTACGGGAGTGCAATATGTCGATGGCGTCGACGGCGCCCGCAAAGCGGTGCGCGAACAGGTGTCGTACGGAGCTGACTGGATCAAGTATTACTCGGATGGGAGGGTCTATTTTGACAAGGATGGCCGCTTGCACTCCAAGGTACTCTTCACCGATGAAGAGGCCAAAGCGATTGCCGACGAAGGGCATCGGCTAGGACGGAAAGTCGCCGCCCACGCCATCGGCAGCGATGGCATTGAGGCCGCTCTCCGCGCTGGCGTGGACACCATCGAGCATGGCGACGGTCTTACCGATACACAGATGGACGAAATGGTGCGGCGGGGAGTCTACTGGGTGCCGACCCTTACCGTAGATCGGAACCTTGCCGCTATCTATAAGAATGAATTCTGGGATAAGACCTTCGAGTTGCAACGCACGAACTTCGGAAAGGCCATGCGGAAGGGAGTGAAGATTGCATTAGGCACAGACGCGGGCGGGTTCGACTGGAAAAAGATAAATCAGGCCAAGGAATTCGAATATTACGTCGAGTTCGGCATGACGCCGATGCAAGCGATTCGGACCGGAACGTCGGTGGCCGCGGAACTGCTGGGCTGGAGCGAGACTGCAGGGACCGTCGAAGCCGGGAAGTGGGCGGACCTTGTGGCAGTGAGCGGCGATCCCCTCAAGGACATCCGTGAACTGCAGAACGTGAAGTTCGTGATGAAAGGCGGAGCCATTTTCAAGAATGAACTAGCAAAGTGAATCGTGCCGAGCGAGTTTCAAGGTCGCTGGGTCGGAGCAGGTCGGCGCGGTGAGAGTCGGCGGCCCGACTGATCGGCCGTCATCCAGTCATCCTTTATCAATACACCGAACTGAACAAAGGCCGACCACCAGGGGCTCAATCGGAGAAAATTGAGGTCGTCAATCTCGGGAAAACCGCATTTTTACTGGTCGAACTGAGAATTGGAGGACAACAATGCGCAGAGCACTATGCGTTGTGGGCCTGCTGTGCCTGAGCGCCGCGATAGCGGCGGCGCAGGGAAAGGTGTCGAGTTCATCGTCGTGTCCGGGGTCGGCATCGGGACAGAGCTATGAAGTGGGCGATAAGCCCAACCACTGGTACGGGCTGGCACAGTTCAAGTGCACAGCTACCAGCGGCGAGGTCGCTGGCGTGAAGGACAAGGAGGGTATGGGAACGGAGTTCCATGAAGTTGTGGGCGGCAAGTCCAGCGGCCACGGCATCTTCGTCGCAACCATGGCCAACGGGGACCACGTCCACTATACCTACACTAACTCCGTCAACTTGACGGAGGGCATGATGACCACAGGTAGCAACAAGTTCGAGATCACGGGGGGAACCGGGAAGTTCAAAGCCATTAAAGGCAAAGGCGGCTGCACCGGAAAAGGGAATGCGGATGGCTCAAGCATCTGGACCTGCACCGGGACGTATACGGGCGTGAAGTAGCGCGACCCGGGCACGAAAAACGAGGCCAGCTTCCCCGCCCGCTCGCCCCTTTTCGTTTTTCCGCTTAGCCCGTCATCCGGCCTGTGAAATCTGTGATGCAGTCGTAGTCGCACCGAAGCCTTCTGGCTCCGGCAGTTCTCAGTGGAAGGTTTCTAGCGTCACCATCTGAGAACACTGAGTAGACGTCAGGTTCTGACTAATTCCAATATCGTGATCTCCGGCCGCGCCCCGAGGCGAATAGGGAAGCCCGTGGTACCGATGCCGCGGTTGACGTAGAGCTTGGTGCTCCGCTGTTCGTACCATCCACTGGTATACGGATAGAACATGTGGCTGAGGTTCAGGCCGCGATGGACGAACTCAAATGCCAGCTGCCCACCATGCGTGTGTCCGGCCAGGATCAAATCGATGCCGAGGTCGGCTGCGCGATCAAACACGAACACGCTCGGTTCATGGCTGAGGAGAACGTTGACGGTACCGGGAATCACCAGTTGCTGGTGCAACCGCCCATTTACGTCGCGCCGATTTTCTTCTTCTTCGTCCTGCTCTCTTGGACAGTCAATGCCGATCAGGTTCAGCTCATCGCGGCCTAATCGAATCGGTGCCCGTTCCTGGCGCAAAATGCGGATGCCCTGCCCCTTGAACAAGCCGCTGACGTATTCTTCCGTCTCGCTCTCTTCTTCGTGGTTGCCGAGGCAGCCGAAAACACCCTGAGGCGCGCATAGGCTCGCCAGCACACTAACTACGCGCCTTTCCAGCCCGGGATCCCAAGCAATGTAGTCGCCGGTCAGTGCAATGAGGTCGGGCTTCACGCCGTTGGTGATCGCGACGCAACGTCGAATGTAGTCCTCGGTAGTGAAAGGACCCATGTGGATGTCAGAGAGCTGAGCGATTCGAAAGCCATCGAAGCCTTTTGGCAGACGCGCAAGGCGGACGCGCTGCCGCACGACTTCCACATCGTGGCGACCATAAAGGAGCCCATATCCTGCAGCCAGAAACGGCGTGGCGCTGACCAGAACCGCGCTCCGCTTCAGAAAGCGGCGGCGACTGTGCCAAGCTGGAGTTGATATTTCCGGACTCGCGTGCTGCCGTGTGGTGTCTCGTATTTTGGTGTACATCCATGTGACAGCCCGCGCCGCATAATCACCTGCTGCGAAAGCCAGCACCAAAGGCCAGCATCGAACCTATGAACCACCACCAGAACAATGCTTCTGCGACCATGGTCAAGGGGCGGTCGTAGTTGATCCGAAAAATGTGTTCATTGGTGGATTGAATGCCCGGGTAGCTACAGGCGTATACGAAGAGATAGATCAAAACCGCGATGACCGCGAGCCGCGTGCGCCCGATGCGGCTGGGAATGAAGTGCATCGCGCCATCGATGATGTGTCTAATCCAGAAAATTTGGCTGGCGATAAACACCACGAACAGGGCCAAGAAGATCAGATCCAAGAAGCGGCCGAACTCGTCTGGATAGATGAGGTTGAATGCAGCACGAGCAACGATCAGCAGCGTAACGATACCGCGCCAATGACGGACGACGCGTCGCCAAAGTCCGGGGAAACCCACCATACCCCACCATTCTCGATGCGATAGAGTATCACCGACCGTTGAAATTGGGCCCTCTAAGTCCGCAGCGCATCCATGGGGCGGTTAGTCGGTTAACCGGAAATTGACGTGCGCTGAGGCTGACTTCCGAGTAGCCCGTTATCCAGGAGTTTCTGCGATCGATCCACAGAAGCCGACTTATCGGTACAAACCCGTGCCGGTGGCGCATCGAGAACTGGTTCCAGACGCAATCCGCACTCCTCCAGCCGCTTGTGCCAGCGCCACAACCGTGGCGGATCGCGCTCCTGCGCAGTTTGCAGTACGCACTTTCATCGTCAGGTTAATGGGTCAGGGTTCAGAAATCAGGAATCGCGAAATTCACACTTGACATCGACAGAAAATCCACTACCATATGGTTGTGGATCGATTGGGCACAACCTTTGCGGCTTTGTCTGATCCAACCCGCCGGGCGATGATCGAGCGGCTCTCCCATGGGCCTGCCTCTGTGCATCGATTGACGGAGCCGTTTGCACTCTCGCAGCAGATGATTTCAAAACATATTGCCTGCCTGGTGCGGGCACAGATTGTGATCAAGACCAAGCGTGGACGAGAGAGTGTTTGCAGGCTTAGGCCAGAGGCGATAAAGACGGTCAGCGACTGGGCGATCAGCTATCGCCAATTCTGGGAAGAGAGTTTCGAAAAGCTGGATGCGGTTGTGACTCAAATGAAAAAAGCGGAGGTTCGACATGACAAAAAGCACGGTGAATGAGATCGAGCGGATGGTTGTGACACGAGTTTTTGATGCCCCACGCGAATTGGTTTGGAAGGCGTGGACAGACCCGCAATATGTGAAGCAGTGGTGGGGGCCGAAGGGTTTTACTGTGCCTTTTTGCCAGATGGATTTTCGCGTGGGAGGAAAATTTCTCTACTGCATGAGAACGCCGGATGGGCAGGAGTGCTGGAATGGCGGGGAATACCATGAGATTGTTCCGCACGAGAAGATCGTTTCCTCCATGTACTTTGCCGACTCGAAGGGAAACAAGGTTGAGCCTGCGCAACTTGGAATCGAACATGAGGCCATAGACGGTGCGCACGACGTGACCATCTTTGAGGATCTCGGAAACGGCCAGACGAAACTTACCTTCATTGGAAATGAACCCATGGAGAGCGCGAAAAATAGCGGGCAAATGGAGGGCTGGAACCAGATACTCGACAAACTTGCTGCAGTGGTTGCGGAACTGGCGGTGCGGGAGAAATAAGAAGTTCAAGCCTGGATTACCGCCATGCGCGAGATAGTGAACGTAAAGCAAACGCAGGTCCATCCCGGCAACCCAGCCGGGGTGGCTGCGGAGGCTTTATTTAAACGCGCTCTCGTTACCTGGCCGATCTTACCGGCGTGTCCGCACAATCTCTCGGTGTGAGTGCTCAGGAACGAATTGAAGGATGAGTTGTTTACGGGAACCCGCAAACTGAATGTGTTGCCATTTGAATTCGCTCGGGAATTAGTTTGTGAAGCGATCGGCCCATGACAACACAGTCGAACAGGTTTCGGTTACGGCGCCTAAACACGCCAAGTCCGAAGAAACTTTAGCTTGACAAGGTACCCAATTAGGAAGCAAAATTCCGGCCCAATCGGCCACTTCCCCTGGCCGCGTCCGCGGGGGGGTGCCTGTGAAAGAACTCCGCGTAATCCTGATTTCACTGCTTTTAATTGGGAACGTTGCGCTAGCACAACAGCCTGGTGTCAACGTTGATGTCCTGCCCGCTTATCCGAACGGAAATCCGTCTCCACCATTCCCACCTCCGCCAATCAGCCTCACCGACGCACTTCGAGGGGACGGATATTTACAGAGGCAGGTCGAGGGAACAGTAGCAACATCTACCTACAATCCCGACCACATTCTGGCTGCGTTTGGAGATTACCGAACTACGAGTATCCCGAACGATACAGGCTTACCGGGTAGCGCCTCAAATGGGTGGATCGGTCTTTCTCGATCTTATGATCGAGGGCATACCTGGTTTGGCTCAATGGTGCCGTGCTTCCCCGGTGACACTGCTAGCCTTTGCTCGACTTCGCCTCTGAACGGATTGCAAAGTGGCAGCGATCCCAGCCTGGCCACTACGCCAGGAGGACACTTCTATCTCGGCGCGTTGTTCTTCACCCCGGGGCACCTCAGCAATGTAGCTGTTGTCCAATATCGCGATCTGCCCGATACGGATGGCGGAGACGCCATTCGGTATCAAGGAGTGGCGATCATCGACAGAGGGAGCCAGTCTGATAGCGGCAACTTTATCGATAAGCCATCGATTGCAGCAGACATCGCCCGTGGCACGAATAGTGCCACGGTTTGCGGGCCAGTGTACATTGCGTACACGATCTTTACTGGAGGCGGCGGCTCGATTCCATTTACCAGCAAGGTTGGTGTCGCGCATTCCAACCAGGGAAACTGCGGCTCGACTTGGAGCAAGCCGCAGTACCTGAACAAAAACTTCAAGCAGAACCAGGGTACCGCGATAGCGATTGATCCTAAGACCGGCAAAGTTTATGTGTTCTGGCGCCATGTATTCCAACCGGGAGGAGATGGTTTTCCCGATGGCATTTTGATGGTGACCTCCACCGATGGCGGCAACACCTTCTCTAACCCGGTTGCTATTACGCCGTCTAGCTATGCGCCATTTGACCAGCCCGGCCTCACGACCACCAGTTACGGCAATAATCCGGCGTTTCGCAGCAATTCGTTCCCAACAGTTGCCATTGACGGGAACGGAACTCTTTATGTGGCTAGTCAGGAGAAAACGTCTCCCACCGGAAGCGGCTATCCATCCGGTTATTACGAGCCGCGCATTGTTTTGCGTACTTCGAAAAATGGTGGCGGGGCGTGGACTGCTGGCAGCATTGTCGACCAGGGCGGCGGCGCCTCCTATGCACAGCAGTTCATGCCTGCGTTGAGCTTCGGCGGCGGACTTTTGAAGCTGATGTGGTATGACTTCCGCGACCAGAACCAGGCATCGCTCAACATCGCTGGGGGATGGTATGTAGCCGGACTCGATCGTCAAATGAAGACGTATGTGGCGCAGAGCAGTCTTTCGCGCCTCGACGCCTACGGTAACCCCGTATTCAGCCCCTCTGTTCCGGTCTCGCAATATCTGATTGAGGTGAATACCGGACAAGTCGCCACCGTCGGCGGAGTCCCTGGAGGCTATCCCGCGGTAAACCGTCCGAACTTGCCGATGTACAGCGCCGGCACGACGCCATTTACGGGTGATTACAATTGGCAGGCTACTGCCTCTCCCTATGTCCCTAATTTTGGGGGGAGCACAGCTTTCCGCTGGGCTACTAAGCCGACTGACTACATCGCCATGCCTACATTCGGCGTCTGGACGGATTCGCGCGACGTCGTCTTCCCGACTTTCAATTACGGTGTTCCGACTCTGAATGATCTCCTTGGCTGGCAACAGTATGCACCTCCAGGAACTGGGCTTTCGTGCATCAACGCCGGTGCCCGCAATGCCAATCTTTATGTGTCGGAAATCAGGCCCGGCGTGATTGCGGCTTCGCCCGCGACTTCACGGCAGTTAGTGGATGTGAATAACAAACCAATGGAGCGTGCTTTTCCGCTGTACATCCAGAACCCTAATAGTGATGCGCCGAATCAGACGCCGCCCGGGAAGTTCTTTCGCGTCTCCTTCAACAATTTGGGATCGCCGATCTCGGGCTCGTTTAGTCAGGGAACGGAGCTAACCGGTCCTATCGCTTCTGTTGATCTGAACATCCTGCAGTACTCATCGGCAACCGTGACTTTGTACGTCTATTGCTCAGGGTGCAGCTCATCGCTGCCATTTGCTCCCTTTAACGCCACTGTCCAGCAGATCGATTCCTTCGGTGGCAGCGTGATTTCCGGGGGAGCAACGACGACCATCTTTTTCGATAGCGATCCTACAGCACCGTTCGTGACTAACCCAAATCTGAGCACCCAAGAGAATCACAACGCGAACGTCTCCAATCCGCAATACACGAATCCCCAATACACGAACCCGCAGTACACGAACCCTCAATATACGAACCCCCAGTACACCAATCCCCAATATACGAATCCGCAATATACCAACGTCACGCCAAGTGACTCGTTGTCGGCTGGCACTCTCCCGGTGGGTGAGTTTGTCTGGACGATTACTGATGTTGGCAACAACGCGTCCGGCTATACAGCCGTCGCCAATATCGCGCAATCGAATCTCACCAACCTTTACGTTTACGAGGCCATTATTGCGCGAACCTACAACTTCCCAGGCTTCAACTCCTGTAATAGCCAGCCGATTCCGCAGGACGCGATTGTCTCGATTATTCCGAACCCGCAATATACCAATCCTCAATACACAAATCCCCAGTACACAAACCCCCAATATACAAACCCGCAGTACACGAATGCGACGTTCGCCGCAGTGCCACCGCCTCCCGGTAGTACATCAAGCCCGACCGCAGCACCGGCTACCAGCACCTCTACTGATGATGGCACCACCAAAATGCCGGTCCAGACGGATCACGTTTATTACGTATTGCGGGTCTACCGTGCCGACGGCTCTTCGAACGTGCTCTCCGCGACAGAACAGAGCCAGATTCTCGCTAATACATCATTAATCGTCTTTCCGCAGGCCCCGAATACCGGGCAGGGCACACCGACACAACAGCCTCCGGCCCAGGGGTCGTCCAATAAAACCTTCACCACTACAATGCTGACGTCCTCGGCGCCGGCCTCGGTGTTCGGACAACCGGTTACCTTGACAGCAACGGTCTCCCCCAGCACAGGTTCGGGGGTTCCTGGGGGTTCTGTCGATTTCAGAGATGGGTCAACGTTGCTGCAAACTGTCCCCATGGTCAACGGGGCCGCAGTACTGAATACTTCCTCTTTGGCAGTGGGAAGCCAAACCATCAAAGCAATTTACAGCGGTGATCAGAATTTCGTGGGAAGCGTCTCCAATTCCATAACCCAGCAAATTGCCTCCGTTCTCACGGTCACCACGACAAGTCTGCCGTCAGCGATTGTCGGGGTGAATTACGGCCCTCAGCAGGTTTCAGCAACCGGTGGCACAACCCCTTATTGCTGGTCCAATGCCCCAAATACTTGCCCTATCAACCCGGTTGCGATGGGCAACGGCTTTCTCATCAGCAACACTGGCCAGATCACCGGAGTTCCGCAGCACATGGGATCGACGCAGTTGACCGCATATGTGAGCGACAGCGGACCTCCTGTCCAAACGGCTTCCGGGCTAATCACAGTTCAGGTTTCGGGACCGCTGATCACAACCGAGTCATTGGTGAACGGCGTGGTGAGCTCTGCTTATCCCACTTCAGATTTCATGGCAACCGGCGGGGTTGGAACTTTAACTTGGAGCATTGCGTCAGGATTTCTCCCCGCCAATATGAGTTTGTCCCCTTCCGGCACGCTTTCAGGAACACCGGGCACCAGCGGGACATTCAATTTCACAGTACAGGTCACCGATCAAAACGGGAATACCGGCTCGCAAGCGCTTACCTTGCTGATCTCGCCCGCGACCGGAGACTTGATCGTTGCCGATGGCGTCCCTAGTGCTCCTACTACGCAGATTGTGCGAATCAATCCCTACGGTACCAATTCCAACGTAATTGCCACGATAGATGGTGATGCCGACGCCGTGGCGGTCGACGCAAGCAGTGGAAACATCTATGTCGCCGATCCGAGGAACGCCAGGATCATCAAAGTCTCACGGTTCGGCTCGCAATCTATTTTCTTCAGCGGACTGCCTTTACAATCCCCGGTGGCTCTGGCCGTCGATTCGTCAGGAAATGTCTACGCGGCGGACAACGGCGCAATCGCCGTTTTCAAGTTTACTGCTGCAGGCACCTCGCTGGGATCATTCGCGAAGCTGCCCAATAACACTCCCGGTGCAGATGTCAAAATGGTGTTCGATTCGAACGGTAATCTCGCCGTCGCAAGTGACAACGTCAACAACATGAATGGCGAAGTGCAGATTGACCTGGTTTCGCCAAGCGCCCAGGTAACAACTCTCTACAACACCGCGAGCAACGCCTTCACGACAGGGGCAATCACCAGTGTTGGGGGCTTGGCCATTGCGCCCAGTGGTGATTATTTTGTCGCTGACTGGTCTGCCAGCCAAGTCCTTGACCTCTCCAATCCTGGCAAACCCAACATGAACGTTATCGTGCAGGCCGGCGATATATCAGCGCTGGGAATGGTTCTACTTCCTACTAACAGCAACACCGCCTTGGATCTCGTGGCTGGCGCTCAGTTGCTGCAGGTCACATTGCCCGGGCCATCGATTACCACCTTAATTGCTGGCGCTCCACTGACCTCGGCGAATGACGTTGCTCAGTACGGTACGCCAGCGTCCCCAAATTGGACCGTTACGATTGACGCGAGCGGTAGCTCGGTTTCCACTACCGGGGTCGAGGCGCTCGCCTCCAACTTGCAATCCGGCGATATCTATGCCGAAAGCCACACGGATCCCGGTGGTACCAGTGCTCAGTTAGCAGTGATGCGTCCCAACCGGATGGCCGCCATCCTGGGAACTTCTACTATGGCGAACTCCGACGGGTCGGGCATCGCCGTTGACACGTTAAATGGTTTTGTTATCGTTACTGACGAACCAGGCCAGCGAATTGCTCTCGTCGAGCCGAACTCGGCCTACTTCAATGTCAGCACTCTCTTCAACGTTCCCTGGGTCATGAACCCGCATGGAAATGGCACTGGGCAACAACAGTATGCGGTAGCGCAAACCCCCTCGGGCACGGTCCTCTACTTCTGGGATAACACGAATGCTGGCCTTTACAAGCTTTCGCCTGTGAATAATTCAGGCACGCTAACGGGTCCCATTGTCTCGCTCGACACGTCAACAACGGCAGGCCTGCACTTTGCTACCACGGGCAATCACGTCATCTTCGACCCGAACACCGGAACGGTGCTTCTGTCTGACAGTTCGTCCGGATCCATTTTCGAAATCAACCCTGCAACGGCTAGCAGTACGACCTTGTTCAGCGGATTACCCACAGGCTTGGGATTAAGCCTGGCATTGAAATCCGATTCCAACCAACTCTTTGTCCAGGAAGGAAACTCGATTTTTGTCGGTCCACGTACCGGCGGGACCTTATCGCTGGTAGCGAGTGGTTTCTTGCAATTGACGAACATAATTCTGACGCCGAATCACAACATTTGGTTCACCGAATTTTCGGGCAACAAAATTGGGAAACTGAACCTCAGCGGGTCCAATCCCCTCTATGCCGTCGACAAGAAAGCAAACGTGATTTACGAAATCGTGGAGACGGGTAGCTCGAACACTCCCGGCCTGACAGAGTTCTCGATTCCAACCGGGTTTAGCGATTCCACCGGCATTACCGCTGGGCCGGACGGAAATGTCTGGTTCTTGGAATCTAACGGCAACAATACAGCCAGAATTACGTCCGCCGGCACGATTTCGGAGTTCCCGGTGCCTACAAGCAATAGTGGCCTTGGCAGCATCGCCCTGGGACCCGACGGCAATCTCTGGTTCACCGAGAACGTCGGCAAAATCGGTACCTTTTCCACTGGTACACCCAACACAATCAATGAATACTCGGGACCCGGTCTCAGCGAGGAGGACGCAATAACAGCCGGCCCGGAAGGTAACATCTGGTTCACTGCGAGTTGTGGGTTTCTCCACGGCTGTGTTGCCAATGTTCCGCCCAGTGGTTCACCCGTGACATCGTACACCGCTCCAAACCAGAACACTGCTGGGCAAGGTATCGCCACTGGTCCGGACGGAAACGTTTGGTTTACCGAGGTCCAGGGTGACAAGATCGGTGTTATCACACCGGGAGGAACAATCACCGAATACCCGATTCCGACGACAGGTGGCGATCCAGGCGCCATTACCCCAGGCCCGGATGGCAATCTCTGGTTTACAGAGCCTAATGTGAATCAGATCGCAAGAATCACGCCAACGGGAACGGTCACCGAATTTCCGATTCCCACCCCCTTTAGTAATCCGACCGGCATCACGGTGGGCCCAGACGGTAATGTCTGGTTCACCGAACAGAGTGGCAACAAGATTGGAATGATCACTACGAATGGGCCGAACACAATCACCGAGTTTGCTCTTCCGGCGGCGGCAAGTTTCCCGAGTGGCATTACGGCGGGCCCATAATGAAGTTAGATTCGCGGGGACCGTTCGAGAAGGAGTAATGTCCGAGGTGACTCAGGACTACTGAACCGCGAGCGCCATTTTTTTCGCATCTACCACTATGACGTCCTCGGGGTCGGCGGCCTCTCTTAATTTCAAAAACTGGCGGTAGCTTTCCCGGGCTGCCGCCTTCATGCCTACACCCTGCTGCGCCCGGCCAAGCCAATAATATAAAGGCGGTAAATAACGTAAGGTTGCCGTATCGGCGAACATGAGATCCGCGGTTTCGCCCCAGCGTTTTTTGCAGGTTTGGAACTCGGAGAGCGCCTCCGGATAATGCGCCGCTTCCACATAAGCACGGCCAAGCAGAAAGTGCGAGATCCAAGAATCGTGTATTTTTTCGCTCTCCCGTATCTCTTGAACGGATTCTGAAAACTGACCATGTTGAAGGTTAATTTCGGCATCGATCAATTGGGAGTAGGCACGACTTTGCGCTTGTAGAGTCTTATCCAGAGTAGAAGCGATCTTTCGTGCATCCTCGTAGGCGCCGGCGTTGATAAGTACTCGTGCGCCCGGATACACCGCGCTCTCATCCGAGTTAAGCTGAACAGCTTTTTGAGCCGCCCTGACCGCTTCATCTCTGCGGCCGAGGGCAAGGTCAGCTTCGCCTTCAGCCACGTACTTCAAAGCCAATTCACCGCTATTGTGATCTTTCTCGTCGACCTGGATTCCTTCTTTCAATAGCGCAAGGGCGTTTCTGTAATGTCCAAAATACATTTCCAGGTCGGCCTCCCCCATCTTGGCTATGGAGAACACTGCGGGACTAACCTTCTCGAAGCGAGCGTAAATACTTCTTGCTTGATCGGCGTCACCGCGAGCCAACGTTGAGATTGCCCAGGGAAGATACGCAAACTGGTAAGACGGATTTTCCTGGATTATGCGCTCCGATTCGCCGGCCGCGGTGTTGAAGTCGCCTGCGTACATGGAATACAACGCATAGTTCAGTCGCCACTGCAAATTATGAGGGTTGCTATCGATAGCGTGTTTGACCGCGGCAATCGCCTTGGGAAAATCCAGCATGAACACATAGGCAATGCTGAGATTGTTGTATCCGGCTGTATCCCCCGGGTAGAGAAAAACCAGTTTCTGATAGGTTTCGACCGCCTGGGGGTAATTGTGCAAGAACGCAGCGTAGTACGTCCCCAGTGTCCGATACTGCTCGCGCTCGCTCATGTGATCCAGCAAGCCTAGCGTCTTTTTATAATAGCGATCGGCATCCGCAGTTTTCTTCATGTTTATACTGGAAACTGCTAGTCCGGCCCACGCTCGCCCCATGTCGGAATCAAACCCTACGGCCTTCTGGTAATCACCCACAGCTTCGTCCAATTGACCGTGTTCAACCGCATCCTGTCCTAGAGAATAAAAATGGGCGGCGTCCAACGAGGAGGTAGTGAAACTTTCTTCTGCAGCCAACTGGGCAGACTCAGGCGTTTTGTCACCGAGGTTGCTGCGAATCGGCGTTGCCAATTTTCCGATAGCGCTGAGAATAGCGTCACGATTCGGAACTGTTAATTCTCTGGCCGCAATGGCACGACCGGAATCCGCGTCGACAGCACGAACCGACAGCCGATAAGACTCCCCCTCCCGGGCGATGGCACCTGAGACGACGACTTCTACCCCTTCGCGCACGGCCACCAGTCGCGCGAGAGATTCATCCATGCTGGTGGCGTTGGGCTGAATCTGCTTGGCAATGCGGTGCGCAGAGCCGCGTTTATACGCATTGATAAAAGGTGCCGCCTCCAAAGCAGTACTGAATACGGGCTCCAGCGTGCCTTCCAGGACAGGATCGCTCGTGCTGTTAGTAAAATCTGCGATCAGCAGGGATACGGGTTTTCCCGCAACCATAGTTCCTGAAGACATCCTGGAATGCACCAGAAATCCAATAATGGCGAGGACAACAAAAGCCAGAACTGCTCCAATCCATCGCCACGGTATGCGCGCCTGTCCCCAGGTTCGTACCGCCGGAAATTGAAGCGCCGCACCGGCATTCTCGCCTTGCCAATGCCCCAAGTCCGTTAACAATTCTTTGCTTGACGAATAGCGGAAGCGCGGCTCCCGCTCGAGGCATTTGCCCGCAATTTTGCTCAGCGGGAGTGGCACGCTTTCATCAATACTCGAGATCGGCACGGCAGCCTCTTGCGTGCGCTTCAACAAGCTGGCGATTGCGCTCTCGGCCGGATAGGGTGACTTGCCTGTCAAAAGTTCATAAAAGATGACTCCCACCGTGAACAGGTCCGAGCGCTCGTCTAAGGGTTTGCCCACCGACTGCTCTGGTGACATGTACTCCAATGTCCCAATCAGTGTTCCCGTCTGCGTCATCCCCTCGCCCTGGATCGACCGAGCTAAACCGAAATCCATGACCAGAACCCGACCCGCTTTGTCGATCATAATGTTCTGAGGCTTCAGATCTCGGTGTATTACTTTTTCGCGATGGGCGGCATCGAGAGCCAGACAGACCTGTTGGATGATCTCGACCGCTTCAGGCGCGGAAAGCTTCCCGCGCGCACGAAGCATCGTACGCAGATCAGTTCCTTCGACGAACTCCATGGTGATGAATTTCAGACCATCGGCTTCGCCAAAGTCGTAGATGCGAATGACATTTCGGTGAGTAACTTGGCGTGCGAGGATCAACTCCTGCTTGAAGCGCTGGCTCATTTCAGGATCGTCGGCCAGTTCGGGTCGGATGACCTTTAAGGCCACTACGCGGTCGAGAGCCAGGTCGCTCGCTTCGTAAACGGCTCCCATGCCACCTTCACCGACTGTCCGTTGGATCTTATAGCGCTGGCCGAGGACTTGACCGGCAGGCAGCATTTTCTCGCGACGATTGCCTCCGCTTCCAGTGCTTCCAGTTTCTGCACTAGAAGGGCCTCCCATCATAACGGTGGCAGCATCGGAAAAGCTGGAACCGCTCTCCACCGATTCGTTCGACTCAGAAGCCTTTGCTGGAGCCGCAGATTCTCCTGCAGCAGATGAAATCGGAGGTGGTGTCGCTGTAGCTGCGGTGTCCGTTGGTGCCTGGTAATTCTTATCCTTGGCTCGTCCCTTGGGCTCCTCCATACCACGCTGCCTCCGGGCGTAATCGAGCGATACGGAAAATGCGCTTAAAGTCGTTAAACTCTTCCAACTGAGCGCGAAAACACTGCCGGGGTTCAATTGAGCGCCGGTTCAGTCGCCGAAGTATACACCCGAAAAGTCCAGGTATTCCCGGAAATGCAGCGAACTGAAAGAGCAACTTTTGGTCCAAAGGAAGCTTGAGGAAATGGCTTTCGGGTGCCAGAAATCGGGTATAGAAGTCCGCAAGGTGACCGACTATTGAACCGTGAGTATTACGTCATTGGAGCCGTAGGAGATGGCGAACTTTTTCATGGTGCTGATGGTCGTGCCATTCACGGTTGCGAAACTTCGTGTGATACCCGAAGGAGAGGAGATTATCGTGAACGTCTGTCCCGTCGCCGGCGAGAATCTGTTAATCCGGGCAATATTCAAAGTTCCCCCGAGAACCACCGGCCCGGTGGCGTAGGCCTGACTGACACATAGAAGGTGAGCAGGCCAGAAGGAACTGAACTGAGTGGCCGCCCTTTATACTAATTGCTCGAACCTGACGCCGCGGCCAAAGCACAGCTATGCCATCCCGGTACCGGCTCCCGGTGTCGGTCGCGTTCGAATAGCTTTTCGCGTCCAACCATCTGGGAATAATTGCGGTTTCGTATCTTGAACCATGTAGTCTGCTCAGGGTCACACGGTGCGTGCTGATGTTTAGCCACGATACCTTCCAGATCCAATTCGCAGGCCTTCTCGAACAGAGCAGTTCCAGCACCTTCAATATGATCGGCATACATGATGGGCGGCAGCCCGGTAACGATAATGCGCCGCAGCTCGTGCTTGCGGTCGATCAGGCCGTCGTGGCGCAGGTCCTTGCCGGCTAGATAAAGAAGGTCGAAAGCCACAAAGGATGGCTCCCTTCGCCTAAATAGCAGGTCTTCGAATCGGCAGTGGCCATTATCATTTAAGCAGACGATCTCACAGTCCATAACCAGACTGCGCGGCATCAGCGCGTTGCCAATTTGTGTAGCGAGATCACTGAACGACGCGAAAGGATTGCCGTCGCGGGAGTACAACGTGCATCTTCCGAAGTCGACGACCGCAAAGGCGCGGAATCCGTCGTACTTCAGCTCGAAGATCCAGTCGGGATAGTCGAATGGGCGCGGCTTTCGGCCCAGAGGCATGGGAGAGAACGGTAGCAATTTTCAGAATAGCGCCTAATTCCAAAACCATTTTACGCGCCGGTTTGCATTGATCTTAAAGGAGGAGCATAATTCGGTGCACACGTCGGGTATCTCCTTCCTCATCCCGAGTGCGGCTCACGCTCGTTTGGTTAATTTCTTATCTTCGGTCTAATCCTTTTCGCGTCTTGTTCCGTTTTCGTTGTCAGGTTCACAACCTAAAACGGAGTTGATTCATGCCTGCAAGTCCAACAATAAGGCTCGTTGCCGTGTCTCTCGCTGCGCTGCTCACGTCTTTCGGGTGCGGTGGTGGTGGGAATGGTAGCCCGTTGTCTTCTAATCCCACGCCCGTCATTTCAGCGATGTCTCCAAATACTGCGACACGCGGTGACGCAGGCTTTACATTGACCGTAAACGGATCGAATTTTGTTTCGGGCGCAGCGGTGCAATGGAATGGCAGCGCTCGGCAGACAACGCTTGTCGATGCCCAGCAGGTCACAGCGGAGATTTTCGCCGATGACATCTCGGTCGCGGGGAGCGAGAAGGTTACCGTCGTCAACCCTGGGCCAGGAGGCGGAACCTCCAACTCGCTCGCATTCAATATCCCCTGTGTGCTCGCGCCGCCAGGGCCTGCATCTTCGCAAACACGCGCTCGCATAGGTGCCTACTATTTCGATGGCTGGGCGGGACCGCCGAATAGCTATCACCTGAAGCAATTGGTGAACACCCCATATCAGAATCGACAGCCACTCAGCGGCTGGCGTGATGACAACCCATGCGCCGTCGAACAGCAGCTTGCCTGGGCACACAATTTTGGTCTCGATTTCTTCGCCTTTGATTGGTATTTCAAGCCTGAGCGTTTCGATACGACAGAGGATGTCAATTCTGCAATTAAAATCACCCACGCATTGCCGAATCGCCATGGCATGCAGTACGCCATCCTGTACATTGACCAGCCACCGTTTACGATTACTAACGCAGCGGATTGGAGCACCGCAATTAGCGATTGGATCACGTATATGACTGATCCTGCCTACACGCTCGTGAATGGCAAGCCGTTATTCATGGTTATTGATCTGTTTGCAATGCGACAGGCTTTCGGTTCTTCGAGTGCCGTCAATGCTGCGTTTACCCACCTTCGCGCCGCCGCGCAGGCGCATGGGTTTTCCGGGGTATACATTGTCGGCGGCATGTACTTCATTGGCGGTTCGCCGGTCCCAGCCGGTAGCCCCAGTACCGATGGGTTGTTTGCTGATCTTTCCATGGCAGTAGCCGATGGTTATGACGCAATCAGCCTATACGATTATGCCTCGGGGTTAACGAACCTCGGGACAATCTCAGGCCCGCAGCCTTATTCGACTCTCTCGTTAACGGGAAACTGGATTTGGAGTGAAGGTGCACTGAAGAGTCCTCTAGCATTTATTCCAGTCGTTCAGGACGGCTGGGACCCACGGCCAAATCAACCACCTACTCCCGTCACCTTCTGGATCAACCGCATCCCA
This sequence comes from Terriglobales bacterium, assembly GCA_036378535.1. GTDB lineage: Bacteria > Acidobacteriota > Terriglobia > Terriglobales > Acidobacteriaceae > Gp1-AA122. The sequence continues at coordinate 17,425 of DASUWH010000046.1, read as the reverse complement.
ACAGACTTAAGCACCTTCGTGGACGCTGGCATCACCTGGGCCGAATCAAATCCTCGCATTCGCCCCGAGCCGTCACCCACTCCGCCAATTGTCATCCTTCAAGCATGGAACGAGTTGCTTCTCGGGAGCATGCTGGTTCCAACTGTAGGTGACGGCACCAGCTTTGGAGACGCTCTTGGGGCAATGCTGTCGTCCGCGCCTACTCAACTGCGCACGGTGCTTACGGTGAATGACAGCGGCCCCTCTGATCCTAGCCGCAACGCGAATGGCACACTCCTGGACGCGAACGGAGTGCCGATTCCCGGTGCAGCTATCGAGCTGTCGTATTCAGCGTATAGCGGCACCTACGCGCAGTATCAGCTTTCTGGTAATTCACCAGCCAATGCCGTACAGGCCACCCTCGGATTCCGCATTAACGAGGATTTTCCGACGACGTGGCCTGGCTTCTGGTTCGCGGGTCCCGAGGCGAGCAACATTTCACTCTATCAAGTCAGTTACGTGCAACCGGCAGACGGTATTCAACGCGTACCCAACAGCAACTTTTCTTCAGGATCGCAATACTGGTCTCTCCAGGGGCAATCCCAAATCGTTCCTAGTGATCAGGGAGCGGGGCAGATGGTCCAAGTCATCGCCGCGAGCAACCAGCTCGCAACACTGGACTCCACACCGTTCCCAATTACGGGAGGCGCTTCGTTCCAGGTCTCTCTTGCCGCTCGCGTGCCGCCTTCATCATCGGCCAGTGGCTATTTCGTTGTCGCTTTCATCGATGCAGCAGGGAACATCATTCCCCTCCCAGGGCCTAACCCCGAGGACCTGAGATCTGAAACGATTCCTTTCAGCCCCGGGAAGCTCACTCTCGGTCCAGCAACCACTGACTCAGCAGGGCATTATCAGATAAGCCTAACTTCACTGGGTACAACTTCGGTGGTTTTGGAAGGCATGTACGCGGGTGATACCCAGCACTGGCCAGCGTATGCACGGACAAGCCCATGACATGTTGGGCGGATCAATGGGGTCTTTCTGGGTCCTGCAAACGTGGAGCCGCAAGACTTACTCGCGCTGAGAGTCATGTAATAGTGCATCGCTGGGGACAGGTCGCCCAGGAACGACTCAGGTCGTCCAGTTCCTGGACAAGACAAAAGCCGATTAGTTGACATCCCCGGCACAAAAGGCGACACTACTCGTCTTTCCGTTGTCACTCCCCCACTCAAGTACTTGAAGGAGCCAATTATGTGCTCACGCGCATTTCGTTTGTTGTTGTCGTTGCTGTGTTGCTAAGCGCGTCTTGCGCATTCTGCGTGACGATTAACAGTATCACCGTTTCAGGCAACCAATTGACAATAGCTGGCCTTGGATTTACCAGAAACCGCGGTTCGAAGTTCACCTGGTTCTCGGGGACACCCAAATCGACATTCTTGACAGATCCGTCGATATGCGGATAACCATGTTTCTTCCCACCCCAGTAACAAGAGTTTCGTATCCGAAGCTGATCGCCGAGATTATTGCCCTTTTACGCTTGATTGAGACTGAATACACCTTGTCGGCTTTTAATGTCCACTTTGAACAGTATGCTTTTGCAAAATTTCGATAACCTGTAAAGTAGGATGCGACTACTCACGCAGGGGCTTAATGTGCCTGATTGTGACAGACCAAGGCGCAGGTATTGGTTGCCCGGTTATAAGAGATGGGAGTTCCAGCGTTGGAACCAACGACGCTCGCATCGAAGTTCACCAAGCGTTCGCCGGTTATCGTCGCGGAACTCGTCCCCATCCCATGAGCGGTGTGGCAGGTTGAGCACGAGAAGCCGTCATTGATGTGCCGAGCGTGCTCGCTAAAGCTACTGTTACTCAGGATCTGGCTAAGGTCATGGCACTTGGCGCATAGTGCGTACGGCCCGGCAACGCTTAGGTCAGGGGTCGGGAACAGGTTCGTCACCGTCCCGCCCGGAACTGCCGCCTGACTGTACTCGTACCGCCGTTCAAGCAGGTGATACCACTTCGAACCGTGCGGGCCGTTAGCTCCCGTGCCCCCAAATTCCCGGTTATCTTCACTGTTGTGACAATCACTACATAGGATACGAGTACCGACGGCGCGCCCGGGAGTAGCGCCGTCGATGTTCAGCATATTTGCTCGCAGGCTGGGCTGCGGAAGCGGGCTTGTCCGATCGTGTGTGACTGGATGACTGGAGGCTGCCGTTAACGCAAACTGTGAAATCACGTTCAAAGGATCGGCGGACGATACCGCCCAGGTTGGCAAATAACCAAAGACTGCTGGATTTGTGGTCTTCCCCGTGCTCGTGCCGTGACAGCGCAAGCAGTTTTCGTACTGGTTCATGGCCGGCGAGACTACTGTAATGCCGTCCGAAGCACTGACCCCCGCAACACCGGTTTGTGATGCACGCAGGGATGGTGGTAATGGAAACGTGAGCACTTGGCTGGCTGAATGTGGATTGTGACAATCCGCGCAAGTTGCGTGCCGATTTTGATTCAGCAACACACCCTCATTCGGATCATGTATTCCACTGGCAGTAGAGAACGGATGCACTCCCGGCTTAGCAAATTCAGCAAACACATTGGGGGCTGCCGGTGAGAGCGTTGCCCCCCCATTGTGGCACGACATGCAATCAGTTTCGTTGCCTGCACGAAGTAATTCTGCGGCACCCGCTCCATTGTGAGGCACGTGACAGGAGATACACGCAAACTCCGCTACGGTGTTATATCCACCCATGGCTGCATTTGGATTCACGAGATTTCCGGCGTTGGCATGGGCGCTCGTCACCCACATCGCAAGTGGATTATTGTGCGTGTTCACCGTTCGCGGGTTCGTCTCGTGGCACGAAAGGCAGATTGCACCTTTCAGGTTATCTCGCACAAGGAAATTCGGGGATTGCTTGTCTACGCTCTGGATATGAGGATTGTGACAAGTGGTACATTCAACGTTGCCATTGATTAGTTTCACTGAGTGAGTCGGATCGGCGGTCGTTTGCGAGCCCACCAAACTCGCCACTAGATTGGCAGCATCCTTCATGGGGAGCTTCAGACTGAAGGGATGCGTGCTGTCGAGCCGCGTGCCCATGCTGGGCATAGTTCCGCTCATGGCATAAGGTCCGTACGGCGTGATTTGTCCGACAGCGACAGTACCGTCATGACAACTTAGACACAGTGAACTAGACTCCCCGAGCGGCGGCTGCAGGGTCGTGTTCTGCGCCATAGTGCTGGTGTAGGTGGTGTAGATGGAAGAGGACAGCGTCTGTCCCCAGAGAGCCATCTTCCCGCTTCCCGAATGCGGCACGTGACAATACAGGCATGCCGCCGACATCTGGCCTTTGATCCGCGAAGTCCCGCTCAGGGAGAGGTCGTGGGCGCCGAGTACGTCTCCCGTCTGCGCCGAAGCTGATGAAACCACGGCCCACAGAAACAGAACGATCCCGGCCTTCACGGCCTTACCCCCTGAGCACTGAGCTTGATGGAGTGATACTGAAACACCTGAACGCGCCGGTTGTAGGAATCCACCACATAGACCTTGTCATTCTGATCGATGAATAATCCCGCAGGAAGTTGGAAACGTCCCAAGGCGGTGCCGCGTCCTCCGAAGTAGTAGAGCAGCTGCCCCTCTCGATCGAACACTTGCACCATGCCCGAGAGGCCTTCCACCAGGTAAATGTGATTTTCTGAATCGATGCCAAGGCCCTTGGGACGAAACAAGGCGTCCTCCGCGTCGCCGAGATCGCCAATCGCGCTCTGAAAGTTACCTGTCCGATCGAAGATCTGAATACGGAAATTCATCGCGTCTACGACGGCCAGCATCCCGTTCCTGATCAGCAGTTCCGTGGGCAAATTGAACTCGCCGTTCTTTTCGCCGTGCTGGCCGAAATACTTCACCACCTCGCCGTTCGGATCAAGAATGTACACGCGGTCCCGCAAGGTGTCGGTGACGAAGATCTGCTGCGTCTCGCGGTTAATCGCAATTCCCGTGGGCCGCTTGAAGAATCCTTCCCCGCCTTTGAGGCTGCCCAACACGCCCTTGTACTTGCCGCTAGGTTCGAAAATAAATACTTTGCCGGTCCTGGAATCAGTGACGTAGATGTTGTCCTGGGCATCTATGGCGATGCATTGCGGCTGCAGCATCGCGTCTTTCGACTTCTCCCGCCGCTCCAGGAACTTGTACTTGTGTTGCTCGGGATCGAAAACGTGAATACCACCCGCGCCGGGATCAGTCACGATGATGCGCCCACGCGAATCCACGGCAATTCCGTAAGGGCGGACCAGGAGTTTTTGCTCGGCTTCGCCGGCCACCACGTCGACCAGCTTTTTCCAGAATCCCTTCTTGCCCTGGATGTCGCGGTCGGAACTGAGAACGCGCTCGAAGGTGAGTTTACGTCCGCCTTCCAGCAGAAGATCGGGCGGCGCGGGCACCGCCGCTTGTGAGTTCTTTTTCGCGGCCCATACGGCGGGTGACAACAGCAGCACAGGAACCAGAAGAGCCCACGCCGCATGACGCGCTCGACTCGCGTGTTTGCGGATTAGAACAGGTCGAACCATCGAGAAATATTAAAGAAATACGTGTTATCGGTCACAGGGCGAAAGCCGTTTCCGGTTATCGATTGAAAGACCCTCCAGTATCCCGCCCGAAACGAAAGTTTGCGCAGGTTGTACTGCATCTGGCCATAAAGCCGGTCGCTATTATTGGCAGAGGCCAGACTTGCGGTCAAGGTGTCGGAACGAACTTTATACCAATTCACCGTGATCACCATCCGGCGCAGCGGTGAAACGAATGCACCCACCCCATACGACTTCCCGTTATACAACACCTGGTCGGGGGTAAGCACCGGCACTAACGGAGTAGGGGTGAACACTCCGGTTGAATTCAACAACGCCGTCCCGTGCGATTTCGAGTAACTGCCCGACATCCCGTACCTGCCGCGGGTGAAGTTTGTCATGAAGGTATCGGAGCGGTTGCCATAACCGGCAAATTGAGTCAGGCCGCTCTGCAGGCCGCGATAGGATGCCGTCCAGTACATGTTCGCGCCAAAACGCCGGCGCACGAGCCCGCCATAACTGTAATTGCTGGTAGTGTAGGCGGCGATAATGGTCTGCACATTTTGCGCATACGAGAAATCTGTTTGTAGTTCCCATTCCGACAGCCGCTTCTTCAGGGTTACGTTGCCCACGAATCCAAGGCTGCCTCCTGAATTGTTGGTGGCGTTATTGACCATGCCAAAACTGAGATAAAGCACTCCAAACAGAGGCTGCGCGTAACTGTAGGTGAGTGTCCCGCCAACTCGGTTGGTCGTGTAATCTACTCCGGCAAAGGTTTGCATCTGCCGGCCCCCGTAGCCCACCAGCATGAAGCCGTGTCCCAGGTTGTAGGTACCATACGTGTTTAAGGAGACCCCCTGCGACTTTTCCCCGCCCACGGCTAAGGGCGGTGTGCCGCCAGGCAGAAACGACTGTTGTAATGCGCCAATCAGGTTACCAATGTAGCGCACCTCGCCATTAATGGAAAATTTTTGTGTCGGGTGGAAAGCCGCCAAGGCGTCAGCCGTGTCGGTGGATCCGCTGGTGCGGAAGTTTCCTGTCTCCGTGCCGTAATCAGTACGGTTGTAATTGGCAACAAAGGCCCCCGAAAGCGGCAAACTGTGGTTGGCCGAGACCCCATAAGATGTAGCCGAGGATTCGGAACGCGAGTTAGTGGCCGACAAGAACGCCGGAAGCGTAACCGCGAAGTTCTGGTGATTCAGAAACCCTGTTAGCCCCCATCCATCAATTTTGTAGTTCGATATAAGATTGAACGTTCGCGCGGAGCTATCGGTCGAGCCAGTCTCTCCCTGAATAGTCGAAGAACTGGAATTATCTGCGAAGGTGGCTGTCAAGCTGGGCAGATCGGGAAGAAACTCGCTCCAAGTCACGGAGAAATTCTGAGTTGCGCTGTCGGCGATCAACCCCACCCCACCGGGGATGCCGTATTGAGTTCCATTGCTGAACGCCTTGCTGTAACTGATTGAACCTGGGAAATGGGTCCCGCCAAACAGGCTGGTGGATGCGTCCAGTCCCGTGTCTCTCAGAACGGACGCAAACGAACCATTGTCTTGATTGCGGTTGTAGAACGGCCGCACATTAAACGAAAGGAAGTTAGGGTTGTAATAAAAACCCGTCAGGTTCCCGTCCCCTGAACCATAGATCCCGTGCCCTGACACTCCGTCCGCCGCCCCGTAATTGCCCGAGTAACCGAAGCCCAGAAAGCCATTCATGGACATGTTCAAATTGTCGCCGACGGTGACTTGCGCCTGTGCCCCCGCTGCGAGCACCCACAATAAGAGCAATCCGGTTTGCCATCTTCGTAGCGTTACCCACAAATGCCGGTGCATCGCATTTTTCCTGCACTACAGCGTCTCGACCTTTGCGTTGTTGCGCAGCTTCCGCGCCAACGCCGACCGAAGCTGTTCCGTGTTTTTCTTCTCCATCTCCGATTGGAGCTTGGCTTTCACTTCTGCAAAGGGAGTTGTGCCGGCGGGCGTGCGCGCCTCCAGCCGGAAAATCGTGTAGTAATTGCCCAACTGAATGAGTTCGCTGACATCGCCTGGCTTCATCTTGGTCGCGGCCCGCACGATGGGCGGAGGCAGCTTGCTGGCTTCCTGAAGCTTGTGATCGCCCATGTTCACGTGAAAATCGTCGTCTGAGAGCTTCTCTGCCAGCAGCCCAAAATCGCGGTAAGTCTTGGCCTGCCGGGCCTGCTTGTATGCGTCGTCAGCCCGCTGCTTCGCCTCCTGCAGCACGGCTTTGCTCTCGTTGGGCGGAATGATGGAAATGCTCTGGATGCGCAGGATCTCTTCATGCTTGTAGTGGCCGAGGTTCTTGCGGTACTCGGCCCGTGCCTGCGCGGGCGTGACCTGGGCCGGCAGCGTAACTTCCTGCTTCAGCAGTTTCTCAATCAGTAGGGAGCGCTGAATTTTGCCCCGCATAGCAGTCGGCGAGCCATTCACTTCCGTTTTGAGGAACTCCTGGTAAGCGGCTGCGCTGGGAAATTGTTTGCCAAAGGCCGCTTGTGCCGCGGCCAAGTCTGCAGCAGGAATTGTCATCTTGCGGCGCTTGGCTTCCTGAAAAACCAGTTCTTCAAAGATAATCATCTGCAGCGCGCCCCGCCGGATTTCCGGCTCCAGTTCCTTGGGAAAGCCATTGTGCTGCTGCGCGTACGGGAAGATGGTATACATCTCGCGCAGCAGGTCGCGGTCTATCAGCACCGCTCCGTTCACGCGTGCTACCGCTTTGCCGCTGACCGCCATGGCGGGCGCCATTTTCAAACCGCTCGCGCCAGAGTCCGCCTTCGCCGTTGCCGTCGCTGGCGCGTGAGACGCAACCAACTGCCCCCACGCCGAAGTCATTCCCAGAATGACGATCGCCGCGATGTAGATACGGACTCTCATTGCTCTTTTCCCCTCCACCTTATCGTTCATCTCACCCAGCTTCTTAAAAACCAGGGGAGGAGGTCCTCCCCTGGTGTTAGAACGACTAGAAAGCAGTCGTAACTGTCAGGATGCCGCTGGCTTCGTTGGAGCCACCCGCACCGCTGTAATGGCACTGCCGGCAGAACTGCGTAGCCGACGAGGCCTGCGCCGAGCTAGGGTTGGAACCCGGGTTGTACGGCGCCGCGAGGAAGAAGTACGTTGGGAAAGTAGCCTTGGTGAAGGTTGCGATGGGAGCGTCAGCATTGGCGCTCGCGACGTACATGCTGTGCGGGGTGTGGCACGTGATGCAAAGCAGGTACGCATCGGTTGGATTGGTTGTGGGCAGCGCTACCGGTGAGCTGTGCCCGTTGGAGGTAATATTCGGCAAGCCATAGTGATTGATAAAGGTGGTGAAGTTGGGATCTGTTCCCGAACTCTTGAGGCAGGGACTCGCAACGCCGTGGAACGTGCATCCCGTAGCCAGATACTGCAGTTTGCTTGCCACGCCCACCGCACCCAGGGTGGCTTGCGGGCCCACCGGGTGATCGTTGTAGTAGTTGCCAGCCGCGGTGCCGTCGTTGCCGAGCAGCGTCGGGATGGCGTTGGGGCCGTAGATGCCGGACGGCAGTAGACCCGCCGCCTGCTCGTACGACTTGTTGGTCATCATGGCACCCTTGGCGATGTTGCCGTCATGGCAGCTCAAGCACATCATGATGCCGGGGATCTCCTCGGGAAATACGCTCGCCGAGAAGTCGGATTGAATAGGAAGGGTGGTTACAAACGTCTGCCCACCGGTGACGTTGTCGCCCTGGTTCAGGATCATGCCATAGAGTGGACCAAGGTCCTGGCCCCACAGAGCGTAGTTACCGGCATTGACCTTATCGCTCACCGGTCCGACGGAACTGCCGCCCGCCCCGAACGCGCCGCTGTGCGGAGCGTGGCAACCCGCGCAACCGCGTCCGCCGTTCTGGTGGGCGCCCAGTTTATCCACACCGGTGATGCCGTTGCCCAGTGTGTAGGTCTGCGCCATCGCGAATGCTGCGACGAGCAGAACCATCGTGATTACGAACAGTACTTTCTTCATAAATGTTTAAGACCTCCTGATATGAAACAGCTGTTACCTCTACTGCCGATCGGGCCCACAGATCGAGCCCTTTTAGCCGTCCGCGGACGGCTAAACTTTGCGCCGCTTTACTGGGGCGGCGTCGCGGCAGGAGTCGCTGTCGCAGCCTGCTTGGTAGCCGCCGCTCCTGTCTTACTGCCCGGTGCAGCTTCGCGCTTGGCTCTTTCTGCCTGCGCTTCCGCATCGGTGAAATACCGGAAGATCTGCACTCGTCCCGGATACTGCTCGGAGGTGATCACGCGGTTCAGCTTGTCGATGGTCAGGCCTGCGACGGTGCTGAACTGACCCGGTAGCAGCCCATGGCCGCCCAGGTAGATGAGGAGCTGGCCTTCCGGCGTAAACACCTGCACTCGATCCTGCACCGCATCCGCCACCCACACGTGGCCGTCACTATCGATCGCGATTCCCTTCGGCCGCGCAAAATATCCGGGACCGTCACCGGCTTTTCCGAACTCGCGGATAAAGGTTCCGTCGGCATCGAAGATCTCGACGCGGTTGTTGAATGTGTCGGTCACGTAGAGATTTCCCTCCTGGTCCACGGCGACATTCGTGGGGCGAGAGAAGTCGCCGGGCGCGGTGGCCTCGTGCTTGGTGCCCGGCTTGCCGATCGTGCGCAGCAGTTGATAGGGCGGATCGGCGTTGTATACCAGTACCTGATCCAGGTCACTGTCCGCTATGTAAAGAAAGCGATTCTCATTGTCCACCGCCAAGCCGGCAGGGCTAGCCATGCCTTCACTGATGCTGGCCTGCGCCCGGTGTTGCTTGTCGAATACCACTACGTGCCGCAACATGCTGTCGGCTACGAACAAATTGTCGGCATCGTCCAGCGCCAGGCCGGTAATCAGCTTGAAGCGCGCGTGCTGGCCATTCTTGATCAGCTCGACTCGTCCGTTTTCCGGGTCGTAAATGAACACCGCGAGCACTTTTTCGTCGGCGATGTACACCCGTTGATGGCTATCCACGCCGACGCCATAAGGCCGCACGAGCTGAAAGTACAACTTGTCGGCCGCGGTTTGTTGGCCGACGGCCACACCCGAGAGCCGGTCCATCCAACTGGCTTTCTTGGTGATCGTGTTTTCGCGCTTCTCGCCCGAAAAGTAGCTGAGATACTTGATACGGGTGATGGCGGGAGGATTGGGCCACACGATTTTGGAGTAGTCCAGAAGATCCAGGATGTTCTTCTTCGGCGGCGCAGAGCCTGCTTTGTTCTTTTTATCTTTGGCCTGGAGCGATGCGCTGGAGGCGAAAAGAAGCGCGAGCCCGCACACCAGCGCCCACGCGGTGCTGCGTCGAAACGAAATTTGCCGAGTTCCAAACATGGCCGCTTTCCTCATGGCTGAAAACCAACGCTCTTGTGACATGAGTCGCAGAACGCAGTGTTAGCCGCCTGGTCTTTTGCCAGCAGGTTCGGTTGTGCCGAAGAATGCGGCTGGTGGCAGGTCGCGCAATTCATGGTTACCCGCACCTTTTCGGGATTCATTGGGTCGACCTGGTCAACGACCGGGTGGCGTTCCACTGGGTGCCCGAGTCCATACTTGATCGGCAACCGTGGAATTTTGGCGAAATAGTCTTCTGGCAGCTTCACTTTGCCGTCGAAGATCGCAACCACGTGTTCGCTCGCGAGCTTCTGCGGCTTGGCATCCGGCCCATGGCACTCGAGACAGAGCGGATTCGGATTGGCCGCGCGCAGAAGGTGTACGTTGTCGTTCCCGTGCGCGTCGTGGCAGATGTAGCATCCCTGCTTGAATACGGGCTGATGCAGATGCGCTTTCCTTCCGGCATCGGCGATCTCGCTGTGACAGCTTAGACAGATGTTGACGGCGTCGGTCTTCGGCAGTCCCGGCTGCGCGCTGGCGTGCGGATTGTGGCAGTCTGTGCAATCGGCTGCCGCGCCCGGATGCTGCACCTTCGCGCTCTCGATCTTCTTGGCTTGCTCGTCGTGGCAGGTAACACAGAGTGATTTCACATCTTTTTGAGTCAGGACCACTTTGCCGTCCTGCGCCGGCGCGTGGCACATGTCGCAGCTCCTGTCGGCGAACGGCGGATGCATGAACTTCGCCATCAGCTTGGGGGCTGCGGACTGGTGCGGGTCGTGGCACTGCAGACAGTTGGCGGTTCCGAATGGCTGATCCTGGTGCGCCTTCTGCAGGTTTACGTCTTTGACGTCGTGGCAGTCGAGGCAGAGTGCCGGGATTGTCTTCGTCAGGTGAAACTGGTTTTCTGTAGTCAGGTCAGCGCCTGACTTGTGAGTGACGTGGCAGGTCTCGCAACCCAAATCCAGGGCAGCGTGCCGGCTGCCCTTTTCGGGAACATTCAAGCCTTGCTTATGGCAAGTAAGACAGAGGTTGTCCTCTTTCGTTGTGCCTGAGGTCGCCTTCAAAAGCTGATTCTTATTATCGGAAGAATGAGGACTATGGCAGGTGAGGCAATCTCGGGCAGCTGGCGGATGGATGTGGCCTTTGATCTGTGCGGTATCTTTTTCGGCATGGCAGGTAAGGCAAAGCTTATACGGGACTGCCGTGGTTAGCTTTACCCGGGTTACATCCTTATTGACCCGGACTTCATGACAGCTGAGGCAGCCCGTCTGCATCGCGGAATGCACCGATTTGCCCTTTGTTTTCTCGTTATGGCATTGAAGACAGGTTGAGGCATCGGCGTTCTTGTCCAGAGGAACCGGGTGAACTTTGGCAAGCAACTGCGGGAGAGCCACACTCAAGAGCAGCCAATACAACGCTATGCGGATGATCATCCGCAATGGATTCCGGTGGGCGAAGTCATTGCTTGCTCGAGCCTTGCCGCATTTGAAAACCGATTCCAACGGAGCCTCCGAATCCAAAGTTGCACGAATATCGCCGATTGCTTCATCTGTGGTGTTTTTCAGCGCTTGACGTAAGTCATTGCATCAATTGGGCGTTGCGAGTTTTTGCAGTGCTGTGACATTTCGCAACGGCCCAGGCCAAAACTCGCAATGGGCCTTATGCCACATCGGAATACGTGAAAAAACCCATTCACAGGACGAACCCGCCTCGCGATATTCGGGAATGGAGGGGCTCATTAAGGTAGGAGAATCCATTACCAAACCATTCGGAAGGGATGCCATCACCTCTGTGCTGCTGACTGTGACCGTTACATGGAAGACGCGGAGAGCAAAATCCCGATCGTTCTCAGGAAGCGAATTTTCGTCAACGTAGTCCCAGTAGTCCCCTTCATCATTGATCACAATCATGCCCACCAGTCGAAGACTCTGCTGTCGCGCATAGCTCATGAGTTCACGCGCATTCCAAGGGAGTAGCTCTATCCCACCATCGACGCACTCGCGATATTGCTCAGCGGTGAGCCACCGTGGCTCGCTGTCTGCGACTTCAATGCGACGTTGGCGCACGGGCCTTTCCCCGGTGCCGGCCCGTAACGTACTCACCGTTGCCGAAACCGCTGCCCGCATGCGCGTCTCCGAATCATGGGTTCGCCGACACCTGTCAGCGTTGCCGGTCGTTCCCCATCTTGGACGGATGATCCGCATTGACGCCAAGCGCCTTGACGACCTGCTTACAATTGAAAACTGGAAATCGCTGAAGCCGATAGGAGGAAGCATGGGTCGGTTTCAGCGCGGAGGCGTTCGCCTTCGCGGCAAGGCTTGGTACGGGTATTACCGGATCGACCTGCCGGAGGGTGGGCGTAAACCAAAGGAGATCAGGATCGGCACGAAGTCCGAACTGCCGACGAAAACAGCGGCGCGGAAGAAGCTGGCGGAATTGCTGGAACAGCCAGCGGAACCGCCCGCCAAACAGCAACTGACGTTCGCAGACGTGGCAAAGCAGTGGGAACAATCCGAAGGGCCAGGCATCGGCAAGACTTCGCGGAAGCACTACGTGAATGCCCTCCGTGCATACGTCTTACCAACCCTCGGAACGCGCCCGCTTGACACTATCCAGCGGCAAGACATCACGGGATTGCTGCGCGACCAAGCGCCGAAATATTCAGAATCGTCGCTCAAGTCGATGCGGCTAATCTGCCAGATGGTACTGCGGTACGCGGAGCGCAACAGCCTGATTGTGCGTCCTGCGGGCTGGCTGGACGGCATTCGTCTGCCACGCGAGAGCGGCGGCCGCAAGATCGTGCGCACACAACTGGAAGCTGGACAAACGCTTGCGATCATCGGCCACCTTGTTGAACCGTGTTCCACGTTGGCGCTCTTTCTTGCAATGGCGGGTAAGCGCGGCGAGGAAGCCGTAGGTATCCAACCTGCAGACCTCGACAGCGACAATATCCTCCACATCCGCCGCGTCGTTTACGACGGACACGTGGAGGAACTGGAGCGCGAGGAACTGGTACCGCTCGACGCGCCAGAGCATGCGGAACTAATCCGCCGGATGCGGGCGCTTGGTGAAGGTCACAAATGGGGGTTTCATAATCTTCGCAAAGACACCCCACTCAATCTCGGCAATGCACGGCGGCGTTACTTGCGTCCCGCAGCAAAAAAGCGGGCGTGCACATCGGCGGCTGGCACGATTTCCGGCACACGTTGCAAGGCAAGCTGCGGCGTGGCGGAGTCGATCCGGTGGTGCGGGCGGGTGTCATGGGGCATAGCAGGGTCGAGCTCGGACCGGAGGTCTACGACAAGGCGAGCTTAGATGAGAAGCGGACCGCCCTCGCACTCGTTGCCAAAGATTTGCAAGCAAACGTGCAAGCAAATCAAGGCGGCAGTGACTAAGTTATTGAAATGGTGAGCGCGGAAGGAATCGAACCTTCAACCTACTGATTAAGAGTCAGAGCAGCGCTCTCCTAGGTTGTTGTCGAGACACGCCTTATTCCTTGGTCCCTCGCTACTTGGGGAGTTTTTGGGGAGCCCCAGTCCCACTTGCAGAATACATTTATTGAATTTGTTAAATGGATCGAAGCAGCCGCCACCGCCGTGAAAGGGCGTAATTCTCTACACAAATTAATGACTTAACAGCACAGCAGCGCACGGGCGGGAACCGTAAAGACTGCTAAGGATGCTGTTTCGTTGTGGGATTGTTGTGGAGAACAATTTTTCACCTACTAACCGGAGTTCGGGGACACCCTTCCCCCCAGTCCTTCTGCTCGGTACGGGCCAGCGCGGACTATGATGCGCACGTATCCAGCTGGACTAGGGGAGCAGTAATCCGACCCGTACATTGGTTCAAAAAGCATCCAGCTTACATCGAACTCGAACTCGCTGTCGCACCTGTACAGCTTGCCGTGCTCACGACGGTCGGGGAGGCCGCCTTCAAAGATCCACTTCTTGTTACGCGACAAGGTGTCTTCATCGACGGATATGCTCGGAAGGAGTATGCGGACAGCTTGGGCATTTCGACTCTTTTGTGCGTAGAACTCGACGTTAGCGAAGAGGAGGCTCTTCGGATGATCCTGAACAAGCATCGGCGCTCTGCCGGGTGGAACGATTACAACCGGATTCGCTTGGCCTCGCGACTGGCTGATGTCATCCGGATACAGGCGCGAGCCAATCAGCAGGCCGGCGGTCATTTAAAGGGTTCGTCAAATTTGACCGAAGCTAATGTCAGAAAGGAAATCGCCACAGCAGCTAGCGTGTGCGAAGGCAATGTCACCATCCGCGCCTTAAGACTGCGGCGCGTACTTTCCCTTGCCGCTCTCAGGCACAGTTTGCGCATAGGCTGCGTCTGCTCCAATTCCTAGCGAATCGCAAGGCGACAGTTGCTGAACGGGAAGCAATCTAGCAACTAGTACGTACACCGGCGTAATGTCCTCAAACCCACCAACGTGCTGTAGACTCCGTCTGTTCATATGGGCCGCTTGGAAGGCGTACATTCCCCCCTCCATTCAAGCGGCCTTTATTTGTCTGAACGCATGATGGAATCGGGGGAGTCTGGCAGGCACGCTATGAGACCGTATTACATTTTTTTCTATGTCTTCGCCTGCCCAAGATGTGAAATGCCCGTGGCCTACAACGTGATCACGGCCTGTGGGGAAATTGACAAGACACTATATTTGCCATGCGATGCTTGCGGCCAGCCCTTCCAAGTAAAACCACAGGTGGCTCTGTACAAGCAGGCGGTGACATACAAAAACGGGACGTGTTCCTCTGCGTGACGAGGGCGGTCTGCTAGTGTGCGCCGATTTGTGCGCTCATGAAGTCCGACGGGGAAGGGCTGTTTATCCAACTTCAACGAGAGTAGATGCTCTGCTATGCTGCTTGCGCCAACATAGTCCGCCAGTTCTGGGGAGAACTCCGAGACTGTGGCGGCTCGCAGCCCCTCTCCCAGCCTGCATCTATTTCCTAGGGGTCCCAAGATGTCACCGTTTTGCAGTACTGGCCATACCTCTTCCTAGCCGTGTCTTAGATCGGATTTGCCTACCTTGCATTCGATTCACATTGAGAATTGATGGTTTGAGATGGACTAGCCAGGGGCACGTTGCTGGTCCCGGCTGTCCGCAGCAGCCCGCAACGGGTGAGTTTGATCTCATCCGCTGTTTCTGTTTGGGAGTAGAATCTGGTTTGGCAGGTAGACGCCATGAGAAAAAAGCCTCCCCATCGCGGCATGTATTTGGAAGATGCCCTGCACGCTCTAGGTGAAATGGAAAAGATGTTCGCTGGACTGGAGAGTAGTGATGTTTTTCAGGCATTCACGGCAACAGAGAAAGCGCGTTATCACGATGCTCTCGGCAGGTTGCATGATCTGATCCATGATCTCGAACAGGACTCCGCACGAGAGCAGTTGGCGTCTTGAGCTGTGCGAGTTTTGAAGCGCATCACCCCAGATGAATGGGTAGCCGTCATGATAGGCGGAACAGTCCTGCTCATTGCCATTATGCTCTGGTTGTTGTTGAAGTAAGGCTACTCGCTTGCGTGGTCATGTTTCGCCTTGGTGCTCGCAGCGTCAATACCGTCTCATACTGGTCAATGGAGGCTGATGCTTTCGCTTTTCTCTACGAGAGAACATGAGGGCGAGGATCAATCCCATACCCGCACCCATCAGTGCCCCGGAAATGTCAACGCTCATTTGTGCAGATGAACCTCTGCCGACAATAAGAAATCCAACGTAGGCCATTGCTGTAGTCCAAGCGATCAGACGAATACTCATGGCGGAGTCTCCTTTGTGCTGTGGAAGTGTTGCACAGCATAGCACACGTAATGCGCCGCCGATTGTGCGCTGGTCTCATGGGAAGGGCATCTTTGATTTTCAGATTAGGATCTGGAGTATACTTGGCCTGCGTTTGACTGTTCGCTAGATAGCGGCCTGACTCGAAGACGCGGCTTTAGCCACCCTCCCGCCCTGCCGGATTTCCAGCTCACTCTCAGATAGCTCACCCTAGGTGCTCACTGTGAATATCTTCGTTGGAAATTTGGATTTTCACGTAACAGAGGGCGAGGTGCGCGAGATTTTCGCTTCTTATGGTCCAGTAGATCGAGTAAAGCTCATCACGGACCGCGACACAGGGCGACCACGCGGTTTTGGCTTTGTAGAAATGCCTAACCCAGTAGACGGCCAGAACGCCATCACTGGGTTGAACGGGAGTCAGTTGAGCGGACGATCGCTGAATGTAAATGAAGCCCGTCCTCGGTCAGAGCGTTCGGGTGGCAGTGGCGAGTGGCGCAGACCAGGTCGCTGGTGAGGAGGCACCGAGCACAAGCAGACGGGTAACGCACAGCATTGGGCATGCTTGCAAGAATGACACTGTCACACTGAAAACAGCGTAGACCTTTGTATATTCGCATGGTGCCTTCCACACCGTTTGGGACATTGTTATGCCATCAGAAAACGGTAGTTTCCGTGATCGATGTCACGAAGTGAGGTGACGCACGCGCGCAGGCAATTTCCGATTTGCGCCGCGAAAGGGCCTTTTGAGGTGTTTTATAGACGTTTGGATACAGTGGGACAACCGTGCATAAGCCGCGAAGTACATTGCGGTTGCTGGCCTTCGAATCTTGCGGCTGTTCGCACCAATTTGTACCCACGTTTATGAGCCATCGTCCCCACAGCGTCCCCAGAATATGCTACTGGAAGTAGGTTGAACTCTCAGGCTTGAGATTTTCTCTCCGCTCACGGGTGAGGCTTCAAGAAAGTTCAGGAAGTATCAGGGGAACCCGTGCTTCCGCAGGATAGCTGGCGAACGGACGGCTGAGGCGGGGAAAACTCTCCATTGCAGGGCACCGATTTTCGGGCGTTTTGGTGCCCGGAAGGGGTTCAGGTCGGCTCAGCCGTTTCACAGCTGCGGCAGAATCTTTGTACCAGCGCCACGGGCATCCTTGCATGGGGATGGATATTCCAAATTCAGCTTTCCGTCCCAGCGCCTGCACCATGAAGGTGACATTGAGATCTATGGCCGCCGACTAGATCTAAAAGAGCATCGAGACCTAGATGAGGTTCTCGAACTCTACGAGCGGTACCGTCAACCAGAAACTGGTCGAATTTCTCAAGACAGTCTGCTGGAGATTTCAAGCCACGCGGACAAACTTGGGATGAAGCCCACTGAGCTGTTGGACAAAGCGGGCAGAAGCTGTCTGCTCGACATGAATAGGCGGAAGCAGCGAATCGGCACTGTTTCCGAAGTTGCGAAACATCGGCATAAGTCTCCCAACCACTCCCGTTCTCTCCAAGGATTTCTGAAGAAGTTCCTGAGTGATGCTCTCCGAGATCAACGGAATCGACCATGATTGCCTTCTATCGCTACGCAGTGTGACATCGATACTGATATTACAGGCGGCCAAACGTGGGGTCACTGGTTTGAGGAGATTACGTACGCGCGCCATAAATTGTGCAGCACCCGGTCATGCAGCGCTGTGCAGCGCATGATCATGCCATTACACATTACAAATCGAATCTGTAATGAGCTGAGCTATGCCTAGCTGTAACCTG
>DASUWH010000045.1:0-266018 GCA_036378535.1 Terriglobales bacterium | reverse complement strand
ACCATCGGTACCCAGGGTATCGATGTTCTGGAGGGACCGGCGAAGCTGCCGTCATCCGCTCTGGAGAAAAAATTCGAAGAAGTCGAAGAAGCGGGAGAGGATGTCGAACTCGACCTCACTCCCGGCGCGCTGGAAAAAACCAATGATCCCGTCCGCATGTACCTGCGCGAGATGGGAACTGTTCCCCTGCTCACCCGCGAAGGCGAAGTGGAAATCGCCAAGCGCATCGAACGCGGCCAGAACCGCGTCCTGAAGGCGCTTTCGCGGTCTCCCATCGTCATTCGCGAATTGCTTGAACTGGGCGAAGACCTCAAGAAGGATGTGCGCTCGATCAAGGAAGTGGTCACTTTCGATGAGGAAGAGATCACGGAAGAGATCCTGAACAACCGCCGCGACGAGTTCACCGGCAAAATCGACGACCTCGCCAAATGCTACAAGAAGGCCAATCAGCTGACCGAGAAGTTTGCTGATGTGTCGCAGAAGAAGCGGCCTCGCGATTACCGGCGTTATCGCATGCACCTGGCGCGAGCCATCGTGCAGGTGTCGCTGGCAGTGCGACGTCTGGGCTTCACCAATACGGAGCGCAAGCGGCTGATCGATCGCGTCATCAAGACCGTCGACAACATGCGTTCGCTCGATCGCCAGATGCAGAATCTGGAACGCAAGGCGGATGCCACCCGCAGCGATGAACAGAAAAAGGAGTATCGCAAGCAGGCGCGCACACTGCGAGGTGAACTCGACAAGCTGGAAACTGAAACTGGCGTGTCGTTCCAGGAACTCAAGCGCACGCAGCGCGAGATCATCCAGGGCGACATGGATGCGGAGCAGGCCAAGCGCGAGCTCATCGAAGCGAACCTGCGCCTGGTGGTCTCGATCGCAAAGAAGTACACCAACCGCGGCCTGCAGTTCCTCGACCTGATTCAGGAAGGCAACATCGGCTTGATGAAGGCCGTGGACAAGTTCGAATACCGCCGGGGCTACAAGTTCTCAACCTATGCCACGTGGTGGATTCGGCAGGCGATCACGCGCGCCATCGCTGACCAGGCCCGCACCATCCGAATTCCGGTGCACATGATCGAAACCATCAACAAGCTGATCCGCACCTCGCGACAGCTGGTGCAGGAACTCGGACGCGAGCCTACGTCGGAAGAAATCGCCAAGCGGATGGATATCCCGGTGGCGAAAGTCCGCAAAGTGCTGAAGATAGCGCAGGAGCCGATCTCCCTTGAGACGCCGATTGGCGAAGAAGAAGATTCCCATCTGGGCGACTTCATCGAAGATCGCGGCGTAGTCTCGCCGGCCGAAGCCGTGATCAACGTCAACTTGAAAGACCAGACTTCGCAAGTGCTGCGCACGCTGACGCCGCGCGAAGAGAAGGTCATCAAGATGCGTTTCGGACTGGAAGATGGCAGCGAGCACACGCTCGAAGAGGTCGGACAGTCATTCGCAGTTACGCGCGAACGTATCCGGCAGATTGAGGCCAAGGCTTTGCGCAAACTGCGTCATCCATCCCGTTCGCGAAAGTTGCGGGCGTTTATGGATGGAGTGCACGACTAAGACAAAGCCACCCCAGAGACACAGAGTCACAGAGAAGAACCTGAGAAGGCGCGAAGCGATTCGCGCCTTTTTTTATGACCCAAACCTGTCATCCTGAGCGGAGGGAGTGCTTCGCGAAGCGAAGCAGGAACGGAGTCGAAGGATCTCGGGGTGGTTGGCGAGGGCACAGACCCTGAAAGGCGTTCTCACGATTAAATATCAGGAACCAAAGTGGTCAGAATTCCCTGAGACGTCGCTGGTGGATCGAGAAGGCGGTGGGTCCGTCGACTCGGGCTTGCGCCCTCGCTCAGGATGACAGGAATTGAAAACTTAAAGCAGATCTCTGTGTCTACGGCGCGTTCTTTATCCAATTTCCCTCCGGGTTTTCCTGTACTTTCCACAAAATATTGACATCCTCCACAGTTTTGTCACAAGCGCGGCTGACTTTCTTCTTGAGCCGCCTTTTGTATTCGGGCACAGTGCTTTCACGCAAGCGCGATCAAGTCTTAAGCGCCTGCTGGAGCATCGGAAGATGCCAGGAGTTTCCGGCGGTTCCCGAGGGTGAACTGCTGGAGGGTTTCCAGAAACGCGGTGACGCGTGCTGGCTTGCCCGGGCGTTGCGGCCTCCTCAGAGTTTCTGCCTGCAAAGGCGGGACTGGACTTCTGGTATAACCGATGACTGCGGATCGGGAGATTCGCAGTGGTGCGCTGGAACTCGTGCTCTACGGAGCGCGGTGAACGCAGAAGGCGCATCCCCCGCCGCCTAGCGCGGCGGCAAGCATGCCGAGGACATTCGCGCTCCCTACGGCCCGGGTGGCTGGCCCGGGCCGTAATTATTTTACGTCGTCAGTCGTCAGTCATCAGCTCTCAGCCCCTCCTCCATCATTTGTCATCCCGAGCGCAGCGAGGGATCTGCTCTTCTCTTTTGGCAACCACTCCGGTCCCGCAAATTCCTTGGATTCGCTTTTTATTTGCCCTATACTTTTCTGTCAGATGTCGTCCGCAGCGAGTCCGCTCCGTGAGCAAGCGCTCGGCCAGAGGGAAATAGTTTTTGCTGGGTTTTCGAAGTGACATCACAGACGTCCACAAGCGAATGCTGAGATACGATTCCGAAATCCCGAAAAGAAGTTCGCCGATGGCGACCACCGATTACAACCTCGCAAGCTCTCTTCCTGCCAACGTCGAAGCCGAGCGCTCGATATTGGGGGCGATTCTTCTCGACAACCGCGCCTACAACGAGGCCGCCGAGCATCTTCATCCGGAAGATTTCTCGCTCGATGCGCACCGGCGCATCTACTCGCGCGTTATCGACCTGATGGAATCGGCGCGGCCGGTCGACATCATCACGCTCATCGACGAGTTGAACCGGCGCAAAGAACTGGAGGCGGTGGGTGACGTAGCCTACGTTTCGTCCTTGATGGACGGTGTTCCAGACCGGCCCAGCATCGAGCATTACATCAAGATTGTTCGCGACAAGGCGCTGCTGCGGGGCCTGATTCATGCGTCCAGCGCCGCGATTGCGCGGGCTGCGGACCAGTCCGATCCCGCCGATGAAATTCTGAACGATGCCGAAGCGACCATCTTCCAGCTATCGGAACAGCGCATTGGCCGCGGCTTCACGGGCGTGCCCGAGATCATCAAGGAACTGGGCGGCATCGACGCGCTGCTCCAGCGTGGACGCCGCATCACGGGGGTGGCCACGCATTACGAGAAACTCGACGAGATGACGAGCGGCCTGCAGAAATCCGATCTGGTCATCATTGCGGCGCGGCCTTCGATGGGCAAGACTTCCTTTGCCATGAACATCGCCGAGAATGCCGCTATCTACGAGGACAAGGTGGTCGGTGTGTTCTCTTTGGAAATGTCGCGCCAGGCGCTCTTGCAGCGCATGCTATGTTCCGTGGCACGCGTGGATGCGCACCGCCTGCGGACCGGGTCTTTATGGCAGGACGACACGCGTAAGATTCAGGGCGCCGTCGAGAAACTCGCGCAGGCGAAAATCTTTGTGGACGACACGCCCGGGATTCCAGTCAGCGAGATGCGTGCCAAGGCGCGACGTCTTTATCAGTCGCAAGGACAGCTGGATCTGATTGTCGTCGACTATTTGCAACTCATGTCGGGCGGCAGCGGCAAGCGTTATGAGAACCGCACCCAGGAAGTGTCCGCAATTTCCCGGGGCCTCAAAGCCTTGGCCAAGGAACTCGAGGTCCCGGTGGTCGCCCTCTCGCAGCTAAGCCGCGCTCCAGAAACTCGCGGCTCTGGGGATCACCGGCCGCAGCTGTCTGACCTGCGGGAGTCGGGTTCGATCGAACAGGATGCCGACCTGGTCATGTTCATCTTCCGCGAAGAAGTCTATAAGCGGGATGATCCGGAACTGGAAGGTAAAGCGGAGATTATCATCGCCAAACAAAGGAACGGCCCCATCGGCAGGGTAGGCCTGGCCTTCCTGAAATCCTCAACGCGTTTCGACAACCTGGCCGACGGCGAAATACCGCCGGAAGAGTGACGCGATCCAGCCGCTTTTGGCAATTGACGTGTTAGTTGCCGAGTTGCCCGCTGAACTGGCTGGACCACCATACATTTACCGATTGCGCTGAGCAGGATTTCAGTAGGAAGGCTGTGGAAAATTCTGTGAATAGTGAAGCTCGCTTCATCGTCCGCTTAAGAATCGACAGGACGTTTTGAACCTCGACTGGCACCGACGTGCTATTAAGCCCTTATGCAACATAGATATAGCTGGCGTATATAGAAGTTCGTCAATGCAGACAGGAGAATTGTGCAAGCGCTGCAGATTTTGAGATATTCACATACAGGAACATCTGTACACGATGGAAGTCACTGAATTCGCGGGTGTTGTAACAGTCACTGGCTGTCTTCGCCGACCTTCAGAACTGCTAAAAAGGCCTCCTGCGGAATATCAACCCGGCCGATGCGTTTCATGCGGCGTTTCCCCTCCTTTTGCTTTTCCAGCAGCTTACGTTTGCGGGTGATATCTCCGCCATAGCATTTCGCTAGAACGTTCTTGCGCATGGCGGGAACTGTCTCTCTGGCAATGACTTTGGCGCCGATGGCGGCCTGGATGGCGACCTCGAACATCTGCCGGGGAATGAGTTGCTTCATTTTAGCGGCCAAGGCTCGGCCGCGCTCATAGGCAAAATCCTTGTGAACGATGATCGAGAGCGCATCAACCGGATCGCCTGCCACCAGAATATCCAGCTTGGACATGGGCGACTCCCAATAGCCGGCCAGGTGATAGTCAAGCGAGGCGTATCCGCGCGACACTGACTTCAGGCGGTCATAAAAGTCGAGAACAATTTCATTCAAGGGCAACTCGTATTGCAGCATGACGCGCGATGAGCTGACATACTCGAAGCTCTTCTGCTTGCCGCGTTTTTCCTCGACCAGTTTCAGAATGCCGCCAACATATTCCTCATTGGTGAGAATGGTGGCGAGAATGACGGGTTCCTGGACTTTGGCGATCTCGCTTTGATCGGGCCACCTCGAGGGATTGTCCACTTCGATGAGTTCACCGTCGGTTTTTGTCACCTTGTAGCGCACGCCCGGGGCAGTCGTGATCAGGTCGAGATTGAATTCGCGCTCCAGGCGCTCCTGGATGATCTCCATGTGCAGCAGGCCAAGAAATCCGCAACGAAATCCGAAACCGAGGGCCGCTGAGCTTTCGGGCTCGAAGAAGAAGGAAGCATCATTCAGGCGCAGTTTTTCCAGGGCCTCACGCAACATGGTGTGCTCGTGGGCGTCGACGGTGTAGAGCCCGGCGAACACCATGGGCTTGATTTCTTCGAATCCGGGCAGCGGCTCGATGGCGGGGTGCTCGTCGTCGGTGATGGTGTCGCCGATTTTTGTGTCAGCAACATTCTTGATATTGGCGAATAAGAAACCGACCTCTCCCGCTTCGAGGGTTTCCACTTCCACCGGCTTGGGCGTGAGAACACCCAGGGTCTCGACCTCAAGCACGCGGCCGTTTGACCACAGACGGATTCTCTGACCTTTACGCAAAGTGCCCTCAAACACACGGGTGAGGACAACGACCCCGCGGTAGGGATCGAACCAGGAGTCGAAAATCAGAGCCTGCAACTGGTGCTCGGGGTGACCCTTAGGCGGGGGAACACGCTTGACGATGGCTTCGAGTACATCAGGGACACCCTGGCCGGTTTTCGCGCTTATGAGCAGGGCATCGGAGGCGTCGAGGCCGACCGCTCCCTCGATCATCTCCCTGGTGCGAGGAATGTCGGCGCTTTGCAGATCAATCTTGTTGATGACGGGAATGATTTCCAAACCATTGTTGATCGCAAGATAGGCGTTAGCCAGCGTCTGGGGTTCGACGCCTTGCGACGCGTCCACCACCAGAAGAGCGCCCTCGCACGAGGCCAAGGACCGCGATACCTCGTAGGAAAAATCCACGTGCCCGGGAGTATCGATGAGATTCAGCTGGTAAGTCTGGCCGTCCTTAGCCTGGTACATCATGCGGACGGCGTGGGCTTTGATGGTAATTCCGCGTTCGCGTTCCAGGTCCATGGCATCGAGCACCTGGGCCTGCATCTCGCGCGCGGTGAGAGACCCGGTAAGCTCCAGCAGGCGGTCGGCCAGCGTGGACTTGCCGTGGTCAATATGCGCGATGATAGCGAAATTGCGGATAAAAGCGCGATCCATCGGTAGATCAATTCTAACAGGCAGGATTGAGGCGAGGTCTCAGGTCTCGGCTCCCAGCTATCGGCTCTCAGTACGGCGGCGAAATGGTTCAGAGGTTTCGGATTCACCGTGTGAGGTACAATGCGCGTGCTTATTAATCAGGAGCGACAATGAAGACGGGATGGTCTTCGTTTCTCTGCATTTTGATTTGCGGGTGCATGGCTTGCGCTCAGACGCTCTCGCCTGAGGTGCGGAAGTTCGTCAAAGTGGAGGCGCCCACGGTGGTGCTCACACATGTGCGCGTCATAGACGGAACCGGGGCGGCGGCGCGTGAAGATCAGGCAGTCGTCATCTCCCAAGGAAAGATTCAGTCTATCGGCGGCGCGGGCAGCGTGCCCACGGGAGCGCAGGTGATTGACCTGCACGACCACACGATCATTCCCGGCCTGGTCGGAATGCACGATCATATGTTCTATCCCGCCGGGGATGCCATCTTTCACGAGATGGCGATCAGTTTTCCTCGTCTCTACCTAGCCGGCGGCGTGACTACGATTCGCACTACCGGCAGCATCGAGCCTTATACCGATCTCCTGGTCAAGAAGGACATTGATGCCGGCAAGACGCCGGGTCCGCACATGCACGTTACCGGGCCCTACCTGGAGGGGCCGGGCAGCTGGACTCCGCAGATGACGGAACTCAAAACACCGCAAGAGGCGATCGATACGGTGAATTTCTGGATTGATCGCGGCGTGGACAACTTTAAGGCGTACAACTTTATTTCCCGCGAAGTTCTGGGAGCGGCCATCCAGGCGGCGCACAAGCGCGGAGTGAAGGTGACCGGGCATCTTTGCTCGATCGGATTCCGCGAGGCGGCGGCGCTGGGTATTGATGACCTCGAACACGGCCTGGATGTGGACACGGAATTTTTTTCGGGGAAGAAGCCCGACCAGTGCCCCGACATTAACGATACAGCCAACGAGCTCGTCAGAATGAAGGTGAGCGATCCTCCCATTCAAGAGACCATTCGCGATCTTGTGGCTCACCATGTTGCCGTCACCTCGACGCTGCCGGTCTTTGAGTTATTCGTGGCCGGCAAGGCCCCCCTGCAGCCGCGCGTTTTGGATGCCATGTCGGAAGAGGCGCGCAATCAGTTCCTGGAAAACCGCGTGCGGCTCGATCTGCCGAAGCACGATCCCAAGACGGGTCAAGTAGTGGAGCGGCCATGGACGCGGACCTTCCAGATGGATATGGAATTCGAGCGTGACTTCGTGAAAGCCGGAGGGCTGCTGCTGGCGGGATTGGATCCGACTGGCATTGGCGGTGTTATTCCCGGCTTTGGCGATCAGCGCGAAGTTGAACTGCTGGTGGAAGAAGGTTTCACTCCCCTGGAGGCGATTCACATCGCGACTTACAACGGGGCACAATATCTCGGCGACCTGGAGCACATCGGCACGATTGCGGTAGGCAAGAACGCGGACCTGGTCGTGGTGAAGGGCGATCCTTCCAGGAAAATCGACGACATCGAAAATGTGGAAATCGTTTTCAAAGACGGAGTGGGATACGATTCCGCCAAGCTGATCGAATCGGTGAAAGGGCTGGTGGGAGTTCGATAAAACAGTTTCCAGTTCCCGGTTCTCAGTTCTCAGCCTTCAATCCTGTCATCCCGACCAAGAGCGTAAGCCCGGCTAGAGAGCCTGCCCGAGCGGAGTCGAGGGGGACCTCGCTTTTTTCAAACATGCGCGAGTTCCTGATCACTTGGATAAAATCGGTTCAATGCTCATTCTCGCCTCTGCTTCTCCTCGCCGCCGGGAACTGCTGCACAACGCCGGTATTTCATTTGTCGTCGAATCAACCGATATTCCAGAAGTGCCCGAGCCAGGCGAAGCCCCGAAAGCATTTGTGGAGCGGCTCGCGCGCGTTAAGGCGCGCGCCATCGCCCAGCACCACCGACAAGATTTTGTCCTGGGCGCAGATACGACCGTTGTCGTCGGTAGCGAGATCCTCAACAAACCATCCGATGCCGCCGAAGCAGCCCGAATGTTGCGGAGGATATCGGGGCGAACTCACCAGGTGATTACTGGCGTGTGCGTAATTACCCCTGCGGATCTTACCCAAGTGAGACCTGAGAACCTGGAAGCGAGAACTGAAATTGTCCGTTCCGAAGTTACGTCCGTCAGTTTCGCGTCCCTAAGCGATGAAGACATCGATTTTTATGTGAACACTGGCGAGCCTATGGACAAAGCCGGGGCGTATGGCATTCAGGGCTTTGCATCGCGATGGATTTCGCGCATCGAAGGGGATTATTTCAACGTGGTGGGATTGCCGGTGGCGTTGGTTTATCGGATGTTGCGCGAGGTGGGCTTCGGAGCAAAAGAAAATGCAGATCCCTCGCTGCGCTCGGGATGACAAATGGGAGGAATCAATCGCGCAAGTGCTTAGGGCTTCTTCTCCGTGCCTTGTTCGCCGTCTTTGACTGCGGACTTGAAGTTCTTAATACCTTCGCCCAGGCCTTTGCCCAGGTCAGCCAGCTTGCTGGGACCGAAGATCAGAAGCGCGACGGCCAGGATCAGCAGAATTTCAGGCAAACCCAATTTTCCAGGCATGGTGTAACTCCTTAGGGTTTCGCCCGGCGCCCCATGGACGCTTCCGACTCGCGCAGAATACCCTGTTGAAATTCTAGGCTAGGTGGAAGTCAGAGTCAAAAAGGGAGGTCAGACCAGCAAAGGCGAGGCGAGCTTGCTCGGCTGGACAGGTGAGGGCACCGGTCCCTACGTGGGCGTCGGCAATCGTCCCTACTTGCTTTCGACTAAGGCGGCCAGCAGGGCGGCCCTTTTCGGTAGCTCGGAAATTACGATTGACTCGGTGGGAGCATGCGCTCCTTCGCCGACGCCCCCTAAGCCGTCGAGCGTTGGAATGCCGAGCGCGGCCGTGAAATTTCCGTCTGATCCCCCACCCACCGCGGCTTCTTCGAGCTTCCAGCCGGCGCGCTTTGCCAGTTCCGAGGCATGGCGGAAGAGCTCGGCAACACCGCCAGTTCGTTCCATAGGCGGGCGCTCCACACCGCCGCGTGTCTCCAGCTTGCATTGGCGGTCGACAGCTTTCAAACCGCGCAACTTGCGGTCGATGTCGGCGGCGTCGCGGGCGCGAACCACTCGGACATCAATAGTCGCCGTCGCCTCGGCGGGAATGACGTTGACGCGCGTTCCACCTCGAATCAGGCCGACATTCACGGTTAGCCCACGTTTGTGGTCCACGAACGTGGAGATGCGTTCGATTTGGCGTGCCATTTCGAGAATCGCACTGTGGCCTTTGTCGAAATCCAATCCGGCGTGGGCGGCTTTCCCGGTGACCTTTAATGTGTACTCGCCAACTCCTTTTCGAGCTGTTTTGACAGCGCCTTTCGGACCGTAAGAAGGCTCGAGCACGAACACCGCGTCGGATCGCTTGGCCAGTTCTTCGGTGATGCGCCGCGAAGAGGAACTGCCCACCTCTTCGTCGGAGACCAGCAGCACGGTCAGGGCGCGCGGGAGTGTGCCGCCTTGATCACGCATGGCGTCGATCGCATACAGCATCATGGCGATGCCGGATTTCATATCGAGCGTGCCCGGGCCGTGGAGGCGGCCTGCCGTTTCTCGACAGGGCATGGTGGCCAAAGTTCCCAGAGGGTAGACCGTGTCCAGATGACCCAACAAGAGCACCGGCAGGCGCCGGTCGCGGCCGGGGAAATCCACCTGGAGGTGATCGCCGAAATCAATGGCACGATGAAATTTGCTGTGGCCGCCGAGTGCCTCGAATTTTCCGGCAAGCCAGCGGCCGAGCCGATCGACGGCAGCCTTGTTGTCGCTGGGCGATTCGATCTCGACCATCTGGCGGATGACTTCCGCCATCGCGCCTTGTCTTTCACGCAACCAGGGAAGGCGGTCCGGTATCTCAGTAATTTGTTTGCGAGGTACAGACTTGGAGCCTGCTTTCGGCGTTGCCTTGCTTCTTTTCTTCTTCATGAAATCCTAAGTTCGCCAACGCGGTACAGTATAATCGTCGGCTTACGCGGAAACGGAAATGGCGGCGGAGATCACTACCGAAACCGAAGCACTAGCTCCTCGAACTACGCTGGATATCAATGATATCTTGCGCATTCTTCCGCATCGCTACCCCTTTCTGCTCATCGACCGGGTGCTCGATCTTAAGCGTAAAGAACGGATTGTGGCGATCAAGAACGTGACCATCAATGAGCCGTTCTTCCAGGGACATTTCCCGAACCTGCCGATCATGCCGGGAGTGCTGATCGTCGAGGCCATCGCGCAGACCGGGGGTGCGCTATTGTTGACCGAGGTAGATGACCGGGATGGAAAACTTATGGTCTTCACCGGCATTGAGCGCGCCCGCTTCCGCCGTCCGGTACTGCCCGGCGACCAGTTGCGCATCGAAGTGGAAGTAAAAGCCTGGCGGGTCACTGCAGTTCGCATGGAAGGCAAAGTCTTCGTGGGTGACAAGCGAGTCGCTGAAGCTACGGTTACTTGCCAGTTAGTGGATCGCTCCCGCACCCGCACAACAGGATCGGCCGACGGTAGCGAGAACGCCCCACTCAGAACTTAAAATGACTCTCACCAGCTTTCAGAATTGGCCCTCGGAGACTGACGCTTTTATTCATCCCACCGCCGTCGTCGACCCGCAAGCCAGCATCGCGCGATCCTGCAAAATCGGTCCCTACTGCGTGGTGGGAGCGGAGGTCGAGCTTGGCGAAGGCTGCGAATTGATCTCGCACGTCACGATTGACGGTCCGGCTAAGATTGGCGCCGACAACCGATTCTTTCCCTATAGCGCGGTCGGCACCGAGCCTCAGGACATCAGCTTTATGGGCGAGCGCACGTGGCTGGTCATGGGCGATCACAATGTGGTGCGCGAGTACGTCACCATCAACCGGGGCACGGCCAAAGGCGGCGGCACCACCAGGATCGGCAATCACACCCTGATCATGGCGTATTCGCATGTCGGGCACGATTCGCAGATTGGCGATCACGCTATGCTGATCAACGGCGCAACCCTGGCCGGACATGTCACGGTGGAAGAGTGGGCGGTGGTGGGCGCGCTTTGTCCCGTACACCAGTTCGTGCGGATTGGAGCGCACTCCTACATCGGCGGGGGCACCACCATCACGAAAGACGTTTTGCCGTTTTCCAAGACCGCGGCCGCGCGCGATACGCATGCCTATGGCCTGAACACGGTAGGCTTGCAGCGGCGCGGGTTTAGTGCGGAGCGCATCCGCAAGATTCACCACGCATATAAGACACTGCTCGCCTCCAAGCTCAACACGTCGCAGGCTCTCGAGAAGCTGAAGGCGGAGGCAGACCGCGGCGAAGACGTGGACACGCTGATCCGCTTTATCGAGGGTTCCGAGCGCGGGGTGGTGAAGTAGCAGTTCAGAAACAGGTCCGAGCTTCGCTCGGCCGGACAGGTGAGGGCACCTGTCCCTACGTTAGCCGGACGGCCGAGGCGGCTATATGGCCTATGGCGATGACCCGTAGGCCCAGGCGCCCGCGTCTGGGCAGGCGAGCCAAGCTCGCCAGTGCTGATACCAGTGGCGGAGGATGATGGCGGAGCGTCTGGGACTAATCGCTGGAAATGGACGCTTTCCCTTCTTGGTGCTGGATGCGGCGCGGGCCCAGGGATTTGAGGTTGTAGTAGCCGCCATCAAGGAAGAGACTTTTCCGGAAATCGAGTCGCATGGCGCTGCGGCGATCCATTGGATGTCTCTGGGGGAGCTGTCGCGGCTGATTGACACCTTCAGGCGCGAAGGGGTTCGTCGCGCCGTCATGGCCGGGCAGGTCAAGCACAAGCAGATATTCTCCAGCATCCGGCCGGATTGGAGGCTTGCCAAGCTTCTTCTCTCTTTAAGGTCCCGCAACACGGACGCATTGCTGGGAGCGGTAGCGAAAGTGTTGGGGGACGAAGGCATCGTTCTTGAAAATTCCACAGCATTCCTCGAACCCCTGCTCGCCAAAAAAGGAATACTGACGAAACGAACTCCCACAGAGCAAGAGAACAAAAATGTTGAGTATGGCCACGCCGTAGCCCGACACTTGGCCCAGTACGACATCGGCCAGACAGTCGTGGTCGCCGAGTCGGCTTGTGTGGCCGTCGAAGCCATGGAAGGCACGGACGAGACCATCGAGCGGGCTGGAAGGATCATGAAATCGCTGGAAGGCAACGCTTCAACGCTCAGTCGAGAGCTCACCGTGGTGAAGATCGCGAAGCCCAATCAAGATATGCGCTTCGATGTGCCCGTCATCGGAATCAAAACAATCGATGTCATGCGCCTAGCGGGAGCGACTTGCCTGGCGATCGATGCAGGCAAGTGCCTGCTGCTCGACGGGGAGGCAGTCATCACGGCTGCTGATGTGGCCGGCATTGCCATAGTCAGCACTTAGCATTTAGCAATTAGCATTTAGCCTCAGCACAGAGTGGCAAAGACATTGGTGGCGTTTCACCTCGGGCGCGCGCATATCCGTATCGAGATTTCGAATGTCAGACGGTTAAATGCCAGGTGCTAATTGCCAAGTGCTGCTTTGGAGGTTTTCATGTCTGAATCTACCCGTCTTGCCGACCAGATTCGCCGGGCATTCGAAGGTGATGCCTGGCACGGCGATTCCGTTCTCGAGATTTTGTCAGATGTAAAAGCCGCGACCGCCGCGGCCCGTCCGATCAAGAATGCTCATAGCATTTGGGAACTGGTTCTGCATATGGCGGCCTGGGATGATGCTGTCCTCCGCAGGAGCGGCGGCGAAGTCGTTAATCTCTCCGACAGGGAGAATTTCCCACCGGTCGTGGATACCAGTGAAAAGGCATGGCGCAACGCACTCGAACATCTCAAGAAAACTCATGCCGCGCTGGTCAAGGTGGCTGCCGAATTTCCCGACTCGCGCCTGCAGCAGCAGGTTCAGGGCAAGTCCGCGCCCTACTACACTTTTTTCTACATGTTCGCCGGCATCGTGCAGCACGAGCTTTATCATGCGGGTCAGATCGTGATGCTGAAGAAGGCGGCTAAACGTTAACTGGACGCCCCAGTCTCCCAAGCTCTGTAATCCGGGAAGAGGAACACAAGGTTCCCTCGGCTCCGCTCGGGGCAGGCTCTCCACTCGGGCTAACGCCCTCGGTCGGCATGACTGATTTGGTATAGCCGCTGACGACTGACGACCGACGACTAATCACCCTGCTACACTATCGAGTCTTCTCATCTCACGACGGGGACCCTCTTTGCCGACAAATCCTGTCCTGGTAGTTCACGGTGGCGCCTGGGCCATTCCCGACGATATGGTCGAAGCGCATCTCAGGGGGGTGCGCAACGCGGCCGATGTCGGGTGGCGCGTGCTGGAGCGCGGAGGTTCGGCGCTGGACGCAGTGGAAGAAGCTGTGGTGGTGATGGAAGATGATGAGACCTTCGACGCCGGGCGCGGCAGCTTCCTGAATCGCGACGGGAGAGTCCAGCTTGATGCCTTGATCATGGAAGGTTCCACTCTGCGCGCTGGAGGCGTCGGTTGCGTGGAGCACATTGCCAATCCGATTCGCGCGGCCCGCAAGATTTTGAGCGAGAGCCCGCATGTTTATTTCGTCGGCGAAGGAGCCGAGCGATTTGCGCGCGAGCACGGCATTGCGCTTTGCCGGAATGAGGATTTGATCATTTCTCGCGAGGTGGAACGCCTGCGCGAGTTCCAGGCGCACGGGCAAGAGAAGCCGAACATTTTCGCCGCGGAGACTTCGGTGGACACGGTGGGCGCGGTGGCGCTGGATCGAGGGGGGAATATCGCGGCTGCTACCTCGACCGGGGGCACGCTTAACAAAGCTCCGGGCCGGCTGGGCGACTCGTCGTTGATCGGATGCGGCTGCTACGCTGACAACGAGAGCGCCGCAGCTTCGACTACCGGATGGGGCGAACCGATCATGAAGCTGGTGCTGGCCAAGTGGTCCACCGACCGGGTTAGATCCGGAAGCGTGCCCGAGTGGGTGGCCAAGGAGGCCATCTCCCATCTCGAAGAGCGCGTGCAAGGGCATGGGGGAATCATTCTTCTCGATCCGGAGGGGCGTTTCGGGATTGCACATAACACTCCGCGCATGGCCTGGGCGGTTCGGCAGGCGGGGCGAGAAGAATCGGGAATACAGCGGAACGAGACGTAGAAGCGACCAGCGACAAACACAAGGTCTCTCGAATCGGGCTTCCGCCCTCGCTCGAGATGACAGAGTTAGATTGACGTTGAACATTCCAAAAGTGGAAGATCTGGCTCAAATGCGTGCTGGGTTTTTCTAACTAACGACTAACGACTAAAGACTAAAGACTAGCCGACAAACACGGGTCTCTCGACTCGAGCTTCGCCCTCGCTCGAGATGACAGAGTTAGATTGACGTTGAACCTTCCGAAAGTGGAAGGTCTGGCTCAAAAGCGTGCTGGGTTTTTCTAACTAACGACTAACGACTGACGACTAACGACTAGCCAACAAAACACAGGTCTCTCGACTCAAGCTTCCGCCCTCGCTCGAGATGACAGAGTCCGATTGACTTTGAAATCTTCCGAAAATGGAAGGTCCGGCTAATCAAAGCTGTTCGTTGCCATCTATTTAGCTTGCGTTCGCGGCTCAGGTGATGTAAAAACCAGCCGAACCAGCCTGCCACATCGATGATTTGCCTAGATTGCCGTCCGGGAGCCTGCGAGCGGCGCGTCTTCGCGCCCGGCTGTCTCGTTCACGCCGGACCATTCTTCCGCAAGGAGATTCTTATGAAGTCCATGAAACGGGTATCCCTGCTGCTGGCCATTCTCGCTTTGAGCGCCATCGCTTTCGGGCAAGGTGCGGCGACCGGCGACTTGCACGTGTCGGTCAAAGATCCGGCGGGCAAGATGGTCACCGATGCGACGGTGACTGTAATTGATCAGGCCAAAGGCGTCGCGCGTTCTACGGTCCAGAACTCGGATGGCGAATATCGCTTCGTCGCGCTCGTGCCCGGCAGGTACATGGTGACCGTAACCGCAGGCGGATTCTCCAAGGCAGTCTATGAGGATCAGACCATCACCGTGGGCCAAGTGGCAGACTTGCCCGTGACCCTGCAGGTGAGCGGCGGCGAGACCGTGGTCAATGTGAGCTCGGAAGCGGAGGTGGTGGAAACCTCGCGCACGTCGTCCACGGATACCATCGAACAGAAGCGCATTGACAATCTGCCTATCAATGGCCGCAACTACATCAATTTCACCCTGACGGATTCGCAGGTAGTCCGCGACAACGCGCCCAATACCGGTGCGGCTCCCACTTCAGGCCTCAACATGAGCGGCCAGCGTGCCCGCTCCAATCTGGTGAACGTCGACGGCACCGATGCCACGGACAACTCGGTCAACGGGGTTCGGTCCACGGTTTCGCAGGAGGCGGTGCAGGAGTTTCAGATCATCACCAATAATTACGCGGCGGAGTACGGACGCGCGTCGGGGGGTGTGGTCAACATCATTACCCGCTCCGGATCGAATGAATTTCACGGCGACGTGTTCGGCTACATCCGCAATCGAAATTTCCAGGCAGTGAATCCCTTCAGCACCGTTCGTAACCCGGCTTACACGCGCGTGCAGGCGGGGGCGGCGTTTGGCGGGCCGATCAAGAAAGACAAGACTTACTACTACTTTTCCTACGAAGTAACGCGGCGGCACGAGACGGGATTTTCCAGCATCGGGCAGGGGAATTTCGGGTTGGCGCCGTTTGATACAACTCTGGTTGGATTGCCGTTCGGGACCATGCAACTTACGCCCGAGCAAATCGGATTTCTGACGAGCCCGACGACGGTGGGGCTCGAGAAATTAAGCCCGGCCGTCGCCCAAGCCGTCGGACAATACGCGCTGCTGGCCGGTGCATCGTCGGGAATGGCGGTCAATGGCACCTGGCCCGCCGGATTAGCTGGTTTTGTCAGTGGTGGTCTGCTATCAAAATGGAGCGCATTTGCAACCCAGCAATGTCTCCCTCCTGGGCCGTGCTTCGTGCCCGCCAGCTTTCAGACCTTGTCATCGCAGATGGGAAACTTCCCGGTTTTCGAAGGCACGAGTCTCTATTCACTCCGGCTGGATCACAACATCACCACCAGCAACCGGCTCATGCTGCGTGCCAATGTGAGCCCGAGTACGGTCACCGGAATCGAGGTGAATGGACAAGATCAGCCCTTCGGACAGAATGCCTACTCGCGTACTTCGGAGCAGACCTATCGCGACGTCACTGGGACAGTGCAGGACAGCTGGACCCTCGGCAGCAATAAGGTGAATGAATTCCGCTTCCAATATGCGCGCCGCGGACTGTCGTACTTCTACAACACGGCCATTCCGGGTGGGGCCGATCCGGCGATCAACATAACCGGATTCGCGTATTTCGGACGCGAGCCGTATTCCTTTATCCAGCGCACCGAGCAGCGGTACCAGGTAACGGACAATTTCTCCTGGACCATCGGCCGCCACGATACGAAGTTTGGAGCAGATTTTAACTACTTGCCGTTAAAAGCTATTTTCACGGTCAACTATGGCGGGGTTTACGATTTTGGATCTTTCAATGCGGCTGACCTGGGTTTTGCAATTCCGGGACTGTCGTTCCCGAGCCTGAACGCGGTGCAGGCCTACGGGGCCGGTCTGCCAGGCTCGTTTGTGCAAGGCCTGGGCAGTCCCAGCGACTCGTTCAGCAACAAGCCCATCGGTGTCTTCTGGCAGGATTCCTGGCGGATCAATTCGAGAGTTACCTTGAACTACGGAGTGCGCTACGACGTCGAGATTCCACCGAAATTTAAGCCCCCTAGCGCTTTGGCGCAAGCCGGCTACAACGTTTTGGGATTGCAGAAGGGGATTCAGACCGACACCAACAACTTCCAGCCTCGGCTAGGCGTAGCATGGGATCCGAACGGCGATGGCAAGACAGTGGTGCGCGCCTCGTATGGCCTGTTCTACGACCACCCGCTGCTAGGCTTGTACTTTTTGGGAGATGCGTCGGATGGATCGACCAGCGGACAGCTGGCGTTTGGTCCCGGCAGCTGTGGTGGTGCCGGGCAGCCGACGAACTTAAACTCGGTTTCCATTTTCCAGGGTCTGCCGATCAATGTGCCGTCAAATCTGTGCGCGGCATCGATCAACCCGGCCGTCACCAGCGCGCTGGGATATCAGCCGGACCAGCAGAGATTCCAGGCGCTGAATTTTCCGCAATCGATTTTCCTGAATCAGAATTATCTCAACCCCTCGAGCTTCATGCCTTTGGCCTTTCAGCCATTCGGGTATCCGCAGTCCAAGAACTTCGTATACGCCTATTCCCAGCAGGCCAACTTGACCGTGGAGCGCGATCTCGGCCGCGGATACGCTCTGAGTGTTGCCTATAACTTTAATGGCGGACGGCACCTGAACCGGCCCATCAATGCCAACCCCGTGCGCGGCGATTTGATGATTCGCAATCTGGCCGCTGCGGCTGCTGCTGGGCAGGCATCTCCCACGCAAAACCCGTTCACCGTGACCGGTTGCGGATCCGGTCCTCTCGGGCCCTTCGTCCCAGCAGCGCTTACCAACTTCTTCCGGCCTTCCGGCGTCAATGCGTCGATTGCCATCCCCTTGTTGAAAGATCCAACCA
The DNA here is from genome assembly GCA_036378535.1 of Terriglobales bacterium. Taxonomy (GTDB): domain Bacteria; phylum Acidobacteriota; class Terriglobia; order Terriglobales; family Acidobacteriaceae; genus Gp1-AA122. The sequence goes on along the minus strand of DASUWH010000045.1, from coordinate 248,211 downwards.
CAGCACCGTGTGTTCTTGCGGTGCTGAAGGCGGTGCAGGGCCTTTACGGCCTGAACGCCAATTGCGATCTGACTACCTTGGCTGGCTGCGTTCCCTTCGGGGACATGGACGCGAACTACTCGAATGGCAGTTCGGTCTATCACGCCCTAACGAGCAACCTGCGCAAGCGCTTCGGCAGCCATTACGAGTTCCTGGCGTCGTATACGTGGTCGCATGCCATCGACGATTCGACCGACCTGCAATCCACTACTACGCCGCAGGACAGTTTCTATCCGATGCTGGACCGCGCCAATTCCACCTTCGATCAGCGGCATCGGTTTGTGTTCAGCGGCGTGTATCAGACCGGCAAGCTGGGCAGCGGATTTGGAGGAAAGCTGGCCAGCAACTGGACGTTCGCTCCCATCGTCGAAATTGCTTCAGGACGGCCATTTAATATCGTGACCGGCAATGGCGACAACCTGCAGCTCTCGGCTTTGACCGGTCGCCCCAACACCTTTGTGAACCCGAATTGCGGGCTGGGATTTCCGGCTGTGCCCTCGAAATTCTCCCCTACCGGAGTGTTGCAGGAGGTCTGCCCGGCCGATTTCAACGGAACCCTGCTCTCTCTGGATGGCAACCTGGCGCGCAATGCCGGCACTACGCCTTGGACCGCATTTAGCGACATGCGCGTGGGACGCCGGATTTACTTCGGTGAGCGCGTCAACATGGACCTGATGGCAGACATCTTCAACATTGCCAACCGTTATAACGTGTCGGCCGTCAGTCCACTGTTCACGAACGCCGGGCAAGCCACGGCGGCGTACGATCCGCGCCAGTTCCAGTTCTCGATGAAGCTGAATTGGTAACCGGATTCCAAAGGGTGCCCCACCCTACGCGGTTTTCGTAGGGTGGGGGATTTTGCTGTTACCATCTAATCTCTTTCATCCTTCACGACAGCGGAGAACAATCAAAATGGCCGAGTCTTACACGCCGACAGGGCGGACGCGCGTAGTGCGCGAGCCGCAACGGGCCGTTTACGACCGGGCGACGGTTTACAGGATTCTGGACGAGGGATTCATTTGTCATCTCGGGTTTAGCGTTGAGGGACAGCCGTATGTGATCCCGACTTCTTATGGCCGATCTGGAGACAAGCTCTACATTCACGGCTCCGCAGCCAGCCGTATGCTGCGGCAGCTAAGCTCAGGCGTGCCGGTCTGCTTCACCGTAACGATGCTCGACGGGCTGGTGCTGGCGCGCTCGGTATTCAATCACTCCATGAACTACCGGTCGGTGGTCGTGTTGGGGACGGCGAAAATGGTGGAGGATCCCGAAGAAAAATTAAGTGCCTTGCACGTGCTCTCCGAACACATTATTCCGGGAAGGTGGGCGGAAGCGCGCCGGCCGAACGAAAAAGAGTTGAAGGCAACAACGGTGCTGCGGCTGCCAATCGAGGAATTCTCAGCCAAGGTCAGGACCGGACCGCCGATCGACGATGAAGACGACTATGCCTTTCCGGTGTGGGCAGGAGTCATTCCGCTGAACAACTTAGCGGGCCAGCCGACTCCCGACGAAAGGCTGGTGGTTCCGACCGTTCCGGAATATGCGCGGAGCTATTCGCGCACGCGGCAGTAAGCGAGCACCACCAAGCAAACACAAGGTCCCCCTCGGCTTCGCTCGGGGCAGGCTCTCGACTTCGCTCGGGACGACACGGTCAGGGTATTAACAGCAGTTTGCCGGTTGTTTTACGACTCTCCAGATCGCGATGCGCCTGCTGCGCTTCCGACAGGCGGTAGATGTGTTCTATGCGTAGCTTTAGTTTGCCTGTTTTGATCATGTTCATTACCGCGCTGGCACGGGCCTGCAATTCTTCCGCCGCGATGATGTAGTGACCCAGCGACGGGCGCGTCAGGAATAGCGAGCCTTTCTGCGTCAGTATCAGAGGGTCAAGTGGAGGTACTGGGCCGCTGGAGCCGCCGAACAGAACCATCATCCCGCGAGGCAGGAGTACGTTCAGGCCTTTCTCGAAAGTGGTCTTGCCGACCGAATCGTAGACCACGTTGACGCCTTTCCCTCCGGTAAGGCGTTTCGTCTCGGACTCGAAGTCGGTTTGCGTGTAGAGGATGATTTCGTCCGCGCCAGCGTCACGGGCGAGTTTGGCTTTTTCCGGAGTTGAAACAGTTCCGATCACGCGGGCGGCGAGATTGTGCGCCATCTGCACCAGCAGCAGGCCGACGCCGCCGGCTGCAGCATGGACCAGGGCCGTCTGGCCCTTCTTCAGGGGAAAGGTGTCATGGGACAGATAATGGGCGGTCATGCCCTGCAGCATGGCGGCGGCAGCCTGCTGATCGGAAACGCCATCCGGAATTTTTACGAGGCGATCGGCGGGGACGGACGCATATTCGGCATACGCGCCAAGAATGCTGGTGTAGGCCACCCGGTCGCCGGGCTTTACATTCTTCACGTCCGAGCCCACTGCGGTAATGTTTCCGGCGGCTTCCTGGCCAAGGATGAATGGCAGCGGGACTTTGTAGCGTCCCTCGCGGTTGTATACGTCAATGAAGTTGACACCGGCAGCGGCGATCTTGACGACCGCTTCGTTTGGTTTGGGAGTCGGAACCGGCAGGTCGACAAGCTGCATGACCTCCGGCCCGCCGGGCGCGCTGACTTGAATGGCTTTCATGGAGCCTTGGATTATAGCCGCCGGGAAAGGGATTCAGTCAGGGAGGAAGGGGTGCTTCGGCCGTTCGAAAAGCTTGCAGACGGCGGTGGCCGTCCGTACATGGGGTATTGGTAACCTGCTGGTACAGATGCCCAAAGTAACGCACTGGGGTACCTACGAGGAATTGACCGTGGCGGCAACCGGAGAGTACGATTCCGACATCTGTAAGTACCTGACGGCCAGAATTGGGTCGCGTTAACTATAGAGAAGCATGAGACTTACAAAACTCTATTTGCTGATCGCGCCCCTGGGCGCAGCGGTTTTGGCGACAACCGCATGCTCAACCGCCAAACCTTCTGCCCTCCTGCCACCCACGCAAGCTACGGCGCCTGCCTTAACCAAGACTTCCACCGCTCATGTGCCTGCCGTGCAACTGAAGCCTGCACAGGTTATCGAACCCGCGGCCCCAAAATCACAGTCGTCCAATGATGCTGTTGCTGAGCTGATTGCGCAGGTAGAAAAGGAATATCAGGCAGGCCAGGCGAACTACCAGGCGGGGCACCTGGAAGCAGCCAAGCAGAATTTTGACAATGCATTCAACCTGCTGTTGTCAGGACCGGTCGAGATCAGCGCCGATGAGCGCCTGCAGAAAGAGTTTGAGAAACTTCTCGACGGCGTCAATGGATTGGAATTGACGGCCTTGCAGGAGGGCGACGGGTTCACGGAACAGAAATCCGAACCGGCGCCCATCGATCAGGCAAACGAAGTCACCTTTCCGGTAGATCCGAATGTTAAAGCCAAGGCGGCTGAAGAGGTGAGTGCGACCCATTCCGATCTGCCTCTGGTGATGAACGACACGGTGGCGGCCTATATCAATTACTTCTCGACCAACGGCCGCGGCCTGCTGGTGCAATCCCTGACCCGCGCCGGACGTTATCAGGACATGATCCGCAGGACATTCAAGGAGCAGGGGCTGCCTCAGGATTTGATTTACCTTGCGGAAGCGGAATCTGGGTTTAAACCCCTGGCATTATCTCGCGCCGGCGCGCGCGGTATGTGGCAGTTCATGGGCGGCCGTGGATCCGGTTATGGTCTTCAGCGTAGCTGGTGGGTAGACGATCGCCAGGATCCGGAGAAATCGACGCGAGCGGCAGCTCGCCACCTGAAAGATCTCTATAAGCAGTTCGGCGACTGGTATCTGGCCATGGCGGCCTACAATTCCGGTCCGGGAACGGTCCAGAGTGCTGTGAAGCGCACCGGGTACGCCGATTTTTGGGAACTCTATCGCCGCAACGTGCTGCCCCGCGAGACCCGGAATTATGTTCCCATCATCGTGGCCGTAACCATCATGGCCAAAAATCCGGCGCAGTATGGCTTGCAGGACATTGTCGCCGATAAACCCGTGCCGGTTGACACGGTGAAGATTGATTATCCAGTCGATTTGCGGCTGGTTGCAGAATGCATCGACGTGCCGGTGAGCGATCTGCAGGAGCTGAATCCCAGCTTACTGCGAATGACCACCCCGAAGGATCGGGAATTTGAGTTGCATCTGCCCGCCGGAAGCAAAGATCGGTATCTGGACGCTATCGCTGCCGTGCCTCCCGACATGCGGGTGTGGTGGCGTTACCACAAGGTTCAAAACGGCGATACGCTGGCGTCGATAGCGCGCAGTTATCGCACAACCGCGAAGGCGATTAGCGCGGCCAATAACCTGGACGGCAATGAACTGGATTCCGATGCCAAGCTGATCATCCCGATCGCTCCGGGCAAGCACGCTTTCTCGGAAGATCCGGCGACGTATTCGCGGCATGCGATGGCCTACCGGATCAGGAAGGGCGATACAGTGACTTCGGTGGCGGCAAACTTCGGCGTACCGCCGCAAATGGTTCGGCGCTGGAATCACCTCAAAGGCGATAGCCTGCGTGGAAGGCGCGTGGTCTACGTGCGCCTGCCTATCAGTCCCTCGGCCGCGGAAGCAACCCACACAGCGGCCAAATCGAAACGCAAAAACGGACGAGTCGCGGTCGCTCAAAACCAGGTAGTCCACCACAAAGTCAAACAGGGCGAGACCCTGACTTCGATTGCAACCTCTTATAAGACAACAGTTTCCGCGCTCCAACGGGACAACGGCAAGGTCGCCAACCTGCGCCCGGGCATGGTCCTGATTGTCCGCGCCAGCAACTGAAAATAGTCTGGTTGTTGGCCAATTATTTCACTCGCGGAAATGATTCCGCCTTGGGTGCAGTCCCCCGGTTTCCACACAATCTCGCGCTGACCGATGGGAGCCCAAAGGCAGCAACGATTGACCTGATTTGCAGTCGGCCAACGACCGAAGACCAATGACCAACCACTCACATCGGCGCTCATCCACGAAAATCCGCAGCACACTTGTGCCTCTGTTGCAGTTACTGCGCGGGGGTGTAATATGCAGTGGGAACGGAGGCGGGGCAGTTTTGTTGTGCAGCAATTATGCTGTGCTATAATCGCGCGCCGTTCAACGCAATCGCTGTAGCAAAGTAGTCTTACATTCCTTAGTGCATCCAGCTCACGCAGGAAGCGAGCGAGCAGTGAGAATCCAGGAGGAGAAATGACCTTTGATGAGACCCTCTATCTAGGTGATGACGAAATGGACGAATACGGCGAGGGCGCCGGCTACGGCGATTCGCTGGAAGAAGATCTCGAAGAGGAAGAGGAAGAGGAAGAAGAAGCTGGGTTGGGTGGCGGCGAACCGGTTTCGCAACCGGCTATGCCCGCTCCAACCCCCATGAGTTCAGGTGGCGGCGGAGGCGGCGGCCGGGCTCCGAAAAAAGCGGCGGCCAAGAAGAAAAAACCAGCCAAGAAAGCCGCCAAGAAGAAAAAGAGCGCCCCAAAACGTCGGCCTGCAAAGAAAGCGGCCAAAAAGAAGGGTGGACGCGGTGCCAAGAAAAAGGCGGCCAAGAAAAAAGGCGGGCGCCGCCGTCGTTAAGCCCCGACAAACATCATCACAAGAAAAGCCGCGGTCCTATGCCGCGGCTTTTTTCAATTGTTCTCAAACCCTGCGACAGCCAAGGCCGCGTTCTATTTCTTGCCCTGCACCGCCGCCAGACAGCGCCCATACAGTTCCAACAGATGTCCGGCGTAATCCTCCGGCTTGGAGGCTGCGCCGCTGCCCTGGAAGCCCACGCCCGAACTCGTTGTTTTGCCATAGCCGGTGGTCATAGCCACGAACTTCATCATGTCCAATGCAATATCTTCGTTGCGACGGGAAAAGTTGGGGAGAGCGGCTGATTCGTCCATAAAGGCCTCCGAAGGGATAAGAATGCTGGGAACGTCGTCCACGATGACGGGAACTCCTGTTCAACGCGGCCATCTGATCTGCACCTAGATAAATTATCAGATTGTTGAGCAGGAGGTTCTCGCAACGGACCGGTCCGCGCCATCGCCCGGGGCAGGCAATCGGCCAACCTCCTCTTGGCCTGCATCAGGCGGACTGTGTAATGGTCAACCGATTGGCGACATCTGAGCGTTTCTGCTTCTGGGCAAGGTCAAGCGCGGTCACCCCCTCATCGTTCTGAATGCCGGGATCGGCGCCGTGCTGCAGGAGTAGGTTAACCATTTCCAGATTCCCGCTCTGAGCCGCAGAATGCAGAGCCGTCCAGCCATGCTGTTGGCGGGCATTCACTGGAGCGCCCTTGGCAAGCAAATCGCCAACCGTCTGGAGGTTTCCACCCGAAGCGGCGCTATGCAGAGGCGTCACCGAAGTTGGATTCCTGGCGACCGCGGTATGATCGGCGCCGCGCTCGAGCAGCAACCGTGCCGCAGAAGGCTGCGAGAAAAAACCGGCAAAATGTAGCGCCGTGAAACCGTCGGCCGAATAGGTGTTTACCAAGGACGGCTCGCGCGTCACCAGGGTGGCAAGGGACTGAACATCGCCTAATGCTGTCACCTCGAAAATATCGAGATTCAAGCCTGCCTGCTGCAGCAGCTCAATGGCCGCTTTTTGCCGGCGATAGACAGCATGCATGAGTGCCGAGACACCCGCCGCGTCCCGGCTCGCAGCCATCTTTGGATTCTCATCCAGGAGATTGCGCAAGTGCTCCACATTGCCCGCTTGAACTGCATCGATAACCTCTTTAGCGTTGCTCATAGGCAGCCATTGTAATTGCTGCGAAAAGCTGGGTGGAAAAACATTGCAGGCACGGTAAACGCCTAGGTTTCCATGAACACATAAGCAACGCGTCCGACAATGTAGTGCGAGACCGTGTGATGCGAAGGAACCACCAATACGTCAATCGGGTACTCAGGATTATGAGGACGAAGCAGAACGCTGCTCGCGCTTTTTTCGATGTAGCGGATGACGGAAGTGTGATCTGGTTTGCGGATCAGGAACATGGTGCGCTCACGCCGGCGATAGGGCGTGGGTGAGTTGTAGTGCCGGTCGATGATTACCGTGGCTCCCGGCAAGAGACGAGGAAACATGCCCATGCCGTCGCGGGCTTCCACCCGCATGGCAATGAATCGTTCCCAGCGCGCGCGGGCGGGTTCGCAGGCCGGGCGAAGACGGCGGAGAAAACTGTTGGGAAATTTTAGTATCTCCAGAGCCATGCTGCGCATGAGACGGGGCGCCGAGGCGGCGACTCGTTCATCTACCAGCGGAACGTTCTGAAAGCCTGTGTCGCTGTACCGGGGAATGCTGGCGCGCTGGTTGATCTCGGCAGGATCGAGTAAGTCGAGCACGGAAATGTGCCGGGCTGCGAGTATACGGTCCATCGCTTCCAGGCTAAGTCCGCGTTTACCGTTGAGAAAGTTGGAAATATGCGCCTGGCCCAGGCCGGTTTCCCGGGCTAACGCCATGCCGGTCAGACCGCCATTTTTCATGTCTTTCCACAGACGTTGACAGAGGTTTTCCTGGAGAGCTTTGAATTTCATGGCTGTGTGTGACCTCCTGCAAGCAGTCAGGTCAAATTACAGCAGACGTGAGGGAGGGAATAATTTACTTATTGACTTTCGTCATTACTTGAAGCTATTACAAGTACACAGTTATATAACTCCTAGCAATACAACGGTGCAAGCTCATGATTACGTCGGAAAGCAACGAACAACAACAATTCACCGAATTCCGCCAGAAGGTGCGTTCCTCGGATTTGCTCTCCCGGGCCGTGGAAGAGCTTCTGCGCGTAATTCATTTCACCGGCCGAGTCGTGGTAGTGCTCCAGAACGGGCGGGTGCTGAAATCCGGATACGAAGAGGGTTATTTCTGTTCGCGTCCGAATACGAGGGTCGTCTGAGGTAGCTGCGATCTTAAAGGACGCATAGGTTTTAGCAAGTAGCGAACGCAGCAGGTCATCGTAAGAGAAACGAGCCCTGCACTGGTCAGGCTTAACCGCGCGACCAGGGCAGGGCTTTTGTTGTTGGTGATCGCTGGTTCGTCAGCCGTTGCCTTGGCAAGTTCCTTATTTCGTTGGAGGCAATTATGGAAATCGACACCATCGAGTTCATCGAACTGGAACTGAAATATTGCGAGCGCTGCGGAGGTCTGTGGCTTCGCATAGTAGGAGAGGAGCGCGTCTACTGTGCCGCTTGTGTGCCGCAGATGGCGCAGTTTCCGCCAGTCAAGATGAAGTGCGCTAAAAATAACGCTCTGCGTCCCAGCGAAGATCTGGAAGGCGTGGGCGAAATCTACGGAATCCTCTGCGCGGAGGGGCACGCATGAACGCGCTCGCAACGGCACTACTCAGCCTGGAGGCGACGGCTCCGGATGAAGAGCGGGATTCCAGCAGCAATCCGGATTTATGGCTTTACCGCGACCGCACCATCGCGCTCCTGCGCCGGTTCCTGCACCTTTCTCTGGAAACGGGCAAGTTGCCGTCTATTCTGGGCCGGCAATTCTTTCGGGCCAAGGTGACCAGTTATCGCATGGTCACCTTCGAAGATGCCGTGATCTTTGTCCATGACGTGGAAACGTGCCTGGAATCGCTGGATGAATTCTCGCGCCAACTCATTGCGCGAATCACGCTCCAGGAATATACGCAGGAGGAAACGGCCGATCTCTTGCACTGTTGCCGCAGAACCATCATCCGGGCGTACCCGGAGGCGCTGGATCGGCTGTCGGAAATATTTCTTGCGGTGGGCGTGTTGCGCCCGCTGATTTCCGCCGAAAAAAGTTTGTCAAGACCCTGCGCCAGGTCGAAAGTGCACTAAAGGTCGTACTTTGAGGTGAATACCACCTCATAACCGAATGTCACATTCACCCCTTCGAAACTGGTATTCTGAAATTAAGAGTGGAAGAAAAAAGAATTTCTGGGCGCGCTGGTCGCGCCCAATTTTTTTCTGCGGAGCTGCCATGAAGGATATGCCGGGCTGCGCGCGTTGTTTAGGGGAAGAGACGCAAGCTTGTGGTGCGGCGGAGTGGGCCGAGGTTCGTCGTCGCATACGCGAGGACGTTATTCGCCAGGCCGGCGAAATGGTGGCGGCCGCTATTGAGAAAGCCAAGGGCGGCCACTATCAGATCATGAAGTATCTTTTCGAGCTGGCTGGGTTGTATCCGCAGGCCGCGGATGAAAATGCCGGCGATGATTTTTCTCTGGCGCGTGTGCTTTGCGACCGGCTGGGCTTGCCGTCCGCTCCAGCGTCCGCAACCGATGCGCTGCAAGCTGACGTTCTCGAGGCTGGCCAGAGCCCAAGCGAGCGCGGGAACGGGCATGCCTTAAAATGAAAGGCAGGACTCGGTGGCGCAGGGTTGTCAGGGTTGCGCGCCCCGTTCAGGGCTACTTCATGGATATGACGTGGGTGACCGGCCGGATTGCGGTCGGTGGCGGAATCTGGAATGCCAGGAACATGCAAGAGGTGGCTCGAGCCGGGGTCACGCACATCATCGACATGCAAATCGAGTTTGATGATACGCCGCTCGGCGAAGCGCACGGCATTGAGGTTCTGTGGAATCCGGTGGACGACGATTTCAAGCCCAAGCCGCCGGAAATATTTCAGCGGGGTGTTGAGTTTGCTCTTACGGCTCTGGATCAGCCGGGAACCAAGGTGTTCATTCACTGTGCTGCCGGCGTGCACCGCGCTCCTATGATGGCGCTCGCCTTGCTCTGCTCTCTGAGTTGGAATTTGCCGGAAGCCCTGGACCTGATTCAAGCCAGGCGCCCGGTGGTGGATTTTCCGGATGTATACCGGAACAGCGTTGAGCGATTCCTCGCCCAGTACGCGCGCGTGCAGCGATAGAGTTCCAAATTTCATTCAATTTTCCGGGAGCAAGGCCAATGTCTTGGCTCCAGTGTGGGCGTTCTATACGCCACTCCCAACCGCCCATTAATACTCGTAATCTTCCGCCAACAGGTTCTTAGGAGGTTCCATGCTGGACATGTGCCGCCGCACAGGGCGTCTCATAGGAATGTTCCTCGTCACCGTCGCGCTGGTTTTGCTTGCCAGCGCGAGTACGCCGGGCACGACGACGATCGCCGATACCGTATATCGTGCGGATGGCTCGCCGGCGGCAGGAGTCTTACTGATTTCCTGGCCCGCGTTCACGACCTCTGCGGGAACTCCGGTAGCAACCGGCAGCACGAGTGTCACGATCGGCGCCGGCGGAACGCTCAGTGTAGCGCTGGTTCCAAACACAGGAGCAACACCGGCGGGAACTCTGTACACCATTGTCTATCGCTTGAGCGATGGCACCAGTGCAACCGAGTATTGGCTGGTGGGAACTACATCGCCCGCCACCATCGCGTCCGTGCGGACGGTGCCCGGCTCCGGAACAGCCGCGCAAATGGTGACTCGGCAATACCTGGACAGCGCGGTGGCCGGGAAGGCGAACGATTCCGCCGTTATTCATGCCAGTGGCAACGAGAGCGTGAGCGGGACGAAAGCGTTTATGGCGCCACCCAGCGTGCCCGCGCCGGTGCTGTCGTCCGATGCGGCCAACAAGGCGTATGTGGATGCCGCAGTGTCGGCGGTGGGCAGCGGGAATTTTGTTAACAAAGGTGGAGACACCATGAGCGGCCCCCTGGTGTTGCCGGGGGATCCGACCGCGCCTAACCAGGCCGCCACTCAGCATTATGTGACTACGGGACTAGCCACTAAAGCAGACGTCGTTGCCGGGCTTGTTCCCGGCACGCAACTGGGCACAGGATCGGCAGACGCGACCAAATGTCTGAAGGGAGACCAGAGCTGGGGCGCCTGCGGGACGAGCAGCAATGCCATATCCATCCAGGGCATTCCCGTCGACGCCACTGCGCCCACCGATGGCCAGGTTCCTACCTACGACGCTCCCAGCGGTTCCTATAAACCGAAGCCTGGGGGCGGGAGCGGTGTGACGGCGGGAATGCTGGCTGTTAAATACGCCACCGATTTCAATTGGTCGAAGAGTTCCTCAACAGACCTGAGTTCTGCCGGCGCGAAAACGGTCTCGCTCAGTAGCTGTCCCAGCGGCGTGAAGGGCAACGAGACGGCCTACTACGTTTACGTTGCCGGAACGGGAACGCCCGAGGCGGTGCTGGTCACGGGGGGCACCTGTGCGGGCGATGGTGCGGCGGGAACCTTGCAGTTCACCACCTCCAATGCTCATGCTGCGGGCTACACCGTGAGCTCGGCTACGGCTGGAATTCAGGAAGCATCCATCGCGGCGCGGATCGTGCCCACGAATCCTGCCGGCACTCCGCAAAGCGGCGCAGTAATTGTCCCTCCGGGAGAATTCAATATCTACGCGCCGCTCTCGTTTCGCTCGGATAACCAGACGGTGGATTTTACTGGATCCATCCTGAATTGCTATGTGAATGATTCGTGCATCGTGGTGGGAGACCGCTCCAACTCTCAGAACAACTTCGACGTCACGCTGGTCAATCCCCGCGGCCGCCCCATGGTGGCGAATGGAACCAAGAGTTTCATCGAGGACAACGCCCAGAAGACCAGGATCTTCAACGTCTCTACCAGATCGTCAACCGGATACACCTTCGGATCGTTCGTGCAGATTGACGATGATCAGGCTTTCCTGCTGGATGGACTGGACACAGGACTGGGCGGCGGTGCGACTCTACGGTGCGACGCCACATTCTGCGGAAGTTATGTCACCGCGCCGGGACCATTCAATACCTGGAGTGCGGTCGGATGGTTGAAGCACCTCAACATCTCCGCCAGCTGTAAGGGCAACGGGGTTGATTGGCAAAGCGGCAATACGTTGCGAATCTCCGACTCCGTTATTCAGGGTCATGTGCAATTCGGGGTGCGCACGGGGGCGAAACGTGGCGGCTATGGCAGCAGCACTCTAGACAATGTCTACATGGAGGTGGGTAGCTGTAGCAATCCGCTGGGCAATATCGGCACCACCGGAGTGATAGCGCAAGGGCGCACCCTCACCATAACCGGGCCCGGCAAGCCCGGCGGCGCGATTCCATTATTCGCGAACAGTGGCACGACAGAATACGACTACTATCTGGTTGCCCGTCATTCCAGCTATGGTCCTTCCAACCTGTTGCTGGCGGGGCGTGCGCTGACGAACGGCACCGGTTCGATCACGGTCACAACACCGGACATTCCGGGCGCGTCCAGCTTCGATCTGCTACGAGTGACGGCTGCGAGCAACGGCATCTATGCCGCGCCTTTCGGGACCGGGAACTATCTGGTTGCCGGGAACGTGTCCCATGCGTCGGCGTGCTCGAACGGCGTGTGCTCTTTCACGGACAGTAATTCCACGCCCGGCTCTTACACGGTGGCAGCACCGACATACTTTCCCCTCCTTTACACCTGGCCCGGAGATGTTGTCCTGGGAGCCACCGCCGACAGCAACAATCTGAGCACCGTGGCTGTGGCCTATATGGATGAGATCAATGCCGACATCGTGGCGGAGCAAGGTCCGCTCGCGCCGGCGGTCGTGGGGGAGCGCTGTGTCTCATCGAGCGTGTACGGCCCTAACTCAGTTTGGATGAGTTGCTACTCGGCCATGGCGCCCTCGCAGAGTTTTCAGCAGGGTTCTTTATTGATGGCGGTGAAACCGGTCAACGATGGTGGTACTTATCTGAATCTGAAAGGCCGGTTGAACTTCTCGACGCTGGGCACGGGGCCGGGGCACATCATCACGCTGTTCGATTCGAACTTCGCCAAAACCATCGCCACGGCCAACAATCGTCCAACAAACGATACCTACGACGCATTTATCGGCTATGACACCGCGAATTCCCAGGCAAACGGCAGCGATGTGGGAATCAGTTTGGGCGCGCCCGCCTCGATCAGCCAGTACATCGGCAACGTGGGCGACGGGACAAGCTGGAAAGAGCGCCTGACAGCCTCTTCAAAAACATTCAACGTCAATACCACGGTCAACGGGAACCTCACGGTTACAGGCACGTGCAGTGGGTGCGGCGGTGGATCCTCTCCTCTGACCACCAAAGGAGACCTGTTCGGATTTGCGACTGCGAATGCGCGCGTGCCTGTCGGCTCCGACGGCCAGGTGCTGACTGCTGATTCCACTCAGGCAACTGGCCTGAGATGGGCAACGAGCTCGGTCAATCCTCCAGGCTCCAACCAGCAGATTCCTTTCAACGACAATGGCTCCTGGGGCGTCTACACCGGATTCACCTTCGATAAATCTACCGGCAATCTGAATGTTCCCGGGCAGATCGTCGTAGCCGGGCCATGGACGATCCAGGGAGCGGGCGCGGATCAAACCGCGGCGAGTACCGGGAATTCCAAAGTCTTCTTCGCGGCAAGCGGCAAGCTGACGGTCTCAGAGAATGCCGGCGCTGTCACTGAGGTAGCGAAGGTCAACTCGCCCATTTCCGGATTTTCCGGAACGGCCAGCACAGCGCAAATTCCCGACTTGAGCGCCACCTACACAACCAAGGTGCGAGAAGGTGCCGCCAACGGTGTGGCTCAGCTCGATAGCGCGGGCAAGGTTCCGGCTGCCCAGATACCCTCCACCTATCCCATCGGATCGGGCGCTACGGGCAACTACACCAAATGGACTGGCGCGAACAGTGTAGGCGACAGCGGCGTACCCGCGGGTCCGTATACGGTTCCGTGGTTGACGATGGCGCGCGGTGGGGGAAGCGCCGGCTTCGATACAAGCGCGAACAAGGCCAAGCTGTGGGGCGTGGTGCTCTCTTATCCCATCACGACCACGCAAGTGATCTATAGCGTCACCACTGCCGACAATACCGCCAACAATTACGACATTGGCATCTACGACGCCGGCGGCAACCTGAAGGTTCACACGGGCACCTTACCCGGCACCTCATTCGCTCCAGCGACCGGTGGAACTACCAAGACCTGGGCAGCTTCGGCCACCCTGCTTCCGGGCAAGTACTACCTGGCGGTTTCGACTAGCTGCACGTCGTCTTGCGCGCAGATGTCAGGAGACAGCGGAGCCGGTCTCACCTTCCTCAATGGAGCATCGGTAAGCATTAGCACGGGCGGTTCGCTGCCGTCGACTCTTTCGATTCCCTCGGACACCTACTCTTGGGGTGCGCTCACCCCGGCTTGGGCGGTTCGGTAGTTTTCCGGCGACATCGACTTCACATAGGCGGTCCACGAAATGAAAAGAATTTTGACGGCCATCTGGCTGGCCGCCGTGGTGTCCCTTCCCGCAGCGGCCACCACCTACTATGTAAGTTCGAGCAGCGGAAATGACCTGAACAGCGGCACCTCGCAAACAGCGCCGTGGAAGACGCTGGCGAAAGTCAACGCGACCAGCTTGGCTGCTGGGGACACCGTCCTGCTCGCGCGCGGAGACACCTGGCGAGAATCATTGGTGCCGGCCTCCAGTGGTACGAGTTCCAGCAGCATCTATTTTGACGCCTACGGTTCCGGACCCGCTCCCGTTATCACCGGATATCAGGACTTATCGTCAGCTTCGTGGTCCCTTATTTCAGGAAATTTGTGGCAGACACCGGTATCGGGCAGCGGTGTGAATAATGCCTTGTTTGGGACGATCTGGGGCCAGAAACAGAGTTCGCAAGCCGCCGTTCAGCACGACCGCGATTTCTACTTCTCGAGCGGCGCCCTCTATATTTATTCAGCCGGAAATCCGGCTACCTACTACGGGTCGATTGGCGTTATCACGACTGCCGCCGGACAGCTCATCTACATAAATGGGAAGAGCTGGCTGCAGTTCCAGCACCTGTCGTTGCAATGGTTCGACGGCTTTGGAGTCAACATCGCCGGCGCTTCCGATCACTTGCTTTTCGCAAACATGGAGTCGAACGGAATGGTTCCTTCGGGAACGCTTCCCCACGGTTTCTATGTCAACGCAACCTCGCCTGCGGATATCAATTTTTATAACGATGAAGCGCACTTGAATTATGACGGTTTTCGCTTTGACGGCAGCGCGACGGCAATCACGCTAGTGAACTGCAAAGGCTACGCCAACCGCGACGGCGGTCTTGTCGATAACACCGGCCATGCAACGTACTCGTATTCTCATTTCTACGCCAACAGCATCGCCATTCTGAATTCGCAGGATGTGCAAGGCGGCGCGACCGATGGCGGCAACAACCTGCCCGCAGATACTCCTCCAGCGGTGACCAACTTTGCCACTTACCCGGCGCGGCTTACCTTCACGGTCGATGATGTCGGCTTTGCGGCAGGTACGGAATCCTATATCGATAGTCTCTTGCCGCTTTTCAACGAGCGTGGGCTAAAGCTCGGCATGGCCGTGGTCGCCGGATATTCCTCCGGCCTGATCTCTGAAATTCAGGGTTGGCTGGCCGCCGGACACGACGTTAATTCTCATTCCTGGTCGCACCAGTACTACACCAACCTGAACAGTTTCACGATCCGCTACACGGGAACGGGAACGGCCGCGACGCTGAGCATCAGCGGCAACCATCTGACTTCGACGGTTACTGGCGGACCGGGGGGCGAAAATCTCAATTACGATCTGACCAGCAGCCTATACGACACTGCGGCGGAGTTGGTTGCTGCCATCAACGGGCATGGTGGGTACACTGCGGCTCTCGATATCAACTGCCGCACAGCCGCGCACACCCTCGGATTGGCGGACGTGAACTCGCAGGATATTAAGTCCGCCACGTACACGGCGCTATTTCAAAAAGATCGTCTGGAACCGGACGAACTCATTGCGTCGAAGAATTGGCTGCAAACGAATATTTCAGGACTCACGAACGCGAAGGTCTTCGTTTATCCGGACGGGATTGAAGACGCTCAGACCCAAGGTTGGTCAGCGGGCGCCGGCTACGAAGGCGCGCGTGGGGCGTTATCCATCGGCCTGGGCTCGAATTTTATCTACGCCAAGGGCGTCAACATTCAGAACATTACCAGCCTCGCTCTCGGCGGCCTGCACAGTATGACGGCGCAGCAAATCGATGCCAAAGTAGCGGCTCTGATCTTTAAGGCTTCGGTGTGGGGGGTGCCTTACGGATTATTTATTCACAACAATGATCTGACTACTGCCGAGGTGGGGACGGTTCTCGATTCGCTGCTGGCTCACGGCGCCGTGCTCATGACGAACACTCAGTTGATGGATTGGCTCGCTTCGACTCCCAATATATCCGGGACGACCAGTTACGTTTCGGCGGCTCCGGGGCCGGCGCCTGATTTTCATTTCACAAAGGCATCGCCGGTCCTGAACGCGGGCAGCAATCTCGGTTCTGCCTATGCTGTCGATCTTCCCGGTGTACCGCGGTCACTGGCCAGCAGCTGGGACATTGGGGCGTACGTCCATTTGAGTTCTGTCTACGGAACAGGAAGTGGACCTGGATCGTTCGCCATTGGCATGCCCAACGACACCACGCCTCCGATTACCTACGGCGCTCCAACGGACACAGTCATTCACGACATCTTTGAGTTTCCTGGCTATGGCGGAGTGGGCACACCGCCCTATGCGGGGGCAAGCGGAACCAATAGCAAGGGCGACACCTTTAACGATCCCTGGACGCACGCTCTGTGGTGCCGCGTAACCGATGCAACCCTCGGCAGCGGCGGTTTCGATGTGGGGTCCAATGGCGAGCGCCGCATTTACAGCGCCGACAGCAAGGCACTTATCGTCAATAAACAGGCAGCGGGCACGAATTTCATCCTGCCATTCTGGGACAACACCGGCACTACCCGGGCGACCTACGATCAATGCCATCCGGGCGTACTGACGTCGCTTGGCGGTCGTCCGGTTGGCTGGTCGCAGACGAATCCTAACCAGTATTTTGTTCTAAATTCGAGTAACGCCACGATTGAGCGATGGACAGTGACCGACTGGGGTTCGTCCACTACGCAAGCTACAGTCAGCGGCCCGGTGGTCGTAGAAGACTTCACCGCCACTAGCAAGTGTGCGCTCCCTGGACGGGTAGCTACGACCAGTACCGTGTTCCGGCCATCGGCAAACGACCAGGACTTCTTTTTCGGTTTAGACGGCGGCAACCCATGGGTATCCGGGTTTGCCTATCCGGCGTGGTTCCCGATTACGCCGATGGGCCACAATAATAATCAACTCACGGTCGGCGGCACGAACTATTACATGTGGTACGGCTTCCACGCTACGACTGCATCCGGGCCGGCGGGCGCTAGCGAGCCGGGCTGGATCAATTGGATTTCGACTATCAGCGCGTCTGCGGGCACGGCTACGGTGAACTTCTCCAGCCCGCATGGCCTGAACACTGGCGACCAGGTTGATGTGTCTTGCGTCGGCACCACGAATCCGAATTGCACCAGCACAAATGGGTGGGACGCAAACGCGGCGACTATCACGGTTACGTCGTCAACCCAGTTTACTTACGCGACCTCGCAGACGGGTTCTTCGACGGGCGGATTAGTTCTGGCACACCAAGTCGCCGATGGCGGAATCACGTGGACCACCAACGGCGTATCCATGCGCGGCCAGAACAACATGATGGAGATGCTTTCCTACACCGCCAGCGGCCCCAATGCGGGTTGCCAGATGCTTGACACGTCCACGGGGCACGTCTTCGGCGACCCTGGGGCTGGTCCCACAGGTGCGGTTTCCTGTCCCAATTGCGTCTATTCGGACCTCGGCGTTTACAGTCACAGCGCTGGGCAGGTTGCAAGCGGACTGTATGGCGATTTTGAAGTGGGCGGCTGCGCGGCTGGACATCCGAGTTGTGGTGTGAACAACACATACAACACGAACGGGGACTGGGAGTGGCAAAAACACACGCTCAACGTTAAGCAGTTGCCGGGTCAGGCGGCCCTGCATGGAACGATGGGATGGAATTACCGCTACTCTGGGCGAACCTTCAAGAACGCCTACGATGACTGGCTGAACACGCAAACCGTATTGCCTTTAGGCGGTGTCGGATGGCCAATCGCTCTCGATTTTCACGGGAGTAATTTTAATAACAATGCGACCGATGACCGCCCGCTGTTCTACTTCACGACATGGGTGGGACAGTCGAGAACACCGTACACACTCTATTGGGAATCGGAGATTATTGGCATTGATCCGACGGCCACGCACGCACCGTATCGCTTCGGTCACACCCGGAACGGGGGTAATACCTCCGACTTCTACGCATCCAACTCGATTGGGAGCGTGGATAGCACAGGTTCCTATGTCACCGTGCCCTCAGACAACCTGGCTGGGTGCAGCACGACTTCACTGACTTGCCCGTGGTCCCTCCAGAATGCGTGTCAGGTGGCGGGATTCATGCGGAGCAACAGTACGAGCTACGCCATTAATACGGTGGTCAGCGAGGCGCAGGGCGGTATCGTCAACGGTAACGACCATCAGGTGATTGTGGCCGGCACCTCGGCAAGCGTTCAGCCGACCTCGGCGCAATGGACTACCAACCGGCCAGTTGGCACCAAGTGGTGTGATGGCGCATCCGGCGTACACGCGATTTCCGGCACGCCGCCTGACTGCCCCACGGGAGAAGTGGAATGGATTAGCCGTGGGCCGGAAACCTGTACGCCGGATCTGTTTATGCTGTTTCCGAAAACAGCACATTAAGGGGCTGTTGGTCGATACTTCAACGCTTATTGCTCCGCTTTGAATTTCAGTTCAGGCAGCGAGAATTCGTTTCCGATGCAGAACGCCATTGGCGTCGCAAGTAACGATGGAAAAGGGTTCCTGCGTGTTTCGGCACACTGAGTTAAATTCTTAAGAAAGTTCGGAAGTTTTCGGGCCCTCAAGAACGTGAGCAGTGATCTTTATTTACTTCAACGGTTTGGAAGAGAACTGGATTTCGGAGTCAACTGGCCGACTGGGCAGGAACTGCAGCCAAAATTACGACAAGCCAGGCTGCGCGATTGCCTCATCGGAGAGTTCCTCCGGATCCGCGCCAAAAACAATCAACTGGTGCCGATGATCCTGAATGCGGCCCAGGCCGAGTATTCACGCACCTGTACTCGACGCAACATCGTGCTCAAGGCGCGGCAACTGGGAATCACCACCTATGTTGCGGCCCGCTACTTCGTGCAGACCATCACCCGGCCGGGCACGCTGACGGTTCAAGTAGCGCACGACCAGGAATCAGCGGAGGAAATTTTCCGCATCGTGCATCGCTTCTGGGCGAACCTGCCCGAACGCTCCGGCGCCGACAAAAAACAGGCGGTGCTGTCCTTCGTCAGTGCCGCGGTCTCCATGACCGATGCCGTGGCGAACAAGGAGATCGTGGACGCCAACAAATTTCAGGCCGGGCTCGCCAAAGTCATCGATGGAGCCGTAGACTGCCTGAACTCATCGGTCTGGGCGAAGAAGTAGTGCGTGAGCGCAACATCCACCGCAAAGGCTCTCTGTGTCTCTGTGCCTCTGTGGTGGATGTTCCCTAACCTATCCGATCTCTTCATTCCAGTTTTCCAGCGTCTTCTTCACCAGAGCCATGAACTGATCCGCCACGGCGCCGTCGATCACACGGTGATCGTAGCCCAGCGTGAGGTGGACCAGCGAACGGATCGCGATCGAGTCGGTGCCCTCTTTATCGGTGATCACCACCGGAGCCTTGGTAATTCCGCCGACGCCCAGGATGGCAACGTTGGGCTGATTGATGATGGGCAGACCAAACACTGCGCCGAAGGTGCCCGGGTTGGTCACGGTAAAGGTCGAACCCTGGACTTCGTCGGGCACCAGTTTCTTGCTGCGCGCCCGCTCTCCCAGGTCGGCAATGCCGCGCTGCAATCCCAGGAAGTTTTTCTCTTCCGCGTTCTTCAGCACAGGAACGATCAATCCCCAATCCAGGGCGACGGCAATTCCCATGTTGACGTGCTGATGGTAGTGCAGAGAATCGCCTTCCACCGACGCATTGATAATTGGAAATTGCTGCAAGCCGATAATGGCCGCGCGCACGAAGAATGGCATGAAAGTCAGCCTCGCGCCGTAACGCTGTTCGAAGCCTCCCTTCAATTTGTTGCGCAGGTTGACGATGCGCGTCATGTCCACTTCAAAGAGATTGTGAACGTGCGCGCTGGTGCGCCGCGACTCGACCATGCGCTGCGCAATAATTTTGCGCATCTGCGACATAGCCACAATTTCGCCTGGGATAGCGGCCGGAGCAGACGGCGCCTGGGCGGCAGCCTGTCTCGGCGCTGGAGCGCTCATAGCCGGTGCGGTAGCTCCGGCGACGGCGGGCTGAGCAGGACTTTTTTCCAGGTAGCCGAGAATGTCCTGCTTGGTAACTCGTCCGCCCAGCCCGCTACCCTGGACTCGTGAGAGATCGACATTGTTCTCACGCGCGATCCGTCGCACCAGTGGCGAGGAGCGCACATGATCTTCCTCGCTGCCCTGTGGAAACTCGATCACTTCCTTATGCTGAGCCGCCGCTGTAGGCGGAGCGGTCGGGTGCCCCATGTCTCCCCGGTTTTGGGAGACATGGGACGATGGCGGTGGTGCTGGAGCCGTCTTCGGCTGAACCGGGGTGACGACCGCCGGCGCGGCTGTCGCCGAGGCTTCTTGCGGAGCGGGCTTCACGGGCGCGGGCGCAGCGGCTCCACCGTCAGCGGAAATGCTCGCTACCACCGTGTTGACCTGGACGGTCGTGCCCTCTGGAACCTTAATTTCCTGCAGTACGCCCGAAGATGGCGCCGGGATCTCAGCGTCCACCTTGTCGGTAGAAATCTCAAACAGCGGCTCGTCCCGCTGGACCTTATCCCCAGGCTTTTTCAGCCACTTGGTAATCGTGCCTTCAACAATCGACTCCCCCATCTGGGGCATCACCACATCAGCCATACGTTCCTTCCGCTCAGAAGAGAATTTCCCCACCACCCAAACCTTGAATTATAGCGTCCCCAAGCCCCGGCTGCCGCATGCAATGCGACGCAGAAACGGGCCTTAGCACTTAGCATTTAGCCATTCAACATCCTGCTCGCCCAAGCAATGCTGCTGAGGGGCCAAGTGCTAAATGCTAAGTGCCAAATGCGGTTATTCATACGCCAGCGCGTCAATAGGATCCTTCTGCGCGGCTTTGAATGCTGGATAGAGCGCTCCCGCAATGGCTCCCAGAATCGAGATGATGGTTGCGCGCAGGATCCAGGCCGCTGTCACGTTGACCCGCAGCAGAGGCAGGCGATGCACAATGCCTTCGCGCGCCAGCAAGCTGACAATGACACCGAAGATGATTCCGGCGAGGGCCAGCAGCACCGTCTCCCGCAGGATGATGTTCACGATGTAAAGCTTGGACGCGCCCATCGATTTCAGGATTCCGATCTCCCGCGTGCGTTCCATCACCGCCGCATACATTGCCTGAAAAATGACGATGAATCCAATGATCACTGAAATCGCAATCACCACGTTAATGAAACTCGACAGGCCGGGGTAGTTTGAAGTCGTCATCATTGACAGGTAATAAGCCATCGAAGTGGCGACGTACCTGCCCATGCCGGGAACGTGCTTGATTTCGTCCACTACAGCCTCCGCATTCTTCGGATCGTCCAATTTGAGGAAGAACAGCGAAGCCTTGCCCTGTGCCCCCAGCAGATCCTGCATGGTGCTGAGCGGCACAAACTTGCGCGCGCCTTTTCCCTGTTCCACGATCCCCGCGACACGGAACTCGTGATTGAGAATCTCGATCTTGTCCCCTTCGTGAACACGTTTGGAGCGGGCGAATACGTCATCTACCAGCACGTCGTAGGGACCCTGAAAGGGGCCGCCCTCCAGATAACGAAACGGGCGTAACGCCTCGTAAGTCTTCAGATCGATGCCGTCGATCATTTCCAGAGCGCCGGCTGTGGAGACCTGGGTAAAAACAGGGGCCACTGCCCTGACATGCGGCAATTTCGACAAAATATCGCCCACCTTGATCGACATGGGCGCGCCGGTCAGGCCGACGATGAACGACGAGCCCGGCGGCATGACGATCACGTCCGCGCCGATTCCGGCCTGCCGTTCCCGGCTGTCGTTCAAAATGCCGAGCGACAGGCCAACGATCAGCAGGATCAACGTGACTTCCAGTCCCACGGCCACAATGCTGATCAGAGATCGCACCGGGCGATGGACAAGGTTGGCGACAATCATTCGGTTCATCATGACCAGTTTCGGGCCTCTGGCTTTTAGCTACTTGCCCACCGCTAATGTGGCTGGCTATCTCTGCCGTCGGAAGCGCGGGTGGAATGCGGCTCGTCCAGATTTACGAATTCCGCTCCTGGCGGGCGATTCAGGGCGAACTGTTCGCTGGTGAGCGGTTCGTTCAACTGCAGCTTGATGATCTTGAGCACAATCGTGTACTCCTCGACCGGGCGCCAGATCTCGAGGCGATTCGGAAAATTGATGCCATTGTAGTTTTGGAAATCATCGTAATGCGCATCGGTCACCATGTTCCCATTCTCGTCGAAGATGCGTTGCCGATGCGGCAGAAGGTCGTTGCGGCTGAAGGTGATCTTGCGTGAGAGATACCAACCCTGCTGTCCTTTGCGGATCACATCCACGATATAGACCGGCTCCATGATTTCCGCATTTTTGCCCATTTTCACCGGTTCATAATCGGTCTCCACTACTGCAACCTCATTCTGCGGATCAATGCGGCGCAGCAGGAGGGCGTCGTAAAGATGCTGCGGGCGCACGTTTTCCAGCGGGTTGGCAGACATGTGCGTGATCTGGTTGTGGCCGGTGATGAACTTGTTCTTGGGCGGGATCCAGAGCTTAAATTCGTTGCCATCGCTGACCATGTCGAAGGCGCGATTGCGAACCACCGGCATCAAGCCAATCATGCGCAACATGGCCGGTTTCTGCGCCAGCACATAACCGCGGATCGCCTGATAATCTGTGACTTTCCCCCGCTTTTCGCCCCCGACCGAAGTATCGATATCTACCGTCGCCTGCAGGCTCTTGATGTTCTCCGCCTGGGAATTGATGTAATCGATTAACTGCTGCGGCGTAGCCGTCTTCAGCTGCGCGGTTGCCTGCGGCGCCACCGTATGGGAGCGGAACAGGCATCCCGTGGACGGAACCAGCAGCAGCAAGGCGACCACGGCGCGATATCGGTACAGGCGGCTCATTAGCGCGTTAGATGAGTATATCGAAGCCCTCGTTTCATCAACCTTGGGGGAAGTTTGGGGCTGCCAGGCAATTACGTTCTCAGTTCCACCACCGTGGCGCCGCCGCCACCTTCATTCTGCGGGGGCTCAGAAACGGCCGCGACATGCGGGTGCTTCTGCAGGTATTGCCGCAGCGCCTTGCGCAGAATGCCCATGCCGCTGCCATGCACGACGCGCACGCGCGGTAGTCCTGCCAGGAAGGCGCGATCTACGAACTTCTCCACCTCACGAGTGGCATCGTCAACGGTGCGGCCAATGACGTTGATCTCCGACGGGGTATTCAAATCGCTGGCTTCCGTCTGCAGCGACACGCGAATGCCGCGTGCCCGCGCCGCCTGTACGGGGGACTCGGAGGCGCGGACCAGAATCCCGGCAATATCCTCGCGCGCAATCTTCATCTTCATGGCGCCAATCTCTACTTCAAAGTGGTCGTCATCCAGGCGGCGCTTCACGCTGGCGGGACGCCCCGTCGATTTGAGCTTGACGGTGTCGCCTTCAGAAACGTTTTTTACGACCTGCGGCTGGGCATGAGGATCGCCGCGATCGGCTCCAGTCGCATGAGCGACCACGGCGGAATCGAATTGTTCACGGAACTCGCGGCGCAGCCGGGCGATGCGGCGTTCTGCATCCTTCGAAAGCTTCTGGGCAGCGGCACGGTCTTGAATCGCGTTGACCGCCTCGCGCGCATGGTATTCGAAATCCTTAAACAAGGCTTCGAGCTTCTTCTCCATCTCGCGAACTTTGTCTCGCTGGTCACGTGCGCCCTCGGCGGCAAGACGCGTTCGCTCGCGCTCGATTTCCTGCTCTTTCTTTTGCAACTCCCGGCGCTCGTCTTCCGTCTCGCGCAGTTCCGCGTGCAAGCGATCGAGGAACTTGCCCACGTCTTGCGCCTGCGTGCTGAGTCGCCGGCGCGCCGATTC
The DNA here is from genome assembly GCA_036378535.1 of Terriglobales bacterium. Lineage (GTDB taxonomy): Bacteria > Acidobacteriota > Terriglobia > Terriglobales > Acidobacteriaceae > Gp1-AA122. The sequence continues at coordinate 224,244 of DASUWH010000045.1, read as the reverse complement.
AATAATCGCCGGATTCAAGCCCAGCCGCTGGGCGATGTTGATTCCTGCCGATGCCCCGGGAACGCCAATCTTCAGTTCATATGTGGGCTGGAGGGTGGTTTCATTGAAGCCCACCGCGGCATTCACGACCGACGGTGTGTTGGCGCCATACACTTTGAGCGATGTGTGATGGGTGGAGATCAGCGACATGCAGCCAATCTGGCGGAAGTGCTCGGCGATGGCCACGGCGAGTGCCGCACCCTCTTCCGGATCGGTTGCCGAACCCAGTTCGTCGAGTATGACCAGCGAATCGGGAGTCGCGGTGCGCGATATGAAATCAATGTTGGTGACGTGCGCGGAAAAGGTCGAGAGATTCTGCTCGATAGATTGATAGTCGCCAATGTCCGCCAACACGGCGTCGAAGACAGGAAATTCCCCCCGATCGGCCGGCACGGGTAACCCGGATTGCGCCATCAGCGCCAGCAGGCCCACCGTTTTCAACGCTACAGTTTTTCCGCCTGTATTCGGGCCGGTGATGATCAACTCGCGCCGCTCTCCTTCCAGTTCCATGCTGATGGGGACGACCTTCCCGCCCTTTGCCTTCAGATTCCGTTCCAGCAAAGGATGCCGAGCCTTGTGAAGAATCAGTCTGCGTAGGGACGGCCGCCCCCGGGCGCCTGCCCTGAGCGTAGTCGAAGGGTCCGGCGCGAGCGCACCTCGCGTGCCTTTGCTGGCGATGGCATCGACGACTGCCGCCACGCAGCCATAATCCTCGGCGAACCGAGCTTTGGCGAATTGCAGCTCGAGCTCCATCAGGATGTCCGTGGCCGCCGCAATCTCCTCCGACTGCTCCCCAATGCGACGCGTCATTTCCAGAAGTATGCGATGGATTTCCGCCTGTTCTTCATCAAGCAACCGCACCAGTTCATTGTTCTGTTCAATGGTTTCCAGCGGTTCGATAAAGACGGTCTGCCCGCTCGAACTGGCCCCATGGACGACGCCCTGCACGCGGCGTTTCTGCTCGCTCTTAATGGGGATGACGAAACGCTCGCCGCGGATGGTCACCACCTCGTCCTGGGCGGCGCCGCCTTCCGTCAGCCGGTGCAGGTAGCTCCGTAGGGAATCTTGAATCAGCCGCCGTTGCTTCTCCACCTCACGGCGTATGCGCGCCAGTTCCGGCGAGGCGCGGTCATCCAGCGTGCCATCGGGCAAAATCTTGTTGCGGAAGGAGCGCAGGAAATTGGTGAAGTCGGCAATGCCTGCCGACAGGGTTCGCACCGCCGTCCACGCGCTCTGCATTGCGGCTGGAGGTTGCAGCGCAATTTCCCGCCACTCCGCGGCGCGGTCAACCACGAGCACGATGTCGCGAATTTCACTGGTTTCTAATGCCGAACCCTCGATACGCGCCTTTTCTACCAGCTTGCCAGGGTGGAGCAAGCCTGCGAATTCGAAGCGGCCACCGACGCGGCGGTATTCGCGAATCTCCGCCGCCAGTTGTTGCTGATTTTCGATCCAGACATGATCGGAAGACGGCGCCAGCTCCGTGACGCGACCCTTGCCCAGGGGCGACACGGCATAGGTCCGCAGCAGGTCAAGTAAAGCATCGAACTCGAGCAGTCGAGCGCTGCTGTGGACAAGTGGCTCTGGCAACATCGCAACCATGTTACAAGATGATCGCGCACTGCGCGTTGGAGCCAAGCGACACTGCCGGCGCGGTAGGCCATCGCAAACACAAGCGAGCTATACGCGCCTGCCCAGACGGGGCGTCTGAGCCTCCGTGGATGAGAAGATCGCTGAAAATCGCGGTTTTTCCTCGATGTGCTCTGCTAGACTTTAGTCAGGAGAAGGGCGTTTTGCCCTCGCAAATTATGGCATTTCCGGTTACCCGCCTCCGCCGCATGCGCCGCACCGAACCGCTTCGCTCCATGGTGCGGGAAACCCATCTCACGCCGGAATCATTCGTCTATCCCATGTTCGTTTGCCCGGGTGAAGGCGTGCGCAAGGAAGTGCGTTCCATGCCGGGTGTGTTCAACCTTTCCGTCGACGAAGCCGTGAAGGAGGCGCGCGGGGTTCACGCGCTGGGCATCCCGTCTGTCATCCTGTTCGGATTGCCGGAGAAGAAAGACGAAGTGGCAACGGGAGCCTGGGCGGACGATGGCATCGTGCAACAGGCAGCCCGGGCGATCAAGAGGGAAGTGCGGGATCTGGTGATCATGGGCGATGTCTGCCTCTGCGAATACATGTCGCACGGGCATTGTGGGGTCGTGCGCTCGAGCGCCAAACCGCAGTCGTTGGGTGCGGCGTCTGCTGTGGCCCCGCCAGCCTCAGCAACGGAATACGAGATCGTCAATGACGCCAGCCTGGAATTGCTGGCCCGTACTTCGGTCTCCCTGACGCGTGCCGGGGTGGATATCATCGCGCCCTCCGACATGATGGATGGGCGGGTTGCGGCGATTCGCAAGGCTCTCGACGAGGCCGGATTCAGCAATACGCCGATTCTGTCCTACGCTGCGAAATTCGCTTCGGGCTTCTATGGCCCGTTCCGCGAGGCCGCCGATTCAACGCCGCAGTTCGGCGACCGGCGCTCCTACCAGATGGATCCCGCGAACCTGCGCGAGGCCATGCGCGAAATTGAAACCGACCTGGAAGAGGGCGCCGACATGATCATGGTCAAGCCCGCGCTTCCTTATCTGGACGTGATTGCGGCAGCCCGCGAGCGCTTCGACGTGCCCCTGGCCGCTTACCAGGTATCGGGTGAGTACGCCATGATCGAAGCTGCAGCTCTGAATAATTGGATTGACCGCGGGCGCGTCATGATGGAGTCGCTCATTTCGATCCGGCGCGCCGGCGCGCAGATTATTCTCACTTACTTCGCGAAAGATGCGGCGCGGCTGTTGGCGTAAACGCGAAGCCGATGCTCTCGCCCTGTCATCCCGAGCGAGTGCGGAAGGCCGAGTCGAGGGAGCTTGCGTTTCGTGGCGTCCTCCAAATCTGCTCTCCCCTCCCCCATCCTAAGCGGTTTACGTAGGGTGGCTTTTCTGTCGTAGAATCCAGGAGGGGTGCCCCTCTGATTTCCGCAGTTCAGCTCGGCGTTGTTGATTACGCCACCGCGCTTCGCCTGCAACAGAACCTGGTCGAGGCGCGGAAGCAGGGCCGCATTGGCGACGTCCTTCTTTTCCTCGAGCACTCCCCGGTGATCACTCTCGGCCGCAACGCCAAACCACAGAACGTGCTGGTCTCGACCGATCAATTGGCAAAGCGAGGCGTCGAGATATGGGAGTGTGATCGCGGCGGGGATGTTACTTTCCACGGTCCAGGGCAGCTGGTGGCCTATCCGATTTTCGATTTGCACGGAATCCCGTCCACGCAGGGGACGCGCAAAACGCTGGGGGCTATCGAATATGTGCGTCGCCTGGAAGAGGTGCTGATCCGAACTTGCGCAGCCTTCGATATTCCCACGGAACGCGTCAAAGGGCTCACCGGTGTGTGGACTCAAGAGCGGGAATCGAAGCCGCAGGCGAAGATCGCGGCCATCGGCGTACACATCTCTCGCGGCGTTACTTCACACGGATTCGCTCTGAACGTGAATACCGATCTCAATTACTTCAATCTGATTGTTCCGTGTGGTATTGCCTCTAAGCCGGTTACCTCAATGGAACGTGAATTGGGAAGAAAAGTAGATTTTGAGCAAGTGCTGGCCGCCGCGGCCCGCAGTTTTGCCGAGGTATTCGAAACCGAGGTGGAGTTCGTCAGCAATCTTGATGACCTGGGCCGCAAGCTAGGGGTGCCGATGCGGCCGCCGGCTGAACTGCAGCGTTTACACAACGAAGAAGAATCTTACTGGGCTTGAGTCTTCGGGGATGGCGAGCAAGAAAAGAACAAATCATTCTTCCGATGGCCGAAAGGCTCGAGCCCACAGGGTGCCCCACCCTTCCGCTTCAGCGGAGGGTGGGGAAGTTTCGAACCCACAGCGCTCCTATACCATCCAGGATTACCGCCTGGAAAAGCCCTGCTTCACGTTGAAGCAGTCGCGCAACGGAGACGCAGTTCATTACGAGTGCGAAGGCGACCTGAGCGCGCCCGTCCCGCCGCTGCGTGAGTCGAAGTATCTCGACCAAAAACAACTCATCGAGATCTATCGCTGGATGCTGCTCAATCGCCGCATGGAAACGGCGCTGGAAAATCTCTACAAGCAAGGAAAGGTGGTAGGCGGAGTTTACTTCGGCCTGGGTCAGGAAGCCTGCTCGTGCGCCTCGGCCTACGCGTTGCGCGAGGAAGACTGGATGGGGCCGATGATCCGCAACCAGGGATCGTTGCTGGTGCGCGGCTTTCCCGCACGCGACATCATGATGCAGTACATGGCCAAGGCCGGTTCACCGACGAAGGGCCGGGATGCGTCCTCGCATTTTGGCGATCATCAGAAGCGCAACGTGGTTTCGCCGATATCAACGCTGGGCGATCTGATCCCGGTGCTGGCAGGAGTGGCACTGGGCGCGCGTTTGCAAGGCCGGAGCATCGCCGTCATGACCTATATAGGCGATGGCGGACAGTCCACCGGCGTGACCTACGAAGGCATCAACTTCGCTGCGGTGCAGAACCTGGGACTGGTGCTGTTCGTGGAAAACAATCTTTGGGGATATTCCACGCCCGCCGATATGCAGTTTCGCGTGAAGGACCTGGCCGAACGCGCCATTGCCTACGGCATTCCGGGAGTGATCGTGGACGGTACCGATGCCTGCCAGGTTTACGATGCCGCGCACGAAGCCTGTGAGCGCGCTCGCCGCGGAGAAGGCCCGACGCTCATCGAAGCCAAGATGATGCGCATGAAAGGGCACGCTATCCACGATGCCGCGGAATACGTGCCCAAGCCGCTGTTCGAATATTGGCGAAAGCGGGATCCCATTGCGCGCCTGGAAAATCACCTGTTGCAAAAGAAGTGGCTCACGCATGAGCAGAACGAACAACTGATCGCCGGCGTCGAACGGGAACTGGAAGCGGATCGGGAGTTCGCTGTCGCTGCGCCGATGCCGCAGCCCGAGAGCGCTGCCGGCGGAGTCTACTGCGAGAGCGGCTGCCACGAAGTCAAACCGAGATACGGAATTCCAAAATCAGCTGTAACGAAAACCGCGCCGCGCACTCCAAAAGAGAGAGAAGCGGCGGTGCATTTGAAGTGATGGCTTCTCTGCAGGTGATGTTCAGCTGTTACAGGCCATATGGTCGGAAAGTGCCACAATACTGTCATCCCGAGCGGAGCGAAGCGGAGTCGAGGGACCTTGCGTTTCGCGTTTTGGAGGCAGTATGCAACGCGAATATCGGTTTTATGTGTACATGATGCAAAGCAACTCGCGGCGTACGTTATACATTGGCATGACCAACAACCTGTACAAACGCGTTTTTCAACACAAAACCCACGAGTTTCGCGGGTTTACATACGATTACGATGCGGTGCGGCTCGTGTATTGGGAGAGTTTTGACGATGTGCACAAAGCGATCAACCGTGAAAAGCAGTTGAAGAACTGGCGTCGGGACAAGAAAGAATGGTTGATTCAGCGGGTGAATCCAGGTTGGAAAGATCTGGCAGCGGATTGGTACGGAAAAGAGGAAACACAAGGTCCCTCGACTCCGCTTCGCTTCGCTCGGGATGACAGATCTGTGGTTGACCAGAATGCGGCTGCTGCTCCCGAAGCCGGTACAGATCCATCAATCCAAGCTTCCCACAAGAACGCAAGTTAGCGCCTATGCCCCAACTTACCTATCTCGAAGCTATTCGCCAGGGAATCTGGGAAGAGATGGAGCGCGACCCGAGTGTCTTCTGCATTGGCGAAGATATCGGTATTTACGGCGGCGCGTTCAAAGTCACGGACGGGTTCATTGACCGCTTCGGGCCGGAGCGGGTGATTGATACGCCGATTGCTGAATCGGCCATTGTGGGCGCGGCGTTCGGGGCATCGCTGACGGGAATGCGGCCGGTGGCGGAATTTCAGTTCATGGATTTCATCGGATGCGCCTTCAACCAGATCGTGAACATGGTGGCCAAGGCACATTACCGCTGGGGAGCGCCGGCGCCCTTGGTGATTCGTGGGCCGAGCGGCGGCAATGTGCATGGCGGCCCGTTCCACTCGCAGAACCCGGAGGCCTGGTTTGTGCATGCGCCGGGACTGAAAGTGGTGTGTCCGGCGAGTGCCTACGACGCCAAGGGCCTGATCAAGGCGTCCATTCGCGACAATAATCCAGTCATCTTCTTCGAACACAAGTATCTGTATCGCCGCATAAAAGAAGAGGTGCCGGCGGACGACTACGTAGTTCCTTTGGGCAAAGCGCGCGTGGCGCGCGAAGGGCGCGACCTCAGCGTTATCACGTATGCGGCGATGGTATTCGTGGCGCTGGAGGCTGCGGAGAATCTGTCTAAGGAAGGAATTGACGTCGAAGTGCTGGATCTGCGGACGCTGGCTCCTCTCGACCGGCAGGCCATCGCCGACACTGTTCGCAAAACCAACAAAGTTATTATCCTGCACGAAGATGTGAAAACGGGCGGCATCGCCGGCGAGATCAGCGCCATCATTCATGAAGAGGCCTTTGACGATCTGGACGGGCCGATCGTTCGCATTACCTCGCAGGATTCACCGGTGCCCTTCTCGCCGCCGCAGGAGGAATATTTCTTGCCCAAAGTCAGCGACCTGGTACGGGAAGCGCGCCGCCTGAAAGCCTATTAGGGCTATCTGGAATAGAATCGTCGGGTTCCTTTCAACGATGAAAGTATGGGGGAGGACCAATGCGCAATTTCATTCTGGGAGTGATCTTCACAATTCTGGTGGTTGTGGTGGGTGGACTGGCGTACCTCCTGCTGGGATTTGCTCCGACCAATGCTGATGCGCGGCCTTCGCGGCTGGAATCGTGGATTGCCTCGGGTGCGCTCGATACGTCTATGGAAAAACGGGCTCCCCGCGTGAGCAACCCGGTGCAGCCGACGGATGACAATCTCATCCAGGGAATAAAGATCTACACCATGAATTGCGCGCTCTGCCATGGCGGACTCGACAAAAAGCCCAGCCCTCTGCACAACTCTATGTATCCGCCGCCCCCGCAGCTGGTTCTGGATCCGCTTGACGATCCCGAGTGGCACATCTTTTATGCGGTACGAAGCGGCGTGCGTTATACCGGAATGCCGGCGTGGAACAAGGTTCTGAGTGAGCAGGATATCTGGAAGGTAACGGGCTTCTTGTCTCGGGTTGAGAAACTACCGCCGGGAGCCAAGGAGTACTGGCAGAAGACGTTTGCGGTCTCGCCCGAACCCACAGGCGGAGAGCACCAACAGCATCAGTCCCACGACGATCACTAGGATAACTAGGCGGTCACTTCATTGACAATTCCGCGCTACCTACGTTATCTTTAAACCTTTGGTAGTCCTGCGGTTGCCCGCCTGAATACCCTGCGCTTTCAGCGCAAGTTGGGTTGCTCAGCGGTCTTCTTTGCGTTTTTCTATTTCTGGGAGATTTTGCATGTCAACCTATTTCCCCAAAGAGGGGGAAATTGTGCGCAAGTGGTACGTGGTGGATGCCTCGGGGCAGCCCCTGGGCCGGCTTTCCTCGCGGGTAGCCAGCATTTTGATGGGCAAGGAGAGCCCCAAATATACGCCGTTTCTGGATACCGGCGACCACGTGATCGTCATTAACGCCGATAAGGTCAAGATGACCGGTATGAAGGCGGAAGCCAAGGTTTATCAGCATTACACCGGGTATCCCGGCGGTCTGCGCACGGAAGCTTATACCAAGCGGATGACGCGCAAGCCGGAACTGGTTATCGAAGAGGCCGTGAAGCGTATGCTGCCCAAGAGCAAGCTGGGGCGGCAGATGATCAGCAAGCTGAAGGTATATCGCGGGGAGAAGCATCCGCACCAGGCGCAGAAGCCGGAAGGCATGGCGCTGGCGCGCTAAGCGCAAGGTCCCTCCGCTCGGGCTTACGCCCTCGGTCGGGATGACAGATTTGGGATCGAAACGAATTCATTGAAAGGTTAAAAGCTGTAGCTCAGTCCGGATTGCTAGAGGCTAGGAGCTAGAAGCTGGAAGCGAAAATGGCTGATTTGGTTCAGTATTACGGTACGGGGCGGCGCAAGTCGAGCGTCGCGCGCGTGTTTCTGCGGCCGGGTAGCGGCGATTTCAAGGTCAATGGCCGTCCCTTTGAACAGTATTTTGTGACGGCAGCCCAGCGCACCATGGCGAAGCAGCCGCTCGCCAGCGCCGAAGCCAGCAGCAACTTCAACGTGGTCGCCAATGTTTCCGGCGGCGGCGTCAATGGCCAGGCTGGCGCGCTCAAGCTGGGCGTGGCTCGTGCGCTGATGGAGTTCAATATCGAACTCCGGAAAAAGCTGAAGGCCGAGGGCCTGATCTCGCGTGACTCGCGCAAGAAAGAGCGCAAGAAGTACGGCCAGAAGGGCGCGAGGAAGAGATTCCAGTACAGCAAGAGATAGAAACTTGGAAAGGTTAGCGGAGTAAAATTCTTCCCGTCAGCAGACGGGGCAGACGGGAATGGAAATCCGGAATGTAGTTGAACGCCGGATGCAATCCAAATAGGAGGTTGTTTGGCAAATATCACCATGAAAGAGTTGCTCGAAGCGGGGGTTCACTTCGGGCACCAGACGAAGCGCTGGAATCCTAAGATGAAGGAGTACATCTTCGGAGAGCGCAACGGAATTTACATTATTGATTTGCAGAAGACGCTGAAGATGTTCAAGGAAGCGTCGAAGTTCGTGACCGACCTGGCCGCCGGGGGGAAGACGATTCTCTTTGTGGGCACCAAGCGGCAGGCGCAGGACGCGATCGCCGAAGAAGCGCAGCGTTGCTCGATGTTCTATGTCAACCAGCGCTGGCTGGGCGGGCTCCTGACCAACTGGGTCACGGTACAGAAATCCGTAAAGCGGCTCAAAGAACTCGACGAAATGGCCACCGACGGCCGTTACGAGCTGCTGCCCAAGAAAGAAGTCATCAAGCTGGAGCGCGAGCGCAAGCACCTGCAGGCCAACCTGGCCGGAATTAAGGAACTGACGCGCTTGCCCGATGCCATCTTCGTGATCGACTCCAACAAAGAGCAGATTGCGGTGCGCGAGGCGCGCAAGCTGGGCATTCCCGTCGTAGCCGTCGTGGATACGAACTGCGATCCCAGCGAAGTGGACTACGTGATTCCCGGCAACGACGACGCGCTGCGCGCGATCCGCTTGTTTGCTTCCAAGATTGCCGACTCGGCGGTCGAAGGCGTGCAGCTTGCGAAGGATGTCCAGACGCAGGAACTGGCGACCGCTGCCGGCATGGCCCAACAGGCGGAGGCAGCTTCTGCGCAAGCGCCGGTGGAAGGGAGCGCTGAGATTTCCGCCAGCGAAGAAGGCAGCGGCGAGGCCGAGGACATCAGCATGGAAGACGTGCTGGGCACCGGAACGCGCAAGCAGCCGGTGAAAGAAGACCGCGAAGAACGCGAAGTCAGCCACGCCGAGAGCCAGTTTTAAGAGACAGCTATCAGCTTTCAGCCGTCAGGCGCTCGAGAAAAAGCCGCGGAGCGGCGGAAGAATTTAGCCCAGGGCGTAAGCCCTGGGTCCAGATGAAAAAGACGAACCAGGCCCCGGTAGGGGCGAAAAATCTGGACCCGCGCGGGTCGTCTGGCGCGGGTCGAGTTTTGTAAAGGACAGTCGAGACTTAGAAAGAATTAATAGCAATGAGCACAACTACCGTGAATATTTCCGCAGCACAAGTGAAAGACCTCCGCGAGCGCACGGGCGCGCCCATGATGGATTGCAAGCAGGCGCTCACCGAATCCAAGGGCGATATGGAGCAGGCGATCGTGATCCTGCGCAAGCGCGGCGCGGCGGTCGCCCAGAAGAAGGCAACGCGCGTGACCAGCGAAGGTTCCGTCGCCAGCTACATTCATGCCGGAGGCAAGATCGGCGTCCTCGTGGAAGTGAACTGCGAGAGCGATTTCGTGGCCCGCACCGAGGACTTCAAAGAACTCGTTCACGACATCGCCATGCACATCGCCGCTTCCGATCCGAAGTTCATTCGGAAAGAAGACGTAACGGCAGAAGCCTACGCCCGCGAAAAGGACATTTACCTTGCGCAGGCAAAGGCCAGCGGGAAGCCCGATCACATCGCCGAGAAGATGGTGGAAGGCAAGATGGGCAAGTTCTATGAAGAGGTCTGCTTGTACGAGCAGCCCTTCATCAAGGACCAGACCATCTCGATCAAGCAATTGATCGCCACCAAAATCGGCAAGCTCGGCGAGAACATATCGGTTCGCCGCTTCGCCCGCTTCAAAGTCGGCGACGCCGGCGAGACGATTGCAGTGAGCAATCCGGAGCAAAAAGCGGAATAACAAAAAGGGCGCTTTGGGCGCCCTTTTTTTAATGTTTCAAAGTTTCAGAGTTTCAAGGTTTCAAAATTGCAGAACATACGATGGAGATGGTTTTACCCCGAAACATTGAAACCTTGAAACCTGGAGATTGAATGCCAACCGCGATCTTCAAACGCGTCCTTCTCAAACTCTCCGGCGAGGCCCTGGCGGCCCACCAGGGGTTTGGCGTGGATACGGCGCGGATTCACGAGATTGCGGGGGAACTGGCGGACGTCCACTCGCTGGGAGTGCAGATCGCGATTGTGGTCGGCGGTGGGAACTTCTTCCGCGGCGTAGCGGATCAGGCGAAGAACATGGATCGGGTATCCGCCGATCACATGGGCATGCTGGCCACGGTCATCAACGCCCTGGCGCTGCAGGATGCTCTCGAAAAACAAGGCGTATACACGCGTGTGCAATCCGCCATCGAGATGAACCAGGTGGCCGAACCGTTCATTCGCCGGCGCGCCATCCGGCATCTGGAGAAGAACCGCGTCGTGATCTTCGCCGGCGGCACCGGCAATCCGTACTTCTCGACCGATACCGCAGCTTCACTCCGGGCGATGGAGATCAAGGCCGACGCGATTCTTAAAGCTACCAAGGTTGATGGTGTGTATGACGCCGATCCCATGCTCGTCAAAGATGCCAAGAAGTTCACTGAGATCAGCTACATGGATGTTCTGAAAAAAGGTCTCAAGGTGATGGACTCCACGGCGATTTCGCTCTGCAAAGATAACAATCTGCCCATCATCGTCTTCAACCTGAACCAGCGCGGGAATATTCGGAAAGTAGTCACGGGAGAGAAGATCGGCTCGCTGGTGAGCGCTGGCGTATAAGCAAGACAGGTTCAAAGTTTCAAAGGTGAACCGCTCCTTGGATCTCCCCTCACGCTGTCATCCCGAGCGGAGTCCGGCAAGCGGCGAAGCGCAGCCGGACGGAGTCGAGGGGCCTTGTGTTGCGCTTTTACCTAACGCACTTTGAAACTTTGAAATCTCGAAACATTTATAATTCAACGTTTCATCCTGAATCCTGGAGCTACCAATGGCTCAACCCACGATGGCAGCAGTAGCAGGTCTGAAAGACACTTACGCGCAGTTGAAAACCCGCATGGAGCGCGCGGTGGAAGATTTCCGCAAGGCCATGGCCGCCACCCGCACCGGTCGCGCCAACGTTCACATGCTCGACAGCGTCAGCGTCGACTACTACGGCTCGCAGATGCCCCTGAACCAGATTGCCCAGGTCCACGCTCCCGAAGCCCAGTTGATCACGGTCCAGCCCTTCGACCCTTCCTCACTCGCCACTATCGAGAAGGCCATCCGCTCCGCCGAACTGGGCTTGAATCCCATGAACGACGGCAAGATCATCCGGGTGCCCGTGCCGCCGCTGACAGAAGAGCGCCGGCGGGACATGGTCAAGCACCTGCACAAAGTTCTGGAAGAGCACCGCACCGCCGTTCGTAACATCCGCCGCGACGGCAACGACGCCATCAAAAAAGCCCTGAAAGACAAGAAGATTACCGAGGACGAAGAGAAGAAGTCGCTTGATGAAATCCAGCGCCTCACCGACGACGAAATCAAGAAGATGGAAGAGATGAGCAAGGGAAAAGAAAAAGAAGTGATGGAAATCTAGTTGTAAGCTTACAGTCGTCGGTTTTCACCTTGGCCGCGCCTCGAGCGCGGCCTTTCAATTTGTGTCCGTGTGGGCAATGCCTAAGTGTACGAAACCACATCCTGAGCGAGAGCGTGAGCCCGAGTCGGTCAGAACGCCTTCCGAAGTTCTTCTTTTATCCCCAGCCAGCAAGGGGTCCTTCGACTGCGTGGCTGCCTCGCGTTGCGAGCCAACCGCTCCGCTCAGGATGACAAGTTCTGCTTTGGTATACATCTGCGCGATGACTACCGGTGGGCAACTCAATATCCACAAGTGCCCCAGGCGCTGAAGCGCTGACGTATATTCAGCGGCTTAGCAGCACGAGTTAACTCGTGCCCTTCCCAAACCCTGCCCGAGCTGGAGTTCTTCCGCAACCTGCTAATCTAAGTCACCTCATCCGTGAAGTTACCAAAGATACTGCAACTCCGGTCAAAGCTATGGGTTTGTACTCGCATATTCAGTAGTCTTTTCTGCAACCCTGAATTCAATTATGCCGGAGTTTGCTATGAAGAAGTATGTTCTGCTGTTAGTGGTGCTTAGTCTGATTGCAGCCGTTTTTCTAGGCTGCAGTACAGGTTCATCCTCGAACGGCGGTGGCGGGTCGCAGGGATCGGTCTTTGTAGTTGGCGAAGATGCGCCCTTGCCCTGGGTAGTTTCATTCAATATCACCATCAACAGCATCACGCTTAATAATGGTTCGACCAGCGTGCAGGCGCTTTCCCAGCCGACGACCGTCGACTTCGGCCGGCTGATGGGCCTGCGTTCCTTGCTGGCCTTCAATAGCATTCCGGCAGGCACGTACTCGAGCGCCACCTTCAACGTATCCAGCCCGGTAATTTCTTACATCACGATGACGCCGTCGCCAGCGTCCACGACGGTAAATGGGACGCTCACGAATTCGACCGTCACGGTGGCATTTCCGGCGGGCGCGCCCCTGGTGATCAGCAACAGTAGTCTCGGCGGGCTGCATATGGATTTTAACCTGGCGAAGTCGCTGACCGTGGGCTCGACCGGCAATATCACGGTAAACCCGGTCATCACTATTCAGGCCGTATCCGCTTCCGATGATCTGGGCAAGGTCACGGAATTTGTCGGCTCGGTATTGTCGGTGGGCAGCACTTCGTTCCTGGCGCAGGGGCCATACGGGTTCCAGCGAACGATTGATGTGAATGCTCAAACGCAATACAACGCCGGATTTACGCTGGCCACAATTCCGGCGAACTCGATCATCGCTCTGCAGGGCGTATTGCAAGCCGATGGCAGCATTCTGGCGAGCCATGTGGAAGTGATTACCACCGATCAGGCCTTCATCTCCGGACGTGTTCTGGCGGTCAATGGGCAGCTGGTGACCATGTTCGTGGGCGAGGAACTGCCGAACATGAGCCCCACGATTCCGCTGGACACGGTGTACACGGTTGACTTGAGCAGCGTCAGCTCCAGCAACTATGACATCTGCTTCTTCGGCAACCAGTTTACGCAGGCGCTGTTCAACAGCTCGTCGGTGGTGATTGGCCAGCGAATTTTCGTGGGCGGCACTTATCAGAGCGGCACGTTTACTCCCGACCTGGTCTCGCTGCGCCTGCAGGGCGTGTGGGGATCGCTGGTGCCGGGCACGGTAACGGTGGGCGCCAATCCGCCCAACCAGGGCAGTTTCCAGATGCAGAATGACGGGTTGATGAGCTTCGCCTACGGTGGCGGGCCGTTCCCGGTGAACACCTTCAACTTCACCAATTTTGTGAACATCAACGGGTTGTCGGGACTGCAAAATGCGGGCGCGACCAACCTGGTGGCCGTGGGACTGGTTTTCAAGGACCAGACCACGGGTGGTCCGTTCGTGGATGCGGGATTGGTGGCGGTCCGGCCGTAATTCAATCTTTTCCTTTCCGCTGGGCGGCGTGATTCATGCCGCCCTTTTTTATTTGAGGAAAAGGCCTGGCCACGGATTTTCACACCGATCTGGTTTTGTAAAGGATCGTCGAAATCGGTGGCTTCTTCGCTACTTCCGCATTTCTTCTCCTCTTCCGTCACTTATAATCAGCGAGCGATGAAACAGGTGGTTCATGCCGCGTGTCCTCACGACTGCCCGGATGCGTGTGGGGTTTTGATCACGGTGGAGGATGGTCGCGCGACCAAAATCCAGGGCGATCCGGCTCATCCCGTCACCAGGGGATTTCTTTGCGCCAAGGTGGCTAAGTATCTGGACCGGGTGTATTCGCCGGGGCGGGTGCTCTATCCCATGCGGCGGGTGGCGGCTAAGGGACCAGAAGATAGTCGTCAGCCGTCAGCCGTCGGTCGTCAGCCAGGCAAAATCAGTGCGACTCCGCTACCCGGGGTGTGGAAACGGATTACATGGGACGAAGCTCTGCATGAAATCACGCGCCGCTTCCGGCAGATTGCCGAACAGTACGGCCCGGAGGCGATTCTGCCCTACTCCTATGGGGGCACGATCGCTGCGCTGAACGGCGGGTCGATGGACCGGCGTTTTTTTCATCGGCTGGGAGCCTCGCAGTTGGAGCGGACGATCTGCTCGGCGGCGGGCGAAGCCGGGTTGAAGTCGGTACTGGGCGTGAAGCTAGGCACCGAACCGGAGCAGTTCCGGCATTCGCGCTACATCATTGCCTGGGGCGCCAATATTCATGGCAACAATGTGCACTTGTGGCCTTTCATCGAGGAGGCGCGGCGCGCAGGTGCGAAGCTGGTGGTGATTGATCCTTACCGGACGCGAACCGCCGCGTGTGCGGACTGGTATCTGCCGATTCATCCGGGTACGGATGTTGCCCTCGCGCTGGCCCTGATGCACGTGATCATTGGTGAAGGACTCTACGATGCCAATTACGTCGCGAAGCACACGCTGGGTTTCGAGCAACTCGCCGCCAAGGTGAAGGAGTACCCGCCCGAGCGAGTCGCGAAGTGGACGGGGATATCGGCGAGCGACATCGTGAAATTGGCGCGTGAGTACGCGACCGTCCGGCCCGCCGCGATTCGCCTCAACTACGGAATTCAGCGCTCGCAGAACGGGGGAATGGCGACGCGGACCGTGGCCATGTTGCCGTGCATTACGGGATCCTGGAAAGAGATTGGCGGCGGGTTGCAGCTTTCGACCAGCGGAGCTTTTGGACTGAACAAGGAGTCCCTGCAACAGCCTGAGTTGATGCACAAGGCACTCGGCCGGCCGGCGCGGGTCGTAAACATGGTGGAGCTCGGCAAGGCACTGAACACGCTCGCCGATCCGCCGGTCAAGGCTTTGTTTGTTTACAACTCCAATCCGGCGGCGGTTTGTCCCAACCATAACGAGGTGGTGCGCGGGCTCACTCGGTCCGACCTGTTTACGGTCGTGCATGAGCAGTTTTTTACGGACACGACCGATTATGCCGATATTGTGCTTCCGGCCACGACGTTCTTCGAGCACAAGGACCTGCAGGCGGCGTATGGGCATTATTATTTGCAGGTTTCGAATCAGGCGATCGCGGCGTTGGGCGAGTGCAGGCCGAATGTGGAGGTGTTCCGGGCGTTGGCGGAGCGGATGGGATTTGACGAGGAGTGCTTCCGGGAATCGGACGACGAGATGATCGATCTGGCGCTGAAATCGCCACCTCCGCGGTTGCGGGGAATTGATCGCGAGCGGCTTGAGCGGGAAGGGCATGTCAGGCTTAATTTTGAGAGTGCAGAGTTGCGCTCCGCTGCGACGGCCGAAGCGGCCGTCCCTACGTGGTTCCTGCCTTTCGCGGAGGGGAAGTTTGAAACCGCCAGCGGGAAGGCCGAGCTTTACAGTGACGAGCTGAAAGCGCAGGGTCTGGACCCGGTGGCGGCATTTATTCCGCCTACGGAATCGCGATATGAGCCCGGCGCGCGCATCTATCCATTAGAGATGCTGGCGCGCAAGGCTGACAATTTCCTCAACTCCACCTTCTCCAACATCGAAACGGTGCAAACCATGGAGGAACCCGGCATCCTGGAGATGAACGCGCAGGACGCGCGCCCGCGTGGGATTGTCGAGGGAGACCGAGTGAGAGTGTTCAATGGGCGCGGGGAAATCTACCTTACAGCGCGTGTGGATGGGCGGGTGCAGCCGGGACTGGTCTCGGCCAAACTCAATTGGGCGAAATTGAACGAGGGCGGCATAAATGTAAATGTGCTTACGTCAGAAAAACTTAGCGACATGGGCAACTCTGCTACGTTTTATTCCGTCTTGGTTGAGGTAGAGCCTTTTCGCGGCGATCGCCAGGACAGCAAAAGCAAGCCCACACCGAGGGCCTCGTGATGGGTGTCTTGGACGCTCTGCGAGGCCGTACCGTATAATGACCGTTTTCCATACTCCCAAGATTCTGAGGTAGTTGCAATTCTTCGTCGCCAACAGGAAAGCCCTGCAGTAGCGAAGAGTGGGTTCAGCCCTGCTCTCGCTGCCCGGGGCGAGAGCACCACTCGAATCGAAGCGGGCGAGGTAACTGCCGCAATTCATTCGAGTTCGCGGAGCATGGGGCGCTTCCGCCGACGCATATTTCCCGGATTACTGCTGATATTTCTGTTCCTGTCCATACCGCTATTCGCGCAGGAAAACCTGATCGTGGATATCCGGGTGCACAACAACCGGCGCATACCGGTCGAGACCATCAAAGCCCGGATCTTTACCAAGCCGGGAGACGTTTACGATCCGGCCGCTATTGAACGCGACTTCAATTCGCTGTGGAATACGGGCTATTTCGAGGATCTGCGCATCGAGCGCGAGCAGACCGCCAAGGGCTGGATCCTTCACATTTACGTCAAGGAACGGCCGACGATCCGCGAAATCAACTACACCGGGCTGAACTCGGTCTCCACCAGCGATGTGCTGGACCGGTTCAAGGAACGCAAGGTCGGGCTCTCGGTCGAGAGCCAGTACGATCCCACCAAAGTCAAGAAAGCAGAGGTCACCATCAAGGAACTGCTGGCCGAGCATGGCCGGCAATTCGGGATCGTCCGCAGCGAAGTCAGACCGATTCCGCCGGCAGCGGTGGGCATCACGTTTGTGGTAAAGGAAGGGCCGAAGGTCAAGGTGGGGAAGATTCGGTTCGAGGGAAACAAGCATGTTCCCGCGCGGGTGCTGCGAGCGGCTATGAAAAACCTGCGGCCCATCGGGGTTCCCCATTCCATCTTTCTGGAGAACATTTTTTCCAAGACCTACGACGCCAGCAAGCTGGATGAAGATACGGAACGGGTGCGCGCCGAATACCAGAACCGCGGCTACTTCAAAGTGCTAGTGGAGCAGCCCAAGACGCAAATTCGCGACACGGGCGGGGGCATCACCATTCCCTGGGTCCATGGCAAAGGCAAAGCCGTGGATATCACGATGCCCATCGAGGAAGGCGATCGTTACCGCCTCGGAACTATCACTTTCAGCGGTAACAAGGCGATTTCCAATACCAAAGCGCTGCGCAGCATGTTTCCCATCAAAGATGGAGACATTTTCAGCCGCGAGAAAATTGCCAAAGGCCTCGAAAATCTTCGCAAAGCGTATGGCACCTACGGATACATCAATTTCACGTCGGTTCCCAATACGACCTTCGATGAAGACAAAAAGCTGGTAAACCTGGAAATTGACGTGGATGAAGGCAAGCAATTCTACGTCCGGCGAATTGAGTTCCAGGGCAATACCACCACGCGCGACAAAGTCATCCGCCGCGAACTGGCGATCGAGGAAGGCCAGGTCTACAACTCGAACCTGTGGGAGCTCAGCCTGCTGCGCCTGAACCAGCTCGGATACTTCGAGCAACTCAAGCCGGACGATCCTAACGTAACCGAACGCAAGCTGGATGAAAAAGGCGGGACGGTCGACCTGACGCTGAAAGTGAAGGAGAAAGGGAAGAATAGCATCGGCCTGACCGGCGGGGTGAGCGGGCTGGAAGGCGCCTTTATCGGCATCAACTATTCGACCAACAACTTATTTGGCCTGGGCGAGACCCTGAACATCGCGGCGAGCATCGGAAATATTCAGCGGTCGGCGACGTTCGGTTTCACGGAACCCTATCTGTTTGACCGGCCGCTGCAGTTTGGATTTACCGTGTTCACGCAGAAGTACAACTTCAACCAGGCGACCCAATACCAGCTGTTCACCGGGCAGAAGATCAACTTCTCGCAGAACGTTCTGAATTCGCTGCAGAATTTTACGCAGGCGGATACCGGATTCACGGTTTCTCTGAGTTATCCCTTGCACCGCTCGTTCAAACGGGTGGGGATCACGTACTCGTTCGATAACTCCTCGACCGAAGTGTTCAGCAATGCCTCGAAATCGTTGTTCCAGAATCTGGCCTTCCGCGGGTTTGCCGGCCCGAATGCGCTCAATGGCGTGAACACGAGCAAGGTCATTCCCAGCTTCACGTTCAATACGATTGACAGCCCGATCACACCGCACAAAGGCCAGAGTCTGTATCTGGCCAGCGAAATCGCGGGGCTGGGCGGCAGCGTCAAGTATGTGCGGCCGATCTTCGAATACAAGCGCTGGCACCCGATGCAGACGAAGCACGATCCGCGGGGACACAACACTTTTGGTTACCGCGTGCAGGCTTCGTTCCTGAGCGGCTTCGGTGGGCTGGTGGCGCCTCCGTTTGACCGCTTCTACACGGGCGGTGAAAATGACCTGCGCGGGTTCGATATCCGCAGCGTGTCGCCGTATGCGTACCTGCCTACCAACGTCAACATTAACTTGACGAATCCTGACGGGACAATCGTTCCCAAAGATCCGACTAATCCGCGGCGTGGCGCGTACACGGTCACGATTCCTTTCCAGCAGATCGTGGAGCCGGGTGGCGATTTCAGCATAGTGGGGAACGCGGAATACCGTATTACCATTGTCGGCCCGGTCGCGGTTGCTCCGTTCGTCGACCTTGGAACCAACGCCATCCTGCGCAATTCGCAGCTGCGCATCAACTCCGGCCAGCTGCAGGATATCAACAGCGTGTTCTTTGGGTGTCCGGCGCTGGATCCAGGCTTCACTTGCGTCGGCGGACAGCGGCTCAACTTCCCCGCTGACCTGAAGGCGATTCCCGGAACGAACTGGGTGCCGCGCATGTCGACCGGCCTGGAATTTCAGGTATTCCTGCCGGTGATCAATGCGCCCTTCCGCATTTACTATGCGTATAACCCGCTGCGGCTCAATTCGACGACGGTTACCCCTACGCCCATCACGCGCGGCATGTTCCCGCAGGGTGCGGCCGGGGACTTTACTTATCGGCAAGCCATCAGCCTCTACGGGCCGGCTTACCTGCTGCAAGAACCGCTGAAGACGTTCCGCTTCACCGTGGCGACTACGTTCTAACGCAGGCGTGGAGGCGAGAGTCGTTTCCGGAGGGCAAAAGAGCGTGTCTTCCCTTGCCATTGATTGAGCGATCTGAACCCTGTTAATGCCCAAAACATCGGCCTGATCGCTGCTTAACTCTGTTTGACGGTGGACTCAGGGTGCTCCTATAATGTGCACACCCGCACCATTAAGAATGATCATTGTGAGTTGATGATCAGAGCGCTTTCCGGTTCGGTACGAGAGCTGGATAACCGGCTGCCCTGCCTGGTAAAGGTCCGGTTGACTCACAGCTCGCGATCCAGATGATCTGGAAAAAGGTTCCCAAAATCCCGAGAGAGTTCTTCCAAGGAGTTCAAGCTACCCGATGAACAGCAATATTGTGAGATTTTTTATGGTCACGGCGCTCGCCCTGCCGATGGCCACTCTGGCCCAAACTGACACCGCTGCTGCGGCCACCACACCAGCGGCGTCGCCCGCTGCTGCCACTACCGCCCCGTCTGGTGGTTCCACCCGGGTGGGCGTGATCAGCATCCAGGATGCGATCCTCGCCACTAACGAAGGGCAGAAGGACTTCGAGGCCCTGAGCAAGAAATTCGAACCCAAGCGGGCCGAGATTAAGTCGCTCAACGACGAGATTGATAGCCTCAAGAAGCAACTGGACGCGCAGGGTACCAAGCTGAATGACGACTCGCGCGGAACGCTGGTGCGCCAGATCGAGACCAAGCAGAAGACGCTCAGCCGCACCCAGGAAGACGCGCAGAACGATTTCGTCGCGCAGCAGAATGAGATCGCCCAGAAAATTCTGCAGAAGATGGGACCGGTGATCGACAAATACGCGAAGGATAACAGTCTTAGCCTGATCATCGACGTATCCAAGCCGTGGCCGGACGGGCCCGTGCTTTGGGCAGGGGACTCGGTAAATATCACCCGGCCGATTGTCGAACTATACAACGGCCAATCGGGAGTGCCGGCAGCACCGTCGGCGTCACGTCCGACGACCGGAGGCGCGCGCTCGACGGGCGTGGGCGCCAAGCCGGCAACTAAGCCTGCCACCCCTCCCGAATCGCCGAAGCAATAAGGCGACAGTATCCTGTTTTCCAGAGTTCCTACAGGCCGCGCAAAAGCGCGGCCTTTTTGTTTATCCCGGTTGAGAAGGCGACAGCGACTTCCTCGTGCAGGAGGAGGAAGCACGTAGCACCCAGGTAACATGGCCCTGACCCTGGCGACCGCTATAATCCGAATGAGTGGCAACCACGCTGACAGGAAAGATCAATCGCACGGCAACCCGGCCGACCTGGGCGGAAGTGTCGTTGAGTACCTTGCGACAGAACTTCCGCACCGTGCAGCAGCACGTGGGCAGGAATGTGACCGTCTGCGCGGTGGTGAAGGCGGATGCTTATGGGCACGGCGCGGTGGAAAGTTCGGTCGCGCTCGAAGCCGAGGGAGCGAAATGGCTTGGCGTAACGTCGCTGGATGAAGCCATTCCGTTGCGCGAGGCGGAGATCCGCAGCCGCATCCTGCTGATGACGGGGTTCTGGCGGGGTGAAGAAGAGGAGATTGTCGGGTTGGGGTTGACGCCCACGGTCTGGGAACCGTGGCAGATCGAGTCGCTGAATCGGGCGTCGGCGAAACTGGGCGCGGGGCGGCATCCGGTGCATCTCAAGGTTGACAGCGGCATGGGGCGGCTGGGGGTGAGCGTGCAGGCGCTGCCTCGACTGCTGGAGCTGTTGAAAGCTGCCGAACATCTTTCTCTCGAAGGCTTATCTACTCATTTGGCGTCTTCCGAGGTGTTGGACGCTCCTTCCGCGGAAGAGCAACTGAAATCTTTCGATAAGGCACGAAGTTTATTGCGTGCAGCCGGGGTGGAACCCGCCTTGGTCCACGTGGCCAATACTTCGGCAGCTATTTCGCGGCGTGCCGCGTGGAACAATATGGTGCGTCCTGGTTTGGCCCTCTATGGCTATTACCTGCCTTTCCAGCGGGCGGGACGCGAGGTCAGCGGGAGCGCCTTAAGACTGAGCGTCAAACCGGTTCTGACGTGGAAGACCCGGATTCTGGCCATTCGCGATATGGAAGCTAACCAGGCGCTGGGTTATGGCGGGACCTACGTCACCAAGAGCCCCGCTCGGATTGCGGTGTTGCCGGTGGGATACGCCGATGGGCTGAATCGGGCGCTGTCATCGGGCGGGCGCGTGATTGTGCGCGATCACTATGCTCCCATCGTAGGGCTCATCTCTATGGATCTGACGCTCATCGATGTGACCGGCATTGCCGGCGTCGAGGTCGGAGACGAGGTCATCCTGCTGGGCAGCAGCGATGGTTTGACGGTCAGCGCCCAGGAGCATGCCGATCTGGCTGAAACCATTCCTTACGAAATACTCTGTGCGATATCGAAACGGGTTCCCAGAAGATACAGCAGCTAAAAGCTGGCTGCGGATTCGCGCGGACGGGCAGCGCCTTCTGGCCCTTGGTTCTGGGCTGCGCGTTCTCAGCCCACACTCGGGAACAATTCGTTAGCCAGGTGATCTCCCCAGGCTTCTTTCACCTCCAGCGCGATGGCGTAAGGGAGGTGGCCCGCGTATCCGATTTCGTTCTTCGGGCGATTCATGCGATCGAGCTGATCTTGCTCGACCGCGATCAGGAACGCGCGAAATCCTTCGATGTGTCGCTTTAGTCTCTTGCCTTCTTCGGTGTCCCGGCGCAAGAGAGGCTGTGCAATCAGGTTCAGCAAGGTCATGGCGAAAATGGCGCTAATGATGATCGAGGAATAATCGGCTCCTAGCCTGGTTGCAACCAGGACAAACCACATCGCAAGAAAACCTAAGAGGAGCAGCATTAGGAAGATTCTTCCGAAACTGCAGGTACCCTGTCGGATATCGCGAACCAGTGGTTGGAGCGCCTGAAGCGCGATTCCACCGAACAGGGCAATAGCCGCGATGAAAACTGTGACGAAAATCGAATCCATCGCGGTATGGGGCGAGCTACGAAGCAAAAGAAGAGCCAAAGCTGCGATGCACGACCCGAGTACACCGATGGCAACGTATCCCGCATGCGAGTTCCAGTATCGCGACCCCATGTTCTTCAAGAGCACGCCTTGGATGACGGACGCGCAGCCTTGAGACTGCCGCGAGGGATCAAAAACCGTTTCCTGGTAGAAATTTGCAAATAAGAAATCCAGAACAACGTTTTCTTCACGCGGAAGGTCGGGCAGCGGAGTCGGCTGCGAGTACATGCGCTTGACTGTGTACTTACTGCTCTTCTTTTCGAGCGAGATCAGACGCCGGGCGCATAGATCCGCTAAGACGGCGGCCACGCTTCGGGCATCGGCGACGCCTCGCCACAGCAGCCGGACGGAAGCAGGGGAGAATCCGCTTGGTGGCTCATATTGTGGCGCGACCGGGGGCGGAGTCGACTCAGTTCCCAGCGAGAAAAAGACGATGACGTAGTAAGCGAGCAGCAGCAGCGGGGCACCCACAAGAAAGACATTGGTCATGGGCGAGCACATTCTAGTTGTGTCTGGCAGGGGCGCAAATTGGCAGCTTTGGGTCAAGTTCTGGCTGCGGCGGCATCTCCCTTCGCTGCAGGGATTACACGACATATCCCGGCATTTCCCCACTGGGTGCGAGTTAACTGCGGTTCCCGGGTGGCTTTGCTAGTATTTCAACGATGGGTGTGCGTTACCAAAAATGGATGCACGATTGGGAGCACCGGCTGACGTCGGTGGATAACAACCGCGTGGTTCGCCCGCTGGACTGGGGACTGGAATGGACGGCGGCGTGGCCGTGCCGTAATGGGTGCACAGCGGACGAGATTGCCGCGAATCCCGATAAATTTCTTGCCGACTACAACCGCCGGATTATTTCGAACAGCGACGAGTTTTACTCGTATTCCCGTCCGGCAGATTTTCGGCTCGAGCGCCGGGAGATTCAGGTATTCAGCACGCGCGAAGTTCCAGATCCCAGGCTGGAAGAGAAAGTTCGCGGTACGTACGCGGATTTTCTTCGCTTCACGTCGCCGGCGCGCACGCCTTATCCGGAGAACAATTTGGCGAACGCGCGCTGGTTTCCGGCGCGGGGAAGGCGCGCGGTCGTGCTTCTGCCGCACTGGAATGCTGATGCTATTGCCTACACCGGCCTGTGCCACGCGTTGAACCTGATTGGAATTTCGGTGCTGCGCCTCAGCATGCCGTATCACGACATTCGCATGCCGGGTGAAATCAGCCGGGCCGATTACGCGGTGTCCGCGAATATCGGACGGACCCTCGATGCCGTGCGGCAGGGAGTCGTAGATATCCGCTGCTGCCTGGATTGGCTGGAGCAGCAGGGCTTTCGTCAGTTGGGTATTGTGGGCACCAGCCTGGGTTCCTGTTACGCGTTTCTGGCGGCCGCACACGACGCGCGCATCCGAGTGGCTGCGTTCAATCATGCTTCGACTTACTTTGCCGACGTGGTGTGGCACGGGCAATCTACCCGGCATATCCGGGCCGGGTTGGAATCCAAGATTGATATCGAGCGTCTCCGCCAGCTGTGGGCGGCGATCAGCCCTATGTCGTATTTCGACCAGTTTTCCCGCTATCGCAGAAAATCGCTCATCATCTATGCCAAATACGATCTCACCTTCCTGCCGGAGTTCTCGCGCGAGGTGGTAGCCGAATTTGCGCGGCACCGGCTCGATCACAAAGTTGTGGTCTTGCCGTGTGGCCATTACACGACCGGGGAAACGCCGTACAAATACATGGATGGCTGGCAGATTGCCTCATTCCTGAGGACCGCTTTCGACGCGTAAAATGGCTTTCAGTCGTCAGCAATCGGCTATCAGCTGTCAGTCGTCAGCTACATTCTTGATGTCCGCAAAGTCATTGCAATCCGAAAGAGCGCCTAACAAGCTGCGCGGCAGACGCGGTTTCGTGGTCAGTACGGACAAGCGCCGGCTGGATCGTGAATTAATCTACGAATTTCTAAATGGCTGCTATTGGGCTAAGGGTATTCCCAGAAAAACCGTGGATCGCTCCATTGAGAATTCGCTTTGTTTCGGCGTGTATCGTGGCGGGAAGCAGGTGGGATTCGCGCACGTGATTTCCGATTTCGCCACTTACGCATACATTGGCGACGTTTTTATCATCGAGCCGTTTCGCGGCTACGGGTTGGGTAAGCTGGTGATGCGAAGCATCATGGAACACCCAGATTTGCAGGGATTACGCCGCTGGGGCCTGGTTACCCGCGATGCGCACGGACTCTATGCCCAGTTCGGGTTCCAGCCTGTAAAATCACCAGAGCGGCATATGGAAATCCATGATGGCGCCGTTTACAAGCGTGCCGCCCAACGCAAGCTAAAAGCTGAGAGCTAAGAGCTATCTTATGAAAACCGATCCGATGTCGCGACCGCTCAATGAAGTGGATCCCCAGGTTGCTAACGCTATCGACAATGAGGTTCGCCGCCAGCACGAAGGGCTGGAGCTGATCGCCTCCGAAAACTTTGTCAGCGAGGCCGTGCTCGAAGCCATGGGCTCGGTGTTCACGAACAAGTATGCGGAAGGCTATCCCGGCAAACGGTATTACGGCGGATGCGAGTTCGCGGATGTCGTGGAGGACCTGGCGCGCGAGCGCGCCAAAAAACTCTTCGGTGCGGAACATGCCAATGTCCAACCGCATGCGGGATCGCAGGCCAACATGGAAGCTTATGCGGCGGTGCTTCAGCCTGGCGACACCATTCTGGGGTTGAACCTTGCGCATGGCGGCCATCTTACGCATGGACACCATCTCAACTTCTCCGGCAAGACCTACAAAATCGTGCCGTACGGGGTCACCAAAGAGACCGAGACCATCGACTACGACGATCTGGAAAAACTGGCCGAAAAGGAGCGGCCGAAGCTGATCATCGGCGGGGGCAGCGCGTATCCACGCATTATTGATTTCGCGCGCATGCGAAAGATCGCGGACAAGGTCGGCGCTCTATTCCTGGTAGATATGGCGCATTTCGCCGGATTGGTGGCCGGAGGGGTGCACCCGTCGCCGGTGCCGCATGCGCAAATCGTCACCACCACGACGCACAAGACGCTGCGCGGGCCACGAGCGGGCATGATCCTGTGCAAGAGTGAATATGCGGCGGCTATCGACAAGACCGTTTTTCCGGGAATGCAGGGCGGGCCGCTGGTGCACATCATCGCCGCCAAGGCGGTTTGCTTCCATGAGGCCATGCAGGCGTCCTTCCGCGATTATGCGCGCCAGATCGTCGCCAATGCCAAGGTGCTGGCCGAAAGCCTGGCAGCCGAGGGCTTCCGCGTCATTTCCGGAGGAACCGATACTCACCTGATGCTGGTGGATGTCTTCTCCAAGGGCATGCTCGGCAGCGAAGCCGAGAAGGCACTGGGCGAAGCGGGTATTACGGTCAACAAGAACGCGATTCCTTTCGATACCAACCCGCCGATGAAGCCGAGCGGGATTCGCATCGGCACGCCGGCCTTGACTACGCGGGGCATGAAAGAAGGCGAAATGCGGCAGATTGGACGCTGGATTTCGGAAGTGCTCCATAGCCGGACCGATGCGGGCGTGCTCGGAAAGGTGCGGCGGCAAGTGCTCGATCTGGCAGAAGCCTTCCCGCTTTATCCGGAGAGGCGTGCGAAAGCTCAGGCCGAGGCCAGAGTCTGAGGATTCGCGACACAACATTCAGCCCCACGGCGGTCATTCCCTGGGTTCTCCTGCACTCTCGGTGTCCGCTTGTGGTTAAATCACTCCCGTGAAAGTCGCCATCGATATCCGGCGCAGCACTGATTTTGGCGTCGGAACCTATATCCGGAATATCGTGCGGGCACTCAGCCGGCTGGATCGCACGAACCGGTATTACCTGATCGGTTCTCCGGAGAAGGCCGGAGAAATCGGACCACTTCCGGGCAATTTCCGCAGCATCACCTTTGTCGAGCCCGACAACTCGACACGTGGATACTTCGCCTTCCGCACCACGGTGCGGCGGATGCAGTGCGACGTGGTGCATATTCCACACCTTTTCTCGCTTCCGCGGGCGCTTCCGTGTCCCTACGTGATGACTGTGCACGACGTGCTGGAGCACATGGCCCGGGCCCGCGGGCAATCGGACATGCGGCGCTCACTGCACTTTCATATGACCCGGCGCGTGCTCCGGGGGGCGGCGCGGATTTTTGCGGTGTCGCAATTCACCAAGAGCGAGCTGGAAAAATTATTTGGCATCGCCTCACGCCGCATTGAGACGGTTTACAACGCGATTGACGAGAGATTCCTGCGCGGGCACGCTACGGCCGCGGATCATCAGTTCATCGCACAGCGCTACCAGGTGAATTATCCGTTTCTGCTCTACGCCGGCAGGATCAGCCCGCACAAGAACCTGGTGCGCATCATTGAGGCCTTTTCGGCGTTGAAGGCAGCGCTGGAAAAGGACGGATTGTATCCCGACCTGAAGCTGATCATCATCGGCGACGAACTCTCGAAGCATCCTGACTTGCGAAGGACGGTGATCAAGAGCGGCGTTCAGAACGATGTGCGGTTTCTGGGCTTCGTGCCCATCGAGGTGCTGCGCATTTTCTACGACGAAGCCAAGGTATTCGTTTTTCCGTCACTGTATGAAGGATTCGGACTGCCGCCGCTGGAAGCCATGGCGCACAGCACACCGGTAGTGACGTCGAATACGTCGTCGCTGCCGGAAGTGGTGGGCAACGCGGCGGTGCTGGTGAATCCGGAAAACGTGTTCGAGATCATGCGCGCGATACACCGGGTTCTGGTCGATCAGGAACTGCGAGACAGGATGAAACAGCGCAGCTACGAGCAAGCCCAGCGGTTTTCGTGGGAAATTTCCGCGCGCCGGGTGTTGCAGGTTTACGAGGAAGTCGCGGGTGGCGCGAGCACGCGAAGGGCGGCCGAGGTGCAACCCAAGGTGGTTAACTCCGGGTGACGGCAACACAACGCAAGCTTCGCTCGGGGCAGGCTCTCGCCTTCGCTCGAGGTGACAAAGTTGGATAACAGAATTGGATGATACCCGGCCGCTAGGTAGTTATCGCTTGTCCGGGGGAGGCCAGGCTCAGGCGCTGCAGCTTGTCGGTGATGCGCTTTTTCTCGGCATCCGATGTGGACATGGCAAATGACTTGCGGAGTTTGGCAATCTTTTCTTTGCGGGTGCGGCGGCGGCGGATTTCCGGCCGTCTTGACGGGGCTGACATTCGATTCCACTCCAATTCCGAGACGCAGCAAGCTGCGTCTCTACGGGAAAGTTGATTATATTGGCCGCCGGGTTCAGGCGTAAAGGGACCAGCTAAAGTTTCAAAGTAAGCATGGTGAACCTTAGAACTTTGAAAGCACCTTAGGGCGGTTCAAGATTCGGTGGGCGGGCTGAAGCCCGCGAGCCTGGAGTAGGGTTGCCTTTCGGCGCGGCTGAACAAGTTGCGGCAAAACTCATACATACATCAAGAGGCGACCCTCAGGCGCTAAAGCGCGGCCGTATATTCAACGTCTTAGCGGCACGAGTAAACTCGTGCCCTTCCCGATTCTACTTACCTGGTTCTTTTTCCCGCAGCCTCTAAAGTCGCGCCCCTTCAAACCGGCCGGATCACAGTATTTCTTAAGCTGCTCTAGAACCTGGAAACCTTGAAACCTTGTCCTAAGGCTTTCCCCCTTCATTCCAATGGGGCACAAAATCCGAATTGGCTAGCCAGAGTACCGGAGCCAGCAGGGACTCGATGGCTTCGTCCATGTGCTGGAAATCGATGTGGGCGAGGTCGTCGCTGGGCTGATGATAATCAGGGTGCAGGCCGTAGCTCGAAACCGTTTGCGCGATGACTCCCTGTTTGGCAAAAACATAATTATCGGAACGCTGGAAGAAATCCTCCGCGGGATGGGGATCGCCGACCAAGTGAGCCCCGTGTTTGGCTAGTTCGGGACCGAGATTGGTGCGGTTCCAGCCGGTGAGCCAAAGCGTGTCGCGGGGCACGGCCGGATCAGGGCGGCCGATCATCTCAAATTCAAGATAGGCGGCGATGTCCTGCAAGGGAACGGGGGGATGTGCGCGGAAATAAATGGATCCCAAAGCGCCTTTTTCTTCGCTCCCAAACAGGGTAAAGATCACCGTGCGCCGCGGCTTGGGCCCGCTGGCGAGCGCGCGCGCCAATTCCAGGACGGCGGTAGTGCCGGAGGCGTCGTCGTCAGCGCCGTTGTAGATATCGTCGCCGTTGACTGGAACTCCGACGCCGAGATGATCCAGATGCGCGGTGAGCAGAATGTCATCGTGCTGCTGGTCGGGATCGGTGCCTGAAATTTTCCCGACCACGTTCCAGGTGTAGCTTTCGTGAGCTTTGCCCGGCCGGGCGTGCAGGTGAAGCGGGGTGCCCTCGGCTGCATGGGCAAGTTGGTCTGCAGCGGCATAGTTGACCGCCAACACGGTGGCTCGGGCACTTATATCGCCTTGTTGATTACCCTCAACCTGAGTTGGCAGCGTGGGAAGCTTCGCAGCGAGAGCGTCCCAGCGGGCTCTAAGGCGAGTGGATTCGGGCACGATGACGGCCGCGGCGCCTTGCGAAATCAATTGGAAGGCTAATTGTTGAATGTTCTGACCGCCGCTACGGCTGATAAACACGAAGGCGCCCGGTTTCAGTGTCGGAGGCTCGCTGGGACTGTATTTTTGCAGCGGCCCTGAAACATCGCCGTCTGCGAGCTGAAGCGCAAGAAACTGCTTACCGTGGGTCCAGGTATGCAAAACAACGCCGGCAGAATTCTTCACGGTCAAGCGCAGCGAACCGGTGAGGGGACGGTGAAGCACAGTCGCGCGCTGGATGAAACTACCAGCGTCCCCGGCGGGCTCGACACCGTACTGTTTCAATTCCGACGCGATGTAGGTGGCAGCCAGCAGTTCGTCGGCGGTTCCGCTACCCCGGCCGCGCAAGGCGTCAGAGGCCAGGAAGTCCATATGGGCTCGAATACAACGGGAGCAGACCACAGGAGGTGCTGCATTGGGCTGGCTCAACGCAGGTTCCGGGCTTTGTTGTCCCTGAGCCTGAACGAAGGTACTTGCAAACAGCAAAACCGGCATGGTCCAGAGAACCAGGGCGCTCTTCATAGTGAATAAAGCGATTATATGGTGGAGGTAAGCATAGTTGTTCGGGCGTAACAAAACCTGCAAGCCCGGGGTCGGACGGGCGTTCTATGTCGGAAGAGTGTTTTGGTTCATGTCCTTAGGAGTAAATAGAGTGAAAATTCCTTCTGCTACAATCGGCGGTACGCCACTAGCCAACCGATCGCAGAGGGGTATCGAGGGTTCGTTATGATCTCGAGTTCCAAGCGGAATTCGCTGTTGCTGGCCGTTTTCACGGTCGTGTTGATTACGGCTCTGACGGGATGCCGCGGCTTCTTCGTGAAGCCTACGCTGAGCAGCATCACGGTAACGCCCACGAACCCTAATCTGCAGATTGGCCAGACCTTGCAACTGGTGGCCACCGGTAACTTCAACGACGGAACTACCGGCAGCGTAAGCAATGTCAGTTGGAGCAGTGGGGATTCCACCCATGTGAGCGTGAGTAGCAGCGGATTGGTCAAAGGCATTGCAGATACCACAAGTGGCGTGACCATCACGGCGACATCCGGGGCGGTCAGTGGAACCACGACTGTGACAGTCGGACAGTCGGCAACCGTGACCGTAACTTCCAACTCCGGGACTACGATCAGCATTGCGGCGACTGGCGCCGGTTCGACGCTTACCTTCACCGCGACGCAGAGCGGAACCAATGTCACCAGCTCCGCGACTTGGTCCTCAAGCAACACCAACATCATTTCTACCCCTTCCGCAGGTCAGGCGACTTTGGTGGGAACGCAGACTGGTGCGGTAACCATAAGCGCAACTACCTCTACGGGGAGCGGATCGGTGCAGGTCACGGTAACGCAGTAATCCTGAGTTCAGAAGGGCGATCGGACGTTAACCGTTTTGGTCTCACCCGTAGCCGTGCCTCTGGCCTGCGGTTATAGTGGCTTGTCAATCCTCGTGAAATCTTTTCTGCGCAGACTTCCATTTCTCCTGGTGGCGCTTGCGGCTGGGCTGCTGGCCACCGGCTGTAGCCGGGGCCGCAAGGCGCTCGAAACCAACTACGTTTCCGCTCCGCAAGTGGCCTTGCGCGACCAGGTTTCTGCGGTCTACAACAAAGTGGGGATGGTCAAGAATGGTGACCGGGTGGAAGTGCTCGATCGCCAGCGCCGGTTCGTGAAAGTGCGCACGTCCAGCCAGGTGGAAGGCTGGATGGAGCAACGCTACCTGATCAGCCAAAAAACTTATGACCAGCTGCAGAAGCTGGCGCAGGATCACCGCGATGATCCGCTGCAGGCGGCTGGCACCACCCGCAACGATACCAATATTCACCTGGAGCCGGCGCGTGATTCCGAGCACCTTTACCAGCTGTCCACCGGCGACAAGGTTTCCATCATAAAAAGAGCAACTACCGAGAAAGAGCCCGTGCCGGGATCGGCGAGCAGCTCGCAGACTAAAAAAGGAGCGCCGCAGCCGGTCCTGGAGGATTGGTGGCTGGTACGAGACGCGCAAGGGCGCACCGGTTGGATACTGGCCCGCATGGTGGACGTCGATGCGCCGCTGGATATTGCGCAGTACGCAGAAGGGCAGCGCATCCAGGCGTTCTTCGTCCTCGATTCCGTCGCCGACGGCGACAAAAAAGTTCCTGAATATCTGGTCCTGCTCAGCGAGGCAAAAGATGGAATGCCGTTCGACTTCAACCAGATTCGCGTGTTTACGTGGAATGTGAAGCGGCATCGGTACGAGACCGCGTACCGGGAACGGAATCTGGATGGAGTGTTTCCGGTGACGATTGGCCAGGAGGCATTCGAAAAGGAAGGCACGCTGCCGACATTCACCGTGCGCGTGCAAGATGAACAAGGGAACATTTCCGAACGGAAATACAAGTTGAATACGGCGATTGTGCGCCGGGTGCTGGCGCCGGGGGAGAAATCGGAGACTAGCACGCGGCACCGGAGGTGAGCCGAGCTTCGCTCGGCTGGGCAGGTGGGGCACCTGTCCCGACGTCTTGCAAGACCTGAACCACGTAGGCCGAGACGCCCCGTCTGGGCAGGCGAGCGAAGCTCGCCTTGATGGCACGGGCGGAGACGTAGCCGAGCTTCGCTCGGCTGGGCAGGTGAGGGCACCTGTCCCTACGTCTTGCAAGACCTGAACCCCGTAGGCCCAGACGCCCCGTCTGGGCAGGCGAGCGAAGCTTGATGGGACGGGCAGAGACGTAGCCGAGCTTCGCTCGGCTGGACAGGTGAGGGCACCTGCCCCTACGTGAGGGCTGGGCCGGTGAGGGCACCTGTCCCTACGCGTAGAATTCGGCTATGTTTTCTACTACCCAGGCCTGTTCGTCTGGTGTGAGTTCTGGGAACATGGGCAGGGCCAGCACTTCGTTGGCGGCGCGCTCGGCTTCGGGGAAATCTCCGGCCTTATATCCAAGATAATTAAAGCAGACCTGCAGGTGCAGCGGAACGGGGTAATAGACCTCGGTTGCAATCTTGCGCTGGGCCAGAAACGCGCGTAGGTCGTCGCGGCGGGTGGCGCGAATAATATACTGATGAAATACGTGCGCCGCGTTGGGGTCACGATAAGGAATACGTACAGGAGCGGAATCCGCTTGGGAAGAGAGTCCTGCGGCCGTAAGCAGCCGATCATAGTTGGCTGCGTTCTGCTGGCGCTGATGATTCCAAGCAGGCAGGTGAGGAAGCTTAACGCGCAGGACCGCTGCTTGAATGTCATCCATCCGGCTGTTGGAACCTAATTCATCGTGGTAATACCGCTTGGGGCTGCCATGATTGCGCAAACGTCGCACGCGCTCGGCGATTTGCGCATCGGCGGTTGTGACCAGGCCGGCGTCGCCGTAGGCGCTCAGATTCTTGCTGGGATAGAAACTGAAGGCGGCGGCGATTCCTAAGGAACCGGCCGGCCGAGCTTTCCAGGTCGCGCCTATGGCCTGCGCGGCGTCCTCTACGAGCGGAATCTTGAATTCTCGTGAAATCTGTCCCAGAGAGTCCATATCCGCGCACTGTCCATACAGATGGACAGGCAGGAGTGCGGTGAAATGGAGTCCGTTTTCCGCGCGCAGTCTGGCATGCACGAGAGCGGGATTCACATTGAAAGTATCGGGGTCGATATCAACGAAAACGGGTCGCGCAGCGGCGCGCGCAATCGAACTGGCAGAGGCGAAGAAACTGAACGGAGTGGTGATGACAGCATCACCGGGTCGAACCCCAATGGCGGTCAGCGCGAGCCAGAGCGCATCGGTTCCGGAGGCGCAAGCGACGGCCGCGGACGCTCCAGTGAAGGCGCCTAGCTCACGCTCCAAAGCCTCAACTTCCGAGCCCAGGATGAAGCGGTGCGAGGCGCATACGCGCTCGATGGCGGCCAGCACGTCGTCGCGGATAGCGCGATATTGGCGCGACAAATCCAGCATGGGGACAGCGTCGAAGCGCTTGGAACCCGCGGCAGAGCGGGCGGCGCTGGCGATCGGGCGTGGGCTCATGGAAGCACGATTTTAGCATTCGGGCTCATCCAGGCGTGGAATGCCGGCAAGCGGAAGCCCGCGTTCCAGAGTCTCGGCACAAGCGGTTACCGAGGCCAGCAGCGGCTTCACCCGAATTCCAGCAAATCCGTCCGGATAAGGCGAAAGGTTTCGGCAGGCTCGCTTCAGCAGGGACACAGCGCCTACGGTGTTGCCTTTCGAATGGTGATGAAAAGCGACGGCTAATTGGATAAGCCCCTGCAGAAATTTCTTGGTTTCGAGGGGCGCGGCGCGCCAGACGTCCTCGAGCACTTCGTGGGCGTCGAAGAACTTCTTTTCGTTGAACAAACGAATGCCGCGGAGGTATTCGTTCTTATCGAGATCGTGGTTATCGTTCACAACCGCGCGGAAAGGCAAACACAGGCGAGCTTTGCTCGCCTGCCCAGACGAGGGCGTCTGGGCCTACGTGAGCGTCTGTTCCCTACGTGAGCATTGCAAAAAGTTATCTTCCCAGGAACGGATAATGGCTGGCGGCGCCCATGAAGAACAGCATGGGGAGCGAGAGCCAGGCGTTGGTGCGCGACGCCAGAAACGCCATCCGGGCCAGGGCTGCGGACTCGGGAGGAATCGGCGTGGCGTTGTTTTTGAAGTCGCGCGTCCAGTTGATGATCTTCTTGTTCATGCGCCAGATGATGCCCCAGACGTTGAGCATCATGATCCAGCCGATGCCGCCGCCAATTCCGATGGAGAGCAGGCGATTGCTTTCCCAGCCGTGATCGTTGAAATCAAGAAACAAATAGGCCGCGGCGCCGACCACGATGATGACGATGGCGCCGAGAACAGGTCCCTTGTTGATCTTCAGGATCATGATGGCGAAGAAGATCAGGGCAAAGGCGATGGTCCAGATCAGGAAGAATAAGCCGACAGGCCGCCCGGCCGAGCCGCCGCCGTTGCGCGCGTCCACGGCAACAATGGTATTGCCCCAATAAGCCAGGCCCGCCAGAACAGTAACCACTGCCGACCAGCGGAACCACCATAAGGCGCGGGGCATGAGGCTGGGCACGATCTTGGCCTTCGAAGCCGCGTCCATTTCCTTCATAAACGGCACGTTCACCAGATTGAAGAAGTACAGCAGGCCAACCCAGGTGATTCCGGCCACGAAGTGAACCCAGCGGATAAGCATGGCGGAAAGGGCCGCCGATCCGGGTGGATTGATGGTTGGGCCGGCTAACAGCGCGAGCAGGTTAGGCATTGCCATAAGTTCCTCCAAGTGTTGCGGTGCGAATCGGCGGTCTCGACCACAGGTCAGAATGCGACCCATAAGCACAAAACAAACGCTTACTGTTTCCGGTGTCGAAATTGTAAATGAACTTACCCGCCAGCTTTCGGTTGAAAATGTTGGGGGGTGGCCGTATTGTACATACGTTGTTGGGATCGGAGCAGCTCTGCACAGACGGAGCAACTCGGTCTCATCTGTCCCCCCGACTCTTCGCACGCATCCAAGGAGGAGGGTTGATGGTAAGAACGACGTACAAAAAAGGAGATCGGCATGGAAAACAAGCCGGCGCAAAACATCCAGGACTCGTTCCTTAACACCGCCCGCAAAGAGAAAACTCCCATCACCATTTACCTGCTCAGCGGAGTGAAACTGAACGGGCGGATCCGGTCGTTCGACAAATATTCTGTGGTACTGGAATCCAACAACCAGGAGCAGCTGATCTTCAAGCATGCCATTTCCACCGTGGTCATGGGTAAAACGGCACATCATGAGCCGCGTCCGACACCGGCTCCGACGGCCATTCACGAGGCAAGCACCGCTCCTTCCGGAACTGAAGGCTAGGACGTTTTTGGTTTGCGAAGTTCAGAGTCCAGAGTCAGCGCGAAAATGAAAGCTACTGAGGCGGGCAGAAATTCTGGCGCGCCCGGCGAGCGAGCTTTTCTCGTAGGACTCGATTACCGCCAGCGCAAGGCTTCCTCGGGGAAGCCGCTAACCGGATCCAGGACAGCGGGAACGCAGGCGGCGCGTGACGCCGCGACCAGCGTGACGGGTGGATCAAAGGCATCAGCCATGCCGCAATTCAGCGCCGAAGAGTCGCTGGAGGAGTTGCGGTCGCTAGCCGACAGCGCGGGCGCCGAAATCGCCGGAGAATTTCTGCAGCACCGGGACCGCCCGGATCCGGCCACCTTGATCGGTAAAGGCAAGCTGGAAGAAATCCGGGGAGCCGCCGCTTCGGTTGCCGCTAAATTGATCATCTTCGACCACGATCTTTCTCCTTCTCAGCAGCGCAACATTGAGGACGTTGTTCATACGCGGGTGATAGACCGCACCCAACTCATTCTGGACATTTTTGCGCGACACGCGCGCACCCGTGAAGGCCAGTTGCAAGTGGAGCTGGCGCAATTGGAATACATACTGCCGCGGCTGGCGGGCCGCGGGCGGGAGATGTCGCAACTAGGCGGCGGCATTGGCACCCGCGGTCCTGGCGAGACGCAGCTTGAAACTGACCGGCGCAAAATCTACCGCCGGATTCGCCATGTGAAGGTGCAACTGGAGAACGTGCGGCGGATCCGTTCCCAGCAGCGGCAGCGAAGAGAATCGGTACCGGTGCCAACGGTAGCGCTGGTTGGATACACCAACGCGGGAAAGTCAACGCTGTTCAATGCTCTTACCCAAGCGGATGTGCTGGCCTCGTCCAAGATGTTCGCCACGCTCGACCCAACGCTTCGTTCCGTCGCACTCCCGTCACGGCGCAAGGCGCTGCTGTCGGATACGGTTGGATTTATACGCAGCCTGCCGCACACGCTGGTGTCGGCATTTCGCGCGACCCTGGAAGAGGTGCAGCGGGCGGAATTGATCCTGCACGTTTCCGATGGCAGCAATCCATTGTCGGCGGAACAGGACGCCCAGGTTGAACTCGTGCTCAAGGAACTGGAAGCTGACAAGAAGCCGCGGCTGCGTGTCATAAATAAGGTTGATCTGCTGCCGGCGGCCCGCCGCGATGCGCTGCGCGACGATTCCGAAATGGTCCACGTTTCAGCCGCGAAGGGTATCGGTTTGGGCACGCTGCTGGAGA
This sequence comes from Terriglobales bacterium, assembly GCA_036378535.1. Classification (GTDB taxonomy): domain Bacteria; phylum Acidobacteriota; class Terriglobia; order Terriglobales; family Acidobacteriaceae; genus Gp1-AA122. Next base: position 188,396 of record DASUWH010000045.1, on the reverse strand, counting down.
GAATCGACCAGAGGCTGCAACAGAATCCGCTGAGCCGCATTCACATACGCGTTCCCCAAAAAGAAGGGAAGATGCTAGCGCGGCTGGAAGCGGGGGCCCGCATCTACTCGCGGCAGTACAAGGATGGTCTGGTGGAATTGGAAGCCGAGGCACCGGAGTCGCTGGTGCGGCAGTTGCGTGCGTACGTGGTGGAATAGGGCAGACACAAGGTCCCCTTCGACAAGCTCAGGGCAGGACTCGGCCTTATGGCCTCGCTCGGGATGAGAGGGTGGAACAAAAATTTAAATGGGCCGGCAACCAAGAAGCGGTGACATTCCTTGGCTATCGGCCCATTCGATCCTGAATTGGATCGGAGGTGATACTTATTATCCTACCTCCGTCAGTGTGAAAGTCAAGGAAATAACCCCACGATTTTTGGCCCAGAATGGGATTGTCCGAGCGGACATTTGAGTTGGCATCCATTGACACGGATTCGTCTAGAGTGTTAATTTTATTGGTTTTACAGCCCTCTTTACTCTCGAGACAAATCAGCGCGGGACAATGGACGAAACGCTCAGACAACTAGGCGGATTACTGCTCGGGGCCATACCGACGGTTATCTTCATGCTGGCGCTGTATGCGGCCTACACGGTGCTCGTCCACCGGCCGCTGGTCCACGTTCTGTCTGAGCGGCGAACCAAGACTGAGGGAGCGGTAGAAAAAGCGCGTGCCGCGATCGCCTATGCGGAAGCCCGCACGGCCGATTATGAGCAACGGCTGCGCGAGGCGCGGCTGGCGATTTTCAGGAACCAGGAAGCACGCCGCCAGAAAGCGTTGCAGGCTCGTGCCGCGGCCGTCGCCGAAGCCCGTGCCAAGGCTCAGGCCGAAGTCGAGGACGCCCGGGCCGGCATTCTCCAGGAAAAAGAACAGGCACAGGCCGGGCTTCAGGCAGAAGCCCAGAACCTGGCCATTGAAATCATCAAGGTGGTTCTGGAACCTGCCATGGCAGGAGGGGCCAGTGACTGAACGTTGGGCGAAGATGGCCTTCTACTCCTGCGCTCTGCTTCTGGTTGTCCTGTTTTCCGCGCTGCTCGTTCCTGCGCAAAGTACCGCCGCCGCACCGGCGAAGGCGGCCCAGGAAAAGCAAGTCTCCAGCCAGCCCGATAGTTTCGGCGATCAGCTCGCCCGGGAATCAAGGGAAGCGGCTGGCGAAGAGAAGGGCGAAAACGACGAGCTGAAAAAATCGCCATCCGTGCGATTTGTGGCGCGGCTAACCGGCATGTCGCTCCAGCATGCTTATTGGTTATGCATGCTGCTGAATTTCTTCATCATCGCGGCCGCGGTTGTCTGGCTATCCGGTCTGCATCTTCCGCGTGTATTCCGTGCGCGAACCGAGTCCATCCAGAGCGCGATGAAGGAGGCGCAAAAATCCAGCCAGGACGCCGATCGGCGACTAGCGGAAATCGAGCTACGTTTATCCCAGCTGGATACTGAGATTGCCACCATGCAGAAGACGGCGGAGCAGGAAGCCGCAGCCGAGGAAGCTCGCATTCTGCGGGCGGCGGAAGAGGACCGGCGCAAGATTGTGGAATCGGCGCAGCAGGAGATCGGCGCCGCTGCTAAAGCCGCACGGCGGGATTTGAAAGTCTATGCAGCCGACCTGGCGGTGGCTTTGGCGCAACGGCAGATTCGAATCGATAACGCGACTGACCAGGCCCTGGTACGCAGCTTTGCGGACCAGCTTGGCGGGGAGACGAATGGCAATGGAAAGGACGGCCGTTAAGCATGTCCGTCGTCACCAGTCGCTACGCTCGTGCCTTCGTGGATGTTGTTATCGGAGACAAGCTGGACGCCAGGCGTATCGCGCAAGAGCTGCAGACGATCCTGTCTACCAATCAGAGCAGCCCGGAACTGCGCAAAGTTTGGGAGAGTCCGGCGATTCCAGCCGAGCAGAAAAGGCGTTTGCTCGACGCCATTGTCAAGCGCGAAGGTATTTCCAAGCCGTTGCGGAATTTCGTGGCAGTGCTCATCGATCATCACCGCATTGCGCTGATTGATCAGGTGGCTAAAGACTTCGAGAGGGAGTTAAACAGCCGCTTAGGTTTCGCCGAGGCACAAATCACCAGCGCGCGAGAATTGAGCGCCGCGGAGAGGCGCGCTCTGGAATCGCAAGTAGAAAAGCTGATCGGGAAGAAAGTTCGTGCCCAGTACGGGCGCGATGAGTCCATTCTCGGCGGGGCCATCGTCCAGGTCGGAAGCACGATTTACGACGGGTCGGTGAAGGGGCAACTGGAAAGGATTCGAGGAGAACTGAGCAGCAATTAGCAGGAGCATTCAGCCGTCAGCACTCAGAATCTGAGATGCGGAAGTAACACCCGGGTCCCCCTCGACTGCGCTCGGGATGACAATTTAGTGGAAGAGCTGAATGCTGACTGCTGAGTGCTGAAAGCTGAACTTATGGCACAGATCAAAGCTGACGAAATCACAAAACTTATCCGCGAGCAGATCGAGAATTACGAGAGCAAGATCGCGGTCGACGAAGTGGGGACGGTTATCACGCTGGGCGATGGTATCGCCCGGGTGTACGGGCTCGACAAGGTCATGGCGGGAGAACTGCTGTCCTTTCCGCATGGCGTGGCGGGAATCGCCATGAACCTGGAAGAAGACCAGGTCGGCGTGGTGCTGCTGGGCGAGTACACCGAGATCAAGGAAGGCGACGAGGTCAAGCGCACGGGCAGAATCATGAGCGTGCCCGTGGGCGATGCTCTGGTTGGGCGAGTGGTCAACGCCCTGGGGCAGCCGATTGACGACAAGGGTCCGATCGCGACCGAGCAGTACCTCCCGTTGGAGCGCATCGCTCCCGGCGTTATTGATCGCCAGCCGGTGCGTGAGCCGATGGCTACCGGCCTGAAGGCTATCGACAGCATGATCCCGATCGGCCGCGGCCAGCGCGAACTCATCATCGGCGACCGCCAGACGGGCAAGACCGCGGTGGCGCTCGATACGATCATCAACAACAAGGGCAATGATCTGATTTGTATCTATAACGCCATCGGGCAGAAGCGCTCATCCATTGCGCAAGTGGTCAAGATTCTCGAAGACTACGGCGCTATGGAGTACACCATCGTGGTGGCGGCTTCCGCCTCGGAACCTGCGCCCATGCAGTACATCGCGCCTTATACGGCGTGCGCGATGGGCGAGTACTTCCGCGACAGCAAGCGGCATGCGCTCTGCATCTATGACGACCTGTCAAAGCATGCGGCGTCTTATCGTGAGATTTCTTTGTTGCTGCGCAGGCCGCCGGGCCGTGAGGCCTATCCCGGAGATGTCTTCTATCTCCACTCGCGGCTGCTGGAGCGCGCCGCCAAGCTGAGCAATGACAAGGGCGCCGGATCGTTGACGGCGCTGCCGATCATCGAAACCCAGGCGGGAGACGTTTCGGCCTATATTCCGACCAACGTCATTTCGATCACCGACGGGCAGATCTACCTGGAAACCGATCTGTTCAATCAGGGCGTGCGTCCCGCGGTGAACGTGGGTCTGTCGGTGAGCCGCGTCGGTGGCGCCGCGCAGATCAAGGCAATGCGCCAGGTTGCCGGCACCCTGAAGCTGGAACTGGCACAGTACCGCGAATTGGCGGCTTTCGCGCAGTTCGGCAGCGATCTGGATAAAGCGACGCAGGCGCAGTTGAACCGCGGCCAGCGGCTGGTCGAGCTGCTGAAGCAGGGCCAGTTCTCGCCCTTGCCATTCTCGAAACAGATTTTGATTATCTTCGCCGGAACAGGCGGATTTCTTGACGATCTGCCGGTCGACCAGGTGCGCCCGTTCGAATCCGAGCTTTCCAAATTTGTGGATACCACGAATCCAGGATTGCTGCGCGCCATCATGGAAAAGAAAGTTCTGGATGACGATCTGAAGAAACAGATGACGGCCGTGATCAAAGAGTGCAAAGAACAGTTCGTGGAAGCGCGGCAGGAAGCGGCGGCGAAGTAGGGCTGAAACGCAAGGTCCCCCTCGGCTTCGCTCGGGGCAGGCTCTCGGTTCGGGCTTGCGCCCTCGCCCGGGATGACAATGCAGTGATCGAAACTGTATCAGTGCTGCAATTGAAAGCTAAGGGCCAACAGCTAAAGGCTAATAGCTAAATCATGGCTAACATTCTCGATATCCGGCGGCGTATTCGCAGCGTGACCAACACGCGGCAGATCACCAAGGCCATGAAGATGGTCTCGGCGGCCAAGTTGCGGCGGGCGCAGGATCGGGCATTATCGGCCCGGCCCTATGCGCAGATGCTGAGCAATGTGCTGAAGTCGCTGGTGTCGCGGGCGGAAATTTACGATCCGGAGACGGGTCAGCCGCGACATCCGCTTTTGGCGCAGCGCGAAGAGCGCAATGTGCTGCTCATCGTGGTTACGGGCGATAAGGGTTTGGCAGGTGCTTTCAATACCAACATCTTGAAAGCGGCCATGCGATTTATCGAGTCCAAGTCGGGAAAGAACATCGAGATTGTGGCCATCGGCAGGAAAGGGCGCGACTTCCTGCGGCGGCGGTTTCCGACAGCCCAGCCGCGAACCCGGCAAGAGGGCGAGGAGACTGCTTCGGGATCGGGAGTCACCATTATCGGCGAGCACATTGGGGCGCTCAACAAGATCGAGTATTCGTTTGCCGGCGGAATAGCCGAGAAGGTCATTGAGCGCTACACGGCGTGCGACATCGATTCGGTGTATGTGCTGTTCAACGAATTCAAGTCGGTGATCGCGCAGCGCTTGATCGTGGAACAGATTCTTCCTATTGAGCAGATTGGGGAGACGGTGGTGCGCCAGGCCGAGGAGATGGATCAGAGAGAGCGGGAGAAGGCCGTTGAGGCAGCCAAAGGCACTGGCGTGAACTTGCGGCCACCGGATACGAGTGAAATGGATGCGCAGGCGGCCAAGTTCGCGACGGCCAATGTTGACTACATTTACGAGCAATCGCCGAGCGAGTTATTTGGCTCGCTGCTGCCGAAGTACGTGGGCGTGCAGATTTTTCGAGCGCTGCTGGAATCGGTTGCCGCCGAACACGCGGCCCGCATGACCGCTATGGAATCGGCGACGAGCAATGCCACCGACATGATCGATTCGTTGACGCTGGCGATGAATCGCGCGCGCCAGGCGAAGATCACGAAAGAGATTATCGAGATTGTCAGCGGAGCAGCAGCGGCGGGGTAGCATTCAGCAGTCAGCACTCACATTCAGCCGTACAGGCCACTGCCAGTGCTGCGAACACGAACCAGCTGAGTGCTGACTGCTGAGTGTGGTTTCGCTAAGAGTTAAAGGCTAAGAGCTAAGTCCTGAGGTTTTATGCCAGAAAATATCGGACACGTTATTCAAATCGCCGGCCCGGCCGTCGACGTGCAGTTTGTCGAATCCAAGATGCCGCCTATCTACCAGGCGTTGAAAGTCGTCAGTGATGGATTCAAGGTACCGACGCCCATCGCCGTAATTCTGGAAGTGCAGCAGCACCTGGGGGAAGGGCGCGTACGTTGCGTGGCCATGGAGCCTACCGACGGCATGGTGCGCGGTATGAAAGCCATCGACCTGGGCGGACCTATTTCTGTTCCCGTAGGGCGGGGCACGCTGGGACGGGTGATGAACGTTATCGGCGAGCCTGTTGATAAGCTGGGAACGATCGTGCACACCGAGGTCAAGCCCATTCACCGTCCAGCGCCGGCTTTTGACGAGCAGGCCACCACGGCGGAGATGTTTGAAACCGGCGTCAAGGTCATTGATCTGATCCAGCCATTCCTGAAAGGCGGCAAGATCGGACTGTTCGGCGGGGCCGGCGTGGGCAAGACGGTTGTGATCATGGAACTGATCAACAACGTGGCCAAACAGCACGGCGGCTTCTCCGTCTTTGCCGGAGTGGGCGAGCGTACGCGCGAAGGCAACGACTTGTGGCTGGAAATGAGCGAGTCGGGCGTGATCAAGCCCGGCGATCCGGCGAAATCGAAAGCGGCGCTGATTTATGGACAGATGACTGAGCCTCCCGGGGCGCGGCTTCGGGTTGCGCTGACGGCACTCACGGTCGCGGAATATTTCCGCGACGAAGAGGGCGCCGACACGCTGCTCTTTATCGACAACATTTTCCGTTTCACGCAGGCCGGTTCGGAAGTTTCCGCTCTGCTGGGCCGCATGCCCAGTGCTGTGGGATACCAGCCCAACCTGGCGACGGAAATGGGCGAGTTGCAGGAGCGCATTACTTCGACCAAAAAGGGCTCGGTCACTTCGGTGCAGGCGATTTATGTTCCTGCCGATGACCTGACCGATCCGGCACCGGCTACTACGTTCGCGCACCTGGACGCGACCACCGTGCTCTCGCGCGCGCTGACCGAGATTGGTATTTATCCGGCGGTTGATCCGCTGGCGTCGACATCGCGCATTCTGGATCCGCGCATTGTTGGGCAGGAGCACTACGATGTCGCGCAGGCGGTGAAGAAGACGCTGCAGACCTACAAGGATTTGCAGGACATCATCGCAATTTTGGGAATCGACGAGTTGAGCGAAGACCAGAAGCTCACGGTCGCACGAGCCCGCAAGATCCAGCGGTTCCTGTCGCAGCCGTTCCACGTGGCCGAGCAGTTCACGGGAACGCCCGGGCGCTACGTGAAGATTGCGGACACCGTGAAGGGATTCCAGGGCATTGTTGAAGGCAAGTACGACGACATCCCTGAGCAAGCTTTTTACATGAAGGGAACTATCGAAGAGGTGCTGGAAGCGGCGGAGAAGCTGAAGACGGCTTCGGCAGCGTGAGCTAGTCGTCAGCTATCAGTCGTCAGTCGTCAGCTAGAAACAGCTGGCGCAAGCAGGGTTGGCTGACGACTGAAGACTGACGACTGAAGACTACACATGGCGGACACTTTCCAATTCGAGATCGTCACTCCGGAGAAGCTCGTCGTACGCGACGTGGCGGAGGAGATGCAGATTCCGGGAAAGAATGGGTATCTAGGCATCCTGCCGGGACATGCGCCGCTGATCAGCGAACTTGGTGTCGGTGAGATCAGCTATCGCGTGCACGGGTACACGCACCGGCTGGCGGTGGCCTGGGGATTCGCCGAAGTTCTGCCGGACAAAGTCACCATTCTTGCGGAAACCGCCGAGCGCGGGGAAGAGATCGATGTGAAGCGTGCGGAGGATGCCAAGCGGCGCGCCGAAGAACGGCTCAAGAGCGGCAATCCCGAGATCGATTTCGACCGGGCGCAAGTTGCGCTGGAGCGAGCCGGTACCCGCCTGGACGTCGCAGGCAAGACCCAGGCCAATCCCCATCCTTAACCTTCTACTTTGTCGAGCAGCCATTGAGCCGAGCGTTGCTTGGCTGGACGGCCGGGAGCGGCCGTCCCTACGTGGCGTTCTAGCGTTTGTAGCCGAATTTCCGCAGCATTTCTTTACGCGCCACGATATCGGAATCGCCTTCCACCCCTTTCGGAGAACTGCCGTCCACCACGCCCATGATGCCGCGGCCTTGCTCGGTTCGGGCCACAATTATCTCTACGGGATTCGCGGTGGCACAGAAAATGGAGCAGACTTCGTCCACATTGCGAATGGCTTTCAATAAATTGATGGGATAGGCGTTGCGAATGACGAGCACGAAGGTGTGCCCGGCCGCGATCGCCTGAGCGTTGCGCACGGCGATGTTTTTCAGCTCATCATCGTTGCCGTCGAAACGAGTCAGGCACGGTCCTGAGGCTTCGTTGAAGGCAACGCCGAACTTGGCCTGGGGCACGGTTCCGACTACCGCCTCGTACAAGTCCTCGACCGTCTTGATGAAGTGCGACTGGCCAATAATGATGTTCGTGTCGGAAGGGAACTCCGCGCGAACCGACTCGAAATGAATCATGGCTTTCCGTACTGACCGCGCTGCATCATGGAACCCATGTCGAACTTAGTGTAGTCGGAGGGAATTTCGAACAGGCTGGCCGGCTGCGGGCCTTCCTTGATATTGCGCAGTTCCATGCTGCTGTTGGCGTCTTCCGTTTTCACCACGCAATGCAGGTTGGTGTCGACCCAGATATAACTGGTCTTGCCGTCGGTCGACGTGCCTTGATACTTGACGGTGCTGCGCCCGTTCAGGCTATCGCTGCCCAGCTTGGTACAGGTGCCGTATTTGCTTCCCTTCATTTCCTCGATCGCTGCTTTCCATTGTGGGCAGGCATCGTTCACGTCCGACACGTGGAACAATCGCAGAGCCCTGGGATACATCGTCATAGGGATTTCCATGTACATGTGCTGCTGCGAAATGAGGCCTATGTGTTTTTTCTGCGCCTCATCGATGATGATGGCTCCCGGTCCCATGGCATTTCCCGATTCATTGGCGTTAACCCGTACCTTGTCTTTGCCCACATAGATCTTGTTGAGGTTCAAGTTGCTCCCCTTCAGATCAACTACATCGGCGGAAAACTCCTGCGCCAGGGCGCCAGCGGTTACGAACAGGAATGCCAGCGCGCAAGACACCCTCAGAGTGGTTCGCAGCACAATAATTCTCCTTTCCTCCGGCAGCGCCGCTTGGATCGGGCAAATTGAATGGGAAGAAGCGCGAAAAGGTGATCAGCTGTTGAACAGCTGGCACCCGCGCAGAGGATACACCGATACGGTCAATGCCAGCTAGTCTTTTTGTTCATCGTCATGCGCTTTTGCCGGAGTCTTCGGATTCGACCCCATCAACCGGATCACGGCGCCGGCCGCAGTGTACCTGACCTCATCCTTGTCGTCGTACAGGTACAATGCGGCGGTCTTGGCCGCGGAAGGATCTCCACGCAGCGCGAGGGCTTCCAGTGCGGCAGCGCGTATGAGCCAGTTCTTGTCGCCGGCAGCTTTGGTAAGCGCCTTGGTGGTGCTGGGGTCGGGATCCTGGGCTAGTTTCTTCGCGGCGGCGGCGCGCAGGGGCGAAGTGTCGTCCTTGGTAATTGTCTTGTAGGCTTCCCAGCTGATGCCGCCGAATGGAACGAAACCCAGCCCCTCATGAAAGCCAAGATCCAGCAGGCGCTTTGGATCTTTCAGCATAGCCTCCTGGCTGGCGATCAGGCCTCCGCCGCTCTTACGTTCGCCGGTTAGAATCTCGTAGTAGACCTGATACCCATCTTCATTCTTCAGTTCGATCAGGGCCTGCGCCGCCGAAAGCACGACCTTGTTATCTTTGTCGTCGAGCATCTGCTTCAGCTTGGGGATGCTCCTTTTCATGCCGATCCTGCCCAGGGCCTCTGCGGCCGCGGCCCTTACTTCCGGCTTTTCATCGTCGAGGCCTCTCTCCGCCAGATATCTTGCATGGGAGTTATTCCGAATGAGGCCGATGGCGTGTACGGCGACGGCGCGTTCACCGGCTTTGTCGGAGTTCACTCCGGCTTCCAACAGTTGCCATGCCCCCTGAACGGGTGGGAGCGACGGATTGGGGATCGTCACCGGTTCCGGGGCCGATTTGGGTGCCTGCTGTTCATCGCTCTTGGTGGGTGATCCGGAGGCAGGCTCAGATTGCGTGTCGGAGGAAGATTTGGATGGCTCGGTGGGATTTGATTGTGACTGGCCGAGCGCAACCGCACCTGAGATCAGGAGGACTGAGCAAATTCGGAACCAAGCGGCAGCAGACATTTGACATCCCTCGGCTCGCCGCGACGGACTAGCGTTCGTTCCTCCGTTTTTGGGCAGAGCTTTTCTTGGGCTGGACGGACTTTCGGCCATTATCGCGAAAAACCCGGGCAAAGATCTTGTCGATATTGCGCAACTGGCGTTTCAGGTCGAAGGCCATTTCGATCTGCTTGCGCGGCACGCGCCGGGTGATTTCGGCATCGTTCATGACCAGGGTGCGGAAGTTCAGCCCTTCCTTCCAGGCATGCATGGCATGACCTTGCACCATGCGGTAGGCGTCTTCGCGGGAGACGCCGTGCTCCACCAGGTCGAGCAGGAGCTGTCCGCTGAAAACCAGGCCCCCTGTGCTTTCCAGGTTCGCCAGCATGCGCTCCGGGTAGATGAACATTGTTTCGATCAGGTTGGTCGTCTTGTTGAGCATGTAGTCGACCAGGGTGGTTGAATCGGGAAGAATGATGCGCTCCACCGAGGAGTGGGAGATGTCGCGCTCATGCCAGAGGGGGACATTCTCGAAGGCGGCCTGGGCATTGGAGCGGACTACCCGAGCCAGGCCGCTGATCTGCTCACAAGTCACGGGATTGCGCTTGTGGGGCATGGCCGAGGAGCCCTTCTGCTTCTCGCTGAAGTACTCTTCGGCTTCACGGACCTCGGTTCTTTGCAGATGGCGAATCTCGGTGGCGATCTTGTCCAAGGTGGATGCGATCACGGCCAAGGTAGACAGATAGGCAGCATGGCGGTCACGTTGAATAACTTGCGAAGAGATGTCGGCAGCTCGGAGTCCCAGCCGGGCACAGATTTTTTCTTCCAGTTCGGGGCTCAGATGGGCGAAGGTGCCGACCGCGCCCGAGAACTTTCCCACTCGCATGTCATGAGCAGCACGGTCGAAGCGCGCAATGTCGCGTTGCACCTCGGAATACCAGTTGGCCAGCTTGAACCCGAAGGTGATCGGTTCGGCGTGAATGCCGTGGGTGCGGCCGATCATGGGCGTGTCCTTGAATTCCCAGGCGCGGCGCTGCAAAGCATCGGATAGCTTGCGCAGGTCGGCGGCAATGATTTCCGATGCCTGCAGGACGAGGAGACCCTGAGCGGTATCGACGACATCGTTCGAAGTCAAGCCAAAGTGGAACCAACGCGCCTCGGGGCCAACAATCTCAGCGACGGCGGTGGTGAAGGCGATCACATCGTGGCGGACTTCGGCCTCGATTTCGTGAATGCGCTGGAGATTGAAATCGGCGCGCTCGCGGATGGCGCGAGCGGCCGATTTAGGTACCAGGCCGGCTTCGGCGAGGGTTTCGGTGGCAGCGACTTCGACAGCGAGCCAAGTGCGAAAGCGGTTTTCGTCGCTCCAGATGCGGCCCATGTCGGCGCGCGTGTAGCGGGGAATCACGGGATGACTCCTTGTTCCGGGAATTCTGGGACTAGGGATTCTAAATGGAGCACTCAGCAGTCAGCAATCAGCAGGCAGCACTCAGCACTCAGCATGTGGATACTCTTTATTTTAAACACCGAAACGCAAGGTCCCTCGACTCGGGCTTCGCCCTCCCTCGGGATGACATTGCGGAGTGCAGGAATGCTGAGTGCTGAGTGCTGACGGCTGACTGCTCCCGTTCAGTGCGGTGGAATTGAGGGGATCGTCGATTGTGATGAGGACGATGAGCTTTGAGATGAGCTGCTGCCGCCGCGAGCAGCCAGGCCGGCTGCCAGAGCGCCTCCGGCCACCGCGGCTCCGATCAGGAGATTTCGTTTGAGGTGCGAGGGCCTCTTCTCGCTCTCGGCTGGCTGGCCTTCAGCAACTCGGGAAACGACCTCGTCCGGGAGGGCGGTTTCGGCAATCGTTTCCTGCTCGTAGTCCTCGGCGGTCAAGCCCAGACGGCTGATGCCGTGGCGATCGATGGTGGTGGTTTGTCCGGCGGCGACGTCAACCGGGGAACCTCCTACCAATGCGCCCACTACAACGATTCCCGAATACACGACCAGTTGAGTTCTCTCCGGGGTGGCATCGAGGAAGAAATCGGTGCCCACCACACTGATGCGGGCTTGCGGTGTTACTACCTGAAAGCGGGTGCCGGATTTGCGTACCTTTACCACCCGGCTACGCAGCCGGCCGCTGGTCAGGTTGATCAAGGTTTCGCCGGTGGAGGCGTCGTGCTTGGCCACCCGGACCTGGCTCTGCGAGCCCATGCTGAGAATGGATCCATCGTCGAGGCGCACGCGCAACCGGCCGGACTTATTTGTGCTCAATAATTCGTTAGTGCGGACCAAGTCTTTCACCGCCGTGCTGACTCCATCCGCCGAAGCAGAGGCGCTTACTCCGGTAACTCTGCCGGCAGGCTCGCGGTCAACGGTGTCGCTGCTGTACGCGGCTGGACACATAGGCGAGAGCAGAAAGCACAACAGGAATGCAGTTCCACGCCGAAGCCATTCTGTTATGAAGTGTTCTTTCATGATGCCTCTCTCTGCGGGCTATTGGACCGTAAGGTTGACGATCGTCGAACTCTGCGAACTGTTTCCGGTCGCGTGCAGCACGACGGCATAATTGCTAGGGGGTGTGGTTGAACTGGCGGCCGGCGCGCCGTTGTTTCCGCTGCCGCTGTTCCCGGAACTCTTGCTGGAGGCGCTGCAGGCCAGCAGCGACGTTAACAGGAGCAGCACCAGGATGATTCCGAGCCATTGCAGGCGTCGTCTGCGTCCGCCAGCGCTCGGAATATTGCCAACGAAAAGCACTCCAGCAAACAGCGTCCACCAGGCCGCGAATCGCGGGGCGAGCAGAGGCCGTTTTTCGGCGGCGGTGGCCGCGGTTGTTGTGATCGTCACCTTGACGGAAATTCCTGTCGAAGGAACGGTCGCCGTCTGAGGCGTGAAATGACAAGCCGCGCCCACAGGAAGATTGGCGCAGGAGAAGGTGAACATCTGATTCGCGGCTGAGCCGGAAGGCACGAAAGCCAGACTCAACGACGCGCTTTGCCCGGCAGCTGCCGATACGCTTTCGGGCGAGGCGATCAGGGGGCCGGCAGCCGGCATCTGCGGAGCCGGCACGCGCATGCCGATCCCATATGCGGTCTGGGATGGCGATCCCGAGTTGAACTTGGCTAACTGGCTTCCCGAGCTGATGTCGAAGTGAATGACATCGGAGCTGCAATAATCCAGTGCCCAGAAAGACTTGCCATCGGGATCGAGCGCCAGCGATACCAAGCAACTCTCGCCGGAAGCCGTATATTTTTGAACCACGCTTCCGCCGGAATCAAAATGAACGATGTCGGCCTTATCCGCGACCAGCACGCTTTTATCGGGGAGAATCTTTACGGCTAAACCAGTGGTTAAACCAGTCGCGAAAGGCGCTTGTTGCTGGCCGGTGCAGGCGTTGAAGCGAAAGACGGTAGTTCCCTGCGAAGTGTAGTAGATGGTGCACTGGTCGGCGGCCAGATCGATCCAGTCGCTGCCCTCGACTTCGGTAGCGACGCTGTAGGCGGCGGAGAGATTTCCGTAAGCGTCAAATTTCAGCAGGGCCTTACTGCATCCGGTCTCTCCGACATAGGCGTTGCCGGAATTATCGAAGACGATTGACTCAGGCTTGCAGTTGTAACCGGAGCCGAAATTCCCTACCAGAGTGCCATTGCCATCGAATTTGCTGACTCCATCGGCGCTGAAATCGGTGACGTAGAGGGAATCAAGCCAGTCGAATGCCATGCCGGTGATCGATCCCGACTGGTTGGTGCTGAGAGTTTTCAAGGAGTGGCCACTCGGATCGAACTGCTTGATCTGACCGCTGCCGATGCCCACGAACATAGTGGGCGTATCGTTGGTTACCACTTTTTGCGAGGATGGGTTGGAGATGTTGTTTGCGACATCGGTCGCGGTCACCACGATCTTGAACGATCCCGCCCCGGTATAGGTGTGGCTGGCATTTGAGTTCGGCGCCACCGTCGCATAGAAGCCATCGCCAAAATCAATCGTGATCGAGTTGATATCGTTTTCCGGATCCGAGCAGTTGGGATCAACCGTAACTGCCAAGGGAACCTGACCGCTGGCGGGAGCTACGCTCATAGAGCATTGCGGCGGTTGGTTATGACCGTTGCCGACGGTCACGGTTTGGGACGCCTTTCCGGTATTGTTCGCAGCGTCGGTGGCCGTCAGCGTCACCACGTAAGTTCCAGCGGCGGTAAAGGTGTGCGTTCCACTGGTGCCATTGCTGGTGGTGCCGTCGCTCCAGTTCAGAACGGTGCTGTTTATGTCGTTATCCAGGTCGGTACAGCTTCCGGTGGCGGTCACCGGTAAGGGGGCGGGACCGCTGCTGGGAGTGACTTGCAGCGTGCAGCTTGGGGGCGGACTGGTCACCTTCACAGTTTGACCTGGGGAAGAGCCGGTATTTCCTGCGGCATCGGTGGCCGTGAGGGTCGCAGTGAAAGTGCCAGGACTGTTGTAAGTGTGAGGCCCGCTCGCGGCCTGGGTGCTGGTGCCGTCACCCCAGGCGATGACCTCGCTGGTGATGTCATTGCCAGCGTCCGTACAACTTCCTGAGGCATTCACATTGAGTGGCGCTACCCCGGAGGTTGGAGTAACGGTCAGCGTGCAGCTGGGTACCGAATTAACGCTCACTACTACCTGCTGCGGGGGCGATGCACCCTGAGCGCCATTCGAATCCACCGCGCTAAGAACAATGGTGAACGTTCCTGCGGCCGTGTACGTGTGCGTAACCGTAAAAGCGCCGAAGGACGAGATGGACGCCTGGGTACCGTCACCCCAATCCAGAGTCTCCGTCACAATGGTGCCTGTAGCGTCTGAGCACCCGCCGGTAGCTGTTACCGTCAGTGGCGCAGTCCCGCTCAGCGGGGAAACTCCAACGCCACAAATGGGCCCGCTCTGCGCCGTTGCGGCTATCGTCGATCCAAGACACAGGGTGACCAACAGGAGGATGCGTCGACCGGCAGGGACCACGACCCGTTGCTCGCCGAACGAATTGAGGAGAACTGCTCGCTTCATCTGCATCTATGCTGCTGGACCAGTTCAGATGGAAGCCACGGGATTGGGGTTTTCTGGACGGAGTTGAAAAGGGGTGGGGAATCAGGGAAAAGGGTAAAAAGAGCGTTCAGTAGAGCGGCCAAACACGAGGTACCCCTCGACTCCAGCCTTGAAACACAAGGTCCCTCGACTCCGCCGACGAACTGCTTCGCAGTCCCTCGGCTCCGCTCGGGATGACACGGTTAGAGTTTTACCCAAGTCGCTGAAGAGGCGGACCACACTATGGCCTCCAGTACCTTTTGAACCTGGAGGGCGTCGGCAAAGTTGGGATGAAAGGGTTCGTCCTTGGCAAGGCTTTGCAGAAAATCTCCCAGGGTTGCGATAAAGGTGTGCTCGTAGCCGATTTCGTGGCCGGGCTTCCAGAAATTTTCCCAGTAGGGTTGGTTGGGGCCGGTTACGAGGATGTCGCGCATGCCCTGCAACTCCGGGGGTTCGGTGACATCCACAAACTCGAGGCGGTTCATGCGCTCGAGGTTGAAGGCCAACATGCCGCGCGAGCCGTTGATCTCGAAAGCGTTGCGATTGCGACAGCCAACGCCGTAGCGCGTGGCTTCAAAGGTGCCAATGCTGCCGTTGGAGAAGCGGGCGAGCAGGGCTACGGCATCATCCACGTCGCGGCCAGGAGCAAAGGTGTGGGACATCGCGGAGAAGTCGGCTATGGGCCCGTTCAGGTGCAGAGCAAGGTCGACGGAGTGGGACAAGAGATCGCCAAGCGCGCCGGATCCCGCCTGGGCGCGCTGGTAGCGCCATCCGGAGGTCTTGGCAGGATTGTTGCCGGATTGGTTCAGGTAAAGGCCGCGGTAATGGTAAATCTGGCCAAGGCGTCCTTCCTCGAGCAGGACTTTCGCGAAGGCGACTGCGGGAACTCGCCGGTAATTGAACCATACCAGGTTGGGGATGCTCTTTACGGCTGCGGCCATCGCTTCGGCTTCCTGCACAGACATGGCGAGGGGCTTCTCGCACCAGATCATCTTTCCCGCCGCCGCCGCTGCCAGAGCGATGGGCGCATGCAGGGCGTTGGGAGTGGCTATGTCCACGACCTGAATATCGGGGCGCTCGACGAGCGAGCGCCAATCGGTGGCTACTTCTTGCCAGCCCCAGCGCGCCGCCATAGCTTCAGTCTTTTCACGATCGCGCCCGCAGATAACTTGCGGAATTAGTTCGTAGGGAGAGTCGAAGAAATGGCTCACCTGCAAGAACGCATTCGAGTGCGCACGGGCGATGAAGCCGTGGCCGATCATGGCGATGTTGAGAGTCTGTTTTTTTGAACTCATGTTTGCGATCTCAGAATAGCAGTTGAGAGAACGACGTTCTTGTGGGTGTCCGCTGCCGCTTTCAGCTGTCGTTGCACATGCCGCACGCACTTTCGGACTGCCGATTTTCGGCGAAGGGACGCGGATTGAAAGACATGATCAGTGCCAAAATGGGAAGACAATATTGAAAAACTGCACAAAAAGCTCGGCTCAGGTAGTGACCTCATGTCATCCTTTGGTAGTTGTCGGATCTTCCAGCCGGCGACGATGGTCGCATCTCTCCCGATCCACCGCGCGGCCATCCAAACTAATTTGAACTAACTCCTTCATGTACCGTCTTGCCGTTCCTCGTAGTTGCGGGGTTTCATCGACAACAGATTGCTGCCGAATTTTTCGGTCGAAAGGATCACAATGAGCTCTCGTCGCTTAATCATCTTACTTACGGCGCTCCTGTTTATCACAAGCCTGGCAGTGGCGCAGAAACAAACCGCGGGTACTTACTCCACATGGGATGCAGATCTGATCAACAGTGAAGACGTGGCACAGACCGGAGCCGGCGTATACGTAGCAGTCCTCGACACGGGGCTGGTGCCGAATTGGAGCAACTATCTCCCCAAGGCGCGGATCGCCACCCAACTGGGCACTGGCTTCTTCCAGCCAATTTCATTCAAAGCGCAGAACGATGTTTGCGGGCTGGGGGTCACGGTTGGCCAACTCCGGCAAAGCGGATTCATCGGTTCCAACAGCTCCAGTCACGGAACTCATGTTACCAGCACCATTATTGGCTATAACTATCGCAGCAATACGGATGCGGCACAGGGTTACGCCTTGCCTGCCATTTATGTGCGCGGTATCGCTCCGGATGTCACCATTATTCCGGTGAAGGTCCTGGGTGACTACCAGGTTCCAGCACTGCCGAAATGCAACGGCGGTATTCCTGCTCAGGTGGCGAATTTTGGCACGGACGAAATGATCGCAGCCGGCATCAACTACGTGGCCGGGCTGGCCAAAGCCGGATATCGGCCCATGGTGATCAACATGAGCCTGGGTGGCACCGAATTAGCGCAAGTTGAGAAAGATGCCATCGACAATGCAATTGCCAACGGAGTAGTAATCGTGGCGGCTGCCGGCAACGCCGGCGAGAGCGGAATGGATTATCCCGGCGCTTATGCTCCCGTGATCTCGGCCGGAGCGGTGGGCTGGACTGGGGAATGGATCTATCCCGGAAAAGACTTTGGACGCTACCGTATGTGGTGGTTGAAATACCCGTTCGCGCCACTGTGGCCGGGAACGGGAGAAGTGGCCGACCCGACCTCGGTCGATCAGGTATACGTGACCGACTTCAGCAGCCGGGCTTTCTCCGGGCAAGAATTGGATGTGCTGGCTCCCGGTTCCTGGGTCCGAGGACCTTTTGAGGAGGGGAATGGATATTCTCATCTGCCCTGGTGGTCGAAGAGTCTAGCCGACCTGCACAATTCGAAACTGACCAATTTCTATTATGTGGGCGGCACCTCGATGGCTACTCCGCATGTGGCTGCGGTTTCGGCTCTCATCCTGGAGAAGAATCCGACTCTAAAGGCGGCGGATGTGGAGAGCATACTCAAGTCCAGCGCGCTCGTGATGCCGGCCAGCGGTTCCAGAGATATTTGGAACAACACCGCCCCGGCAACCATCACCTGGGACACCGATTGCAATGGCACGCTTTGCGATGCTGTCGGTGCCGGACTCATCCAGGCTGATCAGGCAATTGCCATTACTCCCTAGGCGGAGGAAAGAGAAGGCGCCGCAGCCGGTTGCGGCGCCTGCTTCTGCCTGTCTCGACTGCCTCAAGGTTTCCTGTCAACACGGTAGTGCTACACTCCCGTTCCATGCGAACTGCGATGCCGGCGGTAACGCCTGCGACTGAATTTCCACGATTCAATCTGAATGGCGATGTGGCCTTAGTCACGGGCGCTGCTCGTGGCTTGGGGCGCGCGATTTCTTTAGCGTTGGCCAATGCCGGTGCTGATATTGCGCTGGGCCTGCGCGACGTGAATACCGGGGCCGACGTGGTGCAGGAGATCGAAGCGCTTGGCCGGCGCGCGATTCGGCTGCGGATGGATGTCGCTCACAAAGATCAGATCGTTCACGCCGTGGAGCAGGCAGTCCAGCACTTCGGCAAGCTCGATATTTTAGTCAATAACGCGGGCGTTGCTCCGGAGAATCCTGCGGAAAACGTGCGCGAAGAAGATTTTGATCTGACGTTGGCGGTCAATTTAAAGGGAACTTTTTTCGCAAGCCAGGCGGCGGGGCGCGTGATGATCCGGCAGCAGCGCGGACGCATTATTAACATGAGTTCGCAGGCGGGGTTTGTGGCCTTGCCAACCGAGTCCATCTACTGCATGACCAAGGCTGGCATCGCCCACCTGACCAAATGTCTGGCCATCGAATGGGGGAGATACAACATCACGGTTAACGCGGTGGCGCCGACGTTCATTCGGACGCCGGGCACGGAGAGTGCGCTGGCCAACCCCGAGTTTCGCGCGGACACGATCGAGAGAATCGCCGCCCTGCACCGTATTGGGGAGCCGATGGACGTTGCCGGAGCGGTGGTATTTCTGGCGTCGCCATCTGCGTCATTGATAACCGGGCACACGATCCTTATCGACGGAGGCTGGACGGCCAGGTGACATTCCATTTCATTGTCGTCCAAGAAGTAGTCAGGAGTCGGTAGTCAGGAGTCAGCGGGGAAGAGGTGCTGGTCGTTGGCCTCTCCCAAAGATGTCGTGACACACGGAGTGTAGTGAGAATTCCCTGACTAGACTGTGCCACTCCTGGAGACATGCGGTCCTCCGACTCGGGCTTACGCCCTCGCTCAGGATGACGGTGAGTAATCTAGCCCGGCAACAAGAAGTAGTCAGGAGTCGGTAGTCAGGAGTCAGCGGGGAAGAGGTGCTGGTCGTTGGCCTCTCCCAAAGATGTCGTGACACACGGAGTGTAGTGAGGATTCCCTGACTAGACTGTGCCACTTCTGGAGACATGCGGTCCTCCGACTCGGGCTTACGCCCTCGCTCAGGATGACAGTGAGTAATCTAACCTGGAAGCCTTGCCTAGTCCGCGCCGGCTTGGGCGTTTCTGGCCATCAGCACGGGCTGTGGCTGGGGTTGCGGCCGGGTCTGGCGGCCAAAGGCGAACAGAATACCGTTGACCACGCTATAGGCGGCTAAGATCCCGAAGGCGACGGCGAGAAGAACCGTAAGGGAGAGAATAGCTGAAGCGTAAAAAGCGTTCACTGATTGGCCCCTAAAAGTGCGCCTCACTCAGATGCTGGGTTCATGCCTTTCGTTTCATGCGGTTAGGGATTTCTCCTGTACCGCCCCGGCTTCCTCACTGTACCCGCGTTGACCACTTCCGGTAGTTACAACTAAGATACGGAGTAGAGGTGCGCTTCCCCACTTTCCAACGTTTCTGGGGGACCCGTCCACATTACGGAAGGTCGTCAGCCACTAGTACATGTCCATCACCAAGATCACGGTGCGCGGGGCGCGCCAGCATAACCTTAAAAACATTGATGTTGAGATCCCGCGCAATGCCCTGACCGTTATCACTGGGCTGAGCGGGTCGGGTAAATCTTCCCTGGCGTTTGACACGATTTACGCGGAAGGGCAGAGACGCTATGTCGAGACTCTGTCGGCTTACGCACGTCAATTTCTGGACCAGATGGAACGCCCCGATGTGGACGCGATTGACGGCCTGAGCCCGTCCATTTCGATCGAGCAGAAGACCACCAGCCGCAGCCCGCGATCGACTGTAGGAACCATCACCGAGATTTACGATTATCTTCGCCTCCTGTTCGCCTCAATTGGAGTGCCGCACTGCCCGAAATGCGGGCAGGCGATCGCGCGGCAATCGGCGGAGCAGATCGTGCAACGCGTCATGGCGCTCACTCCTGAGGACCGCGTCATGATCCTGGCGCCGATTGTTCGCGGGCGGAAAGGCGAGTTCAAGAAAGAGATGGACAGCCTGCTGCAACATGGCTTCACGCGCGCGCGGATTGATGGCGAGTTGATGAGCCTGGAGGATGAAATCTCCCTCGACAAACGCAAGAATCACACCGTCGAGGTGGTGATTGATCGCCTGCTGGTCAAGCCTGGTATCGAACCCAGGCTCGAGCGTTCGATCGCGGTGGCGATGAAGCTAGCCGGTGGGCTGGTTCAGGTTGTGGTAGTCGACGGGGAAGAGCAACTCTATTCGGAGCGTCTGGCCTGTCCGAATTGCGGGATTAACGTGCCGCAACTGGAGCCGCGCTCTTTTTCTTTTAACAGCGCCTACGGCGCCTGCCCGGAATGTCACGGGCTGGGCAGCAAGTATGATTTCGACCCGGCCAAGATCATCGTAGATTGGTCCAAGCCGCTGCTGGATGGCGCCTTGGGGCCGGGCTCGGCGTCTTCCAACCTGGTGCACATGATTCAGATCACGGCCGCCGCATACGGATTTGATCTGAATACGCCGCTGGAAAAGCTGCCGGACAAAATTCAAAGCCTGCTGTTCTATGGCGAGCCGGAGCGGGGTGGAAAGAGCGGCTTCCGCGGGATCACCGCCTACCTGAAGCAGAACCTCGACGACTCAACCTCCGACAATTATCGCGAGTATCTGCTGGAATACATGTCGCCGACGGAATGCCCGGTCTGTCAGGGACGGCGGCTGCGGCCGGAGAGCCTGGCGGTCAAAGTAAGTGGGATGTCGATTGCTGATTTCACCGCGCTGCCAGTCTCGCGGGCGCTGGAAAGCGCGCGTGCGATCAAACTGGCCGGACGCGAAGAGATTATTGCCGGGCGCGTGATGCATGAGATCGTGGAACGGCTGCAGTTCCTCAATGCGGTGGGGTTGGGGTACATCTCGCTGGATCGCTCGGCCGCGACGCTCTCCGGTGGGGAAGGCCAGCGCATTCGCCTGGCGACCCAGATTGGATCGAAACTGCGGGGAGTGCTCTACGTGCTCGACGAGCCCTCGATTGGTCTTCATCATCGCGACAACAGCCGGCTGCTCCAGGCCTTGGAGTCATTGCGCGATTTGGGGAATACCGTGCTGGTGGTCGAGCACGACGAGGAGACGATCCGGCGCGCGGATTACGTCATCGACCTGGGGCCGGGCGCCGGCCGCCACGGCGGGGCCCTGGTTGCTTCGGGAACACCGCAGCAGATCGAGAATGTGGCGGAATCGCTGACCGGCGCTTACATCTCGGGTAAGCAACAGATTGAGATGCGTTCCGAGCGCCGCCACACCAACGGGAATGCCATCACCGTGCTGGGTGCACGCGAAAACAATCTGAAGAGCATCGATGTGGCCTTCCCGCTCGGCGTGATGACAGTGGTGACCGGCGTTTCCGGTTCGGGCAAATCGACCCTGGTGAATGACATTTTGTATCGCGCGCTGGCGAAACAGCTTTATCGGTCGCGAGAGGAACCGGGCGAGCACAAGGCCATCTCGGGGGTCGAGAATATCGATAAGGTCATCCGCATTGACCAGTCGCCGATCGGACGAACCCCGCGCTCCAATCCGGCGACCTACACCGGCGTGTTCACGCCTATACGGGATTTGTACGCCATGATGCCCGAATCGCGCGAGCGCGGATACAAGGCGGGGCGCTTCTCCTTCAATGTGCCGGGCGGAAGATGCGAGGCTTGCCAGGGAGAGGGGCAGCGGCGCATCGAAATGAATTTCCTGCCGGATGTCTACGTGCTGTGCGAGGTGTGCGGCGGCAAGCGCTACAACCGCGAAACCCTGGCAGTGAAGTACAGAGACTATTCCATTGCTGATTTGTTGCAGACGCCGGTTTCGGATGCGCTGCCGGTGCTGGAGAATATTCCCCAGGTCAAACAGAAGCTGCAGACGCTCGTAGATGTAGGTCTGGGATACATCGAACTAGGTCAATCCGCGGTAACGCTTTCCGGAGGCGAGGCGCAAAGAATCAAGCTGGCCAGAGAGTTGAGCAAGCGCCAGACCGGCAAAACTCTATACCTGCTGGATGAGCCCACGACCGGGCTGCACTTTGACGATGTGAAGAAGTTGCTGGACGTGCTGCACCGGCTGACAGATTTAGGCAACACGGTAATCATCATTGAGCACAACATGGATGTGATTCGCAACGCCGACTGGATCATCGACCTGGGGCCGGAAGGCGGGGAAGAAGGCGGTCGCGTGGTGGCGCAAGGCACGCCTGAGCAGGTGGCGCGAGTGAGAAAATCCTACACGGGGCAAGTGCTGGCGCATTTTTTCAACAACGGCTCGGCCGCGAACAACGCCAAGAAAACCGCAAGCTGATTTTCGTGTAGATTCAATAACAAGCAGGCGGCTTGCAGTCGCTCAGCAATCCATGGCTCGGACCTGAGGGCCGCATGCCCGGAGAGAAATCGTTTGGCCTCACCCCCCAACCCGCTCGATAGTTATTCGCCGCAGCCGGAGTATGTCCCGCCAACTTCCGCGGTTCCGATCAAGCGCAAGGCTGATGAAGATCCACCCTGGACGGGTTGGGACATTCTGGTTTTCATTGGCATAACCATTGGAGCGAGTGTTGTTTGCGAAGCCATCGCGGCCGTAGCCGCGAAGCTGCTCGTGTACAAGGATCAGCCCATTGTTAAGGTGGGCCAGATTCCGGAAGTGTTGCTGGTGGCGCAGTTGCTCTCGTATGTGATCGTGTTTGCGGCGATGTATCTACTGGTGGAAAGCCGCAAGGAGCGCTTCTGGGATGCGATCGGCTGGCGCTGGTCGGCGCAGTGGCCGGCATATCTCCTGGGAGGCGCGGTTCTGTACTTCGGGCTGGTTGGAGTCGGGCAGTTGCTGCCCATTCCCAAGCACCTGCCCATTGACCGCTTTTTCGGGGATGCGCTCGAAGCTACTCTCATGACTGTCTTCGCCGTCAGCTTCGCTCCCTTTATGGAAGAGCTGTTCTTCCGCGGTTTTCTATATCCGGTTTTGGCGAGAAGGCTGGGAATGTTCGCGGGCATCCTGCTGACGGCGGTCGCGTTTGGGATCGTGCACGGCGCCCAGCTGAAATATTCCTGGGCGGTGCTGATTATTTTTCTGGTGGGCGTGGCACTCACGACGGTGCGCGCCGTCACCAAGTCGGTGTCCGCCAGTTTCCTCATGCACGTTGGATATAACGGGACGCTGTCTCTGCTGATGTACGTGGTGACGGGGGGATTCCGGCATTTGGAAAAACTAAGCCAGTAGTCAGGAGTCAGGAGTCAGTAGTCAGGAATCGGAGCTTTCGCTGCGGAATAAGATTGAGAGTGTTGACTGCTGACTCCTGACTCCTGACTCCTCTTGCCGTGCTATCGTAGATTTTCATGTCTGCTGCTCGCGAAGAACTCGTGCGCCTGCTGGCGGAGAAGTCGTTCCGGCTGGGGCAATTCAAGCTCTCGTCCGGCGGGACGAGCGATTACTACATCGACTGTCGCACCACGACTCTGGATGCGCGTGGGGCGCAACTGACGGGCCAGGTATTCCTTGAGGAGATACAGGCGCGGAACTGGAAACCGGCAGCCATAGGCGGGCTGACCATGGGAGCCGATCCGATCGTGGTTGCGGTGGCCATCGTGAGCGGGAATATTGATGGGTTTCTGGTGCGTAAGGCCGAGAAGCAACACGGCACCGGCCAGCGCATCGAGGGTTTTCGCCAGAAGGGTGCGCGTGTCGTCATCGTCGATGACGTGTGCACGACCGGCGGCTCAACCGTTCAGGCTATAGAAGCCGCGCGCGAATTTGGATTCGAGGTCGTGGGCGTGATGTGCCTGGTCGAGCGCGAGGAGGCCAAGGGCCGTCCGAATGTGGAGAAGGCGGCGCGTGGGGCGCCATTTGTGGCGATTTTCACTGCGAATGATGTAAGGGAAGAACACCTTAAGAGCACTCAGCACTCAGCATTCAGCATTCAAAAGGCATCTCGCGGCAGGGGCTAAAAAGCCCGCATTTTTGGGTAGCCTGAACGGCTCGGCTGAAGCCGAGCCCTTTCAATGCCGGTTTATTGAGATAGTTGTAAGTTTTGGAATGTTGGGAATGATGCGAGCCTTTGCCCCTGAATGCTGAATGCTGAATGCTGGTCTTTGGACTAACCTGTGATTCAAACACTTGAATGGACCAATTCCGGGGTGCGCTTCATTGATCAGACGAAGCTGCCTATGGAAGAAATTTACGTTACTTGTAAGACGTACGAAGAAGTTGCGGACGTCATTCGCAACATGGTTGTGCGTGGCGCGCCGGCCATCGGCGTGGCGGCCGCGATGGGTATCGCCCTTGGGGTGAAAAACTCCAACCCTGAAAAGACCGCCGATCTGAGCAGGGACTTCGATCGCATTTGCGATGTGATCGGAAAGACTCGTCCTACTGCCGTCAACCTGTTCTGGGCGATTCGGCGCATGCGGGACAAGTTCGATCAGGTGCGAACGTTGCCGCTGGGGAAGATCAAACAGGTGTTGATTGAGGAAGCGCAACGAATGCACGCTGAGGATATCGCCGCGAATCAGGCAATGGGCCGCCACGGTGCGACTCTTATGCCCAGCAGCGGTGGCGTGCTTACGCACTGCAATGCGGGAGCGCTGGCTACCTGCGGGTACGGCACGGCTCTGGGAGTAATCCGGGCGGCGGTCGAGCAGGGAAAGAAATTGCATGTATATGCTGACGAGACGCGTCCTTTCCTGCAGGGTTCACGCCTGACTGCCTGGGAACTGATGAAGGATGGCATCCCTACGACCGTGATCTCCGACAATATGGCGGGTGCGATGATGAGCCAGGGCAAGATTGGAGCGATTGTGGTGGGCGCGGACCGTATTGCCGCGAATGGGGACGTGGCTAACAAAATCGGCACGTACACGGTTGCGGTCCTCGCGAAGGAGCATGGTATTCCGTTCTATGTGGCTGCGCCGTTCTCGACGATCGATCTGGAGACACCGGATGGCAGCAAGATTCCCATCGAGCAGCGGAATGCGCGCGAGGTCACGCACATCGCCGGGCGCCAGATGGTGCCCCAAGGGGTCGAAGTTGAGAATCCGGCTTTCGACGTTACGCCATCTAAATATGTGACCGCAATCATCACCGAGCGCGGAGTAGCACGGGCGCCGTATGGAGAGGCGCTGCGGGGGTTGGCGAAACAGCAATTAGCGTTTAGCACTTAGCCGTTGGAGGCCCCGCTCTTTAGAAAAAAGCAGGCACTTCTACCTCGTTTTGCTGTCTTCCAGCGATAACAAGATTTCTCGAATGGATGTAGAAGAGGCACGCATCAAGCAAATTGTTCAGGGGTTAAGCGCCAAGTGCTAATTGCCATGTATCCCATCACCCAATTCCAACTGAATTTCGAAAGCGGCGGCGAGCAGATTCGGCTTGATTGCTACGCGCCGAGCGCCAATGGGCAGCGCTTCCCGGCCGTGATTGGGCTGCATGGATCGGGTGGTGGATATCCCGTTGTTGCCGGGCCTGCGCGCATGCTGGCGGCACAGGGGTTCGCCGTGTACGTGCTGCATTATTTCGATCGAACCGGCACCGAGTGGGTGTCGGACCGGGCAACGATCGTGCGGCATGCGCCGGCATGGATGAAGACTGTCTGGGATGCGGTGACCTTCGTCAGCCGCCAGCCGCATGTTGATTCCGAGCGCATCGGCTTGCTCGGGTTCTCGCTGGGCGCTTACCTGTCCCTGGGGATGGCCGCCATCGACAACAGGATTAAGGCGGTGGTGGATTTTTTTGGCGGGTTTCCGCGCGAGATGAAGTTGTTCGTGCGCCGCTTCTGTCCAGTGTTAATTCTGCATGGGGAGGCCGACCAGACTGTTCCCGTTTCCGAGGCTCATCAGGTTGCCCAGATTGCTGAGCGCAAGCAAGTGCCTTACGAAATGAAGATCTACCCCGGAGTAGGGCACGGATTCGGACAGGAGATCATGCTCGACGCCGGCCAGCGCACCTTGCGATTTTTGCAGCGGTATCTTCTCGCGGAAATGGCTTGAGTAGCGGGCGCTGGGTCGGAAACACAAGGTCCCCCTCGGCTCCGCTCAGGGCAGGTTCGGCTTCGCTCGCGATGACAAGGTTAGAATCTGACGCTGGCTCTGACACCTGAGACCTGAGACCTGACCAGAGCGGAACTTCCGGTTCGTCACCGTCGTATCATGACCTGGAGGGGAGTTTCGCCATGCTTACATTCCTGCTTTGGTGCTTCCTCTTCGTGCTGTGCTGGCCGGTGGCTTTAGTCGCGCTATTTCTATATCCCCTGGTGTGGCTGTTGTTGCTGCCCTTTCGAATTGTAGGAATTGCCGTTCACGGGGTGCTCGAACTGGTGCGGGCGGTCATTCTTTTTCCGGCGCGCCTGTTAGCTGCTCCGTTTCGGCTGTGATGCAGGCCATCTGCACGCGTAATAGTCAGCTAGTCTCCAAGGGAGCGCACCCACTTTTGTCATGAGGCTTGACGAGCCTGCAGGGGCACGGTACGCTCCGGCCAAAGTCCACCTGTACATTCTTCGCAAAGGAGACTAGTCATGGTCCCTGTTACCAGTCTGTGGCTGCCCATCTTGTTGTCCGCTGTAATCGTGTTCGTCGCCAGTTCCATCCTGCACATGGTGCTGCCCTATCACAAGAGTGACTACCGAAAGGTTCCGGAAGAAGACAAAGTGCGGGCAGCGGTGCGGGCGGCGGGACTGACGCGAGGACTCGATATCATCCCCTACTGCACACACAAAGAGATGAAGTCGCCGGAGATGATTGCGAAGTACAAGGAGGGGCCGGTAGGAGTGCTAACCGTGTTTCCGAATGGACCGCCGCCTTTGCCGAAGTTTTTGGGTATGTGGTTTGTCTATTGCATCATCGTCAGCTTCTTTGTCGCGTACCTGACGGGAAGAACGGTTCTGGCGGGCGCGCCGTATCCGGCTGTCTTCCGCGTAGCGGGAACGGCGGCATTTCTGGCTTATGGGATTGGGCAGCTGAGTAATGGAATCT
Organism: Terriglobales bacterium; assembly: GCA_036378535.1. Classification (GTDB taxonomy): domain Bacteria; phylum Acidobacteriota; class Terriglobia; order Terriglobales; family Acidobacteriaceae; genus Gp1-AA122. The sequence continues at coordinate 161,582 of DASUWH010000045.1, read as the reverse complement.
GGAAAGGGCAGACGTGGAGCATGACCATGAAAGAGGTTATCGATGGGCTGGTGTATGCGCTCCTGACTGCAGGAACGTTTGGGTGGCTGTGGCCGAGGTAGGGATCAGGATAAAGTGGAAACACAAGGTCTCTCGACTCCGGAGAATGATTCGTTGCCGAATCATTCTCCTGCGCTCGAGATGACAGAGTGGGATCATTCTCCTTCCTCGAGATGACAGGCAGGATCTCTTCCGCTCGAGATGACAGGGTCGGGGTTTATCTTTTCTTGCGCTCGTCGCCGGCGATTACGCCGTCCTTGATGTGGATCACGCGGTGGGCGTATTCGGAGATGTCGTGCTCGTGGGTGACGAGAACAATGGTGTTGCCTTGGGCGTGGAGGCGGTCGAACAAGGCCATGATCTCGTTGCCGGTCTGCGAGTCGAGGTTGCCCGTCGGTTCGTCCGCGAGAATGATGGAGGGGCGGTTGACCAGGGCGCGCGCGATGGCAACGCGCTGGCGCTGTCCACCAGAGAGTTCATTGGGCTTGTGCATCATGCGCGATTCCATGCCGACAGCGGCCAGGGCTTCTCTGGCGCGGTCCATCCGTTCTTCGGTGGGAATGCCGGCGTAAATCAACGGTAGTTCGACATTGTGCAGCGAAGTGGCGCGGGCCAGCAGATTGAAGGTCTGGAAGACAAAGCCGATTTCCTTGTTGCGGATGCGGGCCAGTTCGTCGTCGTCGAGTTCGCTGACCAGTTGCGAGTTCAGCCAGTAGCGGCCCTGGCTCGGGGTATCGAGGCAGCCGATCAGGTTCATCAGCGTGGATTTGCCGGAACCGGAGGGGCCCATGATGGCGACGTACTCGTTGCGCTCAATGCGGAGATTCACGCCACGCAGGGCATGGACCTGCTGCTCGGAACCCATGTCGTAGGTCTTCCACAGATCCTCGGTGCAGATCATGCAGGATTCAGGAGGCGCCGAAATGACGGTGGGTGAGTAACTGATTATTTCTGCGGTGGCCATTCGTTTCTCCTTATCCTCTGCGGGCACTCGCCGCTCCTCGCTTCAGTTGTTGGTCGCTGGTTGTTCTGGTTCGGCCCAAGACAGCTTAGCGTTAGACGCGTTCTGTGAATAATTGTTAGTTGTGAGTCTTCCGTCTTCAGCAAAACCATCCGCGATCAGCATGAACCCCTCACTGGCCGATGACTGACGACGAAGAGCTGACAACTACTGGCTAGCTTTCTTCCTTCTTCGGCTCCGAGTTATCTATTTTCACCTTGGAACCGGGTTTCATAGTGCGCAAAACTTTGTAGCTGCCGGTAACGATCTCATCACCCTCCTGCAAGCCTTTCAGTACCTCGATGTCGGTGGTGCCGGCAATGCCGGTGTCAACGGGCACGAACTCGGCTTTGCCTTTCCGAATTACGAACACTCCCTGCATTTCCTGTTTATCAGTTTTCGATGCGGCGGGCTGCGGAGCCGCGGCCTCGACAGCGCCAGACTTTGAATCCGCATTCTCCAAATCGGCGGGACGACGCACCGCAAGGGCCTGGATGGGAATGGTCAGCACGTTGCTGCGAGTGGCCGTGGTGATCTTCGCGGTCGAAGACAAGCCGGGGCGCAGGTTCTGCGGCGGTTCCTGAAGAGTGACCACTACTTTGAAGTCTTTGGCTTCCTGGCTGGAAGAAGTTTCCTGGGAAGTAGCGAGCCCCGTGGAACGGACGATGGCGTTGTCACCGATCTCAGTGACGACGCCCTTGAAAACCTTTTTCGGAATAGCGTCAATGGTCACGTCAGCCGCTTGCCCTAGTTTCACATTCACGATGTCGGTTTCATCCACCTTAACCTCGGATGTGATGACCGACATGTCAGCGATGGTCATGAGAGTGCTGCCCGGCGAATTCTGGATGCCGATCACAACCGTTTCGCCCTCGCGAACGGGAAGATTGGTAACGATGCCATCGAAAGGAGCGGCGTAGGTGGTCTTCTGAAGGACGTCGGCGGCGTGAGTCAAAGTGGCGCGGGTCTGAATGACGCGGCGTTCCGCAGAGTCGACCTGAGCTTTGGCTTGAGCGACGCGCGCCTGGGATTGCGCCAGACCTGCGTCGGCAGAAAGCCAGGCATTTTGACGCGATTCAAATTCGGCTTTGGCGATTAAAGCTTCTTTGTACAGGGCCTGTGCGCGCTCCCAATCGAGCTTGGTGCGGTCGTGGTCGGCTTTGGCGCGATTCAGGTCTGCGACGGCAGTTTTATATCCAGCTTCGGCGGCCAGCGCATCGGTGCGTGTGGCTTCCAGGCCGGCCTGGGTAGCAGCCACATCGGCGGAAGGCTGCACATTCTCGATTTGTGCCAGCAGTTGCCCCTTGCGCACGCGTTCACCCTCTTTGACGTACAGGTGAGTGATCTTGCCAAAAGCGTTAGCGCCCACATTCACGTACGTCTTGGGCTTAATCTCACCTGATGCGGTCACCACCGAGGCCAAGTCCTGACGTTGAGATTTGGCGGTTTGTATAGTGACGACATTGCGATTGTTGTAGGCGATCGCTCCGAAAACGACGCCCAGTACGAGCAGACCGGCAACCACGCCGATCACGATTTTTTGCCAACGCTTCATTGCATCCCTGGGTCGCCCCTTACGGGGCTTCACTCATGCTCCGGTCGCTACCCGGGCTTACGCCCGGGGCTGATGACTTTCGCCCTGCGGGCTCGTCTGGGGCCGGTCGACAATCCAGGTACCTCGCGGTTCTCTGGTACACCGAAACGCCTGTCTGCGGCAGGTCGCCGATCCGGGTGTGCCGAATGGCTCGTCCGCGCAGGTCGACAATCCGTCTGCACCGAATCTCACCATGCACCGATGGCCTACTTAAGGCCTGGAACTCTGTCCAGCTGCGATCCAAACAGTGCCGGCCATGCGACCTGCGCCGGTTCTGGACCGAGCTACGGCCGAGTATTCCATTTTCGGGCCGGCGGGTCTGTGACGAATGCCATAGGTCCCGGTTACGTGCGACACCAGTGGTCCCTCCGAACCGCTACGGGATGCACGTCTTCTGATACGACAGGCGGACGGCGGAAGTTCCCATTTCTGGACTACCAGCTTGCGGAGTAATCCATAGCGACGAGCGGGTGAGGGGCGAAGCAGCATTATAACGTGAGCGGCTCGACGATTGGGGACTCCTCCGGTTGACCGCTCCACCCGACAAAGGAGGTAAGAAGTTCTATTTGCGTGACTTAAGATGAACGGCAGAGCCGGAAATCGGCTATCTAAAGGTTGCCTTGACGCATCCAACGACATACAATGTGAAAACGTACGCTGTAGAGGAGCGCCTCCTTCCATGTCCCGGGCTGCATTATCCAGTCGTCTCGCATTTGCATTCCTGATCAGCGCATTTCTATTCGGCGGCTTTTGTGCCTATGCACAAAACGGCACCGAGTCCGATGACCAAGGCAGCTCGCTGTACAACAAGGACGCGAGCCCGCCCAAGAAGCAGGAACAAGATCCCCTCAAGCGACCGCTGACAGAGAAGCAGAAGAAGGCCAACGCCAAGGCACTTAAGCAGGAGCTCGGCAAGACCTATAAGAAGTGGCTGGATGAGGACGTACGCTGGATCATCACGGACGAAGAACGGGCAGCGTTCAAGGAGCTGTCCAACGACGAAGAGCGCGACCAGTTCATCGAGGCATTCTGGGCGCGACGCGATCCTACTCCCGATACCCCGGAAAACGAATTCAAAGAAGAGCACTACCGGCGCATAGCCTATGCGAACGAACATTTTGCCGCCGGCATTCCGGGATGGAAAACAGATCGCGGCCGGATTTACATCATGTACGGACCCGCGGATGAGATTGAATCGCACCCTTCCGGCGGAACTTACGACCGGCCGATGGAAGAAGGTGGCGGGACCACTTCGACATTTCCGTTTGAGGATTGGCGCTACCGCTACCTGGAAGGCGTTGGTCAGGAAGTCATCATCGAGTTCGTGGACACGTGCATGTGCGGCGACTATCACATGACCATCGACCGTTCCGAAAAGGACGCCCTGCTTTACACGCCGAACGCTGGTCTTACGCTCTACGAGCAGATGGGGATGGCGAGCAAGGCGAGCCGGTTTCAGGGCGGCGGCATGGAGCGACTGGGCACGGGGCCCATGTCGGCCAGCGAAAATGCGAAACAGTTCGACCGGCTGGAGCAGTTCGCCAAGTTGAACAAGCCACCCGACGTGAAGTTCAAAGACCTGGAAGAGGTGGTCACCCACAAGATCAGCGTCAACCTGATGCCGTTTGACGTTTTGACCGACTTCGTCAAAGTTACCAGTGACACCGTGCTGGTGCCGATCACGATCCAGCTGAAGAACAAAGACATCACGTTCGTCAACAAGGACGGCGTCGAGCGTGGGACGGTCAACATCTTCGGCCGCCTCACCACGATTGCGGGCCGAGTCTCGCAGACTTTCGAGGACACGGTGCAGAGGGATGTGCCGCCCGAGTTGTTGCCCAAGGAAACCGAAAACGCGTCCGTGTATTGGAAAGCGGTCCCGCTACGGCCGGGGCGATACATCCTGGAGATTGTGGCCAAGGATGTAAACGGAGATCGGGTGGGGACTTGGCGCAAAGGAATCCAAGTGCCGGAATATAACGACGACCGGCTGGAGACCTCGTCTCTGGTATTGGCGGACCTGATGCACGCAGTGCCTTCACGCAGCGTGGGCGCGGGCAATTTTGTAATCGGCGACACCTTCGTGCGGCCGCGCGTGCCCGCTGCCGATGGCAAGCCCGCCAGCTTCAAGCGGGATCAGAAGCTGAACCTGTGGATGCAGGTGTATAACCTCGAGGTAGACGAGAAAACGCACAAGCCGTCTGCGACGGTGGAATACAATGTCGTGAACGCGGCCACCAACAAGGCGGTGATTCACACCATCGAATCCACGGAGCAGATGGGCAACATAGGCGATCAGCTCACGTTAAAGAAAACTTTGTCGGCGGCCGATCTGCAGCCCGGTCTTTACCGGCTCCAGATCAAGGTGAACGACAACATCTCCAAGCAGACGGTCGACCCCTCGACGACTTTTACCGTCGAATAACTGCCGTCGGTTTGGCTCTTCCCAGGTGGTGGAGCATGGTCCATAAGCTCGGGTACTTGCTGCTGACGTTGGGCCTCGTGCTTCCGGCGTGGGCGACGGGGAAGCCGGGCACCATTTCGGGGTACGTGAGGAACTCAGCCGGTGCGCCGCAAATGGGCGCCATTGTCGAGGTGCTGGGCGTAGCCTCGGAATCGATCAAAGTCTTCACGGACGATCGAGGTTTTTATCGCGCTACCGGGCTGCTTCCCGGACTCTATAACATTCGAGTCTCCGCTCCCGCCTTCCTGCCCAGCCTGAGAGAACGCATTTCACTGCGGGCGGGCGCAGCCCTCGTGGAAAATATCACTCTCAATACCATCTTTGAAGCGTTCCAACTCTCGCGCGATCACAGTGTGGGGCAGAGTGACGATTGGAAATGGACGCTGCGATCGGTGGTGAATCGTCCCATCTTGCGGGTACTGGACGAAAACCCGGTGGTGGTTTCCGCGGCCGAAAAGAGCGAGCAGAACCGGCTTAAAGGGTCCTTGTCATTTCTGGCCGGCTCAGGTTCGACGGGGTATGGCGAGAATCCCGACATGAGCACGGGATTCTCTCTGGAACATTCCCTCTTTTCGACAGGGACTCTGGCTGTGGACGGAAACGTCGGCTATGGATCGGGAAACCCGAGCACGGTGATGCGCGCGTCCTACTCCCATGAGATGGCGAATGGGTCGCATCCGGAAGTGGCGCTTACGGTGCGCCGGTTTGCAACCCCGGATCCGAACCTGCGGACATTCCAGGCACTGGCCTTATCCGCGTCCGACGGTTTTACCTTAGCCGACGTGCTGGATCTACAATTAGGCAGCGAACTGCAGACCATTCAATTCATGGGACGCGAGAACGCGTTCCGGCCCTTCGCTTCCGCTGACCTGCATCTTTCGCCCAATACGGTCGTCGAGTACCACTACCGCACCACGCGTCCGACCAGTCGCTTAAGCAAGGGGTTCGACTCTTCGCCGGCAGACTTGAGTGAGACCAACCCAAGATTGAGCCTGAGCGGTTTTTCGACCGCAGTTGAGAGCGCGCACCACCATGAACTTTCCTTGTCCCGGCGCATGGGCGTGAACAGCGTGCAAGTGGCGGCATTTTCCGATCGCATCGCCAATCCTGCGTTGCTTGGGGTAGGAGAGCTTTCTTCCGCAGGTGGCGATATTCTTCCCGACATCTACTCCGGAACGTTTACCTACGGCGGATCGGAACTGAAGACGCACGGCATGCGAGCGGTGTTTGAGCGCAAGCTCGATGCTGATCTGACGGCCAGCCTGGATTACAGCTACGGCGGTGTTTTAGATCTCGAACAGCCCGGTCAGGAGTTGGACGTTGCCAAAGCGTCGCTGCGGACGGCGCAGCGCCATGCTTTCGGCGGCAAATTGAGCGGCAAGCTGCCCCGGGCGGGTACCCGCTGGATCGCTTCCTATCGCTGGACGAGTGGCCAGGCGCTCACGCCAGTCGACCTGTTCGATAATTCGCCGGGGCAGGTGGATCCTTATCTCAACCTCTTTATACGGCAGCCCATTCCAAGCCTGGGATTCCTGCCTGCACACATGGAAGTGTTGGTAGAGATCCGCAATTTGCTGGCGCAAGGCTACGTGCCGGTGATCGGTGAGGATGGCCGGACGCTATACCTGGTGCAGTCGGCGCGCGCGTTGCGCGGCGGAGTAGCCTTCAGCTTCTAGCCTGAGGGACGTCGCGCAGAGAGGTTTTGCAACAGCGCTCCTGGTTCGCCTGAGTTGTCCCTTCCATTTTTCATAGCGAGCAATCAGAATGAAAATTTTCATCATCCTGATCGCCTTGCGCCTTTTCCATTATTGACGCGCTGCTGGCGCGCTGCTACGCTTTTACCCCCAGAAGAAAGAATGGTCGCTTTGCGCTGCATGCGGATTTAATTGCATGCATGAGGTCTTTGTACTGTTCACAATCCTGAATCGAGCGCAGAATGCGGATATAGTTCCGGAATTCAGATTACAGAATTGTTTCGTATAGGAATCCGTAAAGCGGTTTGCGCGTGTTCTTTTTCTATAGGAGGCAGTCATGAGAGTGCGGTGGATACTCGCCTTCGTCATCTTAACCGCGGTAACTATGATGGGACAGACCTTCCGCGGAACCATACTTGGAACCGTCACCGACGCCACCGGAGCCTTCGTTACCGGTGCGAATGTGACAGCGCACAACACGGCAACCGGACTGGAGCGCACCACCCAGACCAGCGCCGACGGGAGCTACTCAATACCAGAATTGCCCATCGGGACGTACGAAGTCACGATCACGCAGACGGGATTCCAGAAGTCGGTCACCCGCAGCGTGGAGGTGAATGTGGCGTCTCAGAAGCGTGTGGATGCGCAGCTGAAACCCGGTCAGGTCAGCCAAACGGTGGAAGTTTCGGGCGAAGCGCTGCCCGAGATTGAAACCACGAACGACACCCTGGGTGGTGTGCTCACCGCGCAGACGGTCGAGGAAATGCCGGTCAACGGCCGTGACTATACCAAATTGATTTATCTGAACCCAGGAGTAGCCGGCTCGCCCGACCAGATTTCCGACTCTCCCGGTTCCTTCGGCGAGTTCAGCATGAATGGGGCGCGTGGCCGTTCCAATAATTATCTGCTCGACGGCACCGACATGAATGACGGCTACCGCAACGATCCGGCCATCAACCAGGCTGGAGTTTTTGGTACGCCGTCGACAATTCTGCCCATTGACGCCGTTGCCGAAGTCAATGTGCTCTCCAATTTCGAGCCCGAATACGGACGCAACGCCGGGGCTGTGGTCAACATTGTGACCAAGAGCGGGAGCAACACGATTCATGGAAGCGCTGCCGAATACTTCCGCAACAGCACCCTGGGCGCGCGCAATTACTTCAACCCCACCTCGCAGCCCAAAGCACCATTCCACAACAATCAGTACGGTGCGTCCTTGGGCGGCCCGATCGTCAAAGACAAGACGTTCTTCTACTTTGACTACGAGGGCCAGCAGGAACCGGTCGGCGTGGTCACCATCGCCAGTGTGCCCACGGGCACGGCTGCTGACGGTTCACTGCAACCGAGCGATGCTAGCAATCCGGTGATTGCCGGTTTGCTGGCGAAAAAACCCTGGCCCGCGCCCAACCTTGGAGATGGGACGGCATCGGTCATTTCGCCGTCGTACAACCGGCTGACCAGCTTCATTGCCAAGATTGATCAGAATTTCAACGCGAGTAACATCCTCACTGGCCGCTACTTTTTCGGCGACAGCGTGCAGTCCTTCCCGCTCGCTCTCACTGCCAGTGGCGGGCAGTTGCCCGGCTTCAATACCTTCACTCCCACGCGCGTGCAACTGGTCTCGCTCTCCTATGTACACACGTTTGGCGTCAACAAGGTGAACGAACTCCGCTATGGCTGGAACCGCTTCGCGGAAGGTTTCTTTCCCGCGGACCAGAGTTTTCATCCCAGTTCGATCGGCTTGTGCGCGGCCACGAGCACTGCGTTGTGTAACGGTTCGGGCCCGTTCGATTCAGGCTTGCCTATAATTTTGGTCAGCGGCGTAGCCCAGTTGGGATCTACCAGCAGTGTTCCCCGGCATCGTTTCGACAGCAACAACCAGCTCCTGGAGAACTTCTCCTGGAAACTCAATAAGCACAGTTTCAAATTTGGCGTCGATTATCACCGCACCTCAGTACAGCAGTATTTCGACAAGTACTTCCGGGGCCGGTTGAGTTTCGCTTCGATGGCGGATTTCCTGGCGGGCAATGTGGATGGCGGTTTCCAGTATTTCGGGAACTCCACTCGGCATACCTTCGAGAACAATTTCGGATTCTATGCCCAAGATACTTACGCGCTGACCACCCGTTTGACGCTAAGTTATGGCTTCCGGTGGGACTACTTCGGCGTGGTACGCGAGAAGAACAATCTTCTCAGCAACGTCACTAACCTGGATCTGACGGAAAGCACCTTCACACTTACCCAGGTCGGCCAGTCCGGCCTGAGCCAACTCTACAATCCGGACAAAAAAGACTTCGCACCCCGCGTCAGTATCGCGTGGGATGTAACCGGCAAAGGAAAGACGGTAGTGCGTGCCGGATATGGCATGTTCTTCGACGCTTTTTCGCAAGACATGGTGCTTGGGCACCTGCCTTATTCGCCGTTCTTTGATCCGGGACCCGCTTACAACAATGTTGGTCCGGCGCCAATTCTCTCCACGGGAGCGAATGGTGGGCCAATCGCTGCTGGCAGTCCTTTATTCGCCGCCAGCAGTGGTTGTAGCTTTGAGTGCGATGTGTTCTCCTTCGATCGGAACATCAAGATGCCGTACATGGAGAACTACAACCTGAATCTGCAGCAGCAACTCTCCAGCAAGACGGTCATCCAGATCGGCTACGTTGGCTCGCAGGGACATCGTCTGTGGCGCTTCTTCGATCTTAGTCAGCCCAGTCAGGCGCAAATCACCGCCTCGGACTGCCCCTTCGGAATCGCGACCTGCGCCACCACTGGCGCCATCACTGGCGCTTACAGTGTTCCTCGCAATTACATCGGCAACAATCCCTACGGCGCGTTCTACCTCTTGCAGGAGAACTCCACCGGCAAATCGAATTACAACGCGTTGCAAACCAGTTTCCGAGTCAATGGCTGGCACGGAGTCACCTCCGTCGTGAACTTTGTCTGGTCGCACTCTCTCGACAACTCGAGCGACGGCGAAGATTTTGTGCCCAATGCGGCTCAGCCGAACGACAGCACCCGCCCGCAGCTCGAGTATGGCGACTCCAACTTCAATATTCCGCGACGTCTCACCTGGAATTTCAGCTACGAGTTTCCAAACCGAGGCGGAAGCTGGCAGCGCCTGAAAAACGGCTGGGGCCTGGACAGCATAGTCACTCTGCAAGACGGCCAGCCGTTCCATTTCAATTACAACTTTGAGGATGATTTCAGCGGCAGCGGCAACGGCTTTGATCGCCCCGATATTGTCGGGCCGGTCGTCTACCATCCTCACGATCCGTTGAATTTTGTCGACCTCAGCTCGTTCGCAATTCCCTGTAGCATCCAACCGGGCATCACGGTGGCCAGCGGCACGGCGGCGGATTGTATACCCGGCACGCGCCACTTCGGCAATATGCGGCGGAACTCCCTGAACGGGCCCTCATTCAAGGAGTGGAACTTCGCCCTTTATAAGACCACCGCAATCACCGAGCGGCTGAAGATGCAGCTTCGCGTGGACTTCTTCAATATTCTCAACCACCCCAACTTTGCCAATCCATATCTGCCGGCCTTTCTTGCCGACCCTGCCATTCACGGCTTCCAAGTCGCGAACGGGCGTGAAGTCGGGAACCCGACAGGTCCTTCCGGGGTCATCACCGCCACTGGGGATGTCGGCATCGGCAATCCTTTTATTGGCGGCGGCGGACCGCGGGGGATTCAACTGGCCGCGAAGTTCACCTTCTGAAAACGAGAGCTTCGGATCCTAATAGACAAGGCCCCTCCCGTGAGGGGCCTTTATTCTTGCATTGGTGAACCGACCTACTCGGCGGGTTCGGCTTTCCGCCAGTTATGGAGATTAACTCCATAGAGCACCAGGCAGAACACGTTAGCGGGTATGAATCCCAACTGCGCGGTCCTAAAGCCAATGATGCAGATGATGACACTATTAAGGGCGGCCAGTACCCAGCCTTCCCAGCACCTTTTCCCCACCAGGATCGTCGAAACAACGGTTAGCACGCAGGAAATGTAATCCAGACGAAGCACGAAGCGAAGCACCTCCTGCAGCGATTATGGTTCGCAACGCGTGAAAATGATGTGATCTCGAACGTGCAATCGGCATTACGAAGGTAACGGGTGAGGAACCTGGGACACAGAGGAGACGTTACAAGCAACGTCCGTACGGTTGATTTGTTTCTTGCCCACGACCAAGGACCAACGACCAAAGACCAAAGACCAAAGACCGGACTATTCTTCTACCCACTCGGCGCCACACTCCGCACAGCGCCAGTTATTTTTGCGGATCGGGATCGGCAGGCCAATGAGCATGAGGCCATAGCTTAGCTTACGGTCGATGGATTCGAAGCCGACGTCGGAAGAATTGCATTTCGGGCAACGCGGCTGCTGATAGAACTCGCCGACTTCGTAATCCAGAAAAATTTCCGGGGCGGGCTCGTGGAGAAGTTCGAGAGCGTCGGCCGCATCTTCGGGACGGACCTGCAGGCGCATGTTGCCGATAGCATTGGACCAGAGCCAATCCGTGCGCACCAGTTCGGAATCGGCGAGGAAGCAGCGGATGCCGGCGGATTCCAGCTTGCCTTTGGCCAACAGGGCCTCAGGTAGATCGCGAAAACGCTCGATGGTGACCAGGTCCGTGGACAAAGCAGAAGAATCCTAGCACGAGTCCCACAGCCGTGCCTTGCGAGGCTGTGAGATGGGTTTAGAAGCGAAACACAAGGTCCCTCCACTCCGCCTATGGATTGCGATGCAATCCATAGTCTCCGGTCGGGATGACAGGGCGTGTTTGCTAAAATGAATGAGTTCCCCGGCGAGGGCGCTTAGCTCAGTTGGTTAGAGCGCGTGCTTCACACGCACGAGGTCGCAGGTTCGAGTCCTGCAGTGCCCACCATTTGAGGTTCCGGTCCTTCGCTCCGCTCAGGATTTCGCCTGCGGGCTCCCGTCTTCGCGTTGCTCAGACTCACGCCCGCAAAACGGCTCAAGTTCGAGTCCTGCAGTGCCCACCATTTAAGGTTCCGGTCCTTCGCCTGCGCTCAGGATTTCGCCTGCGGGCTCCCGTCTTCGCGTTGCTCAGACTCACGCCCGCAAGACGGCTCAAGTTCGAGTCCTGCAGTGCCCACCATTTCCCGATCACCTCTATCCCCACCTTCCCGACCGTGCTAGCCTGTTTCCAGGCGCCGAGAGTAGCTGTTACCGAAGTACTGCCTCATGAAGAAGCCTGCCATCCCGGAATCGTCCGTACCTGATAGCAGGGAAAGGACTTCCGCAACTCGGGAAGAGGCTCTGGATGCGCAACTTTCCGTCCCCCATGGGGTTGATACAGGTGTGAGCAGTGTAGCCCTAGATCGCGGGCTCCTTGCCCTGGCTGGTCAGGTGCCGACTACGGTCGACGCCAATGATGACGCGCAAGTCATGTTGCGTGTCAAAGCGGGCGACGATTCGGCCTTCGACTACCTGGTCCAGAAATACCGCCGGGCGATGATGAGTTTCATGTATCGCATGACTCGCAACGCGGCGGTGGCCGAAGACCTGGCGCAGGAAGTTTTTCTCAGAGTTTACCGGTCCCGAGCCGGATACGAGCCGAGCGCGAAGTTTACGACGTGGCTATATCGGATCGCGACCAATCTGGCGGTTAATCATGCTCGCGACACACGGCATGAGCGGCCAGAGAACACAGTCAGCCTGGATGAGCCGGATCAGGAATCCGGGACCACCATGGATGTGCCGGACAACTCGCTTTCGGTGGAAGAGAACCTGCTTCGCCGGGAGCGGTTGCAGGCCATCCGGAACAAAGTGCAGCAATTGCCCGAGCGCCAGCGCATGGCGGTGCTCATGCACAAATATCAGCAGATGGATTATCGCCAGATCGCCGATGTATTGAAGTTAAGTGAATCTGCCACCAAGTCTCTGCTGTTCCGCGCGTATGAAAGCTTGCGGGAGCAGCTGAAGGAATTTGTTTGAGGAATAGTGTCATGAAGTGCAAGGATATTCGCGAACTGATGCCGGATATGGCTCTCGGACTGGCCGAGGCTTCTGCGGAAGCCGGAGAGCATCTCCGTACCTGCGCTGATTGTGCGGGGAAAATGGAAGAGATACGCAAGACCATGGCGCTGCTGGATGAGTGGCAGGCGCCGGAGGTCTCGCCTTACTTCGACACGCGTCTGCAGGCGCGGATGCGCGAGGAGAAGGCGAAGGAAGCGGCAGCCCCTGGATTCTGGGCCTGGATCCGCAAGCCGGCGCTGGCCGTGGCGGCTACCGTGTTGCTGGCGGGCAGTGTGATCTGGTTCCGGGGTGATTTTGGGCACGAGCAGGTGGCGGAAGCTCCCATGTATGTTCCGGCACAGCCGGGCACGCCGGTCGGGGACCTGCAGGCTTTGGACAAGAATCATGACATGTTCTCCGATTTTGATGTGCTCGATGATCTGACTGTGCAGCAGGATGTGAACGAAAATCCATAACGTAGTCTGGCGAAGGTGGAAAATGTCTGGGGGGAGGACAAAGCGGAACTGGTTGCTGCTGACTGGCGCGCTGCTGGTCGCCAGCACGCCTTTTCTCCAGGCGCAGCACCACCCCGGAGGCGGGCAGCGAGAAATCCGGCAAGCGCCACCCCGGCAGGAGCGCCCGGCGCCTCGGCCAGAACCAAGTCGGCGGTACGAGAATCAGGGCCAGCGGCCGGCGTATCAACGTGCTCCCGAACCGCGGCAGGCACCGCGTATGGAACCGCGGGAAACGCCGCGTACGGAGCCACGCTACAATTCTCGGCCGCAAGAACCCCGTTACCTGCCCCAGCCCGAAGCACGAACTGTGCCTCGCCCGCCCGAGAGCGTGCCTCGCCCCGGGCACACGGGCAACTGGCTGGGTCAGTACCGCAACGTTCCCCGCGATCAACAGGAAAGGGCGCTCCAGAGCGATCCCCAGTTCCGCAAATTGCCTCCGCAGCGCCAGCAAGAGTTGCGGCAACGTCTAGACCGGTTCAGCAGTCTGCCGCCCCAGCAGCAGAACCGCATCCTGAACCGGATGGATACGTGGGAACACCTGACGCCCCAGCAGAAACAGACGGCTCGCGGGCTCTACCAGAACATGCAGAAGCTTCCTCCGGGACGGCGCGACATGGTTGAGAATGCGATTCGAGATCTGCGCCAGATGCCGCCGGACCAGCGCCAGGAGATGCTTAATTCTCCTCGCTATCGAAATATGTTTACCCCTCAAGAGCGGAATATGCTGAACGGGATTACCCAACTGCCGTTGGCGCCCGCCAACTCGGGCGACGAACCGAGGTAGCAGCGGTCAGAAAATAGCATTTAGACATTACCCCTGGATTGGCATTCGCACGCAAAAATAGGCGAGCTTTGCTCGCCTGCCCAGACGAGGGCGTCTGGGCCTACGTGAACTGGGCCTACGTGATGGGCGCGTAGGCCCAGGTGCCCCCACCTGTCCTGCCGAGCGCAAGCTCGGCACTGGTCTGGTCACGCTCGAAAAAGGTTCCGGGCAATGAAGAAGACGTTGGCCGGGCGCTCGGCCAGGCGGCGCATGAAGTAGGGATACCACTCCGTCCCGAACGGGATGTAGACTCGCATTCTCCAGCCTTGGCGGACCAGTTGCTGCTGCAGGTCGCGGCGGATGCCGTGCAGCATCTGGAATTCAAAAGCATCGGGAGAAATTTTTTCCCGCGTAGCGAATGCTTTGGCTTCGTTGATGATGCGCTCGTCGTGCGTGGCCAGGCCATGATAGATGCCGCTGGTCATCAGCGTTTTCATCAGCTTGATGTAGTTGGCGTCCACATCCGATTTTTTCTGGAAGGCGATGTCGGCCGGTTCCTTGTAGGCGCCTTTGCAGAGGCGGATACGAATTCCGGCAGCCAGCAGATCGTTTACATCCTTTTCGCTGCGATAAAGATACGACTGAATGACGGTCCCCACCGCTCCCTGATTGCCAGGAGTGCGATGGAGTTGGTGGACAAAGTCGAGCGTGCGCTGGGTGTAGGGCGAGCCTTCCATGTCCACGCGGACGAAGCTTTTCAGGGACGCTGCCTTAGCGACCAGGCCGCTGACCAGCTCGTGAGCCAAGGCTTCATCCACGTCGAGCCCCATGTGCGTGAGCTTCAGGCTTATATTGGCTTGCAAGCCGCGGCTGGAGATGGCATCGAGCAAGCCGTGGTAAAGCCGGGCACTGGCGCGGGCCTCCTCGGCATTGGTGACGTTTTCACCGAGATTGTCGATGGACACGGTGGCGTTGTTCTGATTGATGAGCTTGGTGGCCCGTAGAACGTCTTCGATTTCCGTTCCCGCGACGAAACGGGTGGAGACGCGGCGGCCGATGCTGGATTTTTCGGCGAGCG
This sequence comes from Terriglobales bacterium, assembly GCA_036378535.1. Classification (GTDB taxonomy): domain Bacteria; phylum Acidobacteriota; class Terriglobia; order Terriglobales; family Acidobacteriaceae; genus Gp1-AA122. The sequence goes on along the minus strand of DASUWH010000045.1, from coordinate 146,468 downwards.
CTCGCAGGGAGCGGCTTTCCGACAGTGAAATGAACAGCGCCCTCAACACGGGCGATATTCCGGACAACTATGAGTGCGTAACATGAACTCTCTTTTTTACCACAGGCGGACCGATTTCCGCCTAGGACGCACATCACAAGGCCCGGTTTTCAAGAGACGAACATCTCGTCCACGTAGCACCAGCGCCAGTTTTCGCCGGGTTCGAAGGATTGCATGATAGGGTGGCGAGTCTGGTCAAAGTGCTTGGTCGCGTGCTTGTTCTTGGAGGAATCGCAGCAGCCCACGTGACCGCACTCCAGGCAAAGCCTCAAGTGGACCCAGGTGTCACCCGTCAGCAGACATTCTTTGCAGCCCTTCCCGCTGGGCGTCACTTTTCGGATTTGTTGTACGTGCCCGCAGGCTTTCTGGGAGGTCATCGGATGTTCCTTTCAGAACTCTTCGACGCCGGATGGGTTGGGGGAGATTCAAAAGAAAAACAAGATCTACCACACAGGCACGGAGACGCCGAGCAAGCCAGAAGATCTGGATTTGTTGGTCATTGCTCGAACTACTGAAGCCGATTGCGCTGGTTCTCTGTGGCTCCGTGATAGATGTTGTTCTCAATGTTCTTCCAGAAACTTCTCTACTTCGAGGGCTGCCATGCAGCCGCTGCCGGCCGCTGTGATGGCCTGGCGATAGCGGCGGTCCTGCACGTCGCCGCAGGCGAAGACGCCGGGGACGCGGGTGAAAACATTGTTGCTGGTCTTCAGATAGCCATCCTGATCCATGTCTAACTGGCCCTGGAAGACCTTCGCGTTGGGAATGTGTCCGATGCCCAGGAACATAGCGTTCGTCGGAAAGTCCCATTGTTCGCCGGTTTTGACGTTTCTAAGGCGCAGGGCAGTGACTTCTTTTTTCGAGACGTCCAGGACATCGTCGACGACCGTGTCGGTGAGGAATTGGACCTTTTCGTTCTTCTGGGCCCGTTCCAGCATGATCTTGGAGGCGCGGAATTCGGAGCGGCGGTGGATCAGGGTCACCTTGGTAGCGAAGCGGGTCAGGAAAGTCGCTTCTTCCATGGCAGAATCGCCGCCACCAATCACGGCAATCTCCTTGCCCGAGAAAAAGAAACCATCGCAGGTCGCACAAGACGAGACGCCATGTCCAATCAGCGCTTGCTCGTGGGGTAGTCCAAGCCAGCGCGCAGAAGCGCCACTGGCAATGATCAGGGTTTGGGTTCTAATGGTCTTACCCCCTGAGGTCAGTACGAAGGGGCGCTGGCTCAAGTCTGCCTTATCGACGTGGCCGAGGCGATACTCGGCGCCAAAGCGCATGGCCTGCTTACGCATGTTTTCGACAAGTTCCGGGCCCAGAATTCCATCGGGGAAGCCGGGAAAATTTTCCACCAGGGTGGTCAGGGAAAGCTGACCGCCGGGCTCGTGCCCTTCCAGCACCAGCGGCTTGAGATTGGCGCGGGCGGAGTAGAGCGCAGCGGTATGACCTGCGCACCCGGAACCCATAATCACTACGTTATGAATGGAGTTGTCCATAGATAGCTATCAATATTAGATTGCGTTCCCGCCAATTCGATTCCTGCCGTATTGGCGGCCATGCTTGTGTCCTGGCTCACTTTTTGGGCCGTTCCGCAGGCTTGGAATTTGCCTTCACTCTCGTCGAAACCGATCGCACTTTGGCGAGTTCTTCGGGAACCGACTGGCGCGCCTGCAGCAGGGTTCGATAGCGATCCATCACAGAAGAGGCATCGCGAAAAAGGGGCTCGTAGGCACTCTGGTCGGGCGCGGGTCCACCCGGAGATGCTGTGCAGCGGGCCAGAACAATGGAGGACTTGCCGAAGCGCTCCAGTCGGATTCGGCTCACGGGGGTACTGCTGCCGAGCATGGCGGCAGCGCTGGTCACGGCCGAAGCGTTATCCTCCACTGACAACTGCGCCAGGTCCTTGGGATCGCGCACGTGCAGAACGAGGGTCTCAATCATCTCCTTGGCGTCGGCGCTGAACGAATATTGCACATTGCTGAAGCTGAGGCTCGGAGAAAAATCACGGCGCATCCGCACCCAGGCAGCGGTGACGGGTTCCCCGGACATGGTTGTGTTCTCGCCGGCTCGGACCGCATCATTGTCCGACAGAGTGGAACGGCCACGCGCTACTTCGAAATCGGGGGTGAATGCCGGCTGCTTTGGAACCTTGGCCAAGGCTGCGGCGATCTCCTTCTGCTCCTCGGCCGAGGGCGTGCAGACGTTCAGAACATTGACCTTTACCTGGGGCGGGGCCTGAGGCGGTTGTTGCGCTGTGGCTAGCGCCAGCCACGCGGCCGTCAGACTAAATCCAAAGATTTTAGGGAGCACGGCGGCATTTTAAATGAGAGAGTGGGCGGAAACCAGTTTTGAAAAACAGGTCTCAGGTCTCCGGTCTCGGGTCTCAGCCTTCAGGTCTCAGGCTAAAGCTGTAAGCATCGGCTATCGGCGATCAGATCAGCTGTCAGCTATGGCAGGATGATTTTCGTGCGATGCCTAAACCCCGCAAATCAGGGTTGTAGATCCTGCAGTTCTGGCTGAGCCTTCGGCTGAGACCTGAGACCTGAGACCTGAGACCTGAGACCTGAGACCTGAGACCTGAGACCTGACAACTACCTCTATAATTCATAACAACACCATGGCCAGGGATCCGTATCTCGCCGTACGTGTGAAGCTGACCCAGTTGGGCTGGCCACCACGAACACGCTTGGTGAGAATCGCATTTTTCGTGCTCGGCGTGGACGCGGTTCTGTTCATCATCGAAAAGGTGGTACTCCTCACCCGCCTGTCCTCCGGTGCGACACTTGGCGGATGGGTCACCTTCCTCACTTTTTTGGCTTTCGTATTGTTCAGCTGGCTTGGGTTTCGCTGGCTGCGCAAAGAGTTGTTGTGGCGGCTGCGGAATCGCCTGATCGTCACTTACGTTTTCATCGGGGTCATTCCCGTTATTCTGCTTCTGACGTTGTCGGTAACCGCCTTTTATCTGTTTGCGGGACAATTCGCGACCTTTATCGTAACCAGCGGGGTGCAGTCGGAGATGAAGATACTGCACGCCGCCAATTCTGCGATTACTCATGAATTAATCGCCCAGGTGGGACGCGGGTCAGTATCGGAAACGGCCGAAGTACAAGGCCTAAGAGAGACCGACACAAATTGGTCGAACCGGCAGGTGACTGCATGGGCCGGCGGCAGGATGGTCGTCAATATAGTTCCGGCTGGCTCGCACTCCGAGCCACTAGAGGCGCCCAAATTCCTGAAGGCGCCATTCGAGTACGTAGTACGTGACCACGACAGGTTGTATTTGCGGAGCGTGGATATTGCTGACTCGAAAGGGACGACCATCACCGTAATTTCCAGTGAACCATTCGATCAGAGCCTGTTGGAACGGCTGGCTGCCGATCTTGGCGAGATCACGCTGTATACGTCGGGCTTCAGCGTTCGACAATTGGATGACTCTGCCGGCTCGGAGCAGGGAAATTCAGGAGCCCAGCCGCGCCGGTCTGGAGGCAACTACGTTCTGGAGACCGGCAAGCAGCCGCCGCTGCCCTCCTATACCGCCGGAAGCGTGCCTACGTCCAGAGGAGCATTGGATCGTAAAGTCACCTTCGCAACCTCCATCTTTGTGGTCGATTGGAAGAATGGGGACACAAACAGCCCCGCGGCGGTCAGCGTGCAAACAAGCTTGTCGATGTTGTACACGCGGCTTTTCGCGGCCCTGGGAGATTTCGCGCCGGCGGTGGAATTTGTACTGGTGGCCATGGCCATTGTCTTTGCCGTGATTGAGCTGGCTGCGTTGCTGATCGGGGTCGGGCTCTCCCGCACCATCACGGGATCGATCGCCAATCTCTATCGCGCCACGCAGGATGTGAACCGCGGAGATTTTTCGCACCGCATCGCGGTTAAGGCCAATGATCAGTTGGCCGCGCTGGAATCTTCCTTCAACTCGATGACGGCTTCGCTGGAACGGTTGTTGGCCGAGCAGAAAGAGAAACAGCGGCTGGAAAATGAGTTGGCGATCGCGCAGGAAGTGCAGGCACAGCTTTTCCCGAAGGAAATCTCGCAGCTGGAATCGCTCGAAGTGCATGGATTCTGCCGGCCGGCTCGCACCGTGAGCGGCGATTACTACGACTTCCTGACTCTGAGCGAGCATAAGCTGACTCTGGCCGTGGGCGATATCAGCGGGAAGGGAATCTCGGCAGCCCTGCTCATGGCCACCATCCACTCCGCGGTGCGCGCTTACAGCCTGGAAACCATCCCCGCACAAGCGCCAGTGGCGGTTGGCACAGCAGCGGGCAGCGGGCTGATCATGGCAGCGGCACACCTGGGCAGTGACGTCTCGCCGGCGGCTTTGCTTTCGCTGCTCAATCATCAGTTGTACGAGAGCACGCCGGCGGAGAAGTACGCGACCCTCTTTCTGGGTGTTTACGACGGCAGGTCGCGCAGGCTCTCCTACAGCAATGGCGGACATCTTCCCCCGATCATCATCGGAGAAAATGGATCGATTGCACGGCTGGAAACAGGCGGGATGGTGGTGGGCCTATTTGATAACCAGGCGTTCGACGAAGGCTCGGTCCAGCTGAAGCCGGGCGACATCTTCCTGGCCTATAGCGATGGCGTGACTGAGCCGGAGAATGATTTCGGCGAGTTCGGCGAACAGCGGCTGATCGACTTAGTTCTCGAAAATCAGCATCTGCCGCTGGTGCGTATCAGCGAAATCGTCAGCACCGCGGTCTACGACTGGATCGGAGCGAACGAACAGCCCGACGATATTACCGTAGTGCTGGCGCGGGCGCGCTGAGTTTCGCCGGAGCGATCGCTGGCTTTGCTGCCCGGACTAGTCCTTTCGTATTTTCCGCAGCTCCTTTAATCACTTCCCGAGTTTCATGGTCGCTGACATAATGTCAAAATGGCTCGTACTTTGCTGGATGACCGATGGCTTCCGAAGTCTGTGCTCTGCCTGCGCGACTACAATCGCCACAAATTTTTTCTTGACCTGACTGCCGGAATCACCGTGGGCCTGGTCGCGCTGCCGCTGGCTATGGCCTTCGCTATCGCTTCGGGGCTGACGCCGCAGGCAGGTATCTACTGCGCAATCGTCACCGGCTTCCTGATCTCTGCCCTGGGTGGATCCAAAACGCAAATCGGCGGACCGACGGGCGCCTTTGTGGTTGTGGTCGCGGGCATCGTCGCTGCGCATGGCGTCGATGGCCTGTTCATGTGCACGGTGATGGCGGGAATGCTTCTGGTCATCATGGGCGCCACGGGACTTGGCACTGCCGTCAGGTTTATACCGCGCCCAGTGGTCATCGGATTTACCAACGGCATCGCTGTCCTCATCGCGAGCACCCAGATCAAGGATTTCTTCGGCTTGCATGTCGAAAAAGTTCCCGGCATTTTCTGGCTGCGTGTAGAAACACTGGCCGCCAACTTCCACACCCTCTCTTACGAGGCCACCGCGCTCGCCGTCTTCACCGTGCTGGTGCTGATTATCTGCCGGAGTCTTTCCGCGCGCATTCCGGGGCCGATCGTCGCGCTCCTATTGGGAACCCTTGCCGTGTACTTATTCAAGCTTCCGGTAGAAACGATCGGAACGCGTTTCGGGGGCATCCCCGCGGGACTACCGCATCTGCAGGTTCCCCGTTTCCGCAGCGACCTGATTCATGGCTTGCTGGGCCCAGCTTTCACGGTAGCCATGTTGGGAGCGATTGAGTCGCTCATGTCAGCTGTGGTTTCCGACCGCATGAGCAATGACCGCCATAATCCAAATGTCGAATTGATCGGCCAGGGTGTCGCCAACATCTTTTCTCCGATGTTCGGCGGCCTGCCCGCGACCGGCGCCATTGCCCGAACGGCCACGAATATCCGTTCCGGCGCGCAGTCCCCGATAGCCGGTATCGTTCACGCACTTACTTTACTGTGCATTCTTCTGTTCGCGGCGCCGCTGGTCAGCTACGTGCCCATGTGCGCGCTGGCCGGAATTCTGATGATCGTTTCCTACAACATGGGCGAGTGGCGCGAGATTCCGCAACTGCTCAAGCTGACCAAGACCGACATCAGCATCTGGCTGGTCACCTTCGCGCTGACGGTTTTTGCCGATCTCACGGTCGCGGTTGAGGCGGGAATGATCCTGGCCGCGCTGCTCTTCATCAGCCGCGTCGCCGCCACCACGACGGTTTCGCAAGTCACCGACGACTACATTGAAGACGGCCGCATACACATACTGCAGGACAAGGACATTCCCTACTACGCCACCATATTCCGTATCCACGGGCCGTTTCTGTTTGGCGCGACCGACAAAATTTCCGTGGTCACCGAAAACCTGCACAAGCTGCCACCGGTCGTGATCCTGCGCCTGCGGAACATGACCGCCCTCGACGCCACCGGCTTGTTCGCGCTGGAAGATGTCGCGAAACAGCTGCATAACAGCAAGCGCACGCTGATCCTCTGCGGTGCCCGAGAGCAACCCGCCAAACTGATTCACCAAGCCGAGTTCGAGGAGGTGATCGGCACAGAGAATATCTGCGACAACGTGCAGGAGGCATTGCAGCGAGCGGAAGAAGTGTATGAGGGGCTGGAGACCAAGTTTGTGGTGCAGAAGACGGGACGTTAACTGCACTGTTGCAATGTCGCTACATCACTGCTCATGCCGAAAATTCTGAAGTGAAACGACTGGTGCTCGGTGCAGCAGAGTCCGTAATCGCCAACAGCACCCTGCAAAAGCCGCCACCGCCGCCACCCAGAGTGCCAAGGTGGTACTTACGACCCAGCTCGGCGCGGCACCTACTCTTCGCAACAGGAATGGCAAGAAGTTCCAGGTGGTGATGTGGACATAGTCCCAGGGGTCTTCGGTCATGGCATGGTTGCTCAGACGCCAGGCATCCATCTTGCCTAAAGCGAATGCCATGATGTTCTTGAAACGTAAAGCGATTACAAATGTGGGATGGCCCAGGGTTTCCATTTGATAGATCTCGAGCGGCAGCCAGAAGGTCAAAGAGGCGATTTGAATCACGGTGCTGATAACGATCAGAGCGAGTCCCGCTCGCCACAGGAAAGCTCCGAGACCGGCGCGATAGCGTAACAGCAGCGGTACCGAGATAAAGGCTGCTAATTGGGCAGCCGTGGAAACGTAACGATCTCCCCAGGCGAAATCGCCGCTCCAGACCGTGTAGCGCGCATAGAAGCTGATGTAGGCCAGCAGCAGCGCGAAAGCGGCGACGATATAAGCCTTGATCTCGGGAGTGAAGCGGTTCCACGCGCGCATGACCATCACCATGGTCAGCACCAGCAGGGGATCAAACAGGAAGATCGATTTCTCTGGAGTGATCAGTGGTCCCAGAAAACCCACGTGGAATGGCGTCTCCCAGGGATAGTTCGGGGGCAGCGTGGGATCGAGGTGGTGATACTCGTTCGCGAATATCGAGACATAAGTGTTGAAGAAAGATCCGAACCGATAAAACTGGTAGAGACGATCGGCTGCCAGGAATACGGCATAAACGGGCAGCGAAGTTTTCGCGTAGACGAGGAAACGATCCCAAAGTTCCCGCGGGCGCGTTCGCTCGAACCAGGCCACGAGCAGCAGAAAGAATGCCGCGCCCAGCAGATCCAACCCGGTGGTCAGGCGCGTGAGCAGGTTGAGCCCCAAGGCAGCTGAGCCAATCAGCAAGAATGTGCGCTTCCCGGTCCGCCACCAGTCGTATTGATAAGTGAAGCCCACCAGGGTAAGAAGCTGGATGTAATTGTTCTCCATCATGTTCTGGGTGTAATGCAGGTGGGTGGTGCAGAAGAGGAGGGCCAGGGCGCCGGCGATCGATTGCGCCGGAGTGAAACTCAGCAGGCGAAGAAAGCGGAAACAGACTAGCGCGGTCAATGCGTTGATCAGTATGTTGACGAGATAACTGACAATGATGCTGCGCACGCCGGGATCGTCGGTGTAGCCGCTAAATATGGAGAGGTGCGCGATGCCGCTGGCAACGATGTCGGCGGGCAGCAGCAGAAGCGGCTGGCCGATGCCATACCAGTCGTAGAGTTTTCCTCCCCGGCCATGGAGGCCGAATTCGGGATACTCGTTCGGAAAGACGGGCGGCTCGGAAGTCCAGAAGGAGTGGGCTGTCTGGAGACGGTGGGCGGTGTCAGCCGATCCCAGTTCTCCGGATTGCACGACGATTGCGCCCAGGCAGGCTACGACTATCAGTAACGACAGCGGATCAGACCACCAGCGGCTCAATCGGGGACGCATCGGTGACCATGTTACGGCAAACCTGAGAGTGGATTGAAACACAAGGTCCCCTCGATTCCGCTCGGGGCAGGTTCTCTACTGTGCTTCGCTCCGGATGAGAGGGCTGTGCGGGCACGGCCTTGGCTCGGCTGACGTTTGCGGGGAAACGCAAACGCAAGGTCCCCCTCGACTCCGCTCGGGGCAGGCTCTCCACTCGGGCTCACGCCCTCGGTCGGGATGACAGGGTGGTGCGGGCACGGGATGGGGATCGGCTGAAATAGGTCGCTTGCAGAAGGAAACAAACGCAAACGCAAGGTCCCCCTCGACTCCGCTCGGGGCAGGCTCTCCACTCGGGCTCGACGCCCTCGGTCGGGATGACAGGATTGGTGCGGGCGAGGGATGGGACTCGGCTGAAATAGGGCGCTTGCAGAAGGAAAGAACCGCAAACACAAGGTCCCTCCACTCGGGCTCGACGCCCTCGGTCGGGATGACAGGGTGGTGCGGGCACGGGATGGGGATCGGCTGAAATAGGTCGCTTGCAGAAGGAAAGAAACGCAAACGCAAGGTCCCCCTCGACTCCGCTCGGGGCAGGCTCTCGATTCGGGCTCGCGCCCTCACTCGGGATGACACGGTTTTTTGTCGGTATGAGGTTAGAATTGTCGCCAGCAACTTTTTCCAAGTACATGGGTTGAGAATGCGCGGAGGATATCTATGCCCTTACCCCTGAAGTTTGCTTGTGGGCTTGTGCTGATGGCGGCTGTGACTCCCATTGCGGGATTTGCTCAGGAGCCCAGGCCACAACCCCCCATCCTTGGGCGCCGGGTGGGAAGGACCCCGCGCCAGGAGCCATGCTGGCAGGAGGCGGGTGTCTCCAAGGCGGCCATGCAGGAGCGAAGGAGCCTGGAACAGAGTTCCAGAGCGGAAATTCAGTCGGTATGCGCGAATAGTTCACTCACTCCGCAACAGCGGCGGGAACAGATTCGAGCTATTCGTCAGCGCACGCGCCAGCAAGTGGACGGAATCATCACGCCGCAGCAAAGGGAAGCTATCAAGAGCTGCCAGGAGGCCCGCGGCCATGGCGGTGGTGGCGGCTTCCACGGGGGTGGCGGTGGCGGGCGTGGCGAGGGACCCTGCGGAGAACTGAACGAACCTAAAGAAACGGGGCCGGAACGCCAACCCTGACGTTCCAATAGCGGAAAAAAATTCCCGTGGTGGGCGGAAACATCTGCCGACCGCGGGGCTTTCGATTTTACAAGTGGGCCGCTACCGTTCGACCTTAAGAGCTTCCGCGCTCGTCCGTTATCGGGCTGGCAGGTGACCTGCGGGCGCTTGCCGGGGCACTGTGCGCCTGCATTTCCTCGGTTGGAAGCGGAACCCGATGTTCGAGTGTGCCGATCACAATCGCTTCTTCCAAGCCATTGCTGCGCAAGCCGGAAACGAATTGCGCTGACTGGCACAGCATTTCGATAAATCGTTGCTCGCGTGCACTAAGCACTTGTTGCGGCAGTCTGTGGAAGTGTCTAAAAATCCACATCAGATGCACGCGATCGCGAAATTTCGGCTTCAAATACCGCGGCCCGAGCGGGGTAAGAATGCAGAGCACACCCTCGCATAATTTTTCTATAAACATAAGTCCAATCCACCTGTACTGATTACCCAAATAGGTAGCAATTTGAAGGCCGCAATTATTGCACCAGAAGCGATGCAAGGGAAGGGAAAATTGCGCTATCTATGAAGGGCACGGCTGTCGGAATTACGCGGGTGCGGAAGGTACTGCATAAGGAGCACATGGGCTAAAGGTAGAGGCGAACGGACGGCAGTTTCGTTGCCCTATTGGTCCTGTTTGGGTTCAGGTTTCAGGCCGGTGCCATCGAAGGTCAAAGTCCTGACTTCCCCGTAATCACCTTGGGATGGAAGCCGTTTACCGTTGAAAAAGATATTCAGGCCACCCAGATTTCCTGCCCTGATCACCACCGAGCTGTTGGCGTGAACTGTCTGTGCGCCCGGTGCCACCAGAGTGCCGGAGAACACGGTTTTGCCGTCGGCAGTGATCGATAACCACGAATCGTCATCTGCGGTTACGCGAATCGTGAAGGCGGCGCCTGGGGCTGATTGGGTGGGTGGTACGGTTTCCCGCGAGGCGGCAGGTGAAAACTGCGGTGATTCGGTTTTCACCGGGGCAGTTTCAGTAGAAAGCTTTGACTTAGCTGGCGGCTCACTGGGCGCCTTGGCCACTGGTTCGGATGCGGCCTGTGGCGGGCTACTTTTTGCGCTCTGAACGTCGCGCCCAAACCGAACCCCCCAAACCGAAAAACCCAGGGCAATGAGAAGGAGAATTGTCGCCACCCAGCCCCAGGGGAAATCTTTGGTTAGGCGAGCCTGGCGCTGGCGCTCCTTCTCTTTCTGTTCAGCCATGGCGCGCAGTTCCAGATCTTCCGGCCGCGGACCCTGAGCTGGGGTAGAGGCGGCAAGGTAGTCGGCGACGGCCTGTTCTTCATCCAACCCGAGGTGGCGAGCGTAGGCGCGCACGAATCCTTTGTTGAAGATCCCGCCGGGTAGTTGGTCGAATTTTTCTTCTTCCAGCGCGCGCAGCATGCGGACGCTGATCTTGGTCGAGACCGAGACCTGGTCAAGCGTAATCTTCTTGTTCTCGCGCTCGCGCTTCAGACCCGCACCGAACGATGCCACGATTGCTCCTGGGCCGGGAACCTGGGCCTTCCGCAGATATGATAGGCGAAGGCAAGCTTACCGGCGGCAAAAATTCACCCGGCGGAATGTACGGTCGTAACCTGGGTATGTGCTTGTCAGACGTGGCTTAACGGGTTCGCTGCTTACCAAGGTTTATTGCCCGCCGGGAGAGACGCCGCCTATAATCAGCGCATCTTCACCCCGCTCCGAGGATGGGCATGACTGAGGCCACGAACGCCGGCAAACGGCAAGTTCAAGAGGTCACGATTTTTCATGATGTGGCCAAGGCCCTGACCTCATCGCTGGACCTGGATTCTATCCTGCAAACCATCATGGAAAAGATGGCGGAATACTTCCGCCCGGACACCTGGTCTCTGCTCATGGTCGATGAGCAGCGCAATGAGCTGTACTTTGCGATCGCGGTGGGCGATGCCGCAGACACTCTAAAGAATGTGCGGCTGAAGGTCGGGGAAGGTATTGCTGGTTGGGTCGCTAAACACGGCGAGCGGCTCATCGTGCCCGACGTCGCCAGCGATCCGCGCTTCGCCAAACGCATTGATGTGATGACCGAGTGGGAGACTCGGTCCATCATCTGCGTGCCCCTGCGCTCCAAGCACCGCGTTCTGGGCGTCATTCAACTGGTGAACGTGGAGATGGACGGGTTCCGTGACGAAGAGGTCTTCTTCCTGCAATCCTTATGCGATTACGCTGCGATTGCCATTGAAAATGCCCGTGCCGTCGAAAAGATCCAGGAGTTGACGATCACCGACGACGTCACCGGCCTGTACAACGCCCGCCATCTTTATAAGACGCTGGAAACGGAAGTTTATCGATCCGCGCGCTTCGGCTACGAATTCACCGTGCTCTTTATCGATCTGGACCACTTCAAACAGGTGAACGATACTTACGGGCACCTGATCGGTAGCAAGCTGTTGGCCGAGATCGGATATCTGATCAAGGCGCAGTTGCGGCTGATCGACTACGCGTTCCGCTATGGTGGGGACGAGTTCGTGATTCTCTTGCCGCAGACCAGCAAAGATGCTGCCTTGAACGTGGCCAAGCGTTTGCGCGATAACCTGCGCACCACACCCTTCTGCAGCGAGGAAGGACTGAATCTCACGGTCAAAGCCAGCATTGGGCTGGCGACGTATCCGCATGACGCCAAAACGCCGCACGACATCATCCGCCAAGCCGACGAGATGATGTACCTGGTCAAGAACACCACGAGAGACAATATTGGCGTGGCCCAACGGGGAGTCGTCAGCAGCTGATTGCGTTCTCAATCCGACCACTAAGACGACCTCCTCCCTGCTAAAATCTACGATCACCGACAGCGGTTCGCCGCGTCTAAGAAGAGCGGTTCGCCTCGTATTTCCTCGTCTAAGGAGCCCGCTTGCGATTTCGAATAGTTTTCTTCTGTGTTTTATTTGCCCTGTTTGGAGGTTCGATCATCTCTCTTATCGCTGCCGACACGAACGAACTGAACGCCCGGAAGAATCAATTCAAGAAGCTGCTGGCAGACCAATGGGAATACGAACTGCGGGAGCAGCCAGAGTTCGCGAGCGTCATTGGCGATTACCGGTACAACGATCGCTGGGAAGATATCTCGCTGGCGCACGTCCAGCAAAAGAAGCGCGATCTGCAGGATTGGCTGTCGCGTTTTGAAGCTGTGGATACGTCGGGATTCCCCGAGCAGGACAGACTCAGCCAGGTATTGATGACGCGCGGCCTGAAGCAGCAACTGAAAAATATTGAGTTCAAGAATTACGAGATGCCGATCGACCAGTTCGGCGGACTACATATTCAGCTTCCTCAGCTAGTAGCGTTGTTGCCATTTGATTCGACGCGACATTATGAGGATTACCTGACGCGCCTGCATCAGGTGCCCCGCCTGGTCGACCAAGTCATCGAGGTACTTCAGGCGGGAGAAAAAGATCATCTTATGCCGCCGCGTTTTCTTCTGGAGAAGACGGTGGCGCAGTGCAAAAGCATTGCCGATCCGGCCGGGGAGGCCAACGTTTTTGCGCATCCGGTGAGCGATTTTCCCGAGGGAGTTCCGGCTACAGATCGCAAAAGGCTTCACGACGGGATCGTGGCGGCAGTCGATAACGAAGTCCGCCCCGCCTACAACAAGCTGGCAAACTTCATCGCCAGCGACTATGCGCCCAAAGGCCGCACCGACCCCGGTGTCTGGGCTCTGCCCGACGGCGACGCGCGTTATCGCTTCGCTATCGAGCGCCTGACCACCACCGATATGGATCCGGAAACGATTCACCAGATTGGACTGCGGGAAGTCGCGCGCATTGAAGGCGAGCAGCTGGCTATCGCAAAAAAGCTTGGGTTCAGTGATCTGAAGAGTTTCAGCGCTGCCGCCAAGAAGAATCCCAAGTTCATCCCCGCGTCCGGAGACCAAATTCTCGAGACTTACCGCCACTACATTGAACAAATGCAGCCAGAACTGCCCAAGCTGTTCGGGTTGCTGCCGAAAACCAAAGTGGAAGTGCGACCGGTGCAGGCTTTCCGGGAAAAGGAGTCGGCGGGCGCCGATTACTCGCAGGGAACACCGGACGGATCGCGGCCTGGAATCATTTACGTGAATACCGGCGATTACCAGCACCGCTCGCTGTTGAGCGCGGAGTCCACGGCCTACCATGAGGGCATTCCCGGACATCACATGCAGATCGCGATCGCGCAAACCCTGCCCGAGTTGCCACCCTTCCGGCAGCAGGCGTTTTACAGCGCTTACCAGGAGGGCTGGGCGCTTTATGCCGAGCGACTGGGGAAGGAAATCGGTTTTTATCAGGATCCTTACTCGGATTTCGGACGCCTTTCCGATGAACTGCTACGCGCTGTACGCCTGGTGCTCGACACCGGAGTTCACTACAAGCACTGGACCCGACAGCAGATGATTGATTACTTTCATGAACACACGTCGCAAGATGAACCCGACGTGCAAGCGGAGACGGATCGGTATATCGCATGGCCGGGACAGGCGCTGGGGTACAAGCTTGGGCAATTGGACATTCTCAGGTTGCGCGATAAGGCCCGGAAGGAGCTGGGCGACAAGTTCGACATTCGGGCCTTTCATGACGAGGTCCTGAACGGCGGGGCGCTTCCCCTGGATGTGTTCGATACGCGGGTGGATGGGTGGATTGCGGGACAGAAGATGTCAGCCTCGGGCTCGCGCTAGGCTTCCGAACAACTATTTCGCTGTGATTCTGCCCGCTCTGAGGCGAGCTTCGCTCGCCTGCCCAGACGAGGGCGTCTGGGCCTACGTGGGGCTGGGCAGACGAGGGCGTCTGGGCCTTCGTGGGCCGCCCACACGAAATCTAAGCCTGGTGGACATGGGCGTTAGCGTTTTTGTAGTTGGGCGGGATTGTCGGATTGCTGCTGGATCAGGCGAGGGTCGGGTTTCCAGGCGCCGGGATTGGCGGGGGCGCTTGGGTTTACGCCGAAGTCCCAGACGTAAAGATTCATGCCTTCGTCGGACAGCATCTCGGCTACGGCGTACTCACCGGGGCTGAGGGGCGCCTTGGGTGTTAGCTTGACCCAGTTGCTGCCGGGCAGCACCTCTGCGTTTGTCGGGATGAGGTTCTCCTGCTGGCTCACTTTTCCAACCATCGTGATTTTGATGTTGCCAGCGATGCGTTTATCTGACTTCACCTGCATGCGGACAATGCGAAAGCGTAGCGGGTCCGACGGCTTCTCGGCAGCCGCAGTTTTTTGCGGTTGCTCGGAGGATATATCACTGCCTTGGTCGAGACTGATGTAAAGAGTTGGCTGCGGCGTATGCGATTGAATCTTGGCGTGAGCGCCGTCGAGTTCGATGTTCTGCTTTGCGCTGGCGATAGGGTTAATGGTGGCGCGCAGGATGTTGCGCTTCGTATTCTTGTTCACCTGTCCGCCGCTTTGCTGGATGTCGCTTAGCTGCGGCTGCCCTTGGAAACTATCGAGCAGAAGCACGCCGCCGTCGTCAGGCAAACGCAGACCGGGAGCAACGATTGGAGTTCTGGCCTCTTCCTCCTTGTGTTCGGCCTCGACTTCTTTGTCGATCTCGGCGGCGGTGGGCGATGCGTGCCCGGCGGTCAGCTCTTCTTCGTATTTTTTGGTGGCCTCCCAATCGACAAGCGACGAGGGCACGTCCTCCCACTCGTTGCGCTCAGCGCTGAGATAGTGCACGCGGTCGCCATGGATTTCCCATTTGACCGCGGGCTGATAGGAGCCATCTTTGAGGATCAGGCGCTTGGAAAGTTGCTGAGCATGAACGCACAAGGGCGTCAGCAGAGTCGCCGCCAAAATCGGAAGCAGCAGTCGAAACTGAAGCCAACGAGTCATGCGAAAAGAAGCGGGCTTGGCTGCCACAACTTCCCAGTCTCTTACGTTAGATGCAAACTCCAGCTTAAAGCCAGCGTACCACCAGGGGGACATTCCGGGGAGCGCATATTGTATATTCGCTCTCATGTCGAAAGAGCGGGCCAAGCGGATCAAGCTTTTATTGTTCGATGTGGATGGCGTCCTGACGGATGGGAAGATCTGGATATTCCCCGCACCGGGCGGGGTTCAACTGAGCACCCAGGAACACGCAGCCCAGCATGGCGGGCGAGGTGGTTTTGGCCTGGTCAGCCATGACTACGTGGAGGCCAAAGGTTTCAATGCTCACGACGGAACCGCCATTTCGCTGGCGCGGCTGGCGGGAATCAAGCTGGGCCTGATCACTAAACGAATTTCCGAGACCGTGGCCCTTCGCGCCCGAGACCTGCGGCTGGAACACGTCTACCAAGGCATTCAGGACAAGCTGACTGTCTTTGAGGAGATCCTTCAAAAGGAGGGCATCGGGGCGGCGGAGGCGGCGTATGTGGGCGATGATGTCATCGATCTACCGGTCATGCGCAATTGTGGTCTTGCCATTGCGGTGCCCAATGCCCGGGAAGAGGTCAAGGACGAGGCTCACTTCATTACCGACCATGCGGGTGGCGATGGCGCCTTGCGGGATGCGGTCGAATACATTCTGAAAGCGCAAGGGAAGTGGGAGCACGTGGTGGAAGAGTACATCTCGGAGAGAAGCCCGAGGAAAAGCAGGACTTAGTGAAGCTCTGACTAAGTTAAATTTCTGTCATCCCGAGCGCAGCAGAATTGCCGCATTTAAGGCAATTCTGCGGAGTCGAGGGACCTTATGTTTGCCTTCTTAATCCTTAGCCAATGCTAGCTGCTGGGTCTTGCCCGGAAAACACAAGGTCCCCTCCACTCGGGCCAGAGGCCCTCGGTCGGGATGACAATGCTTTTTGCTTATTGTTGAAGCGCGCGAAAAATATCCCCACCGATTGCCTTTGCTTGGGGCGTGCTCGGGTCGGCAATCGGTGGGTATTTTTCTCCTTACTCACCCTGTTGTTTTCAGGAGTATTTGTTCTAATTTAACCCGCGCATTGGAAAAAGTCTCCCCGCTTTACAAATTTTTAATAACTTTATCGAAGTCCTTGAGGAAGGAGCATTTAAGGGTCTTCATTCCGGGATGGCGGGTGGTTTTGCCGCCATGAGCTCGGCAAATCGCGGATCTTTCCTCAGTTCGGAAAACTCGGCATCTTTGTAGACCATGTTGATATCTTTGTAGCCTTGCTCCATAGCTTTTCGCAGGCAGTGCAAAGAGTCGTCGGTGCGGCCCATTTTGGCATAGAGGCGCGCCATGACGTATTCGTACCGGGCCCGGTCCTCGGGTGAGGGTAGCTGCGCGGCCACACCGGTTCGGGAAGTTCGCTCGAAGATATCGGGATCGAGCTCCAGGGCCTTGGCGTAGACGACCGTCGCTTTCTCGAACTCTTTTTGCGAGAACAGCGCCGCTCCCAAATTGCTGTAGTAAGACGCCATGTCCCCCCTGATCTGGATGGCTTTGTTGTAGTACTTGATCGCTTTACCGTACTTCTTCATTTCGTAATAGACGACACCGAGATTGTTGAGGGCGTCAGCTTGAGCCTTATTGAGCTTGATAGACCTTTCGAAATTCTTCTTGGCGTCGTTCAAATGGAAGGTTTGCAGTTCCACGATGCCCATTTTGTTAAAAAGCTGAGCGCTGGGACGCTTGGCAACTGCCGCGCGAAAGTAGTCCATCGATTCCAGGTAGGCTTTGCGGGCGCGGAGCTCGTCGGCGGTGTTCTCCAGTTCGTCGGCCGTAGCATCGGGGGGAGGGGGCCCAATGGTGCGCACCAGGGGTTCCACCTGTACGTGATCCTGGGGACGGGACTGGGCATTGGCGGAAAAGAGGAAAAAGGCGATCAGGAAGAAACACTCGAGGAGACTCACGATCACGCGTCGCATGACAGCACCTCCACCAGCGCGGCAGGCGGCGACTGAGGTTCGTGCGTCTAGTGCGTTTGGCCGTCGGTCGAGCTGCTCGGCTGGTTAGACGACTTAGAAGACTTGTCGTCTTTAAACATACCCGCAATTTTGCCGAAAAACCCTTTTTTCTTTTCCTGAGGATTGTTGGGATCGGCCGCAATGGCTCCTGGCTGTTCCGGATTCGGGGGCAGTGGCTTATCGCTACTTAGGCCAAAGATCCTGGAAAAGAAGCCTTTAACGCCATTGGCTTGGTCGCAGGTATCATGCGGCTCGGTTCCGGCAACAAAGGCTGCGGTATAAGTCTCTGGACAGGCAGGAGTTGCGAGCCTATTGGTGGACTTATCCAGCTGCACATCGACAACGCCGGTCGGCTGGGCGAAAGGCTTCATGTCCGAGTACTGGGGCAGCTTATAGGCCTTTTTCAAGAAATCGGCCCAGATGGGAGCTGCTGTCTGGGCGCCACTCAGGCGCAAATCGCTATAGTCATCGAAACCGACCCAGACGATGCAGAGCAAGTTGCTGGTATAACCGGCAAACCAGCCATCGTGCGAGGTGCCGGTCTTGCCGGCGGCGGGGGCTTCGAATCCGCGCCCACGAACGGCGGAGAACCCGAGACCGTTGTTGATGACACCTTCCATCATGTCGGTCATCACGTAGGCGATGCGCGGATCCAGCACCGGCTTCTGCTCAGTATTGAAATTCTGTACTACGTCCCCGTTCTCATTGCGAAGCGAATTAACCAGGAAGGGTGACAGGCGTACGCCATTATTGGCAAAGACGGTGTAGGCGGCGGCCATGTCGAGGGGAGTGGCATCGTAAGCGCCCAAGGCCATAGCCGGAGTCGCCTTGACCGAAGTTATGCCGGCAGCTTTTGCCAGGTCGGCTACTTTGTCGTATCCAACTTCTTCGGCAAGCTTGACAGTGGCGTTATTGAGCGACATCGCCAAGGCGTAGCGGGCGGTCACTTCGCCGTGGTATTCCTCTCTGTAATTTCGCGGCTCATAGATCTGATCGCCGTACGCGAATGTCGTGGGCTGATCCTGAACCGTGGACGCGGGCGTGAAGACTGCGGCCTGACCGTCGGGTGTGGTGACCGGGTTCAAAGCCGTGTTCATGGCAGCGGCGTAGACGAAGGGTTTGAAGATCGATCCCGTGGGGCGTTTGGCGACGGCGTGGTTGAGTTGGCTCCAGCCGTAGTTGCGGCCGCCTACCAGGGCCAGCACTGCTCCCGTGTGCGGATCGAGGGCCACCAGGGCGACTTGCGCATCCGGACCCGGTTTGACCTGAGTCTCATATTTAGCCTTCTTGCCGGTGCCGATTTTAACCTTCCGGGTGCGGAGCTTCTTCACCTGCTCATCAACCAGCTTGATTCCACTCTCGACCGACTGAGCCGCGGCTTGCTGAAGATCAGGATCGAGAGTCGTGTAGATGCGATAAGACTGCTCGTTCAACTCGCGCTCGTTGAATTTGCCGGCCAGGTTGTCGCGCACCAGGTCGACGAAGTAGGGAGCGTCGCTGGCTTCGACATTGGGAGGAGCCAGCTTCAGCGGAGTCGCCTTGGCCTTTTCGGCCTGCTCGCGGGTGATGGCCTGGGTTTCCACCATGCTATCGAGCACGATGTTGCGGCGGTCCAGCGCCCGTTCAGGATGACGGTACGGAGAAAGATAGCTGGGCGCCTGGATCAACCCTGCCAGCAACGCCGCTTCCGGCAGAGTGAGGTCTTTCAGATCCTTGTTGAAGTAAGCACGCGACGCTTCGCCAAAACCGCTGATCGTGAACGAGCCTCTCTGGCCCAGGTCGACGCGGTTAGCATAGAACTCGAAGATCTGTTCCTTGCTGAACTTCCGTTCCAGCTCAATCGCAATCAGCATTTCGATGAGCTTGCGCTTGACCGTCTTCTGCGGGGTGAGGAAGAACGCGCGCGACAACTGCATGGTGATGGTTGATCCACCCTGCTCGTGCTTCTGGTGAGTCAGATCAACCCAGGTGGCCTCGGCGAGGCGCACAAAATTAACACCGCTGTGCTGGAAGAAGCGGCGGTCTTCAATCGAGGTGACGGCGTCCACCATCATCCTCGGGATGTCTTTATACTTGACGAGTTGCCGCTTGGATCTCTGTTCGGCGTCGAACAGAGAAGTCACCAACTCTGGCTCTAGTTCATAGGCGCCCAGCTCCCCCGATTTGCTGGTGATGCTGTCTACCTCTCCGCTGCTGAAGTGAACGGTAGCCGAATCGGGGCTGTGGTAAGACTGCGGGCCGGGGGTGATCTCGATGGCGTCCCTTTGCAGGTGATAAGTGCCGAATGGAGACTCGCCATCATTGCTGGAATAGCCGGCGTGCCGCAGGAGAGCCGCGATCTGCTTGGGCTCGAATTTCTCTCCGAGCTTGACGGTTTTAGGCTGGGCGTAAATCAAGGCAGAGGTGCTGAAAACCTGGCCTTTGAAGCGTTTCTCGATGATGCGGTCGTACTTGACGTAAAAATAGGAAAAGAAAACAACGATCGCCAGCGACAGAGTTACGAAGATCAGCATTGCCGCGCGAATGAGGGGGTCGGCGGGTACCAACCTGCTGCGGTTGGTAGCGGTTGACGCTCGCGGAATCCTGAGTCTTATGGCCACAAGTGTAAGCGGAGTCTCTGTTGTTAAGACGAAGGGATAAACCTAAGGGTTTCCCAGAGCTGGGTGCAAACTCGTTCCCGTTTCATACTTGGGTGCCAGGTCGGCCACTGGCCCCACACTCATTCTAAATCAGTCCGACTTGCTGCGCTCAGTAGAGACCCTTGTTCTTGGTGGCAGCATGGAAGTTAAGGTCCAGAGGGTAACCTGGCAAGTCAACATGCACCGTGTAGTCGGCCTCGATGGCTAACGTACCTGTTCCTAAAGAGCCTGCCCGCACCACCTTGATCTGCTCGGGCTTAATCGGAATATCCATTTCTTTGGCGGTCTTGTAGGCGGTGTCGCGAATATCTTCCTCGGACTTGCTGGTGTAAGTGGCGGCCATGGCCTGATTATTCAGGGCATCCTGAAACTGGTAATTGTTCAGAAACGGCGGAAGCACCTGCACGCCCACCAGGACGACGGCAGCAATTACAGCAACACCCAGCAGCAGTTTGACTGTACTCATGTTTCGTTTATCGGTCGCATGAACAAGAGGGGATCAGCGCGCAGAGCGCAATAATTCCCGCATGTACTCTGCAATTGCGGTGATGCTAGCATCGCGGGTTTCTCGTGTCGAGCGATCAACCACTTCGAGAGTGCCTTCGGTAACTTTCTTGCCGACATTGATTCGGTACGGGATTCCCACCAGGTCGGCGTCTTTGAACTTCACACCCGGGCGCTCATCTCTATCATCCAGAAGGACATCCAGCCCGGCTTCGAGTAGCCGCTGAGTCACCTCGGTGGCGGCTGCGATGGCAGCAGCGTCCCGAACACTGATGGGGGTAACTATTACCTCGAAAGGGGCGATTTGGGGCGGCAGCCAGAATCCGTCATGGTCATGGTTCTGTTCCACAACGGCGGCCAGAATCCGGTCGATCCCAATCTGGTAACTGCCCATCTCCGGCGGGACTTCCTTGCCGTTGCGATCCAGAACTCGCGCGCCCACCGTTCCCGAATAGCGCCGTCCAAGCTTCGAAATATGTCCAAGCTCGATCGCTGATTCCACCTTTAGCGGTTGGCCGCACTTCGAACAGGCTTCATCCGCGGTCACGCTTCGCAAGTCGGCATACAGGGTGGGCTGAAAGTCTCTGCCGGGAGCGAGATTCTTGAGATGATAGTCTTGGCGGTTCGCGCCCCCGATCAGGTTTTGTCTTCCCTTCAAAGCCTCATCCAGGAATACGATCACACCCGGTCCGAAGCGCCCATTTTCGTAGCTCGCAGCCTGCAATCCGATCGGTCCCAGAAATCCGGCGGGCGAGCCGAACACGGCGACAATTTCATCGGCCTCCATAGGACGAAATTTCTTTCCCTCGAGCGCCGCTGACAGCTTGGTCTCATTCAGCTGGTGATCGCCACGAACGAACGCGACGACGGGCTGTTTGGTCAATTTGCCCGATTTAGAATCCGTTTCCTCCATCATGTACGCCAGAGTCTTCATGTTGTTCCTGGGCGAGACGTCGAGAAAACGTGCCAGATCCTCGATGGTTTTTATTCCCGGGGTGTGGACCAGGAACGGTTTTCCGTCTCCTTCAGGCGCGAGTTCGTCGACCGGTTGCAACCTGGAAATGGCCTTGTCGAGATCGGCCTCATAACCGCATATTTCGCAGACCACCACTACGTCGTCGCCTGCGTCGTTACGAACCATAAATGCTTGCGCTTGCGAGCGACCTGTCGCAGTGGAATGAGCTTCGGCGACCGTGTACTGCAGCCCGCAGTTCGCGAAAATCCGGCAATACAGGTCGTAGTGTTTCTGGTACGAGGCGTCCAGTCCCGCCGCATCGAGGTCGAAGGAGTAGGAATCGCTGGTGACGAACTGGCGCATCCGCAGCAGGCCCGATTTCTGCCGCGAATGGTCGCGAAAATTAGGCTGAATTTGATACCAGATTTGCGGTAGCTGTTTGTAGCTGCGCAGTTCTTTGCGCGCGATGTCGGTCACGACCTCTTCGGCCGACATGGCCAGGCAGAGTCCCGCATTGCTGCGGTCTTGCAGACGGAAGGAGTCGTCGCCCATGGCCGCCCAACGTCCCGTCGCTTCCCATATCTCACGGGGCTGAAGCGCGGGCCAATAGAACTCCTGGCCGATCGTGTCCATTTCCCGGCGCACCAAAGCGATGATTTTGTTGAGCGCACGCTGCCCAAGAAAGAGATAGGAAAAGATGCCAGCCCCGAGTTGGCGGACGTAACCGGCCCGCAGCAAAAGCCTATGGCTGGCGAGTTCCGCGTCGGCGGGCGCCTCGCGCAGGGTGGGAATGAAGAGTTCAGACCAGCGGTGCATGGTGGCTCGTTGCGTGGAGAACCTGCTTATTGTACGTGGAAGATCGAGCCAGAGACCCTGAGCGATGGAGAAGGAAAGATACGAAGAGCGGTCCATCGCTCAGGTTTCAACAGACACTCTATTGAACCCGGAACTTTGTGCCTGCATGACCTCCTGTGAGCGGGAATACGCGTTCGCCGGAATCGTAGCTGACTTCCTCCTCGTTCGTGAGCCAAACCAGTGCTGGGCGAAGGCATGTTGAACTTCCGCATACGAGCCCGCTGAAAGGGAAGGAGATCGGAGTACGGGGTTTCGCCGAGTACGAGTTTCCATTTCTTCCGTGTGGACAGCCGCAGTCGATGCACCTGGCCAGGCACATAGGGCACCTCCTACTAGGTAGTTTACCGCAATTAATTTGTACATAGGTAGAAACCTTGATAAATTGTTCTTTAGTCATATCCTTACGCTGGAGGCAGTGGGATGGCGGTTGCTTCGAAGCGTCAGATCAAGGTTGCCGATGAGGTTTGGATTGCTGCTGCACTACTCCACCGGGAACATCCTCGGCAAGCTGATTTCTCCGTCGCCGAGATAATGCAGCGAGCCGTGCATGAGGCTGGCAGTGAACCGCTACGCCCGGGCGTTTATGTGCACATCGTGCAGCACTGCGTCGCCAATCGGCCGCCCAACCCAGGCCGATACCGCATGCTTTACGAAACTGCCCCGGGCCGGCGGCGGCTCTTCCGGACGGGCGATCCGTACGACCCCGCGCGTGAAGGGGCCAAGACAACACCGCGTTCCGAAGACCTCCCGGAGGAATACAGAAAACTTCTCCACTGGTACCGCGAGTGGGACGCAGTTGCGGGTTCCCGACGAATTGAGGACGATCCCTTGTTGGCCCTTTACGGTTCCGGAAAGGACCTTTGGGCAGATGAGCATGCAGACCAGTACGTCCGGCGCTTGCGCGAAGGATGGGAATGAGCCGCATATTCTGGGACACAAACCTGTTCATCTACTTCTTGGAGGGCAACGACGAGCTATCGGCGGCTACTAGGCGCCTCCGCAAAAGCATGCTCTCGAGGGGAGATCAACTGCTCACTTCCGCCCTTACTCTTGGAGAGATTCTGGTAAAGCCGTTGGAGCGAGGGGACACGGCGCGATGCAGAGAAATCGAGGCAGCGATTTCGCGGGCGGCGTTGCTGCTTCCATTCGAAGGCAACGCCGCATGGAGGTATGCGGCCATTCGCCGCGATCGCTCCTTGCGCGCACCCGACGCAGTACAGCTTGCCTGCGCCGCCACCGCCAACGTTGATCTGTTCGTTACAAATGACCGCCGCTTGCAAGGGAAGCGCGTCGATGGGATTCAATTCATCGTCGCCCTGGACCAAGTTCCGATTTAGCACGGGTGTTCTACCCAGCTAGTTGCTTCAGAATTTCTTTCAGCTTTCTGCGTCTCCGCTAAGAATTCCTGGCACTCGAGAAACAACCGGTTCAGGTCCAGCAATTTGTCGAGATTTCCAGTGCTTTCGCAGAACCATGTCCCGCACCTGTGCCGGGTTGGGCTGGGTGGTGGCTTCTTCGATTAGTCATCAAGCGCCGGATTGGACCGTAGTGAACGTGTAGCTGACTCATTGAGGGATTGAGTCGTTGAATCATTTAACCTGCAAAGACGCAATCACTCCATGAATCAATTGCTCAATGATTCAATCTACACCATCTCCGTTCCCCACAAATCATGCAGGTGCACGATTCCTTCCATCTTTCCGTCGCCGTCAACTACCAGCAGAGAGGTAATCTTTTTTTGTTCCATTACGGCGAGGGCGGCGGTCGCGAACTCGTGGCGCGCAATGGTTTTAGGGTTGGCCGTCATGCACTCCCGCGCAGTCAGGTCAAGAACGTCTTTCCCGCGTTTCTGGAGCAGGCGGCGCAAATCGCCATCGCTGATCACGCCGACCAGGGTTTCGCCATCAACGACTGCAGTAACGCCTAGTTTTTTGCGCGACATCTCATAGATGACGTCTGGCATCTTCGTTTGCGGAGTTACGCGCGGAATGGCATCGCCGGAGTGCATGAGGTTTTCCACTCGCGCCAGGCGTTTGCCGAGCTTGCCCCCGGGATGCAGATTAGCGAAGTCTTCTTCTTTGAATCCGCGCTTCTCTGAGAGCGCGACGGCCAGCGCATCCCCGAGGGCGAGCATGGTCGTGGTCGAGGCCGTCGGCGCCAACCCCAGATTGCACGCTTCTTTGTCCACCGAGCAGTCCAGGGCCACGTCGGCAGAACTGGCGAGCGTGGAGGTTTTGCCGCTGCCGCGGGAATAGAGCCGATCGCAGGTCATGCTGATCAGCGGCGTTTGCAGACGCTTGAGCGTAGCCAGCAGGGTGAGGATCTCCTCGGTTTCTCCGCTCGAGGACAGGGCGATCACGACATCGCCCTCGACCACCATGCCTAAATCGCCATGCACCGCTTCAGCAGGATGCAGGAAGATGGCTGGGGTTCCAGTCGAACTGAGAGTGGCGGCGATTTTGCGGGCAATGATCCCGCTCTTGCCCATTCCGCTTACGACGACCCGGCCCTTGCAGGAGTAGAGGAGGCTGACCGCGCGGTTGAAGGCATCCGACATGGGTCCGGAGATACGGTCGGCAAGCGCGCGCAGCGCCGCCGCCTCGATCCGCACCACATTTTCCCCAACGCGATTCATGGAAAGAGGATGGTAACAAATGAATGCCGTAATTGTGACCTCCCAATTTTGGCACCGTGGCCTGCAAAGTTGAGGAAGCTGTGAGAGTGGTCACACGCTGTTGCTGCGAGACCGTCGTACGCTAAGAGCGCGCCTTACCCGTGGCGCCTCACCAACCACAGCAGTTTTGCCGGGAGGGCTAGCGAGCGTAGTCCGACAGGACGGAATAGTTTAGCCCAGCGCTTCAGCGCTGGGAGGGCGAGGGATTAGAGGAAACTCCTCGAAATGGCTGAAAGAGAGCCGCGCTGCCGGCGGGGATTTCGGGTGGCAGGAAGGCTATGGCGCGTTCAGTGTGAGTGCATCGCAGACGGACATGGTGGTGGATTACATTCAAAATCAGGGAGTGCATCACGCGAAGCGAAGCTTCGAAGAAGAATTTCTGGCCATGCTGAAAAAATATGGCGTGCCCTACGATCCCGCCCACGTTTTGGGCTGAGTTTCGTCCCTCCGGGACTTCGCTATCATTCGGACTCGTTTCCCAGCGCTGAAGCGCTGGGCTAAGTTGTTTCGTCCTGCGGACTCAAATTGCAACTGAGTTGAGCTAAGTTAGGAATGCTGCGAACTCACAAAACGCGCAGAGTGCGTTTGTTTCATTCTCCGGAGCTGAGAAATTCGGACGAAGATCCGCTTAAAAATGCTCCCGAGCAGTAGTGGTGACCGGTAGAGTTTCCAGACTGCGGGCCTGAATCAGTCGATCCCAGGGACCAGCCTGCCAGTTGTCTTTCTTCTCGTCGGTGCGAAACCAGGGTGGCAGTTCGATAAACAGATTGCGTCCGATGCCTTCCACGTAGGCTTCATACATGGAGCGCAAATAATGGAGCTTCTCCTCGGCTGCGGAGTCAGTATGGAGGCGCAGCCCGTTGTCAGCAAGAATCTCCCGCAGGCGCTGCAGGTCGGCAACCGGAAGGCGATCGCGAGCGTGCGGATCGTAACGGGCATTGGCGACTTGTGCCAGGTCTACTGCCGCGTGCCGAGCCATGGCGAATGTAAGCTTCGCCTGCTCCGGGCGGATGGTGTCAATTCCGGCAATGACGAGAGTCGTTACGTCGAGCATCAGCGTAAGCGCGCCCAGCCAGGATTGATTGCTGTGCTGCGAACGGAAGAAGCTCAGCACGGGATAGGAAAGGTGGCTCTCCAGCACCTCCGCTGCCCAGCGTTCCCAATCACGGAAGATCTGATCCAAGGTGGACTGATCCGGGCAGCAACCCAGCCGCTTCAACAATTCGGTGGCCGTCGGCGGGGAACCGGCACGCGAATCCAGCAAGGAAATCTCATGCTCGCGCTCGGAAAAAGACGCATACACGACGGGCAGGTAGCCAATCACGATAGCCAGGAAGCCGAAGCCCATGCCCGCTTCCATCACCGCCAGGGAGCGTGCCAAGCCCGACGTCGGCAGAATGTCGCCATAGCCGAGCGTAAAAAAAGTCTCGCCGCTGTGATACATGAGGCCGCCAAAAGTGACAGGGCGGCTATTCAGCGCGATGTGTTCGCCGCTGGCGTATTGCAGCAAGGCGAAGCCAAAGATCAAGCCTGCCGCCCAGAACACAAGCAGCACAATCAGCGATAAGGGGCCGAAGTAGCTGAGGAAGGCTTCGCGCCGGTTTACCGATTTGAAATGACGGGCTAAGCGTGAGTAGGGCACCCAGGTGTTGCGATAGAACCAGGAAGTAAGCCGGAGCGAACGCTGAATGCGACGCGGCAGAACGACGGTCTCGAACGCGTCGAGCAGCACGACCACGATAATCAGGAAGCCTGCTAAAGCAGCGATGGCCTGCACGTCACGTATCCTGCGAGTTCAGATGAGGGAGGGATGGTAACAGATTCCTGGGAGGGAAGTGGAAATCAAGAGTGATGGCCACGGCTGCCGCTACGGGGATCCCGCTACACGGAGCGGGAGGCTTGGGCAATTCCCTTTTGAATGGCTAATAACTCTTTTAAGACACCGCGCAGCTTGGTCGAGACGAGCGCATTGGGGCCGTCCGATTTTGCCTGCTTGGGATTGTCATGGACTTCCATGAATACGCCATCGACTCCCGCAGCCACCGCGGCCCGGGCCAGAACCGGAATAAATTCGGGCTGACCGCCACTGACGGCTGCGCCATCTTCATCGCCAGAGGAAGCGGAAGGCAGCTGCACCGAGTGGGTTGCATCGAATACCACGGGGGCAAATTTGCGCATGATCGGCAGGGAGCGCATGTCGACGACCAGATTGTTGTAGCCGAAGCTGGAACCGCGCTCGGTCACAAAGACGCGGCGATTTCCCGAATCGCGGCATTTTTCGACGGCGTGCCGCATGTCCCAGGGCGAGACGAACTGCCCCTTTTTTATGTTGACCACGCGTGCGGTTTTGGCGGCAGCAATGATCAGGTCCGTCTGGCGGCAGAGAAATGCCGGAATCTGCAGCACGTCAGCGACTTCGGCGACTTTGGGCACATCGGCGACCTCGTGCACGTCGGTTAACACCGGCACTTTGACCTCATTTTTTACTTTCTTCAGTACCCGCAACCCTTCTTTTAACCCTGGCCCACGATAGCTCTTGATGGATGTGCGGTTGGCTTTGTCGTAGGACGCCTTGAAGATGAAAGGGAAGCCGAGGGAGCGGGTGACGCCTTTGATAATCTCAGCCATGCGGATCGCGTGGTCTTCGCTCTCGATCACACAGGGTCCGGCGATGAGGAAGAGATTGCCGCCCCCGATCACCGCGTTGCCGACTTGAAAGCCTTCACCCATCGTTCTAGTTCCGCCTGTCTATTTCTGGAGTGCAGGAGCGGGGACCCGAATCGCTGTCGCTTCAGGCAGTTCCACCTGCGTTCCGAGGCGCAGGGAATTGGGAATTTCAGCGACGCGGTCGGTGTGGTGAACGAGATCGAGAATATCCTGCTCCGAGGCGTGGGCTTCCACGGCGACCGAAAAAACAACATTCTGAGCACGAACTGGATCTCCGCCCCAGTCCGCCGTCACTTTCACCGTCACGTTGTGGATACTCATGCCGCGCTTTGCAGCTTCACGGTAAATATCGTTGCTGTAGCAACCGCCGATGGCCAGCAATAATAGCTCGCCGCCGTTGAAACCAAGACCCTTGCCGCCGGCTTCCTTGGAGCGATCGATGGTGAGCGTCCGTTGCCCCGACGAGCCGATAGCCAACGATGTGCCCGGAAGTGTTCGAATTTCAACTGTGGTCTGTGGCATTGACCCAGAATTTTACCGCCGGGCACGCCGCGCAACTAATTCATAAAATCCTTCTCAGGGCTCTCGGCGGTGGATGCTCTGGCTACCTTCTGGCTACCTTTTCGGGCCGCAGGAACAGCTCCACTTCTTCGGTGTGCTTTTTAGCCTTTCGTTGCTGCCCGTGTTCGTAGGATGCGCCAATGAATGACTTGAACAGGGGATGCGGCTCGAGCGGCTTGGACTTGAATTCGGGATGGAACTGGCAACCGATAAAGAATGGATGTTCGGGAATTTCTACCATCTCAACGTAGGTGCCGTCGGGAGTAGAACCGGAAATGCGCAGGCCGCCCGCAGTGAGTGTTCCCTCGTACTCGCGATTGAACTCGTAGCGGTGCCGGTGGCGCTCACTGATCTCGAGTCGGCCGTAAATCTTGTGAGCCAGTGTTCCGGGCTCAATTTTGCAAGTCCATGCGCCCAGGCGCATGGTTCCACCCAACTCTTCTACACCCCGCAATTCGCGCAGCTTGTAGATAACCCGGTGGGGGGTGGCGGGATCGAATTCGCTGGAGTTAGCGTCGGCCAAGCCGCAGACATTCCGGGCATACTCAATACATGCTGTTTGCATGCCTAAGCAAATGCCGAAGTAAGGAACATTTTTCTCGCGCGCATAACGGATGGCCTGCAGCATGCCTTCAATACCGCGCTTGCCGAAGCCTCCGGGAACCAGGATGCCGTCGTATTCTTCCAGTTGGGCGTCGCGACTGGCTTCATCGGCTTCCAGGCCTTCGGCCTCGATCCAGTTGAGCTGAAGTTTCAAATTGTGCGCCAGCGCGCCGTGAACCAGGGCTTCTTTGAGCGACTTGTAAGAATCCTCGTATTCCACGTATTTGCCGACGATGCCAATGTTGACCTCGTCCTTGGGGTTGTAGACGCGGTGAATGAGTTCATCCCACTCCTTCAAGTCGCGCTCTTTGGCATCCAGATGCAGATACTTCAAGACCAGTGTGTCCACGCCTTCGTGCGAGAACACGAGCGGAACTTCGTAGATCGAGGCCACATCTTTGGCCGTGATTACCGCCTCTTCTTCCACGTTGCAGAAGAGAGCAATTTTCGACTTGATGTCTTTCGACAGGAAGCGGTCGGTGCGGCAGAGCAGGATGTCGGGCTGGATTCCGATGCTGAGCAATTCTTTGACGGAGTGTTGCGTGGGCTTGGTTTTGAGTTCCTGAGCGGCAGCGATAAAGGGTACCAGGGTCACATGCACAAAGAGCGTATTCTCGCGGCCCAGTTCCTGGCGCATCTGGCGGATGGCTTCCATGAAGGGCAGCGATTCAATGTCGCCGACGGTGCCGCCGATCTCGACAATAGCGACGTCCACCTCCTGCCCGACCTTTTTCATAGCGGCTTTGATCTCGTTGGTGACATGGGGAATGACCTGCACCGTCTTTCCCAAGTAGTCTCCGCGCCGCTCCTTGGCGATGATCTGCTCGTAAATGCGACCGGTGGTCCAGTTGTTGTCCCGGCTTAATTTGGCGTGGGTGAAGCGCTCGTAGTGGCCGAGGTCGAGGTCGGTCTCGGCGCCGTCATCGGTCACGAAGACCTCGCCATGCTGGAATGGCGACATCGTACCGGGATCGACATTGAGGTACGGATCGAACTTCATGAGATTGACTTTAAGCCCGCGACTCTCCAGCAGGCACCCGATCGATGCCGCCGCCAATCCCTTGCCCAGTGAAGACACTACTCCCCCGGTTACAAAAATGTACTTAGCCGACATCGCGCCCTCGCTCTAAATTGTGTTTTGGAATCGTGCAGGCTGGAGTGCACGATCAATTATACAGAAAACATTTCTTAAAGGAACGTGGAAAACTGGGCTCGGAAGTGGAGAAGTGGCCCGGATGTCGGCTCCAGTCACCCGGCGTCCGGGCATTCGCAAGAGAACGGACGTTACTGAACCAGTTAATTGAAGGCGAACAATTTACGAAACTGTGATTTCTGAGTAGAATTAAACAATGTCGTCCCTGCCCCTCTCTGCAATTCCGGTCACACTAGAGTGGGCTCACCCGCTCGTGCAGGAGTGGTTTGTTCGCCGTTTCGGCACTCCTACTGAACCGCAGGAGCAGGGCTGGCCGCACATCCTGGCGGGACGCACCACGCTGATCTCGGCGCCAACCGGGTCGGGAAAGACCCTGGCTGCCTTCCTGGCCTGCATCGATCGCCTGGTTCGAAAAGCGCTGGCCGGAGATCTTCTCGACCGGACGGAAGTGCTTTACATCTCTCCCCTGAAGGCGCTTGGTAACGATATTCAGAAGAACCTGGAAGGACCGCTGGGCGAGATTTTGCAGATGGCAGGTGAGCGGGGATTGCTGATGCCGCCGATTCGCACTGCCGTCCGCACCGGCGACACGCTCATGCATGAGCGCCGGGCGATGCTTAAGCAACCGCCCCACATCCTGGTCACGACGCCGGAATCGCTCTACATCCTGCTCACTGCCGAAAAAAGCCGCGCTATTTTGCGCGATGTAGAGACGGTAATCGTCGATGAAATCCATGCGGTCGCTGACGACAAGCGTGGCGCTCATCTCACGCTTTCGCTGGAGCGCCTGGAAGCGCTCACCAGCCGGCCGCCGGTGCGCATTGGCCTTTCGGCGACGCAGAAGCCGATTGAAGAAGTTGCCCATTTTTTGACGGGAAGCGGTCGTCCCAGCCCGGTGGTGGTCAACATCGGCCACAAACGCGAACTCGATCTGGCGCTTGAAATTCCTGCCAGCGAACTGGGACCGGTAGCCAGCAATGAGATGTGGGACGAGGTTTACGACCGCATCTCGGAATTAGTTCGGCAGCACCGCTCGACGCTGGTTTTCGTCAATACGCGACGGCTGGCGGAACGGGTTGCCCACAATCTAGCCGAGCGCCTGGGCGAAGAAGCAGTCGCGGCGCATCACGGAAGCCTGTCTCGCAAGCTGCGTCTTGCTGCCGAGAAGAAACTTAAGGACGGAGAGATTCAGGTTCTGGTGGCTACCGCCTCGCTGGAACTGGGAATTGATATCGGAACTGTCGACCTGGTCTGCCAGATCAGCTCCACGCGCGCCATCGCGGTGGCCTTGCAGAGGGTCGGAAGATCGGGGCACTGGCGAGGCGCCACACCCAAAGGCCGAATCTTCGCCATGACCCGCGACGAACTGGTGGAAACGGCCGCGCTGGTGCGTAGTATCCGGCATGGCGAGCTCGACCGGCTGATGATTCCTGATTCTCCGCTGGACGTTTTAGCGCAGCAGATGGTGGCGACCTGCGCCTCCGAGGAAGCCGGTTGGCGAGCCGATGACCTGTTTGCGCTGGTGCGGCGCGCGTATCCCTATCGTGACCTGTCGCGCGAAACCTTTGACGGGCTGGTTCGCATGCTTTCGGATGGAATTGCCTCACGGCGAGGCCGCTATGGCGCGTATCTGCACCACGACCAGGTGAATGGGCGTCTTCGGGCTCGACGGGGAAGCCGTCTGGCCGCCATCACCAGTGGCGGAGCCATTCCGGAGACTGCGCTGTTTACTGTGGTCGCTGAACCGGAAGGCACGATGGTCGGAACGCTGGACGAGGATTTTGCCGTCGAGAGCCTGGCGGGCGATGTGGTTCTGCTGGGTAATACCTCGTGGCGAATTCGGCGAATCGAGGGCCGCACCGGGCGAGTGATTGTCGAGGATGCTCACGGCGCACCCCCGGGAGTGCCTTTCTGGCTTGGAGAAGCGCCGGCTCGCACGGCCGAGCTTTCCGCGCAAGTCGCCGACCTTCGGCAAGAGATCAGCGACCGGCTGCCCAACCTTTCGCCGGTAGGATTTTCGCCGACCCAGCCGGTCGTGGCGGAAACGATCTCCTGGCTAAAAGAAGAATGTGGATTGGATGATTCTGCCGCCGAACAGTTGATCGAATACGTGTTGCAGGGCCGGGCTGTCCTGGGCGCGGTGCCGACCCAGAGCACAGTGATCGCAGAGCGCTTTTTTGATGAAGGCGGCGGGATGCAGTTGATCATCCATGCTCCCTTTGGAGGGCGGATTAATAAGGCCTGGGGGCTGGCTCTGCGGAAGCGTTTCTGCCGCAGCTTCAATTTCGAATTGCAGGCGGCCGCGACCGATAACGGCCTCAATATCGCCCTTGCCGAGCAGCACAGCTTTCCGCTGGCGGAAGTATTTCAGTTTCTGCAGGCGGAAACGGTACAACCGATCCTCGAACAAGCGGCCTTGGCATCTCCAATCTTCGGCACGCGCTGGCGCTGGGATGCAACTCGCAGCCTGGCGCTGTTGCGCTTTCAGGGGGGGAAGAAGATCCCGCCGCAGATTCAGCGCATGCGGTCGGATGATTTACTCGCCTCGGTTTTTCCGGACGTAGCTGCGTGCCAGGAGAATATTGAGGGAGACATCCAGATTCCCGACCATCCCCTGGTCAATGAAGTGATGAAAGACGTGCTCACGGAGGCAATGGACATCGATGGATTGAAAGATGTCCTGCGCGGGATCTCGGAGGGAAAGATCCGCTGCCTTGCCGTGGACACGCCGGTGCCTTCCCAGTTCTCTCACGAGATTCTCAACGCCAATCCGTATGCGTACCTGGATGATGCTCCTCTGGAGGAGCGGCGGGCGCGAGCGGTCGAGATGCGGCGGATCCTGCCCGAATCGGTGCTGCAGGAAGTGGGCAAGCTTGATCCCGCGGCCATAGCGCAAGTCCGGGAAGAGGCTTGGCCGGATGTGCGCGATACCGATGAGTTACATGACGTGCTGATGACGCTGGTGGCATTTCCCGAAGACGCCCCGACGCGCGTAGAGATGGCCGCCCTCGGCCGCCTGATGCAGCCGGAGTCGATCCCAGAAGCTCAGTGGGGCTCCTATTTTGAGAGCCTACTTCGCGATGGGCGGGTTGCGGTTGCGATCGTGCCCGAAGAGGGAACTGCATCTCGGCGCTACTGGGTTGCAGCTGAACGGGCCAGAAGTTTCGCCGCCCTGTTTCCGGCGACGCGGTTCGAAAGCGAAATCCGCGATGTCGAGAGCTCGGCGCCTTCCCGCGACGATGCCCTGCTCGCGGCTGTGACGGGATGGATGTCTCACATCGGGCCGACTACCGGGCGATGGCTGGCGGAGACTCTGGGACAGCCCGTTTCCGAAGTCGATAAGGCCTTGCTGCGCCTGGAAGCCAGCGGCGCGATTTTGCGGGGGAAGTTCACCGATCCGGCTACTCAGGAAACGGAGTGGTGCGAGCGGCGGCTGCTGGCGCGCATTCACCGGCTAACGCTAGGCACGCTCCGCAAGCAAATCGAGCCGGTGACCGCGGCGCAGTTTATGCGGTGGCTGCTGCGGTGGCAGCACCTTGCGCCGGGCACGCAGGTCTTAGGCGAACGAGGAACACTGGAAATATTGCGGCAGCTGCAAGGCTTCGAAATACCGGCCAATGCCTGGGAACGGCAGATCCTGGCGCGCCGCATTGCCGATTATGATCCGAAAATCCTCGACCAGCTTTGCCTGACTGGAGCCGTCGGCTGGGGAAGACTTTCGCCGCATCCCGCTACGCTGGAAGATACCGCCCAAGGCAAGCGCCGGGTTATTCCCACCAGTGTTGCGCCGGTTACGTTTTTTGTGCGGGAAGAGTCGGATTGGATGACACCGCGTCACCCGGGTACCGACTTGCCTGCTGAGGCGCGAGGGCTGAGCGAGGGCGCCAAGCTGGTACTCGATTTCCTGCGACATCGCGGAGCGTCGTTCTTTGCCGACATCGTACGCGGCACCGGCAAACTCAAATCAGAGATCGAGACGGCTCTCTGGGAACTGGTCGCGGCGGGAATCGTAACCGCCGATGGATTCGACAATCTGCGCTCGCTGATCGATCCCAAGCGGCGGGCTGGACAAGGTCATGGACGCAGCGCGCGGCCGCGTCACAGCACCGGGCGCTGGTCGCTTCTTTATACGGACTCGGTGGACGAAAAGAATAGGGCAGTCGAGGCTACGTGCTGGATGCTGCTGAAGCGGTACGGCGTGGTATTTCGCGATTTGCTGGCGCGCGAAACCATTCTTCCCAAATGGCGAGAGCTGCAGATCGCGTTTCGCCGCCTGGAAGACCGAGGTGAAATTCGCGGAGGCAGATTCGTCGACGGCTTCCTCGGAGAACAATTTGCCCTGCCCATCGCCGTAGATTCGCTGCGGGCGGCGAAGAAAATCCCTCCTGCCGGCGAAGCCATAACGATTTCAGCGGCGGATCCTTTGAATCTGGTCGGTATCCTGGTTCCGGGTGAGAGGGTGCCGGCCATTTCGGGCCGCACAATTACGTTGCGCGACGGAGTGGCGCTCCTAAGTGAGGAGCAATATAGGGCGGCGGGCGATTGATTTTTGCCGGCCGGTTATTAGTTGAGACTTAATTGATTCTGGCGAGAATCTGGGCGAGGAAATAAAGGTTCTGCTGCCGGTAAAAGAGCAGCTTAGAGCCGTCGCTTTCGGACCGGATTTCCTGAACCAGCGCAGCAGGGTACTGGCAGCCATTGCGGCGCAATGCGCGCACGCCGGGTATTTCGGTGGGCTCGACGTCATAGCAGCCTGCGGGTAGCAGCATTTCTCCTACAACGAAATCGAAGGGCACGTCCGCGACCGCGGCATCGGCGTCCGCCTCGGGTGCGTCCATGGCGTTAGAGAGAGGCACGAAGGCGAAGAGATCGTTCATTTCGCTTTCCGAATACATTCCATTCATCGCCTGATTTGACAAAGCCGACGGAAAACTCGACGAGGGGTTCCTCGAGTCTCCGTCGGCTACTGCCCGACCCGATATCCAAAAAGCGCTTCCCCTCGCTTTTGGCCGGGCCAGTCTCGTAAAAACTTGCGGGGCGTTGCGTTTGAAAAAACCGCCAGGGAAACCGAGGAACCTCATCGGTTCCCTGGGCGGCGAGAACTCGGCGGAATTTGCAGGAAGCGCCTCCCCCAAAGGCCGCTTTGCCGGGTTCCCTGAAAATTTCTAGTGGTTCGCAAGTTCTGCGGCCGGTTTGACTGGAACCGGAGTCGCGGACTTTCAAACTTGCTGCTTTTGCTAAAGCACGCGGCGCGCCAACCATTGCCACGGGAGCTAAATTTGTTGTAAGTTGCTGAGACATTGGCGCTTAGTTTGTATCAACAGGATAGGAATGGGGGCGGAAGCATTCGTCAAAAGGGCGTTTGCCTATCCGATCAGATAGTCGCGAAACCGCCAGGATAGAAGTAGGAGTGCACGCTCCCACGGACCTGTGTTAAGACAATAGGTTCAGATGGAACCGGGATCCAACCCGCGGCTGGTATTCATCGGCGGGCCCATGAAGGAATCCACGTTCGCGCTGCCGGCGGGAGAGACTTCGGTGGGCCGAGAGGCTGCCAATCTGCTCGCCATCCCGGACAAATCGGTGTCCCGGCGGCACTGTGTGGTGGTCCAGGATGAGCACGGATTCAGGATCCGCGACCTCAATAGCCGCAACGGCACGCTGGTGAATGGCACCCCGGTCAGGGAACATAATCTAGCCCACGGCGACCAGATCACGATCGGAGATTCCGTGTGCCTATTCCTCGTGGCTGAGGGCGAGGAGCCCCCTACCTTAGCGGGACGAGTGGAATTTGAGGACAGTTCCTCAGCTTTCCGCACGATCAGCCTGCGGCCGTCAGACGTTCTGTACCTGCAGCCCGACAAGATTCTGCGCGAGTTGCCGGCTACATCGCGACTGGCACGGAACCTGAGCGCGCTGCTGAAGATCAGCCGGGTCGTGCATTCGATTCGCGATCTGGATGCGCTGCAAGCGGAAATTCTGAGCCTGACCTTTGAAGTGGCGCCGGCGGAACGTGGTGCGATTCTGCTCAATGGTCACGGAGGAACCGATTTCACCTCGGTGTTTGCGCGCAACCGTACTGGCAGCGATACGCGTCCTGTGCGTGTCAGCCGCACCATCGCTCACCAGGTCGTGGAGCAGGGCCTTGCCATTCTGGGCAGCGATATCGTTTCGAGTAATACCTTTAGCGGGGTGGAAAGCCTGATTGCCTCGCAAGTCCATTCCCTGCTCTGCATTCCCCTGGTGGTCTTCGAGAAGGTCATCGGCTGCATTTATCTGGATTCGACCAATCCAGCGGCGCGCTTCGAGCAGGATCACCTGGAACTGGTGACGGCGATTGCGGGCATATCGGCGGTCGCCCTGGACAACGCCCGCCAGCTGGATTGGCTGGTGCAGGAGAACCAGCGGCTCAATACGGAGATCAATCTCGACCACAACATGGTGGGAGAGAGCGCGCGCATGAAAGAGGTCTACCGTTTTCTCAGCCGCGTAGCTCCAATCGATTCGACGGTGTTAATCGATGGCGAGAGCGGGACGGGAAAAGAGTTGGCCGCGCGCGCCATTCATCGCAACAGCCCCCGGGGCGATAAGCCCTTCGTAGCGATCAACTGTGCTGCGCTCACGGAGACGCTTCTGGAAAGCGAGTTGTTCGGCCACGAGAAAGGATCATTTACCGGCGCAATCGCGCAGAAGAAAGGCAAACTCGAGGTTGCCAACGGCGGGGTTGTGTTTCTCGACGAGATTGGGGAACTGGCGCCAGTCCTGCAAACCAAGTTACTGCGCGTAATCCAGGAGCGGGAGTTCGAGCGTGTAGGCGGCACGCGCCCGATTTCCATTGATATCAGGCTCATTGCCGCGACCAACAAGAACCTCGGCGAGGCGGTGAAGGCCGGCAATTTCAGAGGAGATTTGTATTACCGCCTGAATGTGGTTTCGGTGACTATGCCACCGCTGCGAGAGCGCAAGGAAGACATCCCTCTGCTCTCGAATTACTTCAGCAATAAGCACGCCTTGCGCTGCAAGGTAAAGCCCAAGCGGCTGTCCGATGAAGCGCGCGCCTGCCTGGTGAACTACGACTGGCCCGGCAACGTGCGGGAATTGGAGAATGCCCTCGAGCGCGCCCTGGTGTTGAGCGGCGCAGAATTGATTCTGCCCGAAGACTTGCCGGAATCGGTGCTGGAGCGCGCGACTCCGGCGGGAACTTCCGGAGCGAAGTATCATTCCGCGCTGAAAGAACTAAAGAAGCAGCTGATCCTTTCGGCGCTGGAGGAAACCAATGGGAGCTTCACCGACGCAGCCAAAGTCCTCGGCCTGCATCCCAATTATCTACATCGCTTGATTCGCAACCTGGAACTACGGGCAGAAGTGCGCGTTGCGGGCAGAAAAAGTTAAATTCTCGCTGACAAGCGGGACCCGCGTCATTTCAACTGTCCAATTCCTCAAAACAAGGGGAGGATTGCCGCTTGTCTTCAGCTTCCTCCAGCGCCTGATTCAATTGTTCGATCAGATCCATGAACTTCTTGGGATCGGGTTCCTGGCTGGCGGCTTTCGACAATTCTTTCCAGTCCTTCGCAACGAGGGTGTACATGTGTCTCCTGTATGTATCGGGACGATTGGAATTCGTGGCTTACAAGTCAGGTGTGCAGTTTCCATGCCAAGCTCTATAAGTTGCAGATTCTGAGACGAAAGCCCACTCCTCAACGAAAATTTTCCACCGTGCGTGGCAGGTAATTACTTCCCAAGTCTGAAAAAATTCTTTGTAGATCCCATGCGCCCGATTCTGCTTTGTGCTGCACGTCTCTTCTGCACGTCCAGTTACCAGCCGTCCATGGGGCCGCGGTACCTTTTCAATCTTCCCGCGCCTGCCCAGCATCGATATTGCAAGTTGGCCATTTAGGAGGAGTGCATGCAGACAGCCGCTCCAGTTGCCGCGGTTTCTAATAAGACGATGTGGGTAGGGCGCGTGGTCAGCCTTATACCGGCCGTGCTGGTCCTGTTCGGCGCGATCATGAAGCTGATCAAGGCAGATGCTGTGGTAGTCGGTATGGCGCAGCATGGAATACCGGAACACCTGGTGGTCCTGACGGGCGCGATCGAGTCGCTGTGCGCGATTGTTTACCTCATTCCGCGCACGGCGGTCTTGGGGGCAATTCTGATGACGGCACTATTCGGCGGCGCGACCTTCACCAATGTGCGCGTCGGCGACCCCACGTGGGTTGTCACGGTTGTTCTGGGCGTAATGGTCTGGGCTGGACTCTATCTTCGGGATACGCAGTTGCGTGAACTCATTCCACTGCGGAAGAGATATTAATTGGAACTATGGACCTGCATGCTGTCATCGATCCAGATCTGAGTTGGGGAGCCTGGTGTCGAACGGGTTGCGGTGACGCGGAAGCTGTCGGACGAAGTTTCCACCTGATATGAGTAGGGCGGGCGCTCGCCCTTTATGGTGATGAAGTTCGCAGAGACCAACTCGTTCAACGAAGCGTACGAGCCCTTTTCCGCAAGGTACTGTCTCTCCGCTCGAGCGATGCTGACCAAGTCATTTTGTACCGCGATGATGTTGACCGAAGCTTCGGGGTTGGCAGTTCCGGCGGGCGCGGCGCTCTTCAGTTGCGAGGAATAGATGTACATCCCCACGGCCATGGTGATCACGATGCTGAGGAAACCGAGTGCGCGTGCCATCGCCGCTATTGCAGCTTAGAAAGTGGTAGCGGGCAAGTGACCATGGTCATTGGAGTGAGTTTCAGATCCCGGCGATCGCCGCGCGTTCAGATATTTGCCGCTGCGGTTTCCCGGCCTTGATGGTTCGTCTCCGTTGCGGGGCGCACGCGATCCATCCAGTATGCCCAGGCCAAGGTAATCGCAAATATGAGCAGATTCCCAATCTTCATCGCTTCCAGGCTTGGCGGTGGAGTACCCCGCAAGCTCAGTTTCCATAGAGTTGTGAGGAGCACGACTATTATCCAGAAACCATAAAACCCGGTTCGGCTGACGGGGCGAGTCGTGCGCAGGTAGAGAATGATGCCGGCGACCCATAAGCCGCCTTCCACGGCGAAGGTGGCGACTCGGGAATTCCATAGGCCAAGTCCGAAGAGGGCATGCACTCCCGGCGCGAGTGGCATATCAGGGCGATGAGCGATGAAATCGAGTAGCCAATGGCTGAGGACAGCCGCAAAAACTACCCCGGCTCCGCGTGAGTAACGCCGGAACCCGAAATAGACACTGGCGAAGATCGCAGCCCAGACCACGTCCATCAAGAGACTGTGACTGAGGGGAATGTCATAAAGGTCGAGCGCATTCACAACGGTGATGCCCGGTTTTATGGCTACGTGTTCTACGCCGGCATAGGCGAAGATGATCCACAACACATCTGGAAACAGAGCCGCGACCATCAATGTGCCAAGCGAGGTTTTCGGGGCGAAGGACTTTGCGGCCAGGCCAACGCCATAGTGTCCGATGAACATGGCATGTCCTTATACGGTTTGGAGCAACGGAACGGAGTTTAGCACTGGCGGCCGGTTCTCGTGAGAATAGAGCGAGATCTGGGACGGACGGGGCGGCCGCCCCTGCGTGATTCCCTTACGCGCTGGCCTTATCGGTGAGCGCGTTTTCTTTGGGCTGATCCAGTTCCAGTTGCTCCTGTCCGCTCAGGGCGCTGACGCGGCCGCGGTAGGTTTTCAGGTGCTTGGCGGCGGTGTCGAATGCCTCTTGCGCCTTGTTCAGATTCTTGCCCACATTTTCGAACTGGGATTGGAAGTGATCGAAGGACTTCTGGGCTTTGTTCAATTCCAGCCGGCTCTTCTCGAAGCGGCTGGCGACTTCATACCATTTGTGCACGAGAGCAATCGTCTGCAGGGTCATGAGAAGGGTGTTAGGCGAAACCGGGAAGACGTGCTGCTGGTTGAGCCAATCGGCGAGATCGCGGTTGCGAACGGCTTCCATGTACAAGGTTTCGCTGGGCAGATACATGAGAGCGATGTCGGTGGTGCCGTTTTCCGGCTGGATGTAGGCCTTGATACGCTTGGCCTCGGTTTTCATCACGCGCACGAATTCGGTGCGTGCATTCTCGAGTTCACCTTCGTCCGTGCTCTCGAAGATTGCCAGCACCTGCTCGCGCGGGAATTTCGCGTCAATGGGGAGCTTGCGGTCGGGAAAATAAATGACTGCATCGGCGCGACCTCCGCCTTCGCCCGGCGAGGCTTGAAACGCGAACATATGCGCTGGAAGAAAATCGGCCAGCAGGCGTTCGAGACTGGCTTCTCCAAACTGGCCGCGCATGTGGGGCAGCTTCAGAAGATTATTCAGATCGTTGATGGAATGGCCGATGGCGCCGACCTCGCGCAACTGCTCTTCGGCGGCCTTGAGATGCTGCTGCACTTTCTCGAACTGAGCGAATCCTTCCTTGATGTTCTGATCCAGCTTGTCCTGCACCTGCTGGGTGATTTCCAGCAAGCGGGTATCAACACGATCCCGGATCCCGTCCAGCGATTGCGCGGTTCGCTGGTTCAGGCCGTCGAATTCAATCTTCAATTCTGAGGTGGTTCGGGCCAGGGACTGGGTGAGCTCGGAACGGGAGTTCAATAGGTGCTCGGCCTGTTCCCGGCGCCCGCCGGATAATTGGCCGTCCACCGACTCGCGAATTTCGCGGAATCCCTTGGCCAGACGGTCAGCTACCTCCTGACGCAAGTCACCCTTGGCTCCCTCCAAACGGGCTGCCAGATCGGCGTTTGCGGACCTAAGTCGTTCTGAAATAGAGACATCCAGAGTTCCAATTTGAGACGACAGACGCTCCAGGCTTTCGCGAGTCGGCGCGCCGCGCTCGGACTTCTTGAAGG
This sequence comes from Terriglobales bacterium, assembly GCA_036378535.1. Classification (GTDB taxonomy): domain Bacteria; phylum Acidobacteriota; class Terriglobia; order Terriglobales; family Acidobacteriaceae; genus Gp1-AA122. Next base: position 105,756 of record DASUWH010000045.1, on the reverse strand, counting down.
TCACGTACAGGATGGCCGATAGGACCAGATTCAGGATGATCAGAGTAATCAGCACAGTGTCCCCAGGGTAATTAGCCGTGGCTCGATTCTAGAGAATAGCCTCGGTGAAGCAAAGCAGAAGTTTGGTGCTCCCAGGCATCTGAGCGTAGGCCAAAACCGATGCTTCTGGCCTTTCTAGCCTCGATGGCGTTGCTTCTCCCCGGCGGCGCCCAACCCGCGGAATCGGCAAGTACGGCGGCCATCTCGGCCCCGACTGCGGGTGCGGACATCCCTCCCTCCCGGTACAAGCCCTCCCCCAAATTCGATTTTCAGGGCGAAGACCAGTTGCTGGCATTAACGAACCGGGAACGCCGGTTTGTGGGTTCGGCGCCCTTGCGGATCGATCAGAACTTGACCTCGGCGGCGCGGGCGCATGCCTTAGCCATGGCGCAGCGGCGGGAGCTGTCGCACCAGTTACGTGGTGAGCCAGCCCTGGATCACCGACTGGCGAACAATTCGCTTCATCTGCTTCGCGCGGGAGAGAATGTCGCTCTCGATGTCGACGTTGCGCAGGCTCATGATGGGTTGATGCATTCACCCCATCATCGTGAAAACCTGTTGCGTGCCGACTACAACGTCGTAGGCTTTGGGATTGCTCGGGTCGGTGACGAGATATACGTGGTCGAAGATTTTGGGGAGAGTGTTCCGACCGTGTCGCCGGCGCAAGCCGAGAACGCCGTGGCCGGCGCGATCGAGCGTCAGCGCCAACTGAAGCGGTTGCAGTTACAAAGTTTGCGGCGCGCTGCCTGCTCGATGGCGAGCGAGGATCGGATTAATCCGAAACAAGTATCCAGCCTCGGCCCTATGCGATACGTGCTTACCTATACGGACCTGCAACCGGATTCCTTGCCGAATGATGCGGAGCGGGCTCTCGCCGATCGTAAGCTGCGGAGTTTTGCGGTGGGCAGTTGTTATGCCCATACGGCGACTTATCCCAACGGGGCTTACTTCGTCACAGTAGCCTTCTACTAAGCGAAAACCTGGACGGTCTGAGGAGATCTCTATCGTAGGCCTTCGTGTCCTTCGTGGTGAAAACGTCTTCCACCACAAAGCACACAAAGGATCACGAAGGAAGCCCTCCAGCAACGGAAACTGAAAATTGACCGACGGTGTCTATAACGTGTGGATTCGTCAGCCATTCACTGGGCACTGAACGTTATCGTCTCGACGGGCACAATTCGTGACTCTTGCTGGCCTCGTCGTCCGCAATCTCCGCCGCAATAAGCGGCGCGCCGATGCGATTTTCATCAAAATTAAAGTGGTGATGGTGTTGCCGCTGGCCGCCGCCGTTGGGGTGTTGAGCGCGCTTGCACCTTCCTATCGGGTATCGCCCATGAACATCGTGCAGGGACTTCGGCATACCGGCTGATAAGGCGTCCAGAACCGGCCCTTTCTCATCGCGACCGAGCCAGTTCACGAATTTGGTTGAGGTATCCGACATAGATCGGGATCGGGATGTCGGGGGAATCGCCGTCATTGAGGAAATGCTCCAACCTGATCTCGGGTGGAATGGAGCGGATTACTTCGCCGAAGCGGGCCATCTGAAGATATTTGACCTTCCAGATATCGAGCATGGTTGAGCGGTACTCTTCGCTGATAAAACCTATCCGGCGCTGATTGAGGTATACGGCGTCAAAGTGGTGCTCGGCTAATTGCTGTCGGACGGGATCGTCGGGCGGAGAAAACGTGTAGAGCAGGTGAAGAGTGTCGGCCAGATCACCCCACAAGACCTTCTCTTCGAAGGCGCTGAAACGGAAAGGCGTTTTTCCACGCTGCTGCGCCGAGCGCGCATGGTCGCCACCATGAAGCCCGGACTTCGCTAGTTCGGCGGCGAACCACTTCAGCTTCTCCGCTTGCAGATTATGACGCAGGAATTCGACGGCGTAAGCATTCGGCAAATAGATCCCGGGATCAGAGTCCAACCTTGCCAACCATGGGGCCCAATCCTTTCGCTGCAACGACTGCAGCAAGTCCGAGAGTTCCGCGACCGTTACTTCGGGGTGGTATTTGACGGCTTGCCAGAAGTGCTCGGTTGAATCGTATGTAGCGCCGTAGAGGGTGATGCCTTCTTCGATGGGATACCAGTTGGAGAGCACTCGTGCGTAGATAACAGGGGAAGCGCTCCAGCAGTTCACGGCATGTTTCCACTTCTTCTGCACCGCGAAGAACGCTTCCGCGTAGCCGGGCGGAACGGGTTTCTTGACCTCCGCCAGGGCTTGCCGCAGTTCGTCGTGGGTGTGGGTAAGGAGCGCTTCGAGGGGGCGCTCATCGGCCATGGAGATTACGCGACTTTCAACCCCATGGCGAAGCAGCTCGTTCGCTAAGCTGGTTTGCTCCGCCTCTGCTATATGCCCCTGCCAGCGCCGAGTCTGAGAATCGATGTAGGGAAACAGCTCGGACAATGACTTGAACTCGATAAAGCCGTGCACCGCAAACTTCACCGGTTGTCCCTCCTTCAGAATGACGGTGGAAGGAGTAACCAGGTCCGTTAGCGAGATCTGCTGCGCGAGAACAGTTTTGCTGAACAGGAACAGGCATAGAACGAGCAGCCGCTGGGAGCGCCACCACGAGAGTGGTAATCCGAATTGCACGAGACCATCCCCCGAAAACGAAGTAGTGTGGTTAGAGCCGTCCATGATGCCACAGCAGTTGATGACTTTTGGACTAGTACCTTCGAGTATTCCGTTTCTTGACACCTGCTTCCGCGAGAAGCGAAACTCGGACCATTGGTATCCAACTCCCCTATGGATGCGCATGCCATCGCCGAGCGCAGTGGTCAGGATTCTTCCCTTCAACTCGGTAGCCTTACCACACTGAACTTGCAAAGCTCCGGCGAACACAGGAAGGGTTTGTCGATCGTGGACTCGGCGCGGCGGGATCTGGAAGCAACTCTGCAATTGCTTGCTGATCGTGCGCAGTACATCACGGCAGCGTCTGGGGCGGCGATCGCGTTGCGGGATGGGGATAAAGTTCTTTGTCGGGCAAGTTCGGGCTCGGCGGCACCGGACCTGGGTTCGTGTCTTGATCTGAGTTCGGGCCTGTCGGGCGAGTGTGTACGCACTCGTACGGCTCTGCGCTGCGACGATGTGGCTAAGGATGCACGCGTAAACCAGGAAAGCTGCCGCCGCCTGGGCATCGCGTCGTTGGCGATAACGCCCATCGTGCGTGGCGACGAAGTGGTCGGCATCTTCGAGGTCTTTTCGAATAAACCGCGCGCGTTTCAGGAGCGCGACCTGGCCGCTCTGGAACGCCTGCGCGAGATGGTGAACATCGCTCTCGATGAAGCCTCTCCTGATCGTGCTAACTCGTCGCCGTTTGCTGTGCATGGCGACAAAGTGAAGGCTTTTGCAGCGGCGGCGGGGGTCGGAAACCTGCCGATCAGCACGATAGCCGATATACGAAGGAAGGCGCATCCCACCGGGTTTATTACGGGCTTGCCGGGTAATCCCGAGTCTCATTCAGAAAAAGCCATAGATCTGGATCGCATCAAGACTTGCAAGCGGTGCGGCTTTCCTGTGTCCGAGGGACGGCAATTGTGCCTTGATTGTGAAGACAAGGGAATTCCAGTCAGCGAGATCGCGATTACAACAGGGTCCGGCGCCTCCTCGCGCGGGATCAAAGCTTGGATTCTCACGAACCGATATGTGATTGGTATGGTACTCATCTCCGCCGTGACCATTGCTTTCGCGCTGCTGCGCTAGTTTTCTTCGGTCGGTAACCCGTTAATTTCTTGACAACAGGGGAACAGCTGCATAAAGTTTGGGAATCCGCACCACCATTGAGGCGCAGGTGTCCATGAAGAACGTTTACGAGGTTCTGAGGCAGAAAGAACTTGAGTTGGCACGGCTGGAGAAGGAAGTGGAGGCGCTGCGCGTTGCCGCTCCGCTGCTTTCCGACGGGCAAGAAGCCGTTGCCGAAGCAGTTAACAGTAAGCCAACCCTGGCGGCGAGCGCCACCGGGCAACAGCCGATTCGCATTCCGCAGCCCAGCGCTCCTGCTGTTGCCGCCCAACCGACAGCCCGCGCCGCCGGCTGGGAAGATACGGCCAAGCGCTGGCCGTAATCGAGCGACAGGACCTGGCGTGTCGGTGTCGAGTTTGCGGGCAGTTCGTCCATCGTGTTTCTGATCAGCCTGGCATGGAGCCAGGCTGAATCGTTTAGCGGGACTGCCGCACGTTGACAATCCCGATCCTCGGGCGTTAGCCTCAGCACAACCCTCATCAGCCCGCTTCGTCCAGCCGCGATCCACTCGTCGAGGTTATGCCTGTGAGTTCTGGAACTGGGATAGCCATGGGCCACGCGACCTCCAACCCCGTCAGCCGACGACGGCTTCGACGCTACGCGATTGCCGTTCCCATTGACGTAGTGGCGCTCCGTTCGGGAGTCCCGGCCTCCATACCGGGGCGGACGCTGGATGTGAGCGAAGGCGGCGTGGCGACGGTATTGGCGGGTGAATTGTCGCCGGGAGAGCCGGTGGGGGTTGAGTTTCGACTGCCTGCGGCGCGCGAAGCGATCCAGGCGAAGGCCATCGTTCGGCACTCTTCCCTGATGCGCTGTGGGCTGCAATTTCTGGCCATGTCGATCGAGCAGGAAAATGCTTTGCGCAGCTGGACGGAGATGGCAGACCGGGCGGCAGTCAGGACCACCACCAGTGTGGCCAGCCGGGCCGCAAGTGCCACGCCAGCGGCCGGCAGCGTTCGAAACGCGAAGCCGGTGAAGCGATCCCACGGTCTGCGCTGGGCCGTGATGAGCGCGGGCGTTGTGGCTGTAGTGCTGGCGGCGGTCGCGTGGTGGTCCTGGAACACCGGCTGGCGCGAACTGGAAAACGATGGCACCGGCAACGCTGCGGCTGTGCCTTTTGATGTTTCGAGTTCGGTCATGGGACAAAGAATCATTCACAGGGTTGATCCGATTTATCCCAGCGATGCTCTTAAGGCCAAAATTCAAGGGCAGGTCACACTCGAAGCTTTGATCAGCGAGGATGGAACGGTGCGGGATGTTTATGCCGTGAGCGGACCGGAGGCGCTGCGTTCGGCGGCCAGTGATGCGGTGAAATGGTGGCGCTTTGAGCCGTACCGAGTGAATGGCCGAGCCGCCGCCGTGCATACATTGATCGAAGTAGATTTCCGGCTGGAGCGTTGATTGTGAGCGTCGAAAACGCAAGGTCCCTCCACTCCGCTTCGCTCCGGTCGGGATGACAGGAGATATTCAATCTTCCCTTGAGTAAACAGCAGCGCGGTCGAAATTCCTCAAAATGTTTCCGGTAGAACAGACTTTCGCGGGGTCCTTCCGCGTCGGTGCTCGGCGTCAGGATGACAGGGTGGCGGTTTAATACCGCGTCTTCTGGTTAAGCGCTTAGCTGGCCGCCGCGGGTGCGGGGGTCAGGTCGGTTCGAATGCTGATGCTTGGGGTACCGCTGCCCACCAGCTTGAGCTTGGGTTCGCGATCAATTTCCTTGATCAGCTCGCGGGTGAGGCGGTCATCAATTTCAGCGGCGCGCTGCAAACTGACGGGATAGCTGATCACCACCTCGAGCAGGCCGGATTGGGTAATGCGCAAGCGGCTACGGGGGCGGAGCTCAGCGATGGGTCCCGCCGAGAGCATTCGTTCCATGTTGCGCCGCTGGGCCTCCATCTCCAGACGATAATCGGCGAATACGGATTCAACCGCCTGCAGCAGGCGCTTTTCCACGAAGTTGTAATCGCCGTCCGGGGCGACCGTGAGGGTGATCTCGTGCCAGATAAAGCTGGTTCCGGGAATCGGCTTAAAAAGGCCGTTAGGCTGGAAAACAATAGAATTGGAGAACGCGACCACCCGGCCGGTGGGCGCGTCGGCGCCTCCACTAGCAAGTTCGAGCAGGTGCAAGCGCACCAGTCCGATGTCGACCACTTCGCCATTTACCCCGGCGATCTGAACCCGGTCGCCCACTCGTATTCCAAAACGCCCGATCAGGAAAAAATATCCCGCGATCGAGAGGATCACGTTCTGCAGAGCGACAGCGACTCCCGCAGTGATCAGGCCGGCGAACGTCGCGATCGAACCAATCTCGCTGGCAAAAGCAAACGCGATCACGATCGTGATCACGAAGTAGAGGACGATCTTGCGCAACAGCAGGAACTGATAGCGACGGCGCGGCTCGTGAACGTAGCGCAGGATGGTTTTGCGCCACAATTCCGACAGGCCGATAACAAAGCCCAGGACCACGGCGAGAATCGAGAGCCGGATCAGAAGACTCTTGAGAGCGGAGTCGTACTCTGAATCAATCGCGCTTCTCCAATTGGCCAGATTGGTTTTGTACAAGCCAAGCAGGACGATCATCTTGCTCAGGGGCACGCTGGCAGCCGAGATTTGCTTGAACTGCGCCGTGAGATTATCGAGGGCCTGCTTTTCCTCGGCCAGCTGCTTGGGATTGGCGGTGTCCGCCTGATTGGCCAGTTGATCACCTTGCTGCGAGAGCTGCCGGAGTTGTGCGATCAGTGGCGCACGTAAATTGCTGGCACTTCGCGCCAGGGCGTCGGTTTGCTGCATCCGGTTTTTCAGCAGGCGCACATTGCCGGAGAGCGCGAAAACCTGCGACACCAGTCCCCAGATTCCGGAAGGCTCGTTCTTCGCAATTGACGGCGTAGCGGTTATGTTGACCGGCGGCTTATTGGTGGAGGAGGTAGGGGCCTCGCTGCTGGAGACTCCGGTCAGATCTGCCGGGAACGAGCGGGCTAGAGCTTCAATCTGAGCTCGAAGATTGGTGGGACCGGAATTGCTGGCCCCGGCGCCAGCTACGAAATCGAGCATGCTGCGGATGGCCTCGCGGCGAACCTGGGCTAGCTCCAACTCGCTTTGCAGTTCGGCCACAGTGGACTGCAGTTGTACCCGCTTATGGCCGGCTGCTTGCTCCAGTTCGCGCCTTCTCGCCTGCAGCTCTGCCTGCGTGTCACGGATCTGGTTGTCCAGCTTAGTGGCGAGTTGGTAAAGCGACTGATACTGCTGCGTGCTGCCGGACTGCGCTCCGGGTTGGCCTGGAGCGGCCTGCTTCGCCAGGATCTCGGCTTGAGCGCGAGCATAATCGAACGCCAGGCGGACCTCCTGGTCGGCAGTGGCACGGTCGTCATTCAAGACCAGAACACCACTGGGTTCGCGCGCGACTTGAGCCTCGAGCGATAAGCCTCGATACCAGTCAATCGTTTGGTTCAGGAACTGCAGCACATCCTGGGCAGGGGTGTCATTGGCGGGGGCGCTTTGAAACAGGCCGAGAGTCGCCGCCATGGAGGTGATCGCGACCAACAAAGGGGTCGAAAACAATGCCCCCCGCACAGCCATGGAAATAAGGCGTGCGATCCTGGCTCGGAATTTGTTGGGTTGTCGACACATGGCTGACGTGTGCTGGATCGATCTCGCCGTAGTTTATCTGAATAGTAAGTAGCGCATTGAGCCGCTCAATTCTGCGACTGATTCCCCACGCGCCGCTTGCGGAGATTGTGCAGAACCAGGGCGCCGCTGACTCCGAAACAACCAATCGCGGCCAGCGTAATCAGCTCCGCAACCGCCACGCTGATATGGATCCAGTCGTGGAGAAACGCTGTAATAGCCAACAGGCCTCCCGCTAAATTGAGCCATGACGGCAGGTGGACTTCCTCACTTCTCTGAGGAAAGCGAAGACGAAGTTGCAGAATGAGGGCCATGACTCCCACCGCGGCGACCACGGCGACGGCAGTCGGGCTAACCAGCGCCGCATTGGTAGTGAAAGTGACCACTATCGCCAGTGCGCCGACAAGAAGGCCTGAAGCGATCACCGTCCAGCGGCGCTGCTTGTTGTGCGTTGGCAATATTCCTCCGGCTAATTGGACAACCGCCGATGATGAAAGGCTATTGTAGGGGATTTTGGCGGTCAGCACGAGTGGAAGTCATGCGGCAGCTGGCGAATTCAATTGCCCGGTATCCATTCCGCTTCTCGGGAATTGCCGTTGTTCATGGCGTAGAGAACTAACTCGACTCGACTCGAAATCCCGAGCTTATCGAATATGCGGAACATATATTTCTTAATCGTGTGTTCGCTCAAACTTAATTCCCTGGCTACGTCGCGGTTACTTAAACCATCGGAGACGAGAGCGACCACCTGTTCTTCCCGTTCGGTTAACAGGTGATCGCCATTGACGTTGAGAACTCGCAAAGAAGGCACATTCGTTAAGACATCGATCAGGCAGCGAAGTTGCTCCGAAGTGGCCCAGATCTGACCGTCGTGCACGCAGCGGATGCACTTGCACAAGTCGCGAAAGTTGGCTTCGGAATGACAGAAGACGCCGCGAACTCCCGAACGAAAGGCGTTCACCACCAGGTCGCTGTCGATAAGATCGGCCAGCAGTACGATCGCCACTTGTGGGCTAGCGAGGTGAGCGCGGCGGATGACAGGCAAGCAAATTTCGGGTCCACGGCGGTCGGAGCAGATGAGCGCAACGTTAGCTGCCCCCTGCCGCAACTGTTGCAAGGTGAAATCGCCATCCATGGGACAGTTGAGAACGGAGAATTCTGGACGACGCTTCAGAGCGCCGGTCAGCATCTGGGCGCGGAGTTCATTGCTATCTGCAAGGAGAATGCGAATCGAGTCGGGATTGGGCATGGCGCAACAGCCTCTATCTGCATCTGGGGAGGGCCTGCCGACATGCCCAATGTAACCGGAGTAGTCGTTGGAGGGATGTTCATCCGTCACCCAAATGGGTGATGTTGAAAATGCCAAAATGCGCCATCAGGCTACTTTGGTGGACCGGATGGGCTCCCCGGGTTGGACGGCAGTGCGCTGAGCGGCAGAAGGATTATGCGCCCGTTATGATTATGAAACTAATGAGGGGGCTGGTCGGGCGGAAGCCGAAACGGGTAGGCGACGCTGCCCACTAAAGTAGGTAGCACTTTGCATGTCTTGTGAGGCGGCACGGCGATGCGTAACGTGAGGTGCGGAACGAGCTAAAGGAACGAGCCAGCAACACCGGCGGCCGCATTGCATGAGACCTGTCGTCCTAATCGTACTCATGAACGCTGCGTTGGTTATAGCGCAGCAGGGGACAATTGGCGGTCCGGAGGGCAGGTTTGGTGCGACCGCCGGAGTCGTAACCTCGGCGCCAATTGTCCAGAACACGGGAGCAGCGAGCGGCGTTATGAGCTTGGGACTCACGGGAGAACGCCGCCCGCTGTATCACTTATGCAAGAGCGATGTGATTCAGGTAAGTTTCACGTTTTCTCCTGAATTCGATCAAAACGTTACGGTGCAGCCCGATGGATATGTAGTGCTGAAAGGCGCGGGCGGCGTGTTTGTGGAAGGAATGACATTGACGGAGGCCAGCATGGCCATCCGTCATGGGTATAGCGCGATCCTGCACGATCCGGAAGTAACCGTCACTCTCAAGGATTTCGAGAAGCCATATTTTATTGCTACAGGAGAGGTCGGCCATCCGGGAAAATACGAGCTGCGATCGGATACAACGGTCACGGAAGCGGTGGCCATTGCGGGTGGGTTCACGCAACAGGCGAGGCACTCGCAGGTGGTGCTGTTTCGCCGTGCATCCGGGCAGTTTGCGGAGACGAGGGCCTCAATATCAAACAAGCATTAGGGACCAGAAAGTTGGACGAGGACGTCCGGCTCCGCCCTGGCGATCTGGTTTTTGTCCCCCAAAGCCGGATTTCCAAGGTGCGGAAGTTTATACCGATTCCCAGTCTCGGGATGTACTACAACCCCGCCAATTTTTGACTAGAGAGCTCGAAGCGGGTACTGCAAGACCGAGCGTCCTTGCAGCAGCTGAGGGCGAAGTGTCGTGATGACCAGAGGCGAACCCGGCTGCGATGCGCGCGTGGGGTCACACCTTCCCACCGCACGCGATGTGGCCAGTGTTCTGTTTCGGCAGCGCGTGGCGATTGTCGCGTCTTTCCTGATCGTTGCCAGTTCCATCATCTTCTATGGAGTCTGCTTTCCGTCGTATCGCGCCGAAATGAAGCTATTGGTGAGGAAAGGGCGTGTGGATCCTCCCGTGGCTCCGCAGCCCACCGCGCTGAGCGAATATTCCCGTTATGAAGTATCCGAGGAAGAAATTAATTCGGAGGTGCAACTGTTACAGGACGTGGATGTCCTGCGTCCAGTTGTGATTGCAACCGGGCTGAGCGCTCCTGAGCGCGCACCCTGGCTGGGCAAGGTTAACGGCGGCGAGGCGCGAATTGCGCGTGCGGTACGCCGGCTGGCGAATCGACTGGAGGTGGTGCCGGTCCGCAAGACCCGGCTGATCTCGGTTGGCTATGAATCCGGCGATCCCGAGCAAGCCGCACGCGTCCTTCGCGAGCTTTCTTCCGTCTATTTGCAGAAGCACCAGGTGGCGCACCGCCCCGCGGGCGAATCGGCTTTCTTTCAGCAACAGGCGGACAGCTATCGAAAGGCCTTGGACAATGCGGAAGGCCGTCTGCTGGGGCTGATAGAGAGCAAGGGCATAGTCTCTCCGGCGCTCCAGCGGGACCTCACGCTGCAGAAGCTCAGCGAAGGCGACGCCAGTTACCGGCAAATCTCGATTCAGCTCAGCGAGACGGAAGAACGAATCCGCGATCTCAGAAGCCATCTCACCTCGTTGCCGGCACGCCGGACCACCGCAGTGCAGGCCGGAGATAATCCTGAACTGCTGCAGCAGTTGAAATCCACATTGCTCAATCTTGAACTGAAGCGAATCGAGTTGCTGACCAAATATCAGCCGGGTTACCGGCTGCTGCAGGAAGTAGACGACCAGATTGCCGATACCAAGGCCGCCATCGCTGCCCAAAGCCTGGCCCCTGTCCGGCAGGAGACCACCGACACCGAGCCGCGTTATGACTGGGCGGCCATTGAATTGGAAAAAGCAGAGATCGAAGCTGGAGGTTTGCACGCCCGCCAAACCGCTGCCGCCTCTTTGGTGGATTCCTATCGAAGTGCCGCCAAGCTACTAGGAACGCAGGCTCTGGAGCACGAGGATTTGGTTCGTGCCGCCAAAGTCGCGGAAGAAAACTACCTGCTTTATCTTCGTAAACGGGAAGAGGCGCGCATCGGCGATGCCCTGGATGAGCGGGGGATCTTGAACGTAGCGTTAGTGGAAGACCCGGTCGTGCCTGCCCTTCCCAAGTGGTCTTTGACCAGTGTCAGCGTCTTGGCTGTGCTTCTGGGAGCATTCGTGAGCACTGGAGTTGGATTCGCTGCCGATTACCTGGAGCCCGGCTATCGCACGCCGGAGGAGTTGGCGGCTTCGCTGGGTGTGCCCGTCCTCGCGTCTTTACCGCGCGAGGCGGCCTGATCATCCGGAGCATGTCAGGCTATGTTGGCGAAAGTAGATGAGATCTCGATGAAGGCTCTGAGCGGACGCCGAGACCGGCCGCTCTACGAAGCTATCTCCCCACCGGCAGCCGATGAATCGGCGATCGCCGGCGAAACGATTCCGGGGAGCACCTTTACTCCGCAAACGTTTGCTCAGCAACAATTGCGTGCCTTGATTCGGCGCGTGTTCTTTCCGGGATGGTCGAAGGCTTCGCGACAAGTGGTGGTGTGTGGTGCCGACTCGCATTGCGATACCGCAGATGTCTGCACCCGCATGGTGCGCGAGATGGCAAACGGGTTGCCGGGTACGGTCTGCGCCGTGGAAGCCGATGTGCATTCACCCGGAGTAGCTCGAACGATTTCAGCCTCTGTGACCGACTGCGCCCAAACTCGGGGAAACGGTTCGATCTCAGCCGGCGAAAATCTATGGCTAATCAAGCCAGAGAGCATGATAGGGCGGCAAGAAAATGACTTTGATGCCGCCTGGTTGCGTACCCGTATGAGCGAGCTGCGCCGGGAATTCGATTACACGGTGATTCATGCGCCGCCAGCCTTTCGTTCAGAAACGGTGGTACTTGGACAACTGGCGGACGGCGTAATTCTTGTGATTGAAGCCCACCGAACCCATCGCTCGGTGGCGCTACGGAGTATGGAAATTCTGAAAGGCGCGAACGTAGCGGTATTGGGAACGGTACTGACGGAGCGAAGGTTCCCGATCCCAGAAAAGCTGTATCAAAGTTTGTGACAGGTAAGTTTTCAACAGGGAGATCATGGGACTCAAATGGCGGAGCTATTCCCCTCGAAAGATCTCAGGAGGCAGATTCCCCCAGGGCCCGTAGCTGGTATGCAATACAGACCAACTTGCGACTCGAGAAAAAGGTAGAGTCGCTTTTGCGAATGCAGGGCACGGAAACGTTCCTGCCGTTGTTGAAACAGGTACGGCATTGGAGCGATCGTCGCAAGACCGTTACCGCCCCGCTTTTCCCGGGATACGTATTTGCCCGTTTGCGGGACCCGCGCGAACAGCGTTTGCCCGTACTGCAGATCACCGGCGTAGTCGGTTTCGCCGGAGGTCCTCACCAGCCCTCTCCCATTCCTGATAGCCAGATCGAGTCTTTGCAACGCCTGCTGAAAGCCGATGCGCCCTGCACCATTCTTCCCTTTCTGCGCGATGGGCAGAGGGTGCGCATACGGGGAGGGGCCCTGGATGGCCTGCAAGGAATCCTCCACGATCATGGCGGCAAACACCTGGTTATCTCCATTGAATGCATCCAGCGCGCAGTTTCTGTGCAGGTAGAAGGGTACGATTTGGAAGTCGCCTGAAGTGCCTCTCCCCACCTTAGCCGAATGTTATTTGAAAACCGGTTCTGCGGCCGTGGCCAGAACCATTCCCGGCCTTCGCCATGCGAGCGCAGTACCGAAGAAACCAGCGCGCCCGGCGCGCAGAGAAGAGAAAGTTGAAGAATTCCCATCTCGTCCGAGTCATCGCGAGCCCCGCGTGACCATCGCCAGGAGCCTTGCGGCGCTCGTTTTACCCCTGTCATGTGGGTCCGAAGATCGTTGGCGAGTCGTAATGAATACCGCGCTTGCCTATTCAGTTGTATTCCTCGGCTTGGCTGTGGTTCACATTCCTTTTGTTCTTCACGCCGCGCCCTATACGCTTTGGCGCGCCCCAACAATTTTCTGGAAAGACCTGGTGGCCAGCCACTTGGGCCACCTGCTGCTCTACGGAGCGCTGATCACCTGGCTGAGCCATGCCGAAGGCCTATTCCAAGACAACCGGGAAATCAGCGCGGCTGGGCACATTCTGATGGTCGCGAAAGTTTCATTCTGGGCCACGCTGGTGTTCGGCCTCGGTCTGCGACTGAGCGGAGCGGCGATCGGGGAAATCACTCTAATTAGTCTTGCGGGCGTAGTAGTCGTCAGCCTGGCAGCCCTGGGGTGGATGACGCGGCGCGTCCACGCCAGCAGTGCCTATTCGGGCCGGCCGGCAAAGAATGTGCTGATTGTGGGAACGACGCGAACAGCGCGCGAGATTGCCCGCTATCTCGGGCTGGCGCGCAAACATGAACGCGTGGTCAAAGGTTTTATCAGCCGGTTTCGAACGACTGAACCGTCGGTGTTGGGAGGCATAGATGATCTGGCGCGAATCGCGCGCTCGGAGTTTGTTGACGAGGTCATCATCGCCTGTGGCCCGGACCGGCAATTAGGGGAGCGGGCGGTCACAGAAGCGCTGCGCAACCATCTCGATGTGAGCGTCGTGCCGGACCTGGTGATGGACTGGCCCAGCCGGTGGTCGGTGCAGGCGATTGGCGCCATGCCGCTGATCGCGGTGCACGAAGAGCCGATTCCGCGCTTTGGGCTGCTCGTGAAGCGGATTATGGACGTCCTCATTTCGGCAACCGCTTTGCTTCTTTTGCTTCCACTTATGCTGGTGATGGCTGCCGCCATCAAGTTGGAGTCGCGCGGCAGCGTCTTGTACGGTGCCCTGCGCGCAGGGAAGAAAGGGAGCAGCTTCCAGTGTTACAAGTTTCGCACTATGTTCACCGGTTCGGACCGACAGCAGGACGAACTGCGTTGCCGTAATGAACGCCAAGGCCCGACATTTAAGCTGACCAACGACCCGCGCATTACTCCGCTGGGGCGCGTACTGCGCCGTTTCAGTGTGGACGAACTACCGCAATTATGGAATGTGCTTACCGGCAGCATGAGCATGGTCGGACCTCGACCGCATCCGTTGGATGATTATCGACGATATGACTTGGCAGACCGGCGCAGGCTGGACGTTCAGCCGGGGATTACTGGCCTGTGGCAGATTACCGCCCGGTCCGATCCGTCGTTCGCCGCCAACATGGCCCTGGACTTGGAGTACATCGAGAACTGGAGCCTGGGGATGGACCTGGCCATCCTGCTGAAGACAATTCCGGCAGTCGTGGCCGGAACCGGAGCGTGAGGTTGTAAATGCTGATGGCAAGCGCCGCAAGTTGCAATCCGGTGAGACTGGAAAAAGACCATAACTTAGCCGCCTGGATCGGAGCGGTTGCGGTTCATCCACTACACGCGCTGCTGGTGGCGCCAAACATCCTGTTCCTGGTGACGCTGACGCTCATGCTGTTCCGTCCACCCAATGTCGGGCTATTTCCGTTCGACCGAATTGCGTTTCTGCTGCTGGTGTTCGTGGTCGGCCTTCGGACTTTGTTCTTACGGGACGCCTTTCCTTGCATGTTTTCCATCAGCATACCGATGCTTGGATTGACGCTGCTTGCGGTCGCGGGTAATTGGCAAGAGCACGCGTTCGCTGCGGAAGACTGGAGCCTGGTAGCGGCGAAGTTCGTTGTCCCTTTCATTCTGTTTCACCTGGCGGCGGTGGTCTTCACAGGCGATTCGAGAATCAGGCAGTTAGAAATTTTCTGCTTAGCCATATTGGCCTATCTTTGCTTCGTCTCCATCGCCTTCCTGCTGGGCGCCACGGAGCTTATCTTTCCGAAATTTATTCTGGACGGCAGTATCGAGATGCATGCCGACCGGGCGCGCGGACCTTTTTTGCAGGCGGCGGCGAATGGAATCGCTCTGAACTTGCTAGGCCTGGTGTTACTGGATCGGTTGGGCAGGGCGCGGATCAGGTGGGCAATTGCCGCAAGCTTGCTGGTTGCGTTGCCGCTCGCAATTTTCGCAACCAGGACTCGATCGGTATGGCTGTCATTTCTGCTGTCATTCTTAGCAATCGCCCTGACAGCCAAACAGAAACGGTTGCGTCGCGCGAGTCTCTACATCGTGCTGGGCGCAACTGCTGTGCTTGCGGTCACACTCGCATCTTCAGGGCTCCGCCGCGCGTTTCAAGAGCGCTTTACGGATCAGCAGACAGTTGACTTCCGCCTGGCGGTTTACCAGCTGAGTTGGGACATGATTCGAGAAAGGCCGCTGTTGGGATGGGGACAAGGGCAGTTCGGGCAAGAGATCGAGTCGCGGATCTCCGATTACCGGCCGGAAAACTATGCCGCGCATAACACCTATATCGAAGTCCTCGTGGAACATGGGGCTGTGGGGATAGCTCTCTACGCGTGGGTGTTTATCGGCCTGTTTCGGCTTGGGAAAGAATCCCGCTGGTTTCACACTGGCTGGCCGATATTCCTCGGAGTTTACCTTCTGAACGCATGTTTCGTGGTGGTGAATTATCAGTTCGTGAACGCCCTGGTGTTTACGTTTGCGGGCGTTCTTGCTGCTCAGGGTAGATACGCTGGCCATCCTGGTGAAATGGAAAACTCTGATTAAGTTAATTCCTGTCATCCCGAGCGCAGCAGAATTGCCTCTTCTAAGGCAATTCTGCGGAGTCGAGGGACCTTGTGTTTGCCTGCTTAATCAGAGTTTCCCTAAGACTCGCGACGGTGCTTTCCAGACCCTGCTTTGGAAAGGTTTGAAATGAAGATTGCATACCTGGCAAACCGGTTTCCCTCCAGCGTTGAACCGTATGTGATGCAGGAGATCTCGGGCTGGCGAGCAGCGGGCGTCGACGTGCTACCGTGCAGCGCGCGCCGGGCAGGAACCTTGCCCGCCAGTTTGCGCCATTGGCGTCAAGCGACTCTCTATCTGCAATCGCTGAGGCTCAGGCCCGTGTTGCGGAGCATAGCGGGCATTTGCCTGCAATATCGCGAACTCCGGCCTTTTCTCCGTCGGATTTTATCGGGGAATGAGACCTTGCTGCAGCGAGCTAAGGCGATCCTGCATCCGTGGCTGGGGGTTTACTACGCCCTCCGGTTAAAAGGCGAGAACGTTCGTCACATCCATGTGCATCACGGATATTTTTCGGCCTGGATCGCGATGGTGGCGGCTCGGCTACTCGGAATCAGTTACAGCATGACTCTACATGGGTCCGATCTCCTGCTGAATGCTGCCTATCTCGATATCAAATTAGAGCGGTGTGCGGCTTGTTTCACAGTTTCAGAATACAACCGGCAAATGATTTTTCGGCGCTATCCGAATATTTCGCCCGAAAAATTTCTCTTGAGGAGGATGGGCGTAGAACCGCCTGCGCTCCCCAGCGAGTGTGACCGTCGAGGGAGCAACGATCCGTTCCTTGTTCTCGCTGTGGGCAGACTGCATCCGGTCAAGGATCATGCCTTTCTTATCGACGCCTGCGCGCTTTTGAAGGCGCGGCGATTCAATTTTGTTTGTTTCATTGCCGGAGATGGATCGCAACGGAAGAACCTGGAGCGCCAGATCAGAGCACTGGGCCTGCAGCGGGAGGTCAAACTCCTGGGGCATGTGGCTCACGAGGACCTTGATGCAATTTATCCCTTGATTGACCTGGTCGTGCTCACCAGCAGGAGCGAAGGCATTCCGCTGGCTCTGATGGAAGCGATGGCACACGGACGCCCGGTGCTGGCGCCACGGATCACCGGTATTCCGGAACTGGTGATCGATGGCACGACTGGGTTGCTGTATGAACCGGGGTCGCTGTCCGAGTTCTCAGCCTGCGTTGAACTCGCGCACTCGTCGCTATCCGCCCTCGGTCCCTTGCGCCGCGCCGCTCGCGAACATGTGCGCAAGAACTTCCACCACACAGTGAACCTGCAACTCTTCATCGAAACACTACGTAGCCGGATTTGCTGCCGAGTAAGCCATGAGAATCCTATTCTGCAATAAATACAATTTTCGGTTCAGCGGCACGGAGGCGTATCTCTTCGATCTAATGGCGCTTTTGCGGCGCGCCGGTCACGAGGTTGCTCTGTTTTCGATGGATTCGGGACAAACGGGCGAGAATCTCTACCCGCAATACTTAGTGCCAAGGATTGATTTCAAGAAACCCGGACAGCCGCCCTGGACTCTGATTCGGCTGGCGGCGCACGCCGTTTACTCGCGATCCGCAAGACGAAAACTGCGCGAAGCGGTTCAGGATTTTCGGCCCGATGTAGCCCATATTCGTAACATTTACCACCATCTATCTCCTTCCATCCTGTGGGAATTACGGGCGCAAGGAATTCCGGTGGTCTACCAGGTGAATGATTTCAAGATGATTTGTCCCAGCTACAACCTGGTTTCCGGCGGACAGACTTGCGAGAGCTGCAGCGGGGGACAGTTTTGGCATGTGCTGACCAATAGCTGTTATGCGGGAAAGGGCGCGTCTCTGGTTTTAATGACGGAAGCGTATGTGAACCGCTGGCTGGGAACCTACCGCAAGTGCGTCAGCAGGATTGTGGCGCCTACCGAATACGTGCGCCAGAAACTCGTCGAGAACGGCTGGGATGCTGCGAGAGTTGACGTGCTCCATCACTTTCAAAAGCTGGGAGTGGCACTAGACACACCGCCCGCGTCCGATGCTCCTATTCTGTATTTCGGTCGTTTGTCTGCCGAGAAAGGCCTTGTGGACCTGCTGCGGGCTATGCAGCGCAATCCGCAGATTCGATTGCTGGTTGCAGGATCCGGTCCGGAACGCGGGGAGCTTGAGCGGCTGGCCTCTGATCTACAACTTTCTAATGTCGAATTTCTGGGTCAGGTGCACGGCGAAGACCTGGAGACTCTGATAGCGCGGTCGCGCTTTACGGTCTTCCCTTCTCACGCCGGCGAAGTTCTCGGTAAGAGCATTCTCGAATCGTATGCCCAGGGGCGGCCGGTTATCGCCAGCGACCTTGGTTCCCGCCGGGAGATGGTCATTCCGGGAAGAACCGGCCTTCTGTACACCTGTGGCGATCACGAGCAACTGGCGGACGAAATCGCATTTCTTCATGCTCACCCCGAAGTTGCGGCGTGCATGGGCAGGGCGGGGCGCGAACTGCTGCGCCAAAGGCATTCTCCCGAAGATCACCTGGCTGCATTGATGTCGATCTATGAACGGGTGCGGCGCGAAAACAGGCAAGGCGGTCGCGTGTCGGAGATCGCGGCCGCAAGACGCACGGTGCGCGTTGCCTTCATCGGGGGCCGTGGCGTGGTCTCGAAATATAGCGGCATCGAAGCTTTCTACGAAGAAGTGGGCACGCGCCTGGCGGAACGGGGCCACGCGGTCACGATTTATTGCCGCAGCTACTTCACGCCCAAGGCGGCGTCGTATTCGGGTGTGCGCCTGATCCGGTTCCCGACCATCCGCAGCAAGCACCTGGAGACGCTGGTGCATACCTTCCTGAGCACGCTGCATGCGTTGTTCGGCGACTATGACATTGTCCATTACCACACCCTGGGGCCGGCGCTGTTTTCCTGGATTCCAAGATGGTTCGGCAAGAAAACCGTCGTCACCGTGCAAGGGCTCGACTGGCAGCGTAAGAAGTGGGGATGGATCGCATCGAGCGCTCTCAAGGCGGGAGAATGGGGGGCAGTCAATTTCCCCAATGCCACCATGGTGGTTTCACGCAGCCTGCGGGACTATTATCGCGCGCGCTATGGAAAAGAGACATTGTTCGTGCCTAACGGAACCCGGCTGCGCGAACGCCATACTGCGGGATATTTGCAATCCTGGGGCCTGGAGCCTGACAACTACATATTGTTTCTGGGACGGTTTTCTCCGGAGAAAAACTGCGATCTGCTGATCCGGGCTTACCAGCACCTAAATACAGACGTGAAGCTGGTTCTGGCCGGGGGATCGAGTTATTCCGACGCTTATACGAACGGTCTGCGAAGTCATGCCTCGGACAAAATACGCTTGCTGAACTGGGTTTCGGGAGAGGCGCTGGAAGAATTGCTCACGAACGCAATGCTATTTGTGTTGCCCTCAGACATGGAAGGACTGTCGCTGGCGCTGCTGGATGCAATGGGCGCCGGGTTGTGCGTGCTGGCCAGCGATGTCCCGGAGAATCGGGAACTGGTCGACGACGCCGGCTTCACCTTCAAAGCAGGTTCAGAGGACGCTCTGGCGGAAATGCTGCGTCTTCTGATCGACATTCCGGCATTGCGGGAGGAGGCTGGGCGCGAAGCCCGCGCGAGGATACGGCAGCATTATTTGTGGCCGGAGATTGTCGAGCAAATCGAGAGCGAATATCTGAGAGTGCTGGGATGGCGCGAGGAGTTCAATCGTGACACCGCCCCGGAAACGGTGGAGAGCCATACCTCCAAAGCTGCCTAACTGACTCATAATTAATCATTAATCGCCGCCGTCAGTGCGGCGATTGCCTGCATGGCACCAGACTAACCCCGTTCTGTGCATGTTAAACTGATAGTTCCATATGGCTACGATTCAGCGCAGAAAGACTGTCACAGTCACGGTCGGAGGTGTGCGCGTCGGCAGCGATGCACCAGTCGTGGTGCAGTCCATGACCAATACCGACACTGCCGATGTGGCTTCCACCGTGCAGCAGGTTGCCGCCCTGGCGCGCGCCGGTTCGGAACTGGTACGGGTGACCGTCAACAACGACGAAGCGGCAGCCGCGGTTCCGCACATTGTTGAGCAGCTCGATAAAGTGGGCGTGCGCGTGCCCATCATCGGCGACTTTCACTACAACGGCCATCTGCTGCTGACGAAATATCCCGCCTGTGCTGAAAATCTCGCCAAGTACCGCATCAATCCCGGCAACGTAAGCGTGGGTCGCAAGAACGACGACAATTTCCGCACCATGATCGAAGTTGCGGTTAAGTATCAGAAGCCGGTGCGCATCGGAGTGAACTGGGGATCGCTCGATCAAGCTTTACTCACGCGCATGATGGATGAGAATTCGCGGTTGTCCGAGCCCAAAGATGCGCGCGAAGTCACCATGGAAGCGATGGTCGTGAGCGCTCTCAATTCCGCTGCCCTGGCGGAGAAATACGGACTGCGCTCCGACCAGATCATCCTCAGCGCGAAAGTCAGCGGCGTGCAGGATCTGATTGATGTCTATCGATCGCTGGCGGCGCGCTGCGCTTACCCGCTGCATCTCGGGCTAACCGAGGCCGGCATGGGCGCCAAGGGCGTGGTGGCGTCGTCTGCCGCGATGGGCGTGCTGTTACAGGAAGGCATCGGCGACACGATTCGTGTCTCGCTGACTCCCGCGCCGGGAGGCGATCGCAGCGAAGAAGTTCGGGTGGCGCAGCAGATTCTGCAGTCGCTCGGCATTCGCAGCTTCACCCCGCAAGTCACGGCCTGTCCCGGCTGCGGACGCACCACCAGCACCTTCTTCCAGGAAATGGCGGAGCAGATCCAGTCGTACCTGCGCGAGCAGATGCCGGTGTGGAAGGGGCGCTACTCGGGTGTGGAGGAGATGAAACTGGCGGTGATGGGCTGCGTGGTCAACGGGCCGGGCGAATCCAAGCACGCCAATATCGGGATTTCACTTCCCGGCACTTTCGAAGAACCCAAAGCTCCGGTTTACGTTGATGGGCGCCTGTTCACGACGCTGAAGGGCGATAAGATCGTGGCGGAGTTCATCAAGATACTCGACGAGTACGTCGATTCCCACTATGCCGCCCGGGAAGTGCTCAGCGTAAAGTAAAAGTAAACGTCACGCCAGCAGCGAGAGATTCGGACTGGACTCATCTCCGGCTGGATCAGCCACCTTTTTGAGTTCCGGATACTTGCCCAATAGCTGAGGAGGCGCCTTGACGCGCTGGCGCGTCAGCATGCTCTTCAGTTGAAGAGCATTGACTCCGGCGCGGGCTTCGAAGTGGTTGTTGGTGACCACGTAGGTGACGTCGGCCTTGTCGGCGATGGCCTCGATTTTTCCCTTCCAGGTTGCGAGTTCCGCCTCGCTATACAGATAGTTGTAGCGATCGTTGCGGCTATCCGAATCGAACCATTGATCGTAATTGCGACCGTGCAGGCGAACGTAGCCGATAGGCGCAGTCACATGCTCGGTGGGCGCGAGCGAGCGCCCGATCTGCGGCTGGTCGATGTTGCAGAAAGCGACATTCATGTGCGCGAAAGCGTTCAGAGTCTCGGGATTGTTCCAGCTCTCATGGCGCACTTCGATTACCCGTGGGTATTCGATAAATTGCCGCAGCAGCACTTCCAGATATTCGCGATTGAGAGAAGTGTTTTTAAACGACACCGGAAACTGCATGAGCAGCGCTCCCAGGCGTCCTTCCGACGCAAGGGCGTCGAGTCCGGCACGGGTTTCATCTTCGTCACGTTCACCGGGCCGGATGGTGGCGGCGGAGGTTGGTTCCATCACCGCAAGAGGGGAGTGAGTGAAGGAGCGCAGCAGCTTGGCGGTGAAGACGAAATTTGGATTTACTGCGGAGACCTTCTTACACCAGACCTTGGCCAAGTGCGGCTTGATGGGGCCGTAGAACGAAGTGTTGATCTCGACCACGTCGAAGAATTGCGCCAGGTACTCGATCGGATGAATCTTTCGGGCGGGCAGGTATTCGGGATAGAAGACGCCCACCCAGTCTTTGTAGGCCCAGCCTGCCGTGCCAATTCGAAGCTTGGGAGCCGAGTCCATGGGAATCGCTTGACTCAGATTAGCACGCAGCAAGCCCGGCTACTGTGCTCGGTGCTGGCCGCAGCGTTGCCAAGAGCACAGTGGATCCTAGCCAAGACCGCGGCACCAGGACTCGGGAAAATCGATGTAGGTGCGATCCAGTGCGGCTATAGAGGCGCAACCGAGCAACCGGAGCGTGCGCTCGATATCGGTGCGCAGAATCTGAATGGCGCGGTTGACGCCGGGGCGCCCGGCGGCCGCGAGGCCGTAAGCGTAGGCGCGGCCCACAAGAACGGCGCGAGCGCCCATACAGATGGCTTTGACTACCTCGGTGCCGCGACGGATGCCGCCATCCATCAGCACTTCAATCCTGCCGTTCACCGCGGCCAGGACCTCGGGCAGAGCGCGAATGGTGGCGGGCAGACCATCGAGCTGGCGCCCGCCATGGTTCGAAACCACCACTGCCGCTGCGCCTTCGTCCATAGCCCGCCGCGCATCGTCGCCCGTGAGCACGCCTTTCACAATGATTGGCCCCGGCCACAGCTTGCGCAGCCAGCGCATGTCAGCCCAGGTCACCGCGGATTCCGCCAGGGCCTTGCCGACATCCACCATCGGTATCGGCCCCCGGCCGGGCACCACAACGTTCTCGAGCTTGGGAACCCCGCCATCGATTAAGAACGACGCCAGCCATCCCGGCCGCGAGAACACTTGCGCAAGATAAGGAATCATCGAAAACGGATTGCCGCTCAATAGCTCATTCACGCCGTTGCGAATATCGCGCTCGCGGATTCCAGCGACAGCCGTGTCGATGGTAAGCACCAGGGCAGAGAAGCCGGCCGCACGGGCGCGGGTGACAGCGGCTTCAGCACATTCGCGGCCCCCCATTAAATACAGCTGGTACCAGACTGGGCCCGAGGATGACGCTTTCACGTCTTCCATCTTGTGCCCGGATATGGTGGAAAGAATGTAGCCAGTTCCCGCTTCCCCAGCCGCGCGTGCGGCCGCACATTCGCCCTCCGGGTGCATCAGGCGGCTGTATCCGACCGGAGCCAGCATGAAGGGCAGAGCCAGCTCGGTTCCCAGAACCTTCGTGCGCAAATCGCAAGCCCCAATAGAGACGGCGTGACGCGCCCGGAAGGTGATGTCCTGAAAGGCACGGCAGTTCTCGCGTAAGGTGAGTTCGCCTTCGCCGCCACCATCCAGATAGTCGAATACCGGCCGGGGCACGCGCCGCTCGGCTATGGCTCGTAGGTCCTGTATGTTGACAGCGCGGGATGGATTGCGCATAAGAGTAGTCAGGAGTCAGTAGTCAGCAGTCGGCGTCACGCATTATAGACACTCTGGCTCGGATGCGGCGCTTGCGACCGGCCAGGTGTGCTGACCAGAAAATATTACCCGTCCCGCTAAACCCCTATTTTCAGCGGTTTAGTTGCCTTAGCGAGCACTTGGCCTGTTTATACCAGCCAACGGTCCCAGCATCTAATAGAATAATCAAGCGGGGTGGGATAGGCCTGCCCAGAGGGATAACGAACGCAGAATGCCAGTACCTGTGTCACAGATGTGGACGGTTGCGTCCTATGTAGTCGGACAGAAGCTGAGGCGGCGCAAACATTTTCCCGTGGTCCTGATGCTGGAGCCGCTGATGCGCTGCAACCTGGCGTGCGCCGGCTGCGGCAAAATCCAGTACCCCGCCCACATTCTTAAAAAAGATCTGACCCCCGAGGAGTGTTTCCGCGCCGTCGACGAGTGTGGCGCGCCCATGGTCAGTATTCCTGGTGGCGAGCCCCTGATGCACCCCCGGATCGTGGAAATCGTGGAAGGCATTCTGGCGCGCAAGAAGTATGTCTACCTGTGTACCAATGGCCTGCTGCTGAAAGAGAAGCTCGACCAGTTCAAACCCAGCAAGTACTTCTCGTTCGTCGTGCATATGGACGGTGAGCGGGAGCACCACGACTTTTCGGTCTGCCGCGAAGGCACCTACGACAAGGCGGTCGAGGCGATTCGGCTGGCGCTGCAGCGCGGTTTCCGGGTGACCACGAACACCACGCTGTTCGAAGGGGCCGACTCTCGCAGCGTTCGCAAGTTCTTCACCGACATGATGGACCTGGGGGTTGAGGGCCTGATGCTTTCGCCCGGATACACCTATGACAAGGCGCCCGACCAGGAACACTTCCTGAGCCGTAAGAAGACCCGGCGCCTCTTCCGTGAAATTCTGAGTAATCGCGACAAGAAGTGGAAGTTCAACATGAGCCCGCTATTCCTGGAATTCCTGATGGGAAAACGGGAATATAAATGTACGCCCTGGGGCATGCCGACCTACAACATCTTCGGTTGGCAAAAGCCATGCTATCTGCTGCAGGACGGATACGCGGACACCTTCGAAGAACTGATCCGCGAGACTAATTGGGAGCGCTACGGCCATGAGAGTGGCAATCCCAAGTGCGCCAACTGCATGGTGCACAGCGGATACGAAGCCAGCGCGGTGAACCATACTTTCGGCTCGCTCAGCGGTTTTCTCGCAACCGTCCGCGCCACGCTGTTTGACAGCTATAAAGATCCGGATGTAGACGGCAGTGCCCCCGCCACGCCGGCTCACGGCTCCGGACAGCTGGTGCAGATTACTACCGGTCCAAATTCATAACCTGCATGCCCGATTCACCCATGTCCAAAACGCAGGAACCAGAGGAAAAGCTCGGCGTGGTCCACGAGAATCTGCAAGGCTGGATTCCGGCCATGGCCAGCGAGGATGAAATCCGTACCGCACTCGAGAAAGCCTTCGATTATCGTGGGGATCTGACCATCACGCTGAAAGACGGGCAAGTCGTGGTGGGATATATCTTCGACCGGCGCGCCGACAGCCGGCGTTTAGATGAGTGCATCCTGCGCATTATTCCCGCTAATCGGCCGGAGAAAATTTCCATCCGTTACAGCGATATTGCCGGCCTGGCGTTCAGCGGGAAGGATACGGCTGCGGGCAAGAGCTTCGAAGCGTGGGTCAAGAAATATAACGAGAAGAAAGCCCGCGGCGAAAAGAATATCGGAATCGAATCAGAGTCCCTAGACTGATTCCTTGACGGGTTCGTCAGAGTCCTGCATCCAGGGCAGCTTGGCAATCATGGCCGCCGCATCTTCGAGGTGATGAAGGTCCACGTGAGTGAAATCCGGGCCCGCGGTGGCGGCGTCCGTTCCTTTGTGGGAAACCTGGATAACGCCCATGACCTTGCGATCCTCGCTGAAAATGGGCACTGACATGAGCTTCTGAATAGGCGTGGGCGTGCTGGCCTCGTCACCGTCGCCCAGCTTAATACCTTCAAATACACTCGCGTGCCGCACCTTTACGAAATTGTTGGACAGCATAGTGGTGCGGGTGCTTGCGGTGCGGGCGGCCACAGCCGGACTGGAGAGGGGAATAGTCCCAGCAGTTCGCAGTCGCGAGGGAAACAGGAAAATGAGCATGTTTTTCTGCAGTCGCAATAGGGCAACGCCGTCCGCCTGAACGTGCAGCAACCGTGCTATTTCCGCGCAGACGCGATCCGGACTGGCATTCTGCTCAACCAGCCGTTTGAATTTCTCCGCTCCTTTTTCCAAGTTCTCCCCGCAGCCCTGCAATTGTCCGGCAGAAGACAAATCTATCGTACTGGGTACACTCTTCTCGTTCATAGTACAAGATGAAGCACGTTTTCGACGGCGGCGATCAGCTGGCTGCTGTTCTCGGCCAGCACTTTATCTTTTTGCAGGTATTCCGCAGCGCCTTCGCGCCTGAAGCGCAGGGCGTCGAGTTGGGGAGCGCTGCTTAGAATGATGACGGGGATGCGAGCGGTCTCGGAGTGCGTCTTGAGCTCGACTAGTAGCTGATGGCCATTGATGTCGGGCAGCACAGGGTCCAGCAAAATGACATCTGGCAACTTCGTGATCGCGAGGCTTAGCCCCTCTTCCCCGGATTTAGCGGTGATCACTTCATAGCCGGCGTGCAAGAGCGTCCACTCGTTTATCTTGCGCTCAAGTTGCGCGTCATCGATGAGGAGGGCGGTAGCTTTCATCCTGATCCACTCCTTGCCCATCCTCAACTCTTGTTCACCTACAATCAAGTTACGCCCGTACGTGGGGAGGTGAAACAAAAAAGGCACATCGCGAAGATGTGCCTTTTGTCTTTCCCAATTTGAAACTGCGGTCTACCAATAGCTGAAGTTGAGCTTGTCCAGCCAGATGGAGTACGGCTGCTGCTTGTAGTTCCCATCCTGCTGGTAGTTGATGGTTACGCCATACCAGCTGGTGCTGATCGGCCAGGAGGAGTAGTTCGGGTACGACTTCACGCCGTTCAAGGTGATGGACTGGAATATCACCGCGTCGTTGGAGCCGCGCTGCACCTGAATGGTGAGGTGATTCCAGGCATTATTGAGCGGATTGCAGGGAATTCCTGTCGCATGCCAGTGTTTCGCCTGATTGTCCCAGACGTCCCATTGGTGACCGCCTGCGATCCGGCATTCATGCCCCCAGATGAACGACTTGCCACCGAAGAACTGGTTGATGTCAAACTCCAGCGCCTGGGAAGCGGAAATGTTGTTGCCGTAGAAATAGACGTCGTAGACGAAATTGTGCAGGCTGGGGACCAGGGTCTTGCTGTAGTCGGGCAAGCCTTGCGTGGAAAAGTCGCCCATGAGGTGGTTGTTCCAGAAGGCGTCGGCATATTGAGTCGTACCACCCACATCGTGCTGAGTCGAGTTGCCACTCAGCGAGGGAGACTTGATGCCGGTCCAGCGCGCCCAGGTAACCTGGGGGCTGCAATTGCTGCAGATGTTATAGGCCGTAGGCAACATGCCAAAGCCATTCCATCCCACCTGTTGATCCAGGTTGTAAAAGGTTTTGCCGCCGCCCCCGCCACCGCTGCCGACATGAATTGTGACAGGCGTGGTGGATGAGCCGCCGCAGTTGTCCCACTCCTGGACAACCGTGTAATAAGTTGTGTTGGCATTCAAATTCAGAATCGTGTTAAGACTCGCTCCATTTACTTTGTAAGCGAGGGCATAAGGGGCAGTGTAAATCCCCATGGCCGCGACGCCTTTGGAGCAAGCGCTGCTGGCCTTGGCGACGTACTGAACACTGGTAGCAACGGTGCTGTTGTTAGTTGGCGCAGAAACGCTGACGCTAGCGAGGACAGAGGTTGCGCAGCTCAAAATGAGCAGGGAGAGACCAAACAATTTCATACTAATCTCCAGCTTTTTAAGAATCTCCAGCTAATTGTGTGTTGAAGTTGCGGCTACTCTAGAGACACATCTACTCACCCGCAAGAAAAATCGAGAGTAGAAGCTCATTTTTTTTGGTTCGCGCGGCAAGGCCATTTACGCTCGCAGAATTGCGCCTTATTACAGAAAAATTACGTAATTTCGGCCTCTTTCGCGTGAATAGGAAGTGCATGCGTCGTGATTTCATGCTTGGCTGGCAGCGAAGTTGCTTGCGAATCATTGCGCTGTGCAGGCACAAAAAATCAACAATCTGCTTACATTTGCCTGACAACTGCTCCCTGTGCCCGCGCTACAGTTGGCTTAATTTAAGTGGACGATGCAGGTGGCTCGTCCACGGACGCTAGTGGTCCCCGGGGGCTGCTGACGACGTCGACTTCAGCCAAGCGAAGTGGGCGCTTCTTAAGCCCGTGCACGATATAGGTAAGCTTTTTTCGGGTGGCTGAGGATAGGCTCCCCGCGGCCGGTTCGCGCCGGCCTTTTTCGTCTTCTTATCAATGACGTGGCTGACTCTGACGGAGGATGACCGCAAAACTCCGGCCCCCGAAGCTGAAGCCCTGCGAAATGCGGCCGGTTACCGACACTTTGCTGCCGTCGCCAGGAACGCCAAAGTTCTGGCTATAGACCCACATCGTGCCGCTGCCATCATCCACCTGATACATGCCGCTGCCTAAAGCTCCGTAAGAGGTCGAGACCCGCCCAGCGATGGTTACATCTTTGTTCGCGTATTTACCGGGATCTTTTTCGATATCGGAAATTTTCGCTGAGGGACAACCTGCCAGCAGCAGTGTAATCGCGGTCAGCAGCACCAGCAGTAGAGGTTTTTTGGGTGAAGATTGCACGACGCCTCCGAAACGGTTTGGGATTCTCGACGCGATTGTACATCGCCGGTCTGAACACGATATTGCTACACCAGTGCACCTGTGATTGTGAACCGGCGGTCCGGGCGAATTCATCTGTAACCGTATGATGATGCTCAAGCGTTTTCGACAGCTGTTCCGTTACGATGATTGGGCGAACCGCGAAGTCCTGACTTCCTTCCGGGCCGTCGGAACTCCGCCGCCGCGTTCGCTAAAGCTCCTCGGTCATATTCTCGGCACGGAATATGTCTGGTTTTCTCGTATTCAGCAGGAGCGATCCGTCCTGGCGGTTTGGCCGGAGTTGAGCCTGAGCGAATGCGAGTGGCACGTCGGCCAGTTACCTGAGCTTTGGTCCAAATACCTGAACGGATTGGAGGAAGGCAAACTCGGCGACGCGGTTACCTACAAGAACAGCAAAGGCGAGAGGTGGAGCAATCGCGTCGATGACATCCTCATGCATGTAATCATGCACTCTGCTTATCATCGCGGTCAGATTGCGAGCGACACGCGCCAGTCCGGCCACACCCCGGCGTATACCGATTTCATTCATGGTGTCCGGCAAAACCTGGTGGGATAAGTTTCACATTTGGCAAATGAAGGTGTAAGCTTCGCAGTTCAGGTTCTCCATCCCATTCATGCGTCTACCTTGGTTTGCAGGCATCAGTTTGTTCTTCGGACTGGGGACCTCCGTATACGCGCAGGCCGGTTCCGTGGCCACCAATTCCGAGGAACCGCTGTCGGAACGAGTGGTGTCGTATTCCATTGACGCCCGGCTGGATGCGCAGCGCAAAACCCTCGACGCGACGGAGACGCTGATCTATCGCAATCTCACCGGACAGCCGCAGGACACGTTCCCGTTTCATCTTTACCTGAATGCTTTTCAGCCGAAGTCCACTTTCATGCGCGAAGTGCGGCGCGACCATAGCTCCTTCGAGTGGGAGGACAAATACCGCGCTTCGGAGGAAGTGAAATCTCTGCAAGTCGCCGGGGTGGGCGACCTGACATCGCAGGTTCGCTTTGTCTCTCCGGATGACGGCAATGCTGACGACCACACGGTTTTTCAGGTGCGATTGCCCAAGGCGGTCAAGCCGGGCGATTCGGTGGAATTCAAAATCTCCTTTCGCGACCAGTTCGGCGAGGTGTTCGCGCGCACCGGGTACAAACGCGACTTCGTCATGGGCGCGCAGTGGTTTCCGAAAGTCGGCGTGTGGTGGCAAGGCGCGTGGAACTGCCATCAGTTTCATGCCACTACCGAATTCTTCGCCGATTTCGGAACCTTTGATGTGCGGCTCACCGTGCCTCAAAACGAAGTAGTCGGAGCCAGCGGCGTGGAGCTTGCCAGTGTCAACAATCGCGATGGAAGCAAAACCGTGACCTTCCGGGGAGAGGACATCCACGATTTCGCCTGGACGGCAGAGCCGGAGTACAGGGTTTTCAACGAGTCGTTCCAAGGCAGCATGGGGCGAGTCAACATGCGCCTACTGATGCAGCCAGGCCATGTGTCACAGGCCGATCGCCACATGAGCATTCTGCGGCAGAGCCTGGAGCATTTCGAACGCTGGTACGGACCCTATCCCTATAAGCAGATTACGCTCGTCGATCCTCCGCATGGCGCCCTCGAAGCTGGAGGTATGGAATATCCCACGCTGATTACAGCCGACACGGCGTGGTGGATGCCGCGCGGCGTTTACCTGGTGGAATCGGTGGTCGAACACGAGTTCGGTCATCAGTACTGGTATGGGATGGTGGCCACCAACGAATTTGAAAATGCCTGGCTGGATGAAGGCATCAACAGCTACACCGAATGCAAGATCCTGGACGACATTCTGGGTAAGGACACCTCGGCTTTTCAGCTGTGGGGCATGCACGAGAGCGATGATTCGGTGCAGCGCAATTATTACCGCCATTCCGCTGAAGACGATCCGATCAGCAGGTTTGCCTACCGCTTCATGAATGAAAGGTCGTACGACGATATCACCTACGGCAAAACGGCGACGGCGCTGATCACGCTGGAAAAAATCATTGGGGAAGAGACGTTGCGGCGCGCGTTGCAAACGTATTTCATGCGTTACCGCTTCAAACATCCGACCCAGGAAGACTTCCTGAAAACTGTGGAAGAGATCTCGGGCCACGATCTGCGCTGGTATTTCGCCCAGGCCTTTTACGGGAGTGCGGTGCTGGACTACGACATCGCTAGAGCCTCTTCGGACAGGCTCGACTGGTATGCAAAAGATCCGCCGCCTGAGAAAAAAGGCGAAACCATGTACCGGACCATGGTGATCGTCCACCGCAAGGGCGATTTCACCTTCCCGGTGGATGTGCTTGTGAAGTTCGATAACGGTGAACAGGTTCGAGAACGCTGGGACGGCCGCGACCGGTGGATGCGGTACACCTATGACAAAAAAGCCAAGCTGGTGTCGGCCGAGATCGATCCGGACCGCGCGATTCCTCTGGACAGAAATTATTTCAATAACAGCTATGTTGCGGAAGAAGACAGGAGGGCCAGCCACAACTTAGCGCACTACTGGGGTCTGTTCGTGCAATTTGCGTCGCAGTTGTTGGCTTGGCTGACGTGAAAAAACCAAGGCGAGCGATGCTCGCCAGCCCAGACGAGGGCGTCTGGGCCTACGTGATGATCGCGTAGGAACCGGTGCCCACACGTAGGGACAGGTGCCCTCACCTGTCCGGCCGAGCGAAGCTCGGCTTTATGAATGGAGGTAAATCAGCGGAAGCATGCCACAGCATTCATCCACTCTTGCCGAAGGTGCGCGCTGGGTTTGGCGAAGGCAGAGTATCGTCTGGTGGATCTTCGCAGTCAACCTGCTGCTGGCGTTCACGTCGCCTATGTCGCTGTCCCACCGTATCGGCGATGTGACCGATCACAGCCTGGCGGCGCAGCGACTGGTCAACGGTTTTGACTGGGGCATTTTTTCTGAGCTGCGGACCACCCCTGATGTGAACTATGGTTCCGCCGGTCCTCAGTCGACGCCCGCGATCCTGATTTTCTTCGTTTTCATGCTGTTCGTCACCGGAGGCGTCCTCGCGTCTTACGTCAACCAATACAAATTGAGCACGCGCGACTTTTTTGCCACTTGCGGGGAATTTTTCTGGCGCTGGGTGCGGTTGCTCATGCTTATGCTGATCGTCATTACACCGCTCGCTTACGGCAGCAACGCCGTGCTCCATTGGGCGGGAGGAACACTGATCAACGATGCGGCCGGGGAAAAGACGGGATATATCGTCGGTTTCGCGTGCGCGGTGATTACGTTGTTCCTGTTGATGGCAGTGCGTCTCTGGTTCGACATGGCACAGGTGATCACGGTGATTGAAAATCAACGTGCCATGCGCGGCAGCTGCATCCGGGCTTTCAAACTTACTGCTTCGAATTTCGGTTCCCTGTTCTGGCTGTATTTTCGGATCAGTTTGCTGGCATGGTTGGGGCTAGCGCTCGGCCTCTGGCTCTGGACTCGCTTGTCGGGCGGCATCGCGATTATCATGCTGGAATTTGTGATGTTATGGTGGGTGGGAACCCGCCTCTGGCAGCGGGCAAGCGAGGTGGCATGGTATCAGAGTTTCATAACCGCTAATATACCGGCGCCAGTTTACGTGCATGCAGCAACGCCGGAACCGGCAATGGCGCCCGCACCACCTGACTTACTTCCACCAGACGAATGAAAAAAACTACCTGGTTCGCGTGCTTATTACTTTGCCTTCCCGCGCTGGCGGCGCAGCGGAAATATGATCCCCTGCCTATCGTCGTCACCGGGAACGCGGTGGCGGCGCAGAAGATCGACAAGAAGAGCCTGCTCTTCTCCTTCATGGGAGTGGGCCCGAAGGGGACCTGGGATGCGGTGACCAATCGCGCCTTCGCGCTCGACATCGACACTGGCCAATGGAACGAGCAGAAGCCAGTGCCGGGGCCCGCAGGGCGTGTGGATGCCGCCGCCATAGCCGCGCGTGATGTGGTGTATCTGCTCGGAGGCTTTACGGTTGCCGGCCAGGGAGAGCAAACGTCGGTTCGCAGCGTGGAAATGCTGATGCCCAGCCGCGGCATCTGGTACCGCGGCCAGGATATGCCGATCGCTCTGGATAACACGGTGGTAGGCGTGTTCAAAGATCGCTTCATTTACACCATCGGCGGGCGTTCCCAGGGAAATCCGGTGCAGAACGTGCAGATCTATGATGCCGAGAGCGACAAGTGGTCAGAGGCCACGCCCCTGGCAGGCGTAGGAGTGTTTGGGCACGCGGGCGGCATCGTCGATGACACCATCATCTACGTTGACGGAGCGCAACTCAATCCGGCGGGAGGCCGGCCGCGCTATGCCGTGGCTACCGACTCCTGGATGGGCAAAATCGATCACAAGAATCCCGCCAGGATTCAGTGGACAAAACTGCCCCCGCATCCGGGATCCGCGCATTATCAGATTGCGGCTGCGGCTTCCGATCGCGATCACAAGATTTATTTTTCCGGCGGCAGCGAACAGCTTTACAGCTATACGGGCATAACTTACGCGGGAACCCCGGCGGAAGCGTCAGCTATGACCTTTGCCTGGAATGTGAAAGCGGGGAAGTGGGAGGTGATCAACGAGCAGACGCCGAATCCGACGCTGGGGAACCGGGCACTTTTGGTCACGCCCCTAGGTTTGGTTCGGATCGGCGGGATGGAAGCGGGGGCGAAGGTTACCGCGAATGTGACAACGATTCCGCGCAAGTGATTTGCGCTCAGCCCAATGCAGAATTGGTCTGCGTTCCGCCGCGGGACTGAGTAACACCGCGAAAACACTGAAGGGAACTGCCCTCCGTGCGGCCATGTCCCTTAGCATGGCCCTAATGAACCCACGTACTCTGCTCCGCATCTTCGGTTTTGTTCTCTTCCTAACCACGGGAGGCGCCGCCCAGCGCCTCCCGGAGGCCCCGCATAAATTTTGGGACCGGAAGAACAAGACGCTGTTCCTGATCCATGCCGGGGTCGAAACCACCGACTTCGCCATCACGCATCACAACCTGGCCAACGGCGGGCGCGAGACGAATCCGCTGGGGAAGGGTTTGTGTGAGAGCGGCACGGCGGGTCAGGCGGCATTTTTTGGGATGCGCACGGCGGGGGCGCTGGGCATCAGCTATTTATTTCACCGAACCAATCACCATCGCCTGGAGCGGGCGACGACCATGTTCATGATCAGCGACTCGGCGTATGGGGTGGCGTACAGCTTTGCGCACAGGAGATGAACCGCAGACTAATGCAACGGCAGTGATGAAATTAACTGACTCGAATTCGGAAGGATTAAGCCTTCGCACCATGCTTGCGTAAGAGATTCAGGGCATAGTCCCAGGTCTCAAGTTTCCAGTCCTGAACTGTCCCTATGCTTCAGCACTGAACTTAGCAGCCAGGACTGGAAACGAGGCACTAAACTTCCTTCACTTCGGTTTCCCATTGCCGAAGGTCGCCAGTCTTCTCTTCTGATAATCGGTGACGTCGACGTGTTCGGCTTCGAGTTCGGCCTCCTCCTCGGCCCATTCGTTGGCTTCACGGCCTTCCAGGTTATTCAACAGGGCGCGCGCGCAGGACGCGCAACAAAAGCCCTTGGTCATGGTTCGTTCCCCGGTTTCTCCTTCCATGCAACTTTCGTATTCGTAAACTGGCGGCTGCGCGATGCACAGGTTGCATGTCTCTGGAGCATCTACGCAGAGCGGGTCGAAGGTACCAAAGAAGACGCTGTCGTTCATGGCACACCTCGTTCTAGTAGTAGCGCCCGGAAAGCTGCGCTGCCGGGCTGTCTGATCTGCCTAGCTTTGCTCGACTGGACGGCCGAGGCGGCCGTCCCTACGTAGTCCAAACACAAAGGCGGGGGACCACGGTTATGGTCCGCCCGCCGGAACTGGCTGGGATTCGAAATGCCCTGCGCCAGTACTGCATAAGGACTCGCAGTAATCTGTTGGGGAGTGAACTTTGGCTGGTTGGAGCCGCGGTTGGTGACTCTCCAACAGGCCATTACAGGCCCGCCGGATGAGAGCGGCAGTGACCGGCATCGCAATGGTTCGTGAGGTTACTCACGTCACCTTGTGATTGTGGCGCAGCTTGAGTGAATTAGTGATAAAAGAGCTTACCGGGTCCCCGCGGGCTCGTCCCGAAACGGCCCGCGATTGGTAAACTAGGCCCCGATACAATAGCGGCGACTCAGTTTTCATGGGCAGCCTTTTATGAGCAACGGAGCGGAAACACAAACCAAACGCGTGGGCGAAGCGGGGCAGTGGGGCAAGGACGTGCGCTCGGATGCGCATGTCTGGATCGAACTGCGCGAGCGCGGCGGAATCGACATCGTGCTGGAGTCGCGGGTCAAGCCCTATTACGGCGATTCCATCCGCACGCAAACGGAGGAAGCGCTGGCGCAGCTGGGCGTGCACCATGCTCAGGTGCTGGTGCACGATGAAGGCGCGTTGCCGTTCGTGATTGCGGCCCGCATAGAAGCCGCCGTCAAGCGCGCCGGCCTGGGCGAAGGCAAAAGAGTTCTTCCCGACAAATTAGCGTTGCCGGAAGTTTCGCCTCGCGACCGCATGCGGCGCTCGCGGCTTTACCTGCCCGGAAGCGAGCCGAAATACTTCATCAATGCGGCTCTGCATGGGCCGGACGCGGTGATCCTCGATCTTGAAGACTCGGTGCATCCCGGCGAAAAAGACGCTGCCCGGCTGCTGGTTCGCAACGCGCTGCGCGCGGTCAGTTTTCTCGAGTGCGAGCGCATGGTGCGCATCAACCAGCTTCCGCTCGGGCTGCAGGACCTGGAGGAGATTGTTCCGGAATCGCCCGATTTGATTCTTATCCCCAAGGTGGAAGGTCCCAACCAGGTGATCGAAGCCAGCCAGCGCATCGAAGAACTCAAGGCGAAAGCCGGCATTTCACGGACGATCTGGCTGATGCCCATTCTGGAGTCGGCCCTGGGCATAGAGAACGCATACAAGATTGCCAACTCCAGCGCGCAGATTGCGGCCTTAACCATTGGTCTGGAGGATTACACCGCCGATCTGGGAGTGGCCAAAACTGCGGTCGGAACCGAATCGCTATTCGCGCGGCAGCGAATCGTCAACTCGGCGCGGGCGGCCGGGATACAGGCTATCGATTCGGTCTATGGCGATGTTGCCGACATGGAAGGCTTGCGAGTCTGGGCCTTGAATTCCCGCGCGCTCGGGTTTGAAGGCATGGGCTGCGTTCATCCGTTACAGATCCAGGTCATTCACCAGGCGTTCGCACCCACACAGCAGGAAATTGAAAAGGCGCTGCGGATTGTGGCGGCTTATAACGAGGCTCAACAGAAAGGGCTCGGGGTGGTCAGCCTGGGATCGAAGATGATCGATGCGCCCGTGGTGCAGCAGGCGCTCAAGCTCATTGAACGGGCGCAGGCTATGGGATTGGTGACACAAGCAGCTGCGGGCTCCTAGCCATTAGCTTTCAGCAAACGAGGCATTATCGTGAGTAAAGGAACTGGGATGGCTCCGAAGGTCGAGTTGCAGTTGAATGCGGTCGGGCGCATGGTTCCCGCCATGGTGAATGGGCGGCCGCAGATTCCTTACATCGGGGTGGGTAAGTATCAACCACGCGGACGGAAAGCGGCTCCCCCGGTGCGCACGGCGGCGAATTATCCCGAGGACGGGAACAAAATGGTTGCCGACCTGGAGACCGCGTTGCGGCAGTGCGGGTTGCGGGATGGCATGGTGATCTCGAATCATCATCACCTGCGCGATGGCGACAGCGTTGCCATGATGGCGCTGCAAGCCGCGGCCAAGCTTGGGGTGAAGGATTTGACGTGGTTCCCGAGCGCTTCTTTTCCTTCACAGAAGGGCGCCATTGAGTTGCTGGACGCGGGCGTCATCAATCACATTGAGGGCAGCATGAACGGTCCCCTCGGGGACTACTGCACGCAGGGGCGGATGCGCGGCATGGGTGTGCTGCGCTCTCATGGCGGCCGCTGGCAGGCGATTCAGGATGGCGAGGTGCATATCGACATCGCCGTAGTCGCGGCGCCGACCGCTGACGCTTTTGGCAACGCCGATGGATCGCACGGCAAATCGGCTTGCGGATCACTCGGCTTTGCGCTGGCTGATTCGATGTATGCCGACTACGTCATCGTGGTCACCGATAACCTGGTGCCGTTTCCTTGCATTCCCGGGCAGATTCAGGGCAACAATGTCGATTACGTGGTGCAGGTGGATTCCATCGGCGATCCAGCGAAAATTGTGTCGGGTACGACCCAGATCACGCGCTCACCCGACCGGCTTCGTATTGCCGAGTTCGTCGCGCGGTTTCTGCGCGATGCCGGCATCATGAAAAATGGATTCTCCTTCCAGGCGGGCGCGGGTGGAATTGCGCTGGCTTTTGTCGAATATCTCAAGCAGATGATGATGGAGGCCAAGGTCAAAGCGCGGTTTGTGCGCGGCGGCTCGACCAAATATCTGGTCGAATTACTGGAAGAGGGATACACCGATTACATTCTGGACGGCCAGACTTTCGATCTTGCCGGCGTGCACTCGATTGCCAATCATCCGAACCACGTGGCCACCTCACCCTTCACGTCCTATAGCTACCATGGCAAGGGCAATTTCGCTTCGATGGTGGATGCGGTGGTGCTGGGTGCGACCGAGGTGGATGTCCACTTCAATGCCAACGTGGTGACCCACTCGGATGGACGACTGCTGCATGGGATTGGCGGCTGGCAGAACTGCCTGGCTGCACGATGCACGATTCTGGCGCTGCCCTCGTTCCGCGATCGCATTCCGGTGATTGTCGATCAGGTCACGACGCTGACAGGCCCCGGCGAACTGATTGATGTGATCGTTACCGAGCGCGGCATCGCCATCAACCCTCTGCGCAAGGATTTGATGGATGCCGTGAAAGGGTCTAAGCTCCCGATCCGGCCGATTCAGGACATCAAGGCAGAGGTCGAGCGCATCTGCGGGGGCAAACCACAACGACCGAAGCCAGGCGAACGCCCAGTCGCAGTTGTGAAGTGGGTAGACGGTACGGTTCTCGATACGGTCTGGCAGACGGCGTAAGAAAAGGCGGGGCATTTACGCCTCGCCTTTTCCTCCCCGGACGAACCTCAGGGCCTAAAAGCCTCAGTTTTCTTTCATTCGGCGGCACGTCACGCCGTGCCCTCCCAACACTCCCTACTTCTGGCAACTGTCACTGACGTGCTGCAGGTCTGTGACTGTCATGTGGCCGTGCTCGGCATTCTCCTTCTTCATGCCGGAATCGTGCGCCATGCCCTTGGTGTCTTCCTTCATGTTGTGCATGGTGTTGTGAGCTACCACGCCGGTTGCGGTTACGGTATGGCCTACGTGCTGAGCGAGCGAAACGTTGTCGCTGCGAATTTCCCAGGTGCTGCCGTCATTTGCGGTTAACAGATACTCGTTCGACCCGGCTGAGTTGTCGCCCTTGCTCAAGCAGCCGGTAATGGTGCGGGTTTTCGATTTTGAATTGGTGTCGCTATCCTGCGCCAGCGCCGAGGAGACGCCGAAGGCCAGCAAAATCACGCACAAAAGCAAACTCTTCAGGTTCATATTTGCCTCCAAGCAAAATCAGATGTTTATTGTCGAGTACCCGGATTTGATGAGCTTTAGTCGATTCCGGGTTGTCAGGAACGGCAGGGACGGAACGGCGCGTCTTATGTTCGATGAGGAGGAATTATGGTGCAACCAGCCAAACGGCGGTGGGTCGCGAGGGTGAAAACAGAGTCCACCTTCCCGCCGAAAGGATTATTCATGAAGAGCGCATCCACGATCGCCAGGACGCTGGCCTCGAAAAAGGTCTCGCCCAAAGGGCCCGGCTCGGGCATGCGTATGCTTACGTATTTCATCAACCGTGCGGGAAAAGGCTTGACGGCCGCGCGCCGTAAAGAACTGCAAAAAGCGAAGGAGTTACTGCACAAGCGTGTGGAGCGCGAACGCAAAGCACGCGAACGCAAGGCCGCGTAGCGGGTCAGGCGGCCGCGATGCGGCGGATCAGGTCTTCCTGCTCGTTCCTGCTTTCAGCGCCGATGGTGAATGCGTCTAGAACCCCCAAGCCGAGGGCGTATTGCAGCGCCTCGTTGACTCGGCCGCGCAAATCGCCTTCTCCCAGAATCTTCATACCCACAATTCCTTTTCCCGCAGCGCGCATTTGCCGGAGAACGCCGACCACCGTGGCAGGATCGGCATCCATGTGTGCGCCGATGGGGTTGATCCTGACCAGATCGACTTCCACCCACGGCGATTCTGCCGCTGCCCGCAACGCCTCAATGGAATGGCAGGAGCAGCCGTGGGCGCGGATGATTCCTTTCTCCTTCGCTTCCGACAGTACGTCCATCACGCCGCGATAGCGCTGCGTCCAGTCGCCATCGGTGAGGCAATGCATAAGGCAAACATCGATATAGTCGGTGCCGAGTTCGCGACGGAAGCGGTCAAAGTCGGCGCGCGCTTCTTTCGGATCACGCGCCCACGTCTTCGTGAGCACGGTTACTTTATCCCTGGGCACCTGCTTGAGAGCTGCGGCGACATGCGGATGGCTGCCATAACTATCAGCCGAGTCAAAGAACCGGAGCCCATGATCGTAGCCGTTGAGAAGCAGTTCGGAGAGTCCCTTGATTCCGAGCGCGGTCTGATGCGAGTGATGCCCTGTTCCCACCGTCCCGGTTCCCATGGCCAAGCGGCTGGTTTGAATGCCGGTATGGCCGAGCGTCACCGTGTCGGCGGCGCTGAATTTTCCGTTCGAAGCAGGAAATCCGTGAAGTAAGGAGCGTTGAGAAGCCAGCCAAGCCGCGCCCAAGCCACCAGCAGCATGCCGGATGAAGTCTCGTCGTCGCATGCGGTCTCCTATTATGAACTAATTAGACTGAGCCGGAGTTGGATAGTTATCGGTGGACTGGAAACTTGGGTCTCGAAAATGCCGGTGTTGTGCGTCGAGTTCGGGCGACGGGGACCTAGATTCCGGCACCATCGGTGACCGAATCCCATTCTTTATCGATGCTGAGGTCGGGTTCAGGCGCGAGCGTGGCGCCGGTCTGCGCGCACAGTTCTTCGCGAATCTCGTGCACTTCCGCAACGAGTTTGACCAGAACGTCCGACAGCGGGTCGCTGATTTCTTTGGGATCGGTGATGACCACACGCTTGCCGTTGCGCAGAACAATGTGGCCGGGAACGCCGACCACGGTGGAATTGTCGGGCACGCTGCGCAATACGACAGAGTTTGCGCCAATGCGGCAGTTCTCGCCGACCCGAATGTTGCCGAGAACGCGCGCGCCTGTGCCGATCACCACCCCATTGCCGATCGTAGGATGACGTTTACCGTGCTCTTTTCCCGTGCCACCCAGGGTGACGCCCTGATAAAGGGTGACATCGTCGCCGACCATAGTGGTTTCACCAATTACGACCCCCATGCCGTGATCGATGAAGAGGCGACGCCCAATCTCGGCCGCAGGGTGAATTTCTATTCCAGTCAACAGGCGCACAACCTGCGAAGTGAAACGAGCCAGGACTCTCAGGTTGTGGCGCCAGAGCCAGTGGCTGAGGTGATATCCCCAGACGGCGTGTAGCCCGGGATAGCAGAGCAGCACTTCGAAGTAAGAACGTGCCGCCGGGTCGCGCTCGAAGACGCACGCCACATCTTCACGAATCGATTGAAAAAATGGCAGCATTCAGGTTTGACTTCCCGGGCTAAAGTCCCGAAGTTATTGCATGCTTGCTGGTCCTGAAGCGTGGCTTTTCCGCTCTGCGGTGAAGCCGAGTTCGTAAAAAACCAGCCGCTAAACCGCGACGGCGGTCATGTCCATTGCCTGTTTGCGAAGTTCGTCGAACAGGATGCTGGTCAGGTAACGTTCGCCGA
This sequence comes from Terriglobales bacterium, assembly GCA_036378535.1. Classification (GTDB taxonomy): domain Bacteria; phylum Acidobacteriota; class Terriglobia; order Terriglobales; family Acidobacteriaceae; genus Gp1-AA122. The sequence continues at coordinate 66,143 of DASUWH010000045.1, read as the reverse complement.
AGTCCGGCAGCACAACTACGATGAGTTTGCCCGCATTTTCAGGCCGCTTAGCGACTTGAATGGCGGCAAATGCGGCTGCTCCCGAGGATATGCCGACCAGGAGCCCTTCCTCTTTCGCCAGACGTCGCGCCATGTTGATGGCGTCATCATTGGTGACGGTTACTACTTCGTCGATGAAGTCCGTGCGCAGGACATCGGGAATGAAGCCGGCGCCGATGCCCTGGATTTTGTGCGGACTCGGTTTACCGCCCGACAACACGGGGCTATCGCTGGGCTCTACGGCCACTATTTTGAATTCTTTCTTCCTGGGGCGAATATATTCACCGACGCCGGTAAGCGTGCCACCCGTGCCTACGCCGGAGACCAGGATGTCGACCTTCCCGTCGGTGTCGTTCCATATTTCCGGCCCCGTGGTCTCAACGTGGATTCTCGGGTTAGCCGGGTTCGAGAACTGCTGCAAGATGTATCCGTTGGGAGTGCTGCGCTTGATTTCCTCGGCTTTGGCCATAGCCGCCTTCATGCCGCTGGGGCCGGGCGTGAGGACCAGTTCTGCGCCAAATGCCATGAGGACGACGCGGCGTTCCAGGCTCAGGGTGTCGGGCATAACCAGGATCAAGCGGTATCCCTTGACGGCGGCCACGAAGGCCAATCCAATTCCGGTATTGCCGCTGGTCGGCTCAATCAGCACTGTTTTCCCTGGTTGAATTTTGCCGGCGCGCTCGGCATCCTCGATCATGCTGACGCCAATGCGATCTTTTACGCTGTTGCAGGGATTAAAACTTTCCAGCTTGGCCGCGATCCGGGCCTGCGCCCCGTCGGTGACCTTATCTAGATAAACCAGCGGAGTATGGCCGATCAGCTCGGTGACATGGTTGGCGATCTTCAAGAAATCCTCCTGCGCTCCCGATGGGTTGTGATTGTAGAACTTTTTCACACAAAGGACACGCGGACACACCAACAAAACTGTGGTGAGTCCAGCAAGCCGTTTGCTATCTAATCCAGATGCGTTGACCAGCCTTGCAGTCACAAAAAAGGAAAGCCCCATGCTCGCGCACGGGGCTTTGCTACCGACCAGACTAGTTCGCCGGAGGCTGAGGCGTCTGTTGCTGGTCTGGGGCCGTTTGTGGCTGTGGTTGAGGTGGGGCCTGATCCTGGGGGGCGCCCGGCATCACCGAGGTAGGATTCGCCCTCGGCGTTACAAATGGGATATGGGGCGCGTGCGTCACTTCGCCCTTCTCCGCATCGGCCAGCACGATGCCGGCGTGATCGAGCAGCAGGCCGGTAGCGCGATCCAGCTCCACGCGAGACTTCTCATACGCGGCACTGGCCGAAACCAGCGTTGATTCGGCTTGCGCCATCGCAGTCTGGTTCTGTAACACCAGGGTTGAAGTCGATGCCCCCAGCGCATACTTTTTCTGCTCCGCATCCAGCGACTGGCGAGCCAGTTCGACGGCGGCTTGGGCGGAGTTTACGCTGGCGCGATTCTGCTGCACCGCAAACTGCGCGTTGCGTACTTCGATGCGCACCTGGTTCTCAATCTGCTGCAGCCGCATCTGGGCCTGGCGATATTCCAGTTCACCCCGTACTTGCAGGGCCTGATTGGCACGATTGCGAATGGGGATGGAGAGACTTACACCCAGGCCCTTGTCGGGAGAAGTTGAATTTACCAGCTGGCTCAAAGTATTGCCGTACCCTACCGGTCCGCCGTTGCGGAACGGGGGTGCTGCAATAGCCGGATTGAAGCAAAATGAGAAACCGCCCTGCTGCAATTGCTGCGGGGTGCAGGGCAGAAGAATGGGATTCAGGTTGCCGCCGATGCCGGCGCCGCCGTAGTAGCCGTACAAGTCGAGGCTCGGAAGCATACTGTTTCGTATCGCCTTGTTGCTGATTTCTGTGTTCGTCAGGCCGATACGAGCTTCGGCCAGCTCGGGCCGGTGACTCAGAGCATCGTTGACTAAGTCTTGCGTCGGAACCACTGGTTCAGTCGCAGGCAGTTGCATGGTAGACGTGGGAATCACCTCAGCATCGGCGAGCCGCGGGTCAACCAGCGTCCGACTAAGAGCGTTTTTCATCAGTAGTTGCTGTAGTTCAAGATTGGTCTGGGCCACAGTTAGCTGTTGCTGGTCGGTGGCCACGGTGCTCTGAGCGCGAACCACTTCGATCGGAGCCAGGGTCCCGATCTGTACCTGCTTCTGAGTGTCGGAGAGCGTTTTCTGAGCGAACGCGATGTTCTCCTGTGCCACTCGCACGTTTTCATAGGCGAAGACCAGGTCCCAGTACATGTTTTCGATCTGGTCGACGGTGGTGATGGTCTGCAGGCGAAAGGCGACATCGGAAATTTCACGATCATTCTTGGCAATGCGAATAAAGCGGGTATTAGGCGCGAATCCAAAGCCCTGCAGTAAATGCTGGGTGAGCCGGAATTGAAAACCGGAATTGACGAAGGGCGTGTAGGTGCTGGTCGGGTTGTTGGTGGTCGTATGGCTGTTATTGAACCCGAGCGACATGTTGGTTCCCCAATGGAAACCCTGGCTGTAAGCGAAGTTGGCAGTACCCGTGTTCAGATTGCCGACGGGAATGGGGCTGAAGATGCTGCTCGACTGAGTGAAGTTGCGATCCATCTGCAACGTGCCGGTAATGATGGGATCAAAGCTGGTGATGAGCGGGCCTTGGCCAAGAGTGGTGCTGACCAGTCCACCGAGTCCGGCAGCGGCGCCTGCTGAACCTGCGCTGGTACCGCCAGGACCGGAGCCGACGCTGCCCCCGAGGCCGCCGGTCGCACCACCCGGCGTATTTTGTACTACGCCCGAGTTGATACCGAGGATTGCGGATCCGGCTTTGGCACGTAAGATGTCAGTGTCGGCAATGGCGACGTTGTAGCGCTGGATGGCAATGTCCATGTTGTTTTCCAGCGCCAGCGCAACCGCATCATCCATCGAGAGCATCAGTTTCCCGTTTTGCAAGAGGTCCCCCATACGCGGGGTATTGGATAAGTCCGGCGGGGGAACACTCCGCGGCTTGTAGGGTGCGACCGGGTTCGGGAAATACCCCTTTGGCTTGGTGTAGTCCTGCAACTGGAAACGGCGCGGCTGCGGAGTTTCCACCGGGACGGTAGCGTTAGGCTGGCCTTGCGCGGCGGCCGACGGCGCTGGCTGCGCCGCCTGCTGATCGGGCTGCTGTCCCCAACTGAAAGAAGTAAGAATTGCGGCCAATGCCAGCGCTAACAACTGGCGAGCGGCAGAGGTCAAACGCGGATCATGCATTCGATTATCTCCATGCAAATTAGAGCTTCCTGTAAGACTGCAAGAGGCGGCTAAGTCCTGGTGATCATGATGTGATACGCAACCAACCCACTTACGGTTCCAATCTCGGGCGCGCTGGTGCCGGCTGCGCGCGGTCAAGTTGCCTGGGAATGACATAGTATAGCTGACGACGCGGCGCAGCTTTCGTTGGCTCATCGGTGCCCGAAGTAAAAGATTGTAAACAGTTTTAAAGGCATTGGATGAAGGCAGAGCGCCGGAGGACTCCGAAACAAGTCATGCGCAATTTCAAGCTGGTGCTGTCGTACGATGGCTCGGATTTCTCCGGATGGCAGGTGCAGCCCGACACGGCAACGGTCCAAGGCACACTGGCAATAGCTATTCGACGTTTGACCGGGGAAAACGTCTTGCCTCAGGGCTCGGGACGAACTGATGCCGGCGTGCATGCACTGGCACAAGTAGCCAGCTTTTCCATCGAATCGCCCATTCCCGCGGAGAACCTGGTAACAGCGCTGAATGACGTTCTACCGGCTTCTATCCGCGTCTTGGAGGCACAGGAAGCGCCTGCCGAATTTCATGCGCGCAAGTCTGCGCGCGGTAAGACTTATCGTTACCGGATTTTTCGTGGAGCCATTTGTCCGCCATTCCTGGCGCGATACGTCTGGCACTATCCGTACCCGCTGGATGAAGAGGCCATGCGCGAGGCGGCCGGCGGAATTGTGGGCGAGCACGATTTCACCTCCTTTGCCGCGGCCGATCCGGAGCGAGGACGCGAGGAGGCGGCGTGTTCGAACCTCCGCACGATTTTCGCTTCCACGTGGGAACGGGCCGGCGATGAGTTCCTTTACACTGTGCGCGGCAGCGGTTTCCTCCACCATATGGTTCGAAACCTGGTGGGGACATTTATTCTGATCGGGAAAAAGACGTTGGCGATCGACGATATGGCCGCCATTATCGAGGCGAAGGATCGTGCGAGAGCTGGAGCTACGGCTCCGGCCAGCGGTCTGTATCTGGTCTCCGTGGAATATTAACGGGCACGCCGTCGCCTCCCGCGGGTATTTTCGGACAACAGGAACGCCGCTTCAAAGGGGGATGAGGGATGAATTCCGCCGACGGGAAACGTCAGATGCTACGCCACACCCTGGCTACGGTTGCATATCGGGGCGGAAAAGCCTTGCGGGGCGCGCCGCCCGAATATCCTGAATTCCACGCTGCCCAAGGTGCGCGGTGCCCACTCGAGATACTGGCGCATATTTGCGATCTGATGGACTGGGCGCTTTCGATCGCGAAAGGCCAGCAGAAGTGGAGCGATACGCGCGCCGCAGTGTGGGACGGGGAAGTCGAGCGCTTCTTTACCAGCATGAAGGCTTTGGATGATTTCCTGGCATCCGGTGAACCTCTGCAGGCTGATCCCGAAAAGCTGTTTCAGGGTCCAATCGCCGACGCACTGACCCACGTGGGCCAGCTCTCCATGTTGCGGCGGCTGGCAGGATCTCCGGTGCGCGGCGAGAATTACTTTGTTGCTGAAATTCAAGCGGGCAGGGTGGGTCCCGTGCAAAGCTCGGCCAGGCGGGAATTCAGTTAGCCAGTGTGTCTCCGAAGCAGTTTTGAGGGATTGTTCCTCCTGGAAATGTGCAAAGAATTGCGCGTGCAGCGCTCTGATGAGTGCAAGCCGCGGACTTGGCGAATGAATTTTGGTCATGCACTTGCCTCTATGGAGGTGAACCGCCGAACGCGACAGCTTCCGGCGGGGGTGACGGAGGCTCCGTCCCAGGTTCGGACCCGGGAGAGTGTGGATATGAAAGTGAGTCTATTTCTGTTGCTTCTCTTGTGTGCCGGGGCGGCGCTAGCGCAGTCAACCGCCGCGGTCAGCGTTTTGAGCAACCAGCCATTCGTCCTCGAAATTCCCGGCCATAGTGAACATGCTTCTCTGCAGCCGATGGCCACGCCGCATTACCTTGTGGAAAGTACCGGGAGCACTTCGGCGCAAGGCGTCAGGCCGTTGTGGGAATTCCCGGTAACCAGCCAAACCATATCGTTGGGCGAGGCCGCTCGCTCCCTGCGAAAGCAACATGCGCTGCAGAGGAAAGCGGTAAAGGTGCTTTCGGATCAACTGTAAACCGGTCGCCCCCGGCGCACTCGGTGTCCTAGTGGGCACGAACAGGTTCGGGTAAAATGTTAGCCGAAACGGCTCCGGGCCGTGCCACGAGGACCATCTTGCCCACGACAGCGGTGACATCCGAACCCGAGCAACTTCCCAATCACAAAGTGAAACTGAAGAAGGTCGGACAGCGTTCCTGCAATGAAAAGGACGCCAAGGGAAAGTTCTGCGGCGGGCACCTGAAGCGCTGGTATTACATGACCGACAGCGTGGAGCAGGAATGTGGCGACGTAGCGCGCGCATGGGGAGCCGACGCCGAAGTATATCGCTGCGAGCACTGCAAAACTCTGTACCTGCCCAACCCGGAAGATGTGGGCGGAATCAATGTGGCGGGCCAGGGAACGATTTCGGTTTTTGGTTTGACCTTGCCGCCGAAGGAGTAGCTGGGTCGCGCATTGCAGCGTGAATCAGGGGTGGACGGGTGGGGTGCCCGTCAACAAATCTGCATGAAAGCTTCCGAACTCATTTATGACTGGAACCAGCTACATCCGGCATCGCTGAAGCCGCTGGGGCCGGTGCTGCTCAACGACGAGACCCTGCGCGACGGTTTGCAGTCCCCATCCGTCCGCGATCCTTCGATCAAAGAAAAAATCGAAATTCTTCACCTCATGGAAGCACTGGGCATTCATTCGCTGGATCTGGGGCTGCCCGGAGCCGGACCGCGCGCGGTCGAACATGTGGAGGCGCTGGCGCGGGAGATCGTCCGCGGAAAACTGAGTATTCGCGCCAACTGCGCGGCACGAACTCATCAGAATGACATCCGCCCGATTGCCGACATCGTGCAGCGTACCGGGTTGCCGATTGAAGCGGCCACGTTCATCGGTTCCAGTCCGATCCGCCGCTACACGGAGGGCTGGACGGACGACTTCCTTCTGCAGACGACGGAAACTGCGGTGAAGTGTGCCGTGAGTATGGGTCTGGAGGTCATGTATGTGACCGAGGATACAACCCGCTGCGATCCCGAAACCGTCAAGCGCCTGTATGGCACCGCTATAAGCTGCGGTGCGCGGGCCATCGTGATTTGCGATACCGCCGGGCACGCGACTCCGATGGGAACCTATGCGCTGGTACGGTTCGTCAAAGAGGAAGTTGTTAAACCCTCGGGAGCAGACGTGCGGATTGACTGGCATGGCCACTGCGATCGCGGCCTGGCTATCGCCAATTCCATGGCGGCGCTGGTGGCCGGCGCGGTCTGCGTCCATGGCACTGCCCTCGGCATCGGGGAGCGTGTTGGCAACACCCAGATGGATCAGATGATCGTCAATCTGAAACTGATGGGAATTGCCCCCTGGGCGGACCAGGACGTTACCCGCCTCAAAGAATATTGCGTTGCAGTTTCAGAGGCGACCGGCGTACCCATACCCGTGAATTACCCAGTCCTGGGAGAAGATGCGTTCCGCACCGCTACAGGAGTGCACGCCTCTGCCGTAATCAAGGCATTCAAGAAGAACGACGTCGAGCTGGCGAATACTGTCTATTCCGGCGTGCCCTCACACGTTTTCGGGTTAGAGCAGGTCATCGACGTAGGGCCCATGAGCGGCAAGTCCAATGTCATTTTCTGGCTCGAGCGGCATGGATTGCCAGTCGAGGAAAACTGCGTGGAGCGCATCTTCCGGAAAGCGAAAGCCTCAGACCACACGCTGAGCGATGAGGAAATTCTGGAGTGTGTGCACGCCAAGGCATAAAATGCCTCGCCGGTTGAACGGATTCCTGCACTGAGTCAACCTCAATCGTCACCTAATCGTAGTAGTTCCTCACCCAGCGATGGCGGTGAATTTTGTCGAGCAGAGGCGCGGGAAGCGGTCCCGCGTCCGACGCAGCGGTATTTCCGGCTACGTGCGCAGCCCGGCGCATTCCCGGAATGACGGTCGAGACTGCGGGATTACTCAAGCAGAAGCGCAGCGCCTCGCGCGGCATTTGATCCAAGACCAAGCCAGTGTCTTGCAGAAGTTTCTGCAGGTGATCCCAGACCTCTTGTTTGCGATTGCCCCCGAAATATTGATTGCGGAAATCGCCATCCGGAAATTGCGTGTCGGGTCGAATCTTGCCGGTGAGGCTGCCCTCGTCGAAGGGCACTCGTGCCAGCACTCCAATATTGTTCTTCCGGCAATAAGGCAGGAGTTCGTCGTCGGGCGACTGGTCGAACATGTTGTAGATGACCTGCACGGTGTCGATCAATCCCGTGGCCAGCGCTTTGAGGGAATTGGCGGGCTGGTGGTCGTTGATCGAGATACCGATGAACCGGGCTTTGCCGGAATCCCGAATCTCTTTGACGAGTGACTGCCATTCCTGCTCTTTCGCCCAATCGTCGTTCCAGACGTGGAACTGATAAAGGTCGACGGCATCGCGGCCCAGATTCTTTAACGTCTGCTCGAGACACGACCGAACATATTTTCGCGGGAAGACGTCGTCGAGTTTAGAACCGGGCTGTGCCGGCCAGATACGATTCTTGGGCGGCACCTTGCTCGCGATGATTACCTCGCGCGAGTTGCCGAAGGCGCGCTTCAGGAGTTGTTCACTGTGGCCCTCGCCATAGGCCAGCGCAGTGTCGAAGAAATTGACACCGGCCTCTCGCGCCGCTTTCAGAGATTTGACCGAGAGCTCGTCTTCGGCGCCCACCCATTCGCTTTGTCCAATGCCCCATGCACCGTAGCCAATTTCACTGACTTGCAATCCCGTCCTGCCCAGCTGGCGATATTTCATGTTTCTCCTCGCTCGTACATGGTCGAGCCTGCCGGGCGAGGGAGTCAAATCCGAAGCCAACAGTGTGCCTCGCCCTGGGCGGAGTTTTTGGATGGCGTAATATTAAAAGTCCATGACGGCCCACGTATCCCGCCCTGACGCCGGTCTCTCGACGGATCAGCAGAAGGAGATTGCCAATCTTGCCGCAAGCCCGAGCGTGCGCTCGGCCTATGCATGGTTTCTTTCCGAAGAGGCGCGAATCGCGGAATGGCAACTGCAGTTGGCGCGGATTCCCGCCCCTCCTTTCGGCGAGCAGGCCCGCAGCGAATGGTTGCTGGAGCGTTTTTTCGAACTCGGGTTGAAAGAAGTGCATGCCGATGAAGTAGGCAATGTTTTTGGCCTTCGGCCGGGAACTGAAGGCAAATCGGTGGCCTTGAGCGCGCACCTGGATACGGTTTTTCCTGCCGGAACGCCCCTCAACGTTCGGCAACAGGGCGCTCGCCTGTACGGTCCCGGTGTTTCCGACAATGGTGCGGGATTGGCCGCGTTGCTGGGGGTTGCGGCCGCTTTAGGGCAGGCGCGTATTTCGACCTCGGCTCCGATTCTGTTCATCGCGAATGTCGGAGAAGAGGGAGAAGGCGATCTGCGCGGGATGCGCCAGATTTTTTCCGACCGCCGCTGGCTCGATTCGATCGGCTACAACGTGATTCTGGACGGCGCAGGGAACGACACGGTGGTTGCCGAGGCCCTCGGAAGCCGCAGATTCGAAGTAATTGTTCGCGGTCCCGGGGGACACTCGTGGAGCGATTTCGGAGCGCCGAATCCGATCGTGGTTCTGGCGCGCGCGGTGGCGAGATTCGCTGAGGTGCCGGTTCCGAGCTCCCCGAAGACGACATTCAATATCGGCGTAATTCGTGGGGGCACATCCGTCAACTCGATTCCCGAGTCGGCCAGCATGCGCGTGGATATTCGCTCCACCTCCAGCAAAGAAATTGAAGCGCTGGAGCAGGCCTTGCGAGCGGCCCTGGATCGGGCGGTGGACGAAGAATCGCGTGCCGCCGAAGCGCGCTGTTCGGGCCACAAGCGGTTTGGCGAACTGAGCGCGGAAGTGGTCGCAATCGGCAATCGTCCGGGCGGGGAGTTGGCGCCGGGGGCGCGCATCCTGCAGGTGATCCGGGCGGTCGATGCGCACCTGGGGAACGTCGCGCAAGTGCAACGCGCGTCCACGGATGCGAATATTCCCCTCTCACTTGGGCGTGAGGCCATTGCAATCGGTGGAGGCGGCACGGGCGGCGGTGCACATACCTTGCAGGAATGGTTCGATTGTACCGGCCGCGATCTGGGACTCAGGCGCATTCTGCTTCTGGTCCTGGCACTGGCGGGCGTGAGCGAGTGAGTGATTGGTTCCTGACAGGGCTGACGGGCCTGGTTTCCTTCAAGCGCTGATTCCGTTAATGGAAACGCTACCAACCCACCTATTCGCCTGGTTCAAGCCAAAATCCAGATGAGATCGGTTACCGCCGGGCTGTCCTGTGCTGTGCAATAATCGGGAAAAGACACGATGACATTTCAGCAATTACTGGACGGGGCGGAAGTGCTGTCCCAGAGCGGCGATGCCAGTGTCACCGGCCTGGACTACGACTCGCGCCGGATCCAAGCCGGAGATGCGTTTGTCGCCATTCGCGGCGAGAGTAGCGATGGTAACCGGTACGTTGACGCGGCCCTTGCGAAAGGGGCAGTTGCCGTGATCACCGATTCCTCGTCGCAGCCACCACGCGGCGGCGTTGCTTGGGCGCAAGTACCGCACGGACGAAGGGCATTGGGGCGTCTGAGCGCCAATTTCTACAAACGGCCTGCCGAGAAACTTGCCATCAGCGGAATCACGGGCACGAACGGCAAGAGCACGACCGCCTTTCTGCTGGAGTCGATTCTGCAGTCGGCAGGGAAAAAGACTGCCCTGGTCGGCACGATCGAATATCACGTAGCCGGGAGGGTTCTGCCCGCGCCGCATACCACTCCGGAATCTCTGGAACTGAATCGTCTGTTCAGGGACGCACTGGGAAATGGGGCAACCGAAGGTGTCATGGAAGTTTCCTCGCATGCGCTGGCGCAACAACGAGTCTTTGCTATTCCCTTCGATGTTGCTGTTTTTACGAATCTGACGCGCGATCATCTCGATTATCACAAGACCATGGACGAGTATTTCGCCGCCAAAGAAATTCTGTTTCTGGGCTGTGGAACGGAAGCGCCCCGCGTCGCCATATTGAACGTGGACGATGAAGCTGGTCAAAAACTGGTTAAGGTGAGCAAGTCGCATGGGTCGCAAGTGCTTACCTACGGATGGTCGCGGGGTGATTTTCATGCGCAAAAAATTGGGATCACCCTGCATGGAACGCGATTCGATCTGGTTACGCCGGAGCAGACCATTCCGGTATGGTCGCCGCTGATCGGAAAAGTGAATGTTTATAACGTGCTGGCCGCCTCTGCCGCCGCTTACGCGCGTGGCTGCAACAGTAAAGCGATCGAACAGGGAGTTGCGGGGCTGGCGCGCGTTCCCGGACGCTTCGAGCGGGTCGATTGCGGGCAGCCGTTCACGGTGGTTGTGGATTATGCGCACACGGACGATGCTTTGCGTAATCTGACAGCCTTGGCGCGTGAGTTTGTGTTGCAGGCGGGATCAGCGGGGCGCGTCATTACTCTCTTCGGTTGTGGCGGAGACCGGGACCGGGCCAAGCGCCCCTTGATGGGCGAGGCGGCAGGACGCGGCAGCGAATTCGTGATTCTCACATCCGATAATCCGCGCAGCGAAGATCCGCGCGCGATCATCAATGATGCGCTCGTGGGATTGCAGCGCACCGGAACCAGGTACACGGTCGAGCCGGACCGAAGAGCCGCGATCGCCCTCGCAGTCCGCGAAGCCAGACCTGGAGACATTGTTCTTCTTGCAGGTAAAGGTCACGAAAAAGTACAGGTTGGCCGCGAAGGTCCGGTTCCTTTCGATGATGTTCAGGCAGGGCGGGAGGTTCTGGCGCAGGCCGGATATGACTGCAGTGCAGCCGCCAGCGCGGGGAATATTCGATGAAGTTGCCGCTGCGGAAAATTGCCGAGCTCACTTCGGCTCAAGGAAATTTCGACAATCGCGCCCTTGCGCAGGGATACTCGATCGACTCGCGCTCGATCCAGCCACAGCAACTGTTCTTTGCCGTCAAAGGCGAGCGGTTGGACGGGCATGACTATGTGCAAAGCGCGCTCGAGAAGGGCGCAGTCGGCGCGGTGGTGCAGCGAGATCAAGTCAGCCGCTATCCCAGCAGAGTGCCTTTGCTTGTTGTGGAAGACACGCTGGTTGCTCTGCAGAAACTCGCCACTGCAGTGCGGCAAATCTGGGGCAAGCCGCTCATCGGCGTGACCGGCTCGGCGGGCAAGACCACGACCAAAGAAGCGATTGCCCACCTGCTAGCTACCAAATTCCGAATTCTCAAGTCCGAGGGCAATTTCAATAATCATTTTGGGCTGCCGCTGATGCTGTTGAAACTGGAGCCGGATCATGATGTGGCCGTCATCGAGATGGGAATGTCCCATCTGGGTGAGATCCGAGCTTTGGCGGCCATTGCTCAGCCCGAGACTGGCGTTGTCACCTGCGTTGCCCCGGTTCACCTGGAATTCTTTGACTCGGTAGCGAGTATTGCGCGCGCCAAGTATGAGTTGATCCAGTCCTTGCCGCCGGGTGGGACGGCCATTCTCAACGCGGATGATGAGTACGTATCGCAGTTCGGCCGGGATTTCCAGGGCACAGTTGTAAAGTTCGGCTTTGATTCCGGAGCCGACGTGCGTGCGGAAAAATTTCGAGAACAGGGCGCGGAGGGATCGGAGTTCGAAGTGGTTCTGGCCACGGGGGAACGGGAACATGCGCGGTTGCCTCTGGTGGGCCGTCACAACGTTTACAACGGGCTGGCCGCCGTCGCTGTCGCGCTCCAGCAGGGATTAACACTATCGGAAGCGGTTTCTGCGCTGTCGTCGCTTCAGCCCGCGGACAAACGTGGGCAGGTAATCCAAGTGGGCGACACCAGCGTCATCAACGATTGCTACAATTCGAATCCGAAAGCGCTGGACGCCATGGTGGATGCACTGGCTTCCATGCCGGCGCGCCGCCGCATTGTCGTCGCCGGCGAGATGCTGGAACTGGGGCCGAGCGGCGCGGAATTGCATCGTGCTTCGGGGCGCCATGTGGCCGAACGTGGAATTGATATGCTGATCGGCGTTCGAGGACTGGCGCACGAAATCGTCGACTCAGCGCGCGCCGGCGGAATTCAGGCGCAGTTCATGGAGTCGCCGGAACAGGCAGGCAAATGGCTGGCTCGGGAAACCCGCCCGGGGGATGTGGTCTTACTGAAAGCGTCGCGCGGAGTAAAGCTGGAACGGGCGCTGGAAACATGGAAAGCGCTGCAGGTTAAGGCGGGGCTGAGTCAGGAATAAGGGACGGAGGCGCATTGCTCTATTGGTTGCTGTACCTGAAGCTTTACCATTATTTTCCGCCCTTCCGAATTTTCCGTTACTTGACCTTTCGCACCGCCTTTGCCAGCCTCACGGCGTTGTTTACCGGGCTCGTCATTGGGCCGCTGGTGATTCATCGCCTGCGGGAATTTCAGATCGGGCAATACATCCGCGAAGAAGGTCCCAAGGCTCATCAGAAAAAAGCGGGCACCCCCACCATGGGCGGGTTGCTGATCGCCATAGCGATTGTCGTGCCCACGCTGTTGTGGGCCGATCTGAGCAATCGATTCGTGTGGATTGCGGTGCTCTCGACCTGCGCCTTTGCCGCCATCGGCTTTGCCGACGACTATCTGAAAACGGTGCACCGCCGGAACCTGGGGCTGACCGCCCGCAGCAAGATGACGCTGCAGATTATCACCAGCATTCTCATCGCTATCACGCTCATTGCCATGCAGGCGCGCGGGCTCTATTCGACCAAGCTGATTGTTCCATTTTTCAAGCAGTTTCGCCCCGACCTGGTGGTTGAGAGTTGGTTGAATCGCCACGAACTCTGGCCTCTCGCTTTCGTGCCGTTCATCGCATTCGTGGTGGTGGTTATCGTCGGTTCCAGCAACGCGGTGAATCTGACGGATGGACTGGATGGATTAGCCATCGGCTGCACGGTGATCGCTGCCGGAGCGCTGGCGGTTCTTACCTATGTCAGCGGCCACGCCGTTTTTGCCGGCTACCTGGAATTGCAACGCATGCCGCAGGTTGGAGAGCTGACGATTTTTTGCGGCGCCATGGTGGGCTCGGCAATTGGCTTTTTGTGGTACAACGCCCACCCGGCGGAAGTCTTCATGGGCGACGTGGGCTCCCTGGCGTTGGGGGGAGCCATTGGCACAGTCGCGGTGATGATCAAGCAGGAGTTACTGCTGCCGTTTATCGGCGGGATATTTGTTATCGAGGCGCTGTCGGTGATCCTGCAGGTGGGATCGTACAAGCTGCGCAAGAAGCGTATTTTCAAGATGGCGCCTCTGCACCATCATTTCGAGTTACTAGGGTGGTCTGAGTCTAAGATCATTGTGCGCTTCTGGATTGCCTCCCTGGTATTCGCGTTATTTGCGCTGACAACTCTCAAGTTAAGATAAAAACGTCCACCACAGAGGCACAGAGACACAGAGTAACCGGGGAGCTACTAGCTAAAGGCTAAGAGCTAAGAGCTGTTATGGATCTGAACGGCAAACGCGTGCTGGTCGTGGGGCTGGGGAAATCCGGAGTCGCGTCAGCGCTTTTTCTGAAGTCGCGCGGCGCGCGCGTGACTGTCTCCGATGCCAAGGCGGAAGACGAGTTGCGCGACCAGATCCCGGTCCTGCTGGACCATGGCATCACGGTCGAAACCGGCGGCCACGGCGAGCGCACTTTTCGTGGCCAGGATCTTATCGTCGTCAGTCCGGGCGTGCCCGTGGATGCTCCACCCTTAATGCAGGCGCGGGCCCTCGGAGAAAAGGTAATTGGCGAGATCGAGTTAGCGGCCCAGTTTCTGTCGGGACAGATTGTTGCCATCACCGGCTCCAATGGTAAGACCACAACGACAACTCTCATTGGTGAAATCATCAAAGCGGCGGGATTTCCAGCGCTGGTGGGCGGGAATATCGGTACCCCTGCCATATCGCTGATCAGTGAAGCGAAGCCGCAGACCATTGCCGTGCTGGAAGTCTCCAGCTTCCAACTGGAAACTATTCAGACCTTTCGACCTAAGCTTGCGGTGGTTTTGAACGTCACCCCGGATCATCTTGACCGGCATCGCACGTTTGAAGCTTATGTGAACGCCAAGGCGCGTATCTTCGAGAACCAGCAATCTGGCGATTTTGCAGTTTTGAATGCTGACGATCGCACCTGCGTGGAGATGGGTGGCCGAACCAAGGCGAAAGTATTCTGGTTCAGCCGAAAACAACAGGTGGAGCAGGGAAGCTTTGTTGGTGACGGGAAAATCGTCTTTCGTGATCAGAAAGCGGTGCGGGAAATCATGCCGGTCTCGGAGATTCCGCTGAAGGGCAGCCATAACCTCGAGAATGTGCTGGCCGCAGTCAGCGCCGGCGTGCTCATGGGCTGCGATCCTGAGCGCATCAGGGGTGCGGTTCGAGCGTTTAAGGCGGTTGAACACCGGCTGGAGTACGTCGCAACCATCCGTGGAGTCGAATACTTCAACGATTCCAAGGCGACCAACGTGGATGCCACCATCAAGGCGCTGGAATCTTTTCCCGCCAATATTCACCTCATCCTCGGCGGCAAGGACAAGGGGAGCGACTACACGGTTCTGAATGATCTGCTGAAGAAACGGGTGAAGAAGGTCTATACCATCGGCGCGGCGGCAGCGAAGATCGAATCGCACATCAAGGGCATGGCTGAAATCGTTCATGCCGACACCCTGGATAACGCTCTGAAGCGGGCCGCCGGCACGGCAGTCGCGGGGGATGTGGTTTTACTTGCTCCGGCCTGCGCCAGTTTCGATCAGTTCAAAAGCTACGAGCACCGCGGACGGGTGTTCAAGGATGCGGTCCACGCCCTGGCTGAGCAGGCGCGAAGCGAGGACGCGCTGGCGAAGTCGTAAAAGAAACTCCGGAACCAAGACTGTCAATCCTCCTTCAAAATCCACAACACAAAGATGTGGCCTCGTAGCCGCTCCGTGGTGAAATGAGAATTCCATGGCAAAGCGGATCAGTGTCGATCGCTGGCTGTTTGCGGTGACATTGCTTCTGGTTTTCATCGGCCTGATCATGGTGTTCAGCGCTTCAGCCGTCATGGCCAAGGAGCGTTATGGATCGCCCTATACGTTCCTGGTGCGCCAGGCGTTGTGGGCGGCGGGTGGCATGCTGACCATGCTCATCGCCATGAAGGTGGATTACCGACGCTACAAGCATCCGGCCTTCGTCTATTCGCTGTTGGGCGCGACTACGTTGATGTTGATCTCGGTATTCTTCCTCGATCGCGCGCATAACACCCACCGCTGGATTCACTGGGGCGCATTCTCCTTTCAGCCTTCGGAACTGGCGAAGCCGGCATTGATCTTCTTCCTCGCCTATTTCCTCGAGTGCCGCACCAAGTCGATGGAGGACTGGCGCAATACGCTGCTTCCGGCGATCGTGCCGACCTTAGTCTTCCTGGGATTAATTGTGTTTCAGCCCGACTTGGGCACGGCCATTGCCTGCGCCGCTATTACGGTCTGCATTCTTTTCGTTGCCGGAATGCAGTTGCGCTACTTCGGATACGCGTTTCTGGCCAGCATCCCCGCGCTCTACGTGTTGATCTTTCATGTGAGCTATCGCCGAGACCGGATTCTGGCTTTTCTCAACCCCTATTCCGACCCGCAGAAGACCGGATTTCACATCATCCAGTCGATGATTGCGGTGAGCACCGGCGGGATTACCGGACTCGGCCTGATGGAAGGCAAGCAGAAACTGTTTTATCTTCCCGAACCGCATACCGATTTTATCTATGCGGTTACAGCGGAAGAGTTCGGGCTGCTGGGAGCGGCGTTCCTGGCTGCGCTGTTCGCCATATTCCTGTGGCGCGGCTTGCGTACCGCCATCAACGTCGACGATGTATTCGCGCGCTACGTGGCGGTCGGCATTACCAGCATGGTCGTGCTGCAGGCCTGTATCAATATCAGCGTGGTTTTAGGGATGATGCCGACCAAGGGCATTCCCCTGCCGCTCGTCTCCTATGGTGGATCTTCGTTGTTCATTACCCTGGCTTGTATTGGAGTGCTGCTGAACATCACGCAGCAGGTGGATTGAGAGCCTCGGCTCGCCATGGTTCGAAACAGAAGTCCCTCTCGGCTCCGCTCGGGGCAGGCTCTCGACTCGGCTCGGGATGACAGAGCGGCGATGTCGGTTCACGATTACCTTCGGTACGGCTGGCAGAGCCTTCTGGGTTCGGCCTGATTCTTCATCCCTGTTATAGTTTTCAGCCATGCGAGCCATCCTGGCGGGCGGTGGAACTGGCGGACACGTCATTCCCGCACTGGCCATTGCTCAGGCGCTGGTGGAGCAGTATTGCGCTGATGTCCTCTTTATAGGAACGGCTCGAGGAATCGAAAACCGCCTGGTTCCGGCGGCCGGGTTTCAGTTGCGCCTGGTCCAGGTTGGTGCGCTGAAGAACGTCAGCCTGGCTACGCGCGCCAGGACCGCCGCGGATTTGCCCCGCGCAATATGGGCGTCGTCGCGAATCATCTCTGAGTTTCGGCCGGACGTGATGATTGGCGTCGGCGGCTATGCTTCAGGTCCAGCGATGATGGCTGCTGCTCTGAGCAGCTTGCCGACGCTGGCTTTTGAACCCAACGTCGTACCGGGCTTCGCCAATCGCCTGGTCGCACCCATGGTGTCGGCCGCGGCGGTGCATTTCCAGGAAACTGGGAGATACTTCCGCCGCTTCGAGGTGACCGGGGTTCCGGTCCGCAAAGCGTTCTGCGCGATTGGGGGAAGAACCGGCGATCCGCGCCCGACCTTGCTGGTGTTTGGGGGAAGTCAAGGCGCGCACTCGATCAACCAGGTGGTGATCTCCTCGCTGGCTGCGCTGCAGGCGGAGATTCCGGGCATTCACATCATCCATCAGACCGGGGAACGCGACTATAATGAGGCGCAAGCGGAGTATCTGGCGGCCGGGGGCTCGGCGGAAGTTTATCCGTTCATCGATGATATGCCGGCAACGTTCGCGCGCGCCGACCTGCTCGTCTGCCGCTCCGGGGCAAGCACGGTTGCGGAAGTCATGGCGGCTGCCAAGCCTGCTGTTTTCGTTCCATTTCCGCGGGCCGCGGACGATCATCAGAAGCGCAATGCCGAGGCACTGGAGCGCGCCGGGGCTGCGGTCATGATCGAAGAACGGGCACTCACCCGGGAATCGCTGGTGGATGTGGTCAGAACGCTGCTGGGCGATCCGCTACGACGAGCGAAGATGGCACGAGCGGCACACAGGTTCGCTCATCCGCAGGCAGCAAGCGAGATTGCCAGGATGGCCGCCGCGTTGGCCGGAGTGAAATAAGGTATCTGCTTTCAGCTTTCGGCCTTTAGCTTCTAGTCCTATCGAGCTAAGTCCTGCTGGAGACAGATAGCTGACAGCTTTTTATGTTTGCAAAAATTCAACGTATTCATTTTGTGGGAATTGGCGGGATCGGCATGAGTGGGATTGCCGAGGTTCTGCTCAATCTCGGCTACAAAGTTGCCGGCTCGGATTTGAAAAGCTCGCCGGTTACCGAGCGCCTTGCCCGCCTGGGAGCGGTTATTTTCGAAGGGCACAAGGCTGAGAACATCGCCGGCGCAGAAGTGGTGGTCACGAGTTCCGCGATCGCTGCAGATAATCCCGAGGTGGAAGAAGCGCGGCAGCAGCGGGTGCCCGTCATTCCGCGTGCGGAAATGCTGG
This sequence comes from Terriglobales bacterium, assembly GCA_036378535.1. GTDB lineage: Bacteria > Acidobacteriota > Terriglobia > Terriglobales > Acidobacteriaceae > Gp1-AA122. The sequence continues at coordinate 48,149 of DASUWH010000045.1, read as the reverse complement.
CCGAGTTGATGCGCCTCAAGTATGGAATTGCCGTGGCCGGAATGCATGGCAAGACTACGACCACATCGATGATCGCCGCCGTGCTGGCCGCTGGAGGCCTTGACCCGACGGTCGTGGTCGGCGGGCGCGTGGATGCCATGGGTTCGAATGCGCGGCTGGGCAAATCCCATTACCTGGTTGCGGAAGCTGACGAGAGCGACCGTTCTTTCCTGAAGCTTTCGCCGATCTTGGCGGTGGTTACCAACATCGATCGCGAGCACATGGACTGCTATCGCAACATGCGCGATGTGAAGAACGCCTTTCTTGAGTTCATGGACGGCGTGCCATTTTACGGGATGGTGGTGGCCTGCAACGATGATCCGCTCTTACGCAAAGTCCTGCCGCAGGTGCAGAGAAGGATCGTGACCTATGGCACGCGGCGTGGTTCCGATTTCCACATTGCGGTCAACAAACCTGAATGTGCGCCCGGTGATCACGGTCCCCTGAGCCGGTTCCGGGTTCGTTACGATAGCCGCGACTTGGGCGAGTTCACCCTGCATGTGCCCGGAACACACAATGTCCTGAATGCGACCGCGGCCCTTGCCGTCGGGGTTGGCCTGGACATCGCCGTGGAGGAAATCCGCTTCGCCCTGGACAGCTTCCGGGGCGTGGATCGCCGCTTCCAGTTGCGCGGCCAGGCAGGGGGAATCGCGGTTGTTGACGATTACGGTCATCATCCCACGGAGATCAAGGCAACTCTGGCCGCTGCGCGGCAATGTGGCTACCGAAAGATTCACGTTGTGTTCCAGCCTCACCGCTACACGCGTACCCGCGACCTGATCGATCAGTTCGCTGCCGCCTTCAGTGATGCCGATCAAGTATCTGTCCTGGACATCTATGCCGCCAGTGAACAGCCAATTGACGGAGTAACCGCAGAGCATCTAGTGGACGAGATGCGCCGCGCCGGGCATCCGGCAGTCACCTACTCCCGGTCATTCGAAGAAGCCGCAAAGCTTGCCTGTTCCTCCGCCCGGGAGGGTGACCTGGTCCTTACCTTAGGTGCTGGGAGTGTTTACCAGATAGGCCCTATGATCCTGGAAAAGATTCACGCGACTCAGCCAGTCGCGACCGCCAAATAGTTTCAACGCCCCTGTCATCCCGACCGAGGGCTGAAAGCCCGAGTGGAGGGACCTTGTGTTTAGGTGTGGCGTTTGTTTAGGCCTCTTATTCCCTACCCCTCTGAACATAAGAGAGTTCCTCCCCTTCCCCAAAATTCCTGAAACAAAACATTCCACATTTCCGTAAAACCCCTTGTTGACGAATTCAAAGGCGCCTCGTCCAAGTTAGTGAAGCAAGGAGCAGGGTATGACGGCAAAAGCATGGTATTGGACAGGTTTAGGGGTGATGGTCCTCTCCATAGGCTCTTCGGGCATGGGCCGCTGCTGGATGGGGAAGGCATCGGGAGTGATTGACCAGTTCCGGGCGAAGGCGGTTCCCTATGTGGCTATGGTGGAGATGGCCATGGGTCATACCGAGTCCGGCCTGGGGCATATGCAGGCTGCGAAAGCGCGCGTGGAAGAGCAGGAGGCCCGCTTGCAGGCTGCTCAGGCCAGAATCGACGCGCAGCGCGCTCGACTGCAAGCCGTGGCCGCAAAACGCGAATTCCGGCAGATGAATGTGCTTGCCGACTACCCCGTTGTGAAGGATTTCGATATAGAGGTTCCCGGAGTCAGCGTGAGCCCGAACCGAATCGTGGTGCAAGGCCGGCACGGAGTTGTGGTTTGCCCGCGCACCCGAGTGACAGTTCCGGACATCGAGGTTGCCGCTCCGCACATTTCCGTCATGCAAGATCCGATCTAAATTTCCCGATTCTCCTGATTCCGGCTGCACAGACTTCTGCGCAGCCGGTTTTTTTGTCCCTCCGAGTCAAGCCGAACCAAAATTCTCTATCTTCCACAGCAGAAAAGCAGTTATAGTGTTTGCGCTGGCGATTCACTGACGACAATTGACCTGAGTTGATGGCGCGTAAAAGCAGTGCGACCATCTCGCAGGAAGATTTGTACACATCGGTTGACGAACCGGTGCGCCCCGATCTGGACGACGCGCGCCTGGTCAACCTGGATGTGGACGAAGAGTCGCCTTTTCTGCGCGGCCAAAAACGCGTTTCTGCGCGCCGCGGTCCCCTTCCGAAAAAGACAGCTCATCGCCTGCTCTGGGTGCTGGCCGCTTTGGCCATGGCCGGGCTGGCAACGGTTGCCGGGGGCGCGATCTACCGCTACAGCGAACATTCCTGGCGTTTCCGCATCGATTCCAGCGAAGACATCGAAGTTGCCGGCACCCACAATGTCAGTCATGCGCAGGTGCTGGAAATCTTTGGCGCAGACATCGGCCGCAATATTTTCTTTATTCCGCTGGCCCAACGAAAAGCGCAACTGGAGCAGGTGCCATGGGTGGAGTCGGCCAGCGTGATGCGCTTCGTTCCCAACCGGATCAAAGTCGAGATTCACGAACGGACCCCAGTCGCCTTCGCGCGAGTTGGTTCCCACATCTCGCTGATCGACGCCACTGGCGTGCTCATGGAGTTGCCGCTCGCGGGCCGGAAAAAATTTTCCTTTCCGGTGATTCTGGGAACCAATTCCGGAGAGCCGGGATCAACGCGAGCCGCGCGCATGAAGATTTATGACGATTTGGTCCGGCAGCTTGATTCCGGCGGCGCTCATTATTCGCAAGACTTAAGCGAGGTTGATTTGTCCGATCCCGATGACATCAAGGTGGTGGCGAATGATCCCCAGGGCGCGGTGCTGGTTCATCTGGGTTCGTCCAATTTTCTGGAACGCTACAAAGTTTACGTGACTCACCTGCAGGAGTGGCGCCAGCAATTCAACCCGGTCGAATCGGTAGACCTTCGCTATGACCGGCAGATCATCGTGAATCCCGACCTAAGGGGAGTGAAACAGGCGCCGCTTGCAGCGGCGGCCGCCCGAGTGGCGGTTGCGGCGGGCGTGCGGCCGGCGGCGCTGATCACACACGTCGGCGCGAAGAAGCCCAGTATCGGGCCGGTTCGGGTATCCAGGTATGCGGCGGTAAAGAAGTCGACTCGCTCTCAAAAGCGTTGGACAAAAGCCAGGAGCAGAACGCCACTGACAGCCAAGGCGAACCCGCAGCCCGTAATCACCTCGCCGCCTGCGCCCATAGCAACGCAAAGCACCGGGGTGAGCTCAAAGCCGGTCAACGATTCCACAAAAAAGAAACCAAGCCCCGCGATCAGCAGGCAGCAGGGGGCGCAATGAGCATGTCAACTTTGAGCGAGCAATTGTTGATTGCCATTGATGTCGGAAGCGCCAAGACCTGCGTGCTGGTGGCGGAGGCGACCGACAACGGGCTGCGTTATCGCGGGCACGGAGTCGCTCAGTCGCGCGGTTCGCGCAAGGGTGTCATTGTTGAGCTCGATAAGGCGGTAGCGTCGATCCAGGAAGCGGTTGAGCAGGCCGAGGATGCCGCCGCCGTGCCGATTGAGCATGCCACAGTAGGCGTTGCCGGCGCCCACATGCGCGGGGTGAACAGCCAGGGTGGTCTCAGCTTCGGCACCCGTCCGCGGGAAATCGCGCGCGAAGAAATTCGCCTGGCCGTAGATAAAGCGCGGGCTATCCCGCTTCCCGCTGATCGCGAAATTGTCCATTTGCTGCCGCAGGAATTTCTTCTGGACGACCAGTGCGGTATTCGCGATCCGCTCGGCATGATGGGCATGCGGCTGGAAGTGCGTGTCCATATCGTGACGGCCGCCGCCAGCGCCACCCAGAATGTGGTCACCGCGGTGAATCGCGCCGGCGTGCACGTTGATGACACAGTTTTTGAGCCCCTGGCGTGCGCCGATGCTGTATTGCGCGCGGATGAACGCGAACTGGGCGTGTGCCTGGCCGACATGGGCGCCGGTTCCACCGAGTTGATCGTTTTCCGCGACGGCGCCGTGGCGCACACGGGGGCCATTTCAGTCGGCGGCGATCACTTCACCAGCGATCTTTCCGTAGGGTTGTGTACGCCCGCCCTGGAAGCGGAAAAGATCAAGCGCGTTTACGGGAATACCGTGGTCACGCTGATTCCCGACGGCAATGAGGTGGAAGTGCCGTCGGTGGGAGATCGGCCTTCGCGATTGGTGCGGCAACGAGTGGTGGGAGAAATCCTGGAGCCGCGAGCGCGCGAGTTGTTCGAATTGATGCGTGACAACCTGCGGCACGCCGGCATGCTGGAGCTGTGCGCAGGCGGCGTCGTACTCAGCGGCGGCGCATCGCGGCTGGCGGGAGTGCTCGACGTGGCGGAATCGGTTCTGCGACGGCCGGTGCGATTGGCCTGGCCCCTGCCCCTGGCGAAAATGCCGGCCATGCTGGCGGAGCCGGAATTTGCCACCGCGCTCGGGATTCTGTACTACGCGCATCGGGCACGGATTGCGCGCGGCATTCAGGATGAACGCTGGAGTTCGAAGTTGAAGTCTCTGTTTGCTTTGAAGGGTGCTTGAAGACAAGTCGCTGGTCGGTAGTCGTTGGTCGTTAGCTCCCCAAGCGAGCGGCCGATGATCAAAGCCAACGGCTAACGATCAAAGAACAACGACTAAATGGCGGTGATTATGAGTGAAGATAAAGACAGCGGCATTCGCATCAGTTTTAACGAGGAGCCCCGGAACGACGCCAAGATCAAGGTCATCGGGGTAGGTGGGGGTGGCGGCAACGCCGTCAACCGGATGATTGAGAGCGGACTCGAAGGCATCGAGTTCGTAGTAGCGAACACCGATTTGCAGGCGCTGCGCATGTCGCGCGCGCCGGTGAAAATTCAACTGGGCGTCAAGCTCACCAGCGGTTTGGGTGCGGGCGCCAATCCTGAGGTCGGCCGGAAAGCGGCGCTCGAGGATTCCGAAAAGATCATCGAAGCGCTCGAGGGCGCCGACATGGTCTTCGTGACCGCCGGCCTCGGTGGTGGAACGGGAACCGGCGCTGCCCCCATCATCGCCTCACTCGCCGCCGAAATGGGCGCGCTCACGGTTGCTGTCGTGACCAAGCCTTTCAACTTCGAAGGCAAACGGCGCATGCACCAATGCGAGCGCGGGTTGTCGGACCTGATCGACGCTGTCGATACCACCATCGTGATCCCGAACGAGAAGCTGCTGGCCGTGGCCCAGGACGCGGGATTCTTCGAGTCCTTCCGCGTGGCCGACGACATTCTGCGGCAAGCCGTGCAGGGGATCTCCGACATCATCACCATTCCCGGCATCATCAACCGCGACTTCGCCGACGTAAAAACCATCATGCAGGGCATGGGCTACGCCGTGATGGGCACAGCGACGGCCAGCGGAACGCGACGGGCGATCGAGGCTGCCCAGAAAGCGATTGCCTCGCCCCTGCTCGAAGCCGGCGCGATCGACGGGGCTCGCGGCATCCTGATCAACGTGACGGGGTCAAGTTCGCTGAAACTGACTGAAGTCAACGAGGCATCCACCATCATCCAGAACGCTGCCGATGAGGAAGCCAACATCATCTTCGGCGCGGTGCTGGACGAGAAGATGAAGGACGCGGTCAAAATCACTGTCATCGCGACCGGGTTCAAAGATGCCGACGTTGTGCGCCGGCGCCAGGAGGCCAGCCGCACGCCGCTGATCTCCCTGCGGCCGAAGCGCGACTCATTCTTCGACGACCCGGAGGTCGAGCCCACGCCAGAACCAATTCCTGACATGGTGATGCAAGCTCCAACGCAGGACGTTCAAGTCGGGGAACCGACACCGCCTCAGCCGCAACTAGCCGTTGCGCCCAGCTTCCAACCTGATGACCTGGACGTCCCCGCCTTCCTGCGGAAGCGCACAGACATCATGTAGGATCACCGCCGACGCCGGGAGCGCCGAATTCAAGGCGTTCCCGGGATCGGCATTATCTTGATGGTCTGGACCTTTCTGCGCTTCTCTCCAGACGTTCGACGCGGCGCTGCATGCGGTCGATCAGGACGCGCCACATGTCCATGTTCAGTCCCAGTTCGTGATTGGCGGGCAATGTGGGATTTCCTACCAGCGCGAAATTGGCTTGCATCGCATTGAGCAAAGACTGCATTTTCGCGACATCGGCTTTCGTATCTGCCAGTTCATTTGCGTCCTGCTCGTGCAGGGACGGCCGCCCGGTGTCTACCTGGCCAGAAGTCTGGGCTTGGGCCCATACAACGAGTAGCACCACTAGCAAAGGCAGTAACATGGAAAAGCGCAGCTTGCCGTTCATAGGTCTGTCTCCTGACCTCTGTGATGCGCAGAATGTTTTCTTGCAGAAACATTTTCCTGTTTGGCACGTCTATACGGCGGGCGTATAAGCCGGGCATACCTCGTCTGGCGAGGAGGAATCTGTGAATAGAACCGTTCTGCTTGGACTCGTGGTTGTCTCACTTGCCTGCGGGGTGCTGCTGAAGGCCGCCAGTCCGGACGAACCATCCGACCGGCCCCAGTACACCGGCAACAACGAATTGCTCAGGCCGGGGGACTACAGAAACTGGGTCTTTCTTTCGTCGGGCTTCGGGATGACCTATAACCCCATGGCCGGCGGCCACGACATGTTCACCAACGTTTTTGTTCCGCAGTGGGCCTATCGGGAGTTCTTAGCCTCAGGCAAGTGGCCCGAGAAAACCATGTTTGTCGTGGAAGAGCGCGGCGGCGATTCGAAGATTTCCATCAATCAACACGGCCACTATCAAACCACCGATCTGATGGGCATTGGCGTCGAGGTGAAAGATTCGAGTCATTTTCCGGAAAAGTGGGCCTATTTCAATTTCGACGAGACCACTAAATCCGCGGCCGCCAATCCCAAAGAAGGCTGTTTCCAATGCCATGACGCGCATGCCGCCGTCGAGCACTCGTTCGTGCAGTTCTATCCGACGCTGAAGCCGGTCGCACAGAAGTTTGGAACGTACAACGCGGAGCGGGAGAAGGTTGAAACTGCCAAATGACACGACCGCACTGGTTGCTACCGTAGCTTTGGGGCCGGAACCCCTCAATGTCTGATCCGGTAAACCGCGGCCAAGGCAAACAAGCTGTTTACGGTAGCTTGCTATTGAACATCGCCCCCAACTGATCGAACAGAAATGTCCACCGGTACGCCGCCATGGCAATCTGCTGATTTTCGCCAGACCCGATGCCGCCATGGCCGGCGTTGGAGAAGCTGATCAAGAAAATCGGCAGCTCCGACGCGCTCGCCGCTTGCAAACGGGCGGCAAATTTCCGCGAGTGCCACGGATCCACGCGCAAGTCGTTTTCTCCCACCATCAGCAGGATGGCCGGATACTTCGTGTCGTCGACAACGTGCTGGTAGGGCGAATAAGCGTACAGACTCTTGAACTGCGTGGGATCGCTGATTGATCCATATTCAGTGACGTTGAATTGCCCATTCTGCGTTTTCTCGAAGCGCATCATGTCATAGAGGCCGGCAATCGAGACCACGGCGCGGAACAAGTCGGGCCGTTGCGTCAAGACAGCGCCCATCAGTAAGCCGCCGTTACTGCCGCCCAGGATGCCCAGTTTCTTCGGGTTCGTGTACTTGCGCTGAATAAGATGTTCGGCGCAGGCGATGAAGTCGTCGAAAACATGCTGCTTGTTGGTCAGCTTTCCCTGCTGGTGCCACTCCTCGCCGTACTCGTCCCCGCCGCGAAGATTAGCGATGGCATAGACGCCATTCGCGTCGAACCACAGCCGGAGAGAAGCACTGAACTCGGGTGTCATGCTGATTCCGAATCCGCCATAGCCGGTCAGAACCGTGGGATAGAGTCCCTTCAGCGAAATGCCTTTTTTATGTAGTACCGTGAGCGGGACTTTAGTGCCGTCCTTCGAAGTGGCGACCTCGCGCTCCGCCACGATGTCATTGAAGTTGACTGGCGAGCTTCTTCGCAGAGCAGTTTCGGTCGTCTTTTTGCTTTGCGGGTCGTAGCGGTACCACGCGCCCGGCTTCAAATAGCTTTCGTTGTAGAACAGCAACTCCCCGGAAGAGAGAGCGACGGTTTCGGAAACATCGGAGACGGGCTCGCTCGGCACCAGCCCGAGCGTTTTTCCGGAGTAGTCGAAAATCCGAACCTGGGTTGGCCCGCCGGCCACCTCGACGACATACAAATAGTTATGAGTTGCCGCGAAGCTTGGAACCACACCGGAGATCGCGAAGCCGAAGCCCTGGATGACGTCCTGCGTCTGGGGAATGATGACTTGCGCCTTGGCCAGGTCGGGAGCCGAGAGTGGCAGTCGCAGCATCTTGCCCCGAGGCGCGTCTTTTCGCGAGAGCAGATACAGGTTCTTGTCATCTCCGAAAGCGATGGCGCTGATCTTGTCGTCGAAGTGCGTCAGCTGCGTCCATTTGCCGCCGGGATCGAGTAAGAAATGTTCGAACTGGCCGCCATCTCCGTTGGCCACGGTGGCGAGCACATACTGGCCATCCTCGCTCGTGGACAACCCAACTTCGGCAATGCGGGGGAAGTCCTTTCCCACGGCATAGTTGTCCTGGTCCACGGGCGCGCCCAGCTTGTGAAAATAAATCTGCTGGTAGAAAAGCAAATCCTGCTGTGGGCGCTCGCCCTCGTGCGGATAGCGGGTGTAGTACAGGCCTGTGTCATCGGCTGTGAAAGCGGCGCTGCCGCCGGCAGTCGGGAAACTGCTTCGCGGCAGAACATCGGGCAAAGCCTTACCGGTCGCTACTTCGTACACGTGAAGTTCGCCAGCCTCGCTGCCGCCTTGAGCAAGAGAAACGGCTACGAACTTGCCATCATGCGATGGCACGAAGTAGTCAATGGCGGTGCTGCCGCTGGAATCAAGCGCGTTGGGATCGAGAACAACCGTCTCCGAACCGGGTTCGTCCGGCGATTTCAGCGTGACCAGCAGCGCTTGCTGTTTACCGGGCTGCGACTTCATGGCAAACAGTAGATTTCCCGCCGATCGCAAGCCGTAATAGGCAGCCGAGCGGGATTTGGCGAGCGCTTTCAACCATTCCACGGTTTCCGCATGCTCGGGGAGTGCCTGGAAATACGAGCGCGCTCGCTTGTCTTGGGCCGCTACCCATGACTTCACTTCGGGGTCGCTGTTGTTCTCCAGCCAGCGGTAATCATCGGTGACCTGGACGCTCTGAATTTGCTCGCTGACCGGCTTCTTGGGAGTGGTGGGAGGCGGAGCAATCGTGGGTTGCTGCGCAACGGAAATCACGCACAATGCGAATACGAAACAAATGATCCGACGTGTCATCCATGCACCTCTGGCGGGCCGCCCCGGATGCACACGGATTAGCACGGGTCAGATCCGCGAATATCCGGGTAAATCCCTGGCCCACATTCGCAAAGTCCGCCGTTGTTCAACGGCGGAACAAATAACTGACCTTTACGAAAAACTGCCTTCCATCATTGATAAAGCTATTGCTACGGACCAGGCCGGGGCCATTCGGAATACAGGTTGCCGACTGGGGCAATGTCTCGCAAAGTCCGGGGATCAGGTTTTCAAGGTTGCTATTGTAGCCTACGTATACGGCGGTGCCCGGGTGTGGCATGTAGGTGATCAGGAAGTCGAAATTCAGGTTCTTGGTGGTATTGAGTGAGCTATAAACGGGGTTTGCTAGAAGCCCATTGTACTGCGTGATAAAACGCAGCGACCATGCCGGATTGAACTGGTAATTCCACTTGGTGCGGATGATGTGATTGTTGAACGCGGCGTGGTGCACGTTGCCATTGAGCACGCGATCGAGAATATAAGTGTTGTCGATCTCCAGGTGGCGAGTCGGCTTCAGGCTCATCGTCTGGTTGATGGCGAGCTCATCCCCGGTGATCGGTAGTTGCCCTGTGGGTACATCGATCAGTACGGCTCCATCGCGAGTCACTCGTGTATTGAACGTAACTCTCCTGAGCGGACTACCCTTAACTACGAATCCGAAGCCGTGCTGCACGTACTTGCGGTCGCCGGGCAGGCCGCTGAAGTCCACGGGCCGCAAAATGTCGTCTTGATAGAAAAAGATCGGAGCCAGAATGAGATTCGGTTTGAAATCGAAGACCCAGTCGAAGCTGTAGACCTGCTGGACGGGAATACCATTGTGGTCCCAGAGATTGGTGGTATTGGCTTCCGGGCCCTGGAAGACAAGGTGCTTGCCCTCCGGACGCCAATAGAAATGGAAATACTGGCTGGCGTTGCGAATATCGGTGCGCGGCACGAAGCCGGCGTCGGTGTGAAAATTCGGCGTGATGTCCTGAAACATCAGTTCATACGAAAGCCGGCGCCCGATATTGTTGAGCACGGCCTCGGTGTCCGTGCCAAATTGATAGGCCGGCGCGTTGGACGTGACCGAGGTTGAGGGAACTCCGCCCGCTTGACTCGAACTAGAGCCATCTTCCAAGGGGGAGGAAAGTGTCGAACTCACCACACTGCGGAACCAGGCTGTCCAGTTTTGATTCAGCCGGTAGTTGCCGTAGATCCCGCCCACACGGTTGTAGAATCCGGCAAATTCGCGATCCGTATAGATGAAGCCGACGTTGTTCTGCTCTCCAAAATCGTGACTGACGCTGGCCACGCCAAAATAGGCGCGCTTGCCCGCCAGCGGACTGTAATCAGGCACCAGCAGACCCGGGGAACGGTCATCGGCGACGAAGAACCCCAGGTTCCAGGGGCCTTGCTTGCCGGTGAGGCGCGTCCCAAACGTCGGTTCAGCGATGCGCCGCGTAAACAGCATCTGCGAGAGGCGGAAAACCCCGATATTGGTATCGCCGAAGTAATTCGCGTTCTCCAGAAAGAAGGGCCGCTTTTCTGGAAAGAAGACCTCGAAGCGCTGGTTAATGGTGTTTTGCGGCTGGTCGGATTCGACCTGCGCGAAATCCGGATTGATAGTGGTGTCCAGCACAAGGCTGTCGTGAAAAACAAACTTGGAATCCAGCCCCAGCTTGCCCTGCGCGTCGATCTGGTTAAAGCGTGGCTGCGCCGGGTCGCGGTCATCCACCGCCCGAAAATTCCGAAAGGATGCGTAGGGGATGAACTGCATGTTATGGCTGGGCGATATGTCCTCAAATCCGTTCAGCGTGCCTTCCTGATTCAAAGTCCCGGAGATGCGGCTGGACACGTACGGCCAGTAGTCGGTCTCATCCTTATGCGCGATGTAGCGCATGAAAGTTACACCCCAGAGTTCGCCCCGGGTGGGATGGAAACGCAGGCTGCGGAAGGGAATTGCCATCCAAATGATGTAGCCTTGCGAGGTCAGGCGGCCGCGGGAATCCCATACCGTATCGAATGAATAGTCCGCGCCGCTGCCTTCGGTCCACAGCGCGTCCCACTGCATGCCTAACGGATTTACGTCGAAGAGAAACCCATGCCGCTGGTCATGAAAGGTGTCGATGGTGAGTTCGATATAGTCGTCATCGGGCGGAGTTACGGCTTCGCGGCGCGTAAGGTGAGCTCGGACAGCTTGCGGCGAGTCCCAGCACACCCAAACGATATATAGGTTACTCAAATCGTACCCGGTATAGATGTCAGTTTTTTCAGTGGCCGGTTTGCCGTCGGATGGTTGTTGCTGGGTGAGGCCGCTGATTTTGCGCAATTGGGTGGCCGCACCATGCGCTGTCATGTCCTCGAAGTCCTCCAGGCGAGGAGGCTTGCTGACGCGTGGGATTTGTATATTGCGGGCCGCTAACGTCACCACCGGCTGGATGAAAAGCAGGATACCGAGAATCGCCAATCGCGCTGAATACATCGTGAACCGATAGGAGGTGATACGGGAGATAAAACTGGAAAGTTCGGTCGTTTGCCGCCAGCTCACGGGAATTAGACACGCCACGCCGTCGCTGGTGAGCCAGTTCGGCTAAATGAGGAGGACATTTTTCGAGCTACTCGCCACGTAGGGGCAGGTGCCCTCACCTGCCCAGCCGAGCGCAGCTCGGCTGCATTTTGCGGGACGTCCCCTGCGCTGTTCCCGCGCCCAGACGTCGGCATCTCGGCCCGGGCCTCTACCAGTCGCGCTGTGGAAAACCTTTGCACCATCCCGGTGCCCTGAAGGTTAACTCCCAGGGTTACGAAAGATCGCCGTCTTTCAGCAACTCTCTTGTAAGTGGCTGCATCCAAATTGGTTAGGTAAGTACCTGCTATTTTCGAGGAGCGGAGCTTTGTCCTTGCGGAAAAACCGGCAACTCTCTTACTATCGAACAAGTTGCACGTACTCTGGCCCAGGCGAGGGCTGAGTGGCAGCTTTCGTGCACTGTTGTTAGTACAGCTCCGGGGTTAGGAAGTGATGAAAAGGGTTTCGGGTCTCCAATTAGCGGTTTTTGTGGTCCTCGCGTTTGTCCTCGAGGCGGTGGGCTTTGCCGCCACGGTCAATACCAAAGTTCTCCGCCCGAAAGCGAAAAACCCATCCGTAAATGAAAACCAGCACGCGCGCAAGCGCATGTCGCGCCTGGCGCGCAGCCGTGGTTCGCGCCGCTACGCCGGCCGCCGCCATCGCTATTATGAGAGGTTCTATACCAGCTCGTTTGCCGAGGACATTGCCGATGGCGACCAGGCCGCCGGCGAAGATCCGGTAGTCCGCGCTGCCGCGATGGACGCTCTCGGAAATATGAATGGAACCGTGCTCGCGATCGAGCCCACCAGCGGTCGTATTCTCACCATAATCAATCAGAAGCTGGCATTGTCGAGTGGAGCGCAACCCTGCTCGACGATCAAGCTCTCGGTCGCGCTGGCTGCTCTCAGCGAGAACCTGATTAACAAAGATACCGAGATCGCGTTGGGCAGGCGCAGCCGCCTGAATCTGACTACTGCTCTGGCTCGCTCGAATAATGCCTATTTTGAAGCGGTAGGACGCAAGCTGGGCTTCGAGAAGGTTAGTTACTACGCTCACCAGTTCGGGCTGGGCGAATTGGCCGGGTACAACATTTCGGGCGAGCAATTGGGAACTTATCCGGATGAAGAAATTCCGGCGAAACTGGGCGGCGTCGGAAAAATGTGTTCCTTCGGCGAAGGCATCTCCATGACTCCGCTGCAATTGGGAGCATTGGTTTCTGCTATCGCCAATGGCGGAACTCTATATTATCTGCAGCATCCCGGCAGTGCCGACGAAGTGGCGAACTTCCAACCGCGCGTTAAACGGCACCTGGACATTGGTACCCTGATTCCGGACATTTCCGATGGCATGGCCGGTGCGGTTGAATACGGCACAGCGCGGAGCGTGCGCCTCAATTTCAATGAGGAGTCGATCCTGGGCAAGACCGGAACCTGCTCCAAAGCGGGTACTCGTTTTGGCTGGTTTGCTTCCTACGCGAATACCAGCGTCGGGCGAATCGTGACGGTAGTCTTCCTGCAGGGCGGACGCCCAACCTACGGGCCGAAAGCGGCCGAAATCGCAGGCCGGATGTACCGCAACCTGTACGATCACAGTTTTTTTGCCAACGGTCCAACTTTGATTCCCGCGCGCGCAGCCGAACAGCCGGCGGCTGGCATTACACAATAACCGCAAATTTCAGATTGAGAATGGCTCCTGATCGCAGGAGCCTTTTCTTTGTCCGCTCAGTCAGTTTCCCTCCGAAATCCAGCCCGCGAGTGCTCCGCATCGAGTGTTTGCGGTAAGCCATCCGAGGCAAACTTAGGCATAGTCCATGCCTCTCACCTTCGAGCTTTAAGGTCAATTGAGCGTGGGAGGGATTATGAGCTATCGAGTTTCACTACTGGCGGTCATGGTTGCCGCCCTGTCGCTGGCAGGATGGGCGCAAAGCACACAGCCGCGCATGATTGAGACCGCGTGGCAGAACGGCTATGGACAATATCCAGCTTATGGACAGCCCGCCCGTCTGTCGCCGGATGACCAGCAGAAGTTCGATCACTATTACCAGAAGTGGATGGATGCCAGCCGCAAGAATGACCGTGACGACATCGATAAGAATGCGCGCCACATGCAGGACATCATGGCGCATTACAACATCCCGCAGAATGTGCCCTTCGGGCAGATAGCAACGAATTCCGGCAATGCTGGTTACGGATATCAGAACAATGGCGCCTATGGGCAAAACGGCGCGTACGGGTATCCGGCTAACGGGCAGTCGCGTCTCTCCCCGGATGACCAGCGCAAGTTCGACGATTACTACCAGAAGTGGATGGACGCGAGCCGGAAAAACGATAACGATGATATTCAGAGCAGTGCCCGGCACATGCAGGACATCATGGCGCATTACAATATTCCGCCCAATGTCCCCTTTGACCAGATTGCCACGAACGGTACTGGCGGTTACGGATATCAGGGTAACAATGCTTATGGCAATGGCGCCTATGGATACCCCGCTGCGCAATCACGCTTGTCGTCGGATGATCAGAACAAATTCGATCACTATTACCAGAAGTGGGTAGATGCTCGTCGCAAGAACGACCGCGACGACATCGACAAGAATGCGCGCCACATGCAGGACATCATGGCGCACTACAACATACCTGCTAACGTGCCCTTTGACCGGGTCGCTTCCGCCAGTGCCAACCGGTACTGAGAAGCTATCTGACAAATGATTTTGGAAAGGGCAGGGCGTTACAGCTGAAAGACTCTTTTGAAGGGGCGCGGCTTCAGCCGCGCCGAATGAGTGTTTTGTTTTTGTCATTCCTCGCGGGCTTTAGCCCGCGAGGAATCTCTTTTGGGAGTTGTTCCGCAGCCTGTTCAGCCGTTCCGCCACAGGCTGCAAAAGACGCGGCATCGTGCCCTTTGCGGTGAACTTCGCTGCAAAGGGCATGCTTCTGCTTATCTACTCACCTCCTTGCGCTTCTCACATCCCAAGATTGTGAAACGCCTTTAGCCGCAAGAAGCGGATATCCTGCGCCCCCTCCAGATGTGGCAAACTTTGAATTGGCATGGAAACGCAGGAATACACTTCCGGCCTCTTGGAGAGGGTTTCAGCACTCAACTGGAAAGCGATCCAATCGGAATTGCAGGAGCGCGGCTGCGCCAGCACGGGTCAGCTTCTGACCAAGTCCGAATGTGCTGAATTAATAGGCGGCTATGGCGCCGAGGATGCATTCCGCAGCCGGGTCATCATGGCCCGGCATGGTTTTGGACAGGGCGAATACAAATACTATAAGTACCCTCTTCCGGCGTTGATTGCGGGCTTGCGAACCGAGCTTTACCCATTTCTCGCTTCGGTTGCGAACAGCTGGTCAGAGATGCTTGGCGGCGGTCATCGTTTTCCCGTCCAGCATGAAGCATATTTGCGGCAATGTCACAAGGCGGGCCAGCGCCTGCCGACTCCCTTGCTGTTGAAGTACGGGGAAGGGGATTACAACTGCCTGCATCGCGATCTTTACGGAGAAATGGTATTTCCGCTTCAGGTTACATTCCTTCTTTCGGCTCCGGACCAGGAATTTACGGGAGGAAATTTCGTCCTCACCGAACAAAGGCCGCGCATGCAGTCGCGGGTAGAAGTCGCCCCTTTACAGCGGGGAGAGGCGGTAATCTTTGCGGTGAATGAACGGCCAGTCCGCGGTAAACGCGGAGTGTATCGTGTCGCGATGCGACATGGAGTGAGCCGGATCCGTTCCGGTCAGCGCTTCACGCTGGGAATCATTTTTCATGACGCGAAGTGACCACAGCCTCTTCGAAAATGAGCCGTCGCCGGGTGAAAGAATGGAACTCTGCGATGGCGCGGTACTGCTGCGTGGATTCGCGGCGGCACCGGCGCCGGCCCTGGTGGGCGCGGTTCGTGAAATCGAGAAGTCCGCGCCTTTTCGGAATATGATCACGCCTGGGGGACACCGCATGTCGGTCGCGATGACGAATTGCGGCCAAGCAGGCTGGGTTACGGACCGGACCGGTTATCGTTACGATGCCAATGATCCGGAAACGGGCAAGCCCTGGCCGCCGATGCCGAAGGTTTTCGGGCAACTCGCAGTACGCGCCGCCGCCGAAGCCGGTTTTGCCGACTTTGTTCCGGATGTTTGCCTGGTTAATCGCTATCAACCGGGAACCCGGCTTTCGCTGCATCAAGATCGCGATGAACACGATTACCGCCAGCCCATCGTGTCGGTCTCTCTGGGGCTGCCGGCAGTGTTCCTGTTTGGCGGCCCGGAGCGCTCACAACGCCCACGCCGTATCCGCGTCGAGAGCGGAGACGTGGCGGTTTGGGGCGGCCCGGCGCGACTTAACTTTCACGGTGTTGCTCCCCTCAAAGACGGCTTCGACCCACTCCTCGGCCATCACCGAATCAATCTGACCTTCCGAAAAGCCCTTTAGGAACCACTGTTTGCGGCATCCTGAAAACGCCGGTTTGTGGAATGGCATCCAAGCTGCCAGTCCAAAAAGTTGAGAGGCAGGGCAGGAGCGGACCTATGAGCATGCGATCCAGTTTCATCGTTGTATTGCTACTGTGCGCGATCAGTGTGGCTGACACCATCACCATGAAAGACGGCGCCAAACATAGCGGCAAATTTCTGGGAGCGACATCGCAACTGATCACATTCCGGGAAGGGCAGGCGGTGCACCATTACAAGGCCGCCAGCGTTCAGTCGCTTGAGTTCGGCACCGGACCAGCAACTGATGAACAGACGAGCTCTGGTGAAACCGCGGCCAAGCGGAAGGAAGTTACCATTCCCGCAGGCACTGAAATTGCCGTGCTGACGAATCAGACGATTGATTCGAAGGACGCGAACGAAGGGCAGACATTCCCGGCCGATGTCGCCGAGAACGTGAGCAACAGCGCGGGACAGGTGGTGATTCCGAAGGGTTCGCCGGCGGAGCTGATAATTCGCAAATCGTCGGCCGGGGGAATGACATCGAACGCCGAGCTGAGCCTGGACCTGCAGTCGGTCAAAGTAGGCGATCGGCGCTATGTGGTCAACACGACGGACCTGCAGCAGCAAGGCAGCGGCGGGATCGGCATGAATAAACGCACCGGCGAAATGGTGGGCGGCGGCGCGGCGCTAGGAACGTTGATCGGAGCCATCGCCGGACACGGCAAAGGCGCAGCGATCGGCGCGGTAACGGGAGCGGCTGCCGGCGCGGGCGCGCAGATTTTGACCAAAGGCAAATCTGTCCAGGTACCGGCTGAAACCACGTTGCGTTTCAAACTGGACCAGCCACTTCGCTTGCAGGCAGCGTACTAGTGTGCTGTCCCGTAACTTCGCTGCATAATCTGTCATCCCTTATTTCCGGAACACTGCACTAGCTGGTTGCGAGGGCCACGGATTTTCACGGATTTCCAGAGGCTGGATCTTAGGGAAGCTCTGATTAAGTTCATTCTGTCATCCCGAGCGCAGCAGAATTGCCGCTTTTAAGGCAATTCTGCGGAGCCGAGGGACCTTGCGTTTGTGTTTGCCTGCTTAATCAGAGTTTCCTGAGTGCATCTTAAGAATTGCTGTAGCCGAGGCGGAACACAAGGTGCCCCTCGGCTTCGCTCGGGGCAGGCTCTCCACGCGTCCACGGATTAGCATTCGCCAATCCATGGCCTGGTCGGGACGGCAATCCGCAGGGGCTACAGCAACTGTGAATATGCTCTAGCCGCGGAGGTGAGTGGCCGCTTCACTACCGCGCGGCCGCGGCAGCTTGCAATTTGCTCTTCCAATCGGCGGACATTTCAGACAGCAGCTGCTCAAACACGGCATTCGTCCAGCCGAATCCCACGACATTCATATGGTACCCGGCGGTTACATTCGTCTCGGAGGACCGTGTCACCACGTTGTACTTCTCTCGTAGAGTTCCATCGTGGCGGAAGTTTTCCAGAATCATGGACAAGAATTTGTAAGACAGCCGGTCCGCATCCTGCTCGAATCCATAATGCCTGAGGCCTTCAATGCCGAGCAGAGTGGTGGGCGCCCATCCGTATGGGTAATCCCATTGCGCGCCCGACTCGCTGTGGCTCATCACCAGACCGCCTGGCTGCTCAAATACAGGCAAATTTTTCTCGACGGCCAGGGCTTGTTCCTTACTGGCGAGGCCGGCCCAGAGCGGGTACAGCGTCGTTATGTATTCATACGTGGAAGACTTCTCCGTCTCGAAGTTATAGTCGAAAAACTGGCCCCGCTCCTGGTTCCACAAATACTTGTTGACGCGCTCCCGCCGCGCCAGAGCGCGCTGTTTCCAGCTCTCAGCTTCGCTGCTTTTGCCCAGCATGCGGCTGATCCGTTCCATGTCCATTTCGGTTTTGTAGAGCAGACTATTCAGACAAACGGGCGCATAGTGATGGGTTTGCGCGCCGTAGGGACCGAAGCGGAAAGAAACGTCAAAACCGGATTCCCGCATGCTGCGATCGCCTTTGTAGAAATCCCGGCTCAGCGACAAAGTCCGGAACGTGTCACATTTGCTCCCGGCCTGCGTTGCCTCGCACAACTGCAGCGAGAACGGAAATCCTGTGGCGTCCGGATTCGGCTGCCCGGGAGCGATATCGACCAAATCGTGGTCTGCTGTTTCGGGATGAGTCAGAAAATAAGTGGCCGCTGTGCGGTACACGCCGGCTTCGTCCTGAAGACCTTCCGCCACCGGCCCTTCCCCCAAATCGAAATAGCGGGACAGACTGGTATTGCCCGCAAGGTGGGGCTCGCGGGTCCACATCTCATAATCGCTGGCGGCATAGCCGTAAGCTTTTTCCAGCCACTTTCGGTCTTCATGGCCGGCGGCTTTCTGGGCGCTGTAGACGGCAAGAATCTCGGAGGTCAGGAATGGCGGCTGCGAGCGCGAGAGAAAGTAAGTGCGGTTGGCGTTCAGTACGGTGCCATAGTGGGCGATCTCGAACAGGAAGTTCTCAACCATGCCGCGGGCCAGGTCGATTCGCTTGTCCTGCAACAAGCCCAGAATGATGAAGTAGCTATCCCAGCCGTACATCTCGTTGAACCTGCCGCCCGGAACTACATAGCTGTTTTCCAGAAACAGCAATCCTGGGGGTGAGATCGCCTGCGAATCTAGTTCCCCCGGATGGTGTATTACCGCAGGAAGATGTTTAACTCCCACCTTGCAGGTTTCCTCTAGTTTTTTCACCTCTGGCGGGACAGGATAGTCAGCCGGCAAATACAATACGGCGGGAGCGGCGACTTTAGGATCGACGATGGAGTCGCAGCGAGTCATGGAGCGCGTCAGCGTATCCCACCCGGTGTGGATGTATTCCCGAATGGGCGCGAGGGCTGCCGTGGACCCGGCCTGCTGTGCATAGACTGGCGAACCGACCAGGAGAAGGAGCAGGACCGTAGCAAGCACAAATTTCCGCGGCGCAGTTTTACGGTGTGAAAGAAAAGGCGGGGCACTGGACAACTTCATCGGCGAAGATCATACACTATGACAGCCGCTATCCCGAGTGCCGGATATGCATCACGTCACCGTCTTTGACGATATAGTCTTTACCTTCCAAGCGTAACGTTCCCCGGCTGCGAGCGTTAGCCTCTGATCCCGCCTCGAGCAGTTGATCCCAGTGAATGGTTTCGGCACGGATGAAATGTTTTTCGAGATCCGAATGTATGGCGCCGGCAGCTTCTACGGCCCGGGTGCGCACCGGGATCGTCCAGGCGCGACATTCGTCTTCTCCCACCGTAAAAAACGAAACCAGCCCCATCAGGGCGTACGTGGTGCGAATGAGGCGCACCAGCCCGCTCTCCTTCAAGCCGTAGCTGGAAAGAAATTCAGCGGCATCGGCGTCGCTCATTTCCGAGAGCTCAGCTTCCACTTTGCCGCACACAGCCGTAGCTGCGGCATTGGGCCGCGAAGCCACCTCCGTGAGCTTGTATTTCAAAGCCGCACTCTCCAGTTCGTTGCCCAGTTCGGCGCTTTCGCTGATGTTCAGCACGTAGAGCATGGGCTTCTCGCTCAAGAACATGAAACCGCGGATACGTTTCTTGTCCTCCGGAGTCATCTCCATTTCGCGCAGGGGCTTCTCGGATTCGAGGTGAGCTTTGGCCCGCACTAGAAGATCGTTCTCGCGCTCGAGTTCAGCGGAGCGCATCTTTTTGAGGTCTTTCTCCAGGCGCTCCAGGCGTTTCTCGATCTGGCCCAGGTCGCTGACCATCAGATCGAATTCGACATTTTTAATGTCCCGCAAAGGATCGATATCGCCCACATGGGGAATCGCAGGGTCCTCGAAGGCGCGAAGCACGTGGGCCACCGCATCCACCTGGCGGAGGTGGCCAAGGTATGCGCTTTCCTTCAGCGCCTCTTGCCCAATGGCGCCCAGGTCGACATATTCCACCGAGGCGTGCACCAGTTTTTTGGGGTTGTAGAGCGCGGCCAGCCGATCCAGGCGGTCGTCGGGCACTTTGGCCACGCCCACGTGAGCCTCACGCGGATTGGCGAACGCCTGCTCCGAGAGTTGGGTCTTGGTCAGAATGCGAAAGAGTGAGCTTTTTCCGACTTGCGGTAGTCCAATAATTCCCGTCTTCATAAAAAATTATGACCCTCTAGCCTTAGCATTTGCTGCAGCCCCTGCGGATTGTCATCCGTGCATTGGCGAACGCCAATCCCTGGACGCGTGGAGAGCCTGCCCCGAGCGAAGCCGAGGGGGTCTTTGAGTTCCGCGCAGGCTACAGCAATTCTAAAAATGCACTAGCCAACGAAAGGAAATCATAACAGGCAGAGAACGGCGAATTGGGTCTAGGCGGTGACGAAACTCTCGATCGCTTCCGCGATCTCCTCGGGAACTTCCATGGTTGGAAAGTGACTGATGGCGTTCACGCGGTGCACCGAGAACCACGGATGGGAAGCGGCAAAGGATTGCTGCGCCTGGTAGTAGGCGGGGTCCGCCGGTTGAGCGTAGATGTGAACCACCGGCGGAGATGGCTGCAGCGACTCCAGCGCCCGCAGCGGGCTGAAGTACTTGCTGTACGCGGCCGAGATTTCCCGTCCGGCTCGGGCCCACATCTCTGCGCCAAAGCCGCCCATGCCCAACCGCACGAAGTCAATGATCTCCTGATTGCTCACCCCTTCCAGCCAGGTCGAAAAAAGGCGATTGCGGCTTTCTTCCCAATGCACCGGATCCTGCAGATTCCGCAAAGCACTCGCAAAAGGCGCCGGAGCGTCCAGCACCAGCCAGTCCACCAGAATCAATTTCGAAATGCGCTGTCCCAGGCGGCGACGAAGCTCAAGCGCTACCCAACCCGCATGCGCCTTGGCTACAGGAATCACTCGCTGAGCGCCGCTGGAAGCGATGACCGCGAGAGCGTCTTCGACCAGTCCGGACAGTCCGAAATCGCCGATCGGAGCTCCCGATTTTCCATGTCCGCGCCAATCGAGAGCTAAAGTCCGCCGCTGCCGGGAGGTAAGCTCCGACAATTTTCCAAACGCCTCGCGTGTGGAACACCATCCCGGCAGCATCAGCAGGGCAGGTTCACCCTTGCCGGTGTCGCTGTAGTCGATGGGAACCGTGTTGCAACGCGCTTCGGGCATGGCTTCTCCAAATTTACCGGAACTGCGCTGCGGTGAGATAGACGACGATAAGACCAAGAAAAAAAACTCCACTCTCGAGCCGGGTAGACCACACGTGCAAAGCATCAAAGGCGACGCGCGCCGGGTCGGTTAATAAAACCTTGTCAATCTCTCCCATGGAACTGCGCAGGGCCGCCATCTTCGGAGATATTCCAAACTGCGAAATCAAGGTAAGCGCCAACATGAGGTAAAGCAGCAGGTGGCGCACGGCGAACGGGTGTGCCGCTCCTGTGCTCAGGCGAGCATAGAGCATGGAGCTGAGCAGGAAAACAAGGCCGGAGAATATGCCCATCCAATGCAGCTTGGCGAGCGCCGAGCTGACCACCGAGCCGGCCAAATGCCGCGTCGGCAACACCGCGAACACCGTAGGCGCCAGCACGAAGGCAAAGAAAATCAGCCCACCCAGCCAGACCACTAGTGACAACATCATGAGGAAGCGCAGAAAGGACATGGTGCATTATAAGTGCCGGCTGTTCCTCACACCGGCACGGGAACGCTATCGACGATCTCGCGCAACACCTGCTCGGCCTGCTCCGATTTCTTCAGGGTTGACGGAGACATCACGTTCAGAACCACCCGGTGCGCAAACACGGGAACCACCAGGGGCTTGAAATCTTCGGGCGTGCAGAAATTCCGGCCGGAGAGAAAGGCCATGGCCTGGGCGGCGCGATACAGCATCTGCGAACCTCGCGGCGATACGCCCAGCGAAAGGAATTCCGATTCCCGGGTTTTGCGCACGATCTCCAGCGCGTAAGTGACCAGCGAGTCGTCCACGCGAACGCGGGTCACGGCTTGCTGCATGTCAAGCACGTCCGCGCCATTGAGCACGGGCTTGAGGTGTTCCAGTTGGGCGGTTCCGGCCTGGGAACGCAGGATTTCGCGCTCCGCATCGCCGTCGGGATACCCCATTCGCACCCGCATCAGGAAGCGATCCAACTGCGACTCCGGCAGCGGGTAGGTGCCATGATGTTCGACCGGATTCTGGGTGGCTATGACCAGGAAAGGCTGCGGCAACGGATAGGAATGCACATCCATGGTGACCTGGCCTTCATTCATCGCCTCCAGCAGCGCGGACTGGGTCTTCGGGGTGGTGCGGTTGATCTCATCGGCTAGCAGAATGTTGGTAAAGACCGGGCCATGCTTGAACTCAAATTGCTGGTCGGCGGCGGAATAGATGGTGATACCCAGAACATCGCTGGGCAGCATGTCGCTGGTGAACTGCACCCGCTGAAAGCCGCAGTCGAGAGCGCGGGCGATCGCTTGTCCGAGCGTGGTCTTGCCAACCCCGGGGACACCTTCAATCAGCAGATGGCCACGAGCAAAGAGGCAGATGAGCGCCAGGCGCACCACATCATCCTTGCCGCGAATAATCGTACGCAGCGCCCGTTCCATTTCGACGGCGCGGCTGGACACAGCTATTCCCATTTCGGCAGGCATCGATCCTTGATTCTACTATGTGGGCGAAAGTGGGAATGTTACCTACGTCACGAAGCAGCCTTAGCCTTTAGGAGAAGTCGCCTCAGGGCACGACGAATTAGCTCTGATCCCAGCTAGAGGCCTAAGCGCTTTCCCATTTTGGTCCTACCAAGCCGGTCGGTTGAGTTTCTCGGGGTGGCCAAAAAATACTTCTAGCTGAATACCACCCAAGTTGGTCTATGCTTTAGAACAAGGCTGTGAGTTATGCCTTCCTGGGGTCGAAAGCTGCGCGCCATTCGAGAAGAGATGGGGTTTACTCTTCGCGATGTGCATAAGGCCAGTTTGACGCTCGCGGGACGTCATCGCAATCGCCGCCTGGTTCTCTCCCCAGGCCGCTTGTCGATGATTGAAACCAAGAACGAAGTTCCCTCCATCTTTCGGCTCTACGCACTTGCCGTGATCTACCGCCGCGATATCAAAGAATTGCTTAAGCACTACGGGCTGTCGTAGCCGGAAACGCCGCGCTCGTCAGATCACGTCATGACGGGGTGCCCCACCCTTCCCCTTCAGGGGAGGGTGGTGATTTTCGTCGGCTGAATCGTGATCTCATTCCCCGTCTGTTCCCTCTTCCTGGCAGTCCACTGGGACTCAATCTCCACTACTCCCTCGAAACCGGTCAGATAATGTCGAAAACTACTCCACTCCCAATCCTCCGGATTCCCACCAACCCCCGTTCCACTGGATTCCGATGCAGATACCGCAACTTCTCAACCCGCTTCCGTTCGGTCCAGACGTTGTAATCGTAATAACGCCTCTCCCAGAAGTGCCCTTTCACCGCAAGGTGCTGAAGCTTCCGCGCCACATTCTGCTTTAACATCTGCAGCGCCACCGACAACTTCCCTCGCTCCGGTTCGCTGACCAGCAGATGCACATGTTGCGGCATGACCACGTATCCCGTAACGAAGCACCCGTACCACCGCCGCACTTCTTCCAGCGTCTTCTCAAACACGCGCCGCGCCTCGGCCGTCCCCAGCAGCGGGGCACGCCGATAGCAGCTGAACGTGATGAAGTGTAGATGCCGCGCATCTTGGAACCGTTTTAGTCCCCAGGGCATAGGGGAACGATAGACAGTTTTTCAGTCAAGCGCCGTGACAAGTGACCACAACACCCCCACCCTCCGCTAAAGCGGAAGGGTGGGGCACCCCAGATTTGGATTTCTAAACAGAACTGGGTTGAACCAAACCGGATTGAAGAAATGGGTTGAACGGAACGGGGTGCCCCACCCTTCGCGCCGCCTTTGGCGCGAGGGTGGGGATTTTTCTCGACGCAATTACCCCCATCCAAGCCAGAACCGGGCCTAAATGGGAGCACCCTGCCACCCTAATGAGTCATGGAGGGTGGCCCGGGCGGACCATCTGAGCGGGAGCGAAGGGACTCGTTGGCGACCCCGGATGGAATCGAACCTCAACCCTCAGTTCCGAAGTTGAGCCGATGAGCGGGCGTGAGCGAAGCGGGAGCCCGCTGGCGAAATCCTGACCCGGAGCTTGGCGAAGGGGAAGGAACTCGCTGGCGACCCCGGAGGGAATCGAACCCCCAACCCTCAGTTCCGAAGACTGATGCTCTATCCAGTTGAGCTACGGGGCCGCTGCTACAGAGTACTACCCTCGCGGGGTGAGCGAAAGCTTATCCGAGGGCGAAATGTAATCAGATGCGGCTTCGCTCAGGAGGATGGCCGAGGCGGCCGTCCCTACGTGTGTTAACCCGCGGCGCGCGGTTCCTGCCGGCTTTCTTCTTTCGATTCCCAAATTCCGTCGAAGTTCACGAAGTAGGTCTCCACGCTGACGTTGGGAAACTGTGATCGGATCAACCCGGCCGCCCTCTGCAGTTCTGCCTTGTGATGGGCGGATTCGGCCTCACGGTCCCCTCCGAACCGGGCCAGGCCGCCATAGGTAGCGCAATCGGAGTGGCTCATGAGGATCACGCGACGGCAGGCATGCAGATTAATTGCGAGCCGGACCTGCTCAAGGATGAAGTCTCGCTCGAAATCGTTGCGCGGAGATGCCAGCGTCTTCGCGCCGCCAGCTACGATGATCATGTCGGGATGGGTGATGGCGCTCCGTTGCAGAAACTTGCGGACTGCCAGGTTGATGCGGTGATCGAAACAGCAGAGCACCGCCGCATCGGCAACATACGGATCGGCAGAAGAATCGAAATGGAAAACCTTTTGCATGATCTCAATTCTATCGGTGACGGCAGGTGAAGGTAGCACCTGCCGGGAAACAAACACAAGGTCCCCCTCGGCTCCGCTCGGGGCAGGCTCTCCGCTCGGGATGACAACCTCGAGACAGCGCCGGTCGGCGCCGTGCTATGTTCCGCGCCTGGCTTTCAGTTCCCCCAGCAGTTGCTCGATGCGGTCCTGCTTCTCCAGCGCCGCGAGCCTGTCTTCGACATTATCCAGGACCATCTCGGATTTGGCCTGGCTGGTCGCCTCGGAATGGGCGACTTTGCGTTTCATGCGATCAAAAGCTTCTGCCTTGGAGCCATCGCCCATGGCCATATGCGCGTCCGCCGCTTTGCCCACCGCACGCGAACGACGATGCTGCGCGATCAGCACATCGGCTTTAGCTTTGGCTTCGGATAACTTCTGATCGAGCTTGCCCAGCGCCGTCTTCAGAGTCTCGACCTGCAGCTTCTGATCGGCAACCTGTTGCGCGAAACTCTCGCCTAGTTCTTTGTAGCTCATGGCTCGTTCCAGGGCTGCGCGGGCCAGGTCATCATCTTTCTTGTCGACGGCCAGCTCGGCGCGGCGCGTCCAGTCGGTCGACTTGTCTTCGTTCTCTTTCTGTTTCTTCTCGAGCAGGGGCTGGTCGGCGATCGCGATCGCCACCTGCGTCTTCACCTGCAAGAGCTGATTGTGCATGTCGAGGATCACCTGCTTGATCATCTTCTCCGGATCTTCGGCTTTGTCGATCAGATCATTCAGATTGGCTCGAATCAGGGTTGAAACTCGCTCTAGTAGTGCCATGACGGACTCCTTTTCTCAGTATCAGCTATCAGCAGTCAGTCGTCAGCTCTCAGCTAAAACAACGCACCACAAAGGGCACGAAAGATTTACAAAGGGGGTCCCCTTCGTGATCTTTCTGTCCTTTGTGGTGATAATTTCATTTACCGGCTCCAGCGGCCCCGCTTTTCCCTTGCGACGGCGGTGGAGCATCCGGCTTCGGCGATTTGTCGCCGATCAGGCGCACTTTGGAGAACAACTCGTTCATGCTCATGCCCGAGAGCGTCTCGAAGAGCGCGGGCACCTGCGCCGCCATCTTGGTGAGGTCGCCCGTGACTTTGCTCATCCCGGCCGCATCGCCGTTGCCGGTGGAAACGATGGTGATTTTGTCGACATTCGCCAGCGGACTGGCCAGCGCCTTTACCACATCGGGCAAGCCCGTGAGCAGTTTGTCGACAACCGCGGCCTGGTTGTACTCCTGGTAAGCCTCGGCCTTGACGTTCATGGCTTTGGCCTCCGCTTCCCCTTTCTTGAAGATGATCTCGGCTTCGGCTTCGCCTTGCTGGCGAATGGAGGAAGCGTGGCCCTCGGCTTCGACCGTCAGACGTTGTTTTTCCGCCGCGGCCAGCGTTTCGATCCGCTGCCGCTCGATCTCGGCCTGTTTCAGAACGGTCGCGATCAGTTCCTTCTCGCGGCGATTGATCTCGGCTTCCTGTACCTTGACCTGCTGCTCTTTCTCGACCTGCTGCACCTTTACCTGCTCAGCTACGACCTGCTGCTGCATGATGTTGGTCTGGATGTCATATGCCTTGTCGGCCTGCGCCTGCTGCTTCTTCATCATTTCCAGGTACTGGGCTTTCTTGATTTCCAGATCGCGTTGCGATTCGGCCTGCTTGGCGAGTGACAAGGTTTCGGCTAACACTCTCTCCTGATCAGCCTGGGCCTTGGCGACGGCTGATTCGCGTTGGGCGAGTGCACGTTTAATGGCGGTGTCGCGATCCGCTTCCGCCGCGGCGACGTCC
Organism: Terriglobales bacterium; assembly: GCA_036378535.1. GTDB lineage: Bacteria > Acidobacteriota > Terriglobia > Terriglobales > Acidobacteriaceae > Gp1-AA122. The sequence continues at coordinate 21,348 of DASUWH010000045.1, read as the reverse complement.
GCATCGCGCTTGATGCGGGCCACGTCCGGCTTGCCCATGTTCAGGATGTACTCGTTCTTGTCGCGCACCTCCTTGATGGTGAATGAGATCACCTCGAGCCCCATCTTGTTCATGTCATCAGCGCAGGTGGAGCGCATGCGGTCGGAAACCATCTCCGGCTGCTTGACGATCTCTTCGACTGTCAGTTGACCGATGATGCCGCGCAGGTGGCCTTCCATGACGAGACGAATCAGGCCCTCGCGCTCCTGATCGGTCTTAGTAAGGAACTGCTCGGCCGCGGTCAGGATGGATTCGGTATCCGACTTCACTTTGATCTGCGCGACTGCTTCGACGGTTACGGCGACGCCCTGCTTGGTATAGAGGTCCTGCTGTGGGGCCACATCGAACGACATCAATTCCAGCGAAAGCTCGCGGCAGTTCTCCACCATGGGGAAAATAATCGTGCCATGCCCTTTGACCACGCGGGTTCCGCGGAAACCGTAAACGACAAGAGCTTCGTGCGGCCCTGCCTTGCGATAAAGCCGTGCCAGCATGCTCATCAGGAACATGATGACGAGCACTCCCAGCCCGGCGAACACCCAGATTTGAATCAGCGGTGACATCCCGAACATAACGCCTCCTCGAAAACCAGTCTTTAGTCGTCAGTCGTCATCTGGAAATGGACGACTTACGACCGGAGACTTCTAATGAGCGACTTTCATCATCGCGTCCAGTTCACGCACGATTCTTTCCGGTTCATTGTGGCCGAGGAAGACAAAGCCGTCTTGCGTGTCGATCCGGACTCCGCGATTCGTCCACACATAAGCGACGCGTCCACCCATGCCCCGAATGCCGTAGCCGCCAAACTTTCCCCAGCGGCTGACGCTATAGGTCTTGATTTGCTGGCGGGGCAGGGATTTCAGGCGAAAGCCCAGGGTTCTAATTTCCAGGCCGTGGCGGGTGAAAAGATAGTGAAATCCGTCCCAGGCCGCGGCTGCCGTTACCAGAATCAAAAGCGCGAAACAGGCCATGGCAAAGCGCAGCGCCCCAGCGGGCGCAGTGGCCAGAATCAGCAGGAAGGGAATCAGCGCCACCAGTACAATCAGCACCCATCCCTTGCCGCGTTGGACTTCTTCCGAGATCAGATCACTCGCCGGCAGTGGCTGTCCTCGGTGGAAACCGATGAGTGCTGCGATCAACCCCACTGCCAGAACCGCGATCGTAATCCCGAATACGCCGCTGTTGATGGTTCTGCCGTACAGGTTGTATTCGAGAATCGCTTCTTCTATGTAGCAGACGGAGCCAATCACGCCGTAGAAGAACAAAAGCAATGCCCACGAAGTTGCCGTAACGGAGAGGTTTCGCTGGCTCAGATAACCGATAGCGGTGAAGATGGTCAGCATGAAAGCCAGCAAGCCCATGTCGAACCAGAACGCCGTAGTGCGCGGCATCCAGCCGTTCGCCTGATTGGCAGCGCTGAAATGGGTCGCCATGGAAAGCGGCAGCCGATCCCAAACCTGCCAGTGGCGCAGCGCCATCAATGGAAGCGCCAGCCAAAGCAACCACGTGAACATTCGCAAGCGCCGGCGATTCATGTATCAGCCTCCTCAGTTCTGTCATCCCGAGCGGAACCGAAGCGCGACGAAGGAGCGCTGCGGCGGAGTCGAGAGCCTGCCCCGAGCGCAAGCCGAGGGGGACCTTGTGTTCCGCGTGCCGACTGCCAATGCACTTCAACGGCTAAAGCCGCGCCCTTTCAAAACCGCTTTGCACCATTTTTCAGCAGCCTGCTAACCGCTCATGTGCGCCGAACCCTGCTCTTCTCCAGTCATTTCTTCCCAGCGGCGTACGTAGGCAATGCCGCGCTCGTACCTTGTCACTACAACTTCCGAGCCTTTTGCGATCGCCGTTCCGTCTTCACTCCGCACCCCACACACACGCCGCGTTCCCGCCTGCGAGTACACGAGCTCGCCGGTTCCACCTTCTCGGACTGGGCTAGTAATCCGTCCCAGTACACCCACCATCTCAAAATCCGCGGGATCAAGGTTCTCTTCCTTGGAAATCAGCACTCGCGTCATAAACAAAAAAATGGCAGCCGACGCGATTAATCCCGCGATGATCGACAAGAGCAATTCACCCACAAACCGCACCGTAGAAAATCGGGTAAGCAGGTAGCCGGTCCCGCCGAACCAGGCTAGAAATGCGGCAATGGTAATCGGGTTGAAAGCCGAGACCTGGGGCGCGTGCCCGCCATGCGCCGGAGTTCCCACATGTACATGTGGTCCGACGTGCACGTGCGGCGCTTCCAACGGCAGGTGCAGATGAAATGGCAGATGCCAGTGCATGCCGCCCAGGAAGAACGACAAGAAACTGAAGGCGAACCCCACGGCAAAACAGATCAGATAAAAATCTGCCCAGGTCATAGCCATGGCCTCCCATTCTTTTTTGCCTGCTTACGGTGCTCGCGTTGCTGGTGAACTTCCGGCTTAAGCACTTGCAGAAGCCGTTCCGCCATTTTGGGAGTTTCCAGAATGGCGCCCAGGAGGATCAGGCATCCTCGGGAATCCTCGTGCCGAGCCACTTCCAGCAGCGCATGGGTGACTTCGGGATCACGCCGAAATCTTTCGGCGCCGTTGATCAGCCAAAGATCCAGGCGATCTTCCAGGACGCCTACATCGGAAATCAATTCATTCGCGAAGCCCTCGGGATCATCCACCAGATATCCCGGGTGCACCTTAAAAAAATGCGCCAACAACATGCGCGTGGAGTTGGTCAGGTGGGGACGCGTCCCGCGTTCGATCTGGGAGAGATACGCCTGACTGATGCTCTTGCCCATCTCCTTGCGGATAGACTGAACAATTTCCTGCTGGGTCATCTCCCGGCCTAAGCCGCGGAGCATGCCTTCCACCTCTCGCAAGTAGCGCATTTTTTCGCCAAGCTTCATATTGCGTATTGCTATCTATATATTGCAATTTGTTATAAGCGTCAAGACTTGGATTGGGCTTGTTTTCAGCGGCTTACGGAGAGTTTTATCCAGTGCGGAGCGAACGGGGCTGATCCGGGTGGGCTACTGACGTCCCGGGGGCAGCGTGGTTCGGCATATACCTGCCCCCAAGGGTTCACCAATCTAGAAGCTGAACCGGATCGCCAGTTGGAAATTGCGCGGTCCACCTTCGCCAAGATAGGGGTTCTGAGCGCCGACATCGGGCGTGACCGTTAACGGCAGAAACCCGAGCCCGCGCCCGGATGGATCTATTCCGTTGCGGGTCCAATCCACTAGGGAGCTAGGCCAAAGCGGGTTGGCGAAGTTGGGGTGATTGAAGACATTGAAGGCCTCAGCTCGCAACTGCACCGAAACGCGCTCGCTGAGCTTTGTGTCCTTGCTTAAAGCCAGGTCGAAATTCCGAAAATGCGGTCCGCGGAATTGGTTGCGGCCCGAGTCGCCGAAGCGTGGTCCGGCCGCGCACGTCAAGCTGGCGACGTCGGGAGCAGAGCAGGGCGACTGAAAAGCGGAGAGATTGAGGAATGCGAACGGCGTGCTGGTCCCCGCAAATGGATTTCCCACCACATCGGGACGCTCGACAAACTCCCCGGAGCCATTGAAATTGCCCACGTCATTCACCGTGAAGGGTAGACCGCTCATAACCGATGCCAGTCCGGCGATCGTCCATCCGGACGTAAGTTTGGGGAAGACGTGGAATCCAGGAAGTCGGTACGTGAAATCCCAGGCAAAGTGCTGACGCACATCGAACGCGGAATTGCTGCGTTCGGCGGCGGGGTTCAGGCTGTTGTCGGGTAGCGCCTGGTTGGGCGCAAAGTTGATTCCGTCGCTGGCATTATCAATCGAGTGACCGTAGGTGTAGTTCAGGCTTGTGGTCAAACCGTGGAGGTCTCGAGTACTCAGCCTCGCCTGCAGCGAGTTGAACGTGGACGATGCGGCCGACTCAATTTGATAGACATGATCGAACGGGTTCCCACCGAGGCTGATACCGGCGGGTGGAGTGAAGGGACCAGAATCGAAGGGCCGGATGCCGGTAAGCGGATTAACCTGGTTGATATCGCGATAGCGGAACAGTTTTCGCCCGGCTGATCCCACGTAGCCGATCATCAGCACCATCTCGGAACCCAGCTGGTGTTCGACGTTTAGGTTGTAGTTCTGCACATAAGGCGTGGTCAGATTGTGCGCAACCGAGAACACCTGATTGGCCGAGAAGCCGCTGAAAATGGGACCCGTACATCCTGCCGTTCCGGGCACACCAATCTGATTGACACCACAAGGTGCTGGAGTTACCGCTAGCGCGAGTGGGTCTGCGGTCCCGTAAAGAATGGGCAAAGTCCCGGCGCCATTGAAGACCGGGCCCGCATTGGTGGCGTTGAGTCCTATTTGACCGGAAAATAAGTCCTGAGAAAATTCGTCGTGGAACAACCCCCAGCCCGCCCTTAGCACAGTCTTGCCGGTGCCGAATACATCGTAGGCTGCACCAACTCGCGGAGAGATATTCTTATGATCCTTCGGATAAAGCGAGTCTGGTCCGCCGTTGGTGCCCACCGGCTCCAATCCGAAGCTCGGATTGAATACGCTGAACAGGTTTTTCTTTTCGCCAAGTACGCCAAAGTATTCCCAGCGCAGGCCATAGTTGACGGTCAACTTCTGGGTGTAACGATAGTTGTCCTGTAAATAAACGGCGTAGTTGTTCTGGTAAAGATTGCGATGGGAATCACCGAGGGCCTGGCTTCCCGTGCTTGGAACGCCAGCGAGAAAAGCGGCCAGGGAGGGAAAGGCAAGTGAGCCACGGTGGTTTGCGTCGAAGTACTCCCGCGCCGAGGTGCGCCGGAATTCGAAGCCGATCTTGTAACTATTCTTCGCATCGTTGACCGAGAAATTGGTAGCGAATTGGATGTTGTCATCCACGCGACCCTGCGGGTCCATGTTATTTGCGCCGAAAGACGTGAATCCGCGGACGGTGATGAGCGGTAGGCCGTAATCGGCAAACGTGAAATTCGGGTTGGCCGTATTCAACCCAAGTGCCACCGGATTCACGGTCTTATCCTCAGCCACAGCCGAATGGCGGAAGCGGTTCCACCCGCCGCGAAGTTCCACCAGCGCGCGAGGGGATATGTTGTGCGTGAGGGAAATCAGGCCGTTGTACACACGCGTGGGAGCGATGGTGTTGTAGCCCGGAAGCATGTCGCCCCCGGCGAGGGCCAAAGGAGCGTTCTGAAGCCCGTCGCCGAAAGAGAACCGCCCGGTAACAATATTTCGTCCCCAGAGATGGTCAACCCTCACACCTGCGCTATCGAGGCGATTGCTGGTTCTCGTATCCGTTACAACAGTAGCTGAACTGTCCGAACCGGGACCAGCGTCGCCGAACAGGGGCAGCGTTCCCCAAGGGTTGAGGTTGAGAATGTTCTGAATAATAGGATTGCGGCCGGACGCGGGAGTGTTCGCGGTGAGTTGCTCCTGGCTGGGAACTGTGGCCAACGACGGAACCCCTGTGCGTTCGCGCTGCCCTTCATAGGCCAGAAACCAGAAGGTTTTGTTGGGTATAGCCGCGCCGCCCAGCGCTGCGCCAAATTGATTATTCTGAAAAACATCTTTTGGCTGGAACGCACCAGTAAATGGATTGCGTCTAGCGTTGAAGAAGTTGCGGGCATCCAGGCGGCTGTTGCGAAAATATTCAAACCCACTTCCGTGTAAGTCGTTCGTGCCCGACTTGGTGACGATGTCGGCTACCGATCCGGAATTGCGGCCGTATTCGGCATTGGTGTTACTGAGGACAGCCAATTCTTCGATCGAATCTAACGGAAGCAAAGTGGCAGGCACGCCGAATGCGCCACCTTCGTTCAGCGACGGCTGGTTGCGGAAGGAGTCGGTGATGTCGCTGCCGTCCAGCAGGTAATTGTTCGAGCGCCCGCGATTCCCGTTAACCGAAATGACGCCGAAGGATCCAGGGGCTTCGTCCACCCGGCTGGGATCGGCGTTTACACCGGGAACCTCGACCAGGAGTTTCTTGAAATCGCGACCATTCACTGGAAGTTTGGAGACCTCAGCGCCCAAAGCTCCACCCATGGTGTTGTCGGTTCGGGGAAGGGGCACGCGGGCGGGAACCTCCATCAATCGTGCGGCCTCCCCCGACGTCATTTGCACGCGCACGTGCGCGGGGTTGGCCAGCCTGGCCGGGACAGAGGTCGTGGTCAGCATGCGGAAACCGTTCTTGGTGACGGTCAGGTCATAGGTGCCCAGTGGCAGTTCAGAGAGGGCGAATTCGCCATCGCTGGCGGTAATGGTTTGACGTGTAAGGCCGGTATCCACATTCGTGGCCTTGACGTTGGCTTCGGCAAGAACCGCTCCTTTGCTGTCGACCACAGTTCCGAAAATGCTGCCGCGAAAACTTTGTGCGCTTGCGATTGCTGCTGCGATTACTACGAAAACGAGGATGAACCGCAGTTTCATTCCTGCTCCTTGCTGAGACAAGCCGATGCCGCCGTCCAGCGCAATTCAAAGTGGCTGCTTATGGCGAATTGTGAATTATAGTCTGAGCTACGCGATTGGTTCGGTTACAGCCATGTAGAAGGAAGCAGTTTGGCAAAGATTTGTTGTATGCAGAAAAGGCGACAGGCTGCGCAGCGTATCAATCTGTGGTCGCGCCACGGGAGGAGGCCGTACCACCAAGCTCCTGAACACAGCGTATGAGATCTTCCGGGGGAATGGGTTTGGGAAGGAAGCGGACGTTGAGTTCGGTGTATTCCTCCTGGGCTTCGGGCAAGCCGCTAATGGCAAGCACGGGCACCTGCGCGTCCAGCTGCCGCAGCTGCCGCACAAAGGCAGCTCCACTCTCGCCAGGAAGCATGTGATCGGTAACAATCACATCGAAACGCTTCGAGCGTGGGGGAGTCAGCAGGGCGAGGGCTTCCTCGCTGGTGGTTGCGGTCGACACCAACATGTCAGCGTCCACCAGGACGGCTTTGCGAACGTGCAACTGCGTCGGGTTGTCGTCTATGAGCAGAACCTGGAGCACAACTTACCTCAGGGGTTCAGCTGGGAACAACAACAGCCGAGGGTAGGCTTGCTTTGTGTTGATGTTAAGCCGTCTGCTGGTAACGGGCTAGTACCTCGCTCTCAGCACGCAACCAATCCTCTTGTTCCGTGCCTTGAGCGCCATCGCGTTGCTGGAACAGTTCGTAGGCGCGACGACGGATTTCGTCCTCCAGGTTGATAGGAACAACGTTTTTCTTTACTTCCACAGCCAAGGCAGGTGCTGCGGCGGTGGCGAAGTCACCAGAATTACCGTTTTTCTTGCTGCTGCGTGGGGTTCTTGCTTTAGCCATTAGGAAATACTCCTCACTCCGACTGCGTTCATTAGAGAACAGAAAGATGAATTTGCCACAACAGGCTGGTAGCGCCACTATTGCAAATTGATGTGACGAAAGATACACCCACTATACCTAATTCAGCTGTGGATGTGGCGAAGGCATCAACAAAAATTCGGCTACGAGGTATCGATTTTTTACACGCGCCCGTCTTCTACTTACGTTCACAAGTTTTTCGAGGTACCCAGTCCTAATGAAAGTCATGGGAAGTTGTTTGTGCTTCGGTTACATGCAGGGGGCGGATGCGACGGGCCTTGACGGAAATGACATTATCCAGGTTCTGCAGAATGCCTTCGACCAGCACGAATTTTTCGCTGACCAGAAGTAATCGATTTTCCTGAAACATGTCCGGCGTGATGATGACGTTAGCAATGCCGGTTTCGTCTTCCATGCTGAGAAAAACGAATCCTTTAGCGGTGCCGGGGCGCTGGCGGACAATTACGCATCCGGCCACGCGGACATGACGGCCATTCGGCAGTTGCGCTAGTTCACTGGCTCGACGAACTCCTAAGCGATTCAATTGCACACGGCGATAGGCCATGGGATGTGGTCCGACTGTCATACCCGTGCCGTGATAGTCCGCAACCAGCCGCTCTTCGTGGTTCATCTGCTGCAAGGGTGACGGCGAGTCGGGTTCGGGAAGTTCCTCCCAAAGCGGGCCAGCATAGCGGACTGCACGTTCGACTTGCCACAGGGCATCGCGACGGTGAAAACGCGAGTGGATAGTGGATGGTGGATAGTGGTTAGAAGAACCCAGATCCCTGGCTGCGCTCGGGATGACAGTGCCGATTGAATTGAGTGCGCCGATTTCGGCGAGGGTATCAAGTTCGCATTTGCGCAATTGGGGGACACGGCGGATCAGGTCGTGAATTGAGGGGAAGGGGGCCTGGGTTCGCTCTCGAACGATCGCCTGGCCAGCTTCTTCACGCAGACCCCGAACGTAGCGCAGGCCCAGGCGGAGAGAGTGCGTAGTGAAACCCGGATCCCTCGCCGCGCTCGGGATGACTACCTCAACAGACGAAAACGCAAGGTCCCTCGACTCGGGCTGCAAGCCCTCGCTCGGGATGACAGAGTTGTTGTGGTTCAAATTTTTCATGGACTCAGTGGTCGAATTGGCTGACTGCCGATTACTGACCGCTGACTGCTCTAGCGTGCAGAGCCAGTCAGACTTTGTCACATCCACAGGCAGCACTTTCAATCCATGGCGCTGGGCATCGCTGACGATGGTGGCGGGATGATAGAAGCCCATGGGCTGATTGTTGAGTAGGGCAGCGGTGAAAGCGGCGAGGTAGTGACATTTCAAATAGGCGCTGGCGTAAGCGAGCAGAGCGAAGCTGGCGGCGTGGGATTCGGGAAAACCATACAGAGCGAAGGAGGTAATGGCGAGAATAATTTCTTCCTGCGCCTGGGGGGAGATGCCATTGTGCGTCATGCCAGCACGCAGCTTGGCCTCGATTTCTTTCATGCGCTGTTGCGAACGTTTGAAGCCCATGGCCCGGCGCAGCTCTTCGGCTTCGCCTCCGCTGAAGTTGGCCGCGATCATGGCAATGCGCAATAACTGTTCCTGAAAGAGCGGCACTCCTAACGTGCGTTCCAGCACCGGCTCCAGCGAGGGATGAGGATAAGTAACTTGCTGACGTCCCTGGCGGCGCTCAAGAAATGGATTGACCATCTGGCCCACGATGGGACCGGGGCGGATGATCGCCACTTGTACGACGATGTCATAAAAACGCTGCGGGCGCAGGCGCGGCAGGCAGGACATCTGGGCGCGGCTCTCGATCTGGAACATCCCGATGGTATCGGCTTTCTGCAAGGTGGAATAGACCGCGGGATCGTCGGAGGGCAAATGGGCAAGATCCACTGTTTCGTGGTAATCGCGGCGGATGATCTCAATCGAGTCTTCCAGAACCGCCATCATGCCCAGGCCAAGCAGATCGACTTTGATGATGCCCATGTCGGCGCAATCTTCCTTGTCCCATTGCACGACTACACGGCCGGGCATGGAAGCCGGTTCGAGCGGAACCACGGAATCGAGTTGTCCCTGGCAGATGACCATGCCGCCGGAGTGCTGGCCCAGGTGGCGTGGCAGGTCCTGAACCGCTTCGCAAAGCTCAAGGTATTTCCTGAGGCGCGGATGCCGCAGATCGAGGCCGGCATCATGGAAGCGGCGATCCAGGGAATCGTGCTGGTCGCGAAATTCCCAGTGACCGACGACGGCGGCGACACGGTCCAGGGTTTCAGGTTCGAAGCCGAGAGCTTTGCCGATTTCGCGTGCCGCCAGGCGCCCGCGATAAGTGATGACATTGGCAGTCATGGCGGCGCCGCGCTCGCCATAGCGGCGGTAGACGTGCTGAATGACGCGCTCGCGCTGATCGCCGCTGGGGAGATCGAGATCGATGTCGGGCCACTCGCCCCGTTCTTCGGAGAGAAAACGTTCGAAGAGAAGATCCATCTTGATGGGGTCGACAGCGGTGATGCCCAGCGAATAGCAGACCGCGCTGTTAGCGGCTGAGCCGCGGCCCTGCACCAGGATTTTTTCGTCGCGGCAGAAGCGGACCAGGTCCCAGACGATCAGGAAGTATCCGGCCAGCTCCAGTTTTTCGATCAGCGCCAGTTCGCGCTCAATCTGCCGCTGGGCGCGCTGGCGCAGATCGCGAGTCGCGCGGCCATAGCGCTCTTGGAAACCTTCCCGGGTTCTCTCCCGCAGGAATGACATCATGGACTCGCCTTCCGGGACCGGGTACTTGGGAAATTCATAGCCCAGATCTTCCAGCGTGAATGCCAGGCGGGAAGAAAGTTCGGCCGTGTTCGCGATGGCCTGGGGAAAATCGGAGAACAACTCCGACATTTGTTCCGGCGACTTTACATTGCGCTCGGAATTGAGGGCGAGCAGGCGTCCGGCAGTGGCGAGAGTGCGGTGATGATGGAGCGCGGTGAAGACGTCGCACAACTCCCGCTGCTGGTGCGTGGTGTAGCAGACGCCGTTGGTCGCGAGCAGAGGCAGGTTCAAAGAGCGAGCAATTTCAATGGCAGCACAGTTGCGCGCTTCTTCTTCCCGCAGGAAATGGCGCTGGAGTTCGATATAGACATTTTCGTGGCCGAAGATGTGAATGAGTCGCTCGACTGTCCGGCGTCCTTCTTCCATGCCACCGCTGGCGAGAGCGGCGGCGAGAGGACCTTTATCATCGCCGCTGAGACAGATAAGACCGGCGGCGTGCTCCTGCAGTTCGTCTTCGCGGACCGCGCCCTCAGCTTTGGCGGCGCGCAGCTTCATTTGGGTGATCAGGCGGCAGAGGTTCTGGTAACCGGCGCGGGAGGCAGCCAGAACAGGAAGACGAAATCCATCCCCAAGGCACGGAGGCGCAGAGGAACTTTCTGTTCTGGTGTTCTCTGGATCTCCGTGTTTCTGTGTTGAGTGTTGTTCACAGGTGATCTCTGCCCCGATGTGGGCCTTAATACCGGCGCGTTCAGCAGCCAAATGGAATCGCGGGGAACCGTAAACGCCGTCGCGATCGAGCAGGGCCATGGCAGGCATATGAAATGCCTTGCAAGCTGCGATCAAGTCTTCGGGCAGGGAAGTGCCTTCGAGAAAACTGAAAGCGGAACGGGCGTGCAGCTCAACGTACATCGGTTCTCAGTTGTCGGTTCTCAGAGGTAGAAGCACTTTCCCTCAGGAGCTTAAAGCTCCCGTTTTCTGGGGCACGGCTGAACAGGCTGCTGAAAAAAGAACCGGGGTAAGTAAAATCGGGAAGGGCACGAGTTTACTCGTGCCGCTAGGCCGTTGCATATACGTCCGCGCTTTAGCGCCTGAGGGCCTTCTTTGCCTCCGAGGACTTTTTCGGCGGCCTCCGTGCCCTTCCCAAAATCATTTATGAGACAGCTTCTCAGTACTCAGTTGAAACTGCAAAGCAGCGTGCTGACGCTGAGTTCTGGTCTTTGAACCGAGAACCAAGAACTGATACCGAGAAACTAATCATATGTTCCCTCCACAAACCAGCGTGCCCTGAGCAAGTCGTGAACCAGACGATAGAGGACCAGGCCATGGCAGTTCGGAACGGCAATATCCCATTCATCTCGCGCCCAGGGTTCCTGTTCCCACCAGTCACCGGAGGAGCGCCAGGGGCCGGCTTGCCAGGAGATGTCACCCGAAGTGACTTTTTCGCTGGCACACTCGATGCGGGCGGGCATGCCGTCACGCATACTGACCGTGGCCGGATGCGGTGGGCGGAATAAGCGCAAGGCCGTTACGATCGGCTCGGGTGCGTGGCTGCCGCCTGCTTCCCCGGTTATCTGCGGAACCGGTGCGTGGCCAGTCTTTGTTGATGGGCGAGCCAGCGCTGATTTTTTAGGGGAACGCCTGCTCCTCTTTTCTGGGCTCAAATCGCGCGGAGTGAAATGCCGCATTCGGAATCCGTCGGGACAATGAGTGTCCAGCAGTTCAACAGCGCCAATGTTGCCTTCCCCCACAATGCCGGAGATTCGAGCCATGGTGAGCTCCAGTTTTTGCGGCTCCGGAGAAGGAGGAATAAACAACCCGGCTTGTCCGGGGCGCAAGCGTGCGGGCTCGGCGGACAGCCAAATTTTCACGATGGGCGCGCCAGGTGGATGCGCGCGTAAATCCAGTTGTAGCAGTTTGAGGAAGATTTTGGCGTCCAGCATGGGCACAGGCAGACGCAGAGTGCGGGTGAAAAAAGATGGCGGGCGAGTGGATCGGGAATCGTGGTTAGAAAAACCTGGGTCCTTCGCTTCGTCCGAGATGACAGTATTTGAATTTTTTATTTTGCTCAAAAACGCAAGATCTCTCGGCTCGGGCTGGACGCCTTCGCTCGAGATGACAGTGCCTGGAGTTGAATCCGCGCGCATGCAGGGATCAAGCTCAAGCCTGAGCCTCAGTTCCTGGGTAGCCAAAGCGCGCGCGGAAAGACGGCCGCAGATTTGTTCGAGCAACTGGTTCAGGAGAAATGCAAGCGGCTCAAGCAATACCAGCGGGTGTTCCAGTTCGACGGCTTCTTCGAAAACGAGCGGTGGATCTACCGCCACCAGGGTGCGGGAGTTGGCTCCGCGAGCGAATTTCTGCAAGGCAACGCCCTTTTCTCCCAGGCGCTCGTGGATCGCGATCTCAGGCAGAGCGGCGAAAGCGCGCAGCGTGCGAATGCCCCAGCGTTCGAGCTTCTCCAGAAATTTCTGCGCCTCATCTTTTTTCTCCGGGGCGTTGCCGGGAAAGAGCACGTCCACCGGCAAATGTCCTAAACGTTCTTGCTGAGTGTCCGGAGTGAGAACGGTAATGCCGGAATATCCGCGCGCGGCCACGATGGCAGCATCAGGATTGGTCGCGACCGCTACATTGACTTCTAAACCGAGATGGGAGGCGCGCTGGGCCACGTCACGCGCCAATTTGGCGGGTGGACCGAAGAGCGCCTCGGTGCCGGAGATGTCGAGCACGAGCGTGTCGGGCGCGGTGTCTTCTACCCGGGGAGAAAAAGATTGGGCGCAATCGAGCAGCGCGGCATGAGCGGCGGCTTCCTGCAAAGCCGATCGGCAGCGCATCGCCAAATCTGGCCAGGCTTCCGCCTGCAGGCGCGTCATTCCCGGCACCAGGCCGGCATGATGCGCATTTTCGTTGACCGCGAAAATCTTTTGCTGCGGCGGCTTGCCTTCGAGCACGACAACCCGCTGGGATCGCAACTCGGCCTCCCTCCGCAGGATTGCTTCCACGGGGAAGTCGGGAACGAAAATGGATAAATAAGCCATCAGCTATCAGCTTTCAGCTATCAGCAAGGTCACAGTGTCAGATTTGTCGCGAGATACCTTTAGAAAACGTTGGTTGCTATCTTCCATGCTGTTCTTGTTCCAAAACCAGTTTTGTCGGATTGCGCCGGCTTGCGATGCAAGCGCGAGCGTTGCATTTCCAAGTTGACGGAAATTCCATCCAGCAGCCGCGCATGCGCCGGACCCTCAGGGACTTCGGACGGATGAGCAAAGTTATGAACCGTAATGCGACTTCCCAAACCGTTAACCACTGACAGCTGAGAGCTGAGAGCTGACAGCTGAAAGCTGACCGCTGACGACTTTTCCAGGCGCAGCACGAGCGACGCGCAGGTCCGCGCACACGGCCCTTGTCCCATGACCAGCAGCACCGTGGGCGTGTTCTCGACGGCGCGGCGGAAGCGGAACCAGGAAGCCAGAGGAATGCGGCGCGCCTGGTCATGTGACAGATCGCTGAGATCGATGACGATCAATCCAAAGCCGCCACTTTGAACGAGCAAGTCGGCAACTTTGAGCGCCTGCGCCATGCGCGCCATATCGGATTTGTTCTGAGTTTTTTCTTCTCCGAGTCTCTGTGGCGGACGCGCCTTGGGTGTTGCAGCATGGCAGCGCACCCAGAGCAGTTGCTGCAGATCTACGCTGGCGGCAGCGGCGGAATGTGGATCGAAGGCCTGGCTCACATCCACCAGCGCGCAGGCTTCCTGGCGATGGGTTGCGGCAGCGATCACGGAAAGCAAAACACTGGTGCGCCCTGACGAGGGCAGCCCATGCATTTCCGTCAGGCACCCGCACGGCAGGCCGCCGGTGAGCGCGTCCAGTTGGGCGATCCCGGTGGAAACCAGTTCAGGATCCGGCCGAACTTCCAGGCGAGATGCAGGAGTTACCTGACCGATATGGGCGGCAACCGAAAGTCGCTGCAGCAGGGCCGGACCGCTGAGGGGGACAAAAGACGCCGGATCGCCCGTCGCCGGCTGGGCGCAAACGAGCAGGGACATAGGACCTCGACTATCAGGGACACGCAAGGGCAGGTGAGAGCCCCAGGCGAAATCAGCTACTTTCGCCTTTTATTCGCCTATGGAAAATTGTGCTACTGGGAGGGCGGATTGTCAAGCCAGCATCGGAAAACAGTTCTAACCCGCACAGAACGCAGATAAACCACACACACCCGCGGTCGCGGAACTCAGCCCTGCGCTGCTGTTTGCTATAATCGAAACTCCGCCGTGGGCGCTATCGTCTAGGGGTTAGGACGGAAGATTCTCAATCTTCAAACCCGGGTTCGATTCCCGGTAGCGCTACCACCAATTATCTCATCGCCCGGAACAATCGTTTCGAAACTCTTGAAGAGAAAGCTGGTTTCCTGGGTTCGATAATTGCCTTCCGTAAACTCTACGCCGCGAGGAAATAGAACTTGCTGAAGCCGTTGTTTCTGTTCAAGGGAACTGCGCTGCCATACGCCTGCGGCATTCAGCAATAAGTTTTCGCCGAAATCGAGCACCTGCTCGATTTCTATTTCCTCTGATCGAGCCTGACTGAGCTGAAACTCAGCAGTCGCAAGATTGCTCATTAATGCATCCCGCATTTCGTTGTAATCGTCCTGCGACATTGACTCCTGGTAAAAAAAAGCCTCCATCAGTTTTCGTTTGTTATCCTTCAATTCAGCAACCGTTCGTTCAAGCTTTCGAGAAAGCGCCGCAGCGTCAGACTGTCGTTCATTCCACACGTCGAGGACCGCTTCCTTAAACAATTTCAGGTAGGCTGGATTCGGCTGGTGTTGCCGTATGAACTCAACAAAGGAATGCTCGAAAACTTGTTTGCTTACGTTTAATGGCGAAGAACAAGAGCGGTTCTGGCAACGGTAGTATGCGTATTTCACCCCCATCTTCCCCTTGGACCAACTGGCCGTTACTGGTCTGTGACAATGCCCACAATTGACAAAGTTACGAAGAGGAAAATCAGGATTGTTGCGCTGGCGAGGAGTGACTGTGCGACGTCGCCCCTCTAAAAGATCCTGGACGCGTTGGAACAGTTCGACGCTGATGATGGCTGGGTGCTTGCCAGTTTCTGCAACACCCCATTCATCAACCTCAACGATACCTGCATATAGCGGATTTCGTAGCATCCGGCTGAATGTCTCTCGGTCAACAGGCTTGCCCGACCTTGTGCGGAGGCCCTCAGCGTTCATTCGATCTCTGACTTGCCGCTGGCTATGAACACCGCTAGCGAACAACTCGAATGCTTTGCGGACGAGCGGTGCCCTTTGGCTGTCGAGCAGCAGCACCTTCTCGCCCTTGTCATCGCGCCCATTCACGTACCCCAGAGCGGCTCTGAAAGGCCATTTGCCTGCGGCGAGTCGAGTCTTCATCCCCTCCAAGCTCCTCCGACCCCGAAGCTTGTTTTCGAGTTCAGCTTGCCCCGACACCATCCGTTCATAGAACTGATCGTATTCATCCTCACCGAGACGCTGGGAATACGAACGAAGCTTGACGTCGAGTTTTAGTAAATAGAGACGGAGATCGTCGTAGTCTCGTCCATTTCTCGCCCAACGATCTACGTGGTGGACAACAACGTAATCGGGACGAGGTCTATTTACGCGGCAATATTCAAGGAGCTGCTGTAGAACTGGACGATCTGCTGTCTTTGCGGATTCGCCTTCTTCACGAAAGACATGCAGCACCTCCCAGCCGCTGCGGTCGCAGAGTGCGCGGCAATCCCGTTCCTGGGTTTGCAGGCTGGCACCTTGAAGCTGACGCTCGGTAGATACGCGAATGTAAATAATCGCCCGTTCGCTTCCTTTGATCGATTTTGAGTTTCTTTCGAACATGGTTGAAGAAAAAGAACGCGGAACACACCGCTTCACCAAGTGATGTGTTCCGCCACGCTCAACTAGGCCGCGCAGCGGACAACCAGGAGCGTTCATTCTGGTCGCCTGCTATGGGCGCGTCCACCCCACTGCCATCGCAGTACGGTCTTCCAGGACGCGGACGCTGCTCTAGAAAGGCATCGACCGTCACCGCAGCCATCGAGTACAGATGCTCGATGATTGCATCTGCTTCGCTATCGGCTATCTGTGGTCGCTGAAGCAGTTCTTTCACTTTCTCGATTGTGACGCGGCGTGCCTTTGGGTCAGGACGTGCTGACCCCACAGCCAACTTTGGGGCTGTGCCTTTACGTCCCTGCCGAGGCTGGGCTGACAATTATCCGTCTGCTCTTCACCCGGCAAGCATTGCATTGTGTTGCATAAACCAATCCTAAACTGAGTCACCGAAACGCGGCAATTGGCAAGAAATTCTGTGCGAAAGGGTGAATGTAAGAAATCGCGCTGGGAACGCGGAGGGTTTTGGCACGACGTTATCTTTCGCATTGCAATATAGAACCTTGTAAGGCTAGCACTGCCAAGCGATTGGGCGGAATTGGAAGTTTCAGGCGAGCGATCTGTTTCTTCATTCCCGAATGTGTGCTGAACGGTCTAATTGCACCCCTGCTACAAGCACAGGTTTCCTGCCATTACCCTTGCGGCTGCAGTCGTTTACGTGCCACTCCAAACTGTAGACGAGTTCAGAAACACAGCACAGTATGCCTGAGAGCCGGGTAAAGAGGCTCAGAACTGCATAGTGTGCAGGGTTCGATAGTTTGATTCTACATTTTTATAATCGTTCCCAAAGTGCCAGGTGGACCTGCCGTGGCACCCGCCTGCTCCGAAGCTCTCTGGAATTACTACAGCTACACAACTTCAGCTAAGTATATGATTTAATTTAACATATTCGACTCTTTAAAATCAACAACTTACGAAACTGCGCTTTCTTGGCAACAATCCGGGGATAGCTGGGAGTGAAGCTTTTCAGAACCTTGGTGAAATTAGCGGGTTGGCACCCATCTGTTGATCTCAAGTGATTGCTTACAACCGGGTCGCAGGGAAGATGAGCGTAATCGCGATTTATCGACAACTACCATGACGGGGGCTGATCAGCGGGAATTAATGGTCCGCGTCAATTGGCGTTTCACAATTCGGCGTGAGGCCAACTGTAAGAGAGAGATGAGAGCAAGAAATGCGATTACCAACATCGCCCACCGAAGCGCCGTTGCACGCTCACTTAATGCGACAAGCAGCACCAAGGGAAGCATCACAACAACAACGATCAGGCCAGAACCCCATAGTAACCACTGATCCAGAGAACGACTCCGCTCTTTCACCCCCGCCCATTCCAGCAGCCAAAAGATCGGATCTCGGTTTATTTGAGTGACAGCCGCGGCATGCTGCCATTCTCTAGCCGATGGATTCAGCCGCAGGTCATCGTGATATGCGTTTTTCGCAAGCTTGCAAATGCGCTCGTATGCTCTATCCCTGGGAACAAGTACAGTCAGATTCTCGGGGCCAGCCGCAAAAGGCCTTGGCAACACTGATTCGCTCGGTAGATGATCAAGCAAGAATCGTTCTTCACTGCTGAGCGGTTCACCTGATCGCTTTGCCTCTTCCTCGATGCGGTGCTTTACGAATGCGACAACCGTATCTATCTCTGACTGAGCATTTGTCATTTTCAGGTCGTTACCCGCGAGGCATGATACCCCACTCCACCTTAGTTGCTGAAATCAGGCGATTACACTCATCATGCTAACGCACACTGTGCGCCCGGTATGGCTATACCCGCGAAACTGTTGACACGCCGCCCGACCGCTGCAGCCGATCCGGTCACCAGCGCGTTTGAACGACGCTTGATAGCGCCCTACATCGATTCATCTCAGCTGAACGAAAGACTTGCCCTGAATACTGGAGATTTGGATCACGCAACACAGTGCTTGATCGAACTGTCAGCATCGGTACACAATACCGGGCCATGATCCGCGGGCTTTCTCCCATTTCACGCTGCCAACATTTTTTGCTGTTGAGTCTTGCTGTAGTGGCCATCTGCTCATGCGGTTGTAGCCGCTATGAGGTGAAAGAAGACAAGGAAGGGCGTACCGTGCGAGTAGATAGGTGGACAGGGGATATGGTCCTGGTTGCTGGCAACACCATGACAAAGCTGAAAAGTCCTGAGGAATTGGAAAAGGACGAGCAAGAAGCGAAGAAGCGAGCCGCCACCCTGGCTGTTCCTCGTATGATGCCTCCTATCGCTATACCTCAATTGGGCAATGGTGTCACCGCGCATACACGGATGATGTGGCGCGACGGCGTTTTGCACTTTCAATTGTCAATACGACCTCTGTCGAAGACATTACGGAGTGCCAGGGATTTACCTTACAGATCCAGCAGCTTCACCTTGGCGTTTTACGACGACCAAGCTTTTAAAGTGAAAAGCATTGACGTGCGCCTCGCCTCAATGGCGGAAACTGTCGATGACTCAGGTCAGGGAATGTCTCTCGACATTGATGATTCGACAATTTGCGATGCCGATGAGTATCAGCGCATCAGTAGCTGGAACATCTTCTGGTCCGGTTTCTAGTCGTTTGGCGGCCTGATAGCCGTCGGCCTTGTATTCTCAACGTGTTAACAAATCGTGTGAGATTTGTGTTGACGCCTCAAGCTTGCTATGGCATTGTTCGTATCATGAAACGTGCCTTCGCTTATCGCAGGGTTTCCAGTGTGGGCCAGTCTTCAGATGATCGGGACGGCTTAGTAAGGCAGCAAGTTGCTATTCGGGAATATTGCCGCAAGAACGAAATCAGGATCGTGCGCTGGTTTACCGACAGCATTTCTGGCAAAACAGACCTTGAGGATCGGCCAGCGCTCTACGACCTCATGCAAGCTTTGCACGCTAATGGAACGAAGACGGTCATCATCGAAAAGTTAGATCGATTGGCGAGAAGTTTGTTAGTGCAGGAATCGATTGTCGCGGACTTTAAGCGACATGGCTTCGAAATCGTTTCCTGCGCTGAACCGGACCTACTCTCCGACGATCCGACTCGCGTGTTGCTCCGCCAGATGATGGGGGCATTTGCGGAGTATGAGCGTGCCATGATTGTGCAGAAACTTCGGGGTGCGCGTCAGCGTGCTCGTGCGAACCGCGACGACTATCGTGAGGGACGGAAGCCATACGGTTTTCGTCCTGGCGAACAACACGTGATAGCCAGAATTAGACAGATGAGAGAACAAGGGTTCGCATACGATACCATAGCTGGGCAGCTGAATTCCGAGGATGTTCCTGCCAGAGCAGGGCGGTGGCACGCGACTAGTGTGAGTCGCGTTCTAAGGCGAGTTGGAACGCAGTTATTTTGAAAGCAAATCTCTGATTTTATCGAGTCACTGTGCTCTTAGCGGAGACTACAAATCAGGCAATCAGTTGGAATCGTTACACGGCGACCGCTGCATTTCTCATAGCGTCAGTTCTTCTCTTGCTTTGGAGAGCAATCCGCCACAGGCCCGTTTTGTCGTTCCTCTTTGTTGCTGCGCTTCTGTTCACTGGTGGGCTACTTCTGAGCATCTTCGGCTTGCCCTACGTGAACGAACACTTCTCAACGTCACTGGGCGACGCGATGATGATCGCGGCAATGCTTGGTCTGACGGTGGACTATTTTCTAAAAGAACGTGTTCTGCGTGAAGTATCAGGGGACGTATCCAAGTATCTAATTGGCTACCGCCTCCCAGCAGAAGTGCAGGACAGAATTCGCTGGCTATTGCAGACAGAATGGATACGCCGGAACTTTCACGTTCGTTGCCGACTAACAGAAATTGATGAGTCCCGCGTCTCTTTGGAGATCACAATTTCGGAAGAGATACAAAACATCACGAGCGAGCCATCGGTGTATCAGGATTTCCTTGAATTCGAGAGGCACGATCCAACCAGCGTCATTGAACTGCGTTGCGATTGTGAAGACCCAAAGGCTCGGTATCGTATCGCCGGACCGGATCTTCAGCCAAAAGAAAAGCCGGATGATCCAGGTGTCATGCAAGTGCAGGGGAAAAAGGTGAAGATTCCTCCAGTACACGAAGCAATTGGTCGAACATACAATTTTGCTGTTCGGTATGTGGTCGAATATCCGTCCCAGTACAGTGAGAGCATCAATTTTAGCCACGCCACGATAAACGTGATCTTGGAAGCGGATTGCCCGAATACTTACCTATTTACAGCAAGTGATGCGGATATTTCAGGTCACAATCGCTGGGAGTATAGAAGGCTATTTCTGCCGGGAGAAAGCATTACATTTCGCTGGCGTCGGCTGTGAGAGCGTTTTGAAATGACTACGCAAGTCAGAGCAGCGATAGCCTATATTGCAGGCCGACTGGTTTCTCAGAAATCATCGTCAGCGGTATTCGACTTCACGCAATCGCGTTACGTAAATATTTCAGGCAACGTTTCCAACACGCACGTTCAGGTTTATGACTATGACCGCAGCTGCCATATCGCGGGGAACGGGAGCAATGGCAGGTTTTCTCTGTTTGATTACGGCGAGAGTGCTAGTATCACAATCAGCTTTTCTGGCAATAGATTCAACGGTTTCGATTACAGCAGTGGTTCGCATTTCACAGGCCACGTGCAGAACAGAAGGGTCAACATATACGACTACGGTCAAAGCGGATACTTTGATTATTCAATATGACCCTTCTGCACGAGGAATGTGCACACGGTGCAGTTTAGCTCCTGACTCGCGCAGCTCAGGTGCAGACTGCGGGGCGAATACTGCATGTGCAGAACCCAAACTGTCCCTGTGTTGACCTATGCAGGAATCTGGACACGGACAGCCGCTAGCCTTGCGACAGCGGGGATCGAAGCATCACATCACTTGGCGTAGCCTTGGAGATCACGTGGTTCTGTCGGAATCCTGATTGACTCAAGAGCCAATCGGGAGGATAGTTGTTACGCTCGCGTTGGGACAATAGAATGAATAGGGATGCCATTCTTGCAGCGGCAAACGCGCTAGCCGAAGCCTTAAACGCTGATGTATTTGTGTACAACGCTCCGATGGAGCGTGGTAACGACCGCAAAGTCATTGCCACTGTGGGAGCGCGGCAGAGACGCCGTGCCAACGTTTTGCTGCTGCTTGTCACTGAGGGTGGTGATCCCGACGTTGCTTATCGAATCTCGCGCTGCTTTCAGTTCAGCTATCCAGAGGGTAAGTTCTTCTGCTTCATATCGGGATTCTGCAAGAGTGCTGGTGCCCTGGTCGCGCTTGGCGCTTACGAATTGATATTCTCAGAACATGGAGAAATTGGGCCAATCGATGTCCAAATGGGAAAAAAGGACGAACTATGGGAGTGGCAGTCCGGCCTCACTGTCAATGCGTCACTCAGTGCGCTCAACG
>DASUWH010000044.1:0-72056 GCA_036378535.1 Terriglobales bacterium | reverse complement strand
AGCGGGCACCGGGATAAAAAGCGGGGTGCCGGTTTTCGTGCGCTCGCGGATTATCTTGTGAATCCCGGTTTCTTTGTCAAAGTGAAAGTCTGACCGGCGAATTGTGGAAGCATCACGGATAGCAAGGCCCGACCACCTCATCAACTTAATGATTGTGCGCGTCCGGCCCGTGGCCGCCTCGAGGATGTTGTCATATTCCGTGTCCGTGAGCGGCTCCGTTTCCGGCGCGTCAATCTTGATGGGCGAGAGTTTGGGTACGCGGTCAATCCATCCGGCGTTATATGCGAATTTGAGAAAATTGTTGAGGTGCTTCTGGACCGTGGCCCGGCTGTAAGAGGACTTGTAAACCGGGGTCCAGGTTGCGCGGAGGCCAACAAGATTGTCCAGGGTGAGCGCTTGCTTGACGGTGAACAGGCCCTTCGCTTCTGAGAAATCGCGGAGCCGCTTTAGCTCACGCGCATACATGGCGAGCACGCGGGGCTTGACCCCTTGCGCGGCTTTGTTCGCGTCAAAGGTTTCGATGGCTTGAGAGAGTAGGAGTCCATTGGATAACATCTCAGGCACGCGGCCTGTGAGTTGGTCCTCCAGCTCGCGCTTTTTCTCTTCGGCTCCGGTCCAGGACCGGCAACCGGTTTTTCTGCGGAATTGTTTGCCGTTCTGAGTCCAGCGGAGGTGCTTTTTGCAGTTACAGCGCTTGCAAAATTCGTCCCCGGCATATTTGCAGGCCGCGCTATGCCGGACAAAGATGGTGATGAGCGGCGCTTCCATGTGGGGCCTTCTTTCTCCCCACCCCTGTTACTGTGCAAAAAACGGTAGCACATTCGTAGCACAAAAATCAAGGAACAATTTTAAATATGTCTGAAATCAATAAGATACAAGACGCCTGGGGTTTGCTAACTGAGTTCACCCAATCAGAAAGTTTGCGCAAACATGCGCTGGCTGTGGAAGCGTGCATGCGGGCTTACGCTCGCAAACTTGGCGGAGATGAAGACCTTTGGGGAATCGTGGGACTAAGTCATGATTTTGATTACGAGAAGTATCCCAGCCTCCAAGATCATCCATACAAGGGAAACGAGATTCTGAAGGAGCGCGGCTACTCCGAAGAAATCCGAAAAGCCATCATGTCGCACGCCGAGTACACGGGCGTGACCCGCGACACGCCGATGGAGAAAGCCTTATTCGCCTGCGACGAGTTGGCCGGATTCATAACCGCGGCCACGCTGGTGAAACCGAACAAGTCCCTGGCCGAGTTGGACGCCCGGTCCGTGAGAAAAAGAATGAAAGATAAAGCCTTTGCCCGCAGCGTGAACCGGGATGACATCGTGAATGGCGCGGCTGGGCTGGAAGTCGACCTCGAAGAGCACATCGCATTTTGTATCGAAGCGATGAAAGCGATTGCGGATAAGTTGGGATTAGACGGCAGTGCCGCAAGGCCCCAGTCCGCGTAGGGGCACTGCCCACAACTGCCGAGTCCGCGTAGGGGCAGGCGCCCACACCTGCCGAGTCCGCGTAGGGGCAGGTGCCCACACCTGCCCCTCGGCTGTTGTTTCCTGGGTGGCTGTTTAACACCTGAGTCAAACCCAGGCGAGCTTTGCTCGCCTGCCCAGACGTGGGCGTCTGGGCCTACGTGTTACATCAGGCAATCCGCAATGCGCCTGCCGGCTATCACCTCGGCAATGCGCGCGAAATCGCCGTACAGAATTCGGTCTTTTGCCACCGTCGGGCTGACCGCCCGAACCGCCGCATAGGCCGCCTGCAGGCGCTTCGAGGTTTTCAAAGGCGCGAGGAAGTCCAATGCCTGGCAGGCTGCCATGAGTTCTATAGCCATCACATGGCGCGTGTTTTCGACGATTCGTTTCAGCTTGGTGGAAGCGTGCATTCCCATCGAAACATAATCTTCTTTGTTTCCGGAAGTGGTGATCGAATCGACCGATGCCGGATGCGCCAGGACTTTGTTCTCGCTGGCCAGCGCCGCGGCGGTGACCTGTGGCATCATGAATCCGGAATTCAGCCCGGCGCCACTCGCCAGGAATGGCGGCAAGCCTTCATTCAATGCCGGGTTGACCAGCCTCTCGATGCGCCGCTCACTGATTCCCGCTAGCGCGCTGAGCGCAATCGCCAAAAAATCGAGCGCGAACGCGACTGGCTCCCCGTGAAAATTTCCGCCGGAGAGGATATCGCCCTGGGGAACGTCCAGCACCGTTCCCGTGCCGCGGTCGCCAATGGCGCGCGGCCGGGCAAAGACCAGGGGATTATCCACCGCAGAATTGATCTCGCGCTCCATCACTTCGCGGCAGTGAGCCAATGTGTCGCGAACAGCGCCGTGGACCTGGGGCATGCAACGCAGGGAATAAGCATCCTGTACCCTTTCACAAGTGCGATGCGATTCGCGAATCGCGCTGCCTTCCAGCAGTTTACGCAAGTTGGCGGCGGTTTGGATCTGTCCCGGATGCGGACGCGCTTTATGAATGCGTTCGTCGAAAGCCACATCGGTCCCGCGAAGCACGTCCAGCGTGAGCGCGCCGACTACGTCCGCCGAGTCGACCAGGATTTCCGCCGCCCCCAGCGCAAGCGTCCCAACCGCGAGCATCCCCTGGGTGCCGTTGATCAGAGAAACCGCCTCTTTGGCTTCCAGGACCAGCGGCGCGATCTGACCTTTTCGCAGCGCGTCGGCGGCAGAGATGCGCTGATCCTTCTCGTCCAGACATTCGCCTTCGCCGATTAAGACCAGCGCAAGGTGCGCCAGTGGCGCCAGGTCGCCGCTGGCACCAACGCTGCCCTGGGATGGGATAAAGGGGGTCACTCCGCGGTTCAGCATCTCGCAAAGTGCATTGATGACTTGCACGCGCACTCCGGAAAAGCCTTTGGCTAAGGAATTAGCGCGCAGCAGGATCATGGCTCGCGCTTCCCCCGCCGACAGCGGCTCGCCGACGCCCACCGCGTGCGAGCGAAGCAGGTTGACCTGTAGTTCGCGGATCTGATCACCGGCGATGCGCACATCGCTGAGTTTGCCGACACCCGTGGTTATGGCGTAAGCGGTCTTGTTGCCCGCCACGAGCGTGTCGACAACTTCGCGCGCACGTTCCACAGCGGCACGGGCGTCGGGATCGAGCAGCACCGGTCTACGCTCGAACGCTACCTCGTGCACCGCCTCCACCGTCAGATCATTTCCGTTGATATGCAGGGCTTTCAATTTAGGTCTCGGACCTCAAGCGTTCGCGCTCAGGATTCTCGCACTACCGCATCTTGGAAAACAGTCATGTATTTTTCGGGGATAGTCCTTTTCACCATATCGGCGCCAATGACAATGTGCGTGGTCTCGCCCTCTGCGAGCACGGTCGCGTCACCGGCACGAACCGCCTGGTATCCAAAATGGATGAGTGACTCGCGCACGTTTTTCAGGTGCGTGCGAATGATAATTTCCTCGTCGTACCGCGCCGGGGCTTTGTAGCGGCAGCGTGCGTCCACTACGGCAATGAAGCAGCCATCCTCCCGCTCCATCTCGCGATAGGTGAACCCCAGTTGCCGCATCAGCTCCACCCGTCCCACCTCGAACCATATGAAGTAATTGGAATGGTAGACCACGCCCATCTGATCGGTTTCAGCATAGCGCACGCGGATGCGCGTTTCGGAAATGGAGCCTGCAGCCGGAGTGCTCATTGCGAACTCCAGCGCGGCTTGCGTTTTTCCAGAAATGAAGAAATCCCTTCCCGAAAATCGGCGGTGGTACGGATGCGGGCATTATCTTCGATTGCCTGCGCCATCTGCTGATCGAGCGCCGCAGCGATGAATCCGTTAATGAGCATCTTGGTGGCGCGCACGGATGACGGGCTGTTCTCCAGAAGTTGACTGGCTAATTCGCGAGCTCGATCCAGAAGGCGCTCAGGCGGAACGATCTCATTGACGAGTCCGAAACGATGCGCCTCCGCGGCGTCGAATAACCGGCCAGTCAGAAGCAAATCGCGTGCCACCTTGTGGCCGACCTGCCACACAAGAATGGAAGAAACAATTGCCGGAACGAACCCGATGCGCACCTCGGTGTAACCGAACTTGGCCTCAGGAACCGCGAGCGTGAAGTCACACATGGTAGCCAGGCCGGTGCCCCCGGCGATGGCAGCGCCGTTCACGGCCGCAATCGTTGGCTTAGGAAAGTCGTAAAGCCGCCGGAACAGATGGGCCATGCGCGCCGAATCTTTAACGTTTTCGTCGTGTGTTTTGCCCAGCAGAGACTTGAGTTCATCCAGGTCCATGCCCGCACAAAAAGCTTTGCCGGCGCCGGTGACGATCACCACCTGTGCCGAAGAGTTTTCAATCTCGTCCAGGGCGGCCAGCAGCTCGTCGACGAGCTGGAAGCTGATGGCATTGCGCTTGTCGGGACGGCTGAGAGTGAGGGTGGCAACGCCGGCGTCGAACGCGAGTTGGAGGGTGTGGTAGTTCATGTTTCCCACAGAGGTCTGGTGCGAGAGCTGCACTTTCTCAATCCGCTGCCGATGAATTGGTGTATCGCGCCCCCAATTCCGTCGAAACGCGCAGCAACGTGTCCAGCGATTTGAGTCGCGGCAGTTCCGCTCCCCGCTGCTGCAAGGCTTCGATCACTTTCTCCGTAGGAATATTCCCTACCAGGGCGTCCTGGGCGAAGGGGCACCCGCCCAATCCGCCCAGAGCGGAATCAAATCTGCGGCAGCCAGCGTCGTAGGCCGCAAGAATTTTCTCGATCGCCTGCTCCGGCCGGCTGTGTAGATGCACGCCTATATCCAGGTAATCGTATTTCGAGACGATTCCTGCCACCACTTCGCCGATCTGCGCCGTGCTCGCCAGTCCCACTGTATCTGCGAGGGAGATGGTGTGAATGTCTTGCGCTTCCAGCAGGCCGACGGCCTCGACGACCTCGTCTATACTCCACGGATCTCCATACGGATTCCCGAATGCCATCGAGATGTAAACAACCACGTCCAGGCCGGCATCCTGGGCTTTCTTCTCGATTTTCTCGAGTTCCTCGATCGCGTCCTCCAGGCTCTGCCGTTGATTGTTTTGCAGGAAGGTTGGCGAAACCGAGTAGGGGAATCCCAAAGTGCGGACGGCCCTGCTGGCGACAGCCCGCTCGGCGCCTTTTTCGTTGACCACAATGCCAATGATCTCGACATCGTCGGGGGGATCCAGTTCCTGGAGGACATCTTCCGAATCCGCCATCTGCGGGACAGCGTGGGGCGAGACGAACGATACCGCGTCAATGTGCTTGAACCCCGCGCTGATCAGCGCCTGTAGATAATCGATCTTGATGTGGGTAGGGATCTGGCCCTTGAGGCCTTGCCAGGCATCACGCGGGCATTCGATAAGTTTTACTACTTCCGACATCACTGGATCGGCCACGGGCTTTCACGGATGATTACGAATCAAGAATACATAGATTCGCGCGAATAGGTGCGAATCTGTGGCTATGTTTGCAGCACTCCCACCTTAAACTCAGGCACATCGGGATTCAGAGCGGCGGCTTCCAGCGCCTGCACAATAGCTTCACGGGTCTGCAGCGGGTCGATGATCTTGTCGATCCATAAGCGGGCAGCGCCGTAACGCGGGTCGGTCTGCTCGTCGTAGGTCTTCTTCACCGATTCGTAGAGTTCTTTCCTCTCGGCATCGCTCAGCTTCTTGCCCCCGCGCTCCAGTTGCTTGATCTTGATCTCGACCAGGGTTCCGGCCGCCGAGTCGCCGCTCATGACCGCATATTTTGCCGTGGGCCAGGCAAACACGAAGCGCGGATCATAAGCCTTGCCGCACATGGCGTAATGGCCCGCGCCGAACGAACCACCGACAATGACCGTGATCTTGGGCACCACCGAATTCGATACCGCATTCACCATTTTCGCGCCCGCTTTGATAATGCCCGTCCATTCCGCATCGCGCCCGACCATAAACCCGTTCACGTCGTGAAAGAAGACCAGCGGGACCAGATTCTGGTTGCAATCCATGATGAAGCGCGCGGCTTTTTCCGCGGACTCGGTATAGATCACTCCCCCGAATTCCATGCGCTTGTGGCCTTCATGATCCACTTGCTGCGCGTGTAATTTCTGATTGGCGACTATGCCGACGGCAAAGCCGCCGATGCGCGCATAGCCGCACAACAGCGTCTTTCCGTACTCGGGTTTGTATTCATCGAAACGGCTCGCATCCACAATGCGTGCCAGAATCTCACGCATGTCATACGGCTTCGAGGGCGAGGGGTCGTAAATTCCATAAATCTCTTCGGCGGCCAGGGCGGGCGGTTCAGGTTTCTTGCGGTCCCACGGCGACTGCCGCCGATATCCCCACCGATCCACGATGGAGCGGATACGGGCAATACAAGCCTCATCGTTGGGTTCGCGGAAATCGGCGGTGCCGCTGATAGCTGAATGCATGGCCGCGCCGCCCAGTTCTTCGGCTGTGTACTTCTGCCCAATCGCAGCTTGCACCAGCGCAGGCCCTGCCAAAAACAATCCGCTGCCGTCGGTCATCAGCACGTGATCGCACATGACCGGCAGATATCCGCCGCCGGCAACGCACATGCCCATGATGGCCGCGATCTGAGGAATGCTCATCGCGGACATCACCGCATTGTTGCGAAACACGCGCCCGAAATCGTCAGTATCGGGGAAAACATCTTCCTGAAGGGGCAGGAAAACGCCAGCCGAGTCCACCAGGTAAATCGTGGGCGTGCGATTGTCGATGGCAATATTCTGGGCGCGGATAACTTTCTTGGAGGTCATGGGGAAGAACGCCCCCGCCTTCACCGTCGCGTCGTTCACGATGAGCATCACCAGCCGGGTGTGAACGCGTGCCAGTCCGGTGATGACGCCCGCAGCGGGCGCGCCGCCCCATTCCTCATACATGCCGTCGGCGGCGTAAATGCCGAGTTCAAAGAAGCTGCCGGGATCGGCGAGCAGGGCGATCCGCTCCCGCGCGGTTAACCTGCCTTTGCTGTGCTGGCTCTCGATCGCCTTCGCGCCGCCGCCTTCGCAGATTTTCTCTTCCTCGTTATGAACCGCCGAGACCAGGTCGGCCATAGCCCGCATATTGGCTTCGTACCGCGCCGAGGTCGGGTCCACGCGGCTTTCCAGGACGTTGTTCAGGGTCAGGGTGCTGGGACCAACAGGGTCTCTACGATCGGCCATAGGCGTGCCACTTGAAACTGTTTACGGTATAACAGCGGAGCGGGGAAGAGCAAACAGCAGTTGGCATTTAGCACCTGGCATTTGGCCGCTGAGCGCATTTCACCAGAGAGGACACGAAGGGGCACAAGGGGAAGCGTGCAAGGTAATGGCTCAGTCCGCGTGTTCCGCCCGTGAGATGCAGAAGGATACGGGATCGTCTACCACATGATCGACCAGGCCGATGCGCAGCGCATCGGAGGCGTGGAGTTTCTCGGCGCAGACGAACATTTCCAGGGCTCTGCCTTTTCCGACTAGACGGGGAGACGCTGAGTCCCGCCCCAACCGGTAACCAGCCCCAAGGCGGCGCCGCGATGGCCAAAGATGGCTTGAGGGCCTGCAATCCGACGATGACAAGCCAGCGCCAGATCCAAACCTCCGCCCATACAGTAGCCCTCGATCGCCGCGTAGACCGGGGCCGGGAAGCGCTCGATGTGATTCATGAGTTCCTGCCCCATCTTCGCGAAGACGTAGGCTTCCGGCCCGGTGAGCGCGGCAATCTCCAACAGATCGGCTCCGGCGGAAAAAAATTTACGGTTGCCCGTGATGATGAGCGGCTTGGGGAACGCGGCCAGTTCAACGACAGCATCGGCAAGCGCGAGTACGCAGGCGCGCGTCAGCCGGTTGGTGCCGTCCGTCGACTGGAGCCGAAGTACGCGGGCATTCTTGATGTCTTCGAGTTGGAAGAATGCGATGCTCAAGCCTGACGTCCCTCAGGGCTGAAACCTCGACAAAGTGCGCGCTCTTCACAAATGATCGCTGTTCCAGCGAGACTCTGCACCGTACAGCGGGCGCGAAACTTAGGGGCTGGGCGCTGAATGCTAGGGAAACTCTGATTAAGGCGAACACAAGGTCCCTCGACTCCGCAGAATTGCCTGAAAAGCGGCAATTCTGCTGCGCTCGGGATGACAGAAATGAACTTAATCAGAGCATCCCTAACTGCTAAGTGCTTTTTTCAATCCATCGTTCCAACCGGCATCCATCTTCCGTGAGCAAAAACGTTCCCACGCCAAAACACTCGCCCACGATGCGGTGCGATTCGGGGTCGCGGGTGGCGCGCGTAATCCATTGTTGCCCCACCTGGTATTGGGCGGCCGTAAACCACTTCTGTGGCAGAACCTCGACGAGTCCCGCTTGCAGGTAGACCACAAACAGAGCAAATGCTGGATCGTCGTTGGACAGCGCCTTATAGCTGGTGGGGAGGATTAATTCATCCATGCTGGCGAACGGGGCGGGCACGTCAATCTTGTGAGTTCCGGCTTCAAGCGCCAGGGGAATTTCGAAGTCCGCCACGGGCTCGGTGGCTGCATAGATGCGATCAGTGGATTGCTTGAACCATCCGGCCAGTTCGGCAAAGTCAAACGATTTCAGGCTGTCCGGATCAAGGCACGCCAGCCGCAAGTTGCGGCCCTCCGGACACCAAATCCCCAGGTAGGACGGGGGCACGAAGAATGGCCGGCAGTATGTATTCAAAGCCAGGCGTGGCTTGTCGGGTTCCTGCTCCAGGGCCAACGAAACCACGTAAGCTAGGGCGCCCTGATCTCCGTGATGCGTCCACACGAATTTTTGCCGCGCTTGCGAAACCAGGGACGGAAATGTTTTCCAGTACCAGGGCGTGGGGCCGATAGCTTGGGAAAGGATCTCCCGCAACCGGGAGGAACTGGGCTCGGCCATTTATCCGGCCGTCGGCACGCCGCGAGGCTTTACGTTGGCGCGGATGAACTTGACGATGTCGTCCATGGCGGTGCCCGGCTGGAAAATCGCGGCTACCCCAGCATTCTTCAAAGCCGCAATATCCTGATCGGGAATGATGCCGCCGACCAGCACCAGCACATCTTCCATCTTGTTCTGGTGCAGAAGTTCCATGACCCGCGGGACGATGGCGTTGTGAGCCCCTGAAAGAATTGACAACCCGATGACGTGGACGTCTTCCTGGAGGGCGGCGTTGACGACCATTTCCGGCGTCTGCCGCAGCCCGGTATAGATCACTTCCATACCGGCATCACGCAGCGCCCGGGCAATCACCTTCGCGCCGCGATCATGGCCATCGAGGCCAGGCTTGGCCACCAGCACGCGGATCTTCGGTTCAGTCGCCATCGCTGTAATTAATTAAACCACAGAGGGCACAGAGGCGCACAGGGGCAGCCCGCTTCTGAAGCTGACGACTGAAGACTGGGTCAGAGGGTTTTGATATCCATGCTTCTCCACAGATACCAGCAGGCGACGCTACGGTAAGGAGACCAGCACTTGGCGATCTTTTCCATTTGTACTGGCTTCGGAAGCTTGCGCTTGCGGTAGTGTTTGCGGATGGCCATTTGAATGCCCAAGTCGCCGGTGGGCAGAACATCCGGGCGACGCAGCGAGAACATCAGAAACATGTGAGCGGTCCACGCGCCGATGCCTTTGACCTGGGTCAGCGCTTTGATCACTTCGGAGTCCGGCAGGTCGGGAAGGCGGGCAAAATCCAGCTCTCCTGCTTGAGTCTTAGCCGCGAGATCGCGCAGGTACGACAGCTTCTGCTTCGAGAGTCCCACGCCCCGCAATTGTTCTTCGGAAAGTTTCAAAATGCCCGCTGGCGTGAGCGGTTCTCCGGCCAGGTCGGTCAGTCGTTTGAAAATGGTCGCCGCCGCTTTTCCGTGCAGTTGCTGGTAAACGATCGCCTCCGCCAGGCTATGAAAAGCGGGCTCGTCGTAGTTCATCCCGAACCGTCCCACCCGCTCGATGATCGTTGCCAGCACCGGGTCGGCTTTTTTCAGATGCAAGATAGCTCTGCGCATAGGAATTCGTAATAGTAGACGAACGAGAAGGAAGATTGGTTTCAGAGAAGGTGATAGCGAAGATGGCTGCCTGCCAAAAAGAAATTGTCACCCTGAGCGGAGCCAAGGACCCCTTGTAACCGAGCGCGACCAGAGGCTCGGAGTGGAATTCCGGCTACCATTTTCATTCGCCGGGCCGGTTTGTAGAGCTATCCCGGAGGCCACTTCAAATGGCGTCCACCGATCAGGTGCACATGCAGGTGAAAAACACTCTGACCCGCGCCCGGGCCAACGTTCAGCACGGTGCGGTATCCATCCTCGATGCCGCGTCCGCGCGCAAGTTTGGCGGCGACGAGGTGACAATAGCCAACATCATCCGAATCTTCCGGTTTCGCTTCCTTCAAGCCCCGAATGTGCCGCTTCGGAACGATCAGGACATGGGTAGGCGCCTGCGGGTTGATGTCTTCGAAGGCAAAAGTGCGCTCGTCCTCGTAAACCTTCCTGGACGGCGCCTCTCCCCTGACGATTCGGCAGAACAGACAACCAGGCTCGTAGTCGGACATGAGGACCAGTTTCTAGTTTTCGGTTTGTTGTTTCAAGGGGGGACAGATTTGGCGGCGAACTGACAACTGGGAACTGGTTTAATCCAGTCTGACTAGAAACACCGCGCCCTCGGCGGTCTCGGTAGCCCGGGCAAGCTCCTCGGCACGCTGCTTATCGTCATCCCGTACACGCACGCGAATCCACCAGGCTCCCGTGGGACTGGCAAACTTCAGCACCTGAGCGGTGTGATAGCGACGAGTCAGATGGTCCGCCAGATCGCCGGCTACTTTCGCATCCTCGAAACCTCCGATCTGCACGGCCCAGCGCCCGCCCGCATCGAGAGGAGCGGGCGTTTGCAAGACTTCCACTTTTACGCGGGCCAGACCTGCCTTCCACACATCCACTTTCTTCGCGGCCGCGAGCGACAGATCGAGGATGCGGCCTTTGATAAATGGGCCCCGGTCAGTAATCCTGACTAAGGTCGAATTTCCGGTCTTGACATTGGTGACCCGGCAAATCGACCCCAGCGGAACCGTTCGGTGGGCCGCCGTCAAGGCGTTCATGTTATAGATCTCGCCATTCGATCCGCGCCGATTGTGGTACGGCGGGCCGTACCAGCTGGCAAGCCCGGTCTCTGTATAAATCGCCTTCGCGTCCGCCGGAACCGAGAGGCTTTCCTGCTGTGCGCCGCCGTTCGCATGCTGAGGCTTAGCGGGCTTAGTTTCCGCTGTAACCCCCGGTTGAGATTCGCTCTCGAGGGCAGGCGGCGGAGGCACACCGACTTTTCCTGTCTTCTGATGGCTGCAACCACTCAGCAGCAAAATAATGACGAGAGTGAAAAGAGGAAACACGCGGGGATTCAGGACCGCCTTTGCTGATCGAGATAGTCGGCGAAGCGAGCAAGCTTCTCCGACGCCGTTCGCAACGCCTTGGTTGAGTGTGTCCGGATGGCCGGCACCACTTCTTCGTTCAGGTAAGTGATCAACTCGGCGCTCTCTTTCTCCAACTGATCGGCCAGGTTGGCCACCGACTGGTTGAAGCGCGCCGATGCTTCTTCCACTTTGCGGTTGAAATCGCGCATGCTTGCTCCCGAAACCAATGGATGCGAAAAGAGCCACGCGTGCGTTGCGGATTGCCAGGCTCGCCCATTATTCCGTTCTGCTGGCGCAGGGTCAAGCCCAACGCACCTGCTCTGCCACTCGGGAGGGCAATTGCCCAACTGAACCTTTGCGGTAGAATCGCGGCATGCTGAGGCGGGAAATGGGCATCGTGCCAGTGCTGATATTGCTGGGGGCAACTTTAGGATGCACCGTCTGGGGCGAGCACAAGCCCACCGCCTGGACTGACGTGACCGGGGGCGAGTCGCTGGAGCGCGTCTTCTGGCACGAGATACAGGCGAAGCATTGGAGCGATCTCGAATCCCGCTTGGCGCCGAACTTCGTGTTGTCCATTTCTGCCGGCACTTTCGACCGCGCTGCCGCCATCGAGCGCTGGAAACAACTTCAGCTTCACGACTACTCCTTAGGCGAGTTGCAGTCACAACTGAATGGCAACACCTATACGGTGACTTATATTCTGAATGTCCGCGGAATGCTGAATGGAAAACCCGTGCCCCCGACGCCCTTCCGTGCCATGAGCGTCTGGCAACGGCAGGTGCGGGAGCAATGGGTCATGCTGGCGCACTCGGCTGTGCCACTCAGCTCGAGCAATGAATCCCAGTAAGTTGACGAGTTCATTCGTTGTACAAATCTGTCATCCCGGGCGAGGCTGAACTGAGCGAAGCGAAGGAAGCGAGTCGAGAGCCTGCCCCGAGCGGGGTCGAGGGGGACCTTGTGTTTGGGATTGGCTTGCAGAAGAACAATGCTGCAGTTTCCCGCCGCTTCCGTCGCGCGCTCCTGGCCTGGTTCGACAAGAACAAACGTGAGCTACCGTGGCGACAGACTTGCGATCCCTACCGCGTCTGGGTATCGGAGATCATGCTGCAACAGACCCGCGTGGCCGCGGTCATCGAGTACTACGATCGCTTTTTGAAACGCTTTCCGACCGTGCAGAAGTTGGCGACCGCGCGCCTGGATTCGGTGCTGGCCGCCTGGAGCGGCCTGGGTTATTACCGGCGTGCCCGCTGCTTACACGCCGCCGCCAAGCAAATTGTCCACAAGCACAATGGCCATTGGCTGTGCTCCGCGGACGAATGGCAGCAATTGCCTGGCATCGGACGGTACACCGCAGCCGCCATCGCCAGCATCGCCTTTAATGAACCCGTTGCTGTGGTTGATGGCAACGTGGAACGTGTCCTGTCGCGGGTGCTTGGACAGACTCTCTCGCGAGAGCAGTCCTGGAACGTTGCGGAAGCGCTGTTATGGCCGGCTCGCCCCGGAGACTTCAATCAAGCCATGATGGAACTGGGTGCTACGGTGTGCCTGCCGCGCAAGCCCAATTGTCTGCTATGCCCGGTGCGCCAGTTGTGTTCAACGCAAGGTGAACTGGCGGCGACTCCAACAGCGAAGAGAGTCAAGCTCCAGCTGTATTACCGCCTGAGCATGCGCGATGGAGCCGTGCTGCTTACCCGCCGGTCCCGGGACGCAT
The DNA here is from genome assembly GCA_036378535.1 of Terriglobales bacterium. Lineage (GTDB taxonomy): Bacteria > Acidobacteriota > Terriglobia > Terriglobales > Acidobacteriaceae > Gp1-AA122. The sequence continues at coordinate 58,990 of DASUWH010000044.1, read as the reverse complement.
CGCTCTTGGCGGGCATGTGGGAACTGCCCGAAATTCCTTCTCCCGCCGGTAACCATTCGGGCACACTCCAACTGCGTCATTCGATCACTTCGACGGATTACACCGTGACCGTGTGCCAGAATGGCCATGTGAACCTGAACGGTGGGCGCTGGTTCCCTCAAGCCCGGGTCTCAGGCCTCGCGCTTACCGGGTTGGCGCGGAAAATCCTGCGCGCTGCTGGTGTCATCTAATAGGAGTTCGATGAACTGGTTAAGATCTCTGTTCGGAGGAAAGAAGCGCATGCCTGTTTTAACCCCTGGTGCCGCGGCCCCGGATTTCACCTTGCCGGAGGTTAGCGGAAAGCCGTTTTCGCTGAAAGAGGCGTTAGCTCGAGGCCCGGTGGTGCTCGCATTCTTTAAAATATCCTGCCCGGTGTGTCAGTACGCTTTTCCGTTTGTGGAAAGGATCTACAAAAATTCCAGCAACAAAGGTGTGACGATTGTTGGGGTTTCCCAGGATAACCCGCGTGACACTAACGCCTTTATGAAAGAGTTCGGCGTGACTTTCCCGGTCCTCTTGGAAGAGAGGACTTCTTACGCGGTATCGAATGCCTATGGATTGACTAACGTGCCCTCAATTTTCTGGATCGCACCCGATGGTGAGATCGAACTCTCCAGCGTGGGCTGGTCGCGTCAGGACATTGAACAAATTCATCGCAAGATATCGGAACTGAACGGCGGAGCACCCCTGCCCTTGTTTAAGCCTGGCGAAGACGTGCGCGACTTCCGCGCCGGTTGAAGCTCCAAGAACTGACCCCGCGGTCGCGGGGTTTTCCTCTTACCAAGGCACACAACGGAAGACAAATGGCTCTATGCGCTCCTTTATGCACCTTCGCTGTCCGTTGTGGTGAATGCGTTTCTTTCCTGGCGGGTTTCCCCTTAGAATGAGGGCATCCCACCAGGAGCACAGATGCGGAAAAGTCTACTCGTGTTCTTTGTCAGCCTGTTGGCAGCTCTTAGTTTGGCTGCTGGTTCGGCTCGAAGAAAAGCTCACGCCACCTCGGTGCGGCTGTCGCCAGTAGCGGTTGCCGCTATGCAAAACATAAATCCGGAGCGGATTCGCACCCATGTCCGCTTTCTTTCCGACGATCTGCTCGAAGGCCGCGGCACCGGTCAGCGCGGCGGAGACATAGCCGCTGCCTATATCGCAACCGAATTCGCTCTCGACGGGTTAAAGCCCGCCGGGGATGATGGCAGCTATCTCCAGAGAGTCCCCATGGTGGGAGTTACTGCGCTTCCCGAGACCACCTTTGCTCTGCTCCCCACCAAAGGTCAATCGATGCCGCTGAGGCTGGGAGAAGACTATGTGATTTCCAACGAGACGCAACAGCCGACCTCCGATATCGATGCTGAAATTGTCTACGTGGGATATGGCATAACTGCTCCCGAATACAACTGGGATGATTACAAAGGCGTAGATGTTCGCGGCAAAGTTCTGCTCATGCTGGTCAACGAGCCGCCCTCCGACGATCCGAAATTTTTCAAAGGCAAAGCCCTCACCTACTACGGCCGCTGGACTTATAAGTACGAAGAAGCAGCTCGTCACGGGGCCATCGGCGCCATTCTTATCCATAAAACCGATATGGCCAGTTACGGCTGGGACGTAGTGAGGAACTCCTGGTCCGGTGAGCAAGCCTATCTGCGGGGGGAACCCGGACCCAAACTCACAGCGGCATCCTGGATACAACTGGAGACGGCACGGGGCCTGGCTTCGTCTGCGGGCAAGGATCTGGACAGCATGATGACCGACGCGCGTTCACGGGACTTTCGTCCGGTGCCGCTGTCCGTCAAACTCCAGGCCCATATCGTCAGCAAAATTCGCCCCTTCGATTCCAATAATGTGATTGCCATGCTGCCCGGTTCCGATGCCAAGCTGAAGGGCCAGGCAGTTTTCTATACCGCGCACTATGATCATCTCGGCATCGTGCCCGGTCAGCCCGGCGACAACATCTATAACGGCGCGCTCGATAACGCCACCGGCTGCGGGATTCTGCTGGAGATCGCAAGGGCTTATTCGCTGGCTAAGACCAAACCTGCCCGCTCCCTCTTCTTCTCCTCTGTAACCGGAGAAGAAAAGGGGCTGCTCGGCTCCGAATACCTGGGACGACATCTTCCCGTTCCTGCTGCGAAGGTGGTCTTGGACCTCAATTACGACGACGTGCCACCGCTGGGCGCGCCTGAAGAGACCGAAGTCAGCGGCGCTGAACGCACGACGTTTTACCCGGTTGTGGAATCTACGGCGCGGGATTTCAAACTGCAGATTCGTCCTGATGCTCGTCCCGGAGCGGGCCATTACTATCGTTCCGACCACTTTAGCCTGGCGCGCGTCGGCATTCCTTCGTTCTCCATCAACGAGGGGGTTAAGTACAAAGGACATGACACCGCCTGGGGAATGAAACAGGCTGAGGACTACACCGCCAAGCACTACCATCAGCCCAGCGACGAGTACCACCCCGAGATGGATTTCACCGGCGACGCGGCCATGGCGCGCTTCGGCTTCGCCCTGGGGTGGAAGGCCGCGACCGAGCCTCAGCCTGTTGGCTGGGTCAAAGGTGACGAATTCGAGACGGCGCGCGAAAAGAGCATGGCCGCAGGCCGGAATTAGGGAAGCTCTGATTAAGTTCATTTCTGTCATCCCGAGCGCAGCAGAATTGCCGCTTCTAGGGCAATTCTGCGGATTCGAGGGCCTGCCCCGAGCGTAGCCGAGGGGGACCTTGCCTTTGTGTTTGCCTGCTTAATCAGAGTTTCCTTAGTTCTCACGCACACCGTAACCGTTCGCGCCAATGGGAGGGAGGCGCCCGCCTGTCAACCGGGTGGTCCGCCTGGGCCTGTAACTTGGGTAACCTTTTGGCCGTCATGCCAGCGTGCTACGCTCACTTTGAATCGTGAAATCAACGATTTCTGAGGCGAGCCTGCCAACGATTCCAGATTCGCCCCGTCGTTGAGCAGCGCATGCCACGGATCCCAATCTTCAAACGCGGTCTTTCCGAAGAAGGTGTTGGCCCGCCTAGCCTGGTTCGCTACACACCGCGGCTCATCTTGAAGGACATTGCCGCCGGAGTAGATAATCTGCGGCACGACGTTTATCTCAGCCCCAAGTTTGTCGAGCAGATGCGGCCACAGCTTGCGCGCCTGATCGCTCGTCACGGCAACATCGAAACCGTACTGACCCCCGACGCAGGCGCGGTATCGTTTGGCACATTTCGGGCGGCCCCTTCGCCGCAAAACCGGAAATTGGACCCGGCTGAGCTGAAGACCTTGCTCACCGAATTGCATGTTTCCGGCCTCAATCGCGCCAAGGCTGCGAACAATGTCTCCGTCGACCTGCTTGCCCGGCTGGCCATCCTTAAATTTCTTCGGGCTGAGTTACTTTCGCAATTCGCCCAGGTCCTGGAACGCTGCCGCATAAAAATGAAGGCTTTTGAAGGCATTCGCCAGCAGACCGGTCTCCAGCTTCGCGAACGCGTCGCCGCTTTCCAGGTTGGCAAGAAGACGGTTCTCCGCCGAGCCGGACAGGAACTCTTCCAGACTCTGCAAGAGATCGAGAAAGAGACGCTTGCCCGCATGCGCCGCTCCCTCTTCGGCGCCGACCCCGGCAGCGACTACCGTTTATTCCTGCACCGCATGATCTTCACCGAGGACGCGCGCGACGACTACCTTAATGCCGAGCATTATGTGATGTTCGGAAATTGGGATCGCGATAGTGACCGTTTTCCGCATATCCGTGAGATCGCCTGTGCATTCCTGAGCTCGCTAAGCCTGGGCCCGGAGGCCGAGGACCTGACCGTAGTGGACGCCTGGTTGAATGCCCCGGAGAATGCCCAGGAATTAGTGGGCTCTGGCACTCCCGATGTCTCGACTCCTCAGGGATGCGCTCAGGAAGGACGCCTTGCCTATTGGGTGGAGCTGTTGGACGAAGCAAAAGTGCTCGACTCGATCATCGCGTCCTACGAAGTCGTTCCGCTCTTACAAGAATATTCGCCCCGTATTAATGCTCAGCAACTCAAGAACGGGCTGGTCTCGCGCACCGAATATGCGCGTGTGCAGAAACTGATCGAAGAGCACGGCCGCCTTTCCACCGACAGCTTTCAGGCGGCGGTCAACCGGGTGGCCAATTGCCGCGGCGCGGAACGCACCAAGATAGCGGGCCGATTCCTGCGCGATTTTCTGCGCTATCATCGAGACCTGCGCCGCTTGGAGGCGCTCAACGCCGCTCTCGACAGCGTGAATCTGATCGGCAATGAAAAGCTGCGCGAGCTCTCCGCGGTCAATGGCACGCTCTACGAGTTTGTTCTTCCCGAGGAGCAGCGCCCGGTCGAAGACAAGATTCTGCATCATGTAATCCTGAAAGCGGACATTCGAGATTCCACCTGTCTCACCCGATCCCTGCTGGAACGTGGCCTGAACCCAGCCTCGTATTTCAGCCTGAATTTTTTCGATCCCGTCTACAAGCTGATGCCCAAGTACGGCGCTACCAAGGTCTTCCTCGAAGGCGACGCCATGATCCTTGCCCTTCTGGACAAGGAAGGCGAGTCCGGCCTGAGCGTGAGCCGCGCTTGCGTGCTGGGGCGTGAAATGCTGGAAATCGTAAACGGCTATAACCACCTGCTGGCGCGCTCCGGCCTGCCCGCGCTGGAACTAGGTATCGGCATCAGCTTCCAGGATTCTTCTCCCCTCTACCTGATGGACGGTGATCAACGCATCATGATCTCGGATGCGCTCAACGAGAGCGACCGCCTGTCCGCCTGCAACAAGCGCGCCCGCAAATCAGTCGAGCCTCTGCAGAGCAAGTTCAATGTCTATGTGTTTCAGATGGTCAGCGACGATGACGCAGGGGAGAACGCCGACGACTTTTTGCTGCCCTACAACCTGAACGGCATTCGTATGAGTGAAGCTGCCTTTCGCAAGCTAAACTCCGAAATCTCGTTGCAGAAGTGTCATCTCGATCTTCCGTCCCTTTGGGCCCAGGACGAGAATGAGCTTTACAGCGGGCTGGTTCCGGTAGGAAACGACATCTTTCGGAAGATCGTTGTGCGTAAGAGCCGCGTTCCGCAAGTCGATCCCCGCACTTCCGCCTTCCGCGGCTGGACCGACCGTTACTACTACGAGGTGTGCTCGAATCCTGCGATCTACGCGATGCTGGACGAAGAAGCCGCGGCCGGAGCCTGAGAACCGAGCTCCACTCGGCCGCACAGGTGAGGGCGCCCGTCGCTACGTGGTCTGTGCCAAGGAGGCGGAGGCCCAGATGCCGCGGAGGCCCAGACGCCCTCGTCTGGGCTGGCGAGCGAAGCTCGCCCATCCTAGGCGAGCTGCTAGTCAGGGGAGGCGTCCCAAGCCCCGCCCTCGTGGTGACTATCCATTACCTCTGTAATCAGCCTATTACACAACTATTACATGGCCCGGGGGGAACCACTGATACTTTATCTTCACCGGGGAATCGAACCTAGCAGTGAAAGGCACCATGGATATCCAGGCCCTCAAAAGAAGATCACCAGCCGACAACGAGATTAATTGGGTCACCGCCTCCTTTATGGCGGCATTCCACATCGGCGCCGTTGCTGCCCTGTCCTTTTTCACCTGGAAGGCGGTTTTTGTGGCGGCCCTGCTCTGGTGGATTTCGGGCAGCCTCGGTATTGGCATGAGCTACCACCGCCTGCTCACGCATCGCGGGTACAAGACGCCGAAGTGGGTGGAATATTTCCTGACCGTCTGCGCCACGCTCGCGCTCGAGGGTGGGCCGATCTTCTGGGTGGCCACGCACCGCATTCATCATCAATTTTCCGATCAGGACGGCGATCCGCATTCGCCGCGCGACGGCAAGTGGTGGTCGCACATGGGCTGGATCCTCACCGGCAAGTCCATGCACCACGACACCAGCACCCTGGCCCATTACGTTCCCGACCTGGCGAAAGACAAGTTTCATGTCTGGATTACGAAATACCACTACGTTCCAATGATTTTTTTGGCGGTGGTCTTGTTCGCGCTGGGGGGACTGCCGTTCCTGATGTGGGGCATTTTCTTGCGCACAGTAGTCGGCTTGCATGCCACCTGGCTGGTGAATTCCGCCACCCACATGTGGGGCTCGCGACGTTTCAAGACTCGTGACCTGTCAACCAACAACTGGCTGGTGGCCCTCATGACCTTTGGCGAGGGATGGCACAATAATCACCATGCCCATCCGACCTCGGCGCGTCATGGCCTGCGATGGTATGAAGTTGATGTCAACTGGTACGGAATCTGGGTTTTGAAGGTGCTCGGACTGGCCAAGCAGATCAAGGTCACCGACCTCGCTGAACTAGCCAAAAAAGATGCTCCTGCGCCCAATGGACGGCTGGTCACCGTTCCCGCCGAGGTGGCTTCCACCGTAGCGGGCGACTAATAGAACGGTTTAAAGTAGACGAAGAAGGCAGGGTTCACACCCTGCCTTTTCCTTTGTCGGTCGTCATTCAGAATCTGATTGGCGCCTTAGCGATGCTTGATGAACGTTCCGGACTGCAGCTCGGAGACTGCTTGCCGTAGCTGCTCTTGGGTGTTCATCACGATGGGACCGTACCACGCCACTGGTTCCTCCAGCGGTTTGCCCGAGACCAGCAGGAAACGGATGCCCTCGTCACCAGCCTGAACCACGATCTCATCTCCACGATCGAATAAGACTAATGAGTGATTGCTCACGTCGTATTTGGCCGGGGCATTCGGGTCGGCGGCTGACTCGGTCAAAACCGGGCGTCCGTCGGAAGCGTCGCGAAAGCTTCCTGAGCCTGCGAACACATAGGCGAAGGCATTGCGCGTGGTCTCCACTTTCAGGCGCTTGCGTTGTCCCGGGGGGACGGAAATGTCCAGGTAGCTCGGGTCAGCCGCAACCCCTTCCACCGGGCCACGCTTTCCCCAAAATTCGCCGGAAATAACGCGCACGCGTGTAGCGTCATCATCCGTGACCTCGGGAATCGCATCAGACGGAATGTCCTGATAGCGAGGGTCAGTCATCTTCAGCGATGCGGGCAGGTTCGCCCAGAGCTGAAAGCCGTGCATGCGGCCCTTCGGGTCACCTTTAGGCATTTCCTGGTGCAGAATGCCGCTGCCGGCGGTCATCCACTGCACGTCCCCCGCGGTCATCTTGCCTTTGTTGCCGAGGCTGTCGCCATGCTCGACCGAGCCGGCCAGCACATAGGTGATGGTCTCGATGCCTCGATGCGGGTGCCAGGGAAATCCCGCCAGGTAGTCCTCCGGGTTTTCGTTGCGGAAGTCATCCAGCAACAAGAACGGATCGAAGTCCTTGGTCTTGCCGAAGCCGAAGGCGCGCTGCAACTTCACGCCGGCGCCTTCGATAGTGGGCTTCGGTTGAATAATCTGTTTAATCGGTCGGAGTGACATAACTTCCTTTCTATCGTCCGCGGCAGACGGTTGGATGTGTGCCGCAGGTGAACGATTCAGGCCTTCACGAACTGCACGTCGAGGGTGATGGTCACCTCGTCACCGACGAGAATGCCGCCGGTTTCGAGAGCTGCGTTCCAGGTCAGCCCAAAATCTTTACGGTTGATCTTGGTGGTTGCCGAGAGTCCTAGGCGGGTGTTGCCCCAGGGATCTTTCGCGGGCGGCGTTGGCCCTTCCACGTCAAAAATAACCTTGCGCGTGATGCCGTGAATGGTGAGATCCCCGTCCACCGCCAGTTCGCCTTCCCCAGTGCGGGTTACATGGGTCGATTGGAACAAGAGGGTCGGGAAGGTCTCCACATCGAAGAAGTCGGGGCTCTTCAGGTGGGCGTCGCGCTGAGGGTCGCGGGTGTCGATCGACGCAGCGTCAATTGTAGCTTCGACCCTCGAGTTGAGCAGATCCGCTCCGTCCAGACTTAAAGCGCCCTTAAGGCCGGTAAATTGACCCTTTACGTTGGAAATCATCATGTGTTTGACCTTGAACTCGGCGACGGAATGAACCGGGTCGATGTTCCAGGTGGTAGTTGCGGTCAGCGGTGTTGCCAGTGTGCTCATAGTAGATATCCTTTCTCGTCTGGGTTAGATGCGTTATCACGATATTCGTTGCAACAAATAATATTGCCAAAAAAATCAAGCCGCCTTGGCGCGGGCCAGGCGCAAGAGGTCCGCCAAAGCCTGCAGCCGGGCTCGTCCCAGGTGGCCAAGTAGTTGACGATGAGCAGTTTGCACAGGTTCGTCGAGTCGGGCCAGGGTCTTTAGCCCCTCCGCGGTGATCCGCGTCAAAACCGTGCGGCGATCCTTGGTGTCGCGGCGGCGCGAAATCAGGGCGCGCTTTTCCAGGCGATCGAGCAGTCGGGTGATATCGGGGTCGCGGGTGATCATGCGGTTGCCAATCTCCCCGCAAGGCAGCCCTTCCAGCGCGCCGCGCAGGATGCGAAGGACGTTGTACTGGGTAGACGAAAGGTCTTCGGCTTTCAACACCGGCGCCAAGTGCCGGGACAGGAGGTCAGTCGTACGCAGCAGGTCGACGAAGGCTGTCTCTTCAGCACAGGGAGCCATCTTGGGCTTGTTGTCGGCATGTGGCGTCTGTTTCATTCGATCAGATATTACTCGTTATAACGACTATTGTCAAGACGACGGCTTGAGATCCTTTCCCATTCCAGGTTTCCCAGGCTGCCTGGGGAATCTCTGATTAAGTCTACTTTGTCATCCTGAGCGGAGTGGCTGGTGCGCGAAGCGCAGCAGCTACGGAGTCGAAGGACCCCGCAACCGTGGGCAGTAGCGCGAGGTGGAAGGGCATTCTCACGGACTACAGCGTTTTGCGGGGTCAGCACCATCAAGCTGAACGAGGTCGGTGAGAATTCCCTGACTTGCCTGTACCCGGTTGAAGAGTCATGGGGGTCCTTCGACTCGGGCTTACGCCCTCGCTCAGGATGACAAATCAGACTTAATCAGAGTTTCCCGTGATCTTAAGATCTTCGTGAACCTATCAGCCATGGTGCCTGCAATTGCGCCGAATGGGCCGCGCGACGTGGTGTCAGCTGCGGGTGTATGTTATGCCTACGACAGGAGCTTAGGGGAAGGATGAGTTTCAGTGTAGACGCTGTCCCGGGAACACCAGTCATTTTGGGGATACCTTTCGACACCAACTCCTCGTATCTGCGGGGAGCGGCGGGCGCCCCACAGGCAATTCGAACGGCGCTGCATTCGAGTGCGGGAAATTACTGGACCGAATCCGGGGTAGACCTTGGCGCTGGGGGGATATTCCAGGACGCGGGTGACTTGCGTTTCATAGAGAACGCGTTTGCGACCATCGAAGAAGGAGTCGGGGAGTTGGTAGATCGAGGGCTGCGGCCCATCTGCCTGGGCGGGGATCACTCGGTTACGCTGCCGATTATGCGGGCGATGGGAAAACGCGTTCCCGAAGTGACGATTATTCACTTTGACGCGCATCCAGACTTGTATGACGAGTTGGACGGAAACCGGATGTCGCATGCTTGCCCGTTTGCGCGCATCATGGAAGAGCGGCGGGCAAAGAGGTTGATCCAGATCGGCATACGCACCTTGAACGGGCATCAACGCGAGCAGGCGGCGAAGTTTGGAGTGGAGATCATTCCGATGCGGGACCTGCCTGCCTTGGAGCGGATGAAAGTGGCGGGTCCAGTTTATATCTCGTTCGACATGGATGTGCTGGATCCAGCCTTTGCGCCCGGCATTTCCCATCGCGAGCCGGGTGGCATGTCGGTGCGAGAGGCTCTGGCGCATGTAAATGCAATCACCGGGAAGATTGTCGGAGCCGACTTGGTAGAGTTCAACCCCGCGCAGGATATTTCCAACGTGACGGCAATCGTCGCCGCTAAACTTTTAAAGGAGATGTTGGGGAAGATGATCGCTGCTGAGCGCGATGTGCAGCGTGGCACGGTTGCCGGAGTCTAGCCATGCAGGTACGGGTACTTTTTTTTGGAATGCTGAAGGACGTTGCGGGCTGCGGGGCGGATACGCTCACGCTCCGGGATGGCGCTTTGCTCGGCGATGTGCTGGAACATTACGAGAAACGCATTCCACAGTTAAGGGACCTGCTGCCATCGCTTGCCATGTCGGTAAACCGGGAGTACGCGGGGCCGGAGGTGCAGCTCCACCCCAACGACGAAATTGCGCTGCTGCCGCCGGTCAGCGGCGGCGCCGGCAAAGCCTTCATCGTGCGGGACAAAATTGATACGCAGAGCGTGGTGGCAAGGCTTAAGCAGCCGCAAGACGGCGCCGTGGTCGTCTTTGACGGCATAGTCCGCAACAATACCCGCGGACGGCGCACGTTGTACCTCGACTATGAAGCTTACGAGGAAATGGCGCTCACCCAGATGGAAGGACTAGCGGAGCAGGCCCTTCTCGACTTCAAGGTGCGCGATGTGGCCATTGTCCACCGGCTGGGCCGGCTGCAAATTGGAGAAAGCAGCGTGTTGATCGTGGTGGCGTCGGCGCATCGGGGGGCGGCGTTCGATGCCTGCCGCTGGATTATCGATACCCTTAAGCGCTCGGTTCCGATCTGGAAAAAGGAGTACTTCGAAGACGGCGCCGTGTGGGCGGACGGCGAGCCGTTTCCGGCGGAGGTCCCGCGAGCCACGGGCAGCCATTCAGGGCGCATCGCATCTAAATGACAAGCCTGCAAATGCATAGACCTGCTGCCATCGTCCTGGTGATCGCGATGTGTGCGCTGGCGTGTGCCCAGGAACCTTCGACCACCCTCAAAGTAGACGTCAAACTGGTAAACGTATTTGTTACGGTCACCGACGAGCACGGCCGGCCCGTCGGTAGCCTGAAGAAAGAGAACTTCGATCTGAAGGAAGATGGACGGGGGCAGAAGATAGCGGTCTTTCAAAAAGAATCGGCCCTGCCGCTCTCCATCGTGCTCGCGATCGATACCAGCCTGAGCACGCGCCGCGACCTGCAGTTGGAATTGCAGTCAGCGCGCCGCTTTGCCGGCGCTATTTTACGGCCGGTGGATGGGCTGTCGGTTTACGAGTTCAGCGAAGTGGTCAGTGAAATCGTGCCCTTTACCTCGGACCTGAAACGGATCGATCATGGGATCGATCACCCCCGGTTAGGGGCGGCAACCGCCCTTTATGACGCTCTGTACCTGGGGGCGCAGGCCCTGGAATCACGCCAGGGCAGGAAAGTCATGGTGGTGATCACCGACGGCGGCGACACTGTCAGCAAAACCGATTACAAGCAAGCCTTGCGCGCAGCCCAGGAAGCCGAGGCCATCGTATACAGCATCATTGTGGTGCCGGTCGAATCGAGCGCCGGACGCGATACCGGCGGCGAGCACGCCCTCATCCAACTCTCGTCGGACACGGGCGGGAAGTATTTCTACGCCGCGTCGTTATCGCAGCTCGATGAGGCCTTCCACCAGATCAGCGATGAACTGCGCACGCAGTATCTGCTCGCCTACTATCCGTCCGAAAAATTCGCCGACTCGGAATTTCGGCGCATCCAGGTAAGCGTAGCCGGAGTCCCGGAGAGCACTAACTACGGCGTCCGCCATCGCACCGGATATTACAGCTGGAAAGAGCAAGGACGGCAGTAGGGCGGCCCCGGGGGTGTCCCGGGTCTCGCCGCTTTTGCGAGAACTCGGCTCCGTGCGCTTGCACGGATAGAAAAGCTCGGAAAATCACAACCTGCTGTGTGTGGCGCGGGCATTCCTGCCCGCGTCTGTGCCGAGACAGGATAAAGGCCGCGGACAGGAATGTCCGTGCCACACGAAGAGATGGGCTTGTCAAAGGACATTCCCCACCCTCCGCTGAAGCGGGAGGGTGGGGCACCCGGCACCCGGGCCTCCAGTCCTTCGACTGCACTCAGTTGGAACTCGGGAACGTCCCGTCTGTCCCAGATTTCCCAGGTCTCCTCTGACGCGGAAGAGTCATTCCCCCCAAAGCGCGCACAGGAATGTGCGCGCCACACGGACAGTTTTGTCCGATATACGTTTATTCATAGGGGTTGACCTATGGAAATGCGTAACTGTTGATACGTTTTACTATGCTAAGTCGCTGAAAACATTAGAGAAAAGCACTCGGAACAGGCACAGGAGACAACGGTCAGACAAATGCATTGAGGCGATCATCGTCTTTTCCTAAGCAGTGTGGGGCACTGTCTACCGGTTTGTGGGACCGGGTTTATAGCCAACGGAATTATCCATTCTGTAGAAAACTAAGGAGCAAGTATGACCAAACGCCCCCACGGTATTTTGCTCGCCTCCATTCTTGTGTTGTGCTTTTCCAGCAGCTATCTGATCGCACAAGAATCGACTGTCAAAGGGAATCTCGGTGGAACGGTGATCGACAGCAGCGGCGCGGTTGTGCCGAACGTAAAGGTTACGGCGACCGGGCCGATTGGCAACCGAAGCGTTAACACGGACGCGGAAGGCCGGTTCATGTTCGATCTGCTAACCCCCGGCTTCTATTCCATCAAAGCGGAGCAGACGGGCTTCAAAACCGTCGAAGTGAAACAGCTGGAAGTATTTGCCAATCGTACTTCAAGAGCGCAATTGACCCTGCAGCCCGGTGGCATGACCGAAACGGTGGAGGTATCGGCGACCTCGGTGGGAGTGGATGAGGCGTCCACCAAGCTGGACACCAACCTCAATGACACTTTTTATACGCAGCTTCCGGTGGCTCGCAATGTCACGGGTTTGTTTTACGCGGCTGCCGGGGTGAACGAAGGCGGGGGAACAGGATCGGCAAACCCGTCGATCGCCGGAGGCAGCGGCCTGGAGAACCAGTACATTGCCGATGGCGTGAACATTACCGATGGCGCCTTCGGCGGGATCGGAGTGTTTTCGCGGAACTACGGTCCGCTGGCCACGGGAATCAACCTATCCTTCGTAAAGGAAGTGGACGTAAAGACGGGTGGCTATGAACCCCAATACGGCAAGACGACGGGGGGAATCGTACAGATCATCACCAAGTCTGGCGGCACCGAATTTCACGGAGGGATCAGCGGCTTCTTCCAGCCTTCAGCGTTCGAAGCGAGACACCTCAACCCTGACGACAGCGGGCGCTTGAATCAGCAGGGCGCTGCGATTCATCAGGCAGAGTGGGATGTCGCCGCCGAACTGGGCGGTTATGTTCCACCTTTCCGGGACAAGCTCTTCTTCTTCGGTTCTTTTAACCCGTCGTGGAACCGGTTGTATGACCGGTTCGCGCCGCTGCATCTGGTGAGCGGATTCCCGGTTCCTAACCAGACCACGATTCCCCAAATCAGCTACGACTACGCTGCTAAGTTAACGTATAAGCTGAGCGACAAACATGTGCTGGAAACATCCATTTTCGGTGATCCGACGCGCGAGACCAGCGCGGGACCGAACTACGGTTTGAATGTATTCAGTTCGAACACGTTCAGTAAGCTCTCCAACGGTACGCGGAACTGGGTGGCCCGCTACAACGGGACACTTTCGCCCACCTGGTTGGTCAATGCCTCATTTTCTTGGGGCCACAACTATTTGAAAGAGACGCCTAACGCCCCGAATGTTCCCCAAATATTCGACAATACCGGGGCCGGTGACGGTAACAGCGCAAATGGAATCTTGGGCACGCCTCTCACCGGCATCTTTAACCGCCAAGGTCTTGGCTATTACGAGAATACTTCGGGTCAGAACTACCGCCTGGCCTTCGATACCCAGAAAGTGGTAAACGCTCTAGGCCAACACACTTTCAGCATCGGCTACAACTATGAGCGAGGCCGTTATAGCGGAACACGGCAGGCCACCGGCGGAAACTATACCGTTCCCGACGTGGTCGCAGCCAACTCTGGTCTCCCCTCGGGGATTACCGAGTTCGCGGCGTCTTACGAACTGGATCCGGTTTCAGATTGGGGATGTGCGGGGGGAAGCTCCGGTCCCGCAGACAACTCGGGATGCAGCGGCGTATTCGCCAATGTACCTGGCCAAGGCCAAACCGAGGTCCTGTTGTTGCAAAACCGCGGGTTCTTCAGTTCGCCAGCATTTGATTCGCATGGCTACTTCCACGCCGCGTATGTAGGCGACTCATGGGCGATCGGGAGGCATATTACGGTCAATGCTGGCTACCGCTGGGAGCAGCAGACACTTCAGGGGCAGAAGTACAGCGACCCGCTCACCGGCGCGATCAAGCAAGTCCACTACACCTTTACGGACAACTGGTCGCCGCGCTTCGGCTTGGCCATCGACCCCCTGGGCGACCGCAAGACGAAAATTTATGGCAACTTCGCTCGGACCAACTACGCTCTACCTTTGGATGCCGGAATCCGATCGCTTGGGAATGAAGAAGATTCGTTCTTCGCGTTCTGGCAGCCGCCATTCACCAACCCAAACCCTGGCACATCTTGCAATGACCTCACGGGCGTCGGAGCCAACCCTTGTCAGTTAGTGGTGAACTCGGACGGCACGATTCCGCTGGCCATCGATAACGCGCATGCAATGGGAGCTTTTGGCGGCGCCGCGCAGTACTTTGCTCTCGCCACTCAACCCGGCGAGGCTATCGCGAAGGGCACGAAAATGATGTACCTGGATGAGTATGTTGCTGGTGCTGAGCACGAATTCCGTCATGGAATCGTGGTCAGCGTTCGCTACCAGCAACGCAAGCTGCGCCGGATCGTCGAAGATATGTCAGGAGTCTCACCCGAGGCGAATCTCGCAGCAGGTATTGTTCAGCAATTTGCTATTGGTAACCCGTCCAGCTCGCTCGATATCTTCACTAATCCCCAAGAAGTTATCGTGCCGCCCAGCGGGGCCGGATGTCCCAGCACTGCGGCCTTCGGACAATACCAAAACCCATTTACGCACGTTACATCCGGTGTCTGCGTGCTCAACCCCAGCGTGGCTGGCAATGCTGTGCCGGATGGGAAACCGGATGGCCAGGCGAATCCGGTGCGAATCTACAAAGGGACAGAAGTTGAAATCACGAAGAATTTCAGCAAGGGTTGGCAGATGCGCACCAACTATCGCTGGTCGACTCTGGCAGGAAACTACGAAGGCGCATTCCGCAATGACAACGGCCAAAGCGATCCAGGGATTACGTCGCTGTTTGACTTTACGCCAGGCCTATTGGGCGTGTTGGGGGACCAGTTTGCCATCGGCTTCCTGAACACGGATCGCCGCCACATTTTCAACAACTTCATCAGCTACACTTTCAGCAGCACGTTCATGAAGAACCTCACGCTGGGCACTGGGGTCCGCATCGAAACCGGAACTCCGCTTAACGATCTCAGGGCTCATCCCGTGTACGGAAATGCCGGCGAGGTTCCGTTCGGAGGTCGTGGGTCTCTAGGACGCTTACCAACGACGGGCGAGGGTGACGTACACGCTGATTACGAGTGGAAGCTGACGGAAAAACAGCGTCTGCACTTCGGAGCAGACCTGTTCAACGTAGCCAACCAGAAGACGCTGACACGTGAGGACCAGTTCCAGGATGCCTCACTGGGCGTTACTAACTTCGATTTCAAGAAACCTCGCGGCAGCGGCAGCATAGGAATTCCACCCGCGTTTCAGCGTCCGTTCTATGGACGTCTGATGGTGAGGTGGGAATTTTAAACGAGCAGTTGCTTGTTGGTGGGGAGGGCCGATGGCCCTCCCCTTTTTTGTTGGTGTAGCGCTCGTGCAACGATAGTGGAAAGAAGCTCCAGGCTGTAGATCGATGCGATCCCATGGCTTTCGCGGAGTGTAACCGGCGCATTTTCCCTCGTCTCACTCCCGTGCGGCTGGCTAGGGGCTGATCTCGCCTCGCAGGTGCTTGGATAATTTCTCGATGCGTTTCAGCTTGTCAATCGTATCTTTCGGGAGCAGGCCGTGATTGACCCGCTCGATGTCAGACGGGAGCGAACTGGCCAGGTCGGAAAGTTCGCGGGCCTCACGCTGAAGCTGGACTGTGTCCACACGGATTTTCGAATCTGGAACGGGCTTCGGTGCGGAGGTGGTTTCCGCCGGTGCGGGCGGTTTCGGCCAGGCCCGCCCTTGGGCCAGGGCCAACGAGGAGCACAGGACTAAGACACAGGCGAGGAGACCAGCGCGTTTCATACGCCCCCCAATTCTGAATCGAAATTTTACGTCCGCTGGCTGCGATTGGAATAATTTTTCCGCCGCCGGCCACGCCCTTGCCTGCGTGTAGAATGCAGGTATGCCTTTTCGAGAACCTGGAAAGCCGAGCCCCATGCGTAAGGGCGGGGGAAAAGCCCCGCCTCCGGAAGATACTTGCGAAGAATCCGCTTACCTGAAAGACCTGGGCCTGCAGCAAAAGCCGGTCACCATAAAATTGGTGGATGGAGAAGTCGTGCAGGGGTGGATCGAGTATTACGACAAAAACATGGTCCGGCTCACGCGCGAGGATTCTCCCAATCTGTTCATTTTCAAGCACGACATTATGTATATAGCGGAGGGAACGTCTGGACGAAAACGGGCGTGAGGGCGACTACGAGCACTCCGCATTCAGCAATCAGCAATCAGTCCGCAAGGTTTGCACTGGATGTGAATTATGGTGGCTGCGGCCCCAGAGGACGCGGCTGAAAAGGCTGCGGAACAACTCCGAAAAGCAGATTCCTCGCGAGCTAAAGCCCGCTCGGAATGACAAAAACAAAGCACTCATTCGGCACGGCTGAAGAGGCTGCTGAAGAAGTCCCTCGGCGGCAAAAGAAGGCCCTCAGGCGCTAAAGCGCGGATGTATATTCAACGGCTTAGCGGCGCGAGTAAACTCGTGCCCTTCCCGGTTTTGCTTGCCTGGTTCTTTGCTCAGCAAACTGTGAAGGCATGCCCTTTCAAAACCGATTTGTGAGATAGCATTCTGAATGCTCAATTAGACGATGACAAGCCAGTTCGACCAATTCGAATTTCTTCCGGGCATGTCCGAAATTGCGCGTGAGGCGGGCGCTTTGCTGATGCCGTATTTCGAGCAGAGGATCAAGTTCGAATACAAAGGCGATGTGGACCTGGTTACCGAGGCGGATAGGAAGTCGGAGGCACTGATCCTGGATCGGATTCGCTCGCGCTGGCCGGGGCACGATGTGATTGGGGAAGAAGGCGGGCGGATCGAATCGGGCAGCGAATATCGCTGGTATGTGGACCCGCTAGATGGGACCACGAATTTTGCCCATGGCTACCCGGTTTTTTGCGTTTCACTGGCGATCGAGCACAAGGGGAAGCGGGTGGCTGCGGTTGTGTTTGATCCGACTCGGAATGAGTTGTTCGCGGCGGAGTTGGGACGCGGGGCTTATCTGAATGGCAGACAAATTCATGTTTCGGCGACGAAAAATCTTGCGGAATGCCTGGTGGCGACAGGGTTTCCCAGTCACAAGCGGCATAAAAATCCGAACATCTACTTCTATCACCAGATCACATTGCGAACCCATGGAGTGAGGCGAGCGGGGTCGGCGGCCCTGGACCTTTGCAATGTGGCGGCGGGCCGCTTCGATGGATTCTGGGAGTTTAACCTGAACCCGTGGGATACCGCCGCGGGGGTGCTGCTGGTCGAAGAGGCGGGCGGGGTAGTCACAAAGTTCGACGGCAGCGCTTTCAATCTGGACAGCCGCGAGACCCTGGCCGCCAACGGACTTATCCATGAGCAGCTGCTCAGGGAATTTCAGGAGATCTTTGCAGGGCGCGGGCTGGAGGAGTTGCCGAGTCCGGTGGAATACGCCAAAAGCCACGGCAAGCTATAGAATTACAAGGTGTGGGGACCGCCTCTCAGGAAACTCTGATTAAGCAGGCAAGCGCAAACGCAAGGTCCCCCTCGGCTACGCTCGGGGCAGGCTCTCGACTCCGCAGAATTGCCTGAAAAGCGGCAATTCTGCTGCGCTCGGGATGACAGAAATGAACTTCAACGCAAGGTCTCCCTCGGCTCTGGTCGCGGCAGGCTCTCGACTCCGCAGAATTGGCTGAAAAGCGGCAATTGCTGCGCTCGCGATGACAGAAATGAAGTTAATCAGAGTTCCTAAATTGTCTGGCGGCATCTTAAATCAGGTCACGACTGATCGGCGGAGTGGCTAATCGTGATTCCATCACTTCTGAACCGAAGCATCGAAAAGCGGCCGGACCGGGTCCGCTTGCAGGGTCGAATCCTGTTTCTGACGGAAGATCCCGAGCTGATCAAGCGGCAACTGGCGGGCGACGACCTGGCCTGGGATACGAAGAACCCGGCGAATAATCCGAAGCTGCGCGATGACATCTCTACCGACGAGATCACCCCGGCGCATTTCTGCTTCTACTTCGATCAGACTTTGGGCGAGATTCCTTACATGGGGCTGAAGTGCGGCGGAGTGTTGCCCATTGGCCGGAGCGATGTGAAGAGGGGCGGATTCGTGTGCGCGGTCAGCGGCAAACGCCGAGGCAAAGGCTCCAGCCGCGAACAGTCGCCGTATGCGGAGATGAGCGCGGGAATTCAGCTGGTGATTGCCGAGAATATCGAGCGCATTTACAAGCAGAATTGCCAGAATCTGGGATTACTGACTTCAACCGACTTTTCCCTGATCGATAAGGTGCGCGCGGGGGAAGAGATTCCGCTGAGCGAGTTCACCGGCGGTGAAGATGAGATCACGCGGCAGGTGATCGAGTACGGAGGGCTGTTTCCCTTCAACGTGGCGCGGTTACAGAAGAAAGTGTTTCTGCCGCCGATCCAAACCGCGGGGGAGGGCGGAGCAGCGGGCAAGGGCGCCCGCCCTACGCGGGCTATGACGCTGGCTGAAAAGATCTTCGCCCGGCACATGATCAACGACAAAGGGGAAGTCGGGGTAGCGGCAGTGAAGCCCGGAGATACGGGATTCGCGCGCGCCGACCTGCGCTTCAGCCATGAATACGTTACGCCCATGGCGGCGATCTTCTTCGAGCATTATGTTGGGAAAGATGCGAAGGTCAACGATCCGTCTACGATCTTGTTCTTCCGCGACCACCTTACCTTTCTGGACGAAGTGATTTCCGAAGAGAAGAAGAAGCTGGGGCTGCTGGATCTGGCAACGCAGCTCAAACTCAAGCAGCAGGATTTCGCGAAAAAGCAGGGAATCCGCTTACATGGAGAGCTGAAGGACAGGAAAGGGAGCGAGGGCATCTGCCACTCGATTGTGCTGGAGAGTTATGCCTTGCCGGGGCAGTTGAATATCGGGTCGGACTCGCACACGCCGCACGTTGGCGCGGTTGGCTGCGTGGCCTTTGGGATCGGCACGACCGACGTATTCAATAGCTGGATCACGAAGGATGTGCGGGTGCGGGTGCCGGAGTCGGTGAAGATCGTGATCCGAGGGAAGAAGCATCCCAATGTCACCGCCAAAGACTTCATCCTGAAAATTTTGAGCCTGGACTACGTGCGGAGCGGGAAGGCTCTGGCCAAGGTCATGGAGTATGCCGGGGAGGCAATTGAGGGGTTGAGCGTCGACGAGCGGGCGACCATGACCAATATGGCTGCGGAAATTGGAGGATTCACCGGCATCGTCGCGCCGGACAAGAAAGTGGTCGAATTTCTGGTCGAGCGCCGGGGCATGAACCGGGACGCAGCTGAAAAGTTGATTCAAGGGCTCTCAAGCGATCCGGGAGCGGAGTATGCGGAAGTAATCGAACTGGATGCGGCCGAGATCACGCCCATGGTGGCCACGCCGGGCGATCCGGGAAACGGCAAATATATTCGCGATTTGAATACGCCGGTTCCGGTGGAGATAGCCTATGGGGGGACGTGCACGGCGGGCAAGAATGAAGATATGGATATGTACGCCAGCGTGCTTGCAGACGCGCTCAAGCAGGGGAAACGGGTGGCCGATTCGGTGAAGTTCTATATACAGTTCGGCTCGCAGGAGACTCGGGACTATGCCATGGGGAAGGGGTACATCGAGATTTTTGAAAAAGCTGGGGCCCGGGTGATTGAGCCCAGTTGCGGGGCGTGCATCAATGCGGGACCGGGAGTTTCGACGCGTGCCGAGCAGGTGGTGATCAGCGCGCAAAACCGGAACTTTCCGGGGCGAAGCGGTCCGGGACAGATGTACCTCGCCAGTCCTCTGACAGTCGCGGCCAGCGCGGTGGCCGGCTACATTGTTGAATATCAGCCTAGCGAACAACGGGAGTTGATTTCGGCGTAGACTTGCCAATAGGCAAGCGCCCTCCCTGCCTAGCCGAGCTACGCTCGGCTGCCCAGACGAGGGCGTTTGGGCCTACGATAGAACCGTTTAGTCTGGTTTCGTGGACGGGGTTGCGGAGTTCTTGTTAGAATGTGCGTTTCAAATTCAGCCCCGCCTATCTTAGGGAGACACAAACAATGGCATATGTAATTGCAGAACCGTGCATTGGGACCAAGGACACAGCTTGCGTGGACGCTTGTCCGGTCGATTGCATTCATCCCAAGAAAGATGAAGAAGCCTATGCCACCGAGGAGATGCTTTACATCGATCCGGTGGAGTGCATCGACTGCGGCGCTTGCGTTCCGGTCTGCCCGGTGTCGGCAATCTTCGCGCTGGACGACCTGCCGGAGAAGTGGAAGCAGTTCACGGAGCGCAACGCGCAGTACTACGGACGGTAGATCAGGTTTCGGCTCAGGTTTGTACACCGCGCACACCTCAGGGTGTGCGCTTTGTTGTTAGGAGCCAGGAGTCAGAAGCGAGGAGTCAGGAGTCGGTAGTCAGGGAGTTGAGGCGGGGGTCATGCCGGTAAACACAAGCTCCCTCGACTCGGGCTTACGCCCTCGCTCGGGATGACAGAGTGGATGCGGGGTTGAATGCTGAATGCTGAAGGCTGAATGCTGAGTGCTGAAGACTGAGTGCTGAAGACTGGCGACGGGGGCTTGCTTTCCATCCACTGCGGGGTCAATTACAATCAAGACTTGTCGCTGCCAACGGGCGCTGGCCTGGTGAGTTTCCATGCCGCTGAAGGACTCTGAGGCGATTGTCCTCCGCACTTATGCTATGCGCGAGGCCGATCTGCTGGTCACTTTGTTCACCCGGGTGGAAGGGAAAGTTCGCGGGGTGGCGCGCTCGGCCAAAAAGTCGAAGCGCCGATTCGGTGGAGCGCTCGGGCCTCTGACGTACGTGCGGGCTTATTACGAGGATCGGGAGCGGCAGGAACTTTCGCGACTCGATGCCTGCGAGGTGATTGCCTCGCCTCTGGCAGAAGAGGTTACCTATGCGCGGGCGGTAGCGCTCGGGCATCTCGCAGAACTGCTGGATGAACTTCTGCCGGACCGCGAAGCCAATGATGCGGTATTTCGGCTGACCTTGTCGGTGCTGGATTTAATTCGTGGCGACGAGGTGTGGATGCCGGTCACTTACTTCGAGCTTTGGCTGACGCGGTTAATGGGATTTTTGCCGGAGCTTTCCGAGTGCATCGTTTGCGGCGCTGCGTTGAATGGCAGCCGAGCTTTCTTTCATGTGCTGGCTGACGGGCTCATGTGTGTAGACGACAAGCGGCTGGCGTCATCGGAGATTTCTCCGGATTCACGCCAGTTGGCTGCCGAGATGTTCAAGGCTCCGGTTCAAAGTTTTGCGGGCATGCCCTGGCCAAAGTCGCGAGGCAGCGACTTGCGGAAATTTCTGGTGCAGACGCTGGAAAGGCATATCGAGAAGAAGCTGGTGACGGCAGGGATGCTGGAGAAGATCAGCCCTTAGCATTTAGCACTTAGCATTTGGCGAGTAAAGGATCTGGTACGTCGCAAATGTCGGGGTAAATGCTAGTTGCTAACGGCTATGGCTCAAATCAACTTGTGAACTCACTTCGCCCCAATCCGCCGAGTTTCCAGGAGTTAATTCTGCGTCTGCAAACCTTCTGGGCGGAGCGCGGGTGTGTGCTGCAACAGCCCTACGATGTCGAAGTCGGGGCGGGCACGATGGCGCCGGAGACTTTTCTGCGGGTGCTGGGCCCGGAGCCTTACAAAGTTGCCTACGTACAGCCGTCGCGGCGGCCGGCGGATGGACGCTATGGTGAAAATCCGAACCGGCTATTCAAGCATATGCAGTTGCAGGTGATTCTGAAGCCGCCGCCGGAAAACGTGCAGGAGGTTTACCTGGAATCGCTGGCGGCGATCGGGATCGATCTGCGGCAGCACGATATTAAGTTCGAAGAAGATAACTGGGAATCGCCGACTTTAGGCGCGTGGGGACTGGGCTGGCAAGTCATGTTGGATGGGCTCGAGATCACCCAGTTCACTTACTTCCAGCAGTGCGGCGGGGTCGATCTGGATCCGATCTCGGCGGAGCTTACTTACGGGCTGGAGCGGATTGCGGCTTTTTTGCAGGATGTGGACAGCATTTATGACATCGTGTGGGCGCGCGAGCCGGGAACAGGTCGGGTCACGACCTATGGCGACGTGCGACTGGCGGACGAGTTGCAGTTTTCGGTTTACAACTTCGAGGCGGCGGACGTTGAGAAAGCCTGGAAGCATTTCGAACTGTACGAAGCGGAGTGCAAAGCCCTGATCGAGACATATGCGAACCGCAATAAAGAAGACGCGGAGAGGCAATCCGCAGCCAACAAGAAACGCTTTCCCTTACTTCCGGCTTACGATCTTTGCCTGAAATGCTCGCATCTCTTCAACATTCTTGATGCCCGCGGGGCAATTTCCGTGACCGAGCGTGTGGGAGTAATTGCGCGGGTACGGGCGCTGGCGGTGGGCATTGCCAAGGCATATGTGGGGCAGCAGGGTGGAAGCGCCGGCCCGGAAATAAAAAAAAAGCAGCGGGTGAGCGCTAACAGAGAAACGGTTCCTGCGTAGGGGTGAAGAGCCGTGAGCCGTGGATTTTTGACGGAAGCGGAGCTAGAGAAACTCTGATTAGGCAGGCAAACACAAACGCAAGGTCTCTCCACTCGCGCTTACGCGTTCGGTCGGGATGACAGAAATGAACTTAATCAGAGTTTCCCACGACGATCCTGGGTGCTCGCCAATCGGCCAAGTATGCTGTGATGGCGCTCACACATAGGTGAGCCGGGTTCTGCGACAATGATGGTTTATCTGCATGCCTGACTTCCTCCTTGAAATCGGCTGCGAAGAAATACCCGCGCGGATGATTGACGCGGGTGCGGCGGAGTTGCGCGAGCGTGTCGTTAACCTGCTTACACGGGAGCGATTGAAGGCGCGTGAGGTGTCCACGCTGCAGACGCCGCGGCGGCTCGCCGTCCTTGTCCAGGAGGTTCCGGACAGGCAGCCTGACATTACCGAGCAGCTAACCGGGCCGTCGCTGAGCGTTGCTTATAAGGATGGACAGCCCACCGCGGCCGCGCATGCTTTCGCCAAGAAGGCAGGCATCGATATCTCGCGAGTGGCCCGCGTGACTACCCCGAAGGGCGAGTATCTGGCGGCCGAAGTCACCAAAAAAGGGCGCACGGCGGCGGAGATTCTTGCTGAGACGTTGCCGAAAGAGATCAGCTCGATCTACTGGCCTAAAAATATGTACTGGCGGAGGCCGAACGAATTGTTTGTGCGGCCGGTGCGCTGGCTGGTGGCCATGATCGGCGGTGAAGTGATACCTCTGGAATTCGAGGGAGTGCGGGCGGACAAGGTGTCGCGTGGCCACCGCATTCTCGCCGACCGGGAGGTTCCAATTCCTGCCGCTGGTCCTGCTTACGTAGACGCGCTGCAAAGCGCGAAAGTGCTTGGGCGGGAGGAGCGAGAAAAGCAGATTCGGAAACAGCTGGACAGTGCGACTCGCACCATTGCCGGCGCGCGCTGGCGGGAAGACCAGGAATTACTGGATACCGTTATCAACTTGACGGAATTTCCATCGGTGATCCTGGGCGCTTTCGATATCGAATTTCTGGCGCTGGCGGAAGAAGTTCTGGTGACGGTCATGCGCGATCACCAGAAGTATTTTGCGGTGGAAGACGCGAACGGCAAGCTGGCCCCGAATTTTCTTGCGGTGCTGAATACGGACGCCGATCCCGAGGGAATTATCCGCCACGGGCACGAGCGGGTTTTACGGGCGCGCTTCAATGACGCGCGATTCTTCTGGGAGACCGATCAGAAGATTTCCCTGCGCGAGCGGCTGCAGTTGCTGAAGCACGTCACCTTTCAGAAAGATCTGGGCAGCTACTTCGATAAGACGCAGCGGGTGCAGCGGCTAGGCAGCTGGGTATCGGAAATTATTCGGCAGAGCGGGACGGCGATCCGGCCTGGGGTGGTACACAAAGCGGCGTGTCTGGCGAAAGCTGATCTCACGACAGAGTTGGTTAAAGAGTTCACGGAACTGCAGGGGATTGTTGGCGGCCTGTACGCGCGCGTTCAGCCACTGGATGAAGGCCTGCCGGAGGCTACGCGGTTCGCCATCGCCGATGCAATTTACGACCACTATAAGCCGGAGTCGATGGACGATTCCGTGCCCCGTTCGATCGAAGGCGGCGTGGTGTCGCTCGCGGACAAAGCCGACAGCATTGCGGGCATGTTTGCGCTGGGGCTGATCCCAAGCGGATCCAAGGATCCGTTTGCGCTGCGGCGGCAGGCCAATGGAATCGTACGAATCATTGCTGAACAGCGATTGCCACTCGGGCTTGGGCAGTTATTTGCGGATGCACGGGAGAGTTATCGTGGTTCGGAAGCAGAACATAAGTTTTCCGACAGAATCGATTTCCCCAAAGTAGTGGGCGAATTTTTCCGGGAGCGACTGGACTTCTATCTGCGCGAGGCTCGCGGGTTTGCGTACGACGTGGTGAATGCGGTGCTGGCAGCCGGCGCTGACGACGTGGTGGATGCGGTGGCGCGAGCGGAGGCGGTGACAAAGGTCAGGCCTTCCCCGGATTTTGAATCGATTTCGGTCGCATTCAAGCGTATTAAGAACATTCTGCGCCAGGCACGGGAGACGGGAAAGCGGACCGGCGACGCCATTGATTCGTCCCTTTTGAAGGAGGAGCCGGAAACGGCGCTGGCACGCATGATTCCCGAGACCGCGAAGAAAGTAGAAGCACTGCGGGCAGAACAGAATTATGAGGCGGCGCTGGTGGAGATCTCGAAACTGCGTCCGGTGGTGGACCGGTTCTTCGACAAAGTAATGGTCATGGTGGACGATGAAGGGATTCGCGGCAACCGGCTGGCTGTGCTGGCGACTTTGCTGAAGGAGTTCTCCACCATTGCCGATTTTTCCGAGATCGTGACGGAAGGGAAGGGGTAGAAAGTTTTCATTTGTTTTCATTGCCCTTCCGTTGTTTGTCATCCCGAGCGAAGCGAGGGATCTGCAGTTGGACTTTGAGCGGAGCTATTACGTTTACATCATGGCGAGCCGGTCCCTGAACTTGTACACCGGTGTTACTGGCAATCTTTACCGGCGGGTTATGGAACACAAGCATGGCGCGCTCGAGGGCTTCACGAAAAGATACAACATCAATCGGCTGGTCTATTACGAGACGTTCAAGTACATAGGGAATGCAATCGCACGCGAAAAACAGATCAAGGCGTGGACACGTGCAAAGCGGTTGGCATTGATCAAGAGCGTAAATCCGACATGGCAGGATCTGGCGGAGGGTTGGGGCCAGCGCATAGAACTGCAGATCCCTCGCTTCGCTCGGGATGACAATCGGAATAATTTAAAGCGGGATGACGGTTCGAAGAATTTCAGGCGGGATGACGGTTCGAATGATGCAGTTCGGGCTGATAATTTGAATAATGCAATTCGGGCTGATAATTCGAGGGATAGAGGTCGGGATCGCATTTCGAATAATGCAGACCCGAACCTAGACTGCAGGACTTCGGAAGATCAGTTTTCCATAGAAAATCTCACAGTAAAGGACTAATCCAATGGCAACTACGACGATGCCCGAAACGGAAGTGAGCAGGGAAGCGCAATCCACGACCAAGTACGTTTACTTTTTCGGCGGAGGGAAAGCGGACGGCAACGGAAAGATGAAGGATGAACTGGGCGGCAAAGGGGCCGGGCTGGCGGAAATGACCAACGCCGGACTCCCGGTGCCCCCGGGTTTCACCATACAGACCGACGCCTGCCGGGAATACATGCGGATGAATACGGTGTCTCGAGAAGTGGATCAGCAAATGGAGGAGGCGCTGGCGCGGCTGGAGAAGCTGCAAGGCCAGAAGCTGGGTAAAGGCGAGAATCCGCTGCTGGTGAGCGTGCGCTCGGGAGCCAAGTTCTCGATGCCGGGCATGATGGACACTATTCTCAACCTGGGCTTGAACGATGAGAGTGTGGAATCGTTAGCCAAGCGCAGCAATAATCCCCGGTTCGCGGCTGATTCTTACCGGCGCCTGATCCAGATGTTCGGCAACGTGGTGCTGGAGATTCCGAAATCGGCATTCGACGAGGTCTTCGATGCCAAGAAGAAACAGAAGAAAGCCAAGCTGGATACCGATCTCGATGCCAAGGCGCTGAAGGAAGTCATTGAGGAGTACAAGAAGGTTGTCAAGAAGCATGCCAAGCGCGATTTCCCGCAGGATCCGCACGAGCAGCTGGTGATGGCGCGGGACGCGGTGTTCCGCTCCTGGAATAACGAGCGCGCCAAGCACTACCGCAGAATCAACAATATCTCAGACGATCTGGGGACTGCGGTTAATGTGCAGGCCATGGTGTTCGGCAACCTGGGCGAGACTAGCGGCACGGGCGTGGGTTTCACCCGCAATCCGGCTACGGGAGTCAAGGAATTCTACGGGGAGTTCCTGATGAATGCGCAGGGCGAGGACGTAGTCGCCGGCATTCGCACTCCGGTTCACATCTCCGAGCTGGAGAAGATCATGCCGCAGGTCTACAACCAGCTGCGCGAGATCACCACGCGCCTGGAGAAGCATTACCGCGACATGCAGGATTTCGAGTTCACCATCCAGGACGGCAAGCTGTACATGCTGCAGACGCGCAACGGCAAGCGTACCGGGATCGCGGCCGTGAAGGTGGCGTTGAATATGGTGGAGGAGGGCCTGATTAGCAAGGAAGAAGCGATCTTCCGGGTGGAACCGAATCAGTTGTACGACTTCCTGGTTCCGCGTCTCGATGAAAAGAGCGCCAAGATCGAAGTGCTGGCGACCGGGTTGCCGGCTTCGCCCGGAGCGGCGGTCGGACAGATCGTTTTCACCGCCGAAGATGCGGTGGTTAAGGCCGGACACGGCGCGAAGAAGAACCCGGTAATTCTGGTGCGCGGGGAAACGACTCCGGAAGACATTCAGGGCATGGAAGTGGCTGCCGGGATTCTCACCTCTCGTGGCGGTATGACCAGCCACGCTGCCGTCGTCACGCGCGGGATGGGCAAGTGTTGCGTCGCCGGCGCGGGCGACATAGGCGTGGACGAGAAAGCGCGAGTGATGCGGGTCAAGGGGCAGGTGTTCAAAGAGGGCGATTGGATCTCGCTCGACGGCACCACCGGCCGCGTGATCAAGGGCAAGCTGAATACGGTTCCCCCCAAGGCTGATGATCCGGAACTGCTGAAGCTGATGGGTTGGGCGGAGCCGTTCCGAAAGCTGCGGGTGCGGGCGAATGCCGATATTCCACGCGATGCGATTCAGGCGCGGGCATTCGGGGCAGAGGGCATTGGACTGTGTCGAACCGAGCACATGTTTTTCGCGGAAGACCGGATCTCGCATATGCGCGCCATGATCATGGCCAGTACCGAGAAGGAGCGGAGAGCAGCGCTCAAGAAATTGCTGCCCATGCAGCGCTCGGATTTTATCGGGGTATTCCGTGCTATGGACGGTTTTGCCGTAACGATCCGAACCCTGGATCCCCCTTTGCACGAGTTCCTGCCGCGACGGGAAGATCTCATGGTGGATATTGCCGTGCTTCCGCAGGCAGATGCGAAACAAAAGAAGGCGATCGCGGAGAAATACACGAGCTACGGCGCGAAGTCGGCAACCGACCTGAAGAAACTTCTGCCCACGCTATTGCGGCGGGTGGAAGAACTGCATGAGTTCAATCCCATGCTTGGTCATCGCGGGTGCCGCCTGGGAATTACCTATCCGGAGATTACCGAGATGCAGGCGCGCGCGATCTTCGAGGCTGCAGTTGCCGTGGCCAAAGAGGGCGTGAAGGTCCACCCGGAAGTCATGATTCCCCTGACCGCAACGCTGAAAGAAATGGCGAACCAGGCGGAGATCGTGCGCCGAATGGCGGAAGAGGTATTCACGGAAAAAGAGCAGCGGGTCGAGTACCTGGTGGGAACGATGATCGAGTTGCCGCGCGCGGCGCTGGTTGCTGACGAGATCGCAAAAGAGGCGCAGTTCTTCTCCTTCGGGACCAACGACCTCACGCAGACTACCTTCGGATTCTCGCGCGATGACGTGAACAAGATTCTGCCAACGTATATCGCCGAGGGAATTCTGAAGCAGGATCCGTTCGCAGTGTTAGACCGGGACGGGGTTGGGCAGCTGGTAAAAATGGCTACGGAGCGTGGTCGCAAGACCAGGCCTGATCTGAAGGTGGGGATCTGCGGGGAACACGGCGGCGAGCCGTCGTCGGTCGAGTTCTGTCATCAGATTGGGTTGAACTATGTCTCCTGTTCGCCATTCCGCGTGCTTACCGCGCGGCTGGCTGCGGCGCAGGCTGCGGCCAGCGACAAGTTGAAGGTGGAAGGCGGACGCACAAAGTAGGCGTCAGAAATCGACAGGATGGGGGCGCCGAGGATTTGCTTTTGACCGTAGACGGAGCAGCCTATTTTTTAACCTGGCTGCTCGACTCGGCTGCAGGCTTCAAATCGGCAGCAGATTTTTGCAGATCGGGTATCGCGCTTGGATCCAGCTGATAGAGGCTCGAGTCACCCTCGCGCCTGGCAAGGTAATCGTTGCCGGATTTGGCAACCTGCACCTTTTCGACGCGCTTGCCGTCGTTGGAGGTGACCGTCATCTCCATTAGGGGAGAGGTGAAGCCGGATTCGACAAACCCGGTTGCCGCAAGCCCGCGTATGTTAGCCATGAACGGCTGAACGCTGCTGGAATCGAGCTTCTTGCCGGCCGCGTCCCACCAGTCGTCGCCTTTGCGGGTGAGGAAATAAGATTTCGTGCCATCGTGGAGTTCGACCTTGTTGGGGTCATCGAAGCCGAAATCGAAGAGCTTCTTGTTGCGGAAGTCGTCCAGCTTTTTGTCGAGCGCCTGGCCGATATCACTGGTGACCTTGTACACACCTTGCACCACACTGGACTTGGCGTAGTAGTCGTCTTTGTTTTTGCGAACATCGAGCTGCTGGGTTCCGGACTCGGATGTCAGCTTGGCAGTGGCAACGGGCTTGCCTGAGGAGAATGCCGACGCAGCTTTCTTGGCGTCATCAGTGGATGTGCTGGTGTCCATGCGCGCGGAAGTAATCTTGGTGACGAGGTCGCCCACGAGCGTGCTGTCGGCGCGGAGCGGTTTGGGCTTCAGGATCTGCCAATCTTCTTTGTTGCGGCCGAACTCAAGATCCTGCTTGTTAGCGACGAGTTCCACGCGGCTGATCTTGTCGGGATCGAGCGTGATCAGGCGCTTGTCGCGAAGATCATTGGCGGTTTTGTCGATGCTGGTTTTGGTGTAACTGGCGATGGTGAAAACACGTGGATCGCCGGCGAGCATCGCGTAGGCACCGTTGCCCGCCGGAGTGTCGTCCCCAATCAGAAGTTTCTGAGTCTTGTTGGTCTTCTGGGTCAAATCAACTTCGAGCGCCGGCTTGGAGAGACCGTAGGAAGCGAGGTCGGCAGCTTTGTCTTCGACGAGCCGCTCTGAATTCAGGGAGCTGAAGGTTCCGAGCATGGATGAGACGGCACTCTGATCGGCGGTCATGGGCTTGGGAGCAAGAATCTCCCATGCGCCGGAGCCGTTACGCGCTAAGGCGAGTTGGTCGCCATTGTTCTTGCGGAGATCGACTTTGGTCAGATCCGACTCGTTGACGCTTAGAATTTTTGGGGCCGCCGGGGTTAATGCGCTTGCGGTTTCGCTTGACTCGGGATGGCGATTGGACCAGTAGAGCGCGCCCACTAAGGCGGCCAACAGCACCATTGCGATAATGAGTCCTCGAAGTTTCATCATGATCTCTAGTGTCGTTCGGTTCGCGGGTGGAAGCCCGCGAGCCCTGAGTAGAGTTGCGTTTCGGCGCGGCTGAACAGGCTGCCGAAAAAGTCCCTTTGCCCGGAAAAACGGCCCTCAAGGCGCTAAAGCGCGGAACTATTTTCAACCGCTTAGCGGCATGAGTAAACTCGTGCCCTTCCCGATTTTATTAATACGGTTCTTTTTTCAGCGGCCTCTGAAGCCGCGCCCTCTCAAAACCGCACCTCTTTAAAACCGGGTGGATCGCGGTATTCGCGGCTCGATTTTATCGCCGCTTCCACCACACCGAGATACCGGCTACGAGCACGAAGAGCGGCAGCAGGAACTGGCTGGTGGTACGTACCCAGCTCATTTGCGCGCGAGTCATGGTGATGCGGCGGTCTTCATGATCCTTGGGACGAATGGAAATCAAATCTTCGTCGGAGGAGAGCCAATTCATGGCATTCAAAGCCAGGTCGCGGTTTCCGTTGAAACTGATAAACGAATTGGCTGCCCAGGAAGAGCTGCCGACTACCACGAATCTACCCTGAGAATTTTCTTTGCCGGTCTTGTAGGTGCCGGCGGCGGCAATGGTCTCCGGACCTTTTTTGTTCTTCGGATCATTCACGCTAACGGAAGCGGAACTCAGGTTGGTTGTGGCCAAACTGGTCTCGGAGGAATCGAACAGCTTCTCGACCGTGGTCTTATCGGTGTTCTTGATCTCCAAAGAGCGCGTGATCGGAAAGCCGGTGGTGGTGCCCTTCATCTCGCTCACGATGGGCTGCGTACCGTAACTGCTGACCAGCGCGACTTGCGGGCCGACACCGACGAGTTGACCGATCGGGTTCAAATCCAAAATGAGGTTCTTCTGCGGCGTGACACCCCAGCCCTGCAGCAGGTTCGTAAGGGCGTCATTGTCAGAGATTTCTTCCCTGCCCAGCTTCAGAGGCGGGTCGAGCATGAAGAAAGCGCGGCCACCGGTTTCAACATACTTCTTGATGGCGTCGACTTGCGGCTGAACATAATCACCGGTGGGACCGCCGACTACCAGAACCGTGCAATCTTCAGGAATATCGGCCTTCTGAAGCAGGTTGATGGATTTCGACTGGTACTCGTCTTTGGAGAGGAGTTCCTTGAAGCGAGAGAAACCGTTGCGATCGGAATCGTCGATCTGGTGCTCGCCGCTGCCGGTGACGAAGCAGACCGTCCGGGTGGTGTTCTTGAGGTCGCGAATGAAGGCGCCGGTGATGCCTTCCTCGTTCATGCTCTTGGCTTCTTCCTTGCGCTCGCCTATCTGGACTACCGCAGTGCCGTAGTTCTTAATGCCCGCCTGGCGGGCTGCCTGTGGGTTCTTGTCGGGATCGACGTAATTGACGTGGACCTTGTGAGAAAGATTCGCATATTGATCCAGCGTGTCCTTGCCCTGCTGGAATCGCGTGGACTGGTCGTAATAGGTGATGCTCGCGTCCTGCTTAAGCCCGGTGACGATTTTCGCCGTCTGCTCCGACAAGCTGTAGCGCTTGTTGGAGGTGGCGTCATACGACTTGTTGTAGTGATCACCGAGGACATTGGCTACGGTGATAATGGCGACGATGACCAGGATGTAGACAGCCGCGTAAGCCGCGTACCGTGTTTGTCTGGCTCTCAGCAACTGTGTATTCACTTACGACCTCCAGCGCAGAGATTCCATGGACCGAGCGGTGAGGAAAAGTCCCAGGAAAATGAGCGTCAAGTAGAAAATTGCGTCCTTGGTAGCGAGCACACCTTTTGCAAAGGACTCGTAGTGGGTGATGACCGACATGTAGGCGAGCACGCGCGCCCAAGTGGCGGTTTCGTATCCGCTTACCCATTCCAAAACCCACAAAATCAGGCAGACCCCGAATGTAACAGCGCCCGCGATAATCTGGTTCCTGGTCAGGGTGGATACAAACGTGCCAATGGCCAGCAGCGCGCCGGCTTGCAAGAGCAGGCCAAGATAACCGATCACGAGCGGCTTCCAGTCAGGATTGCCGTAACGGAAGAGGAAGCTGAAATTGATGGCGGTGAACAGCAGCATGGTGGCGTAAAGGCTTACAGCAGCGAGCCATTTGCCTAAGATCACTTCGCTATCCCGAACCGGTGAAGTGGCCAGCAGTTCGATGGTACCGTTGCGTTTCTCTTCGGCGAACAATCGCATGGTGATCATGGGGATAAAGAAGAGCCCGACCACGCTGATGTTGGAGAGCAGGGGGCGGATGACCTGCTCGTTCACATTCATGGGGAATGCCTGGCCGCGCATCTGGGATTCGATGCCGTAGTAGATGAACATCCCGAGGGCGTTCCAGAAAAAGAAACCGAAGATGAGCGCGAACATGAGCAGCAGGATGTACGCGATCGGCGAAACGAAGTAGCTGTTCAGTTCCTTCTTGTAAATGGTCCAGACATTTCTCATGACTGCGCTCCCTGGGCGGCAACTTTTTCAGTGCTGGTTTCCGCCTTGGTCAATTGCAGGAAGACTTCCTCCAGGCTGACGGCGGCAGGACGAAGTTCGTTCAAATCCCAGCCGGATTCGACGATAGCGCGGGCGATGTCGGCGCGGGTGAAGCCATCTTTGCCGGCAGTCTCGATTTCGAATACGTGACGATTGTCGCGGCTCTGCCTGGCGACAACACGCGACGCAGAAGGAATCTGCTGCAGGCGCTGCTGAACGCTGGCGGGGTCGAGCACGCCATTGCGGCTGGCCACTTCCACCAGGACCGATTCAGCGCCGCGGGCGCGATTCTGCAAGTTGTGCACCGAGTCGGTAGCCACGAGCTTGCCGCGATTGATGATGATGACCTCCTGGCAGGTCTGCTCGACCTCGGGCAGGATGTGCGTGCTCAGAATAATGGTGTGATCGCCGGCGAGGCTGCGGATCAGATCGCGGGTTTCGTTGATCTGTTTCGGATCGAGGCCGGCAGTGGGCTCGTCGAGGATCAATACGTCCGGATTGTGGATGATGGCTTGCGCCAGTCCCACGCGCTGGCGATAGCCTTTCGAGAGCTTGCCAAGAAGCTTGGTGCGAACATCGGCGATGGCGCAGCGGTCGAGGACATAATCAACGCGCTTGCCCAACTCGGCGCCGCGCAGGCCCTTCAAGCTGCCGACGAATTTCAGGTACTCGGAGGTTTCCATCTCCTGATACAGAGGGGGCGTTTCGGGGAGATAACCGATTCGTTTTTTGACCTCGAGCGGCTGCTCGAGGACGTCAAAACCAGCCACCGTGGCGCTGCCCGAGGTTGGGGGCAGGAAACAGGTCAACATTCGCATTGTGGTGGTCTTGCCGGCCCCATTGGGGCCGAGAAAACCAACGATCTGGCCTTTTTCAATGGAAAAGGAGATCTGGTCGACGGCGGTGGTCCGCGCGTACTTTTTGGTGAGATCTTTAACTGTGATCATAGCTGTTTGCCGCAGGAAGTTAGGGGATCAACCCTACATCGTAACCCGACTCAATCGGACTGCACTGCAGTATGAATATCTTAAAAAGCCAGCAGCACTACTGTCAAACGCTGGGTAACGCGGCTGACTGAATAATTATGGCAAGTAGTTCGTTGCAGGAACCTGGCCAGGTTCGCTAACGAGGCGCGACGCAGCAAAGGTCAATCCCGCAATGAACCAGAACACGACCATAGCTTCGGCGTCGCCGAAGTTATATTGCAGGAAGCCGGTCAGTACAAATCCGACAAGGCCGCCCAGGGCTCCGAGGAGAAGTCCGCGAGCAAACCAATCGTGGGGCGGAATTGCCCGTCGCAGGCGTACGAGGAACCAAGCATAGTCCGCGAGCAGCCAGATCCACACGGCCAAGGCCGGTAAGCCGCATTCGACAGCCAGTTGTATGGGTGTGGAATGGAAATGGCTGTGAAGGCCAAAGCGGCGAAAAGCCTCCAAGTTCCACCTTTGCCAATCTCCAGCGATGCTATCGAAGCCAACGCCCAGGATCGGGTGCGCGCGAATCATGCTGATGCTGTCATGCCACATGAGCAAGCGGTATTCGGTTCCCGGGTCTGATCCCGGTGTTGCTCGATGGCGCTGGACCCAATAGGCTCCGACAGACGCGAGCAGCAGCAATCCCGCGAGGCTGACCCATCTAAGGCGATTGCCGGACTTGGTAAAAGCGATGATCAGCGCTCCCACCACCAAGCTGAGCAGAGAAATGCGAGTCAAAGTTAGAGCGAGAGTAACTGCGGTGGCGAAGAAGGCCAGGGTCAGCGCCATACGGAGCTTCCGATCAGGAACGCCGGCGACCGCCAGGCCTGCCATCAACAGGCCGACGAGAACCAGGATTTCAGAGAATGGGAAGTAATGTTTAAAGAATCCTTGAGCCCGGGGAGGATGAGCACGGGTCAGAGTTATGCCCGGACCTTGCAGAGCAGCCCGCAGCGCTTTGGCATCCACGTTCATCCGGAAGGGCTGCAAGGCATTGGGAGTCTCTCGCCAAAATGCCAGTTCGACTGGACCACTCGGGAGTGGTTCGGCGAAGAGGTCATAGGGAGTGTGAATCTTTCTTCCGGCTAACTTGCGGATGATCTCTCCGTGAGCGAGTCCAAAGCGTTGCAGGGAAGCCAGCGCCGGGGGACTGCCCGCCGCCGCCACGCCGATTCCAAAGGTGTACTGCCACCCGGTATACATGACCGTAAGGAGGCAAGAGCCTATGAGGAGGGCGCTCAATAGCTTCAGTTGCCGCAGGCTGCGAATGGCCTGTCCCAGGATGATGGCCAGCAAGATCAGCGACACGGTTCGCATGCGCCCCCAACTGAGGAAGGGATCCGTAGAAAACGCACTGGAAATTGCCGTGAGCACCAGGAACAGCAGGAGAGGAACCGTCAGCGGTTGTGGCAGCAGCTTTCTTCTTCTGGTGCAGAGGAAAATCAGCCATAGGACGGCGGCCGCGCGGAAACAATTGACCGCACCCTTGGTCGACAAAGGCGCACACAGCGCCACGCCTCCCAGGCACACCACAATTGCGGTTTCGAGCCAGGCATGGAAGCCGGAGGCGCGAGGACCGTCAACCGCATTATGCTGTTGCTCCACCAGATGTACGCTGCCGGCCATATTGTCGTATCCTAGAGAGCTCAGGAATTACCCGAGACAGCCCAGATGTTTTCTCGTCGTTCGCGACTGATTAGCGCAACCTGCGTGCTTAACGACATCCTCGCGACTGCGGTTGCGTTCCTGATCGCCTATGGTATTCGCGAGGGGATTGGCCTGCGAAACTGGGATGGATTCCATTCCATTTACCCGCTGACAACCTATTTACCTACTTTCACGGCTGCAGCGCTGCTGGTTCCTTTCTTTGGCTATCTTCTGGGGGCGTACAACCAGGTGGAGCTGCGGCGCCCGCGAGACATCGCTTCCGACGTCGTCAAAATGATGGCGCTCGGCCTCCTGGCCCTGTTCACGGGCATGTTCTTCTTCAAAGGTGAATATGTTAGTCGAAGTCTGCTGCTGATTTTTGTGTTTCTGCAATTTGTGTTGCTGGCAGTAAGCCGGTGGGCGCTGCTGGCAGGCGGAACCTGGCTGCGGACGAGGCCGGAACACCAGCGGCATTTTATCATCGTGGGCACATCGGCGGGCGCGGGCGAACTGGCGTCGTTGCTGGAAGAGGGAGAAAACCTGGGGCTGCATCTGCTGGCCTTCGCCTACATCGGAGACGAGATTCCCAGCTTGCCGTCGGGCCTGCGGCGCGACTACTCGATCATGCCGGCCCAGCAACTTCCGGATCTGTTGCATAGCCACGTGGTGGATGAAATTTTGTTTGCGGTGGGCAGAGAAGACCTGGCTGGCCTGGAACCGCTCATGCAACAGTGCGAACAGGAAGGCGTGCACATGAGGGTGCAGTTGGATTTCCTGCCCCGGGGATTCAATCATGTATTTGTCGAACATCTTGGACATGTTCCGCTGCTGACGTTCGCGAGCACGCCGCAGAACGATTTCGCGCTGGCCTTCAAGCGGCTGATCGATGTGATGGTTGCGGGCGTGGCTCTGATCCTGGTGTCACCGTTGTTTCTGCTGCTGGCGGTTTTGATCAAGCTGACTTCCCCGGGCCCCGTGTTCTACCGGCAAACGCGGTGTGGGCTGGGTGGACGCCGCTTCACGCTTCTGAAGTTTCGATCCATGGTGAACAACGCCGACCAGCTGCTTCCTCACATGGAGGGCATGAACGAGGTGGATGGGCCGGTATTCAAGATGCGCCGAGATCCTCGCTGCACTACGGTGGGGCGTTGGATGCGCATCTTCAGCCTGGATGAACTGCCGCAACTGTGGAACGTGTTGCTAGGCCACATGTCGCTGGTGGGACCACGGCCGCCGCTCCCGGACGAGGTTAAGCAGTACGAGTCGTGGCAGCGACGCCGCCTGCGAATGCGCCCGGGTATGACTTGCCTGTGGGCGCTGGAAGGGCGCAGCCAACTACACTTCGAAAACTGGGTGCGACTCGACCTGCTCTACATCGATAACTGGTCGATGTGGCTCGACTTTAAAATTCTTCTGAAGACCATTCCCACTGTTCTTTCCGGCAAAGGCGCTCATTGAGGGGCGCCTCCGGTGTGCCCATGGTTTCCGTCGTTATCACCACTTACAACTCCGCAGAATTTCTGAAGGCCTGCCTGGGGTCGGTCAAAGCGCAGAGCTATGGTTCGCTCGAAGTGATTGTTATCGACAATGCTTCCACTGATGGTACTCGAGCGATTCTGGAGACATTTCGCGAGTCGGTGGGGCTAATCTTCAACGAGAAAAATACCGGCTTCGCCGCCGCTCAGAATCAAGGTATGAGGTCGGCGCGGGGGGATTGGTTTCTTTCGCTGAACCCGGATGTTGTTCTGGGTCCCAATTTCATCGCCGAGATGGTTGCGGCGGGGGAGTCTGATCCGAAAGTGGGAGCGGTTTCGGGGAAGTTATTACGGTGGTATCCCGGAAAGGAGGCGGAGTTCTCACGGATTATCGACTCCACGGGAATCTATTTCACACCCAGTCTTCGACATTTGGATCGAGGGGCGGAGCAGGCCGACCAGGGGCAATATGACAAGCTGGAATACGTTTTTGGTGCGACGGGAGCGGCTGCACTCTATCGCAGGAAGATGGTGGAAGATGTGTCAGTCGAAGGAGAATTCTTCGACGAGCAATTCTTTGCCTACCGTGAAGATGCCGACCTGGCCTGGCGCGCTCAATTGATGGGCTGGAATTGCCTGTACACGCCGCGGGCGGTGGCGTGGCATGTGCGCCGCGTTACTCCCGAGAGGCGGGGACAGCTGCCCACGGAGATCAACTGGCATTCGATCAAGAACCGCTTCTTAATGCGAGCCAAAAATATTTCCTGGACGTTGTATCTGCGGTTTTTTTTGCCCATCACGTTTCGGGACGCGCAGGTGATCGGATATTGCCTGTTGGTGGACCGCAAATTGGGTTCGGCACTTACCGCAGTTTGGAAAGCCAGACACGAGCTTGCGCGGAAGCGGCAACTTATTCAGTCGCACAGGAAAGTAGATGACGGCGCTCTGCGGCACTGGTTTTCGGCCCAGCGTAGTGTTTAAAGAAGTAAAAGAGAGAAGCCACAACAAACCGACTTGAATGATAATTCAGGCCAGCGGGTTCTCATTTGGTATCTGCATACATGTTTAGTTTCATCTCTTTTAAATAGTCCAGTTTCTGCTGCAGGATGTGTTCCGGTTCCTGATCAATTTTGTAGCCCGCGACAGCGTCGCACGCCGGAATGCTGCCGCCCGCCAGATAGCAATTTCTCCAGCTTCGCTTCAACTCACTGAAAAACCGCATCAAGCCCCGGTCCTGAGCGCGAATGGGCACGGTTGCGAGCAATGCGACCAGAGATACGCCTAACGCGGCACGCCGGACATTCGGTACGGGAATTGACAGCAGATGGAGGTAAACCCCGAAAAGGCCCAGTGCCAGGTAAGCCATGTAACGGGAGGATTGTGCGGATCCTAGACCAAGGCACAGGCGGCCAATAGCTGTATTCAGGGAGAAGAGCAGAGAATAGCCGGCCAGAGTCGCCGGTACAGCACACCGAACCCACGCGCGGGTTGCAGACTTAAACAGATTCGCGCCGGCAGAGGCGAGAGTCCAGAGAAGGCCGACCATTACTGCGCAACCGATGAGCCTTGGAAATATGCCCGTCCCTTTGATCCAGAAGTTGGCGAACATAAGACTGGCATACCAGAGGTACAGGACTGGCTGCTGCAACTTAAGCGAGAAGCAGTTCACCGCCGGCTGCAGAGTGTAGCCGTAAAAGAAGGAAGCCAAAGATGCGCCAGCAATCAGCAGCGCCAGCGCGAAATACAACCCATGCTTGGGTTTGCAATTTACGCGGTAGTCGGCAATCAACAAGAGCGGGGTGAGAAAGCCCAAGAAGACGCCGAAACCGGTATAGATGATCACAAAATTGAGGGCAAGCACGATTGCGTATTTGTTCACAACGTCACTCATCGTCCAAGCCAGACAGTACAGCGTGAGCAGCAGCAACGGGAGTGGGCCATGGGCCAGATTAGAGGTGATGAAGATTGACTCATACTGTGAGGCCGAGAGATAGAGAATGGGAATGGCAACATCCCAGGCGCGGATTTCACCGAAAAGCCTTTTCTTCAAGCATAGTGCACAAGCTGCGGCTAGAACGATGATGCCGCAGGCGATGAACGATTCACTTCGGCTGTTCCAGCGAAAATGAGGTTCGATCAGCGTCGAAACCAACGGGCCGAGACCCAGGCGATGCGGCCCGTATTGCCAGCGGAACATCTGCCATAACGAATGTTTCTGAAACAGAGCTGCGTTGCTGAACCCCCACTGATCCCAGAAGAAAATATTTACAGCGTAGCGGTAGGTTAGGCGGAAAAGCCGAGCAGCCATTACCACGAACACCAGCAGGACGATCCCATATGCCGGCAGGGAAGGCGCAGGCCCGTTTACCTGGTGTGACGTAGCCGGAGAAGTTATGGTACTTCCGTCGTGTCCGGACAAAATTTCCTCAACTGTAATGGCGCGCTATTTTTTCATTGCCATTTGCGTACGCTTCTCCCGCGCCCACCCTTCCTTGACAGTTTGGCGGGCACGGCCCAGGGCGAGGGAATCCGCGGGGACATCTTCGGTGATGCAGGAGGCGGCGGCAACATACGCGCCTTTGCCAACTTTAACGGGGGCGACCAGGGTGGCGTCACTGCCGACAAAAACGCCATCTTCAATCACGGTTTTATGTTTATGCACTCCGTCGTAGTTGCAGGTGATCGTGCCGGCGCCGACGTTGACGCCTGATCCAATCTCGGCGTCGCCCAGGTAGGTCAGGTGGTTGGCTTTCGAATTCCTGCCGAGCTTGATTTTCTTGGTCTCCACGAAATTGCCCACGTGCGCGCCCTCGCCAATTTCGCTGCCTGGACGCAGATGAGAGTAGGGGCCGATTACGGCGCCATTCCCGATGGACGCGTCATCCATAATGGTTCCGGGTCGCACGGTCACGAGGTCGCCAATGCGCGAATCCTTGACGACGCTGTAGGAGCGGATGCGGCAATCCGCGCCAATGCGAGTTTTCCCCAGCAGCTGAACGTAAGGCTCAATAACGGTGTCGGCGCTAATTTCCACATCGGTATCGATGACGCAGGATTCCGGGAAGTAGATGGTGACTCCGGCGGCCATCAGTTGATGACATTTCGCCATGCGCAAGTAGCGATCCAGCGCAACCAGTTCAGCGCGGGTGTTGCTGCCGAGAATTTCATGGGGATCGACTGCCTCGACAGCTACCACGCGGGCTTCGGCTCGCTTCAAAATCGCCGCCATATCGGTGAGGTAATACTCGCCGTGTGGATTCTCAGTGCCCAGTTCGTCGATGTGCTCGAATAGCGGCTTGGTTGCGAACGCATAAAAGCCGGAATTGATTTCGTGGATTTTTTCCTGACCCTTGTTCAACGATTTTTGTTCGACGATTGCCTGCACTTCATCGCTGCCGCGGGATTTGCGAATGACACGGCCGTATCCAGTCGGATCGTCGAGGCGCGCACTCAGGATGGTCATGGCCGCGCCCTGGGCCAGGTGAAAATCGCGGATGCTGGAAATGGTCTGGGGAGAAATCAGGGGAGCATCGCCGGAGAGCACCAGTACATGGCCGTAATTCTTGAGCGCGTCGCGCGCAGTCATGATGGCGTGGCCGGTGCCACGCTGCTCCGATTGCACGACGAACTGAACGCCGGTGTGCGCGACAGCCTCGCGGACGCGGTCGGCTTCGTGACCGATGATGGCGTATATATCCCGAGGGTCGACCACTTTCTTTGCCGCGGAGATGACGTGGGCCAGCAGGGGCTTACCACCGACTTCGTGCAGAACTTTCGGGTGTTTGGACTTTAGACGGGTGCCCTTGCCGGCCGCCATGATGGCGATGGCAAATCGCGAGGTCTTCCCGGATTCCAAGGTTGGTTTCCTGGTTTTCGGCATCGCCAGCCAATATACCGCGAGCGCGGCATGATCGTCGCGGGGATCGAGGAACGCAATCGCCCTGGTTAGGGCTGTTCAGAAAATACTCTAGTCCGTTCGGGTCGCGGGCCTGAAGGGCGCCCCTTCAAGAATTATTTGTTAGGCAGCTTCTCAGCACTCAGGGTGCAGAGAGCTGAGATGGTGGTGATGCCGGTAAACACAAGGTCCCTCCACTCGGGCCTGCGCCCTCGGTCGGGATGACAGAGAGGATGCGGGGTGGGAAAAGGGCAGGCTAGTAAACTGGTGCGCTTCCCAATTTACTTAATTGGTTATTTTTCCGCGGCGTGTGAAGGCGCGTCCCTTCAAAACAGGTGGATCACAGTATTTCTTAAACTGCCCTAGCTATTCATTTTCGATCGGCGATTGGGTGCGATTCGGTTTTCGGGGCTGCTGCTTTGACAGGCCAGTTCCATCAGGTCGTGGGCGACGCGTTCGTAATTGTGGCGAGCCACGCCACAATCTTCCAGCAGGTAATCGCCGAACACGGGACAAACATTGACGGCCTCGATTGCCTCCAGGTCAGCAACAATCTGCGAGGCGCCTTCGAGCGCGTACTTGGCCTTCATTTCTTGACTGGCCGGCGTGCGGTTGATCAAGGCGTAGTCAAAAATATGCACTCCGCCAGCGTGATGATCCAAGGCACGAATGTGGTCTGCAGCCGTTAAGCCGAGGCTCTCATTCGCCTGCGTCATCAGATTGCAGATGTATACCTTAATCGCATGCGACTCGATGATGGCTTGAGCAATTCCACGCACGAGCAGGTTTGGAATGAGACTGGTGAACAGCGACCCAGGGCCCATGGTGATCAGGTCGGCATTGGCGATGGCCTGCAATGTTTGCGGGAGGGGCTGGACGTCGGGAGGGACAAGCACCAACTCATGGATCCTGCCTTTGCTAGCGGTGATTTTGGTTTCACCGCGAACGTGAGTGCCGTCCTCCATAATGGCTTCCAGTTCTACGTTGGAGGTGGTGGCCGGGAAGATATGGCCGCGGGTGAGCAGGATTTCGGCGGACAATCGCACGGCCTCGGCAAAGTCGCTGGTAATGGAAGTCAGGGCCGCCAGGAACAGGTTTCCGAAGCTGTGGCCTTCGAGGCCGGAGCCTTGTTTGAAGCGGTGTCGAAACAGTTTCGACAAAAGCGCTTCATCTTCGGAGAGGGCAACGATGCAGTTGCGGATGTCGCCTGGGGGAAGCATGTTCAGATCTTTACGAAGGCGTCCGCTGGAGCCGCCATCATCGCTGACCGTAACTACGGCCGAGAGTTCACCGATCACGGTTCCCGGCAACGGCACCGCGATAGGCATGGTGGGATTGGGAACGAAACTCTTAAGACCGCGGAGAAGAGTGGATAGTCCGGTGCCGCCGCCGATGGCAACGACGCGCAAGGAGCGCGGGGCATCGTTGTTGCCGGGAGGCCCCTTTCGGTTGCTCATGACTTCTTATTGCTCTCCGAACTGCCCACCCGTGGCAGGCAGTTCGGAGCCTGGGTCGGGATACAGCAGCTCGGTGAAGCGGGGATCTTCAGCCAGATTCTGAAAATCGGAGTCGTTACGAGCTTGGAATCGCAAGGAAGCGTTGTGGCGAATAGCCTCGTCCAAATGCCTGAGTGATTCTTCTACGCGACCGGTGAGGCAATCGAGCGCCGCCAGGCCGTAGGCCACATAGTCGGACGAAGGATTCTGCTTATAGAGTTTTTCGAGGTGCTCGCGGGCGCTGACATAATCGCCCAAATTCATGAGCGAGACGGCGT
The DNA here is from genome assembly GCA_036378535.1 of Terriglobales bacterium. Classification (GTDB taxonomy): domain Bacteria; phylum Acidobacteriota; class Terriglobia; order Terriglobales; family Acidobacteriaceae; genus Gp1-AA122. Next base: position 16,886 of record DASUWH010000044.1, on the reverse strand, counting down.
AGTCATAGTGCTCTTCCGGAGTCTTGAACTGGTGCGCAATGCGCTCCACGTGCTGGTTACAGACGTTCAGGTGAGTCTTGGCGCGATCGGCCAGCTCGGCACTGGGACCGGCAAGCACCTTTTGCAGGTGGGTTTTGGCTTTCTCGAACTTGTGCTCTTGCATGGCACGCAGGCCAGCTTCGTAGTTTTGCACAGCCTGTGCAAGTTGAGGGTCGTCCGCCATTGGCTTCTTGGATTTCGTCGTCTGGGCCATTTGTAGCACTCTTCCTTGCACGTGAGTAAGTATAAGATCCTATTGAATTTAAATGTCCAAGCTCACCATAACATGTGCGCGTACTCCAGGCTTATCGGCCGCCTCTCGATCACAAATTACCCGCTTCGAAGCCGACGACCTGTGGAAAAGCATGGGCGCGGTTACGCTTTATACGCCCGAAACCGGGAATGCGTCAAACTGCCGACTGGCTTCCATCTGCGGTCTGCAGCTCAAATTGTCACGGACAAAGCGGAAGCAAGCAGCACGTGGCGCTCGCCAACGACTTTAGTTGATCGACGCTGCGGACTGCAGGTCGATCTGTTTCCATTCTCCCTTGATAATGCCGGCGCGGATTTGTTTAGCCGTCTTGCCCTTCTTATGCTCCACGTAGCTGTAGTAGAGCTCCTTCAAGCAGGTGGCACATTCGGCGCCATGGGTCCCCGCAAAGCAGCTGCGCAGGCTGTTGTGTCCCATACCGCGATCACAATAGCAGTAACACGGTTGCTGGTGCAGAACGGCAGGAATCCTGGCTGCCAACTCGTAGGCATGAGCCTGAAAGGGATACTGGCTGTTGCTGCCCCATAACTGTTCCTTAGCGAGTATGGGCGGGAGCTTGGCGCCCGGCTTCGGCGGCGCCGGGTTGAAGGCGGGCACGCCTTGATCTTCTTCCTGGAAGCGCCATTGAGCTGAAACCGTCATTGTGACCAGGAACAGGAAAATCACTGTAAGGACACGCTGCAGCATTGCTTCTAACCTCGGTGCCGCTATTTTAACTTAAGCCGCGCAAGTGGTCATAACGTGGGCAAATCCTGCCCAATGGAGGCACGCTCGAAGTGAAGGCAGGGTTCGTACTACAATGAGCAATATGCCAGATGTGGAAGATGCTGCGACTCTTGCCGCCGAGCCGCCGGTCACAGCACCACTGTCGCCGCCCCGGACCATGCCGGTGTTGGCGGTATGGCTTCGCGATCTGGTAATCTCGCTGGCCATTTCGGCTTTCATCATCATATTCCTGTACCAGCCGGTGAAGGTGGAAGGCACCAGCATGATGCCCTGCCTTCTGGACCAGGAGCGCATCTTCGTCAACAAATTCGTTTACCGGCTGGAACCGATCGAGCGCGGCGACATCGTGGTATTTCGCTATCCTCGCGATCCGTCGAAAAGCTACATCAAGCGCGTGATCGGGGTAGCGGGCGATCGCATACGCATCGACGATGGACAGGTCTTTGTGAACGGGAGACGCCTCGACGAGGACTATGTTCCAGCGCCCTATGAAGACGAGCGCTCCTATCCGGAGCAGATCGTTCCGGCGCGTTCGTTCTTCGTATTGGGCGACCATCGCAGCATGTCGAACGACAGCCGGGATTTCGGGCCGGTGAGGGAGAGTTTTATCTACGGCAAGGCGGTGTTCGGCTATTGGCCGATGGACAAGCTGGGAAGGCTGCGATAGAAGCTCAGGTGTCAGGAGTCTCTTACGGCGAACAACTGAGACCAAAGATCTGAGTTAAGACCAGATATTCACAGCTTCCGCCAATTCAGCATCCCTGCTAAAATCGATAAAATCCACTCCCTGGAGCTTCAATGCAGGCAATCCTTGCGCTGGAGGACGGGCGCGTCTTCCGCGGCAAAGGCTACGGCGCCAAAGGCGAATGTTACGGCGAAGTCGTTTTCAATACTTCCATCACCGGCTACCAGGAAATATTCACCGATCCTTCTTACAGCGGCCAGATCGTAGTTCTCACCAACCCGGAAATCGGAAATTACGGAACCAACATTGAGGATAACGAGGCCACCCATCCGTATATCGAGGGGCTGATTGTGCGCGAGTTCTCGAAGGTGAGTTCGAACTGGCGCTCGCAGCAGGTGGCCGAAGAGTATCTCGAGCAGTTCAAGATTCCGGTGCTGGCGGACATCGACACGCGGGCACTGGTGCGGCATTTGCGCGACAACGGCGTAATGCGGGGCGTGATTTCGACAATTGAGAACGATCCGGAAAAGCTGGTGGCGAAGGCGCGATCCATTCCCAAGATGGATGGAACGGATCTTGCCAAGGTGGTGAGCACGAAGCGGCCGTACGTTTGGGAGATGGGCGAGCGCTCGCACGAGCCGGTGGAAGTCGTTGGGGTAAAGGATGTGCCTGAGAAGTTTCACGTGGTCGCCTACGACTTCGGGATCAAGCACAACATCCTGCGCAAACTGCGCGGGGAAGCGTGCCGGGTCACGGTAGTTCCGGCGGAGACTCCGGCGGAAGATGTGCTGGCCATGAAGCCGGACGGAGTATTCCTGTCGAATGGGCCTGGGGATCCGGAGCCGTGTACCTATGCTGTCGATAACATCCGGCGTTTGATGGGGCGGCAGCCGATCTTCGGAATTTGCTTAGGGCATCAGCTCACGGGTATTGCGCTGGGCGGCAAAACCTACAAGCTGAAATTCGGGCATCACGGCGGGAATCATCCCGTGAAGCAGTTGCATTCCGGGAAAGTCGAGATCACGGCGCACAATCACAATTTCGCCGTCGATCCGGATTCGCTGCCGCAGAGCGAAGTTGACCTGACGCACATGGACCTGAACGACAACACGCTGGAAGGCATGCGGCACCGGAACCTGCCGCTGTTCACGGTGCAGTATCACCCGGAGGCGTCGCCGGGGCCGCACGATTCGCATTACTTGTTCAAGGATTTTGTGAAGATGATGGAGGAGTGGAAAAAAGAGTAGTCAGGAGTCGGTAGTCAGGAGTCAGCAATGGGAGACCAGATAGACCTGTCATCCCCGAGCGGGGCAGGAGCGCTGAGAAGCGGGAATACAAAATCGAGGGATGTTTAGGTTTTGCAGGGGCGCGCCTTCAGGCGCGCCGTAAAGGTGCAAGGAGAAAGGGGCTTTAGCCCCTGAGGGTTCGAAATGAGACCCAGACGAGAACACGCGACCCATTGCGGGCAAACCTATATGGTCACGACCGAAACTTGGGGGCGACGCGCTCTTTTTCGGGCTGAACCGTGGGCTAGGCTCTTCCTCGACACTCTTTATCACTACCGCGGTTCCGCTTATCGGCTCCATGAATTCGTGGTCATGCCGGACCATATTCATTTGCTCATTACCCCTTTGACCAGCCTGGAAAGATCAGTTCAGTTCATCAAGGGCGGATTCTCCTATCGAGCCAAGAAGGAGCTTGGTTCCAACCTGGAGATTTGGCAAACCGGATTTTCAGATCATCGCATTCGGGATGCGGAGGACTATGCGCAGCATGTCGAGTACATTCGACAGAACCCGATAAGGAAGCGGTTGGTGGAAGCGCCCGAGCGTTATCCCTTCTCGTCGGCAGCATCCGGTATTCAATTAGATGAAGTCCCTCAGGGGCTAAAGCCCCAGAATTTTGGTGACGCACCCGGCGCGCCTGAAGGCGCGCCCCTTCAGAACAAATCTCAGAAGAAAACCAAGAGCAACGCTGCCTAAATGCCCAAACGAACTGACATCTCGAAAATTCTGATCATCGGCTCTGGCCCGATTGTCATTGGCCAGTCGGCGGAGTTTGACTACTCCGGGACGCAGGCCTGCAAGGCGCTCAAGGCGGAGGGCTATGAGGTGGTGCTGGTGAACTCGAACCCGGCGACCATCATGACCGACCCGGAGGTTGCCGACCGCACTTACATCGAGCCGATCACGCGCGAGTATGTGAGCGAGATCATCCGCATCGAGCGGGAGATGATGGGCTCCAAGGGATTCGCGGTGTTGCCAACGGTGGGCGGGCAGACCGCGCTCAATATGGCCATGGAGCTATCCGACGGCGGAGTGCTGGAAAAATATGATGTGCAGCTGATTGGCGCGAATATCAAGGCGATCAAGAAGGCGGAAGACCGGCTGTTTTTCAAAGACGCCATGCAGCGGATCGGGCTGGATGTTCCGAAATCGGCGCTGGTCAACAACCTGAAAGATGGCTTGGAATTCTCCGGCAAAATCGGCTTCCCCGTTATTATCCGGCCTTCTTTCACGCTCGGTGGCACGGGCGGCGGCATCGCTTACAACCGCGAAGAGTTGCTGGAAATTCTGAGCCGCGGCCTGGATTTGTCTCCTGTACACGAGGTGCTGATCGAAGAGTCGGTCCTTGGGTGGAAGGAATACGAGCTGGAGGTGATGCGTGATCTGAAGGACAACGTCATCATCGTCTGCTCGATTGAGAACTTCGATCCCATGGGCGTGCACACGGGCGACTCGATCACGGTCGCTCCTATCCAGACTTTGACCGATCGCGAGTATCAGCATATGCGCGATGCGGCGATTGCGGTGATCCGCGAGATTGGGGTTGAGACCGGTGGATCGAACATTCAGTTCGCGGTGAATCCGGCCACCGGGCGCATGGTGGTGATCGAGATGAACCCGCGCGTATCGCGGTCGTCGGCGCTGGCATCGAAGGCAACCGGGTTCCCGATCGCAAAGATCGCGGCCAAGCTGGCGGTGGGGTATACACTCGACGAAATTACTAACGACATCACCCGCAAGACGCCGGCCTGCTTCGAGCCGACGCTCGATTATGTAGTGGTCAAGATACCCAAATGGCAGTTCGAAAAATTTCCTGGCGCCGACGAGGGCCTGGGCCCGCAAATGAAGTCGGTGGGCGAGGTGATGGCCATTGGGCGCACGTTCAAAGAGGCGCTGCTCAAGGGGGTGCGCGCGCTCGAGACCGGCAGAAAAATCGGCTCGGAGAAAATTGAGCCCAAGATTCTGACGCAGCGCCTGGTCACACCGCATCCGGAACGGCTGTCGTATGTTCGTTACGCCTTGCGGCAGGGGCATACCGTCAAACAACTGGCCAAGATGACGTCGATCGATCCCTGGTTCCTGTACCAGTTGAAAGAGATCAACGACATGCAGATGGAACTGGAGAAGCATCCCTTCGAATCGGTTCCCGGCGAAGTGGTGCGGGACGCCAAGCGCATGGGTTTTTCCGATGGGCGCCTTGCCGGGGTGTGGCGCCTGGACAATGGAAAAGGCGCCCAAGAGAAGATTCGCCACCTGCGCAAGAAGCACGGAGTCACTCCGGTTTACAAGCGGGTGGATACGTGTGCGGCGGAATTCGAGAGCTTTACTCCCTATCTGTACTCAACGTACGAGGAAGAGGACGAGGCAACGCCGACGGCCAAAAAGAAAGTAATTATTCTGGGCAGCGGGCCTAACCGCATTGGCCAGGGGATTGAGTTCGATTACTGCTGCTGCCACGCTTCCTTCGCGCTGCGCGAGGATGGGTATGAGACCGTAATGGTCAACTGCAACCCGGAGACGGTCTCTACCGACTACGACACGAGCGACCGTCTTTACTTCGAGCCGCTCACACTGGAGGACGTGTATGCCGTGTGCGAGCATGAAGCTTCGGCTGGAGCACCGGTCGGAGTCATCGTTCAGTTCGGCGGCCAGACTCCGCTGAATCTCGCACTTCCATTGAAAGCCGCAGGAGTGAACATTATCGGCACCTCCCCGGAGTCGATTGATCTAGCCGAAGATCGCAAGCGTTTTGGCAAGCTGCTGGAGGAATTAAATATCCCGCAGCCACCAGGGGCCATTGCCACTTCCATTGAAGAAGCGGTGGAAGGGGCCAAACGCGTAGGCTACCCGGTATTGGTGCGGCCGTCCTATGTTCTGGGCGGGCGGGCGATGGTGATTGCCTACGACGAAGAATCCGTCATTCACTACATGAAAGAGGCGGTCGAGTACTCGCAGGATCGACCCATTCTGATCGATCGCTTTCTCGAGGATGCGATCGAGGTGGATGTGGACGCGCTCTGCGATGGCGAAGACGTGGTGATCGCCGGCATCATGCAACACATCGAAGAAGCGGGCATTCACTCCGGCGATTCGTCCTGCGTCCTGCCGGCAGTGGATATTCCTGACTACCTGTTGCAGCGCATTCGCGACTACGCCTTTACGCTGGCGCGGGCGCTGAAGGTAATCGGCTTGATGAACATCCAATTTGCCATTACCCGCACGAATGTAAGCAGCAAAGGCAATGGATCGGAACAGGCACAGGTTTACGTGATCGAAGTGAATCCGCGGGCCTCGCGCACGGTGCCGTATGTTTCCAAAGCGACCGGGGTAGCGCTGGCCAAAATCGCCGCTCGCCTGATGACCGGGCGCAAGCTGCGTGAATTCCTGCCGGAGAACATCGAACGGGCGGCTGACCTGGATACGGGCCGCTGTTATTACGTGAAGTCTCCGGTATTTCCGTGGGGAAAGTTTCCCGGCGTGGACACGGTGCTGGGGCCGGAGATGAAGTCGACGGGCGAGGTCATGGGCGCGGCCGACAATTTCGGGGAAGCCTTCGCCAAAGCGCAGATCAGCGCCGGGCAGACGCTGCCTACCCAGGGTACGGTATTTATCAGTGTCACCGATCATGACAAGCGGCAGGTGGCCGAGGTGGCGCGGCGTTTCGTGGACATGGGTTTCAAGCTGGTGGCGACCCACGGCACCGCGGATGTTCTGGAGCAGGCGGGCCTGGCCACGGAACGCGTGTTTAAAGTCAAGGAAGGGCGCCCCAACGTAGTTGACCTGATCAAGGGCGAGCGGCTGCAGTTAATCATCAACACGCCGCATGGCCCGGATCCGTACTTCGATGAAAAAGCGATTCGGCGGGCGGCGGTGACGGCTCACATTCCCACCATTACAACGCTTTCCACCGCGCGCGCGGCTGCCGATGGCATCGCCGCATTGCAGCGTGGCGAAACTCACGTCCACGCCCTGCAACAACTCCACGCCGAGCGCGTTGCCCAGAAAACCGGATACTGATTCCAGCCATGGCTTGGAACTATTTTTGGTGGATTTCCGGCTGTGTGCTTGCCCTGGCCTGGTTCTCGCGTCTTGCGGACGCGGCGATCGGAATGCGTAAGATCGCCGATATCGCCCGACCGGAGTGGGACCGCCAGCCCAGCGGTAAACTTCGCGTTACCATCATTGTTCCGGCGCGCAATGAAGAAGCGGACATCGAGCGCACCCTGACCAACCTCCTCGCCCTTGACTACGAGAACTACGAAATCATCGCGGTGGACGACCGGTCAACGGATCGCACGGGCGAGATCATGGAAGCTTTGTGTGGCGCGGGCATTCCTGCCCGCGAGGCTGCTTTAACCAACTTGAGAGTTATCCACATTGAAGAACTCCCTCCCGGCTGGCTGGGAAAGACTCATGCCATGTGGACAGCGGCCCAGCAGGCCAGTGGTGAATGGTTGCTGTTCACCGATGCGGACGTGATCTTCAAGGCGGATGCCATCCGCCGAGCGCTGTATTACGCGGAGCACACGAGTGCCGATCACGTGGTGGTGTTTCCGCAGGTGATTATGAAGACTCCGGGGGAGCGCATGATGATTGCGTTCTTCCAAACCTTGTTTGTTTTCGGGCATCGGCCGTGGAAGGTTGCCGATCCCAGCACCCAGGACCACATGGGGATCGGCGCGTTCAATCTTGTGCGTCGCAATGTGTACGAGGCGGTCGGCACTTACGAGCGGCTGCGAATGGAAGTACTGGACGATATGAAGCTGGGCAAGGTGGTCAAAGAAGCAGGCTACGCGCAACGGAACGTGTTCGGAGAAGATTTGATTTCGCTGTATTGGGCCCGCGGCGCGCTGGGGATGGTGCGCAACCTTAGCAAAAACTTTTTTGCCATTCTGTCGTTCCAGTGGCCGCGGACGCTGCTGACGTGCCTGACACTGGCGTTTCTGAATCTCTGGCCTTTTGCGGGTATTTGGCTGAGTCATGGTATAGCGCGCATTCCTTATGGGATCGCACTAGTCTCAATGTTTCTGATCTATCTGGGGATGTCCTGGAAGTCGCCGATTCGGCCTTACTATTTTTTCCTGCACCCTGTCGGTTCAACTCTGTTTATCTACATCCTGCTGCAGTCCATGTTCTTGACACTGGCCCGCGACGGCGTGGTCTGGCGGGGGACGAAGTATCCGCTTGAAGAGTTGCGCCGGGGAAGAGTGTAAGGAAGTGGCTGGTGGGTAGTGGACAGCGAAGACGCGTGTTTTCTGCGGTCTTACTCATTACTGTGTTTCCGGGTCTTCCATCTGGACGGGCGCGGTCTGGTGTTTTGGCTTTCTCGAAGCCTTCGCCGCTTTAGGGTGTTTTGCCGATCCGGCGCTGAAGTGGCCTTTGTTCTCCACATCGAAGCCTTTCGGCATTGGCGGAATGCGCGCGGCATCGCCGCGTAGCTGGCGTACTTCACGCAAGATGATCTCGGCGCGCCGGTCGTATTCCTGGATGTCTCCATGAATGTCGATGGTGCGGCCTTCCAGTTGGCGGACATCGCCCACATGCGCCAGGTCATTACGAAATACGACCACCTGAAAAGGGCAGCTGCGGAAATCTTCGCAAAAGTTCAGAAAAGTGGTTCCGGAGTCGAGGCGCGCGACTTTGAATACCTTGCCGGTCACGCACTTGCTGGTGCCCACGTGTTTGGGTGCGTCGGTGAAAGGGATGCATTCGGCGGATGCGAATAATTTAAAAAGAAGAACCAACAGCAGCGTTGCAATGCGGACACGCACGCGTGTGTCATTCAAACTCAAGGTCCCTCGACTCCGCCTGCGCTGGGGCGCAGGCTGCGCTCGGGATGACAGAGCAGTGGTTGTGCACAGGTACTGCTCTACCAAATATCTACTGCTGCCATTACTACCGCTATTACTACTGAAACTGGCTATTTTGTCGGTTCCATTTTCAGCGCGTCGTTGAAGCGGTTGAAATAGTTAAACAGGCCGATAGCGGCGGCCAGTTCGATGATTTCGCCTTCGTCATAGTGCTCGCGCAATTCGCTCCAGAGTTCGTCGTCCACAGTGTGCGAGTCGACGGTCATGCGTTCCGCTAACCGGAGTGCCGCTTTCTCTGCCGCGGTGAAATCGTCGCGTTTTTCGAAATTGACCAGATCGTTAATCTGCTCGTCGCTCCAGCCGTACCGCCTTGCCAAGACGGTGTGAGAGGCGAGTCAATATTCGCAGCGGTTGATTTGCGATGTCCGGACGATCACCAGTTCTTTCAGCTTGGCGGGAATGGTGCCGGTGTTCATGACCGCGCGAAAATGGGCAATCATGGTCCGCAGAATTTCCGGGCGATGGGCAACGGTGCGGAACATGTTGGGCACGTTGCCGCGTTCTTTCATGTAAACGTCGTAAATTTCGGCGGTTGGCTTATCGACCTGGGACTTGTCTAAACGCGAAATACGCATGCGAATCCTTTCTCAATTAATTCTATGGCGGGCGGAGTTCAGGCGCAGGTGACGGTTATCACCTCGGGTAGGGACAGCCGTCCTGGCTGGTTTCCCGTTGCTGGACGTCTTCTCAGAAGGCGTCGATTCCCGTCACCGAAGAGCCGATGATGAGGGTGTGGATGTCGTGGGTGCCCTCGTAGGTCTTCACCGATTCCAGGTTCATCATGTGGCGCATGATGGGATAGTCGTCCGCGATGCCGTTGGCTCCCAGAATGTCGCGCGCCATGCGGGCACACTCGAGCGCCATCCAGACGTTGTTCCGTTTCGCCATGGAGATATGCTGGTGCTCGACTTTTTCCGCATCTTTCAGACGGCCAACCTGCAGGATGAGCAACTGGCCCTTGGTGATTTCGGTGATCATCCACGCGAGTTTTTCCTGGACCAGTTGATGGGAGGCAATGGGCTGATCGCGGAATTGCTTGCGCAGGAGCGAATATTGCAGGGCCGTATCGTAGCAGGCCATGGCGGCACCGACTCCACCCCAGGCGATGCCGTAACGTGCCTGGTTGAGGCACATTAATGGCGATTTCAAACCACCGCTCTTGGGCAGGAGATTGCATTCGGGCACATGAACATCCTGCAACGATAAACCGGAAGTGACGGAGGCGCGCAGCGACCATTTTCCGTGAACGTCATCCGCTTTGAAGCCAGGGCGATCGGTCTCGACGATGAATCCGCGAACCTTGTCATTCTCGTTTTCCACCTTGGCCCAGATGACAGCTACGTCAGCAATGGTTCCTGAGGTGATCCACATCTTCTCGCCATTGATCACGTATTCGTTACCCACCTTGCGCACGCGGGTGCGCATCCCGCCGGGATTGGATCCGAAATCCGGTTCGGTGAGTCCAAAGCAGCCCAGCTTCTCTCCTGTTTGCAGCGCGGGGAGCCATTTCTGCTTTTGCTCTTCGCTGCCAAAGGCGTAAATCGGATACATAACCAGCGCCGACTGCACGCTGACGAAAGAGCGCACGCCGCTGTCGCCGCGTTCCAATTCCTGCATCACCAGTCCGTATTCGACATTCGACATGCCAGCGCAGCCATACCCTTTGAGGCTGGCGCCGAAATAGCCGAGATCGGCCATAGGTTTCACCAGTTCCTTGGGAAACCGGCCCTGGCGGTTACATTCCTCGATGATGGGGATGAGATTGTCTTCGATGAACTGGCGGGTCGTGTCGCGAACCAGGCGCTCGTCGTCAGTCAGGAGGTTATCGAATTGAACAAAATCTACGCCGCGGAATTTGATGGCGGGCATGATGGTGGCCTCATTTGAGTCATTAGAAAACCTTCAACACTAGCAGAGGCAGGAGGGGTTAGCAATCGCGGCTGGGATGGCGAGCTTATGCAAGCGATGCCCCAACGAAAGACCTGGAAAGGTTAGGGTTGCACGACAGCTAGTGTGGACTGCTGGAAGTGGTTCCGGCTTTGGCCAGCAGCCGTTGGGCGCGGGCGCGAGTTACGTTTATTACAGAAGAATCGTCGGCGATTTTCTTCAGAATCGGGGCGACCGCCTGGATTTCCAGCAGCCCGTTCTGGTCCGCCTGCTGCTCCATGCTTTTCAACTGCTCATCGAGCGCGAGTTTCTGATAGTGGAAGGCTTCGTCGAGATGACGGCCGTATTCCAGGGTTGCGCTCAAGCGCTGAAACAGGCTGGTGAGTTCCTGGACGGCCGGGTTGGTGGTGTAGTTGTACTGGGCCCGGGTATTGCGGTGGTCGTCCTTGTAAGTCAGGGTTTTCTCTCCGGTGCTGGCAATATTGTGCTTTTTGTAATTGATGTCACCTGAGAAGAAGTTGGCGCGCGCCGCCAAATCAAAGATGTGGTCGCGTGTTGCCGGAGACACCGTAAAACTGTAGTGGTAAGGCTGGTCGGAATCCGAGGTGGTCTCCCCTTCGGAAGTCGAGTCGGAAGCCGCTTTAGCGGTGCCGGATCTGTAATTCGCTGTGCCGGAAGAATCCACGACGATCGAATAGTGATCGGGGGTCGACTGGGGGAAATCGAGGGTGAAACTGACTGTGGCCGGCGAAGCGGCGCCATTGGTCTGGGCAAAAAGCAGGGCACTCAGGCTCAGCCAGCAAATAAGAAGTGCGGGTCTTGCTCGTTTCATGTGCAGTCGATTTTAAACAAATAGGAACAAATTTGTGAGTTGTCTCAGCGGGCAGTCGCGGCCTGTAGCTGGAGGGTTGCGGAGGTGTGCAGGTGGCAGATGGCGATAGCCAGGGCGTCGGCCGCGTCGGGTGAGTCGGGCGGAGCGTCCAGCCCGAGCAGGCGGGTGACCATGTGCTGCACCTGGATTTTATCGGCCCTGCCATAGCCGACCACGGCCGACTTGATCGAAAGCGGCGAGTACTCGGCCACGGGCAGGCCGGCGGTGGAGGCGGCCAGCATGGCGACACCACGGACTTGTCCCAATTTCAGGGCCGATTTCACATTTGCGGCATAGAAGACGTCTTCAATCGATACATGGTCGGGCTGATACCGGGAGATGGTCGCTTGGAGGGAACGAAAAATCTTGGAAAGGCGCTCCGGCATGGGATCTCGGGGAGTCAGCTTTATGGCGCCGCAGGTGCAGCAGTGCAGATCCCCCTTAGACCGAAGTTCCACGACCCCGTAGCCGGTGTATTCGGTGCCGCAATCGATGCCCAGAACCCGCATGGTGGGAGTCTACCTCAGCGTTGATCTTCGCGGTATTAGTCGTCAGTAGTCAGGAGTCAGTTGTCAGCTGTCAGTCGTCGGGGTCAACAGCAGCGATGCCGTCTTGCCTGTGCCGAGGTATGCTCCTCAAGAAAGGCCGCATAGGCTGTCTTGGAAGATGTCGAGTGGCTGCGGGCGAGGAAGCGGGCGTAGGCCGACTCGTCGAAAATTTCGCGCAAGACGGCCAACAAGACCGACATACCTCGTCCGAGGCGATCGGCGACAGAGACCAGCATCGGTTTCATGCCTGTTCCTCGAGGGCGAATCGCGTCATCACGAACGGCGCCTCTTTGACGCTGGCTTGCTTGCGGCCGGTAAGGACGCGCAGCCATTCGCGAGTCGATTCGAACAAGATCAGCGTTACCATCATCACCAGGAGCGCGGTCATGAAGGCGTCGAGGCGGAAGTTGAATATCAGGCGCGCGTTGCCGCCTGTCGCTGCCAGTTGGCGCGCCTGAGAGAGAAAGCCAATGCGAGGGTTGGGATCAAATATTTTGTCGTAGGCTGCCGTAAAGTTCACGGCCACCAGCCAAAGCAGCGGCGCGAGCGTGATCGGGATGTACTTTGTCTGGCGTTTCTTAATGAGAATTGTGGTGGCAACGCAGAAGGCTACGACAGCCAGCAACTGGTTGGCGATCCCGAACAGGGGCCAGAGCGAGTTGATTCCGCCCAGGGGATCTCTCACTCCCTGCCAGAGGAAGTAACCCCAGGCCGCAACAATCAAGGCGCTGGTCGTAAGCACGCTGGGGTAAGCACTGGTATGTCCGAGTGGCTTCCAGATATGGCCGAGTGCCTCCTGGAGCATGAAGCGGCCGACGCGGGTTCCGGCATCGAGAATCGACAATATGAAAAGCGCTTCGAACATGATTGCGAAGTGGTACCAGATGGCGAGGACGGTGTGTCCGCCGAGGCTGCTGGCAAAAATATGCGCCATCCCCACGGCAAAAGCCGGGGCTCCACCGGTGCGGTTATAGAGGGTTTGTTCTCCCACAGCTTGGGCGAGAGCGTGCATTTGCGTGGCGGTGACCGGGAATCCCCATTGCGTGATGGTGGCGGCCGCGGTTTCGGGAGCCTGGCCGACCACACCGGCGGGACTGTTGATGGCGAAATAAATCCCCGGCTGGAGCACGCAGGCGGCAATCGTGGCCATGATCGCGACCATGGCTTCGGCCAGCATGGCACCGTATCCGACCATCCTCGCCTCACTTTCGCGGGTGACCAGTTTCGGAGTTGTGCCGCTGGCAATCAGGGAATGGAAGCCGCTGATAGCTCCACAGGCAATGGTGAAGAAGGCGAAGGGAAACACCTTGCCGGCAATGACCGGCCCAGTGCCGTCGGTGAAGCGGGTCAAGGCAGGCATGTGCAGGCTGGGATGGATAGCGACAATGCCGAGGGCCAGCAATCCTATGGTTCCGAGTTTGACGAAGGTGCTGAGGTAATCGCGGGGCGCCAGCAGCAGCCAAACAGGCAGAGCCGATGCAGCAAAGCCGTAGAGGATGATCAGGATGGCGAGCGTGGGAGCAGTCAGGGTGAAGAGCGGCGCCAGCGTGGCACTATGCGAAACCCATTGGCCACCCCAAATGGAGAGCATCACGAGAACGAAACCGAGGAGGGATGTCTCCAACACTTTTCCGGGACGGAGGCGCCGAAGGTAGATCCCCATCACCAAGGCGATGGGTATCGTCATGGCGATGGTGAATGTTCCCCAGGGACTTGACTTAAGCGCATTCACAACAATCAGGGCGGTGGCGCCCAGCAGAATAATGATGATGCTGATGACGGCCGCGTAAGCGACGATTCCACCGACTCGGCCGATCTCATCCTTGGCCATTTCGGTCATGGATTTGCCGTCGCGGCGCAGGGAAAATGCCAGGATCACGAAATCCTGAATACAGCCGCCGAAGACGGCGCCCGCCAATATCCAGAGGGTGCCGGGGAGGTAGCCGAATTGAGCTGCCAGCACGGGGCCGATGAGCGGGCCGGGACCGGCAATTGCGGCGAAGTGATGTCCGAAGACAACCCATTTGTTGGTAGGGACGAAATCGCGGCCATTCTCCAGTCGCTCGGCAGGGGTGGCGCGCATGGCATCGAGAGCGAGAACTTTGGCGGCTACGAACTTGCTGTAGAAACGATAGCCCAGTGCGAATGTGCAAACCGCGGCTACCACCAGCCACATGGCATTGATCTGCTCACCACGATGCACGGCGATGATGGCCACGGCGGCAGCGCCGACGATGGCAAGGAGAATCCATAGCGTAAGCCGGAAAAGTCTGGTCATGTGAGGGTGCATTGTGTCGAATCTGGAGGCCGGTTGGCAAGGTGGGAAATAGAGAAGGCTGATACTTTCGGTGACAACCGGGGAAACAAATTAGTGATAACCTTAGCAAGCCGCGGAAAGAGTACTTTGCTGGCAGGAAACGGGCCCTCAGGCGCTAAAGCGCGGACGTATTCTCAACGGCTTAGCGGCACGAGTAAACTCGTGCCCTTCCGGTTTTAGTTACTTGGTTCTTTGTTCCGCAGCCTGTCGGGATGACAGGAATGAACATAATCAGAGCGTCCCTAGATAGGCGAACGCAAACGCAAGGTCCCCCTCGGCTACGCTCGGGGCAGGCTCTGGACTCCGCAGAATTGCCTGAAAAGCGGCAATTCTGCTGCGCTCGGGATGACAGAGATGAACATAATCGGAGCTTCCTTAAGGCCTAATTCCATTACTGATGCTGCGAGGAGTTACTCATGAGAATCGGAGTCTTGACAGGTGGAGGCGATTGCCCGGGGTTGAACGCGGTGATTCGGGCGATCGTGCGCAAGGGCGTTTTTCATTACGGCGATAGCTTCATCGGCTTTATGGAAGGATGGCGGGGACTACTGGAAGACAAGACCATGCCGCTCGACCTGTCTACCGTCGCCGGCATTTTGCCTCGCGGAGGCACTATTCTGCGTACCTCGCGCACCAACCCAGCTAAACATGAGGGTGGTCTGCAGCGCTGTGTGGACGCGCTCAAGCAGCATAAGTGCGATGCGCTGATTGCGATCGGTGGTGACGACACGCTCTCGGTGGCTCAGAAGTTAAATCAAACGGGTGCAAAAGTAGTGGGGGTGCCCAAGACGATCGACAACGATCTGGCGGGAACGGACTTCACCTTCGGATTTGACACGGCGGTAAACATTGCGACCGCTGCCATCGATCGGGTCCACACCACGGCGGAAGCGCACAATCGGGTGATCGTAGTGGAAGTTATGGGACGCGACGCGGGCTGGATCGCCCTTTATAGCGGCATTGCGGGCGGAGCGGATGTCATTCTGATTCCGGAGCAACCATTCGATGTGGACAAGGTCGCCGACACCATCAAGCAGCGGCATGCCCGGGGACGGTATTTCAGTATCGTAGTGGCGGCCGAGGGCGCCAAGTTCGCGAACGGCAAGGCGGCCACCCAGGACGGCGGAGCCAAGCTGGATGAATTCGGGCACGTTCGCCTGGGCGGAGTTGGCAATGCCCTGGCCCAGGAGATTGAAAAGCGCACTGGTTATGAGACGCGATCGGTGGTGCTGGGGCATATCCAGCGTGGCGGATCGCCCAGCGCGTTTGACCGTGTTCTGGCCACCCGCTATGGGCTAGGCGCCATTGATATGGTCCATCGAGCTGAATTTGGAAAGATGGCAGCTCTGCGCGGCAATAAGATTGTTTCGGTTCCGATTTCTGATGCGATCGCCAGCAACCGCAAAGTCGATCCCGAAATGATCGAAGTGGCCACCGGCATTTTGGACAAGATCGAGGACGTGAAAGAGACTGTGGCCAGATAGTTTGCTGCCCAAGGCTTCAATTCACAGATTCGGTTGACCTGAATTTCAGCGGCGCGAGGAGGACGACGATCTTTGCGCCGCTTTCTGCCAGACCGGCTTCCCTTACTCCTTCTTAATGTCTAGCGCGCGTTGATCGTAGGGTTGGATGGTGACGGTTAACGACTTGCGTTTGTTGAATGCATCCAGCGCTACCGGGAAACTCACCATGATTGTGCCGGTGGCATTGTCGCCGGGAGGAATTTTTGTTTCCACGGTCAGAGGTGCAATGGCCCGCGCCTTCAGGGCGGGGAAAGCCTGAAAATAGCGCTCGAAATCCACCGGCGCCGCAGCATCGTCGGATGCCTCCTTTCCATCGCTGGTTTTTAGAGTGGCTTTCATGGTGTGAATCCACATGGGCTTGTTGCCGCTGTTGTGCACACTGACGTTGATTGTGACCAGAATGGAATTCTGATCCGGGATCTCGACCGCGTTCACGTCATCAATGGACCCCGAGCCATTGGGGCGACTGGAAGCAAAAATCAGAATCAGCGCCACTACCAAAACAAGCACGAGCGCGATGGCCAGGACCTTGGGTGGGGGCAGATTACGCTTGGCCGTGCCGAACTCCTCGCCAATATTGAAATCGGATCCGGCCCCGGGTAGGGTGGTGCTGGCGGGAACTTCGGGAGCCGGGGGAGGGGGAGTGGTTGTCTCTTCTGGCATAGTTCATCCTCGCACGCATTTTACGCCAGATGAAGCAAGCAGGCGGCTTGATGCCCAGAGGGACTAAGAAGCCGCCCGGAGTTGCTCAGAACTTGAACCCGAATCCGATAGAAATGATGGGATAGACCTGGAAGAAGTTAATGTCATTGTTGATCTTGTTTTGTTCCGACTGCACATGGCTCTGAACGACAGGATCACTG
>DASUWH010000043.1:0-82286 GCA_036378535.1 Terriglobales bacterium | reverse complement strand
TGGTGAGCGCGGAAGGAATCGAACCTTCAACCTACTGATTAAGAGTCAGTTGCTCTGCCAATTGAGCTACGCGCCCGTGTCGGAAGGCAAAAATCGGACCTGACCCATTGTACACAATCAGTTGGAGAGAGCGGGCCGCGCTTCGACGGAGATGTCGAAATCAGCGCTTTGCCTGCTTTTTGTGCAATCATGCCCGAACTTTGCCCGTGCATTGATCGCTTCTGAGTTCCGCAGCAAGTTGCGCTCTTCTTGCTGGGGGATTTCCAGCTTGCAAGTTGCATTCTGCAAGTCGGCCGGCGCGATGATCTGCTACCGATGAGAGGTTGCAATGGTCTTGGGCCCGGTGATCGGCATGGCCCGTCTTCAGTTGAGAGAAGTATTCGGCAAGACGCAATTTCCAGTGACACTCCACATCTTTCGTGGTGTGACGGTCATTGGTCAGGTAATCATGCACAACAGATCAGGGCCTCGCGTCCCTGTCTTTGCCTTTTCAAAAGAAATAGACGCTTGGCTTCAAGGTATTTGCAGTTCCGCTCACGCCCGATTGCTGCCATCTGCAAGAGACACTGCACAATTTTTGTAAGAAAAACATGCCATCGCACCTGATGCCGACCTCTATTGTCGTGGTACAAGCCCTGCCAAAGAACAGCGCCGGCAAAATACTCAAACAGAAACTCAGAACTGCAGCCTAACATTCATCCTGTTTCTTTCAATGGCCACAAGATCTGTTTAAGACGGGTTGATAATGAGCACGCATCGAGTGCTGACGTCCACCATTTTCCTCAGTCTCTGTTTCGGGTTGCCATGTTTGTCTCAGGCTTCTTCTTCTTCTGTCCACAATCAAGCGTCTGCGGCTTATGTTCAGCAGCTTTTCGACGGCCGGCGGAATTGCCACGCATACATGTGGCGAGTGCTATGGCAAGTTTACCTGCTCCTGGACGCACTCTGATCGTGAAAGAAGGTGACGACCTACAGGCCACTATTGGGTTTTCCGTCTCACCGAAACATTCTGGCCGAGAGATACCCCCCCACCGTTGGCTAGAAACCACTGCTGACGTTCATTCGGCGATGGACATGCAACTCGTGATAATTAAGAAACTTCGCGTATCACTAGATGAGCTCAAATTAACGGTTGCCACCTCAAGAGCTTTTCGACGTAAACTCGAATCCTCTCGATCGCGCTTAGTCTCGGTCCGCTACCGAACGCCGTCACAGACGCCAATGGATTGCCTTTCCTACGTTGGCCTAAAATCGCGATAGCGCCGTAGCCAACTAGCAGGCAAACAACGTAAATTGCGCAAAAAAACCGCGAATTAGGTTGGCACGCGGATAAGAGTCGGTTGTTCTGCCACTTGAGCTACGCGCCCGTCGTTGAGGATGTGGTTGGCTTCCACCGGGCGTCGACCAGCATTGATTTAGTTTGAAAATTGCCATCCGGCGGCGAGTGTTTGTTAGGACTTCGGTCGGCCGCCTCGACACCTGTTAGCGCTCGAACTTGACCACAACCGTAGTTCCGGCACCGACGTGGGCTCCCGCTGCCGGCGATTGGTCGCGCGCAATACCACTGCCGACGACGTCCAGCTCGAGACCGCTTGACTCTGCTTCCTCGATAGCACCTCGAAAAGTCTTCCCGAGAAACGAGGGTACGATGATCCCGCCCTGTTCTACGTCGAGTACGACCGTGCCGCTCATGGTCTTTTCCGCCACTGATGGTGCTGGCGCTGCGTTAGGTTTCGACGGTGCTTCGCTGGGGCCGGTCGATTCCATTCTGGTCAAGCTTGCCGGAATTACATTGGTTGGTGTGGGCGGGTTCGGTGCTTGGGATGTCGGCAGAGGACGTTTTTCACTGGCAGAGTTCGCTTCTAGCGTGTCGCCCAGGTGATCGGGCGAGCCTTCTTCCAGGTCCTCTTTCTTTACGTGCTGTGCCGCAAGGAGCAATTCCCGGCTCTTGGGGAACTCAACGTCATGCGGGGTGTGGAGATACTCGAGCACCTGCTGCGCTATTTTTTGAAAGACCGGGCCAGCCACTTCGCCGCCGTGATGCGCGCCAACTGGCGAATCAAGGATCACGGCGAGCGTAATCACGGGATTGTTCACCGGCGCGAATCCGGCAAATGAGGCAATGTACTTGCTTCGTGAATAGGTTCCGGTGGCGGGATCCACTTTTTGTGCTGTTCCGCTTTTTCCGCCCGAACTGTAACCGGCAAGAATCGTCTTCTGCCCGGTCCCGTGCAGCACGACTCCCTGCATCATTTGTTTCATCTGGGCTGCGGTGAGCGGCGACAGTACTCGTTTTTGCGACTGCGGCTGAAACACCACTGTCTGCGGCATGCTCCGCGGCTGCGTTGTCGTAGCAACGATGCGCGGCGCAACCCACACACCATCGTTTGCAATGGTGGAAACCATGGCCACCAATTGCACGGGGGAGACGCCAATTTCCTGCCCCATCGCGATGGCGCCGATTGAGACTTTGGACCAGCGGCTCAGAGGCTTCGCTAAGCCGCGAGTTTCTGCGGGCAGTTCGATACCGGTCTGCTGGCCGAATCCGTAGGCGCGAATATATTTGTAGAGGCGCTCGTCTCCCAACCGGAGCGCTACCTTGATCGCGCCCACGTCGCTGGAATGCGCCAGCACGTCCGCCACCGACAACACTCCGAACGGCTTCCAGTCATGAATTCGCCGGCCATTGATAACAATCGATCCCATCTGACAATCGACCAGGTCATTCGGATTGGTTAAGTGCTCGTCCAGCGCCGCCGAAAGCGTTACCAACTTAAACGTCGACCCGGGTTCGTAGACATCGCTGACCGCGCGATCTTCCAGCGATTCGGGCCTGATATGCCGCGATAGATTGGGATTGAATGTGGGCCGATTGGCCAATGCCAGAATTTCACCGGTTCGCGGGTTTTCGATGATTACCGTGCCCGCTGCGGCGTGGGTCTGTTGCATGCCCGCGTCCAATTCTTTTTCGGCGATGTACTGAATATTCTGGTCAACGGTAAGAACAACGTTCTCGCCGGGATCCGGCGGCTTTTCGACGCGGTTGAAATTTTTGCGCCGCGCATCTACCTGGATCAGAATCCGCCCAGGCTTGCCCTGCAAACGGTCGTCGTATTCACGCTCGATTCCGCTTAGGCCTTCGTCATCCATTCCGACATACCCGAGAACCTGCGCGGCCAGTTCGCGCTTGGGATAAAAGCGCTTGGATTCTTTCTCGAAGTAGATACCTTTGAGGTTGAGCGACTTGATGCGCTCGGCGGTTTCCGCATCTGCCTTGCGCGCTACCCAGCAGAACGAGCGCGACGCCTTACACTTGGCGAGGATGTCCCGCGGGTCTTCGCGTGTGATGCGCGTGATGAGCGAGATGCTGGTTGCTAAGTCAGGAACTTCCGAAGGAACTGCGAACCCAGAGTCTACATTGATCGACATAGCCAGTTCATGGCCGTCGCGATCATAGATGACTCCGCGCTTGCCGGAAATCTCCACTGTTCGCTGCTGCTGGTGCTGAGCCCGGGTTTCAAATTCGCCATATTGGAAAATCTGCAGATCGACTAGGCGCAATACAATAGCCACGAACCACAACAGCAGAATGCCGCCCAGGAGATAAAGCCTGATTTGCGCGGAATTACGGGAAGTGTTCGCCGACACTGTTCGGAACCTGCGAAAGCTGGTGTGGAGACGGGCGCCTCGCCCGTCTAGGCCGAGCAAAGCTCGGCCAATACTTTGTCCATACCACCGAGATTCGCATTCCCTGCGTCCTCGGCGTTTTTTCTTAACGCGCCGAAACTACCGATATCGGCGCCGCGCTCGCCATCACAGGCCCGCTGCCATCCGGCAACGCGATATCCATCCGAATGACTTGTCCCGGTTGCGGGGGGACCATGCCCAGATTCTTGGCCAGCTTGTCAATTCGCTCCGGATCACGTAGCGAGGCTTCTTCTAACCGGAGGGCACGATTCATCTCGACCAGATTGTCGCGCTGCACTTTCAGTTCGGAAATTTTGTATCCATATTCGATGGACTTGAAATGCTGCCAGGCATAGGACAGCACCAGCAGGCAAAGACAGCTGAGCGCAATGCCGAAGATTCTCATCTCCCGACTGCGCTGGGGATTGTGTACTTTGACCAGCCGGGAGTTGTCGATGTTTTTGCTGAAATACACTTCCGGCGTCCCGGTCCAGCATGGCTGCCGTTTCGCCGAACGAAATCCCTGATGCGCTGCTGCGATCGCCCCTGCCGCCATCATGCCACCCCGACTAGGTTTTGTTCGTACTGGATTGCTGTTTCACCGCGTTCTGCCAGGTATAAACGTTCCAGTTCAGCCGTCTCGCGCTGTACCTGAGCTTTTTCCACGCGCTCGACCGCCGACATCAGTTGTTCAATCAGTCTTCCTGAGTACATTGCTTTCTCCTGCCCCTACCTGGCCACTGCTCCGGACCACAGACCTGGGAGTGCTGCCATCCGGAATCTCTTCGGATCTGCCCAGCCTCCGCTTCAGCGGAGGTGTAGGGATTTTTTTCAGATCCTTTCCGCTGCCCGCAGCTTCGCGCTGCGCGACCGCGGATTGCGATCAATCTCTTCTTCGGTAGCTGTCACCGGTTTCTTGGTTAACAGCCTGTAGCGACTCTGCTTCACACCCTCGCGAAGACTGTCTTTCACTATCCTGTCCTCCAGCGAGTGGAAGCTGATGATCACCAGCCGGCCGCCCGGTTTCAGCAGCTGCGGGGCTGCGCTCAGCAAGTCCCGCAGGTCGTCTAGTTCGCGGTTTACGAAGATTCGGAGAGCCTGAAAGGTGCGCGTCGCTGGATGAATTCGCCGTTCCGCTTGGTTCATTGGCCGGGCCGCGGCTGATATGACCTCCGCAAGTTGTGCGGTAGATCGTATCGGCCGCGACCGGACAATGGCTCTGGCGATTCTCCGCGACCTCCTTTCCTCACCGAATTCGTAAATCACATCAGCAAGCTCGCGCTCGCTCATGTGGTTTACCACTTGATCGGCGGTCAGCTCGGCTTGCGGGTTCATCCGCATGTCGAGCGGTCCTTCCGCCTGAAAACTGAATCCGCGCGCGGCGTCACCTAGCTGCAGGCTGCTCACTCCGAGATCGGCGAGAATGCCGTCGATAGTCGCTGGTCGTTGGTCGTTGGCCAAATCAGCAAACGATCCATGCACCATTTCGACCCTGGGCCAATTCCCCACTCTGTCATCCCGAGCGGAGCGAAGCGGAGTCGAGGGACCTTGTGTTTCCAGTCGTTGGTCGTTAGTCGTTAGTCGTCCGCTTTTGTCTTCGCCAACGACCAACGACCAACGACCAAGGACTTTCCCCGCCACTTCCAGCGCTTTCGGATCCTTATCGACCCCAATCAAATGACCCGGTGCGCCGAGGCGTTTTGCGATTTCGTAACTGTGCCCGCCCAAGCCCACCGTGGCGTCGATATAGGTCCCGCCACGCCGCACGTTTAAAAAGTCGATCGCTTCTTTTAAAAGAACCGGAACATGGCCAGCTTCCATTTCCGACCTGCCATGCCCACCCCGCTCGGGGGTGTGTCTTAAACCCTCGCCCGTTAAATCCCCAGACCGTCGAGCGTCTGCTCATCTTCAGCAGTGAACTTCTCTTCCTCGATCTCGCGCTTGTAGCCCTCGAGATTGCGGACTTCTAAAAACGTCAGGTTCCCGACCACCGCCACTTCGCCCTTGATCTGGGCCGAGTCGCGCAGCAACTGGGGCATCAGCAGACGACCCTGTCCGTCCATCTCGACCATCTGCCCCCAGTAGTTCACGCGATTCAAAAACTTCTTCTTCGTTGGATTGAAGGTGGAGAGCGCCGCCAACTTCTGCTCGATCCGCTCCCATTCCTCGAAGGGATATACCTGTGCACTCTTGCCATCCAGGCTGGTGATGTAGAATTGCGCGCCGTACTTCTCGTCGATCACCCGCTTGAATTCGGCGGGGACCTTGAGCCGTCCCTTTTCGTCGACGCGAGTTGGGTGATTGCCGCGAAACATGTCGTGTCCTGCCCGTCACCGGGCGCGAGCGCCTGACGGCGGCTACCACAGGAACGAGGGAGGTTAAAGCGGTCACAAATTCGGTCAATTCAGCTTCGTTGGGGGTCGTTTTTGGGGTGTCAGCCTTAAATTCCACTGGCGCCTCGCGCTGTTCTACTTCTTCCCACGAGCTCTATTGTCAAGACCACTTTGTACCACTTTTGACCACATCTTACGCCTAAGTGTCTGTCTGTCAAGCAGAAACTTTGGGGTCAGCTGCTGCTGGATTGCCAAACCGATAAAACCACCAGAAATTGCGGCTAACTGACTTGATGACCACAACTAATTGCGTTTACCGAGGGGATGACCGCTATCTCACAGCGAGTTGGGCTGTGGAAATTCTCAACAGAATTGTTTTCATGTGCGTGCTGGGATTGGCATTGCTGCAGAGAAGTATCTGCTGATCTGACTAGGTCCACGTAGGCCCAGACGCCCTTCGTCTGGGCAGGCGAGCAGCGCTCGCCTTTATCTGGCTGCGAAGCCGGACACCCTGCGCTACACAACAGGCGAGGACGACCGAAACACCGCCAACTTAGTGGTATGGCTATGGCCCCCGGCCAGGTCGCGCTCCGCTGGGATGGCCGGGGCGGCCGGTCCCTACGCGAGTCTAGTTCTCCTGCCCTGCGCCGTGTTTTTGCCGACAGAGTTTACAAAGCGACGCTGCTTCAGAGTTATCCACGCGGTGATGGACCGGCTTTAACGTGCGCAGGTAGGCGAAGATCGCTTTCAGATCGTCGTCGCTCATCTTTCCGTAAATCCAGTACGGCATGATGGGCTTCAACTCGCGTGCACGCACGAATCCGGTATGCATAACCTGGAGAAAAAGAGCCTCGTCGTAATACTTGATTCCCGAATCGTCGGGAGTGAGGTTTGCAGACGACACATTTCCCCAGGGTCCATTGCGCGGGGCGCCACCGGCGAAATCCATACCGGCAACAGGCACACCGCGCACATCGGGCGTGTGGCAATCCGCGCAACCGGCAATATTGACCAGGTAGGCTCCGCGCCTGGCGGGATCTGTGCTCGCGGCTGCATCCGTGTACACAGGCTGCATGACCGGTTCGGGCGCGCTGCGCACCAGGTACTTCACCGGAAAGATGATCTCTGACTTGGGCAGTGCGCGGCGGACGGGCGGCAGCGTCCTCAGATACACGATGATCGAAGCCAGATCCTCGTCCGACATCTGGCGGTAGTGCTCATACGGCATCATCGGAAACAGAGTCTGGCCTTCGCGATCTACGCCCTCGCGAATCGCGCGGGCCAGCTCATCATCGGTCCAGGCACCGACGCCAGTTTCCCTATCCGACGTGATATTCCGTGCCACTACCGTGCCGGGCAGGTCGGGAATCGGCATGACTTCTCCCCCGCCTTCCAAACCCGCGACTACCGGCGCGCCATGGGCCTTCCAGTCGTGTTCGGAGTGGCAGCCCAGGCATGCGGCTACGGAAGTCACGAGATAGCGGCCACGCTCCAGGCGTTGCGGGGTGAGTTCGAATTTTCGGTCAGTCAGCGAACGGTATTTTGGGCCGAGAATCGGCCGCCACCCGATAGTCGCGCTAATACCCGTCGCGAATAGAACAACAACCACGATCACGCTGATCGCGGTCCATTTCAACAATCCTTTCATTCTTTCCTCATAGACTGATAGAGCCACAGCAGCCGCACGCTGGCGGACAGCCTCCATTTCAACTGAGGGGGAAGCGGCATTATGCCGGGATTTGTTGGAATCTTGCAAGTGGAACGGCGGGAGCGAGAAGCAGCAATGTACAAAACCGGGCACGCTTTGCGAAATCAGTGCAGGCTCTGCGCCAGCAACCAGGGCACCAGTTCGCTCTCCGCGTAGGCGCGATCCCACGACTCGTGACCAACTCCGGGGTATTCCGTGTACCGCACATTGGCTCCCACGGCGCGCAGGGCCGCGACCATCTTGCGCGACTCTTCGACCGGGACGGTGTCGTCTACCGCCCCGTGAAAAACCCAGACCGGCGTTTTCCCGATTCGCTCCGCGGTGTCCTTGTAAGGATCAAGTATCTTTGCGTCATCCGCGGCCCCTACATGCAATTGCGGAAAGGACTTGGGACCGTGAATGCCTCCGCAGATTGGTACCAGCGCGGCAAATTTCCCCGGATATTCATCGGCCAGGTCCCAGGTGCCATATCCACCCATGGAAATGCCAGTCAGATAAAGCCGATTACGGTCTCCATGAAATTCTTTGATACTTTGTTCCAGCGCAGCCAACGCCTGCGCCTGCATATCCGCGTATACCCAGAGACTGTTTCGGCGACACTGAGGCATGACCATAATGAACGGAAAGCCAACCGCATTCTTACGTATGGCGTGTCCGATTCCCACGTCCGTTTGCAGGAGGCCATCGTCACCGCGTTCGCCGGCTCCGTGCAAGAACAGAATTACCGGCCATTTCTGATCTTTGGTCCAATTCGCCGGCACAAAAACCTGGTACCGGTAAACTACTCCTTCGACCGATACCGTGCGATTGAGAAAGCCGCTTTCCGCGCGGGCATTGGCATTCGGCATAAACACGACCAGTGATGAAAACAGAATCATAGTTCGCAGCAACATTGGCTCCACCTGCCGTCGTAAACGTATCTGGTTCTCCATTATGCTTTACCACTTCGAAACCGAGCAGTGGATCTCGATTGAGATTAGCCGGGTATTCGCATTCTTTGCCAATCCCCACAATCTTCCCCGCATTATGCCGCCCGCAACTGGTACCAAATTGCTTTACCTGAAACTTGTTCCGCCGCCGGGCGCGGCCGTCACTAAGCCCGGCCAGGCAATCGCGGGCGTTGGCTCTGAGATCGTCACCTCTTTTCGCTTGGTTCCCTACTTGCCCGTCCGCAAGCGATGGACAGCCCGCATCATCGAATTCGATTGGAATCATTATTTCACCGACGTGCAGCAGGAAGGTCCGTTCAAGAATTTCCATCACCGGCACGAGCTCAGGTCTGAGCAACGCCACGGCCAAGTGGGCACGATAATCAAGGATTCAATCCAGTACGAAATCGGATCTGGCCCCTTCGATCCAATCGCGAACATTTTTGTGGCCCATCAACTGAATAACACATTCCGTTACCGTCAAGCCGCACTCTCAAGGATTTTCCCGCTGCTCTAAGCAGGCGGTCACGAAAAGTTCCTATCCCTTTCTCCGGGTCAGTGCTACACTCCGCGCATAACCGGAGCACTTACTTCGCGCAGGAGTTAACCATGGCACTGAACTCGCGTCGCATTTGGATTGGTGGCATCGCAGGTGGCGTGGTCTGGAACATCTGGAGCTTCGTTGTCGGATTTCTGATAATCGGTTTCGGCCGCTACCAGGCAGCGCAACAACGCGGCATCTTCCTGCAAACACCTCGCTATCCGGCCTTCGAACTGCAGTGGATCGTGTTGTTGTTTATCCTCGGCATTTGCATGGCGCATCTCTACGCCTGGTCACGCGCCACGCTGCTTCCGGGCCCTGGCGCCGCTTTGAAAGTAGGCGCGCTGGTTGGCTTCGTGGCCGGCTTCCCGCTTACCTTTGCGCAGGCGGCCTGGTCCCCACTCGAACGCATCTTTCCCCTTGGATGGATGCTGGAAATATGGGTGGGCGCAATTCTTGCGACGTTGGTAGCGGGGTCTCTGTACAAGGAGTAGTTGGCTCGTCGGGTTTCGTTTCGCAGTATGGCTGAACAATTAGACAGCTGCAGCCCAACGACTTAATTCACTTCACCGGTTCAACCACTACGGCGGTCCCATATGCCAGGACTTCGGTGACGCCTTGCATGATCTCAGTGGCGTCGTAACGGGCGGACAATACCGCGTTTGCGCCCAGGTCAGCTGCGTGCTGCAGCATAAGATCGAACGCCTCAGCCCGAGTTTTCTCGCACAGGTTCGTTAACAAAGTAATATTGCCGCCCACGAGGGTTTGCAAGCTTGCGCCAATGGTTCCGAAGATCGAGCGCGACCGCACTGTGATTCCGCGAACCACGCCCAGCGTACGCACCACGCGGTACCCGTCCAATTCAAATTGCGTGGTGACCATATTGTGCGCAACCATTCGCCCAACTCGTGAATACGGCGTCGCCATGGCCTCCCCCCTGTGAGTCGTGCTAAATCGATCAGCGTACCGGACCAATATAGCGCCACACCGCGGGAGAGCAGGTTATCTATTCAAGTTCAGCCGCGATGACGTACTGTTGCATTTCGGGATCATACGCGACATGCAGCACGTTGGGCTTGCAGCAGACCTGGCAATCTTCGATATACATCTGGTTGAAACCGGCGGTGGAATCCACGCTGGTCTCATTCCACTCTCCGCACGCGGCGCATTGAAATCCAGAGGTCATTAAGGTCGGTCCTGGGTCACTGATTGTTCGCAAAACCTTCTTATATCCGGCCATGCAAGTCTAACGTAGCCGGTACGCCAATGACTCGCCACCAAGACTAACAACGGTTAGGACCAGCCACCGACTATAATGTCGAAACTCATCTCGTTGGAGGATGAATGTTCTCTCGCCGCCGCTTCCTGCAATTGGGCACGATTGCTGCCACGGCCGGCTTGTCCCGGGCGCAAACCCTCCCAGAGCAAAACTGTCCCTCTTTGCCGAATTCGATTACCAGTCTGAAATCGATGAAGGATCAGGCCAAGCCGATTACGACGGACGAACGTCGCGAGCGGCAAGAAAAGGCGCGGCGCCTGATGCGCGCCAATGGCATTGACGCCATCCTTCTTATGGAAGGCACATCCCTAGCCTATTTCACAGGCATTCACTGGTGGGGCGGCGAGCGCACCTTTGCCATGGTCTTGCCGGCTAAAGAAAACCCAGTCTTCGTCTGCCCCGCCTTCGAACAGGGCCGTGCCGAAGAGCAGATCGCCGACAGCCCGCAAGCCGACCATCCCGACATTCGTATTTGGCAGGAAGACGAGAGCCCCTACCAGCGCATCGCGCAAGCTCTGCGGGAGCGTCATCTTTCCACCGGGACTCTGGGCATCGAGGAAACTGTGCACTACGTTTTCAGCAGCGGTGTGGCCAAGGCGTCCCCGCAATTGAAGTTGACCAGCGCCACGCCGGTCACAGCTGGCTGCCGAATGATCAAGAGCAATCACGAGATCGCATTGATGCGCCTGGCGGCAAAAGTGACTCTTGCCGCATACCAGGCGGCTTTCACGGCTCTGCACGAAGGTATGACGCAACACGACTTTTCCGATCTGATCACGGCCGCTCACCGTCAACTCGGTTTTCCGGGAGAGGCTGATGTCCAGGTGGGCCAATACACTGCCTTGCCTCACGGTTCTATCGAACCGCAGACGATTCAGGAAGGCACGATCGTTTGGATCGATGGCGGCTGTAAGGTTGAAGGATATGTTTCCGACATCAGCCGCACCTTCGTCCTCGGCAAACCTATGGACGATATGAAAAAGGTGTTCGATATCGTTCATCGCGCACAGCGTACCGCATTGAAGTCGGCTCGCGCCGGTGAAACCTGCGGCAGCGTGGACGTAGCGGCGCGCACCCTGATCAGCGAGGCTGGTTATGGTCCCGACTACAAATACTTTACCCACCGCGTCGGCCACGGAATGGGCATGGACGGACATGAGTGGCCGTACCTGGTACGCGGCAACTCTACGCGACTTGCTCCCAACATGGTTTTCAGCGACGAGCCAGGAATTTATATCCGAGGAAAATTCGGCATCCGGCTCGAAGATGATATGCACATTACCGAGAATGGGGCCGAACTCTTTACGTCCCCGAGTCCCTCGTTGGAAGACCCGTTTGGAAAAGGGTAAGGAATAGGTTTCAAAGTTTCTAGGTTTCAAGGTCGCAAGGTTGCAATTTGAAACCTGACTCGTCATGCCGGCTACTCACAGCTTGCTTCACCCCGTGCGCTGGGCCGCAGTCGTCGCTCTTGCGATCCCCTTGTTTATGGTCGCTGCCGGTGCCCTCGCCTCCCTGTCACGTCACTTGGACGCCGCACGCTCGTTTCGCCACGGTCTGCGCTACACGCTCCTCGTCGAGCTGTCTCTTCTCCTGCTCCTTGCGGTCTGCGGCGCAATTTACGAGCGCGCCAGTCAAGTTCGCGACCTGCGTCTCTTTCCCCCTCCTGGCAAATTGATCGATGTCAACGGATACCGTCTTCATCTCTACTGCACGGGGGAAGGCAGTCCCACTGTTGTTCTGGAACATGGTCTCGACGGCTCCTATCTTGACTGGCGCCTGGTGCAACCGGAGATCGCTCGTTTTACGCGCGTGTGCTCATACGATCGCGCCGGGTATGGCTGGAGCGATCACAGTCCGAAGCCGCGTGTTCCCACTGTTATGGCTGAAGAGTTGCATACCTTACTAAAGAACGCCGGAGAGAAAGCGCCATTCACCTTGGTCGGCCATTCTATGGGAGCGTTCGACGCCATAATGTATGCCCACAGGTATCCCGACGAGGTCTCAGCAATTGTCCTGGTAGATGGCACACATCCCGACGAATCCTTACGTTTTTCATGGCAGCAGAAAGCCTGGCTCCGGTTCCTGCAGTTGACGGCACCACTCGGATTGCCCCGCTGGAGAAAATGGTGCGCCGGGAACGACGAAGCCCTTCGGCCCTTGAGAGCCGCAGTGAACTGCAAAGCGCGAGTATTCCGGACACATTACGAACAATGGAGTGCATTCCCACATGCGGCAGCCGAAATTCGCGACTTGCAGAACTCTCTCAGTATTCCTTTGCTGGTCATTTCGCAGGATCCTGCGCGCGGAGGGAACACTGTCGCGCAACAGCGCTGGGCGCAGCTGCAGAAAAAGCTGCTCCAATTCTCGTCCGACTCGAATCAGGTGATAGCCGAGGGCAGCGGCCATGCCATCCCAGCTCAACGCCCGGATGTTATCGTCGACGTTGTCCGCCGGCTCGTTGAAAAGCGGAAACCGGTTGCGAAAAGCTGAACCCTGGATTCTCTGGCGCCGCTTGCGCTCAGCGCAACCGGCTAACCACGGTGACCTATCCCTACCTAATCGCCACCGGATGGAATTCCCGAATCTGCTGTTTCACCGCCTCTCCTAGGCGCCGGATTCCCTCCTGAATCTGGTCCGGCGTGGCGTTGGAGAAGTTCAGACGCATATGAGGACGGGATACGTGGTTAGTTGCGTAGAACGATTCGCCAGGTACAAAAGCTACGTTATGCTCCAAAGCACTACGAAACAGTTTCTGACAATCCATTGCTTCCGGTAAGGTGACCCACAAGAACAGCCCGCCTTGCGGATGCGTCCATGTGACTTCCGGTGGAAAGTGTTCACTGAGCGCGCTCAGCATAACGTCGCGCCGCTCGCGGTACACCTTCCTGATAAGGCGAACATGCTCATCCAAAAAACCATCTCGCGCCACTTCGTAAGCGACCATCTGAGTGAAGCTGGACGTGTGCAGGTCCGCGCCCTGTTTAAGTTGCACGAATTTGTTGATCACATCCGGCGGCGCCACGATCCACCCGAGGCGAATTCCCGGTGCCAGCGTCTTCGAGAAGGTGCTCAGATAAATCACGTTTCCGATCGAATAGCCGTTGTCGCGCCGCAGGTTTTCGCGATCCAGCACCAGTAACGGAGGAAGATGCGCGCCCTCGTAACGCAGCTGGCCATAAGGATCGTCTTCGATGATTGGAATTCCATACTTATCGGCCAGCAGAACCAGTTCCTCCCGGCGGCCTTCCGCTAGAGTCGTCCCGGCCGGGTTCTGGAAGTTAGGCAACACGTACATGAACTTCGGGCCTGAGCGCAGGGCACTGTCCAGCAGCTCAGTTCGAACTCCGTCATCGTCAATCGGCACCGACACATAATCCGCGCCATAGACGTTGAAAGCCTGCAACGCTCCCAGGTAAGTGGGCGCTTCCACCAGCACGCGGTCGCCGGTATTGATCAATAGCTTCCCGATCAGATCCAGCGCCTGCTGCGATCCAGACGTGATCAAGACGTTCTCAACTTTCGCTTTGATGCCATAGCGCGCCATGTTCCGCGCGATCATCTCGCGGAGAGGTTCGTGTCCCTCAGTGGGCCCGTATTGCAGAGCTGCCGGGCCGTTTTCCTGCAGGACCTTGTGACAGGCTTCCTGGAAACGCTGGATTGGGAATACGTCCGGTGCGGGCAGGCCCCCCGCGAAGGAAATCACTTCAGGATTTTGCGTGACTTTCAGCAACTCGCGGATGGCAGAACTCTTGATTCCTTTAGTCCGTAAGGCATACCGGGACGTCCAGGCAGTCGACATGCGCAGCCCTCCTCTCTCTTAGACTGTAAGTTGTGGGATTGGGTTTGGCTGTGATGTGTGTTATGGGAACTATGACGAACGTCACTCGACTCGGTGACCTTGGAAAACCCAGCCAAACCGCCCTCGTGAGCGCAAGCATAGGCCTCAGTTGCACTTCCACCTAACCTCTGTCCATACAGTTGCTTCGCAGGTTGCGGCAAAACTCCAGCTCGGGCAGGGGTTTTGGAAGGGCACGACTCCAGTCGTGCCGTTAGGTCTTGAAAATGAGGGTGCGCTTTAGAGCCTGAGGGTTGCCTTTTGATGTACGTGCGAGTTCTTTCCGCAACCTGCTTAGCGCGCCGCCGCAGCCCGCCCCAACACTTCTCGCACCTTGCGCAGGAACGTCTCCATGTTGAACGGTTTCTGCAGAAAGGCTGCACGGTTCTCCAGTACCCCATCTTTGAGCGTAGCGTCATCGGTATAGCCGGACATGAACAGTGTGCGCAGGCCTGGATATAGCTCCTCCATACGTTCGGAAAGCTCGCGTCCGTTCATATGTGGAAGCACGAGGTCGGTAATCAGCATCTGCACTCGGCTCTCGCGGCTCTCGCACAATTGCAAGGCTTCTTCGGCGTTGCTTGCCTCCAGAACCGTGTACCCGTTTCTGGCCAACAACATCGTGATGAGTGACCGAACCCCGTCTTCATCTTCCACGACCAGCACCGTTTCCCCTCCGTGATAATCCTGTGTCTCGGGGCTGCGCACTTCGACGGCGTCAACTGGTTGATCTACACGCGGTAGATATACATGGAACGTTGAACCCACGTCGGGTTCACTGTGCGCTGTGATGAAACCGTTGGTCTGCTTCACGATGCCATACACTGTTGATAGTCCGAGCCCCGTTCCCTTGCCTACCGCTTTGGTGGTAAAGAACGGCTCGAAGATGTGGGCCAGGGTAACCCCATCCATGCCGATGCCCGTATCCGTGACCCGCAGCATCACGTAGCGACCGGGCGCAATACTCGCATCCTCCGACCGGTAGCTATCGTCGACTTCAACATTCTCTGTTTCGATAGTTAGCTTCCCACCATCGGCCATCGCATCCCGTGCATTCAAAGCGAGGTTCATGATGACTTGCTCCACCTGCCCGGGATCGGCTTTAACCCTGCCCAGATCCTTGCCTTCGATAATTGTCAGCTCGATGTGCTCGCCCATCAAGCGGCGCAGCAGTTGCATGGTGTTCGCGATCATGCTGTTCAAGTCCAGCACTCGGAACTCGATCACCTGCTTGCGGCTGAAGGCCAGCAACTGATAAATCAGTGACACGGCACGATCTGTCGCTTTCTGAATCTGCTCCACTCCGTTTCGCCGGGAGTCGACCGCGTGCAGCTTCTCCAGCAACAGCTGACTATTGCCTTTGATGACGGTGAGCAGGTTATTGAAATCGTGGGCAATCCCTCCCGCCAGCTGCCCCACTGCTTCCATCTTTTGTGCCTGGCGCAGCTGTTCCTCGAGTAACCGGCGCTCCGTGATGTCTTCCACGATCATCTCGAACCCGGAAATCCTCCCCTCTTCCTGAATGCTGCGGCCGCTTAATCTTACGGTAATGATCTTCCCGTCCAGCCGGCGCCATTGCGCCTCGATCCCGCGCAGCTGGCCGGCGGCCAGTAGGTTGCTAACGATTTCTTTGTGCTGTTTGGCATCAACATAAACATCCTGGGTCATGCGCAGAGCCAGAACTTCGGCCGCCGATTCATACCCCAGGATCGAAACCAGCGCGGGATTCACATCGGTGAATTGATCTTCCAGGCTCCAGCGGAAAATTCCGTAGACCGCACTCTGCACCAGCGTGCGGTAGCGCACTTCTGACTCTCGCAGCGCCTGCTGGCTGCGCTTATGCTCGATGGCGCTGGCCACGTGTTGTGAAACAAAGGTGAGAATCTCCTCCTCCCGCGCGCCGTAACGCACCTTCTCGGTGTAGCTCTGCACCACGAGCACGCCAAAGGTGGTGTCTCCGGTCTTGAGCGGCACACCCAGCCAGTCGAGTGAGGGTGCGCCAATCATCTCGACCTCACCCTCGGCAATCAGCTTCTCGAATACTTCAGGAGTGGCCAGCAACGGCTTGCCCGTGCGCAGTATGTATTCTGTAAGCCCATTCTTCGGAGGCCGCGGCTCCGGTTGCGGATCTTCCTCGTCCACAAAATAAGGAAAACTGATGAGATCATTTTTCGTGTCATACAGCGCTAAATAAAAGTTCTTGGCATACATCAGCTCGGCGACTATTCCGTGGATCGCGGCAAACAGCTGTTGCGGGTCATCCGCGGAACTGGTAGTGGCGGCAATTCGATATAAAGCGGTTTGTAGCTGCTCCGCATGTTTGCGCTCGCTCACGTCCACCAGAATGGCAACATTCGCCGGCTTGCCTCCAAATTGAATGGGCGCCGCGCTTGCGCTGAAGTCCACCCATCGTTCCTGGCCATCCTTCCTGACCAGCTTGAATTCGTAATGCGATGGCACTTTTTCACCCCGTAGACGCGCCTCCGAACGCCCCACGGCCAACTGCAGATGTTCCGGGTGGATCAATCGAGGCCAGGGCTCCTCCATCGCAAGCAACTCGTCTCGGGTAAATCCCGACATCTGTGCGGCGCTGGGATTCAAGTAGTAGAACTTTTTCGCGTAAATCACGATGGCCGGACTGGCCGTCTCGGCCAGTGCCCTGAAGCGGCTCTCACTTTCTCGAATGGCATCCTGATTACGGCGGTGGGCCACGGCACTGGCTACTTGCTGCGAGACGAATGTCAGGATCTCCTGCTCGGTTTCTCCATACCGAATATTCGGTTCATACGTTTGGACTGTCAGCACTCCGAAGGTGGTGTCGCCTTGCTTTAGCGGCACACCCATCCAGTCGCGCGAGCGGGCTCCCGTACGGGCCTCTACCTCTCCGCTTCGCACTAATTGGTCCAGCATTTGCGGAGTGGCCAGCAACGGCTTGCCCGTCCGCAACACATATTCGGTCAAACCTTTGCGGAATGTGTGCGGTGGCGGCGCCAGAACATCCTTTTCGTCCACGAAATAAGGGAACGTGACCATGTTGGTCGCGGGGTCATGCAATGCGACGTAGCAGTTCTTGGCGTACATCAGCTCCTGCAGAATGGCGTGAATGCTGCGGAACAGTTCGTTCAGATCTTCAGCCGAGCTCGCCTTTTCGGCGATGCGGTAGAGAGCCGCCTGCAGCCGCTCCGCCCGCTTGCGCTCGCTAATGTCTCGGTAGATTGCATAAAATGCTACCCGCCCGCCGCCAATACTGACGGGGGTTCCGAGAATTGAGACATCGACGGTGCTTCCATCTTTGCGGATGCGCTGGGTTTCCAGGCTGGCAGTCTTACCGCGCTCAATGAGGCTGTTTAACGATTCGGCTTCGTTCTCCTTCGACGTGGGTACGATCAGGCGGTCCAATTGCCGGCCTCTCGCCTCCTCCAGGCTGTAGCCGAACATATGGGTAAATTCCTGGTTGACGCGCACGATTCGGTGATGGCTGTCAACAATAACCACGGCTTCAGGCGCGCTTTCGAACAAGCCTTCCAGGTACGCTTCTGGAACCTGTCTCTCACGCTCGGCGCGCTCCAGGGAAGCGAGCATCTGGTTGATGGAGCCGGCTAGAGCGGAAATCTCGTCTGCGCCATCGACCTTCACGCGTTCCGACAAACGATTGCCCAGTCCGACCGCGCCCACGCCTTTACTCAAGGCAATCAGCCGCGCCAGCACTAGCTTCTCCAGCAGAAACGCACTGATGATGGTAAAGGTGATGCCCAGAAAGAGAACGGAGGCCATAAGGTAGAACAGCGATGCCCTGCCCTCTTCATAGACAAGTCGTGGCGTCTTCACTCGCAACACTACGGCCGCTCCGCCGTCATAGCCTTTCAGGACCTCGTATCCCGCCACCGTCTCGCTGCCCATGGAGTGGACAAATACTGAACTGGTGCCGAGATGGACAAGCGCTTCCTGCACGTCGGGCGGCAACTCGGATCCATTGGCGGCGAAGATGTCGAACTGCAAGCTGGTTGTCCAAGTCAATCGCTTCAATTCCTGGGCATCCAGCTTGCGGCCCATGACCAGTGCTCCCCGCGCGCTGCCCCTGCCGGTTGACGTTAGTACCGGCCAGGCGGCTACCAGCATAAAACCATCGGGTAACAAGGCAATCCCCCCTGTCCCCTTATCGCCACCGGTTCTAGCCATGCGGGCCAAGGGTGCCAGTTGCTGGACTATCGAGGCAGGAGCCGCCATCTGACCGCTTGCTTTTTCGAATTGCCGCGCGTGAACCGCTTGGTCGTTGGCATCATAGAAAACCAGCAAATTCAACCGAAGCCCTTCCAGAGTGCTGTTGGGAAAATTGGTTTCCCCCCAGGTCCGGTCAGGGTGTTGAACAAAACGATAGGCTTCATCCCACTGCGAGTCGTCGCGCGTGAGTGTGCTCAGAAGATCGTATTCGTTGGTAATCGCGTTCGAGACCCGATCCAGGTTCTGGCGAACCTCTTCGTTCTCGATATCGGCAAAGCGCGACAGAATGGTTGCCCGCGCGATCATATAGAGAGCTGCGCATAGGCCAACCAGCGTCAGCCCTAATACCAACAGTGTTTTCCTGCGCAGTGCCAAAAAGGGCCCCTCGACACACCCACATTGCTATATGCAATGCGCTAGCTCTCTTCGTACCGAATCTGCGGCGGACGCAGCCCGATTCCTGACTACGTCCCCGATATCAATGCGAGAATAGCTGAAATTTTGCCTGCTGGGGAGGTACGCTCGTAATCCCTTCTTTCGCCTGGTTGCCCAGCGTGCAGCGGACAACACAAGCCCGCCGCTCCGAATCGAATACCACGGCAACTTGCCCGAGGTTGTTTTCATGAAGGCTCCCTTTCTGATTGGCCGGCTGATATTCGGTGGTTTCTTTCTCTACAGCGGCATCAATCACCTGATAAATCGCAAACAGATGGCGCCGTACGCACAATCTAAGGGTGTTCCCAATCCCGAGTTGGCCGTAACCTTGTCGGCCATCCCCCTGCTTATCGGCAGCACCAGCATTTTGCTAGGCATTAAACCTAAGCTGGGCGCGATGGCGATTCTCGGATTCCTGGCCGGAGTATCCCCCGTCATGCACGACTTCTGGCGCAATGAGGATCCTAATGAACGCATCAACAATATGGTTAATTTTATGAAGAACCTGGCTCTGGCGGGAGGCGCGCTCGCCCTGATGGGAGTTGACGAACCTTGGGAGGCCAGTGTTCCTGCGGCCAAACGACGCAGCCTCCCCGACAAGTTACGCACGATCAGCCGCCGCATAGCGGCTTAGCCTTAAGGTCCACCTCGCAGCCGATATTGGCGAGCATCACAGTTCTAGTCGGCTGCCGCTGCCCTGTCAGCAGGTCTCGGTATAGGAATTGCTCGCAGGGGCTCGCTCAGGCTCAGCATTACGTTCCGGAACCCCTCGAAATCCAGCGACTGTGCACCATCTGAGAGCGCTCTCTCGGGACAGGGATGGACTTCAATAATGATTCCGTCCGCTCCCAGGGCCGCCGCCGCCCGCGAAGTTGGCGCAATCAAGCTTCTACGCCCGGTGCCGTGGGAGGGATCAGCAATCACCGGCAAATGCGAGAGTTCACGCGCTAAAGCGATCGCGGCCAAATCGAGCGTATTGCGCATTTCCGTCTCAAACGTCTTAATGCCGCGTTCGCACAGCACCACGTTAGGATTGCCACCGGCCAGCAAGTACTCGGCTGCCAGTAGCCACTCCTTCACGCTGGCCGACGGACCGCGCTTTAGCAAAATCGGCTTGTTCACGGTGGCGAGTCGCCGCAGCAGAGCAAAGTTCTGCATGTTGCGCGCTCCGACCTGCAGCATGTCGGCATGCTCGCAGATGAGGTCGGTATCTTCGGTGCTCATCACTTCCGTGACCACTGGAAGTCCAGTGTGCTCACGTACCTCGCTGAGTAATCGAAGCGCTTCCACACCTAAGCCCTGAAATTCGTAAGGCGAAGTGCGCGGCTTGTAAGCGCCGCCTCGGAGCAGCGTCGCTCCGGCGGCCTTGACCGCCTCGGCGGTAGAAAAGATCTGTTCGCGGGATTCAACCGAGCATGGGCCCGCAATCACTGCGAAGCTGCCGTCCCCGATTTTTACCTCGCCGACGTCGATCACACTCCTCTGCGGTTTGACTTGCCGGCTTACCAGTTTGAATGGTTGCGCGATGGGTACCACCTCGGCAACGCCCGCCGCTGCTGCCAAGGCCTCCAATTCGTGCCGCCTGCCACCGCTGCCAACCGCGGCGACAATGCACCGTTCCGTGCCTCGGGTAACGTGTGCCTGGAACCCCGCCTCTCGTACCCGTTCGATCACGTGCTGGATCTCCTGGTCCGTCGCGCCCTCGCTCATATTGATAATCATGACTTCTCTCCTTAGGTTTGGTGACTTCGTAAGCCCAGTCGCCCGCCCTCTCTTTCTCGCCCCGAGCCAATACTCTGCCGAGCTTGGCTCGGCCGGGCAGGTGAGGCACCTGCCCCTACGTGTTCATGGCCCAAACAAAAACCGCGACCCATTCGAGTCGCGGCTGCGGGAATCTGAACTTGGCGTTTCTTACGATTGCATCTGCACACGCCTCGCCCGCGCCGCTACTCGCCAGTAGCGGTAATAAAAGGCGAAGCTAAATCGCTGGGTGTGCATACAGAGTTCGTGGATTATGCTGCGAACACGCCACCTTTGTCAACTGCTACTCGCCGGTCCGGAAGCCTCTGGAAAGCGTGCGCTTTAGAACACTAGCTGTCCTTTGGCTCCGCGTGAGACTTGTCTCAGGCAGTCACATTTCCGACAAACCGAGGCCACCAATTCAGCTTTTTCTGCAACTAAATATTTAGTTGACGAAATCGCTTCCACCGCGTCCAATTATTAAAGGACCCGGATTGAGACTACGGAGGATCACATTTGCCGCCCAGAAAGTCGGTCACCCTAACGGAAGCTGAGCTGCGGCTCATGGAAGTTTTGTGGGGAAAAGGCCCGTGTACCGTGCAACAGGTACTGGATTCCCTCCCGGCAAAACCGGCTCTGGCGTACAACTCCGTCCTGACTACCACCCGTATCCTCGAGAAGAAAGGCTACGTCAAACACGTCAAAGACGGACGCGCCCATGTCTATGCGCCCGTGCTTGGACGCCAAGAGGCGACCCGATCCGAGATCCGTCATCTCGTAAGCCGTTTTTTTGGGAATTCGGATGAGATGCTCGTACTCAATATCCTGGAGGATCGTGGCCTCGACGAGGTAGAACTCAAGCGTTTGCGCGAACTGCTGGAAGGGAGCAAATAGTCGATGCTCGCCGCCCTGGATGCTCTTGCCCGGATCGCCGCCGAGCGGATGCTCAATTCCATAGTCGCAGGACTTGTGCTCACTATTCTGGTTTGGGCCCTCGTCCGTATGGTGCCACGCACGAATGCCGGGACCCGTATGGCTGTCTGGCTCGCGCTGTTAGTAGCTGTTCCGGCACTGACGCTTGTAGCCATGCTCATGCCCGTCAGTTCCAGCGCCTCAACCTTGATGAATCTTCGAATAGTTATTCCCGAACATTGGGCGTTCTTGATCGCCCTGGCTTGGGCAGTTATTTCGGCGACTGCACTTCTTAGAATCGGGTTTGGGCTGTGGCGGGTTCGGCGCCTGCGCCGCGCGTGCAGTCCTATCGATGTGGCAGCGCTTGAAGTCAGCGTCGCCGCGACGGTCGAGCAATTTCGCCCCAAGCGTCGGGTTGTGCTTCTGCGGTCGCAAAGTGCGCGCGTGCCCATGGCTGTCGGGTTCTTCCAGCCTGCGGTAATCCTGCCGGATTGGATTTTGAGCGAGCTCTCTTCGCCCGAGCTGTCCGCCGTTCTGCTTCACGAGTTTGCACACCTCCGCCGTTGGGACGATTGGACAAACCTGTTTCAGAAAATCCTGCAAGCGTTGTTCTTTTTTCATCCAGCGCTGTGGTGGGTGGACCGGCGTCTCGCGCTGGAGCGCGAAATCGCTTGCGATGACATGGTGATCGCTACCACCAATAATGCTTCCGCGTACGCCCGCTGCCTGCTCGATTTGGCGGAAAAAAGCCTGTTGCGGCGAAGCGTGGCATTGGCGCATGCGGCTGTCCACCGCGTTCAGCATATGTCACTACGGGTTCGCCGGATCATGGACTCGACTCGCCCGCAGGCTACCGGCGTTTCGAAACTAGCGCTGGCGTCGGTAATGGTATTGTCTGGTGCTTGCCTGGTTGCCGTGCTTCATTCCCCGACCTTGATCGCTTTTCAAGATAGCGCTCCTGATGTGCAAGCATCACGCCCGGTTCCGCGATTTACTCCGGCTGGCGCTCCCGAATCGAACCAGGTGCACGTTGTGCCGGCAGTCTTCCGGGAAAAAGGTGACAGGTCGCGCCCTGCAGCGCAAAAGACGAGTGTCAGAACTCGTCTGATGAAGCCGAAGACGGACAGCCTCGCGAAGGTTCTGGTCCGCGGAAATCAAGAGGCCAAACTGCTGCGCGCCAGCATGCCAGCTCAGCATCCGACCATGATGCCCGTGGGCAGCATGCTTTTGGTCATGCGCGATTACCGCGTCGATCCGTATGGTCGTGTCATCTCGACTTTTTCTATTTGGCACGTAACTCTGTACCATCCGGTCCAGCCAATGAGCGACAGCGCGACCGTTTCCAAATCGATCTGATGGAATAAATTTTTTTGAATTTAGCTACTAAATAATTAGTTTCACAAGGAGAGGAAAACAGATGAACAACCCGATTGAAAAATTATGGAGATCAATGCGCGGCCGTCGCCTGCTAGTCCCAGCTGTGGCGCTCGCGTTGTCGATTTCCGCATTAACTTACCAGGCGTCGAAGCCTGCATTCGCTAAAGCTCCCGCTGTCGCACCCACAACCGCGCCGTTGGACGACAACAGCGTTGGTGCCCTGCTCTCGTTAGACCGTGCGATGGAAACCTTGGCGGCGCGCGTGACCCCCGCCGTGGTCAATGTCGCAGTAACCTCCCGCGCCAAGGCTATGCCCACGGGAATGGAACAACTTCCGGACGACATGCAGCGCTTCTTCGGGCCTGGCTTCGGCCGCAACATGCGTCCGCAACAGCAGATCGAACACGGCATCGGCAGCGGTGTCCTGATCTCGCCGGATGGCTACATCGTGACCAACAACCATGTTGTGGATGGCGCCGTCGAAATGCGCGTCACCATGAGCGACCGCCGCGTCCTGCCCGCGAAGCTGATTGGCGCTGATCCGCTTACCGATCTTGCAGTAATCAAGGTCAACGGCACGAATCTTCCCAACGTTCCCTGGGGAGATTCCAAGGCTCTGCATCCCGGACAGACCGTGCTTGCTTTCGGCAATCCGTTCGGCCTTCGCTTCACCGTCACGCGGGGAATCGTTAGCGCCTTGAATCGTCCAAATCCGGACCCGGAGGATCGACGCAAGCCTGGCGAATATATACAGACTGACGCCGCCATTAACCAGGGCAATTCCGGCGGTGCGCTTGTCAATGCGCACGGAGAGTTGGTCGGAATCAACACCTTCCTGCTCTCGCCGTCCGGTTCGTTCGCAGGCATGGGTTTCGCGATCCCCTCGCAGATCGTCAAGCCCACCGTCGACACCCTCATTCGTGATGGCAAAGTGAGCCATGGCTACATGGGTGTCGGAATTACCGATGTCACGCCGGAAAACGCAGAATTTTTCCACGTTCCCGACAGCTCCGGCGCCGTCGTGAATCAGGTAGAGCCCAATTCACCGGCGGCGAACGCGGGCCTGAGGGTTGGAGATGTCATTCGCTCCATCGATGGCCAGAAGGTCACCGGGGCCGGCGACTTGCAGGTCGAAGTTGGTCAAAAGCAGCCCGGCAACACCATCAAGCTGGAAGTCCTCCGTGATGGAAAGACTGAGGAGGTGTCGGTGAAGCTGCAGACTATAGGTGCGCGCGATGGCGAAGAAAGCGCCAGCGCCGCTCAGGGAAAGCCTCGCTGGGGACTCGGCCTCGCGGATCTTACTCCCGATGTGCGGGAGCAGGTTCAGATCCCTGCCGAAGTGAAGGGAGCCGTAGTGCAACGTGTACAACCAGGAAGTTCAGCCGATGACGCCGGTTTGCGCAATGGTGACGTCATTACTGAGGTGAACCGCCATCCCGTGCGGTCGGCCGCTGATGTCCAGCAGCAACTGGGTAGTGTTCCGAAAGGAAAAGACGCCCTGGTGCTGGTCTGGTCAAACGGCACCAGCACATTCCGCGTCCTCCATTCCCCGGAAGGCGCGTAAATTAAACAAGCCGTGTGGCGCGGGCATTCCTGCCCGCGCCCACGCACAACAACCTCGGCCACTTGTCAAAGTGTTGCCCCTAGCTCTCTAGGCCGGCGATTTCCGTTTCCCGCAGCACCCGCAAATTCTGCAGTGCATCTTCAATGGCCCGTCGCTCGCCATGATGATCGGAATCACTCGCGAGAGAGACCAGCCGCAGACGTATGGCTTCTTCAGCGGCGCGGATACGACCGGGCAGCTTCTCGCGATCTAATTCCAGCAGGGCCGCCCTGTAGAGTACCTCCCAGTGTTCGCGTCGGGGGTTGCGCATAATAGCGGAAAGCGCAGCTAACTTACTTGCTGGTCATTTCTACCGTCTATCAGCCAGCGGACATTACCGGAACTCTTCAGTGCGCCAGCCCCAGTTCTCGATGGAATCTACGCACCGTGGAGTAGCATTCGCACGACAATTGTTCCAGCGCTCCTCGATCGACGATTCTTACCAATCCGCGGCTGTAGCGAATGGCTCCCGCTTTTTGCATCTGACTGGCAGTCAGGCTGACACTCGGCCTTCCTGTACCCAGCATCTCTGCCAGATATTCCTGCGTCATGAAAAATTCCGAGCCGACCCGGTCCTGCGTCATCAGCAACCAGCGCGCCAACCGCTGCTCGAGGTTATGCAGCCGGTTGCAGGCAGCCGTCTGCGCCGCTTGCATGCCTTGCAGCAGAATGAATCGCCCCATCCGGCTAAGCAGATGCGGCATGGTCGGCAATAACCGCTGCAGATCGTCGGCCTTGATCCGATGTCCGCTACCGGCGACTTGCATGACTATTCGCAGATTGCTTTTCTTCACCCCGAACGTCAGCGGTGTTCCGATGATTCCTGTTTTACCGACCAATCCCACTTCTACGCTGCGTCCTTCACTGGTGGGCACCACAAACGAAGCTATTCCAGCGTGCAGGAAATACGCATACCGGAGCGGTTCTTCAGGGTCCACCAGAACCGTGTGCAGCGGTAACTCCTGGAATTCCAGATACGGACTAAGGCTGGTTACTTCGGATTCCGGGAGTGAAGATAGGATGGTGTTTACAAAGTTTCGGTTCGTTCCTGGTTCCATCCAACCCGTTTCGCTCGCATCAAATTTTGCGTCGTCTGCTTCGATGCGCTGTGGTTTTGCGCTGCGATTCACAAGCCGATTTGACTTCC
This sequence comes from Terriglobales bacterium, assembly GCA_036378535.1. Classification (GTDB taxonomy): domain Bacteria; phylum Acidobacteriota; class Terriglobia; order Terriglobales; family Acidobacteriaceae; genus Gp1-AA122. The sequence continues at coordinate 56,539 of DASUWH010000043.1, read as the reverse complement.
TGTATTTGCCGAACCAAAAAACCCGACTTGCGAATATTCACGATCTACATAGGCTTAGTCTGTTCTTCGCCGTACATACTTGGGACTATTTGCTTTTGACGCCATAGCAGCTCAGAAAAGCAGGAGAGCGCTTACAGATATTGGTGATGTCGCGAAATCGTCAGTCGCCGGTAACTTCGAGGGGGGACGGTTCTGCAGCAGCCACCGTTTCTTTGATTTTTGCGCTGGTGACGAGAATGACCGAGATTACGATGATCGCGCTACCCGCAAGCACGAAGCGATCCACAACTTCGTGCTCGATGATCCAGCCCAGGAATACCGCCACCACCGGATTTACGTAGGCGTAGGTTGAGACTTTCGAGGTGGCCGCATGCCCCAGCAGCCAGATGTATGCCGTGTACCCAATCCATGACCCGCACACGATCAAGTAAGCCACGGCCGTGATCCCGCGGGCAGTCCAGACAACGCGCACATAGTCACGATTCATCGCCGCAAACAAAAGGTTGGCGATACCGGCGAAACTCATCTGCCAGGCCGTACCGGCCAACCGGTCCGCCCCCGATTCCCATCGCTTCGATAGCACCGAGCCTAATGCCCAGCTGAAAGACCCCAAGGGCAGACTGAGAGCAGCCCAAAGTTCACGACGGCCCAAGACGCCGCTTGCGCGCAAGTCTGGCCACAGCAGCACGACCATTCCCGCCACCCCCAAGGCCAGGCCTATCAACCCACGTCTCCCTAGGCGATGACTTCCCAGGAGCAAATTGTCGAGTACCAGAAACCAGAGTGGAGTCGTCGCTACCAACAGGGCCGACAATCCCGAGGGCACCACCTGCTCGGCATACGCCAGCGTCAGGTTCCCGCCCATCAGCAGCAAGATGCCGATCACCGCCATGTGAAAGAGTTGCGTCGGAGGGTAGCGAATCGGGCGTCGTCGCAGGGCGCAGAAGAGCAGCAACAGCACGCCTGCCGTCAAGAACCGCACCCCGCATAGCAGCGCCGGCGGTATTTGTTCGACCCCGATCCTGATCCCGAGGTACGTCGATCCCCAAAAGAAGTACACCAACCCAAAATTGAGGATCACCTTCCACTGTGGCTGGTGCTCTTCGTTGCGCATAAGAAAATAGTTAACGTATCAGACGAGGCTCGCAGAAAGTCCGATGCAAAGAAGCTTTTAGCTCTTAGCCGTTAGCCCTTCAGGGACTCCGGAACCGGCCGCGCACACTAAAGGTTCGGCGCCCATACCATGACCAAAGGTCGGTATCCGAAGAGGCAGGGTTAGGCCGATTGACCGCTAAGAGCTAATAGCTAATGGGTATTTTCCCGGCTATAATTATGGAAGAGCTCACATGACCGTGCGACAAAATCCGAACTCTCATCTGCCCGTGTGCTGGCTGCGTTGCCTTGTTTGTCCCCGCCGGTATCTGGCAGTCTTGCCGTCGCAGGCGCGCCCCAATCTCTTCGGCAGCGACTAGTTCACAACCTCCCGGCGCCTTCCGCCCCGACCCGAATCTCCACACCCGGTGTGGTGTCGGGCTGACGACCAACTACGAACAACCAACGACCGCCTTTGGAGGTTTCCATGTCGCCCAAAACATTGACTGCTGTTGCTCCGCAAATCAAGACAGCGCTGCCCGGACCGAACGCCAAGCGTGTCCTCGAAGCGGATAATCGCCTGATTTCGCCTTCTTACACCCGCTCTTATCCGCTTGTCGCCAAGCGCGGACACGGGGTAGTCATTGAAGATGTCGACGGCAACGAATTCTTGGATTTTTCTGCCGGCATTGCCGTGGTCTCGACCGGCCACTGCCATCCCGATGTAGTCGCTGCCATTCAGAAACAGGCGACGCAACTGATCCACATGTCTGGCACGGATTTCTATTACGAAAACATGCTGACCTTGGCCGAGCGCCTCACGAAAATCGCGCCGATGCCCGGCCCCCATCGCTTCTACTACGGCAACTCCGGTACGGAAGCGATCGAGTGCGCCCTTAAACTCGCCCGTTATCACACCAAGCGCCAGAACGTCATCGCCTTCTACGGCGCCTTCCACGGCCGCACCATGGGCGCTCTCTCGCTGACCGCCTCGAAACCGCAGCAGCGCCGCCGTTTCATGCCGCTGGTTCCCGGCGTGACCCACGTGCCCTACCCGAATCTTTATCGCCGGCCCAAGGGCTCCGATGCCAGGCAGTATGCAATCGAATGCGCTCGATTCATCGAAGAGAGAGTGTTCGCCTCGACTGTTCCGCCGGAAGAAGTGGCCGCAATCTTCGTCGAAGCCATTCAGGGAGAAGGTGGCTACGTAGTCGCGCCCACGGAATTCCTCCAGGAACTACGCCGCATTTGCGACAAGCATGGCATTCTCTTGGTCGACGACGAAGTTCAAGCTGGCATGGGGCGTACTGGAAAGTGGTGGGCTATCGAGCACTCTGGAGTGCAACCCGACATCGTGTGCAGCGCTAAAGGTGTCGCCTCCGGCATGCCCCTGGGCGTAGTCATCACGAAAGCTGACGTGATGGACTGGGTCCCCGGCTCGCACGCTTCCACCTTCGGCGGGAATCCCGTCTGCATCGCCGCGGCCTTGGCTACGCTCGACGTGCTCGAACGTGAAGGCGTCAAGAATTCAGCAGTCGTCGGCGATCACATGATGCGCCGTCTCAGCGAGTGGCCCCAGAAACACACCATTGTTGGCGACGTTCGTGGCCGCGGCCTGATGATCGGAGTTGAGATCGTAAAGGACAAAGAATCCAAAACTCCCGACCCCGCAACTCGCGACCGCATCGTGGAAGCGGCATTCGAGCGTGGCATCCTGTTCCTGGGCGCCGGCCCGAACTCCATCCGCATCTCGCCTCCTCTGGTGGTCACGCGCGAAGAGGCGGACGTCGCCATGGACATACTGGAAGACTGCATTACTGCCGCGCAGAAAGACTGAGGAGGCCGCCGATGTCAGCCGGCAGAATCGCGTCCATCCACATCGCCGCCGCCGCGAAAGGCGTCATGCAGGCACTCGATCAGGTCGAGGCGATCGCGGGCGTGGGCTTGGAAGGAGATCGCTATGCCACCAGGCAAGGCACTTTTTTCAAGCCCGAGCCCGATTTCGAGCTCACCCTGATCGAGGCGGAAGCCATTGAGGCGCTCGCGCGCGACTATGGAATTCAGCTGGCTCCTGGAGATGCTCGGCGGAACCTGGTCACTCGTGGGGTGGCACTCAATCATCTGGTTGGAAGCGAATTCAAGATTGGCAACGTGTTGATTCGCGGCATCCGTCTGTGTGAGCCCTGCGGTCATCTGCAGAGCCTGACCGGATTGCAAGTTATCAAAGGCCTTCGTCATCGCGGCGGCCTGCGCGCGCAAATCCTGAGCGGCGGAAAAATCTGCGTAGACGAACCTGTAATCGCAGAACCTGCAGCCGCCAATCTGCACGGATAAACCTGGATCTGATCCGTTGAATCCATGTGCATCCGCTGCCTATCTAATGGGCACTGAACCAGCGGTGATTCGCGTATGAGTTCCCCTCGTCTGCGCTCTACTCCCGGTCTGTGGGTCGCCATCGCGACAACGTTGCTGTTGTGGGCTTCCGCCTACGCCGGCATCCGCGCCGGTTTACAGGGCTACTCTCCGGCTGATCTGGCCACCTTGCGCTTCCTCACAGCTTCGCTCGCGCTGGCTATTTATGCCGGTTTCGCTCACTTCCGCCGGCCCAAGCTAAGCGATCTTCCTGGACTGATCCTCGCAGGCCTGGTCGGAATTACCTTCTACAATATTGCCTTGAATTATGGTGAAACCCGCGTGACCGCTGGTTCAGCCAGCATGCTCATCGCCTCTGCGCCGATCTGGACGGCCTTGCTGGCAGTCTTCTTTCTGCACGAGCATCTCTCTTTGCGAGGTTGGATAGGGGTTCTACTAAGCTTTATTGGAGTCGCTCTCATCGCCAGTGGCGAGGCAGGAGGCATTCACCTGTCTGTGCAGGCCTTGATCATCTTGGCTTGCGCGCTGGCATCCGCCGTTTACATGATCGTGCAAAAACGTTTTCTTGCCCGTTACTCGCCGCTCGAGTTTACCGCCTACTCGATTTGGGCTGGAACCCTCTTGATGCTGCCCTTTGCAAGCCGCTTGCCCGCCGAGTTTCGCTCCGCGCCCTTGCCGGCAACCCTCGCTGGTATTTATCTCGGAGTTTTTCCCGCAGCAATCGCATATCTCGCCTGGGCATGGGTATTTACGCATGGCCCCGCAGGCCGCACCTCAACCCTGCTGTACCTGATTCCGGTTTTGGCGATCTTCATTGCATGGATCTGGCTCAGAGAGGTTCCCAAACTCCTCTCTTTGGCCGGAGGCGCAATCGCTTTTGCGGGAGTTCTGCTGGTCAACTCCCAGAACCTACAGGAATCCGGGAGAGAAGCAACGGCGCTTCAGGATGTTCAGCAATAGCGCAGGGTATTAAGCATGAGACCCTACTTCCGCTTTCACGCTGGGCAGCTTGGCCGCATCCCAGGCATCGAAACCGCCGATCACATTCGTGACGTCAGTGTAGCCGGCCCGCATCAACAAACTGCACGCAATAGTGCTTCTGTATCCGCTCTTGCAATGCACCGCGACGGACGCCGTCTTGTCCAGCGGAGGAAGCGCCTGCCGGAACTGATCTAGAGGCCACAGTTGCGCGCTCAGCAGATGACCGGCCTGCCACTCGCCTTCGCGGCGTACGTCCAACACATGCAGGTCGCGATGGCTCAGTTGATTTAACGTCTGAACCGTTATTTGCGGGAGAGTCGCCAACGGTAAGCCGGCCTCGTTCCAGCCCCCCAATCCATCCTGCAAATATCCCGCTAAATCCTCGATACCCACCCGAGCCAGTCGCGTGCGCGCTTCATCGATTCGCGCGCGAGTGTCGGCAATCAGCACAGGGCAAGAAGCCAATCCCAATAACGAGCCGGCCCATGAGGCGAATTGCCCCGATAATCCAATATTGATTGACCCCGGCACGTGCCCTGCTGCGAACTCGTCGGGCGGACGCACGTCCAGAGCCGGTACTTCCTCACACAGCATCGCTCGTAATGCAATCGCGGTAATGGGCGCCAGCGCCGGGAGTTCACCCAATGCTGCCGCTCCCTCGCGATTGATCTCCGCATCCTGGGCAAAGTATTCTGGCCGCGCGGGGAGATTGCTCGTCAATTGCCGGATGAACTCATCCCGTGTGCGAATCTGCAATGCGTAGTTGGTAAGCCGCTCCGTCCCGATCGTCGAGGAAGACTCCGCCCTCATGTTGCGCCCGCACAGCGATCCCGCCCCGTGTGCCGGATACACGATCACCTCGTCGGCAAGCTTCATCAGCTTATTGTGCAAGCTGTCATAGAGCATGCCCGCGAGCTGCTCCGGAGTATGAGTCCTCGACAAGTCCGGCCGGCCCACGTCGCCGATGAACAAAGTATCGCCGGTCAGCACCGCCCAAGGCTTCGTAGATTTTTCCGGATCCGTGATGAGCAGGCAGATACTCTCCGGTGTGTGACCCGGTGTTTCCAGAACCGAGATCCGGCATTTACCAACCTTCAGTTCGAAACCGTCGGCGACATCCACATGTGCCAATGTCGCGCCAGCTTTCGCGCCGATATAAATCTGCGCCCCCGTGCGCGCGGCCAATTCCTTGTGCCCGGAAACAAAATCAGCATGCAGGTGAGTTTCAAAGATGTGTCGGATCTTGAGCCCATGCTGATCGGCAGCGTTTATATATTGATCGACGTCGCGCTGCGGATCGACGACCACCGCTTCGCCTTCCGACCCGAGCACATAGGAAGCATGCGCCAGACAACCGAGATAGAACTTTTCGAAGTACATAGGTGATCTTCCCCTGGCGGCCATTACGGACTTTTCCGGCCTCGTTAAGCCGTGCGAGGCTATAAGCCGAGTCGAGAGCCTGCCCTGAGCTTGCCGAAGGGGTCGCGTTCTCTTAGCTGAGTCTACCTAAGCGCCCGATGACGGAAGCAGCTTACCAGATGATCGTTCACCATTCCCACCGCCTGCATGAAGGCATAACAAATGGTCGATCCGACGAAATTAAACCCCCGCTTCTTCAGGTCCTTGCTCATCGCATCCGATTCATTTGTCTGGGCTGGAACTTGTTTCATGGATCTCCACGAATTGACTCGCGGTGTCCCCCCAACGAATTGCCAGATGTATTGATCGAAGCTGCCGCCGCTTTCCTGCACGCCTAGGAACGCCCTCGCATTCAGAATCGCCGATCCAATCTTAAGCCGGTTGCGAATGATGCCGGAATCCTTCATTAACCGGTCAACTTGGCGGCGACCGTATCGTGCAATCACTTCAGGATCGAACCCGTCAAAGGCGGCGCGATAATTGTCCCGCTTGCGCAGAATAGTGTCCCAACTCAGCCCTGCCTGCGCTCCTTCCAGGATCAGGAATTCAAAGAGCTTGCGGTCGTCGTGCTGAGGAACACCCCATTCCTGGTCGTGGTAGCGGATGGAAAATTCATTGCGTGCCCATCCGCAACGCACTATCGTGCCCGCCTGAGTCGGTGTCCTCACGATGCTTCTTACTGTAGCGACTTCGGATCCGATTTGTTCTTGGGTGAATACTTATTCAGCAGGGCGATCAACTCATGCGCTGAAGCCGGCGCGCCTACCCTACCCTCGCGCAGAATCTGTTTGGCCGTCACCTCGCGCCCGTAGAGTTTCTTGTTGGCGCGATTGTCCGAGCGCAGAGTGGAGCCTTCCAGGGAAACCCCGGCGAACAAACCGCGCGATCGCGAGTAAGAGAGCATCTCAGCCCGCATCACCACGTCGGTAGCGGCGTCGGCAGCGCGACCTTTCGGGCCGGCGGCGGCCGAAGCATCTGCGCCTAGTTTCACCTTGCTGCTGAGTAGCGACTTCGCGCCCTGGGGGTTCATCACCAGGATCACGAAATCAGTGGCTTGTCCGCCAAGCTGAAATCCGATATTGCCGCCTTCCAAAGCATAGAGAGCTGGCGCCGTCCAGGGACCAGTGTAGTGCTGCCCGGAACGGCAGGTCATCACCCCGCGACCATAGCTCGCGCCCACCCCAAATGCCAGCTTCTTCACCGATGGCAGCACGATCACGCACTCAGCCTTGTCGACGAGATCTTTGGGAATGTCATCGGGAATATCGAGAATCTCTTTCAGAACGGTGCCGGCTTCTTCTACGCGATCGGCTTCCTTTTCGTTATTCGCTGCGAAGCTTGAAAACGGCAGCAACATAACCAGCGCCAAACAGAGCCTGCTCTTCATTGCTTCCCTCCGGATCTGCGAACTGCTATTGAGTAATCAGGCCAGAGACTTCCTGAGACCAGTGGAACCTTTTGTGTGTTCAGAATACGCCAGTGATCTGAACCCGCCACCCGGTTTAATGTTGCTTACCTGAATTCCGGCCTGAGGCTCACCTGGGTGCTCTGCCAGCTAACACCTACAGCAGGCATGGCTTAGGCGCCAATGACCAAGCGCGTGCTCCTTTTGTAACTTGGCACACAATCCCACCTGGCCTACAGTCGGGCTGTCCTCCAGCTAAGGCGTTGGCTGGGGCCTTTCGGCAATCCGCGTGCATCCATATAGTAGAACGCCCCTCTGGCCGGGTCGGTTCGTGAAAATTTTGGGTTTCTTGGGAATGATCTACATACGTCAGTTTTTTTGTCTTGCGGCGCTGGTACTGGCAACCCTGTTGCCAGCCACCGGTCAGTCCAGCTTCACTTCGCCTTCGGAGGCAACATTTTCGCCCGAGGGCAGCGGGCTAGCGGCCGCCCCCTCGACCAATAGCCCCGACGAGTCCGTTCTCACGATCAAGGCCCGGGTCGACGAGGTCAATGTCCTCTTTATTGCTACCGACAAGCATGGCAAGTTTGTCCGGAATCTGGGGCAAACCGACTTCAATATTCTCGACGACCACAAGCCGCCCCAGGTGATCATTAATTTCCAGCGCCAGACCGAACTACCCCTCGAGCTCGGACTTCTGGTAGACGTCAGCGGTTCAGTCCATAGCCGTTTCGAGTTCGAGCAGGAAGCGGCCATCGGCTTTCTTGAGCATGCGATTCGCCCCGGCTTTGACAAGGCCTTCGCCGAAGGTTTCAATCAGCGTCAGCAGATTACCCAGGACTTCACCGATAACGTGTCGCTGCTTTCCGCCGGAGTGAAGCGCCTCCACAATGGTGGCGGAACTGCTCTTTACGACGCGATCTATCGCGCTTGCCGCGACAAGCTTCTGAAGGACAATTCAGATCGTCCGGTCCGCAAGGCACTCATTGTGCTTAGCGATGGCGAGGACAACCAGAGCGAAGTCAGCGAAGCCCAGGCGATCGGAATGGCCGAACGCGCCGGCGTCCTGATTTACGCCATTTCGACCGACGACAGCGGCCTAATCCTGCGTGGCGATGATGTTCTTTCCCAGCTGGCCGAAGCCACCGGCGGACGCGCTTTCTTCCCCTTCAAGATGAAGGACATCACCCGCTCGTTCTCGGCGATCGAGGACGAACTCCGCAGCCAGTACATCGTCTCCTATAAGCCCTCGGATTTCACCGCCGACGGCCACTACCGCTACATCCAGATCACAGCCAAGAATAAAGACGTTCAGGTCCGCGCCCGTCGCGGCTACTACTCTCCACGGCAGTAAACGAGCGTTGGCTCCAACTTCCTTGTGGTCAATCTTGCAGAAGTGTCGTGTTGAGACGTAACCTACCCACCCATGAAGAGTCCCCTGCTAACAGTCGTATACGCACTGGTAATCTGCGGTTCAGGATTTGCTCAGCAACTTCCGAAGCCCGTAGAAGCCGACTATGTCGTGCACAACTTCCATTTCCGCTCGGGCGACGAGTTGCCTGAAATGCGCCTGCACTATGCCACTTACGGCACTCCCAGGCGCGACCCCTCCGGAAGAGTCACCAATGCGGTGATGATCCTGCATGGAACCACCGGGTCGGGGCAGCAGTTCACCGGCGCGCGCTTTGCAGGCGTGCTCTTCGGCGCGGGCCAGTTGCTCGATGTCAACCGATATTTCATCATTCTGCCCGACTCGATCGGTCACGGGCACTCTTCCAAACCCAGCGACGGCGAGCATATGCGCTTCCCACACTACGACTACGCCGACATGGTTGAGGCGCAGCGCCTGCTGCTGACGGAAGGTCTCAGAGTCGATCACCTGCGCCTGATCATAGGCACTTCCATGGGGTGCATGCATTCCTGGCTGTGGGCGGAAACCTATCCCGACTTCATGGACGCGGCCATGCCGCTGGCCTGCCTGCCCGTGGAAATCGCCGGCCGTAATCGCATGCTACGCAAAATGATCATGGATTCGATCAGGAACGATCCCGCCTGGATGAACGGGGAATACAAGCAGCAGCCTCGCATGGGTTTGATCAGCATGTTCAACGTGTTTCTCTTTATGGTCAGCAGCCCGCTGCAGATGCAGAAGGATTTCCCCACGCGCGCGCAGGCCGATGCTTATCTCGACCGTTTTATTAAGAGTGAGCTGGACAAGGCTGACGCGAATGATTTCCTGTATGCCTTCGATGCCTCGCGTGACTACGATCCCTCGCCCAAGCTCGACCAGATCAGAACGCATGTCATGTTCATCAACTCCGCCGATGACCAGATCAATCCACCCGAACTCGGCATTGCCGAGCGCGAAATAAAAAAGGTGAAAAATGGCCGCTTCGTGCTTCTCCCCATCAGCGATCAGACCCGCGGTCACGGTACCCACACCCTGCCTGCGATCTGGCAGCAGTACTTGGCAGAGTTGTTAGCCGAGAGTGCGCGCTAGGCCCGAAGTTACTCTGGCGCCCTATGAGTCTTTTGATTGCGCCTGTTTTGCGCCTGTGGTACCGTCCTTCTGATTTCCCAATTCAGCGAGGGAGACCCTCATGGTCGGAATCATCATTCTGGTCATCGTCGTTGTCATCGCGTTCATGGTCGTCGCGATGTACAACAGCCTGGTCCAACTCAAAGTACGCTGCGACTCGGCCTGGGCCGACATTGATGTGCAACTCAAGCGCCGCCACGACCTTATTCCTAATCTGGTGGAAACCGTCAAAGGCTACGCCGCTCACGAAAAAGGCACTTTCGAAAACATTGCCAAGTATCGTTCCCAGGCGATGCAGGCCACTTCACCCGCTGACAAAGCCGCTGCCGAAAATCAACTCACCGGCGCTTTAAAAAGCCTGTTTGCAGTTGCCGAAAATTATCCGCAATTGAAGGCCTCCGAAGAGTTCACCCAATTGCAGGGCTCTCTGAGTCAGACGGAAGACGCCATCCAAAATTCTCGCCGCTATTACAATGCTGTCGTCCGCGATCTGAACACGAAGATTCAGTCTTTCCCGACCAACATCCTGGCCAACATGGCCGGATTCCAGCAGCGACAGTTCTTTGAAGCCGAGACGACCGACCGCGAGCCCGTCGCCGTGAAGTTCTGAAAATGCGCCGGCTCATGCGCCTGTTCTGTTCACGAACTACCGCAGCGCTGGTGCTTATTGTTCTTGCACCCCAGTTATTCGCAAAATCCTGGCGCGTATCCGATTTCCACGACACCGTGACTGTCACCCATGATGGCTCAGTCGCAGTCTCCGAACGCATCACTTTGCAGTTCGAAGGGGAATGGCATGGTATTCATCGAACCATTCCCGTCGAATATCCCGGACCGCACGGCACCAACTACACTTTGTTCCTAAAGGTCATCGGCGTCACGGATGAGAACGGCAACAAGCTCAAATATGACTCGCACACTTCCAACGGCTATCGTGATCTGAAAATCTACATTCCCGACGCCATTGACGCCACTCGAGTAGTTCAGATCGACTACTTAGTCCGCAATGGCATCCGTTACTTCGACAACTACGACGAGTTCTACTGGAACGTAACCGGCAACGACTGGCCCGTTCCCATCGACCACGCCTCCGCCTTCGTGCGATTCCCTGACAACGCCGCCGGTTCCTTGCGCGCCCAGGCCTTCACCGGCATTTACGGTTCCACCGAGCGGGCAGCCGCCGCCGAAGTGAATGGCGCTGAAATCTCCTTTGAAACCACCGCGCCGCTCCCTATGCGCGGAGGTCTAACCATCGATGTTTACATTCCCAAGGGCATTCTGAGCGAGCCAGGAGCCTTCAGGCGCTTCGTATGGTTCGTAGGCAGTAATCCGGTTGTCTTTCTTCCCTTCTGGACTTTGGCGGTGATGTTCACGTTATGGTGGTACAAAGGGCGCGACCCCGATCCCGGCCAATCCGTCGCCCCTATGTACGAGCCGCCTGCGGGAATTTCTCCGGCAGAAGCCGGCACTTTAATCGACGACAGCATTCACCCGCGCGATATCACCTCCACGATCGTCGATTTGGCTGTGCGCGGCTTCCTCAAGATCGAAGAAGTCAATGAGCCCGGATTGCTCTTCCACCACAAAGATTATGTTCTGCATCTGCTGATTCCACGCGGTAACTGGACCGGCCTGGCTCCGCATGAAAAAGTCATGCTGGAAAACATTTTTGTGGGTGATGTTGACTCCACCCGGCTCTCATCGCTGAAGAACCACTTCTATACGGCGCTTCCTGTCGTTCGCGAAGACATAATGTCGTCTCTCCGCCGCAAAGGAATGTACCTGCTCGATCCTGAATCGGCGAACGCCTATAGTGTCGTGGCCATCATCTTTATTCTTGCCCCGTTTGCGCTGGCTCAATTCTTTGGCGCAGCCGATGTTTTCAACTCCGTCGGGCTACTGATTATCTCGGTGCTGGTTTCAGCCCTCGTCTGGTGGCTTTTTGCCCGGCAGATGACCGCTAAAACTCTCAACGGCGCCCGCACGCTCGTTGCAATCCTCGGTTTTCAGGAATTCATCCGCCGTGTCGATGCTGACCGCCTCAAGCGCATGCCGCCAGATACCTTCGAAAAGTACTTACCTTTTGCCATGGCCCTGGGCATCGAACAGATCTGGGCGCAAAAATTTGCCGGGCTCATTCGCAATCCTCCTTCCTGGTATGTTTCGCCCACCCCTTATCCTGTCGGTGGCTTCAATCCCATCTTCTTCACCAATTCGATGCACCTGATGTCCAACGACATGCACCAGGTTTTCGTTTCCGCTCCCCGTGCCAGTTCGTCCGGTTCCGGATGGAGCGGAGGCGGCGGCTTCGGCGGTGGTGGCGGCGGATTTTCCGGTGGCGGTTTCGGCGGTGGCGGCGGCAGCGCCTTCTAACTTTGACAGCCAGCGCTGACCAGGGACGAAGCTGGCGGCTTTTACGATTTCCTACACCAACGCTGACTACACCGCCATCCTGAAGAGCATACGGGCATAGGAGTGGGACTACAGCAACACCAGCGTGACCCCCCGGTTCCCGGCTCCCAAGTCTCTGTCCAGCACAAGCTGGGCGGCTTCCGCCAGCAACTCCTTGCTGCGGCTCTCGAAACTTGACCAGCTCTCGCCATTCACGAACAGCCTGATTTCGCCCCGCTCCTTGGCCCGCCGCAGGTAATTGCGCACAACGGGCCGCAGGATCCCTCCCGTTCCGCTGGATCCATAACCATGGATTAGCTTCATCACCCGTGCTCCCGCCTTCCGGGACGTCGCAATCGCCGCTTCCAGTTTCTTCAATGCCTCGTCCCGACTGGGGAAGCCTTCCTCCAGATTCAGAATCACCACTGTTTTCGGCACGTAGTCCTCAAGCGTCGGCAGTTTTCAGCTCTGAAACAACTCTAAGCGGCTCGTCGCAATCTAATCTCCCGCTGGACGTCTTTTAGCTCCACACCGCTCCAAGCGGTCATTTCTGAGTCATCGGACAGGGGTCCCCCAATGAACCAACGGTTCACCCTGGATCGCAAATCCTTTGAGCAGTTCCTCTGTGTGGTATCGCTGCTCCAGCAGTTGAGAAAGCAAGCCGCGTACCGGCGCGCTATAGCCGACCCCAACCAGCCTCTGCTGAGCCTTTTGCAGTTGCAGCGGACCATCAGTTCCGGCACCGTGCACCTGGAGTCGGCCATGGCCGCCGTCACCAAGCTCGCTCTGTCGGTAGTCGGAGCCACTTCGGCGGGCATATGGCTCTTCCGCGCCTCCGATGAATTCACCTGCTGCGCCCGCATCGGCGCAATGTATGACCCGGAGCACCTCGGTGTCGACATCCTGGCCCATCTCGCCGCCTCTGTTGAGGCCAGCCCTGATCCTGGCTCGGTCCCGACCACCCTTTGCAAAGCCAGCCACTATCCCGGATATCCAAATTCACTGGCCATCGCTCCGCTCCGTATGGGTGGCCGTCTACTCGGGGCGCTGGGCGTGTTCTCGACGGAGTTCGAGGCCTTCGGTTCCCACGATTTTGACAACTTACACTTTCTGGCCAGCCTCTTCGAGCAGGCCATCCACAAAGCTGTGCGCTCTGGGTATCGGGATGCCGTTGCGCTCGAGCACGAAGCGATACGGCAATTGCTGGAGAACATTACTCCACGCCTGAGGGATTTGAGGGAACAACTCCCCTCACGGTCCGCGCCCGCTGCTGTACCGATCGAGCACGAACCGATTGCTGCAAATGCTGCGGGCCGTTCCCCGGAACCCAGTTCCCTGCAGCCCGTCTATTCCCATGTTTCTCCACCCGAAGTAGCACCGGCACACATCTCGGCCGAGCCGAATCCAGAAGACATATCGATTCCCGGTGTCGGTGTACGCGCCGCACTCGGCGAAACCCGGGAATATACTGGCGAGGCAGAATCATTCTCCCTTTTCGCCGCCATACGTGTCGGCGCCGCTCGCACCCTGAGACGCGCCGCAAGCTGCCGCTCGACCGTTTCGAGTTTCGCGACTGCAAGCCTGGTGCCGGTACACGATGCCATAGCTCAGCTGATGAGATCTACAGCTCGCATTGCAAAGTATCGTCCTAATCTGGCAGTGCCGCGACTTCCTTCCGTTCTCATGCGAACCCGCAACTCAGTCGCGAACCTCGCCAACAGGAAGGTCAAGGTTCGGGTCGTGCGCACGACGCCTTTCCGCCAGACCGCTCGGCCAGTGTTAGAACTCTTCCGCTCACGCGGAATAAGAGTCCACCTGCTGCGCTTGTCAAAATCGTTCCTTCAGACCTGCGAAACCTTTCTGAACGAGACAAAAGCTCGTTACAACGTTGCTGTGAAGGCCGGGAGACTGCGGGCAAGCACCACCCGCCGGACGTTGCGACAAACGAGCGCCGACCTGTCGGCGGCCATCGGGCAGCAGAGAACCAGGATGCGCATTGCTCGTCGCCGGCAAACGAGTGTGTTGGCCTCTTCCGCTGAGATCACTGGAGACGCTCTTCAGCACGCAGGCGCATCACTGGCCGATGTCGCAACTTCAGCCGGCCAGTCGACGATGACCCTCATGGAATTCCTGAGAACGAGGCTCTCCACTCTTAGTGGTCCAGCCCTCGACAAACGCGCGCTGCGCAAATCCGTGGGAGCTCTGGCTGTGTTGGCTATTATGCTCGGCTTCCTTCTCTTGCAGGCGCACAACTCGCTTCGTACCGAACCGGTAAGTGCAGCCACGAGAGGTCCCGCGGCAGCTTCCCCCAGTTCGCAGCTAGCTTTCGCGGCCACAGCGACGGCCGTGGCCAAATCCGGCCCCCCCAGCCATCTTGAAATCACCGACGTCGCGGTCGCCGAGTCGCTCCATGACCTGACTCGGTACGAGATTGCCACCCTGCAGCGCGCCGCCGACTATGGTGACGACCAGGCCGCTTTCCAACTCGGAATGGCATACGAGACGGGCTATTATGTCCGCCAAAACTGTTCCAAAGCGGCGCACTGGGTCAAAATGGCAGCCGAGGAGGGAAACCCAGCCGCTGCTTATAATCTGGCCTTACGATACCGCACTGCGGATGGACTTCCCGCCGACAAATCGGCAGCCGAACATTGGCTCCATATGGCCTCCGCCCAAAGGTATTCCCCTGCGAAGCTAGCCGTGGCCACGGGGAGTTAGCCTCCCACTCCTACAGTTCGGCAGGGCAAATTCGCTACTGGACGCCGATTCTCGGGCTCTGCCCCGGTAGGGGCACCTGACTCGCTACTCTTAACGAACCAGTAATCGTCCTTTCGCGGGGAGTGTATTCCGTGATATAACCTGCCCTGAGCAGCAAACATAGCTAAGCTCCGCCCAGGAGACGTGGTATGAATCTGGCTTTCGTACGTAAAGACGGCCAGGACGGAGGAGGTTTTGTGTCCGAAGCACGTACCGGGAAAAGATTCCCGCTGGAATTGCCGATAAAGATTCATAAGCAAGACTCGGGCGGCGAGTCGAGCGGAGTGACGGGCAATTTGAGCGCTGCCGGCGTCTATATTCGCGCCGATGCCGCGCTCGACGTAGGTTCGCCTGTCGAATTTGAAATTGCTTTGCCCCCAGAAATGACCGGGGCTAAAGAGAACGTCGTTATTCAATGTCGAGGCCGCGTGGTTCGCACCGACGAACCGGCCTCGGGGGGAAAATCAGCGGACGCCCGCGGCGTGGCGTGCGTGATCGACTCTTATGAATTCGTTCGTAACACTTAGCGGAGTCTGATGCGATGCTCAAACTAATTCTGGCCGACAATCAGGCAATCTTTCGTGCGGGAATCGCCAAGGTTCTCGCGGTTGAAGACGAGATGCGCATCGTGGCACAAGCGCAGACTCCCGAGCAGATGATGATGGCCCTCGATAAGTTTCGTGCCGCCGTCCTCATCGTGGCGGGCGGATTCCATTCCGACTTCAACGCTATCGTCCAAGCCGCAGCGCGAGCCAAGACCAAGGTCGTCGTGCTGGGCGACACCGGCGAGAGCGCTCAGCGCTACATGAATACTGGCGCGAATGGCGTAGTTTACCGCAATGTGACCAGCTCGGCTCTCGTCGATTGCGTTCGTAAAGTCGCGCGCGGCGAGAATTGGGTCCAGGATATCGCGGTCCCCAGCGAGCTGACCGAGAACGATATGGTCGGATTGCGGGTGCGCGATCGTCTTACCGCGAAAGAACTCCGCATCGTGGCTCTGATCGTCCAGGGCTATAAGAATAAGGAAATCGCCGCTCAATTGGGCACGACCGAGCAGGTGATCAAAAACTATCTACGCAACGTTTACGACAAGATTGGTGTTTCGGATCGGTTGGAGCTGGCATTGTTCACCATCCATCATCGGATTCTGAACGAAGCCGCGGCTGCCACTACCGCCGGCATGCCTGCTCCCGCTGCCACTCCCGCGGGTGCATCGTCGTAACCTGTCAGCTTCAAACTTGTAAAACAAAGGCCACCGATGCAGGTGGCCTTTGTCTTTGCTCTTCTGCTTGTCTGAATGCTGGCGCTGGTGCTACTTCGGTGGCTGCGAGCCTCCCTGTGCTCCGCTTGAGCCCGGGCTAGCCGGGGCAGCATTCTGTTGCTGCTGCTTCGCCCGTTCCTGCATGTCAGCCAGTTTCTTCTGCTGCTCAGGTGTCAGCACAGCCTGGATCTTGGGAAATTCGGTTTGCTTAATCTGGCGGACCTTGGCCATCTTTTGATCCATGGTCATGGTCTGATCGTTACGTACAGCTTCGATCTGACTCATCTCTTCTTGGATGATCGGCTGCAGCTTCGCTTTCTGAGCATCGCTCAACTGCAGTTCGTCTTCAACTGACCGCGGACCTGGCGCGCCCTGCGGAGCATTAGCGGAAGACCCCGCCTGTGCGCCCGAAGGTTGCGAAGAGCTTGGCGATGAACTCTGGCCAGAGCTGCCGGCCTGAGATCCGGTTGGCGCGCCCACCTGGGGCTGCGTGCTCGGCGATTGCATGGAGCCAGAGCCCGAAGGTGCGCTCTGCACCTGAGATCCTGATTGTGCGCTCGGTTCAGCCTGCGAGTTGCTGGTGGAAGTCTGCGCCGCAGCCACTCCTACTGCCAGCGCCAATAGAAGTACCAGTCCTGGAAACGTGTCGCGGAATCGCATGTTACTCCTTCTGACAAAGTGGAATGTGCATAACCCTGCGATCGCCGCCCGGGCCAGACTCCGGCGCCCCACAGGTGATTGAACTCAGATGAAGTAGAGGGACGGGCGGTTGGTCGGGAAAATCAAAAACCCCGCCCAAGCAGAGCTCGAACGGGGCACCCTAAACGCTATTTTCTGTGACTAACTACTAAACGATCTTCTCTCCTACTGACTTTCCCTGAGTGAACAGGTACAGGTAGTCTGGCCCGCCCGACTTGGAGTCGGTTCCCGACATATTGAATCCGCCGAACGGATGTGCCGCTACAATCGCTCCCGTGCACTTACGGTTGATGTACAGGTTGCCAACGTGGAAATCACGATACGCGCGCTCGATTTTATCCCGCGATTTCGTGTACACCGCGCCCGTCAGCCCGAATTCCGTATCGTTCGCGATCTCCATCGCGTGATCGAAATTCCGCGCCTTGATCACTGCCAGCACCGGCCCGAAGATCTCCTCTTGCTCGAGCTTCGATTTGGGCGGGATATCGGCGATGACGGTCGGCTTAATGAAGTAGCCTTCACCGGCCTCCCTCGCGGCCTCTCCCCCCGTAATCACACGCCCATCTTTCTTCCCAGCTTCGATGTAACTCAGGATCGTTTTCATCGAACCTTCGTTGATAACCGCCCCCATATTGGCGTTCTCGGCCGGGTCCCCCAGGCTGATTCGCTCCACACGCGCTTTCAGCTTTTCCAGGAACTTGTCATAGATGCGCTCATCGATAATCGCGCGCGAGCACGCCGAACACTTCTGTCCCTGAAATCCAAATGCTGCTTGCGCAACCCCTTCCACCGCAGAGTCGAGATCAGCATCCGCATCAACAATAATCGCGTCCTTTCCACCCATTTCGAGAATCGTTCGTTTAATCCAGCGCTGGCCGGGCGCGACGTCGGCGGCCACTTTGTTGATTCTCAATCCAACTTCTCGCGATCCCGTAAACGCAATAAAGCGGGTCTTTGGGTGAGCAACAACGGCATCGCCAAAACTGGCGCCTGCGCCGGGGCAGAAGTTCACCACACCCTCCGGCATGCCGGCTTCTTCCAGAAGCTCAATAAATTTCGCGGCAATGGTCGGCGAGTCACTCGAAGGTTTCAGCACAACCGTGTTTCCGGAAACGATGGATGCCAGTGTCATGCCACCCATAATGGCCGCGGGAAAATTCCACGGTGGAATGACGGCGCCGACTCCGAGCGGAATGTAGAAGAGGTGATCGCGCTCTCCCGGCAACTGCACTTCGGCGGTCACTCGGGACAACCGCAAGGCCTGGCGGCTGTAGTATTCGCAAAAGTCGATCAATTCGGAGATATCGCCATCGGCCTCCGCCCAGTTCTTCGACACCTCAAATACCAGCCAGGCCATGAACTCGAACTTGCGCTCACGCAGCAGGTCGCCAACCCGAAACACCAGGGCCGCGCGCTCCTCGACCGAAGTGCGGCTCCAGCTCTGAAACGCTCGCTGCGCCGCTTCCATCACGGGTTCCACATGCTCTTTACCCGCCTTCTGATGGATGCCGACAACTTGCGAAGGACGGGCAGGATTGAGGGATTTGATTTTGTCCTGCGTCTTGACCCGGCGTCCGCCGATGATCAGGTCGTACTCACGCCCTAACTGGCCGCGCACTTTTTCAATGGCGCTGCGCATCCTGCGCGCATTTTCTTCCCTGCTGAAATCGACCATCGGTTCATTCACGAACGGCCCTTCATGCAGGCGGCTCTGCGGACGGACTGGAGCTTCTATGGTTGCCATATTTGCACCTCGGAGAGATCTGGAAAGTGCCGCAACGGCTGCAAAACTCTTAATTTTACCACCGTGCGGACAAATAGGGCTCGACTCGATACTGGGCTGCGTGCGCCTGTTCAGCGGTTCAGCGCTCAGGTAAGCGGAAACCTCAACATCACCAGGCTTATATTAGCTGAACTCCCTCACGCTACGTGCACGGCAGGCGATGGTTGGCGGTGGTGAGGACGCTTAGGACCGCGTTTGCGAATGAGCAGAAGACGAATACGTTCCAGCAATTCGGCGGGCGCGTACATACCTTTGGGTAAGAAGACGTCAGCTTGTGTGTCGCGGTCGTAAATTTTTACTTTTCCTGAAAGCAGAATGGCCGGGATCTCTGGGGACATAGCCTTGATTTCCTGAATAAGACGGGTTCCGTCAAAACCTGGCATCACCAGATCGGTGAGCACTAGGTCCACGCCCCCCTTCTTGAACATCTCCAGTGCCTCTTCGGCCCTGGTACAAGCGAGTACACGATAACCGCGAGTTTCCAGCATCACTTTGCGAATGGAAAGGGATTGTTCGTTGTCGTCGACGCAGAGAATGGTTCTTTTCGGTTTCATCCGTCTCTCTTGGCCTGGGAACGCTGGGAGAATGCCAGTGTCCGGTGAAACATTATTTTTTTAATTCCGGAGAAGCAGAGCGAGAAAAATCCTAAGGCCAGAGATCAGATGTGTAAAGTGTCAGAGATGCTAATGGGAAGAAAGTTGTATTGAAAACTTTCTTGAATTGTGCCTAAGTCACCTTTTTCGAGAAAAGCGCCTGTGGACTCAGAGGAAAACTTCTGCGCGCATGATCTCCACAACATTGCCTCCGACACGCACGTTAACGACTCGGTTAGCTTGTTTCGATGCACGCACAAAAATGCGGCTCCGGCGCTTCATCTCGATGCCCTGTTCAATTAAGACGCGCTCGTCCGGCCGCGCCACACTGTGCGCCACCATCCACGCGGCGGCACACCCGGCGGCTGATCCGGTTGCAGGATCTTCTCCGTTGTAGAAAAACATGCGTGCCTGCAAACGGGCGTTGGGATCGATGGTTTCGCGGGACACAAAATAGAAAAATTTTGCGTCCCTTTGTGACAGGTATTTGTCCGCCCGGGCAAAATCGATGTGCAACGCCTGGAGGGTCGCAAGCGAGCGAATCGGAACTACAGTGAAGCCGACCCCGGTGGAGATGGTCTGAATGGGAAGTGAGCTCTCGATCGCGTCAGTGGGCAGCCCGCACGCGTCGGCGACGACACCCGGATCATGAGTCTCCCCAAACTTAGGATCGAGTTGCGTCATCTCGCCAAAGCATGGCTTTCCCAATTCATCTTCGAAGCTTACGGGCACCTTGCCGACATTGAGTTCGAGGGTGATCTTCGCTTTGCCAGTGTTGCCGCGCAGAACAAACGCCGTCCCCAGGGTGGGATGTCCGGCAAACGGCAATTCTTCCTGCACGGTGAAGATGCGAACCCGCGACCCATTACCGGAAGAACTTGATGGCAGGATAAAAGTTGTTTCCGACAAATTCATCTCACGAGCTAAGGACTGCATTTGATCGGTAGACAATCCGCTGCCGTCAAGGAATACGGCCAGGGAGTTTCCTTCCAGGGCTGTAGAGGTGAAGACGTCCACCTGAACCATTTTCAAAGGTTTGGGCACTGTTTCACTCCGGGCACGGATGTTGTGTCAACACAACTGGCCATAGACTTCGATGGAAATCTCGAGCCACTATGATCGGATGCTCGCGAGTACCTCAACGGCGCAGCTAATTACCAGGACGATATGATGAGGTGGTCCTCAGAGCGGTGAAAGCTCGTTTTCCTTGTCCTCTCTTCGTTCGCGGGTGAGCCTGCGCTCGAGGAAATCGCGCGCCAGATCCTTGCCGCCGAGTCCAAAGGCAAGCGCCAGGCCGAACATGACGGCTCCGAAGGCAATACCGAAGGCCATCATGATGGTCTGTTCGGCAATGCCTAACTCTTCGAAGACCATGGAGACAGTGAAGATGATCAGTATCAGACGGACCGAGAGGCTTAGTAATCGTGGAGAGCGGGAATTGGCGTTTACAGCGGCCAGCAGAGTGGCGCGCGAGAAGAAACTCGCGGCCAGCAATCCGAAAAATAGAATTACCAGGGCAACGAAAAGGCGCGGGAGGAACAGAAAGAATCTGGAAATGTGTTCTTCCAGGCCGCCGATTCCCAGCGCGCTGATGCCCATCAGGATGAAGCCGATCCAGGCAACCCAGAACACGAACCGGCTTACCAGTTCGGTGGAAGACGGCAGAGCGGCTGACTTGAGCAATTGGGTCGCCCCGGCGTTTTCTGAGAGCTTGGCAAATTTCGTGAGCCGCAGGATGCTGCGCGCAATCGCCTTGAAGATATAGGCAACCAGCCATCCCAGCAACACGATAATGAGCATCACGATCAGACGAGGCAGATAGGCGGCAAAACCGCGCGCCAACTCGTGCATAGTTTGGGTCAGCTCGCTCATGATCATTTCCCGCATAGAGGCCTCACTTTCCGCTATTCCAGAGTTGCAAGAGATAAGGTTTCAAGCGCTCGAACTCGGCGCACTGTGATTCCACGCTGCTCTCGATCTGTTCTGCCGAGGCACTCTCGTTCTGCAAAATAAAACTCAGCGTTCTTCCCCGATATAAAGGTACGAGAGCCTGAAGAATGTGGTCGCGGTTGATGACCGATTTGTGATACGAAGCCGCAAACTCATAGACGGTCTTCGCCCACAGCTGGGAACTGTAATTGGAGTCGCCGTCGGTTGCCGCCGCGATCTTCTGAAGCTCCTCCAGGGTCGAAGCGGAGAGAATCGAGCGGAAAACCGGCTGCAGTTCGGAGACGCCAGTGGCAAACATCTCGTGGAGGCGTTTGCGATCTACGCTAACCGGCTCCAGACTGAGGTCGGTCGCGGAACCAAAAGTGGTCGCCGGGTGTGAGCCGTTAGTACTGCTCCACAGCTGGAAGTTGCTGTCCAGAGAGGAAAACAGCACGCCGACGGTTCTTCGCATAGCGGCCACCAGATCGGTGGAGGCGCCTTCCACCGGTAGTTTGGTGCCCAGGAATGACTGGCACAGACGGAACTTCCCTGTGAGGGCTCTGGTCATGACGCACATTTCCGGTGCGATCCGGCCTTGATCGCTACTCCAAATATCGCTGTTGAGAAAATCGGAGACCAGCCGATCGGAAATGGCTAGTTCGGATGCGTACGGCTCGCGGATCCCGCAGCCATAGACGGCCCGGGTCATAGGGTACAAAAGGGTGCGCATGAGCAGGCCTTCGAATTTGTGGCGGCGATAGACCGGAGTGACCAGGTCGAAGTCCTCCTTATAAACGGGAAGGATGAGGCGCTGAATCCAGTCCGGCTCGACAGTGGTGGAATCGGGCGAGAGTACGCCGCATACTTTGGCACGCAGCAGTTCCGACGCAGCCAAAATGGTGCGCAGCGCGGTGCCCGCCTCGGGAGCACTGCCGTACTGGGTACTGATGGAGTGCAGAGTGCGCAGCGTATACAACTTCGAGGCGTGCTGGACGTCGCTGATCGAAGCGCCCACGACCAGATCGGGCGTGCCGTCCCGCGATCCGCCATCGGCATTGATGATGACTGCGCGCTCGCGTGGAAAACATTTGAGGATGCCCGCCTGGATCGCCTGGATGACGGGCGCAATCGTCTTAGCGTTATTGTGGGTCGGCACCCCGATCAGAATGTCGACCTCGCCTACGTTGATGAGTTGGCGAAGAAATTCGTCAGTAAGGAAAGATTCTTCGACCAAGTCAAACTCCAAGGATATTGATTGAAAAAGCTATGGAACCGGGGTTTCGCGACTGGCTTCCTGGGCGAAGCCTCGGCCTCCCCCTTTATATCAGTTCGTGAATGGCACGGCTGAAGCCTTGCCCTCTCGTGTCTTCCAGGCTCAACCACTCACTGCCTGGGATACTCAGATCCGCCGGAGCCGGAACCAGTAAAACTGGTACGGGCCCATGGTTAAAAGGTAAGGCACGTCGCCAATCCGGGGGAAAATATTTCTGCCGAACATCTCCACCAATATGTTGCCTTTGTACGGCCGCAAATCAAGTTCCACCGCCTGCGCGGCATTGGAGAGATTATTGACCACCAGCACGGTTTCCTTTTCCAACCGCCGTATGTAGGCCAGCACCCGGTGATTCGCAGGATAAAGAAACTCAATCGAACCGGAGCCAAACACCGGGCTCGATCGGCGCACCTTGATAATGTGCTTCATCCACGAAAACAGAGAATGTTCGGTGCGCTTTTGCGAGAGCACGTTGACCGCCGGGTAACCATATACGGGATTGAGAATTGGCGGCGAATAGAGGCGCTCGGGGTCGGCGGTAGAAAAGCCGCCGTTCCATCCAGCACTCCACTGCATAGGAGTACGAACTCCATTGCGGTCGCCTAGATAGATGTTGTCGCCCATCCCAATTTCGTCGCCGTAATAAATGATGGGTGTTCCCGGCATCGACAACAGCATGCCGTTCATCAGCTCGATACGGCGGCGATCATTGTCGAGAAGTGGCGCCAGCCGGCGCCGGATTCCCAGATTCAACCGCATCGCCTTATCCGTCGCATACGTGTCGTACATGTAGTCGCGCTCGACGTCGGTAACCATTTCCAGTGTTAACTCGTCGTGATTGCGAAGAAACAGGCACCACTGGCAGGTCGCGGGAATATCGGGCGTTTGCTGCAGGATTTCCGTGATCGGCTTTCGATCTTCCAGGCGTAGTCCCATGAACATCCGGGGCATGAGCGGGAAGTGAAAAGCCATGTGAAATTCGTCGCCGTTCCCAAAGTAGGGGCGCAGATCGGCGGGCCATTGATTGGCCTCGGCCAGCAGCATGGCGCCGGGGAATTGCTGGTCTACCTTGCCGCGCAATTCTCTGATGATTTCGTGGGTTTCCGGCAGGTTCTCGCAATTCGTGTTTTCCCGCTCGATCAAGTAGGGGACCGCGTCCAGCCGGAAGCCATCCACGCCCATGTCCAGCCAGAACTTCATGACATCCCACATTTCCGCGCGCACGGCGGGGTTGTCCCAGTTCAGATCGGGTTGATGGCTGAAGAATCGATGCCAGTAGTACTGCTTGGAAACCGGGTCCCAAGCCCAGTTCGACATCTCGGTGTCGAGAAAGATGATCCTCGTGCCACGGTACCTGGTATCGGTATCGCTCCAGACGTACCAATCGCGCCGCGGGTTATCAACCGAACTGCGGGACTCCTGGAACCAGGGGTGCTGGTCGGAAGTGTGGTTCAAAACCATCTCGATGATGACGTGAATGCCCAGGTCGTGCGCAGTAGAGAGAAAAGTCTTGAAGTCGTCCAGCGTGCCGTAGCTGGGGTGAACCGAGCGGTAGTCGGAGATGTCGTAACCGTCATCCCGCAAGGGAGAAGGAAAGAACGGCATGAGCCAGATAGTGTTGGCGCCTAATTCCTGAACGTAGTCCAGGCGCTGCGCTAAACCCTGAAAATCGCCGATACCATCCGCGTTGCTGTCGTAGAACGAGCGCACGTGGATCTGGTAGATGATCGCGTCTTTATACCAACCGGGTTCGCGGTTCAGTGGCAAACCAATTCCTCTCGATTCAACTATTTCTCCCGCCGCGGCCCTCGTAATGATGGTCTCGCAGGAAACAGCCACTTTCGCTTAGGCGACGCAAGCATTTAATCTTAATTGAACACACGAGTCCGATGGGCTCATAGGGTATAGGCCGAAAAAAATAATTGTGAGTTTCCACGACTGCGGGGTATGGGGTGACATTTCAGGCAATTGCGTGTGATTACGACTCCACTTTAGCCCATGAGGGGCGGGTAGCCCCCGAAACCTTGAAGGCGCTGCGGCGCGCCCGGGCGGCTGCAAAGAAATTAATGCTGATCACCGGGCGAACGCTGAACGATCTGCGAACCGTGTTTTCGGAATTGTCGCTGTTCGACGTTATTGTTGTGGAGAACGGTGCCGTGCTGCTCGATCCAGCTGCGGGACTGGAGAAGCCCCTGTGTGCTGCGCCTACCGCGGAATTTGTGACGAACTTGTCGCGCCGGAATGTTCCATTTTCCCTGGGCAGGTGCGTGCTGGCGACCGTTAAGCCCCATGAGCTCGCGGTTCAGGAAGTGATTGATCGCTTGAATCTGAACCTTGCGATCACCATGAACCGGGAATCGGTGATGGTGCTGCCGCGCGGGATTGATAAGGCTTCGGGCCTGATGGCGTCCCTGAACCGCCTTCACATTCAAGCTTCAGCAGTCGTCGGTATTGGGGATGCGGAGAATGACGTCTCGTTTCTCCGCCTCTGTGGCTTTTCCGTGGCCGTGGCCAACGCGATCGATGCGCTAAAGGATGAGGTCGATTACGTCACCCTGGGAAACGATGGGACGGGCGCATCGGAAATCATTGAGCACGTAATTGCCGGTGGCCCCCTCGTTGGAGCCACAGATCACTAAGGTCATGCCACCGAAGTTGTGGCAACCGCAGTGATCGCCGGCGTCGGCTGCTCCAGGCGTACTTCACACAAACTGCCGATTAGATTGCCGGCCCAGCGGTAGACATTTTGCTCCCGCACAATCTTGCGCATGCGCTCCATACGGACTCGGCGATCTTCAGCCCCCATTTCCAGCGCTGAGCGGATCGCTTCCGCCGTCTGCTCTATGTCATAAGGATTAACCAGCAGCGCATCGCGTAGCTCGCGGGCCGCGCCCGTAAACACGCTCAGGATAAGCACTCCCTGCTCGTCGTGCCGCGATGCAATGAACTCCTTGGCGACGAGGTTCATCCCGTCATGCAGAGAGGTAACCAGGCAAACGTCTGCCGTTC
This sequence comes from Terriglobales bacterium, assembly GCA_036378535.1. Lineage (GTDB taxonomy): Bacteria > Acidobacteriota > Terriglobia > Terriglobales > Acidobacteriaceae > Gp1-AA122. The sequence continues at coordinate 31,035 of DASUWH010000043.1, read as the reverse complement.
GATAGAAGCGGTCAATCTCGTCATGCGTATGCTGGCCTTTGCGGAAGATTATCGGTTTCCACTTTCCGGCTGCGAATTTCCAGTTGATGCGCTCGGCCTCGGCCTCGACCTCCGCCAAAAGGTCGTGATAGCGCTTGATGTGTGTGCGGCTTGGGGCGCCAATCTGAATGAAGGTAAATTTGCCGCGGTATAAGGGGTGCTTTTCCAGCAGGCGCTCGATGGCGAGAAAGCGCTCCTGAATACCTTTCGTGTAATCGACTCGATCCACACCCACCCCTAGGAAGGTGGCTTCTATTCCCAATTCCCGCAAAAGCGTGCCCCTCTCGATGTAGGCGGATTCATCGGTTGCTGGCGCCTCGGTGAAATCCACGCTGATCGGAAACGGCAGAACGGTGGTGCGGTGCTCTTCACGATTTACGGCAAAGTGCTCCCATTCCACCCGGGACTCCAGCGTGCGGTCAACCGTCTGCAGGAAATTGTTGCAGTGCGACTGAATGTGGAACCCGATCAGATCCGCTCCCAGTAACCCGTCCAGCAACTCCCTTTGCCACGGACAGATGCTGAAGGCTTCCGGATTGGGCCAGGGGATATGCCAGAAGATGGCTACGCGCGCGTCGGGGCGTTTCTTCTTAATCAGCCGCGGCAGTAGCGCGAAATGATAATCCTGCGCCAAGAGCACGGGCCGCTCGATGCCCTCCATCTCCTCCAGCACGGCTTTCGCAAACTTCTCGTTGGCGATCTGGTAGTGCTTCCAATCCGACTCGCGAAAGATGGGGCGAGTGTGGGCAATATGGCAAAGAGGCCACAAGCCCTCGTTGGCGAAACCGTAGTAGTAGCCTTCCTCCTCCTCTTTGGTCAGCCATACTCGACGCAAGGTGTAGCGGTGGTCATCGGGAGGAACGCGCAATCGATCGTTCTTGTCGACCACCTCGCGGTCGGCGTCGCCGCTGCCGTGAGCGATCCAGGTGCCATCACACGCCTGCAGTACCGGTTCCAGAGCAGTTACCAATCCGCTGGCCGGTACGACCGCCTGTATCGTTTTGCCTTGGCGCGTATGGAAGTAAGGCTCACGGTTGGAAACTATGAATAGACGGCTCTCCCCCAGGCGACTGCGCACGTGAACAGAAAGCCGTTCCGCAGTCCACAATGATTCCGCGGTAGCGCGCAACTCTGCCTCTTTCTCAGCTGCATTCCGTGCGGCAGTCAAGCTTTGGGCGAAAGTCTCGACTTCTTTCGCCAAGGGATGTAGCAAGTCCATATCGGGTACATGGGCGGAAGCGCGGCCTGTGCGTAAAGCCTTCATCCACTGCGCGGCTCGCGCGATTGGACCGGCAATACTCCAGCGCACGATAACCAGCGTGATCAGGGAAATAAGAAAGACCTGCACTAGCACCCGGAAAAAAGTCTCCCGCCAGACTTGGGCTTTTTGCGCGTCGATGTAGGTTGCGTCATGGACAATCGCCAAGGAGCCGATTACTTCATCATCTTTGTGCAGAGGCACAGCATAAATATTTAGCGCGCCGCTTTCCTGGCGAACGAATTCCGATATTCCACGGTTTTCCACCATCGATTGACTTACAGCGTGCGATTGCGTGGCCAGGCCCGCTGCCAGGCCCGGTGTGACCGCCAGCACGGTACCCTGACGGTCGATGATGGCGACTCCCGCAAGATGCTCACGATTGCCAAACTGGATCACAATTTTCTGCAGGCGGCGGGAACCTTTACCGAAATACGGTTCCACATTTTGCGCCAGGCTCTCGGCAAGCACTTCCGCGCGATGCTCGAGGTCTTGCCGCAGGCTGCGCTTTTGCGCACGTACCTCGTAATAGGAAGAGACCAGCGACACCAGGGTGATGCCGAGGATCAGGGAAACGATAAGGCGAATATTGAGGAGTCGCATGCCACCTCCTACTCGAACCGAAAGTAGCTTATCTGCTGAATGACCGCTGCAAGCGCCGTTCTGTCATTGAACCTCCGCAGCAGAACTTGAATGCAAGTGGCAGTCGGCTGAGCATGTGAATCCAGGAAAGCAAGCAACATTGCTCATCCGGGGAACCCGGTGACCTCTTCAACTCAAATTATCACAAACGTTAGATGCTGTAGTAACCCAAGAGTTCATCGCAAAAGCACTCAAAACGCCAGTGTTTGTCTGGTCAGGATCATCGGTCATAAGCCCGGTTTAGCCTCTGAAGGCTCACCGCCAACTCCGGAGTCAGGGCGTCCGGACACAATCGCCATCGCCAGTTTCCGCTCGAGCTCCCCGGCAAGTTCATGCGCGCTTCGCTGCCCAATCCCAGCACATCCGGGAGAGGAATAATGGCCGTGTCCGCGACCGAAGCCAGAACGGCTCGAATCAGAACCCAGTTGATTGGCTCATTGGTGAATCCAAGGTATTCGCGGGCAAAGGCGTGTTCCTTGGCTACATCTTCCGGCGTGCGGACACTGTCTCCGGCGCCAGTGCTGTTCCACCATCCCACCACCGTGTCGTTATCGTGGGTTCCCGTGTAAGCCACCAGATTGCGTTCGTAATTGTGAGGGCGGAACGTAGGTCCCTGCGGATCAATACCGAAGGCAAACTGCAGAATCGCCATGCCGGGGAACCCGAACTGCTTACGAATTTGTTCGACCTCGGGGGTAATTACTCCCAGGTTCTCCGCGATGATGGGCAGGTTACCGAGTTCGGCCTTCATCACGGAGAACAATTCCGCTCCCGGCCCTTTGATCCAGCGCCCGTTCTCAGCGGTTTTGTCGGTTGCCGGAACCTGCCAGTACGCCTCAAAGCCGCGGAAGTGATCGATGCGAACGATGTCATAGAGCCGCAGGGCGGCCCGAAAGCGTTCGACCCACCATCTGTATCCGGTGCTCTTCAGCCGATCCCAGTTGTAGATCGGATTTCCCCACAATTGACCCGTGGCGGCGAAATAGTCGGGAGGGACGCCAGCCACGCTCGTCGGATCACCATGTGTATTGAGATGGAAAAATTCACGATTAGCCCACACATCCGCGCTGTCATGAGCGACATAAATCGGAATGTCTCCGATGATCTGGACTCCGTGCTCATGGGCATAGGCTCGCAGCGCCTGCCACTGCCGGAAGAATTCGAATTGCCAGAACTTGATGACCTCGATCTGCTCGGCCAGCCGCACGCTCCATTCCTGTAGCGCCCGAGGTTCGCGCGCCGCAATTTCGGCTGGCCACCGTGTCCACGTCACACCTCCATGCGCGTGTTTGCAGGCCATATAAAGGGCAAAGTCATCGAGCCAGCCAGCACTAATGCGACAAAAGCTCTCAAACTCCTCTCGCTCCCCCGCCTTATCGTTCAGGAACCTCTGAGCAGCCTTCGTGAGCATGGGTACTTTGAATTCGAATACCGCGCCGAAGTCAACGTGGGCGAGGGGAAAGTCAGGATGATTTGCCAGGTCGGACTGCGAAAGCAGGCCTTGTGCGCTGAGCCGATCGAGAGCAATCAGCAGCGGATTGCCGGCAATAGACGAGAAGCATTGAAAAGGTGAATCGCCGTAGCCGGTCGGATTCAGCGGCAAGAGCTGCCACAGTTGATGCCCAGCCTGATGTAAAAAATCAACGAAACCATAAGCCCCATCGCCGAAATCGCCGATGCCATATGGGCTCGGCAGCGAAGTGGGGTGGAGCAAAATGCCGCTGCGTCTTGGAAATCTCATGACAGGAACGAACTGGCTCCATTCTTATCTTAACTTGCGCCAGACAGCTGGGTTCGGAAGGCGCAAACGGCGCCGAAGCACATTCGATGTCGCATCACGGTTTGAGGCTGCGTTGACAGCTGTTTTTGGCCCCGCGTATCCTTATTCAGTATGCGAGGCAAAGCAATGCTCGGCGGTCGCTGTTGTTGTATGCGGCTGCCGCTGCGTGGGTGCTGACCGGCTTCATCCCACCCGGCGGAACGGTTTGGGTGGGCTTCCCCTTCTGTGGATTGTTCACCCCTCCGCAACGTGGGTCAGGAGCATGACCGCATTGAATCGATCTCATCAGAAGCGCGTCCAATTGTGACAAGGAGGAACACTGTGTCTCTGCGCATCAATTCCGAAGCCCCGAACTTTACGGCAGATACAACGCAAGGCAAGATCAATTTCCACGAATGGATTGGCAACGGCTGGGCCATCTTGTTTTCTCATCCCAAGGATTTCACTCCCGTGTGCACAACCGAACTGGGCTACATGGCCGGCCTGCAACCCGAGTTTGCCCGACGTAACTGCAAGATTCTTGGACTCAGCGTCGACCCGGTCACCAATCACGGCAAGTGGGCAAACGATATCGAGGAAACCCAAGGCCACAAAGTAAATTATCCGATGATCGGAGACCCCGAGCTCAAGGTTGCCAAGCTCTATGACATGCTGCCCGCCGAGGCCGGCGAGAGCTGCGAAGGCCGCACTGCAGCCGACAATGCCACCGTGCGTACGGTCTTTGTCATCGGCCCCGACAAAAAGATCAAGCTGATGCTCAGTTATCCCATGAGCAGCGGCCGCAATTTCGATGAAGTGCTGCGCGTTCTGGACTCGCTCCAGCTGACCGCTAAGCACAACGTGGCCACGCCAGTGAACTGGAAGCCCGGAGATGACATCATCATCCCAACGTCAGTGACCGACGATCAGGCAAAACAGAAGTTCCCGGGCGGATTCAAGACGCTGAAGCCGTACTTGCGGACAGCGGCACAACCGAAGTAGGCCGCGGAAACTCATCAACACGGAAGCGCATGGGGTCCGGTGATCCTCCCGGTCTTCAAAACCGGCGGGCGGCGGGTTTGCCCGCCGCCGGTGCGTTCGACTCGCACACGCTTCCGCCATTTTTATGACTAGCTCAGGCCTGATTCGCACACGCCTCCAAATGACATCCAGAACCTCAGGTTCCGATCGTCTTGACAAATGCGTGACAGAAAAACTTTCGAATCTGCGGCATGGATCGTATACCCGCGCTCCTTTCCAACTAATGCCAACTCTGAAAATCGGACGACCTTTCTACAGTAACATCGTATTTTCATGCCCTGAGCTGCTGCTTACTCCACATATACAGAAAGCTGTAAAAGCAGTGACTCTGTGCACCAACTCTGCATGTCACGTTTTTTGCCAGAATCGAAAAGATCGGCAACTACATCTTCACTGCCTGGCATCAGAGGCACCACGGAGTTAGTTGCCATTAGTTGAGAAGCGCTGGGTAACGTGACAGTAAGCAAAAGCGTAACTGAACTCTAAGCCGGGCCTCCATCAGGAGCAATACCGGCGCACACTGCTGCCGCCGTTAGCGGCCCTGAAGTTGTGCGCGCTACAGACCGGATAGATAAAAAGTAAGTCAGCAGTTCTGACTTTGCTGAAACCACGCCCGCACGCCTTGAACTTTGACAGTTTCTCCTAAATCTGACTACTGAGGTCCCAGCATGTTCAGTCGCAATCTCCACAGGAACTTTGTCCTTTTGTGCGCTCTGCTATCTCTTGCAATCGGAGCAGTTGCTCAAACCACGCTTTCATCTATAACTTCTAATAACACCTCGGCATGCCCCGCCAGCGGTACGCTGCCCGTACAGTGTCAAAAAACATTTACCGGCCAGACCGATACCCGCCCCTTAGTTGCCACGCCTGAATTCGATCGCCCTGCCGGCAATGTTTCCGACGAAGACATTCACAGCTATCTCAATTTTGGAAGCAACACTAAAATCTATGCCAACTTCATGCTCGGGTACTGCACCACGGGGACGGGCTTTTGTAATAACAACGTACAGACTGGCTACACCTCGAACGACTCGAACACCGTTGGCGCACAAGCCGAGGACCTGCGCAGGCGGCATATCGACGGCGCAATCATGACGTGGGAAGGCGACGGAACCAGCGAAGACGCAGCCACTCTGAAGTTTCAATCCTACGTGTACACCCACCACTGCAGTGGCCCGCAGAACTGCGACCCCATGTATTTCATCATGTATGACGGCCCATCTTTCGCCTATAACGTGACGTCCACAGGAATCCCAGGCACCAGCGGAGCAGGCTGTGGCGGCCTCTCGGGAGCAAGTTTTGAGAACTGCGTAGTCGCCCATCTGCGGAACGACATGTGCTACATGAACGGATATCACTGGGGTAACGATGCCTATCAAAAGGCGAACGGCCGGCCCATCGTTCAGATTTTCCCGGACGAAAGCGTGATTCCCGCAACCGGTCCGGCACCTTCGTGGGCGGACGTGTGGGTCCAGATGGAAAACTGGAACAACAATCTGCAAACCAATTGCAACAAGGCTCCCTACAACGCCAATAACGGAGTGCCGCTTATCATCTTTGAATTGTCCGGTGGCTTCACTCACACCGATTCCTCGGGCTCGTTCTACTGGGTTCAGCCGGCCGGCACGGATCCGCAAACCGATCAGTTCATCTACAACATCTCCCCCGCCTCGAATAGTGCAACTCTCGACAACTTCTATCAGACGGCGCAGACATATCCGAGCGAATATCCGTGGGGCGGAGCCTTCAAAGGTTTTAACAGCTCGACAGCAGCCTGGGGACAAAACCGCATCATGGATCAGGATTGCGCCCAAACCTGGCTAATTTCCCTGACGGAAGGCAACAAGTACTACAGCAGTAACGCGCTGCCCTATCTGCAGATCGCCACCTGGAATGACTACAACGAAGGCACCGAAATCGAGAGCGGCATCGACAACTGCTACACGGTTGGCGCGTCCGTTAACGGTAACACCCTCAATTGGTCGCTCAATCCCACCAACAGCAGCCTGGCCAGTCTTACAACCGTATCGCACCTGGAGATTTATGATTCTCCCGACGGACAAAATCTGACGCTGGTCTCTAGCCCGCAGACGGCATCCAGCGGCACCTTCAACCTTTCAACTCTCCCCTCTGGCAATCACACGCTATACGTTCGGATGGTCGGTAAGAATAGCATTCTGAACCGCATCTCCTCAGGGGTTCACTATACGAACTGATAACCACCACATCGGTAGATCGTGTAGTGCGAAGATGAATCAGAGCTATCCGACTCAACTTTCCCGCTCAGTCGATTCTGCTGGGCGGGAATTTTATTTTTAGGCTGTCGGCGCCCTAGGGTACGAATCTGTGCCCGACTGTGTAAACGCGGATACAAAATACGGTCTTGAACTTGGCGGTGGTATTTCCAGCCTGGAGATAACTGAATGCACTCTAATTGGCTGGAAAACGCGCACCAAATGCCTGTGACCGATCTGATCGGGAAACCAAGAGTCCGTATTTTGTTGCAGTTCGAGACGATCGGCGATTTTGATCTTAAGCGCCGACCTCAAGCGTAGCCAAGCGAGACCATCCCCGCCCCGCTTTCAAGGCGAGTTTCCAAGTTGCCTTGCCAATGTTGCAATAATCAACAATCTAACTTCCCACTTGACAGTTCTGGCCTAGCTCAATAACCTTCCTGGAATTTAGTAATGTCTCTGTCCGCAATTGGGCGTCAGGTTTTCCGGAATAAATTCTAGCCGTTCGCATGGAGCAACTGACCATGACTCGCGCAACTGTTTTTGCGGTCTCTCGGCGTGTTTACGAGTCCACTAACTCAATTTATGGGGTGTTCGTGGCTGTTCTGCTGTGCGCCAGCCTAGCCTCAGGACAGGCAACTACCTCGCTTCGCGGCACTATCACCGACAGCACGGGGAGTGCGATAGCCGGTGCAAGCGTCACCGTCCAGAACCTGGAATCGACCATCGCTCGGCAAGCCGCCACCGCGACTGACGGTGGGTACCAGTTCCCCTTTCTTCCGCCCGGAACCTACAGTTTGCGGGTGACCGCCACTGGGTTCCGCAGCTACGAGCAGACCGGCTTGCAGCTTCTCGTGAACACGCCGGCGACGGTCAATGCGCAGCTGCAGGTTGGTCAAGTAAAGGAAACGGTGACCGTCACCTCGGAAGAACCCGCCCTCGATCTCGTGGACGCCTCCATCGGAAATTCGTTCGATCAAATTCAGGTCCGGCAGGTGCCGCTGGAGGGACGTAACGTTCCCGATTTGCTGAGCTTGCAGGCAGGCGTCGCCTACACGGGCAATCGCACCGACATTGATAAGGATCAGGACACGCGCAATGGCTCGGTCAACGGCGCGCGCAGCGATCAAAGCAACATCACCCTCGATGGCGTTGACGTGAATGACCAGGCCAACGGCTATGCGTTTACCTCCGTTCTGCCCGTCCCGCTGGACTCAGTTCAAGAGTTCCGGGTCACAACAACGAACTACGGCGCAGACCAGGGGCAAGGATCCGGCGCACAAGTGAGCCTCGTGACCAAGAGTGGATCCAATAACTTTCACGGCTCCGCCTACGAGTACCTGCGGAACACCGCAACCAGCGCCAACGATTACCTGGTGAAGACCGCTGAACTTCTCGACGGCCAGCCCAACAAACCGCTGAAGCTGGATCGCAACATTTTTGGCCTCTCCTTTGGCGGTCCGGTGAAGAAGGATCGGCTATTTTTCTTCACGAATTACGAAGGCACACGCCAGCGGGAGGAACACAGCGCAGTGCGGTCCATTCCAACCGTTGCGATGCGGGACGGCGTGCTGCGATATTTGTGCGCGGCGGGATCGAACTGTCCGGGCGGCCAGGTTCAGGGTCTCAGCGGAGCTTTTTACAACGTCCCCGCCGGCTATTTTGGACTAACCCCTCAGGAAATCACAAACCTCGACCCCAAGCACATCGGCCCTAGTGCGGTTATGCGCAATTACTTCAATCAGACATTCGGGGGGCTGGTGACCAATGATTTTTCCGTCGGCGACGGAATGAATTATTCCGGTTACCGCTTTCGCGCCCCGGTGGCCTTGGACAATAACGCGTTCATCGCCCGTCTTGACTATCACCTCGACAGCGCTGGCAAGCACACGCTGTTCTGGCGCGGTGCCCTGCAGAACGTAAACAATCCGCAGGAGCCCTTCCTGCCCGGATCATCTCCGGAACAGACTCTGGCCGACCACAGCAGAGGGTTCGCGATTGGCTATACCGCGGTTTTAAGTCCATCAACCGTCAACAACTTTCGCTGGGGATTCACACGCCAGAGTGTTGGCGTGCTCGGCAATAACAATCTTCCCTGGAATACCTTCGTCGGACTTGATCAGGGCATCGCCTACAGCCACAACTTTCAGGTATCGGTAAACAATTTCGTGGACGATTTCTCCTGGACCAAGGGAAATCATGCGCTGCAATTCGGGACCAACGTCGGCATCGCGCGCGATCCACGCGTGAGCTATCTACATTCGAATAACTTCACGTTGGGCACTTCCAGTTGGATGTCGCCGACTGGAATCGCCGACACCACCAGCCCACTTGATCCCTCCGTCGGCAGCGCTGGCCTTTTTCCGGAGGTGGATCTCTCATTCAAGTCTGGTTATGACCGCCCCATGATCGGTCTGCTGGGCATGGTTTCCGATTTCGTTGGCCAGTACAACTACGATCGCAATGGTAGCCTTCTTTCTCCAGGCGCACCGATGCGGCGCAGGTACGGGCTGGACTGGTACGAGTTCTATGGCCAGGACACCTGGCGTATGAAGCCGAACCTGACGGTGACTTATGGCCTGCGCTGGTCTCTGTTTCCGCCGCCCTGGGAGACCAATGGCCTTCAGGCAGCCTCGTCCTTCAGCCTGGGCCAGCAGTTCGCCACTAACGTCGCGAACATGAAGAAGGGCTTGGGTTACACCTCCGAGGGTTCGATCACCTTCGTACCTGGCGGCCCTGTAAACCATGGCCCCGGCTTCTATCATCTCTCCAAAGCCGATTTCGCGCCTCGCATCGCCATCGCCTATTCGCCCCGGCCAAGTGGCGGCTGGCTGCAGAAGCTCTTCGGCGATGGCGATAAAACTGTTATTCGCGGCGGCTTTGGCGAAGTCTACGATCGCGCTGGTTTCGCGCTGATCAATACCTTCGACCAAAATGCTCCTGGCGGATTCGCATATACCCTGCAGAATACCTGCTGCCAAGTGGGAGTGGATGATGTCGCGCACCTGCCGCGAATCACCGGCCTGAATACGATTCCGAACGACATGCAGGCGGGACTCGGCATTCCCTTCCTTCCCTCAGCGCCGAGTTGGTCTGCTCAGCAGGCCATCCCCCCGAATTCTCAGGCTAATCTTTGGGCCGTCGACGACACTCTCAAAACCCCACATTCATACACGCTGGATTTCTCGATCGGGCGCGAGTTGCCTGGCCATTTTTCGCTGCAGCTTTCCTATGTCGGCCGCTTTGGCGGGCGCCTCCTGACGCAGCGCGACCTGAACCAGCCCCTGGATATCGTGGATCCGAAAACCGGAATTGACTACTACGCGGCGGCTACCGCCTTGTCGAAATTGGCCCGCATCAATGGCAATGCCATCGCCAGCGGCGCTGCCAGCTATAAACAGACACTTTCTTCTGTAACCGATGCCCAAGTCGGGCCAACGGCGGCGTACTGGCACGATATGCTGCCCGGGTTAGCCGGCGGCGCCAGCGGTTATCAGACCTTCTGTGGCGGCAACATCGTTCCCGGGAGCGCGGGTCTGATACAAGCCGTTTACGACCTTTATTACAACCCAGGTTGCGCCTATGTCGGCAACGAAATCGTCGGACTAGCCGATATCGATCTCTATGGCGGTTTGAAGAACAGCCTCGGTCAAACCCTGTATTTCAACGGACCTCCAGGAATCATGGGCAACGGCGCCGGAAAATATCTTAATAACCAGGCCATCTCTGCCTACGCCTGGAGCTCGATTGGCAACTCCAATTACAACGCGCTGCAAGCGACCTTGCGCAGGCAGCTTTACAACGGCATTCAATTCGATCTGAATTACACTTATTCAAAGTCCATCGACGTTACCTCTACCGCATCTCGCGTTGGCTTTGCCCTCGTTGGTTATCAGAACATCGGTCTCGTCGGCAGCCGGCTCGAGAACGCCTTCAATCCCAACTCGCAGCGCTCGGTATCTGATTTCGATGCGACCCACCAGTTCAACGCGAACTGGCTCGCCGAACTGCCATTCGGCCGAGGCAAGCATTTCGGCGCAAACGCGGGCGGCAAAACCGACGCCGTGATTGGCGGCTGGCAACTGACGGGCGTGACGCGATGGACCTCCGGGTTGCCTTTCAGCGTGGACGTCGGACAGAACTGGCCTACGGACTGGTTCTACACCGGCTTGGCACAGGCAAGCGCGTTGCCGCACACTGGCGTCTACAAGCAGCCGAACGGATCGGTTACAGCTTTTGCCAATCCGGCCGCGGCACAAGCCGATTTCTTCATTCCCTTTCCTGGAAGCGGCGCCTCGCGCAACGTGCTGCGCGGACCAGGCTATGCCGGCCTCGATCTCGGCCTCAGCAAACGCTGGAAGACGTTCGAGAGTCAGAGTCTGCAATTCACCTGGCAGGTATTCAACGTCTTGAATCTTGTGCGCTTCAACGCGCAGGGCGTGGGCTCGGCGGTGACATCGATCGAGCAGTCACCGAGCCAGTTTGGCACCTACTCGAGCCTGCTCACGCAGCCGCGAGTTATGCAATTCGCGCTGCGCTATGAGTTCTGAGGGGGGCAAAGCGAGAGGATTTCCTGCTGGCCACTTTGCGGTCACCAGGAGACAAGACCATGTCTCTGCCAGACAAGTGCAAAGGTTCAACTCAGGTTAGTGTATGCGCGACGGTTCCGCGCCCGCGGGGAACCAGGGAAACAGGAGGTTCGGACAATGAAACTCGTCAAGTGGGTTATGGTGTGTCTGGTGGGGCTGTGCTGGATGGCGGCTGGCACAAGCTGGGCGCAAACGTCTTCCACCTCCCTGCAAGGAACGGTTACCGATCAGAGTGGCAGCGCTATCCCGAATGCGACGGTAGTTCTGCTGAACGCCGAATCCAAGGTCGAGAGGACTGCTACCACCGGGCAGCGCGGCGAATACCGGTTGCTGGCCGTGCCTCCCGGAACCTACAGTTTGAGAGTGACCGCGCCCGGCTTTGCCCACTACGAACAAACTAGTCTGCAGCTGTTGGTAAATACCCCCGCGACCGCCAATGTTGAACTCAAGGTGGGCGGCGTCACGGAAAGTGTTACCGTCACCAGTGAGACGCCGGCGTTGAACATGGTGGACGCCTCCATCGGCAACTCCTTCGACCAGACCCAAGTACGGCAGATTCCCATCGAAGGTCGTAACGTTCCCGACCTGCTGAGCTTGCAGGCCGGCGTGGCCTACACCGGCAATCGCCCTGACATCGACAAAAATCAGGACACACGCAGTGGATCGGTCAACGGCGCCCGCAGCGATCAAAGCAACATCACGCTCGACGGTGTGGACGTGAATGACCAGGGCAACGGATATGCTTTTACGTCGGTTCTGCCGGTCACGTTGGATTCAGTACAGGAGTTCCGAGTAACCACCACGAACTACAACGCCGACCAGGGGGAAGGTTCAGGCGCGCAGGTCTCACTGGTCACCAAAAGCGGATCCAACAACTTCCATGGGTCGCTCTATGAATACCACCGCAACACCCTGACCAGCGCCAATGACTACTTCGTGAAAGGATCAGAGATAGCCAGCGGACAGTCCAACCGCCCGGATAAATTGATTCGCAACATCTTTGGAACATCGCTGGGTGGTCCCATCAAGAAAGACCGCCTGTTCTTTTTTGTGAACTATGAGGGCACGCGACAGCGGGAAGAGCAGAGTACGGTACGGACGATTCCTACGCCCACTCTCTGCCAGGGAATCCTGCGCTACACCAACGTGAATGGCGGCATTACCACGATGACGCCCGCCGACATCGCGAAGTTGGATCCCTTACAGGGCGGTTACAACAACCAGGGGCCCGGAATTAATCAAGCCGTACTCAATTTCACCAATCACACCGGATATTGGGACACGACATTCTGCAACGGGAAGTTCGTCACCAATGACATCTCGGTGGGTGACACGCTGAATTATTCCGGATTCCGTTTTCGCGCGCCCGTCAGCCTGGACAACAACGCCTTTGTTGCCAGGCTTGACTATCACTTGACGGGAGACGGTAAGCACACAATCTTCTGGCGCGGCGCCCTGCAAAATCTGTTCAATCCGCAAGCGCCCTTCCTGCCGGGCAGCCCTCCGGAGCAGACGCTTACGGATCATAGCAAGGGGTTTGTCGTCGGATATACGGCAGTTCTCAGCAGCACCATGGTGAACAGTTTTCACTGGGGATTCACTCGCCAGAGCACAGGCATTCTGGGAGACACGAGCCAGCACTGGAATTTGTTCTATGGGCTGGACCAGGGCGTGTCTTACAGTCATAATGCGCAAACCCCGACCCACAATTTCCTCGACGATTTCTCCTGGACCAAGGGCTCGCATTCATTGCAATTCGGAACGAATGTGGGCTTCGCTCGCGATCCTCGCGTGAGTTATGAGCATTCTTTCAGCGTGGGCAAGGGCGCAACCAACTGGATGGCACCCACCGGCTTCGCGAATACCGTCACGCCGGTCAGTACCGGGAGTCTGTTGGATCCCTCCTACATCGGTTTGCCGGAGCCGCAATCGAGCCCGCAATACGACTTGCCCATGCTTGGTTTGCTCGGGATGGTCTCCGACATTGTTAGAAATTCCAACTACGACAAAAATGGCACAGTATTGCCTGAAGGCGATCCTGTACGGCGAAAATACGGTCTCAACTGGTACGAGTTCTACGGCCAGGATTCCTGGCGGATCAAGCCGAACCTGACAGTGACCTATGGCTTGCGGTGGTCCCTGTTCCCCCCGCCGTGGGAGGTCAACGGATTTCAGGCCTCGCCCACGTGCGATCCCTCACAGAACCCGATCACGGGTTGTCCTTCCTGGGCGTTCAACATGGGCTCGGAATTCAACCAAATGGTTCAGAATATGAAAAACGGGATGGGCTATAACTCGATCCCTCTGCTCTCATTTGTGTTGGGGGGACCCGCAAACAACGGGCCCGGCTTCTACCATTTCGAGAAATCCGATTTGTCGCCGCGTATTTCTTTCGCGTACTCGCCACGGCCATCGGGCGGCTGGCTGAAAAAACTGTTGGGAGAGGGCGACAAGACGGTTATTCGGGGCGGATTCAGCCGAGTCTATGATCGCGCCGGGTTGCAGTTGCTGAGTACGTTTGACGCCAACGCACCGGGCGGGTTGAGTTCGACCGTGCAGAATCCGTGCTGCTATCTGACCGACCCAGCTGGAAGCGGAACTCCCTACGACACCGCGGACGGAGTACCTCGCATCACGAACGTGAACGTGATCCCGACCTACAACCAGAGTGGAGTAAAGGTCTTCTTTGATCCTCCCCCGGGAGCGTTCCCGCAAACGCCCACCAACGGCAGCCAGGCGATTACCTGGGGAGTCGATCAATCGCTCAAGACACCGCACGCTTATGCGGTCGATTTCTCGATCGGACGGGAACTGCCCAACAGATTCTCTTTACAACTCTCGTATGTCGGGCGCCTGGGACGCAATCTGCTCACGCAACGTGACCTGCGGCAACCACTCGACCTTGTGGATCCGAAGACCGGAATCGATTACTACGCCGCGGCGACGCGCCTGTCTCAACTCGCTCGCCAGGGCGTGCAGCCGAACCAGATCACAGATGCCATGATTGGCCCCACTGCCGCCTATTGGCACGACATGCTTCAGCCGTTTGGAGGCGCGCTGAACCCGGGCGGCAGCAATTACATCGTTTATTTCAATACCGGAGGCTGCGTGGTCACGGTAGCGAATCCCACCTGCCCCGATCCCAAGAGTAATCCCAACTCACTGGGTCAGGCGGTTTACGGCCTGTTCACCGGAACTGGAGCATATCCGGGAAATGAGGTCGTCGGGCTGGGCAACGTCGATTTGTACTATTATCTCGCCGACGATGCTCCGACTACGAATTACTATTTCTTCAATGGCCAGCCGGGCGAGATGCTGAACAACCAGTTGACGACGCAATATGCCTGGAGTTCTATTGGCACCTCGAACTACAACGCGTTGCAAGCCAGCCTGCGCAAGCAGTTCAGCCGGGGAGTACAGTTCGATCTGAATTACACATACTCCAAGTCCATAGACATTACATCCAATGCAACGAGGCTGGGATTTAGTTCCAGCGTCAATGTAGGAGCACCGGGCAGCCGGCTGGTGAATGCCTTTGATCCCAACGCGCGCCGCGCGGTTTCCGATTTCGATACCACACACCAGCTTAATGCTGACTGGATCGCCGAGCTGCCCTTCGGGCGTGGCAAGAAATTTGCCGGCAACGCCACGGGAGCAACCGACGCGCTGATCGGAGGTTGGCAGCTTTCGGGCATAGTTCGTTGGACAAGCGGATTCCCCTTCACCGTAGATAACGGTAACTACTGGCCCACCGACTGGGATGAGCAAGGCATCGCCACCATGATTGCCCGCCCGCAGACGGGAGCATACAAACAGCCGGATGGAACTGTCAGCGTATTCCCTAATCCCTCAGCTGCGCTCAACGACTTCATTCATCCGTTTCCGGGTCAAAGCGGATCGCGAAACGTGGTGCGGGGCGACGGTTTTGCCGGACTGGATATGGCCCTCAGCAAACGCTGGAAGATGCCCTGGGAAAACCATAGCCTCCAATTCCGCTGGGAGGTCTTCAACGTGACCAACCTGGTGCGCTTCAACGCCCTCTCCGGCTTGGGCACCCAGGCCTGCGCTTGCATTGCTTCTCTGCAGCAGGACTCGGCGCACTTCGGCGACTACACCGGCCTGCTCACGCAACCGCGGGTCATGCAGTTCGGACTTCGATACGAATTCTGATGGAAGGCCTCGCGTATGCCGCGAGGCGCTTCCTGAACTCTAAGATATTCTTTGTCATCCCGAGCAAAGCGAGGGATCTCGGTTCTTTGCACTCCCTGGATGATCGTCGCTACACTCGCGCTCCACAATGACCAATCTCGCGCGCAAACTCCGCCTCGCCGACTACTTCGCTCTGGCCTTTGGCGTGATGGTGGGCACCGCATGGCTTGTCGTGATGGACGACATTCTGCAGCGCGGAGGGCCACTCGGGGCAATTCTGGGATTCACCGCCGGTGCCCTGATGTTGCTGCCCATCGGTTACGTCTACGGCAATCTGGTGCGGGCGATCCCCGATGCTGCCGGTGAGGCCGCTTACGTCTCTTATTTCTTTCCACCCATCGTGAGCTTCGCGACTGGCTGGATGGTCTTTCTCTCTTATTTTTTGACCTGTCCCTTCGAAGCCTTAGCCGCCGGAAGAATCGTCGGCTACCTCGTGCCCTCGTTGAACACAATGGAACTTTATCGGCTGGGCGGATACCCGGTCTACTTGCCGCACGTTCTGCTGGGACTCGCTATCACGGTTGCGCTGGTCTGGTTGAATTATCGCGGCGTTCAGGCAAGCGCGCGGGTGGCGAAGACCACCACCTTTACCTTCCTGGCTCTGGTTATTGTTTTCGCGTCGGCAGGGGTTGCCAACGGCAAAATAAGCAACCTGCAACCGCTCTTCAGCCATTCGCCGTTGATTTCTGTTCTGCTGGTGTGGCAGGTGGTTCCGTGGTTGCTGGGGGGATTCGAGTCGGTCGGCAAGTACGCGGAGGAAGCCAGCCCCGATTTCCGCAGCCGCAGCTATTTTGTCGCGATTGCCCTCACCATTTTCGTGGGACTCGCTTTTTTCTGGGTGGTTATATCGGCCGTTGCCTACGTGGCCCCATGGCCGACGCTCAAGAATCATCAGCAGTTTCCCACTGCGCTCGCGTTCGAATCGGCCCTTCATGCGCATTGGATCGTGGTTCTGATTATGGGCTCGGCGCTGGTGGCACTTCTGCAGGCGTTCAATGCGAACCTGGTAGCCTCCTCACGCATGATCTTTGCCATGGCACGCCGCCAACTGCTTTATCCAGCCTTCGCCCGCGTGCACCCGCGCAACCAGACTCCTGCGGCGGCGATTTTCGCAGTCGGCGCGGCCAGCGTCGTAGCCATGCTCCTTGGCGAGGCTGCCTTGGTGCCCATTCTCAACGTTGGGGCTGTCGCCTCGGCGGTGGCGTGGATGGCCGGTTGCGGATCCTATTTATGTATGAAGCCGAATCTGCGCGGACGCATCGCCGCCAGCTTCGGACTCTTGGTCACCTCATTGATGATCTTGGGCAAAGCCCTGCCTTTTGTGCCCGGCCACTTCACACGCTTCGAATGGCTGGCCTTGGCCATTTGGTTCGCGATTGGTGTGGCGATGGTGATTCCCGTCACTGGAACTTATCTGCAGTCAAAGAAGAAGGTGTTGGCCTCCTGCGGAGATCGCTAGGATTTTCCACTTTTAAGAATTGACGATATTTCAGAATTGTCCGCGTCAGTTCGGGTAGGCTCGGCCCTTGGCGGACAAACTTGGGCTTTGATTGCAGCCCGGATATGCATCGAGAAGCCGGGAACGGAACTCGCGGGGCGATACCCCAAATTGCTTCTTGAAACAGTGGCTGAAGTGGGCGGAATCGCTGAATCCCCATGAGAAGGCGATCTCGGTGATGCTGCGCTCCAGCAATCGTGGGTCACTCAATTCTGAGCGGCAATTTTCCAGTCGTTTCTGTTGGATCCACTTCATCACCGTGATGCCTGTTTTCAGGAATACGCGATGCAGATGCCGCAGCGAAATGCCGGCCTCAGCGGCGATTTCGGAAATCTTCAGATTGGGATCTGCCAGGCGGGCATGGATGCATCGTTGCACGCGATCGCTAATCGCGGGTACATACGAGATCTCCTGACCCGGTACTGATCCGATACATGCGCGCAACATGTGCAAGTAGGCTTCAACGGCTGCCACTCCTTCTTCCACACTGAGCATGCCGGCTTCCTGGTAAAGCGAGGTGGCTAGGCGGAACAGGGTAGCTCCCAATCCCGACTTCCCCGAAATACAGCGGACCACGGGCAATTCCCGGACTTCCAGTTTCTCCTGCACCAGCCAGCGCGGCAGGCGCATATAGAGACGCGAGCACTGATCCGAGCATATCGACGACCACGGTTTCCCAGCATCAATCAGCGTAGTGTCGCCCGGTCCGAGCGTCACCCGGTTTCCGTCCTGGCAATATTCTCGTAGCCCCTGAAGTTGGCTGATAATGATGCAACCCCGATCACCGGCGTTTGCGTTGACCGTCGGGTACTTGGCGAAGGAAACGGGGGTCGAGGAGAACTGTGTCAGCTGCAGGGCTCCAAGCGAACGACGCTCAATGAGCCCGCGAAACAGCCTCTGTCTGGGAAATTGGAACCGGCTGTTCCCGCAAACCTGTGTCGCCTGTGATCGCCAGGCATCCAGCCGTTCGGATGCCGGAATCAACTCCGTGGAAAACAACTCTGACATTTGCTTCACCCGGGATAGGAGCGCGCGAAACACCTTCCCACTTTTAAGGAAGGTTGCTACATTGCGGCAAACGCTAACATACTTGCAGTGTTTTAACAACCGCCTTCAACATGCCGGCCGTGAGAGCCTTTATGCGCGGCGGCCGCCCCGCGCGGCAAAAAGGGAAAGAGTTATTTTCGTTAAGGCTGCGGCATCTGCAACCAGAATCCTCGGGCGCGCATCCGTAGTAGCTGCATTCAGTCCTCTCGCAAAAGCCCTAGGGGCGGGGCTTCCGTCCGTTTTGGGGGTGCTTCATGCGGCTCTCTCTGGTTCTATTCGCTCTGGTTCTACTCACCGGATGCGGCGCCGGTTCCGGAAATCGGTCCCGCGTCCGGGTTGGCAGCGGTGTTTTCCCGCCGGCGATTACCATGTTGTCTCCAAACACCGTGCCGGTTGGAAGCCCAGGATTCACTATCACCGTCGTAGGCGACAATTTTGGACCTGACGCCCTGCTCTATTGGAATGGTGCGCCGGCCAGCACCATTCTGGTGAACTCAAAGCAATTGATGGCACAAATCACCAACATTGATCTGCAAACCGTCGGCCTTGTCCCCATTTTCGTCCGCACCGCCGGACAGAATTCGAACACAGTCGACTTCCAGGTCTCGATCCAGTAGTCGCGGACCACATTCTTGTGTACAACCGTGCCGCGGGACCAACCCGCGGGGGAGGAACGTAAAAGTGTAGTCAGCGTGCGACCCACCCCGACAGGACGTATTTACGAAGGAGTAGCTCCCCAGTTCGTTTGTCACTCACCGACCGGGTGTACATCACATGGCAAGGTACGTGCCCTCACTGCTTTCAGTTTGAAACTGAGCTAATTTAGACCGGATTTTGGGTATCGCGGCAGATGGCGTGGTGTTTTCTGGGCCTTTCCTGGTTCGCACGCCCCTGCTAGTACGGCCAGAACGAATCCGTCTGCCGCACCCACAACTGTAAATGCATTGCAGAGCAAAGGGGTACTGGTAGCGCGAACAGGAGCGGTCCACGCTGTGCGCGAACTCACAGACGAGGGCATGCTTATGCGACGCAGTTCTCTCATTCCTATCATCGCGGCTCTGATTCTGCTTTCTTGGCTTTCATCCTACGCAGCTCAAAAGTCCGAGCTTGGCATCGCTTCCTTCTCTAAGTTTGTCGAAATCCCAGGAGCCAAAGCGGTTGGCGCAGAAGCCTGCACCGCCTGCCACCCGGACATCGCTAAGGATTTCCGACATGCCTTTCACGCCCAGCAGGGCATTGGGTGCGAGCAATGTCACGGCGCAGGCAGCCTGCACGTGGATGGCGGTGGGGACGTCAGTAAGATCATTTCGTTCAGCAAGCGTTCTGCTGTAGAGGCTAATGGCGTTTGCCTTAGCTGCCACGCGCGTGATGAGAAAGTCCGCAACTGGATGACTGGCGCCCATGCCTCCAACAAGATTCGTTGCATCGATTGTCATCAGACCCACACCTACGCCAAGGACGCTGTGAAAGCCGACACTTTAGTCAACGTGACGACTCCGGGACGGATCGCCGCTGTCGAGAACCTCGTACCTGAGGCCAAGGCGCTCATGCAACCGAGGTGGCAGACCAACGACGCTTGCCTGAAATGCCACCAGACGCAGCGCGGTGAAATGAGCTTGCCGTACCATCACCCGCTGCGCGAGGGAAAGATGAGCTGCGCGGATTGTCACGACCCCCATGGCGGCGCGACCGGAAACAATCTGCGGACGGCAAACATCAATCAACTCTGCCTGCAGTGCCATGCCCAGTATCGCGGGCCGTTTTCCTATCAACACCCTCCGGTCACAGAAAACTGCATGATCTGTCACAACGCTCACGGTTCGCCCAACACCAACCTGTTGTCGGTGAGCATGCCGGCGTTGTGCCTGCAATGTCATGCTGGCCATCACAATGGCGCCGGGCTGCCTCTGGCGGATCGCTGTACGAATTGCCATGGATCGATTCACGGCACCGATGTCGCCACTCCCAGCGGCGGCAGCAGATTCGTAGACAAAGGGCCATTCGGCATTCCAGTAGTGCCTCCGCAGACGGTTACTGCCCACGCCGCGGCAGCGCGAGCCGCGGCAGCGGCACCGTCCTCTTCCTCAGTGCTGGGCCCCCTTCCCTCTCACCTGCCGGCGTATGCGGCCGGCGCGGCTGGCGGAGCACTGGGATTGGCATCTGGATCTCTGCCGCCCTTGGCAGGCGGAAACCTGTGGAGTGGGAACAGCGATCCCGCAGGAACCGAAACCGCTGCTACAGCGGCAGGCGCATACAACATCGTGCCTGGCTCGTACCGGTTCCTGGATGGTTCGGGTTACTTGGGCCGAGTCGGTGAGTATGACAGCTTGCGACAGTCGGCGGGCGCAAACGCCGCGACGGCCTATGTTTTACCGCAAAACCATCTCACAGTGATTTCCCGCGGCAATGTCATAACCGGCGAAGACTATTCCGCAGCCTCGCAGATCACCATCGGCCAGACGCTGCAGGCAGGATTTGATACCCGCAGCTTCGTGCAGCAACAGGACACGTATCCGTTCTATGCGGGAATAATGTCTCCGGACCTGCTGCCCATCACCAATCTCATCCCCTCGCACGCGAGTTACGGAGTGACGAGGAGGCTTGGTAATGCTTATGCCCGCTTTAAAGTACCGAAGGCGCCGGTGCATCTGTTTGCCAATGGGGACTGGCAGGCGCGGTCAGGCACGAGTCACCTGGCTTATCTGGACGAGAACGCCACCCCGAATTGTGGCGAACTGTGCCACTACACGACACGCTTCCAGCCCGTCAACTACACCACCCGTGGTATCGGCGGCGGCGCCGATGTCGACCTGGGCCCGGTGCGACTCACCTACCAGCACCATTACAGCAGCTTCAATGATCGGCTTACATTTCCAATCGGAAGCTATGCCGGGCCGTTTACCCCTGCAGACGAGCCACCGCCGCCGCCCATCCCGGTTCCGCCTGCCGTCGCAGCAGGAAATTATTTCCTCGATATTCCTGCTCCCAATCGAGCGTCATCCGACAGCGTGAGCGTGAATTGGATCGCTTCTCCGAGACTCACGTTCAACGGGAATGTGAACTATACGCGGGCTCGCGACGTGCTGACCCAGCACCCGCAGAACGCTTTTGGCACCGACGAGACCCTGAGCTGGCGCCCCATCGATCGCTTGCACGTGACCGCCGATTATCATCAACAGAATCTCATCAACCGATTCACGCCCTTTTACAACCTGTACGGCAATGTGTCGTACCACGATCATTGGGAAGGCTTGAAGCTGGAATACGAGTTGCCAAAGAACTTCGATGTCGAAGTTCGCTACAAGCGCAGTGGGATCACCCGGTCCAATTCCTTCCTGTGGCCGCAGGCCTACTCCTTCGACAATACGGACTTGCTTGATGTGGTGCCGTCTTCCTTCAGCAACACTACAGGTTTAGCGCTGCGCTACAACCCTCATGGGCTGTGGAGCGCCCGCGCAGGATACGAGTGGACAGGAACGCACGATCCCGGTTACCTGGTCGTGCCTAAGAGCAACAACCGCACCTTCGCGGACGTTTGGCTTACGCCCACCAAATGGCTGGTTTTCAGCAATGACCTCAGCATCATTTTGCAGAATGATTTTCCGTCCATTCCGCTCTTGCGATCGGACGGAACAGGCCTCAACAGCAACTTCCAACGCCGCAACCGTTTCTACATTGACACGGCGAGCGCCACTTTACGTGCTGTACCGGCGTGGGAACTGGGACTGGGATACTCCTACGAGCAGAACAATCTGAACACCTACATGGCCTTTCAGAACGACAGTGCCGTCGCGTATGTTATCAACGAGCAATTGGTCCCCTACAAACAACTGAGCCAGACTTATTGGGGAGAATCAACCTATAGCTGGAAACAGCGTCTGGCGCTCAATCTGCGGCTTACCTATAACTCAGCGCGCAGCGGTATCCGCCCGGATGTGAACCCGGCGGATGCGGCACAACTCGGCAATCTTGGGCTGATCCAATCAAACACGTTCGATCCTGCCCTGTTCCCCTCGGCTCTTAGCAACCTGCAACTTAGTGCAACCCAGGTTTCGCAGGTTATCGTTCCGGAGTGGATCGGGCAGACTAAGCTCGAGTATCAGTTTCCCAGAAAGTTCGATGGAGGGCTGATCTTCTACTACGGCAGCTATCGCGATTTCTGGAATCCGGGTCTGAATGGAGTGCTGCGAACCTTCAATCTATATGTGGGTCGTGCCTGGTGATTGCGGCATTAGCCCGTGCTAGGCCGAACTGGCCGCGTACCGTCTAGCAGGCTGCGGGAAAACTCGAGCTCGGCAGGGTTTGCGAAGGGCACGACTTCAGTCGTGCCGTTAGGTCGTTGAAAGTGAGAGTGCGCTTTAGCGCCTGAGGGTCGCCTGCTGATGTATGTGCGAGTCGTTCCGCAACCTGCTAGGGCGTCAGCTTATAAATGACGCCATCATCTTGCGGTCCGCCGTGTACGGTTGTGCCATAGAAATTCCCCGCACCATCCCCAACCATTCCGTTGTAGGCAAAGGCGCCATCGGGAGCACCATGGAAGCGATACACAACGATCTCTTTTCGGGCACCATCGAGCCCCGCAGTTAGCTTGAAGATCGTACCGCAATCGCAGCTTGCGCCACCCGCGCTGGTCGTTCCGTAAATCGCACCCGTGTTGGTAAACACAAGATTGCCGATCGATCCGCTGCCATCTCGTCCACCTTGAAAGCTGTACAGCACCGCTTCTTTCCAGGTCCCGTCCGGTTGCGGAGTGAGTTCATAGACAGAGCCGAGATTGTTGGCGCCGTCGTAGTACGTGGTGCCATAGAGATTGCCATTGCTGTCCACAGCCAGGCCGCCATAAGGGAAACCGGCGTCGGGCTGACCTTGGAAAGCGTATAGCGTCTTGAACTGCCATATTCCCGCAGTTCGGGTGAGTTGAAACACGACGCCTTGTCCATTTGCGCCACCGGTTGTAGTCACACCGTAGAGGCTCCCCTTATAGCGAAGCAGCCGTCCCGCGGAGGCTCCCCCGCCATCACTTCCACCTGTAAAGGCGTGAAGCACAGTGAACTTCCAGGTGCCATTTGTCGCCGATCTCAATTGGAAAATTACGCCTTGGCCGTTGGCTCCGCCGGTAGGGGTCATACCGAAGAGGGTGCCATTTTCTCCTAAGGTCAGTCCGCTTCCCGGACCGGATCCATCCTCGCCGCCGGTAAAAGTGTGAATCACGCTTTGTGTCCAGCCGGATGCGGAGCGGGTCAACTTCCACAGCACACCACAGCCGCCTTCGCAAAAACCGCCCCCGCCAGTAACGGCGGTACCGTAGAGATTCCCTTGCGCGTCAAGGGTGGCGCCCTTGTAAGGCTCTCCGCCATCAGCGCCGCCCGTGAAGCTGTAAAGCACCGAGTGGGACCAGCCGTTGGCGGTAGGCGACAATTCCCATACGGTGCCGGAAGCGAAATCTCCACCCTGCACCGACGTGCCATAAAGATTGCCCATGCTGTCGATGATTAGATCGGTATCGAGATATTCGCCATCGCTTCCCCCGGCGAAGCTGTAGATGATTTGAGGACCACTGACAGCCCAAGCGGGACCCGCCACGATTGCGAGCAACATGACCATCAACAACACTGGCATGTAATGACCAAATCGATGGGTTTCCATTTTTCCTCCTATGGCTACGCTGGGGCCCTGGTGGAGGTGGGAGCTAACTGAGTGCCAGCACTATAACACCAAAAGCTCAACTTTCGTTCTTCGTACCTGAACGACAGACGCTTCCCAGCACCGATTGATCAAGACCGAGGCTGGATTCGGCCGAGTTATCCCTTTCGACGCCGAGTGAGATCGAAGGAGGTTCTGAGGAAAGGAGAACAGCAAGAGGACCGCAATTTACTGGAGGCGCGGGTCGGAATCGAACCAATTCGGCCTTTTTAGAATCAGTAAGTTACTGATTTCACTAGCCGATTTAACCTATATAACCGTGAGAAAGACAGGGTATAAGCACAAATTAACACAATTTCTTCTGTGCAAAAATCCGCCGAAACACAGCCACGGGCACTCGGAGGGTCCGGTAACGGCGCTTGTGCATTTGCTCATCATGGCCCGGCAGAATAATGGTCCCCGGCTCATTTTCAAACCATCGGCGTATCGTGCGAGCGGAGCGCCCGGTCAATTGCATGATTTCTTTAACTGTCAATAGCTGTTGCATCGTGGATTCTTTCTCCGCCGGTCAACATAAAAATAGTGCTATGATTCCGGCTCGCGCTTGCGTGGGGCCTTCACAGCGGTTTCGCTTTCGGCTTCACGGCTGGAGACGTAAACGAACGCCCCCTGAAGGTCCCTTTCATTCATCCTGAATACCCTTTCTTTGCGTCCTGTTGGCGTATAGCGCGTCCGCGAAAATCGTCGCTAGGGGTGTAGCCTGCATTTTTTGACAGTTCGCACAACCACATTTACCCGCCTAAATTGCAACGTAGCTCCTTATGAACCGAGTCGAGGCCGCTCGAAAACTGGCGAGCGAATTTGACTCGGGTCAACGGCTCAACCTCCCAACCGGTTGGGCCGTTTTTGCGCTTGTCGCCATAAGTCCTTATTTCCCAACAAAAATTCCAAAATCGAAAATTTAATGTTTGTGTACAAAAACCAAACTGCGCGCCTGACACGGAGAGTGCTTTCAAGATTTGACCCGCCCCCGGTCCCCCTATGACCGCACAAAGCCTGCCTTGACCCACTCCGCGTGCCACTGTGCCCGATACTTGCGCCTGCACTCATCCTTTGTGCTTGCAACAACAACGCGCTCACCATTGCTATACGCGCACCAAACGTAGCCGCCGCGCCGGGTGATCTGCTCGCCGTAAGGCTGCACATCTGTTGCCCATTCCTTCCTGTATTCAGGAAACGCGCTCAACCTCATGCTGTCGCCTGTTGCTCTGTCGGGCGGTTGTGCAGCACGTGACTCGTTCAGCCTTTCACAGTGCTGTACGTGTTGATGGTGAGAGAGTAATAAATATAATTCTCACCCCCAATACACACACCTAAGATCATTGACTCACTGTGTTCAGTTCAAAGGCTTTACGCGCCACAAAATTGCACTCGGTTTGGGAATGGGAGATACAAAAGAAGTTCTCCCATTCTCAAGGCACCCCCTGTTTTTGCTCGTCCACTTCGCTCCAGGTGACGCCCGTGGGTCTTAGATAATACTCACCGCCGCTCTTGAAAATGACCTTGTGCTCCTCTGCCCAATCGCGCCAACGGTAGAATGTGGAGCTGGCCCCCAAGCACCGCCTGTATACAATCGGCTCGTCCCGTTTAAACTCGCTCCTCACAACGACAGTAGTACGGCCCATTGCGCTGTTATCTTCCTTGGTTTTGTCCGGAGGCTTTTCGGTCTGAGTGAAGCCCTGATCAGTCCAGTGGAAATACATGTCAACGGCTTTCGCAGTTCGGGGAAGTAAGAGGCAATGCCGCACGCTGTTTTGGTCCGTCTCATCAGTTAGCGCCATGATGATGATTGTTTCCACTTTTCGCGGTAGCGCGGAGCTGCCAAACATAGAGTCACGTCCGAAGTATCGGTCTTTACCCTTCTGCTTTGGTGACCCCACACTTGCGAGCACACACACATTGGCCCGATATGCCACGCGCTGTAGGTCATCAATGATTGGACCTACAATCTCCATTTTGCCCATGTTGGGCATCCACAGGTCCAGGCCCTCAATGAAGAACACGCTAACGCCGGGATTTTGCCGGATGGCCTTGTCCAGGATGAGCGCCGGACTTGTCTTTTGC
Source organism: Terriglobales bacterium (assembly GCA_036378535.1). GTDB lineage: Bacteria > Acidobacteriota > Terriglobia > Terriglobales > Acidobacteriaceae > Gp1-AA122. The sequence goes on along the minus strand of DASUWH010000043.1, from coordinate 4,952 downwards.
GCGTCACGTCCAAGCCGAATAATGCGCTGCTTGGCGTCATCAGTTAGGTGAAGCGCCTTTGCAGTCCGAATCGTGGCTTTCTTCGAGCGGTCACTTAGTATGATTCGGTATTCCCGTTGCCTAACAGTATGGAAACCCCACACAGACTCGCCGCGCCTTATGTGTTCCAGGGCGGGCAGTATCAGCGAGGTCTTACCCGTCCCGGATGGCCCAGCCACGCAATTGACCTCACCAAATGGAAAATAGCCGTCTTTCCCTTCCTCGGGATTGCTGATGAGAAAGTCTGCCTCGCTGTCGTCATCAAACGTGTCCTCATCGTCCAAAAAGACGGACTCATCCCTCGCCACGGCGAGGATTGCTTTTGTGATGGTTGTCTCGCGGTAGTCCTGCCGTTCCCATTTTTCGCGGTACAGGCCGGACTCCCGGAATTGCTCATCAATTTTGAAGGCATTGCAGCCGTAGCGATGTGCAAGCATGATGCAGAGGGCCATGTCTGCTCTACTGTGGTCTCCATCGTATGCACTTGTGTCTCCGGCCATCAGCGCCTTGAATTTTTCTTCCTCGGCAATCGGGATCTCAACGGATAGACCGGTTACCTTTCTCATTCTCCCGGCCATCTCCACCACGCGGTTATATAGCGCGGTTACACGGTCCTTGCGCTCTTCAACGGTCGCCGGTGTTTTCTTGATGTGCCATCCGGTGAATGTTTGGTAATAGCCCGCGCCTTTCACCTCAATCTGCTTTGCACCGGGGTACGGCTTTTGCAGTCCAGGGCCGGGCAGCTCGCCATCACCAATGCACCACAGGTGCACGCCGGTCCCACTCGGGCTGTACTCTGTGTAGCTGTCCAGCGCAATGACTACCTCCCGAGACTCTGGCGAAAATTTTCCGGTTGCCCGGTCACAGCACTTGTCCAGGTCAATGCCCCACACGGTCACGCTGTCCACGGTCCCAAGCACAAGGCCAATGCCGGAGAATTGATGTGCTACCGGCTCCAACTCAGCGAAGGTGTGCCAGTGTGCCGGATTGGTGTCGGACGCCTTGAGGCCAGAGGGCCTATACGGAACCTTGCTGTCCTTGCCGTTGACCTTTTCAAGCCGCCACAGAATCCACCGGCACTGCTTTTTGAGATCGTCAATCGTGAGACTAGTCATGGGCCGCACGCTCCCACAGTTCTTTCATCCGGTATCCATAACCAGCTAAAGAGTAGTATCCGCCGCCACTGCCCCAAGCCATTTGCCAGTGAGTATTCTCGGGACCGTCGCCAAACAAAGCCGGGTGTGGGTTGCTGTACATATAGTTTCTTTGGCCACGTTGATAGCCCCTGCATATTTTGTGGATGGTCGGCGGGCAATTGACTCGCAGCGCAGGCATAAGTAGACCGCAATTCGGCCTAATGAGGCTAGACCCATCTGGCTGGATGATTTTCTTTCAACTGCATGGGAGCCGAAAGGTGCGGCTGATTTGCGCCCGTTGAAAAAGGCGTTGGCTCCGCACGCGAAAATGTTCAATCAGAGCGACTAGTATTGTTTGACCGCCACGTGGTTTGAGGTGATCGTAGGTTTCTTCGAGGGCTTCTGACCCATTAGCAGACTCCATCTTGAACGTGAAGTGAAATGGTGGTCTGTAACAACACACTTACAGATTGCAACCGCGCACTCCCGCTCTGTACTTTCTTGACTTGCATTTTAGAGCTATTTCACCATCCTCGGTTAAAGCATCAGTTGCCACCGTGGTCAGGCGATGGGGCTGCTGCGGTTGGTAGTGCCATTTGTTCCGGCTCTGTTGCTGCTGGCAATGCCGGAGGTGAATTGAGGTCTCGCCACAGTTCCATTGCGCTTGCTGTTCGAGCAGCCACGTGCCTGCGCAGGGCTTTCTCAAGAGCAAAGTTGTAAGGTGGAGGAAGCTGTAGGGCCAGTTGTCTCGGCCTACCGGCGAGAATTTCTTCGCTCGTGAACCTAATCTCCGCACCGTTTAGCAGGTGCAAGAACAATAGGCCGCAGTGGTAGATGTCGATTCTATGGTCCATTGGGCCAAACTCTTTGGTGTCGAAAACTTCCGGCGGAAGCATCCATTGTGCTCTTGTGTTTGTGGCGTCTATCTCACTAAATAGCTTCGCAACACCCAAGTCACCGAGCTTGAAATTCAGCGCTGCCGTGTCGTTTTCGAGCACCTCATCGCGTGCAAAAGCTGCGAATACATTATTGAGGTGGATATCTTGATGCACGTAGCCGTTGAGGTGAATGTAGTGAACAGCTTGCAGCAAGCAACGCGAAACGGCTTTTATCCAGAACGTGCCATTGAAACCTTGCACTTCCGTGAACAATCGGGACAGAGGGCCATAGCACCTTTCCGTGACAATATAGATAGTCTCGCCTAAGTGGAAAGCATCGAAGACATACGTGATGTACGGGTGTCTTAGCAACAGCAGTTTCCCAAACTCTGCTTGCGCGGCTGCCTCAACGGTCTGATACGGTGCGGTCCCTTTCAGTACCTTTACGGCAAGCCGATTGTCCCAAATGTCCACGCAACTATAGACAAGGCCAAAAAAACCTTCCCCAATCTTTTCGCCCATTGTGTAAGTATTTCCGGTAAGCTCGCTCGTTACTGTCTCGCCGGGCACTGGAGGAACCACTACAGCAGCGGGGAGACTTACAGGCGCGGGTGTTGGAGCATCGGACACGATAGCATCATATCACGGCATCTTCGCTTTTTATGCGCCCCGCCGCCTTTCGGTAGTGGTGGCGTTTCGCGTCCACATTCTATTTGTAAAGCACCGCTACTCCTCTCGGTCACTATTCAGGGTTTCTTCCCGACTGCGATCCGTACAAGCGGCGATGGAGATTTGCTTAGTTCTGCCGCCACGCTCTTCGTTACTTCTGCCTGTGACGGGGTTATTGATCTATTGAGCATATCTTGCAACGCTGCGGCTGCCCTGACGAGAGGCGGCCAAGAATCGTGCGGTTGGCCGTTCAATTGTTCTGCCGGAATAGCCGAGTCTACATCGACAGTTACACCTGTCCCCACTCCGGGAGGTACGCCAAAGTCTTCTTTGCCACCGTATACGTTAATGACGATAGTGCCCGACGGCTTTTCACGCTTCCAGCCTGCAAGCTGTAACGCGCCATCAATGGCTTTCAGTAGGTCAACAGCTTCCTCTTCAGCGTTGACAGATTTGAACGTGTACGGCGTACCTGCAAATTCTTTCAGCACTGCGCTGAACACGGATGGATTCGTTAGGACACGAGGGGACTTAAGCAGGTTAAGTTCTCTAGTGGCATCAGCCGCTTGTTTCAGGGCGTCGGCAAGGTGCGATTCAGCATTAGCAGCTTGTTTCTTCGCTGATACGATGTCTTGTTCAAAAGAATCCGCTTCTTTCCTTGCGCCTTTCGCTAAGGCCTGGGCATTCGATGATGCGGTAGCTGCGTTCCCGGATTTGGTTTCTGCATCGTTGGCTTTTGTCTCGGCCTTTCCCGCTTTCGTCAATGCGTTCGAGGCATTAGCGAGAGCGTCTTTTGCCTTTGCGTCCAATGAACCTATTACCTGCTCGGACAGATGGTCGTTCTGCTGGCCGTATGGATATGCAGCGATCTCAGCAAGCACGGCTACGGCGAAGAAACATAGGCCTATCTTTTCAAGCAGCCTCTCTCTTTTCTTCTCTTCCGAAAAATGGGCCAGCACATCAAACACCACGAGCAATGCAAAGAACACAAGCGCATCAGCTTCTAGCAGACTATGTGCGTGTCTGACCGAATCAAGCGAGTTCCAGTCCGGGATTAGCCTGATAAAAGAGACCGCGGTCGCATTCATACTGTTAGGACCATTCGCAGCGCGTATTCTTCGGTAAAGAAACGTCTTCGTGCGCTCCCGGTGTACAATATCGCGCCGGGGTCAAGGAGTATGGAAAACGTTCCTATAAGTGTCAAGAATTATAATCTCGTGCTCATCCTTTATTACATTTTCAAAATCATTCCGGTGCTAGTCGCGGGCTTATCAATTTATCTCGGTTACCGACTTTTCATTTTCGGTGTAACCGGTCAAGCGAGTTTGAGCGTCAACAGCAAAACAGTCGAGGGGCAGCTAATAAACGCGGCACCGGGTCTATTCTTCGCGGTTGGTGGGATTATCGCTAACATCGTCGCCGTCTGGAAGGGAGTACAAATCCGGTTCGCAAACACGGGGCTTCCGGAGGTCATCTGCAAACCCTAGGCCCATCTTCCTGCGGTGATTCGTGTCGTTCGCGCTGCGCTCTAACTGCGCTCTGTTTCTTTTTTCCATGTGCCCCATGACCGGCGCGTCTAGCCGGTCCTACCGTGAACTTGGCTTCCTTTTTTGTGAATAACGCAAGCGCCAATAAACGCCAAAAATAGCAGCAACAATCATGGCCGACTCCTCTCGTTGCCGGGATAGAATCGGGGTACTTACCTTGCACTCCTGTGTGGGGAGTGCAGCCATGAAAACTTATCCGTGGTTTGAAGTCTACCGCGTCGCCTTACTGGAGCTTGACCGCAATAAGATTTCGGAACGTCTTGCGCTCGCTCGTCAAAAACTCAAGGAACGGATGCAGCTGGCCGGATTGACCGCTGATGAGCAGCACGCCATCACGGACGCGCTGAATATCCTTTACGCGGTTGAATGTAACGAGCAAAGTCGGAGCCAAAGCGAAATAGGGTAAAAGTCATTTCTTCCATGTGGCCGTGACCAGCGGGTCTAGCCGGTCCTGCCGTCCGAGTGCCCGGCCAAGGCGTTGCCCGATTTTAATTTGCTGGATGCTTAATCGCATTGCGCGATTTTGACATCCAATCCTACCATCGAGAGCCGTCTAAACCGTTGGGACCGGCTGGCTCCTCTTGTGTTAAAGAAGGAGGAGAGAAAGTGAATCCTACCCTTCAGCATTGTGACACCAGAAACGGGCTTGAATATCGGGTTTGGAATTTGCTGGGTTTGCTGCA
>DASUWH010000042.1:0-2039 GCA_036378535.1 Terriglobales bacterium | reverse complement strand
GCTGATCATCTTCATGGTGGTCACCCCGATGTTGCAGAAAGACCATCCGGTGGATTTGGCGCGCACCAACACCGCCAAGGACATGCAGGATGCCGATAAGGATGACTCCATCGTCATTGCGGTAACCCGCGACGGTAACATCTTTCTTCGCACCACGCAGATTCGAAAGGAAGAGATCACCGCGCAGGTTAAGGACCGCATCGCCAATCGGCTGGACAAGACCGTGTACGTGAAGAGCGACGCGCGCGCCAAGTATGGCGACGTGGTCGCCGTCGTGGATGAAATCCGCTCGGCGGGAGTCGACCAGGTTGGCCTCCTGACCGAACGGAACGAGAGAAGTACACCTCCGCCTCCTCCGCCGCAGGCCGACTGAGCGGCTGGGGTCGCACGAGGTAGTCGTTCGTTTGCTCTGTTTTTTGCCGGTTGAACGCCGCGCCTTCCCCACAATGGCGCGGCACTACGGCCCGCAATACCCGCTCGGGACGGGCCGACAGGAGAAGCTCAATGGGAATGCAGGTAGGCGACAATAAGGGCGGCGCGATGGCGGAAATGAACGTCGTTCCGCTGATCGATATTTTGCTGGTGCTGCTGATTATTTTCATGGTCATCACCCCGCTCACCCCGAAGGGACTCGATACGCTGGTGCCGCAGCCGAATCCCAACCAGAAGCAGGATGTGGAACTGGAAAATAAGACTGTAGTGGTTCAGGTGCTGACCAGCGGCAAGGTCAAGATCAACAACGAAGACTCCACCTGGGATAATCTCGGACCGCGCATCGAACAAATCTTCAAGGACCGCGCCGAAAAGATCGCCTTCGTCAAGGGCGACAGCGACGTCCTGTTTGGCGAAGTGGCCCGCGCCATCGACGTCATGCGCGGCGCCGGCATCGATAAAGTCGGGTTGATCACCGCCAAGCTAGAGGCCGGCCAGTAGAATTCTTCAGGCTGCTTCTTCAGGTTCGCTCCTGAAGAGCGGCTGTAGTCTGCTCTCGTGGATGTGAGAGTCCTCCTCGCAGGAATTTTCAGGGCGAGGTGGCTCATGGGCATATCGGTTGGCGGTTCGAATCGCGGAATCTTCGTTGAGATGAACGTGGTTCCGTTGATAGATGTTCTGCTCGTGCTGCTGGTGATCTTTATGATCATCCCGCATAAGCAGAAGGGCATGATGGCGGAGTTGCCGCAGCCGGCATCCGTTCCGGCGGATCCGCAACCCGCTGCGATCGTTGTCCAGGTCCTTGCCGACGGTTCGCTGCGCATCAACCAGGAAGCGGTGGAGTGGGACCGGTTAAGCGCCAGGCTGCAACAGATTTTTGGGTCCAGGGCCAATCATACGGCTTTTGTTCGGGGGGATGGCGCCCTGGAGTTTCAGGTTATCGCCAGAGTCATAGACGATATGCGTGCCGCAGGTGTATCGTCGGTTGGCCTTATGACTCCCGAACTGGAAAAACTGGCGGAGACAGATTAGAGTGCCTCTTGCAAGGCATGTGAATTCTAGCGCGGGCATCGGCAACACGGGCCGCGCACAGTGGGGATGGACGCTTCAATGACTCATGCATCGCTTCGCACGATTGCCCGCCGGGTTGCCGCGCTCGCGGCGCTCCTGGTTTTTACACTTGCAGCTTCCGGCTGCAACAAACTGAAAGCCCGCGACCTCTTGAATAAGGGCGTCACGGCTTTCAAGAACGGCCAGTCGGATGCGGCTATCGAATATTTCAAGGAGGCCAAGGAAGCCGATCCGGATCTCCTCAATGCGCGGCTGTATCTGGCCACCGCTTACGCCAGCCTCTATATTCCTGGCGCGCCCTCCAAGGAAAATCAGGCCAAGGGCGAGCAGGCGGTCCAGGAATTCAAGGAAGTGCTGGACAAGGACGCCAATAATCTTTCCGCCATCGACGGCATCGGCTCCATCCTGTTTCAAATGGGCGGCCAGCCATTTGACCCCAAAAAGTTCGAGGAGTCCAAGACCTATCACCAAAAACACATTCAGTTGAAGCCCGACGATCCCGAGCCGTACTACTGGATCGGTGTGATTGATTGGAC
>DASUWH010000041.1:0-36230 GCA_036378535.1 Terriglobales bacterium | reverse complement strand
CCTCCACTCCGCCCGAAGCGCTCGTACCTCGCGCTTCGGCTCCGGTCGGGATGACAAGGTGGGGTACTGTCGCGCCACAAAATCCGAATCAGAACTGTTTTTCTTCGGTGATACCTTTTTCCTCCAAGCAACGATACGAGCGCGCGGTTTTCAAATTCTTGTACTCCTCGCTTCTGCCGTTGGGCCATTGAATCACGACGCGCTCGATGGCACCGTTTTTTCCTACGCCGAAGGTGACTGGCAATTCGGATTGCGAAAGATAGCTTGATCCGGACTTGACCATCGCCGACTGAGAAATTCCGTTGGCATAGACACGCACGGTTGCCCCGATCGCATCGCGATTTGAAACGGTGCCGGTCAGGTGGAAGCGGATGCTGCGATTGCCTGCGAGTTGATCGTTTCGGTAGAGATAGGCTGGACCGTTGTTGGTGGTCATCAACAGATCCAAATCCCCGTCGCCATCAAAATCACCATAGGCGAGTCCGCGTCCGACCTTGGGAGTTGCGAAATCTGCACCAACATCGGATGACTGATCGCGAAAGGAATGCTGGCCCGTGTTCAGGAAAACCTGCGGCGCCTGGGCGTAGCCCACATTGTGGCGGACGTTGCGAACCGTGTCATCGATGTGGCCATTTGCGGCGATCAGGTCGAGACGGCCATCGAGGTCGAGATCGGCAAACAGGCAGCCGAATCCCAGCGTGGTCTTGGAAGGCAGCCCGACTCCGGCCTGGGTAGCGATGTCGTCGTAAACGCCGTTTTTGTTGGCACGATAAAGGCCGATCATTTCATTGTCGAAGTTGGTGATGGCGACGCCGGGAGTTCCGGAATTTTCGAAGTCGCCCACATCGATGCCCATGCCGGCGCGGGCGCGGCCATCGGCGCTGAAGGCGATGCCTGCTTCGACGGCGACATCTTTGAATTGTCCATTGCGGCCGTTGCGATAGAGCTTGTTGGGCTGGGTATCGTTAGTGACGAGCAGGTCGGGCCAGCCGTCCTGGTCGTAATCGAGGAGCGCGACCCCCAGCGATTTGGAACTGCTGTCGAAAATTCCGCTGGAGGCGGTCACATCCTCGAAGGTGCCGTCGCCGCGGTTATGAAATAGCCAGCAGGTCTCGCCGTGGTAAGCCTCAGGCGTGCAGTACGACTTGTGCTTTCCATCCAGGCTGCAGAAGACGTCGTGCTGCTGCGACCATTTCACATAGTTGCAGACAAAGAGATCCAGCCGTCCGTCGCGATCGAAATCAAACCAGACGGCGGAGGTGCTTAAGCTTTGATGGTTGCCGAGTCCGCTGGCGTGAGTCGCGTCGACGAACGTCCCTTTGCCGGTATTCCGGAACAAGCGATTCTGGCCGACGCAGGTTACGAAAATGTCGGGGAAGCCGTCATTGTTGTAATCGGCGACGGCGACGCCCATCCCGTACATCTCGACGTCGAGTCCTGCCTGGCGGGTCACTTCGGTGAAGGTGCCATTGCGATTGTTGCGGTAAAGGCGCATGGTCGAGCGCTGGTGTTTGTGGCCGGGCCAGTCCATGCCGTTGATCAGCAGAATGTCTTGCCAGCCGTCTTGATCGTAGTCGAGGAAGGCGCAGCCCGGGCCCAGGGTTTCGGGAAGCAACTTGGCCCCGTAGGCGCCGCTATTGTGCTGAAAGTGAATGCCGGCGTGATCGCTGACGTCGAGCAGTCGAAACCCGGGAGACGGGGTCTGCGCAAAAAGCTTTGTGGGAAGAACGGACGCGCCGGCAAGTCCGGCCAGACCGGAGAGGAACGAGCGGCGATTCACGGAATACTTACCAGGCCATTGCGGATAGCGTATGTGACCAGTTCGGCAGTCTTGTGGATGCCGAGCGCATCCATAATATTGGCGCGGTGCACGGCCACGGTGTTGGCGCTGAGATCGAGTTGGGCAGCAATCTCTTTATTGGAGCGGCCATCGACGATGAGTTGCAGTATCTGCAGTTCGCGGACGGTCAGGCCATGATCGCGCTCGCCCTTCAAGGGCGTGGAGCGGGAAATTTGGGAGTCGATGATGGTCTCGCCGGCGGCAACCCGGCGAACGGCATCCACCAGATCGAGGTTCACGGCGTTTTTCAGCACGTATCCACGCGCGCCCGCTGCCAGAGCCTGCCGCACCAGCGTGTCCTCCGAATGCATGCTGAGCATGAGAACCTTGCCGTCCGGGAACTCCTCCAGGATGCGCCGAGTCGCTGTCAATCCACTCATTCCTGGCAAGGCACAGTCCATGACAATCACATCGGGCTTGAACTGCTGAGCAAGGCGGATGGCTTCTTCGCCATCTCCGGCCTCGCCGACGACTGCAATGTCGCTGGCGTCTTCCAACATGCGCCGGAAGCCGCGCCGGACCAGGCTGTGATCGTCAACCAGCAGTACGGAGATTTTGCTCATAACACTAAAACCTGGACGCCGCGTTTGGGATGAGAGCGATTATGGCCATATCCTCAAGGTCCCATGGGAACTCTTAGCCGCACCAGGGTTCCGCCTTTTTCAGGACTCAAAAACGCAATCGTGCCACCGAGTAGTTCGGCGCGCTCGCGCATCGCTACCAGCCCGATGCCCTTTCCGGCAGGACGGGCGCCCATGCCCTTTCCGTGATCCTCCACTTCCAACTGCAATGACTCGGGATGAAAGCAGAGCCGTACCCAGGCTTCATGGACACCGGCATGACGAGCTACGTTGTTCAAAGCTTCCTGGAGAATCCGATAGACATGCACGCCAATGCGGCCGTCGAGCGGAATGGGCGTTCCGGACTTCTTGTAGGATATGACAATTCCGGATTGCCTTTCCACCACGGGGATGTACCAGTCCAACGTGGCTTCCAGACCCGATTCCTCCAGCATGACGGGATGCAGGGCCTGGGATAGGCTGCGCACCTTATCGAGCGCAGATTGCGCAATTTCGCCAACTTCGTTTAAGTCGCCGCGCAACTGCGATCCGTCCGGGGCATGCTTGCCTGCCCGACTCAGCATGGTTCCCATGGCGGTGAGGATTTGACCAAACTCGTCGTGCAATTCGCGCGAAATGTGCAGGAGCGTGGACTCCTGCATGGAGATCAGGGTTTGGGCGAGTTCGCTGCGTTGTTGCGAGAGATCCTCGAGTTGCCGGAACAGCTGGCGGTTGGAACGAATCTGATAGAGACCGGTGAAGAGAATCGCGAGCAAAACGGCCGCCAGAAAAACATATCCCTGGCGCTGTACGCGATCGTAAATCTGGCGAGTGCGCAGGGCAGCCGCTTCTTCGCTTTCGCTATTCTGCACCAATAACCGAGCCACTGCGGTGCTCAGAGCTTGTTGCCGCGCCTGCAGTGACAAGCGAATCAGTTCGCGCGCGTCGTGCTCGTTGCCCTGCCGGGCCAAGGCGAACATGCGGTCGACGGCATCCCAGAATTGAGACAGCGAAGTGGCGAGGTATTGGCGCTGCTCGGGTGTGCGTGTGATGACCGCCAGTTGGTCTTCGATGCGCAGTCCGTCCTCGAGATCGGAACGGATGCGCTGCAATTGCGATGTCCAGGCCGTGAGCGGATAGGGCTCATCGCTGTCGAGCATGTCACGCATGGCGAGACCAAGCGTATTCAGATCGTTTTGGATACGCACCAGTTGGAGCGAGTCCTTGCGATTGCGCTCCAGCAGGTCGCTCTGCAGTTGCCGCAGACGCTGGATTTGCAGCGCCACATAACCGGAATACAACACCACCGCGGCCAGAGTAATGACCAGGCCAAGCAGCAGGCCGGAGGTGGGCGAGTGGCGGAATCGGAGTGCCCGCACGCTGTGAGCATACATCAGGCGAGAGTCTCAGGGGGTCCGATGTCGATGTGATGGCTCGGGCTAATAAGCGAATGGGCGCCTATCGGGAAAGAGCCCGACTGCCTTCGTAGTTTGGCATTAAAAGGGCGACGCCCCGTCGACTTGGATCCAATGGACCTTGTGCGACTAACTCCGATTATTTCTAAACAGGCCATTTAGAGATATGCGGCTCCCACATATCAGAGTAGACTCGGCATGAAACATGCCAGCAAGTTTGTTTCAAGGAGTTTGTTATGAGTTTGTTCAGAACTAAGCGAGGGCTCCTATCTATATTGGTCGTAACCAGCTTTGCCCTACTGAGCGCGCTGCCGTCGGGATGCCTGGCGGCCCGTTCGTCGGCCACAGGCACGAGTGTGCATGCGCGGCATGGTGCCGCAGTTGTGTCAGCGGCGCCGGGTCAACCGGATTTCGGCCCGAATGTCTATATCTTCAATCCCAATATGCCGCAAAGCGACATACAAGCCACCGTCGATTCCATAGCTAATCAGCAAGTCTCGAATCAATTCGGAACGCAGCGCTATGCCTTGTTATTCGAACCGGGCACATATGGTTCCAGCGCCTCCCCGCTGAACTTTCAGGTCGGATACTATACGGCGGTCGCGGGCCTCGGACTTTCTCCCAGGGACGTGGTCATTAATGGCTCGGTTTACGTTCACAACCAGTGCTTTGGCGCGGGGGATTGCACGGCGCTGGTGAACTTCTGGCGATCGTTGTCGAACCTCACTATCAATGTGAACACTCCCAACTTCGGTTGCTATAGCGGGGAATTCTGGGCTGTGTCGCAGGCCGCGCCCATGCGCCGCGTCAATGTTAACGGCTTCATGACGCTCATGGATTACTGCACCGGCCCATCGTTCGCGAGCGGCGGCTTTATTGCCGACTCCGAGTTCGACGGATCGACGATCGTGAATGGCTCGCAACAGCAATGGCTGATGAGGAACAGCAACCTCGATGGCTGGACCAATGGGGTGTGGAACCAGGTGTTCTCCGGCGTGGTCGGCGCGCCCGCCCAATGCTTTCCCGCGTCATCATCGTGTGGCGGACCGTATACGACGTTGGCGACCAGCCCGGTGACGCGGGAGGCGCCCTACCTGTATCTGGACGCGGCTGGGAATTACAACGTTTTCGTGCCGTCGGTCCAGAGCAACTCCTCGGGAACATCATGGGGGGGTGGGGCGACACCCGGGGTATCTATTCCCATTACAAAATTCTTTATCGCGCAGCCAACCGATTCCGCCGCGGCGATCAATCAAGCGTTAAGTTCAGGCATGAATCTGATTTTGACGCCCGGTGTCTACAACCTGGATGCGAACATCAAGGTGACTCGTCCCGATACGGTTGTGCTTGGCCTCGGGTTCCCGACGCTGATTCCGCAAAACGGAATCGTGTCGATGATGGTGAAGAGCGCGGAGGGGATGATCATCTCGGGAATCATCTTCGACGCGGGCGCGACCAATTCTCCCGTGCTGCTGCAGGTGGGAAGCGGGCACGCGCGCAGCGACAACGAAGCTTCCGATCCAACCACGCTGACCGACGTGTTCCTCCGCATCGGCGGGGCCGCAGCGGGCAGCGCTACTACCGCTCTGATTGTGAACAGCAACAATGTCATCCTCGATGACATCTGGTCGTGGCGCGCCGATCATGGCAATGGCGTGGGGTGGACGACCAACCCTGCCGATACCGGCCTGATCGTCAACGGCAACAACGTAACCGCGTACGGCCTGTTCGTGGAGCACTATCAGAAGTACGAAGTGATCTGGAACGGGAACAATGGTACCGACATCTTCTTCCAGAACGAGATGCCCTATGATCCACCCAGTCAGGCAGCGTGGATGGAAGGGCAGGGCGTCGACGGCTGGGCCGCTTTTAAAGTTGGAAACGGAGTGAGCAAGTTCAACGGTTATGGAATGGGCAGCTACAGCTTCTTTAACCAGGGCGTGCCCATCTACGCCGCGAACGCGTTTGAGGCGCCTGCTAACCTGCCGGCGGGAAGCTTCCAGGATTTGCTCACCATTTTCCTGTCGACGGCGGGCTCGGGCGGAATACTAAACGTGATCAACAACACGGGAGGGTCGTCGACTATCGCGAACCCGGATACGCCCGTGACAGTAGTGAGCTACCCGTAAGCAGTCGCACGGGACCGCTACTGGGTCGACGATGCGTCGAGTGTTGGTGATCCTCGGTCTGCTGGCGGAAGCGTGTATGTCAGGTTAGCGAAGCGCTTGCGCGATCTCGAACGTAGTGTCAGGCGAAGGGCCGGCCCCATGGGAGGTTGGGCGATTTCAAAAAAACCGGTGTGCTAGACTTTGTGTAGCTCACTCTGCCACCGGCGTCCGGCGTGGGGCTATAGCTCAGCTGGGAGAGCGCATCGTTCGCAACGATGAGGTCGTCGGTTCGATCCCGACTAGCTCCACCATAAAATCAATCACTTGCAGCTATCCCAAAACTGATTGCTGTCCCAATCTGTCCCAACAAATTCGCTTGCTGGGGAGTTTGCCTCAAAGCTACTTAGCGCGGATTCTCTCTCCACCATCGCCGCATGTCGGCAACTGCCGGTGTAACCGATCTGCTTTTGTCCTTCGCCCATTCGATATAGGCAGCATGACTGCTCCTGTCCACTATCTCAATCTTGATCGCGTCCGCATCTTTCACAATCCGGAGGTTTGGAGCACCGTCTTCCAGTTGCCATACTCCAGCATTGCGCCGCCGGTGAAGTAGGAACGAAAGTTCCGGCTCGGCTATCCTCGCAGGTTGCCGATATCTGCTGTTCCTTCGTCGTGATCGGAAGCATATCATCCTGGGTGCCAAAAGCTCGGGCCGAAAAATCGTCGGTTGTTCTCCCGGACACAGTATGCGGACATGCATGATGTGTACAAGCCTCTACGTGAAAGCAAACGGCGACATACCATGCTGGGATGATGTCGGTGAGTCGCATATCCTGCGACGCTTCGCGCCGAATGCATCCGATCGCACGATTGAGCCGCTTTTTCATTCCCCCGAGCTTGTTCATATCCGTGAATCGCTTAGAGCGGGGACAATTCCTTTTCCTGGATTGTGTGAAAGATGCGCCGTACTCGGGCACGGAGAGTTGCCCACCACTTCAAAACCAAAAGCCATCCAAATTTTGCACTTGGAAGCATCCTACTTGTGCCACCTGTCGTGTCCTCAATGCATACCCGCAAGACTGCGCCACAGTCTGAGTGCGCCACCCTACAATATGAGTTCTGTGATGCTCCGATCCCTGATGGAGCAACTTTTGAGCGAAGGTGTTAAAAGTATCCGGATCATCCACTTCGAAGGACGCGGGGATCCACTGGTAAATGCAGATCTCGGCGAATTGATTCTATTGAGCAAGCAATATTTCCCCGATGCGGTATCAATGGTCACAACCCACGCCAGCTATCCCTACAAGCCTTGGCTGACAACCTGCGGCCTCAACATCCTAAGAGCTTCGATTGATGGTGCATTTGCGGATTCGTATGAGAAATATAGAGTCGGTGGAAATCTAGAGAAGGCGCTTTGTTTCCTTCGCAAGCTGCGTAATGAACGCCACCATTCCAAAACGCCGATGAAGGTCATCTGGAAGTACATTCTGTTCGAGTGGAACGACAGCGATGAAGAGATGCAACATGCGGCATCACTGGCGACGGAACTGGAATGCGATCTACTATTTGTCTTAACCCACTCTCCCGGCCGGTCTAAACGGTTTTCCGACAATACTCTTCTCGAGCAGCGTCTTAGGGAACTCGGAGTTGCAGCATCTCTGGAGAGCACCTATCAATTGAGAACAGGTGTTTCCGGCGCGGTAATCGAAGGAAGCGCGGCAGAGTATCTCGGGATGGTCCTGAAGGCAGCATTGGAATACGCTCACGCGAACGACACACTGAGTGCGGTCGAGCAGTTAGCGAGTGCATTGACTCACGATCCCGGAATCAGTCCGATGGAAGATCATGGAAAGGCGACTATTCGCGTTTATCTGAACCAAATCCTGGCGAACGCTCGGTTGCCCCTGACTCTGAGTTGGCTGGCCGCGATTTCCCGGGAATGGGAGGATGGACATACTTCGGCACTCCTGCTTCAGAGATACCTCGAGTTGGCCCCGGATGCTCCAGATCGAGACAACGTCCTGCGGGATTTAGCTGCACAACGCCAGCAAGCCCGCCTGAAGGCAGCATTGGAATACGCTCACGCGAACGACACACGGAGTGCGGTCGAGCAGTTAGCGAGTGCATTGACTCACGATCCCGGAATCAGTCCCATGGAAGATCATGGAAAGGCGACTATTCGCGTTTATCTGAACCAAATCCTGGCGAACGCTCGGTTCCCCCTGACTCTGAGTTGGCTGGCCGCGATTTCCCGGGAATGGGAGGATGGACATACTTCGGCACTCCTGCTTCAGAGATACCTCGAGTTGGCCCCGGATGCTCCAGATCGAAACAACGTCCTGCGGGATTTAGCTGCACAACGCCAGCAAGCCAACCGTGGCGGGTTGATGGTAGCGTTCAGCCGTCTCTTCCCCGGTTCACTAAGATGATTCACCCTCTCGTGGACTGAGTTGACTCCGGGTCAGCAGCCAAGCGTCCCGCTGAGTTCACACCGCGACTTGGGTGGGCTTGGAATCGGTCGGCGATTGCAGCAACGAGCCGTGACGTTTACCGCGGATTCTCTCGCCACCACTGCCGCAGATCGGCGAACCTGTCCCGCCCGCTACTTTTGTCCTTGGCCCATTGCACGTATGCCGCGTGCGTTTCCTTATCCACGATCTCAATCTTGATCGCGTCCGCATCTTTAAGAATCCGGAAGTTTGGAGCACCATTCTCGAGTTCCCAAACGCCCGCATTGTGTCGGCGGTGCAAGAGTGCAGCTAGTTCCGGCTGGGTCAGATGCGACACTCCCGCATTCAGACTACCCTGGACGTGTACGCCCAGGTGGTTCCGATTGCGCAACGCAAGGCAATCGAGAAACTCTCTGAGTTCGTGAACGGATCTACTTCAAAGCCTGTCCCAAAGTCTGTCCCATTACTGGTCCAATAAAGGGTGCCGAAAGTGACGAAAACTACGGAGAGAGTCAATCGAATCAGTCAGATGAGAACGGCAGATACTATCGTTCGCAACGATGAGGTCGTCGGTTCGATCCCGACTAGCTCCACCAAAGGCCCGTTCTGCTGAGGACGCTTTCTCGGCTCATTCTGAGGCTGAAGCCGCGTCCTGTCGAATGCCGACCTAGTTAGCCATCCGGTTGACAGGAAGCTTTTCCGGCCACATAATCCACCCTCAAAGCTGGGTTCGGCCTGCCTACTGCTTCCCCGCGACCCAGGTCGGGGCTTTTCCAAGGGCAATCAAACAGGAGGACTCCATGCACTGCCACGTAAACTTCTCTCTGTTCGTTTGTCTGATATTGCTTTGGATCGCGGTTCCGACCCATGCTGCCACCACGACATGCTCGTACAACTTCAGCACCGGCATCGGCAACACTTACTTGAGCTATTGCGTTACCGTGAACGGCAATATTCTAGGGATTCAGACGCCGTTCGGACAGATTATGTTGGGTCCGAATGGTGAAGGGTATGGCGTTTGCAACGAAAGTCCGGCCCAGAATTACACCGATTATGCGGTCAGTGACACCGGAAACTGGAAAAATGCCGTCGTTCTGAGTCATAGCTCTACTTCCGTCAAGATTGCCCGCACGACCGCCGATGGGAACTGGACGTTGACGCAGACCATCACCGTGACGCACTCTCCGTCCATAACCGTGGTCATGGGGCTCAAGAACAATCAATCTGTGCAGAAGGTGGCGTATCTCGTGCGATTTGCGGACGCAGCACTAAGCGGGGGCGCCAATTACGACACGTACATGTCAGGAGTTGATAGCGCGCTTGCCTTTTTCGCCATAGCCCCAGGTAAAGATTATGGACTGTTCCTGCAAAATGTCGGTAGGCCGCCCTTCGGCTTCTGGCAGGGATACGCTCAGGATGTTCCGACCGGGCCCAATGCCTGCGCCTTCGCCTTTAACTCCGCGGAATACATCGTAGATGGCATAGGCTCCGCCTCAATTGAGGTGGCCTACGTCGGACCGGTGCCAGCGGGTGGGACGAAGACTGTCACCTTGGCCTACCGCGGACTCTAGTTCCACTAGTCGAACTCTGCATCGGTTTTGTAAATGCAAGGCACAATGAATCTGTACCTGAGCATTAACTGTCGCAATCAAGCGAGAGCACTGAAGACTCCTGTCCAGCCATTTTGAGGCTAATCACATCTTACTTCTTCATCGCAGCAGCCTCATTGCCTTGGTTCCTAGCCTTTTTGCTGGGCAAGAGTCAAACCCCTGTTGCAAACTATTTGTAGGACGATCTTGCGAGTCATCTTCTTGCAGTTGCGCAGTGCGGTGTTCGTTGTGGCGTTAGCCATAGCCGTGATGCCGGCCTGGACACAGGACACCGGTTCCTGTACGCCGCAGCAAGCTCATCCCGCGATGCAGGGACAGACAGAGGATATGCACATGGCCAACTCAGGCATGAGCATGGGGGGTGATTCGTTTATTGAGATGCTGCAACTCCACGACAGCTCAGGCACGGATGCCGACCCGAATTCCACGGCGGTGCATATGCTGGGAACAGAGTGGCATGGCTGGCAATGGATGCTGCACGGGGAGGCCTTTCTCAACGACATCCAACAGAGCGGATCACGCGGTGCTGACAAGCTTTTTTCTACCAATTGGCTAATGTCGATGGCCCAGCGGCGGCAGGGAAAGGGCGTGCTTACGTTGCGCTCGATGCTGAGCCTCGAGCCCACGACGGTGTCCTCACGCCGCTATCCGGAGCTGTTCCAACAGGGAGAAACCGCCTTTGGCAGGCCCATCGTAGATGGGCAGCATCCCCATGATTTTGTCATGGAAGTTGCTGCCATGTATGACTGGGCCGCAAGCGAGAACACGCTGCTGTCTATCTATGCGGCGCCGCATGGCGATCCAGCTATGGGACCGCTGGCGTATCCCCATCGCGCATCGGCTTCGGAAGACCCTATTGCGCCGCTCGGACATCATCTGCAGGATTCGACGCACATTGCGGCGGACGTGATCACCACCGGATTTACCTACAAAAACATCCGCCTCGAAGCGTCCGGTTTCCACGGGCGCGAGCCTGATGAATACCGCTGGGACATCGATTCGGGAGCCATCGACTCCTGGTCCACTCGGGTTACCGTTAATCCCGGCCACAACTGGAGCGTGCAATATTCGATCGCCGATCTCCACAGTCCGGAAAGTTCGTCTCCGCAGGACGATGTGCGGCGCATGACGGCGTCGCTCATGTACAACCGGCGGATGCATCACGGAAATTGGGCTTCCATGATTCTGTGGGGACGAAATCAGAGCCTGACGGATGGAAACGTCGGGAACAGCTACCTGCTCGAATCAACGTTGCAATTCGCAAAGAAGAATTATGCGTGGACCCGGGTGGAAGATGTGGATCGAACCAACGAATTACTGGATGGCGGCTTGCGAACGGCTGGATTCCAGGAACGTTACTTCGCCCGGGTGCAGGCTTATACCGTGGGGTACGATCGCGAGATCGCGAATGTGAGCCATCTGTCTACGGCGATCGGTGCGCAAATCATGTTCTACGGAGTGCCACAGGTTCTGGTTCCCGCGTATGGGCAACACCCGTTCGGCGCCGTTTTCTTCCTGCGCGTACGATCGCATTGAGAAGCAAAGATTGAGGTGGGGAGGAGCTAAAGCCCGCGTTTGTTGGGTCTTTCGCGGCACTGAACAGGTTGCGGAAAAAATGACCTCGCGTCGTGTAGACATCCCTCAGCGGCTAAAAGAGGCCGCTGAAAAGGTCCCTCAGGGCAAAACAAGGCCCTCCGGCGCTAAAGCGCGGACGTATATTCGACGGCTTAGTGGCACGAGTAAACTCGTGCCCTTCCCGATTTTACTTACCTGGTTCTTTTTTCCGCAGCCTCTGAAGTCGTGCCATGGCCCAACCCTGAGCTGGAGTCTTTTCGGGACTGTGAAGCCGCGCCCGTCCGAAAATTATTTTATGAGACAGCTTCTACTCAGCTAAGCCCATCATCGTCGTCCTCACCGTCGGAGGAGAGCAGGTAAGACAGGGAGATGCCGCCGAGTAACATCCAGACAACATTGGCCCGCTCAGTCTGATCATCTACCCGCAACGCACCCAGGGGAGGGAACAATGAGAAGCAGAAAACGATGGTGGCCAGGATGGAACCGATTATTCCGGAACGTGCGCCGTAGCGAATGGCCACGATGACTATAAACACCAGGCAGACCAGCGGCACCAGAGCTCGACTGGCACTACTCTTAAAGAACCAGCTGAGCAAAGCAGCTGCCACTCCGCAAATTAAGCTGGCTAAGAACCATTTCCATTGCGCAATGAACTGCGCCTGCGCTAACCACATCCGACGAAACCAAATTGCCCGCATTCTGCACCCGACCCGCTGCTACCCTCAGCTGGGCTGAAGTAAACAGCTCGTCCAACTCCGGGGTGGAGTCGACGTTGTATTTATAGAAGCTAGCAGAAATTCAGCTCTGATTCATTATGGAAGGAGAGCTGCTGAACAGCGATTCTGCAGGAAAAAACGGCAGCTCCTCAGGCATTCTCTGTATGTTGCTGATTTCCACACAGAGTATCCTGAATACCGTTGGCGAGTTTGGTACCGGGATAGGGTAGGTCCTTTAAGCAGTCTTAAATTAAAATCAGAACAAGACTTCGTGATTGCTTTGGATTTGTTCAGCTTCCACCCCTACTCTTTGAATTCCCGGGTACCGGAATCTGGTACACTGGCTCCGGTTATGGATTACGAGTTCATCCTGCAGTTTTGCATCAGCATCATCATGGTGCTGCTACTGGCCTGGTTGGTGTGGCACCGGCCAGAGGCGAGCTGATATCGCGTAGAGACGCCGACAGCACCTCAGATTCGGCGCTTCCCTCCGGAACCGGGGTAATTCTCTCTTCAAGCTTCCCAAGCAGAAACCTGCAAGCAGCTATCAGCAATCAGCTATCAGCTTCGCTCCTTCTCACTCCCCGCAGCGGCCGATCGTCGACAAGAACGAAACACCGTGCATTTGGGGGCAGCTTCGCCGATGGTTAAAAACAGGTAGTTACAACGCGGGCTTGCCCGGCAACCACCCGGTTGAGATAAGTTTTGTTGTCGGGTGGCGCATATGTCCCGTTGGATTGAAGCGACTGATGTTGCCAATACACGAGACCATACGGCCTGGCCACGTGAAATTCTTCCTTGTTGCCGCAGTTCGAATACATGGAATCGCAACTGTAGCGGTAGCTGATGACGAGGGTCTCCAGATTGTTCGGCAAAGTCCCGCCTAATGATTCCTGGTAAGGTCCCCAGACTTCATTGACGACGTGTCCGAGAGTCTTGGTAACGTAGCTGGAGCAGCTGCTATGGATTTCGTAGGTGGAGTCGCTAATCAGAATTTTGGAACCCGGATATCCGCCCTGCGCGAACCGCGGCGCGAGCGGGAGGTTGTAGTCGCCCAGCGTGGGGCTGCGGAACATTTTGTAGGTTGAGGGGTCGCTCCAGTTCAATTCCGTCACCCACAGGTAAATGTATTTGCTGTCGTACAGCTGGATGTCCCAGGGAAAGCCCTGGGCGGTTTTGGTCCAGAAAAACCGGTCCGGGAGCACGCTGGTATAAATGGGATTGGCGGTCCCGGCCATGTGATGGGTGGCGCTGAGTTGCGGATCCATGGTCATCCACTGCAGCATGTCGTAAGTAGTGGAACTAGTACTGCCTGAGCCGCTGGAGCCGGAGGAACTGGAACCTGAACCGGAAGAACTGGAACTGGAAGAACTCGACCCCGAACTGGAACTCGAGGACGAACTGGAATTGTTGGAAGTAGAATTGTTAGGAGTAGGGGCGGCAGGGTCAAGATGGGTGGCACTGCAGCCGAGCAGGCAGGCACACAGACACAACACGGCAACATACTTCATCACTGTGCTCCGACGCGAGAGTTTGGGCCTAGCTTGCTACTGGCGAGTTCAGTTGTTAGGTGACGACTGAACACGCGAAGCGAATTTGTGTGCCAAAGTAGTCCCGATATGGGCACGAAGGTAAGCTCTCGGAAGTACAGTGAACTGCTATGGTTACAGGCTAGGGTCTATGCCTTATTGATCTGCATGGTGTGGTTGTGCATCTAAAAAGGTTGCGGAGTCGGCCAACGTTGGTAACTGAGCAGGCAAACGCGAATTTCGTATAATAGTCACTTGCCCAAATATTCCATTGTCGTGCCCCTGCACAATGAGCAGGAAAATGTGACCGATCTCTATGACCGGCTGAAAGCGATCATGGAGATAAACGGGGAGAGTTTCGAGATTGTCCTCGTCGATGACGGGTCGCGGGACCGCACCTTCGGTTTGTTGCGGGAGATTGCCGCTGTTGATAGCCGGGTGACGGTAGTGAAGCTGCGTCGCAACTTCGGCCAGACTTCGGCCTTAGCTGCGGGCTTCGATCACGCGCGCGGCGAATACATTATCGCCATGGACGGCGACTTACAGCACGATCCGGCGGACATTCCGATATTCCTGGAAAAAATCGGCGAGGGGTACGACATCGTCAGCGGGTGGCGCAAGCAGCGAATCGACAATTTGTGGCTGCGGCGTATTCCGTCGCGGTGCGCGAACTGGCTGATGGCGAAACTGAGCGGCGTCGAGATTCACGATTTCGGAACCACCTTCAAGGCCTATCGACGCGACATCCTGGAGCAGGTGCCGCTGTACGGAGAACTGCACCGCTTCATTCCGGCGCTGGCTTCGTGGCATGGCGCTTCGATCTGCGAAGTACCGATTCGCAACATTAACCGCGAAAAGGGCGCTTCGCATTACGGGATCTCCCGCACTTTCCGCGTATTCTTCGATCTCATCACCATTCGCTTTCTGCTGAAATATCTCTCGCGGCCGCTGCACTTCTTCGGCAGCCTGGGCATGATCAGCATTTTCGGGGGCATGAGCGTCGCCGCCTGGCTGGCGTTGGAGAAGCTGCTGCATCAGGCTGACGTGATGGCG
Source organism: Terriglobales bacterium (assembly GCA_036378535.1). Classification (GTDB taxonomy): domain Bacteria; phylum Acidobacteriota; class Terriglobia; order Terriglobales; family Acidobacteriaceae; genus Gp1-AA122. Next base: position 21,374 of record DASUWH010000041.1, on the reverse strand, counting down.
AAACACGGGCCATTATTGATTTTCGGAGCCGTGCTCCTGCTGGCCGGGTTGAACATGCTAGCCATCGGCCTGTTGGGCGAGATGCAGGTCCGCCACTATCATGAGCCGTCGCAGCGCGCGCCTTATTCGGTCGATCGGGTGCTGCGGGCGCAGGACGAACAGTCGGCGATCTCGGAATAATCTTCCTGCACGTCGTAGGGACGGCCGCCTCGGCCGTCCTAAAGATCTGTCGATCCGAAAACTAAACACAAGGTCCCTCGACTCCGCTTCGCTCCGCTCGGGATGACAGTTCGCTTGCCGGTCTATGTTGCGGCTGGCAGCGCAAAGTTGGAGCTCGGCATCACAAGCCCGTGTGACCTGCGTTGCTGACGGCGGGAAGTCCTACGCGGAGAATCAGTAAAAGCGGCCGTGTCGCCGCACGGGGGTTATAATGCCTAGTTTTGTCACTATGGAACCCACCACCCAATACGAACTGCGTTTGGCCTCGCGCATGTCGCGCCTTGGCACCGAGACTGCCTTTGAAGTCTTGAACAAAGCCCGCGCATTGGAACGCCAGGGAAAACAGATCGTGCATCTCGAAATTGGGGAGCCTGACTTCGAAACCCCCGGCAACATTGTCGAAGCCGGAGTAGATGCTCTACATAAGGGCTGGACGCATTATGGTCCTTCGGCGGGTCTACCGGAGCTGCGTCAGGCCATTGCGGAAGAGATCTCGCGCTCTCGCGGAGTCCCGTGCAGCAGCGACGAAGTCGTGGTGGTGCCGGGCGGCAAGCCGATTATCTTTTTCAGCATTCTGGCGCTGGTGGATAGCGGCGACGAAGTCATTTACCCGAACCCGGGCTTTCCGATTTACGAATCGATGATCAATTACATCGGCGGCCGCGCGGTCCCCATCCGCCTGCGCGAAGATCGCGACTTCCGCCTGGATGTCAACGAACTGTCTTCGTTGATCACGGATCGGACCAAGCTGATCATCATCAATTCGCCGCAGAATCCGACCGGGGGCGTGCTGAGCCGGCGCGATATTCACGACGTTGCGGAAGCGATTGGCGACCGCAACATCATGGTGCTCTCCGACGAGATTTACAGCCGCCTGATTTTTGAAGGCGACCACTATTCGATTATGGCGGTACCTGGGTTCAAGGACCGGACCATCCTGCTTGACGGCTTCTCGAAAACCTATGCGATGACGGGATGGCGCATGGGCTATGGCGTGATGCGTCCCGATCTGGCCGCCCACATGACACGCTTGATGACGAATTCCAATTCCTGCACCGCCAGCTTTACACAGGTTGCCGGGATTGAGGCGGTGCGCGGGGATCAATCCTCCGTCGAGAAAATGCGCTGCGAGTTTCAACGACGGCGCGATGCCTTCGTTGCAGGGCTAAATAAGATCAAGGGTTTTTCCTGCCGCCTGCCGAAGGGCGCCTTTTACGTTTTTCCTAATATCCAGCAGACCGGCTGGAAGTCGAAGAAACTCGCCGACGCGCTGCTGGAAGAAGCCGGGGTGGCTTGCCTTTCGGGCACTTCGTTCGGCGACTTCGGTGAAGGATACCTGCGCTTCAGCGTCGCTAATTCTCTGGAGAATCTGAACAAGGCGCTGGATCGGATCGGTGCGTGGACTTCCAAGAACCTCTGAAACTCTGGCCACGGATTGATACGGATCGCTTGACTGATGTGCAATTCATGGCTTGTATATCTGTCACCCCCGCTTGTGACAGTCCTCACTGACCCCCGGGTCATGCCCAGCTAGCCTCGATTGTGGCGGAGTGCGCCGCGAGCACCCGTGCGCCCGCCCGGAGGCGATTGTGGCCATTATCGATTCCACCACCGGTAGAGCAATCCGGCAATTTTCCATCGAGGAACTGAAGTCTGCCGCCAACCTGATGCGCGGTTACGACCTGGTCGCGCTATGCGCCGCCGGTAGCGGGCACGCGGGGGGCACGCTTTCAATCATGGACATTGCCGCGGCGCTTTATCTGCACGTGGCGAATCACGATCCCAAGAATCCTTTCTGGGAGGATCGCGACCGTATCATCTGGTCGACTGGCCATAAGGCGCCAAGCTTGTATCTAGGACTGGCCTTTGCCGGCTTCTGTCCTCTGGAAGATGTGGTGCTGCTTCGCAAGCTCTATTCGCCATACCAGGGGCATCCGCACTGGCCCAAACTGCCCGGCGTGGAGGTTTCGAGCGGTTCGCTCGGGCAAGGGCTCAGCATTGCGGTGGGCATGGCTTTGGCAGGAAAGCTGAACAAAAAGAGGCACAAAATTTTCTGCATTATGGGCGACGGCGAGCAGCAGGAAGGGTCCGTCTGGGAAGCGGTAATGGAGGCGGCGCATTACAAGCTCGACAATCTTGTCGGCATTGTCGACTGCAATCGCCTGCAGATTGACGGAAAGGTTTCCGAGGTGATGAACGTTGAGCCCCTCGAGGATAAATATCGCGCTTTCGGTTGGGAGGTGATCCGCACCGATGGCCACGATATGCAGCAGGTAGTCGATGCGCTCGAAAAAGCTACGGCCACGGCGGGCAAGCCCGCGGTCATTCTGGCACAGACTGTGAAGGGTAAAGGCGTCAGCTTTATGGAAGACGTCGCGGGCTGGCACGGGAAAGTGCCGAACCTTGAGGAGATGGGCAAAGGATTGGCTGAACTGGGGCTGACAACGGCGATCCCCGTGCAGCAGCTGCTGGATAAAGCCAAGGCTTACCAGACCGATGTCGATCGCAAGCTGGATGCCGACCTGCCGAAGTTCCACCAGAACTATTGGTGGAATGCCGGGGCCGAGATGAAGGTCAAAATGGAACCCACGCGCATGGGTTTTGGGCAGTCGCTGGCGGAGAATGGGGACGATCCGCGGGTCGTGTGCTTGGGATTGGATATTTCGGGATCGATCACCATTAGCCAGTTTTATGCCAACAAACCGGAACGCAAAGAGCGCTGGATCAGTATGGGGATTGCGGAGCAATCGGCGACGGCTGCGGCAGCGGGGCTGGCCAAAGAAGGGAAGCTGCCGGTTTTCGGAACCTATGCTACGTTCGCGGCGGCGCGCAACCTGGACCAGATCCGCACTTCCATTTGCTACGGAAATTTCAATGTCTTTATCGCGGGTGCGCACGGTGGCGTTTCGGTTGGGCCGGATGGAGCAACACACCAGGCACTAGAAGATTTGTTTGCGATGTGCGGGCTACCGAATATGTCCGTGGTGGTGCCTTGCGATGCCGTCGAGACGAAGAAAGCCACCACTTACATGCTGCTGAAGCATGCAGGTCCGAAGTATGTGCGCTTTGCGCGCGAGGCCACGCCCATTGTGACCGATGCAGCCACGCCATTCGTGTTTGGCAAAGCCAATGTGATTCGCTTCCGGCGCGAGATGCCGAATTTTCTGGAAGCCTTTCAGACCGTGCTCGCGGCCGACTACAAATCCGAAGGCGAGCAGCTCTCCATCATCGCTTGCGGGCCGATGGTTCCAGAGGCGATGCGGGCAGCCTGGATTCTGAAGAATGATTTTGGTTATGAGACTCGCGTCATCAACATGCACACGCTAAAACCCATCGACGAGGCGGCCATATTGCGCGCCGCCAGGGAAACCGGCGTGGTGATTACAGCTGAGGAGCACCAGATCGGAGCGCTGGCATGGCGCGTGAGCAATGTGATTACAAGCAGTGAAGAACTCTACGGCACTGCCGTGATCACAGGCGCGATCGGGGTGAAAGACCGGTTTGGCGACTCGGGCGCGCCGTGGGAGTTGGTGAAGGAATTCGAAGTCAGCGCCGAACACATCGCGGCCAAGGCGGTTCACTTGATGGGTATTAAGCAGACCAGGCGGGCGGAGGAGCCTCGGCTTATTGTTTCAGGATATCAACCCAGGTAATTAAGAAATCTAGTGTCGTGTCCCGGAAATAAGGAGCATATTAAATCGGCTCGTGCACAAAGGAATGACGCTGAAACACAAGGTCCCTCCACTCGGGCTATCGCCCTCGGTCGGGATGACAGATAAGGAGCATATTAAATCGGCTCGTGCACAAAGGAATCACGCTGAAACACAAGGTCCCCTTCGACTGCGCTCAGGGCAGGCTCTCCACTCGGGCTATCGCCCTCGGTCGGGATGACAGATTATGCAGCGAAATTACGAGACAGCACCCTAGAACTTGATCTCTACCTGAGATGTGGATTCGGTTGAGGTGGGTTGATATTTCCAGTTCTTGACTGCCTTCAGCGCAGACTCGGCCAGCAAGGGATGGCCGCCAATATATTCCAGCCGGCGGACGGTGCCGTCGGGGCTGATCCAAATCTTCATCTTGACCGTCCCATGAAGGTTCATCTTAGCGGCGATAGGCGGATATTCGGCGTCCTCGCGGTGAACAACTTTCCGGTCGGACTGATCGGCGCCGAATAGAGCAGCAGCGAGAAGCGTCGTGCAGGCCAAAAGTTTTATAACTTTCTTCATCTCTCTTGCCAGAATCAGAAGGTCAGCCTTAGAGCTAACTGAATCAATCTTGGGTCGCGGGCACGGCTCACCTGCCCGAAAGCTACACCATCCGTAATATTCCCGTCCGGGTTTTGAAACTGCGTGTGATTCATTACGTTGAATACTTCGGTACGAAACTCAAGCTTCGCTGCTTCTCGTAGTGCAAAGATCTTATGAATGCCCAGATCCAGATTGGCAATGCCAGGTCCGCAACACAGGGTTCGCGGCGTGTTGCCGATCTGGCCCAGGGGAGCATCCGTGAAGGACGCGGGATCGAAATAATATCCGCCGGACTGCTGCGGGTTGAGGCGATGGAAGGGTGCGATCTGCTGAGGTTCACCGACAGTTTCAAAGTCGAAGCTGTTCATCAACTCCTGATCGTTTTGGGAGGTCATACGAATGGGGAATCCCGACTGGATCGTGAGTATGCTGGAAAGAGCCCAACCTCCGAAAAGGTGATGCGTCCATAGGTCCGTTATCGGCGCGGGAATCTGCCAATAGTTGCTGAAGACGAGGCGATGACGCGCGTCGAACAGGGACAGTGACCTCGAGCGGCGAGGATCAATGGGGTTCACCGAGTTCTCGAAGCTGGAGGCATTATCGATTGACTTGCTCCACGTGTACGCCGCCAGGAACTGAAGGCCATGCGACAGACGCCGGCTCAGCAGACCTTGAAACGAGTTATAGGACGAGTTGCCGATCGGCAGGTTGGCAAACAGGCTGCCGAAGACGGGCACGCCGTCCGGTGGACATCCGTTTCCGGTTGTAGGCTCGCACAGGGGCGACGAATAGCGGCGCAATCCAACCAAGGTGATCGGATTCACATTCGGACCGGTAACGCTAGGCACTGAGCCATACGGCAGGTGCACGGTTACGCCGGGCGGAATTGCGCCCGCGGGGATGGTATACGAACCGTCTGCGCCAAACTGTCCGCAGGACATCCCGGGAACCTGATTCAGATCGAGGCAGGTCTGCGCGATGCCGTAATTTTGGTCAAGAGTGGCGGTGAGGCGATGTCCCTGAGTTCCCACGTAGCCAAACTGCAACAAAGTACTGCGCGATAATTCACGCTGGATGGTGAAGTGGTAGTGCGTCGAGTACTGGCTGCGAAAATCAGTGGGAAGATTACCGTACAGCGTGATGGGCCGGAACAGAGCAAAATCAACGGGCGTGCCGGGTTTCGGATCAGCAAAACCATGAAAGGGATTCGGCGCGACTGAACCATCCTGTCCCAGGAACGGCGTGTTGAAGAAAACATTCGAGAGATTGGTGCTGCCTCCGAATGGGGGCTGAGCGGTGAGATTCTCGCCAAACATCATTTCTTCGACACTGTCATAGAACATGCCCCAGCCCATGCGGAAGCTCGTGCGACCCGGACCTCCGGTAAGTCGAGACAAGGCTCCAGTGCTCCAATTGGGAGACCAGGCCAAGCCAAGTCGTGGTGCGAAAGCCTTAAGGTAATTGGCGGTCAAACCATTGGGAACGCCGCGGTCCCCCGGCAAAACAAGACCCAGCGGGAAAACGGAGCGAGCCGGTCCGGTCGGGGAACAATCGGTGCTTCCGGTAAGCGCGGCCACGGGATCGGATGCGCTCAACGCGCATGGGTATACGGTCGTGGCCTGCCCAGGCCGGAAGCTCTGAATTCGACGGCCCGCATCCTCATACGGAGTGTCGAATTCCCAGCGCAAGCCGTAGTTCAGGGTCAGGTTGGTACGAAGTTTCCAGGAATCCTGCGCGAAAAGATCAAATTGCGTGGAGCGCGCATCCACCGCCCCTGCGGAGCCCTCGAAGAAGCTGTCGGGCAGACCTAAGAGATAATTGGGTACCAGTGTGCTGTAGCCGACATCGTTCGGGCCGCCGCCGAAGAACTGATAACCGCCGCTGATGTCGTAGAAGTAAAGCTGGTGCAAACGCTGATTGCGGACATCAGCCCCGAATTTCAATGTGTGTTGGCCGACGATTTTGCTATAGGTGTCCTGCCCCTGGTACACGTTGCCAGTCTGCGAAAAATTGCCATTCGGGTTGTTGCCGAAAGCGAATCCTCCCGAGAGCGCAACAAAGGGCACGCCTTCGTACTGGGCGCCGTATCCAGGAGTAATACCCAGTAGCGGGTTGGCAGGATCGCTGAAGCATTGGTTGGCAGGCACATGAGCGCAGGAGTTTTGCACCCGACTGGTGTGCGCAGGACTCAGAAGGGAGCCTTCGCCCTCGCGGTAATAGACGAAGCGAGCTTCATTAATAGCCTTGGCGGTAATGGTCCAGGCATGGGAGAGATTGAACTGCTGATAGCGCGTGCGGGTATTGGTACCGAAGCCGGGAACATTCGCGCCCTGGCCGAGGAAGTAAGAAAACGGCTCGGCGTCGTGCTGGTCGGTGCCGTAGTAGTAGAAACTCATCTGCTGCTGGCCGGTTAAATTGTGATCGAGGCGGAAAGATATCTGGTCATTGCGAACGGCAGCGTCCGGGGAAGCGGTAAAGACTCCGTCCCTAACCGCTGGCGGTACGAATTGCTGCAGCAGGTCGGCAGCCGTGGGATCAAAGCATTGCGACGGAATGAGGTTGCCGGGGAAGATGGCGGCATACGAGGTGCCGGCAGAAATCGCGGCGCCTCCGCGCTGACTCACGGCCGCGGAACATCCGGGCCGAGCCAGTAGGGTCTGGGCAACTTGGGAATCGTTAAGCACTCCCGTGAACGCGGGACCATCGGAAAAATTTCCTGCGCGCTCAGCAATGCTGGGAACCGGTACTGGATTCGAAGTGATACCGCGACGCTGGCGCCTTCCTTCATAGGAAGCAAAGAAGAATGTTCGGTCGCGACGCAGCGGACCGCCAATCGTGGCTCCAAATTCATTTTGCTTGAAATCCGGAACTGCGGGGTCGAAGTAGCCTTTCGCATTCAGCGCGTTATTTCTAAGAAACTCATACGCGCTTCCGTGCCAGGCGCTCCCGCCGGATTTGGTCACCACATTCAAAACTGAACCGGAATTGCGCCCCAGGGCAGCATCGTAGTTATGCGAGATGACGCGAAACTCGCTGATGGAATCGGGCGATGGTTGGATGGATGGCGAATTTACCATCTGGTCGGCGGAGTAGCCGCCGTTGACGTTGTAGTCATTGGAGCGGGTGCGTGCGCCGCTCACGGATACGACACCGGGCCTGTCACTCCCGAAGAACAGGTTCGTTCCGATTGTGCTCTGGACACCGGGTTGGAGCTGTAAGAGTTCGAAAGTGTCGCGCGTTTTCAAGGGCAGATGACTGACCTCGCCCTCGCTCATGACCACGCCGAGCTGTGAATTGCCGATCTCGACCAGCGATTTGACGGGAAGATTGGCGGAGTTGGAGCTGGCCGTTCCGGGCGCGCCGAGGACAATGTCCACGCGGACGACTTCGCCGATGCTGGCGCGAATGTCCTTGGAGTCGAAGCTGGCGAAACCGTCGGCTTTTACTTGAATGCTGTAGACGCCGACGGGAAGGGACGGAAAGGCAAACTCACCGGAATCGTCGGTGGTGGCAGCGCGCATGAGAGAGGTATCCTGCGCGGTGATGATGACGAATGCGCTGGTGATGGCATGGTGAGAGTTGTCCTGCACCCGGCCACGAACTTCCGTGGTGCTCTGCGACCATCCCCGTATTCCGGTAGCCAAAATACATAACAACAGGCAAACGGTATTTCGTATCTTATGTCTTGCCACAGCACTTGCCCCGTCTCTTTCAAGCTATCGGGTAGGGCACTGATTACGAAAGGTGACGGTGGTAATGGGAGTTATCTCAGGTAGCTGTCCGGAGGTAACGCTTCCGGTTTTGGTCCGGCTTCTGAGGGATGCGAGATCAGCTGTCAACCTGCGGGCCTGCGCCCGAATTCGGAGGATGATTTTCGCGAATCAGATCATGGACATCGCTGACCTGGTCGGAAAGCAGATTCAGCTTGCGCGCGAGTCCCTGGATCTCTACTTCGGCGCGCCGGTTTACATCGAAATCCAGCTCGCTGCGCAGCCGGTCTTTGGTGTCTTGGCGGTTCTGGCTCATCATGATGACGGGCGCCTGGATGGCGGCCAGCATGGACAGAAACAGGTTCAGCAGGATGAAGGGATACGGATCCCAGGCATGGCGGCCCAGAGTTATGTTGACGCACGTGTAGACCACGAGCACAACCAGAAAAACCGTGATGAAAGTCCAGGATCCGCCGAAACGGGCGACGGTATCGGCCACGCGCTCACCCAAGGTCGCCTCCTGCTCGATAATCGTATTCGCATTTCGATTAGCTCGAATGCGCACCAGCTTCTGCGAGCCGTGAAACTGGCGCCCCAGAACGGCAAGCATGTCCATCCCGGCATGGGGCTTTCGTTCCAGAAGAATCTGGATATCGTTGCGATCAACTTCGACGCAAACCGCCGGTTCGAGGGCGACAGCGTTGGTTTGATGAGGCGTCTGCTCCAGCATGGAAGCGAAGCCAAAGAACTCGCCGGGACCGGGTTCATCAACAATGACCTCTTGCTGGTCCTCGTCGATCGTGGTGACACGAACTCTGCCTGTGACCATGACATAGGCTCGGCCGCCAGCGTCGCCGATTTTATAAATGCGCTGATGTGGAGTGAACTCGCGGACCTCTACCTGCGCGGCCAGGACGGCCGTCTCGTCGTCGTCCAGCAGAGAAAAGAGCGGAACACGCTTCAGGGTTTCTGGTTGACACGCCATCGGTCACCTCGGTTGGTTCGATAAAACATCCACCACGGAGCCACAGAGAAGATTCTGCCAACGTCTATAATCACTTGTCGAATGCCGCACGGCGTTCTGTTCAAGAAAGCTCATGAGCCAAAAATTTCATGTGTTTGCTACAGCTGATATCGGCGAATCACTCGAGTTGTTGCGGAAGCGCGGGTACGAAGTTGAGCTTTATCCGCAACCTGAGGCTCCGCCTAAAAAATTGATTATCGAGAAGCTGAAATCGGGCATTGATGGCCTGATTACCACGCTTCGAGATCAGGTGGATGCGGAACTGTTTGAAGCGGGGAAGGGCACGCTGAAAGTCGTAGCCCAGTTTGCGGTCGGCTTCGACAACATCAACCGCGCCGACGCCAATCGCTACAAAATTCCCTTCACGAACACAGCGGATGTGCTTACCGAGGCGACTGCTGAATTTGCGTTTTTCATGATGGGCGCGCTGGCGCGCAAGATGTGGACTGCCGAGCATCTGACTCGCGATAACCAGTGGGGTTACTGGCATCCTTATCTTCCATTCTTAGGCGATGAAGTCACCGGCAAGACGATCGCCATTATCGGCACCGGACGGATCGGGTTGGCCATGATCAAGAAGTGCACCGGTTTTGACATGGACATGCTTTGCTACGATCCCGCCTACCAGAATCATGACTACATCCGAGGGATCCAGGAGATGAAGGACCTGCGCTTTGCCCGCGGCCTGAGCAGCGAGAAGACATTTATCAGGTATGTGGAATTGAACGAAGCGCTCCAGAATGGGGATTTTGTGAGCATTCATGTCCCGCTGTTGCGGGAAGGCGAGACGGCCACGCCGACTTATCATCTCATCAACGAACGGACTTTGCGGATGATGAAGCCGACGGCATTTTTGATTAATACATCGCGAGGGCCAGTCGTTGACGAAGCCGCGCTGGCACGTGCATTGAGAGAAAACTGGATTGCGGGCGCGGCGCTCGATGTCTATGAGAAGGAACCGCTGCCGGCTGACTCGCCGTTGCGCGATCCTGCTATCGCTGACCGGTGCCGGCTATATCCTCACTTCGCCAGCGCGGCACGGATCACGCGCTTGTCGCCGGATCCTAATAAGGGCATGGCAGGCCGGGCCGTGCAGGGGTTGATCGACGTATTGGAGAAGAATTACGGCGGGGATATCACCAAGATGCCTTATGTGGTGAATAAAGAAGCTTTCCGGGAGTAAGACAAAATTTTTGGCCACTGGATCGCGTGTTTTCAGAGGCGACCCTTGCCCCTGCACAATCCGTGCATCCGTAAAAATCCCTGCAGCACAAGGTCCCTCGACTCCGCTCGGGATGACAGACGAGTGGTACATCGTGCAGAGTAGAAATGGCCTTGCTGACGACTGACTCCGGTGTCAGCGCAATGCTTTCGAGCCGGTTGCGAATTGGGGGTGCTTGTCGGGCCAACTCTGGGCGTCGGGTGGGATCTCGAGGGGCTGACGCCAGTCCTTAGCGGAGGCGCGGCCCGCTTGCAACCACCCGAAGCGCGTAAGCAGCGATCCTGCTACAGACGACAGGGCCGCCCAGCGTCGCAGCGAACGTCCTCGCCTTCGGCTGGTGAACGCGCTGGCGAGGCGCAGAGCAGTCGGCACTGGACCCGAGAGCAGACCGCCAGCGCGCGTGATGGCGCCGCTCTTGCCGCGCTTAAGCGGATCGAGGTGTGTATGCGTTCTTCCTTCTATCCGAATTCCTTCCCAGACTTCAAAGATGGCCGCACCTAAGCCAAGCGTCTGTAATGCGCGGCTGTTCTCGTGCCCCAGTAATTCGAGCATGCCCACGGCGGCGCCGAGTCCGGAGGCGGCGAAGTGCATGGGCAGATCACCGATGTTCTGGTTCCATACGGGGATAGCCGTCGCACCAATCAGGACGCCTGTATAGCTGGCCAGTGCCAAGCCAAAGGGGATCGCGGCTGCGCTGGCGGCGTTTTCAATGACACTCACAGGGAAGCTGGGGCCATAGCGCTCGCGTAACATTCCGGCAAACGCTGCCGCGCTGGCTGCACCACCGAAGCCAACCAGTGTCCATGATCCCATCGACATTGGACTCTGCGGCTTGAAGACGCGGAGCATGGTGAGGAAGCGTTCGGGGCGGCCAAGGTCCGCGATCAGAAGAGCAGGCGAAATGATGGCGCCGGCAGCGGCGAGCGAGCGAGCATCGCGCACCAGCTTGCGGTCAGCGCCGGTATAGTGCGCGATGGCTGCAATGACGGCCGCGGCGCCGGCTGCCCCTCCGACAAAGAAATAGATGGGGACCTCGGGCTTCCACTGCGGAGGCTTCAGCAGCGGGATTCCGTAGTAGCCGGTTTCTGGAGACGCCTTGGGAAATGGAGCGCCGATGGGCCGCACGCCCTTAAGTTTTACTTCACCACGAGTCTCGGCCTCACGACGGATCTCGAGCAGACGCTTTTCGCGTTCAAAGTCGGCGGAGTTTGAGAAGGGGACGGGATCGTGGCTCATCGTCCATTCCTCGCGCTGTCGGTGAGGAATGCCAGCAGGGTTCCGCCGAGCAGAATACCGGCGGCCATGGCGGCGGACGTCCAGCCTTTCTTCAGATACTTCGTGGGCACCTCCGGATTGGGCGGCAAGTTGTAGGTGCGCGCATCACCGCGCACGATGAACATGGCGTGGATTCCCCCTACGCTGGTATGGGTAGGGTCGTAGAACGAAGCATCATCCATTCCACGGCTCTGCAAAACCTCAAGGCGTTTGTGTGCTTCCGTTCTCAAGTTGTTGAGTTCGCCGAACTTGATCGATTCGGTGGGGCACGCTTTCGCGCAAGCGGGAGTCAGGCCAACTTTCTGGCGGTCGTAACAGAAAGTGCACTTGAAGGCGCGGCCGTCCGTTTGGTTTCGGGCTACGACTCCAAAGGGGCAAGAGACGACGCAATACGCGCAGCCATTGCAAACATCCGGCTGGACGAAAACTCCGCCGAACTCAGTGCGAACGATTGCGCCCGTTGGACACGCTTCGAGGCAACCTGCCACCTCGCAGTGCTTGCATACATCGGAGGAGAAAATCCATGATGCCTGGTTGCCGGAGTTGCCGCCGACGCCGGGCGTGGGCGACGCTTCCACGAATTTCACATGCCGCCAGGTCTGAGCTCCGACAGCACCGGAGTTATCATACGAATACCCGCTCCACGCCAAGCCGTCTTCGCTAACCTGGTTCCATTCTTTGCAGGCGACTTCGCAGGCTTTGCAGCCGATGCACAGCGTCGAATCCGTGAGAAAAGCAGTGACACTCATGCCAGGCGCTCCTGAACGAGCGGATTCCCGAGGGCCTTCTTGCCGCGCGGACGCCGCCCGGGTTTGACGTTGCAGACCAAGGCCTTGGTTTCCATGATGCGCACATTGGGTTCTTCGCTGATCACCAACAAGTCGTTCACGACGTCGCCGGTGACCTGACCGCGATAGCCCCAATGGTAAGGGATGCCGACTTGGTGAACCCACCGGCCATCAATTCGTAACGGCCGCATGCGGGACGTGATCATCACCCGCGCCTCGATGGTCGCTCGCGGAGTAGTGATGGTGGCGTAGTCGCCGTGTTGAAGGCCGACCTCGGCGGCGAACTCGGGTGAGACCTCGGTAAACAGCTCCGGTTGAAGCTCAGCGAGGTGCGACAGGGTCCGGCTCATTCCACCGGCGGTGTGATGCTCTGTCAACCGGTAGGTTGAAAGAATATAGGGATAGCGCGGGTCTCCGGGGGAATTGGAGTACGGATTAGAGGGGCGTGCCTTCTTGTCCGCGGCCGGGTCGTCCTGCTGACCATAGAGCGGATTCTTGACCAGGGATTCGAGAGGCTCGTAGTGCGCCGGCAGGGGACCATCTTTCAATCCGCTGGCGACATAGAGCCAGCCCACGCCGTCGGGATGCATAATGAACGGCCGCGCTCCTCCGAGCGCCTCCACGCCGTGCCCATGTTCCACATCCGAAGGCGCATCCGGAGCGATGTCGTTGGTGTAGTCCGGATTATCGAGGCCGGCCCACTCTTTTTTTTCTTCATCCCACCACACCAGCTTTTTGCGCTCGCTCCAGGGTTTTCCATCTGGACGAGCAGAAGCGCGGTTGTAAATGATGCGGCAGTCGTTTGGCCAGGAGAAGCCCCAGCCATGGCCAAGCAGGTCTTTAGGGTTTCTTTCGTTAGCGCGATTGTAGTTTTCGTCGGGGAACACGCCGCAGTAAATCCAGGCGCCACAGGCAGTCGAGCCATCCTTGCGGAGATCTTGAATGTGTTTCAGCTGTTTGCGCTGGGGCAGGGAATAGCCATTAATTTCCTTCAGGATACTGGCCACGACGGGCTCGGCCAGTGCGCCTTCGGTTGGATAATTCCATGTGAGGGCGTGCAACCCTTCATTGCGCGGGCGATGGTCATTGCTGGCCTTTTCCTTGATGCGCCGGCCAAGGTGATACATAAACCAGGTATCGCTGCGCGCGTCCCCCGGAGGCTCGGGGCCTTTATTTCGGTGCTGCAGCAGACGCTGCGTGTTAGTGAAGGTGCCGCTTTTTTCGGCCGTGCCGGCGGCGGGAAACAGGAATACCTCGGTGGCGATGGACTCGGGATAGTATTCGCCGGTTTCGGTTTCGGGAGAGTCGTACCAGAAGGAAGCGGTCTCGGTCTCGACCATATCGCGGACCACTAACCACTTCAGCTTGGAGAGCGCCTTGCGTTCCAGACGGCCGTTCGATGCACCGACGGCGGGATTCTGTCCCATGACAAACAGCCCCTCCATCTTGCCGTCGGCCATATCGAGCCAATAGCCAAAATGCGAATGATCGCCGGTGACACGCGGCAGCCAGTCGAATCCCCAGTTATTGTCTTTAGTGGCTGCATCGCCATAATAGGCCTTCAGCAGGCTTACGAAGTAGGCTGGGAAGTTCGACCATAGACCGGTGCGGGGGGTGTGTTTCTTAATGTAGTCCTTGAACTTGTTGGCGTCCGCCTCGAAGAAGGGCATGGGCAGGTAGCCCGGCAGGATGTCGTACAGAGTGGGGATGTCGGTCGATCCCTGAATGGAGGCGTGCCCGCGCAGGGCCAAAATCCCCCCGCCGGGACGGCCGATATTACCCAACAGTAATTGCAGAATGGATGCGGTACGTATGATTTGTACGCCCTTGGAATGTTGTGTCCATCCGACGGCATAGCAAATAGCAGCGGTTTTTTCGGGACCCGAGGCCGAGGTGAAGGCCTCAGCCGTCTTCAGAAAGACATCCTGAGGAACGCCGCAGCAACGCTCCACCATTTCGGGTGTATAGCGGGAGAAGTGGCGTTTCAATACCTGGTACACGCAGCGCGGGTGCTGCAGGCTAACGTCAGCTTCATACTTGCCGGCATCCTGGGCTTCGCCGCCGCGATCCTTGCCGTGGCCACCGCCCGCGGGTGCGTGTCCGGGTTTCTGGCCTCTTGCCGCTTTGACGGGAGCACCCTGGTAAAGCCAGCTTTCCGGATCGTATTGCTTCTTAACCGGATCCCAACCGGAAAAGAATCCGTCCAGGTCTTCGGTGTCGCGAAAGTCCTCGCGGAGAATCGTCGAAGCATTCGTGTAATGAACTACGTACTCGCGGAAATCCTTGTTATTTTCGAGCACATAATGAACGAGGCCGCCCAGGAAAGCGATGTCGCTGCCAGCGCGGAGCGGAACCCAGATGTCGGCCATCGCAGAAGTGCGGCTGAAGCGCGGATCTACGTGGATGACTTTGGCTCCTTTCTCGCGCGCTTCGACTACCCACTGGAAACCGACTGGATGGTTTTCGGCCATCGATGATCCCATGATCAGGATGGCGTCGGCGTTCGAGAGATCCTGCTGCGCGGTGGTGGCGCCGCCACGTCCAAAAGAAGTGCCCAGACCGGGCACGGTTGAGCTATGTCATATACGGGCCTGGTTGGAGATGCAGACCATACCCAGGCCGATGCTGAACAACTTTTTAATCAGGTAGTTCTCTTCGATGTCGAGAGTGGCGCCCCCGAGATGGGCAATGGCTTTGGTCTGCATCACCGTCTGGCCATCTTTTGTCTCCTGAAAGGTGCGCTCACGGCTGTCCCAGAGACGGTCGGCCACCATGTCCATCGCTTTTTCGAGGTCGATCTCTTCCCACTGGCGTGCGTAGGGGCGGCGATACTTGACTTTCTTCAGGCGGTTCGGATGGGTGTGCAGTTCGAATGTGTCGGCGCCCTTGGGACAGAGATGGCCGCGCGAGATGGGGGACTGAGGATCACCCTCAATCGAGATCAGCTTGCCATTCGTGTGGTAAACCAATTGCCCGCAACCCACGCCACAATATGGGCAAATGGAGCGCGCCACCTCGGCGCTGAAATTTCTTGGCCGCAGGTTGCGGGTTGTCTCGCTCATGGCTTCCGGGCCGGTGCCATCGGTTCCGGTCTGGATTTGGCGGATGAGGGGCCACTTCAAGAGCAGGTCTTTCAGCACAGCTTTCCCCTTTGGAATGATTGAGAGGACATCCGGCAATTTGGAGGTCATGGTGCGACGGCAGGTTGTCTCCGAGAAAGTGAATAGTGGCCAGTGGATAGCTCTGAACCACAGTCGTATCGGAACACGATTCAAGTCAGGAGGTCAGACATATTTAATGGTGGCTATGGGCGCGTGCTTGCGATGCACTAGCCATCATCCACGGTCCACTTCTATGATGCACACATGTTCTCGCACCGTACCAGCTGGAAACTGACGCCGAACGCGCTTACCCTGGCGCAGCGCGAATTGGCTGAGGCGGGCAGGGAAGTGCTCGACCTGGCGGCTTCGAATCCGACCCGAGTCGGAATCACTTACGACGGCGAGACCATTTTGGGATCGCTGACCCAGGCTGCTGGCCTGAACTATGATCCGCAGCCGAAGGGCCTATCAGCCGCACGCCAGGCGGTCGCGAACTATTATCGCGAGCAGCATGATGCGTTCTCCGTTGACGCCGAAAAAATCATCCTTACGGCCAGTACCAGCGAAGCTTATTCTTACCTTTTTCACCTGCTCTGCAATGCCGAAGACGAAGTTCTAGTTCCAAAGCCCAGCTACCCGCTGTTCGATTTCCTGGCTGAACTGGCTGACGTTAAACTCGTTCCCTATCCGCTGATCTACGACCATGGCTGGCAAATCGATTTTGCTTCGCTATACAAAGCGGTCACTCACCGCACCCGGGCCATTGTCCTCGTGCACCCCAATAACCCCACCGGTTCCTACGTCCGCGACAACGAATTGGCGCCGCTCAACGCGTTTTGCGGCGAGTACAACCTGGCGCTGATAGCGGATGAAGTTTTCCTGGATTACGCGCACGATGGCGCTGATCGCCCTACCTTCGCAGCCAACCGCGATGTGCTTACATTTACCCTGAGCGGCTTATCGAAGATTTCGGCGTTGCCGCAGATGAAGATTTCCTGGATCGTAAGCAGTGGGCCCGAGGACCGGGTGGCCGCGGCCATGGAACGGCTCGAAATTATCGCGGATACTTTCCTGTCGTTGAGCGTTCCGGCGCAGCTGGCTACGCCAGTGCTGCTCGAGCAGAGAAAGCACATCCAGCCGCTGTTGCTGGACCGACTGCGCGTCAACCGGGAGGAACTCGATCGCCAGCTCCGCGGTTCCAGCTGCAAGCGCCTCGATGTGGAGGGTGGTTGGTATGCCGTGCTGCGAGTTCCCGTAACGCAATCCGACGACGAGTTGGCTATCCGGATTTTGCGCGGCTGCTCTGTGCTGGTGCATCCCGGGCACTTTTACGATTTTCCGCAGGATGGTTTTCTGATCCTGAGCTTAATCACTCCGAGCGATATTTTTCGCGAGGGAGTGCGGGGGATTTTGAGTCTGGTTGATTCCGAGTGAAAGGGTGCGCCAGGAGTAGAGCATGATTACCACGATTGACCACGGGGCAGTACGGGAATTGCGTCTCAACAGGCCTCCGGCGAATGCCTTGACGCCGGAGCTGCTGACGCGATTGCGTAACGAGGTCGAATCCGCTCCGCAACAGGGGGTGCGGGCATTGATCCTGTCGGGGGCGCCGGGCATGTTCTCAGCCGGACTGGATATTCCTGCGCTTTTGAAACTGGATCGGCCACAAATCTTTGGGGTGTGGAAGGATTTGTATGCGGTGCTTGCTTCACTCGCATGCTCAAACATTCCCATATGCGCTGCTCTGACCGGGCATGCTCCTGCCGGAGGAACGGTCCTGGCCATATTTTGTGATTGGCGAATCGCAGCCCAGGGAACATCCAAAATTGGCTTGAGCGAAGTCCTGGTTGGGCTCCCTCTGCCGCCGATTATTCTGCAGTGCCTTCGGCGGTTGCTGGGATCACATCAGGCCGAGCGATTGGCGACTCGAGGGTTGCTGATGAACCCGGAAGAGGCTCATCGAATTGGACTGGTGGATGAGATCATTCCGGCGGAGCAGGTTGTAGAACGCGCGCTCAAGTGGTGCCATGATTTACTGGTAATTCCGGCGAGTGCGATGGCTTATACCCGGCGACAGGCGCGGGCTGATCTGGTGGGATTGTTTCAACGCGATCTGAGCGGCGAGATCGAGGAAGTTGGCGAGGCCTGGTGGCATCCGGAAACCCAATCCAGGTTGCGATCAGTGGCCGAACAGTTGACGAAGAAGAAATCCTAGGGAAACTCTGATTAAGCAGGCAAATACAAACGCAAGGTCCCTCGACTCCGCAGAATTGCCTGAAAAACGGCAATTCTGCTGCGCTCGGGATGACAGAAATGAACTTAATCAGAGTTCCCCTAGGGGGAAGTCAGCTCTTCACCAGGAAGGGATTCGAGTCCCGCTCAACCCCAATGGTGGTCAACTCACCATGTCCGGGAATGACTACTGTCTCGTCCGGCAGCGCCAGCACTTGTTCGTGCAGAGATTGGATGATCTTCTTGTACGATCCTCCAGGCAGGTCGGTGCGACCGATGCTGCCGGCGAAGAGCGTATCCCCGGCAATTAATTTCTTCTCGGGCGCGAAGTAAAGACAGATACTGCCTTCGGTGTGTCCGGGAGTGTGGAGTACTTCCGCGTTCAGCGAGCCAGTCGTCACCCTATCGCCATTGCTGAGGCTTTGGTCAATTTGGACGGGACCGGGCGTGGGCATTCCCAGCCAGGTTGCCTGCACGTCCAGCATCTTCAGCAAAGCCGAATCGTTCTGATTGAGGAGGATGGGGGCGCCGGTGGCCTTTTTCAGCTTCATGGCGCCGCCGACGTGATCGATGTGGGCGTGCGTAACCACGATCTGCTTTACGGTGAGCTGATGCTTGCGGATGATGGACAGGATGTCGTCGATATCATCGCCGGGATCGATCACCATCGCTTCCCGGGTGCTCTCGTCGGCGATAACGGAGCAGTTACACTGGAGCGGGCCGACGGGAAGGATTTCGTGGATCATAGGTCAGTCGTCGGTCTTCAGTCGTTGGTCGTTAGCTAAAAACTAAGACCACGGCTTTACACGGATTGTCACGGATGAATGACTTGTTTTAATCCGTGCACATCTGTGCCAATCCATGGCCCGGATTGTTCTACTTTTTGGCCGGTGCAGCCGGTTGCTGGGCCGGAGTTGCGGGCTGGGACTTGGTCTGCGACGTTTTCACGTTAGAAAGCACCGAAGCGGGTGCGCCAGCGCGCCGGACCACAAAAATGGAGAGCACAATCGAAGTCACCATGAAGATGACCGCCGACCAGGTCGTCGCTCTGCCTAATGCGCTGGCCGCGCCCCGCGGGCCGAAGGCCGTCTGGCTGCCCATACCGCCAAAAGCGGCGGAGATATCGCCCGCGCTGCCACTCTGCAGCAGGACAACAATGATGATAAAGAAACACACAATAATGTGAATGATGGTGATCAGCACAATCATCGAATTGGAAACCACATGACCGGCAGCGCCGGCCCTTTCTCGCTGTTAAGCAAAATCTGGTGCGGAAGGGGGGATTTGAACCCCCACGCCTTTCGGCGCCACCCCCTCAAGATGGTGTGTCTGCCAGTTCCACCACTTCCGCACATCAACAACTGCTTTATTATCAATACGTTGTAACTACAACTTCAAGCTCTCGCAATTTTCAGTGTATGCGTTTTTGTATGCGCTCTTTGCAACATACCCCTCCGGGAGTTCTGCCACTGCTTCTTTGCGGAAGCCTGACCCGCTACGCCGACTCCGCTGGCCTCTTTTTCTGATTCTGATTGATCCGCCCGAACGCCCGGCTCACAGACTCCGCCCGAGGGTGGACATAACGCATCGTGGTCTTGATGGTGTCGTGCCCGGCGATGTACTGCAGCGTAAAAGCGTCCGTGTGCTCTCCCGCCTCGGTCAAAAACGTGTGGCGCAGAGTGTGAAGTCCAGCATCCGGATCGACCTTAATCTTATCACGGTCAAGCTTTTCCCGGAGACGCCCCATTTCCGATTCGAGTACCCAGGGCTGGAGCTTCTGGTCGGGATGCCTGGGCTGGCTGAATACGTGGCGGCACTTGGATTGGGAGATGAGGTTTTCGAGGACCGACTTCGATTCTTCGTTGATCTTGAGCACACGTTTGCGGGCCCGCCGCTTCAGACCGCGCTTGATGATGAGGTCGCCCCAGTTTCCGTCCTCATCGGGTTCCTTGCGAATGATGACGCAGTCTTTTTCCAGATTCAGCATCTCGACGCGCGTGATGCCCGAGTTGCGCGCCAGAATCGACGCCGAGCGCAGAGGCTCTTCGGCGTTCGAGATCCAGAGCTGATAGGTGGCGTCGTCGAATACGTATTCGACCTGGCGCTCGTTCTGGTACTGCTCGATGACCGGAGCCTTGTCGATGATCTTCAGTTTGCGCCAGGCATAGCGCAGGCCTTTCCTCAAGGTCGCAAGATACCGGTTGACCGTGGTTCGTCCGACTTTCCGCAGAGCCCAGAACTTGAAGCGCTCGATGACGGCTTCATCGATGCGGTCGAGCGGGAGATCGCGCATCGGCTCGAATTCAAGAAGCTTCTGGTAGTTGCTCTTGTAGAACTTGATCGTCCCGGCTTTCCGGCGTGCTGGGCATCGATCCAGGCGTCGAACTGCGCCTGAAACTCCTGGAAAGTCGGGACTCGCGGCTTTTCTTCCTCGATAATTCCGACTTGCCGCTTGATCAGCTTCAGGCGGTAGGCGGCCGCGTAGTCGAGCGCTTGCCGCTCATTCTTGAGGCGCGTCGACTTAACGTGTGTCGTGCCGCCAAGATCGAAGTCAAAATAGTAGTAGGGACTTCGGGGACGCTTGAAGACACGCATAGCTCAGCCCGAGGCCGGACGAGTGTTGTACGCAATAAATTCCCGGATGGTATCGGGGTGAAACATCACCCGGCCCCCGACTTTGACACGCGCAATTTTCTTGCGCTGAATCCAGTTTCGGAGCGTGCACTGGGAGATGCCGAGGATCTTCGCCGCCTGGGGAACGCTCAGCAGGGGCTCGATCACTTCAAGTAATGGAGCGGGCGGCGGTTGCGCCGGTCGGGGTAGCGTGGCCATGGTGTTTTCCTTGCGGGACTTCGTTTGGCCGCGCACGGCGTTTTCGACCGCGATGTGGCACGCCGGTCACAAGGTCAGGAATCGGCCGCGGGGCTGGTCCGCACATTTCTGTGTAGACCGGAAGGTGATTTCCGTCAAACGCGCCGGCTAACACGTGTTCAGCGTAGCATCCGGTTGCGCGTCGGTGATCGCAACCGACTGCTACCGCTTGCCTTGGACCTTGGTACTGCCGATCAGGGAGTCGGCCATTCAGTTCCCCACCCAAAGTGCATACGGAGGCGAAAAATTCGGAACAATTCTGCAGCCCGCACCAACTCAAGCCAAGGCCAATGCCGGGGACGGAATAGGCAGTGGGCGAAGATGAGCCGAGGATTTTTCTACCTTCCCAAAATTGCGTCAAGCAGCGGGCTTGTAATCTGCTCGGCTTTTGCCTTAACGAACGTCAATCGGTGATCCTGCAGACATTCCAGTCCCTGAATATTCGCGACTTGAAGACTGGTCTCGTCGTGATCGAGGGTCTGGCAGACTCGGTTCACGACTGCCTCAATGTCAGGGTTGACCACAATCAGCCGTGCTTCTTTATTTCCCTTCCGGATCAGATCGTTGAAGTGTTCATCTGCAACGCTGAAAGAGTAGCCGATGATGAAAATTGTTTTGGCTTTCCTAATTTTCTGTCCACAGTGGTACCACCGATCTAAATATTCTGTGCAGATGATCGGTT
>DASUWH010000040.1:0-4716 GCA_036378535.1 Terriglobales bacterium | reverse complement strand
GGCCAGCAAACGAGCTAGTGGCCCGCGCTGCGGATTTTTTCCCGCGTGGTAGTCTGGTCGTCCGCTTGGTAGGTGCGCGAAAACTCGTCGACCTGGCGCTCGGCCTCGTCTTTCGCGATCCCGTAACGCTCCTGGATCTTGCCTACGAGTTGGTCGCGCTTACCCCGCACCATTTGCAAGTCGTCATCCGTGAGCTTGCCCCACTTCTCTTTGATCGTTCCTGCCGCCTGTTTCCACTTCCCTTCGATTTGATCCCAATTCATGGAAACCTCCTGGTTCGCTAGTCTGAACCTAGAAGAACACACTGGCGCGAAAGGAAGGAATAGAGCAGACCATCGAGACAGCCTTACTTAGGGAATCGGCTATGGTTTGATGCCCTACGGACACCCTCAGGCTTCGATGATGTTATTGCGGACTGCGTAGCGGACCAATTCGCTGACCGAATGGCAATCTAAGCGACGCATGATGTTCGCGCGATGTGTTTCCGCGGTTTTCACGCTCAATCCGAGTTGAGCCGCCACTTCCTTGCTGCTTTTCCCTTCGGCCAGTAACTGCACAATTTCGCGTTGACGCGGGGTCAAGCGGGTTTTTGGAGACTCCGGCTGCGGCTTCTCTTTTTTCGGCGATTGGTCCAAGTATCCGTCCAGCACCATCTGTGCGACCTTAGCGGTGAAAAACGTCTTGTTACTGCGCACAGCGTTCACTGCCGTCACCAAGTCCCGGCTGGCATCGGTCTTCAGCACGTATCCGCGAGCACCGGCGTCCAAAACGTCGCGAATCAAGGGGTCGGACTCATGCATAGTCAGTATCAAGATCTTTGCACGCGCATCATTCTTGAGCATCTGGCGCGTAGCCTCGAGTCCATTCAGCGACGGCATTCCGATGTCAAGTACCGTGACATCGGGGCGTAGTTCCCTTGCTTTTTCCACTGCTTCGCGTCCGTCACTGGCTTCGCCAGCTACTTGCCAACCCGGTTGGGCCTCGATAAGCGAACGCAAGCCCTTGCGCACGATCTCATGATCATCCGCGAGTAGCAAACGAAGAGCTTCCATCTGTCCCTCCAAAAAAAGCGCTAAACAAAAGGGCGCTAAAACGCCGATTGCTCTAAATCCAGCACAGTTGCACACACCCCAATCGTCCAACTATGAACTATCCGATCTAGATGAAGCATTACGCGAACCATTTGCAGACCTGAGCCTCACAAAATTCAAACTGCTGACAACACAGGAGCTTAGGGCGTGCGTGAGTTTTAGTACTCCCTCAGGACGCCGGGATCGACCTGCAGTTTTTACATTTGTTTCCGGCCAAGTGTGCAGTCTTTACGGCATGTCCGCCTCGCCAAATTGTCCAAGAGTTCTACATGATGCCTGCAACGCCCCTACGGGCTCGGCCGTATGGAGTAGGTTTCTGGTTTCGCTGACACTTATCAGAGATCGTGGGACCGGCACTTGAACAGACGGGACCATTCGCGGATTGATTCACGGACTAAGCGCTTCCCTGCCAATCAGAATCAGAGGGACAAAAAACAGGAGGTCGAGGAATGTTGCGCTGGGCACTCGGGTTTTTTATCGTCGCTTTGATCGCGGCCTTGCTTGGATTCACCGGCATTTCGGTGGCGGCCGCTGGAATCGCCAAGATTTTGTTCTATTTATTCCTCATTCTGTTTCTTGTCACATTGATGGGACACCTGCTGCGCAGATCGTGAGCAAAGCAAAAACATGAGAATCCTCGGCATTGTGCTAATCGTTCTGGGAATCGTCGGGCTGGCCTATCAAGGCATCACCTACACAACCCACAAGAAAGTCCTGGATATCGGCCCCATCCAGGCCACCAAAGAGGAACACAACACAATTCCTATTCCGCCCATTCTGGGGGTGCTGGCCTTAATCGGGGGCGTGGTGATCCTGGTATCCGATCGGCGGACGCCCTAGCGTATCTTTCGTTCCTGGTCATGGGTCGATTTTCAAAGGAGGCAGTTCTTATGAACAAAAAGCGATTGACGGTTTTTTTGGCGGGAGCGTTGGCCTTGATTTTTGTTTCATGGTCATCGATTTCTTCGGCCAAGGATAAAGATGAAAAAGAAGTGGACCGTTTACAAAATGCAGCGACGGTCCTGAAAGAGATTCTGGATGTTCCCGATAACATTCCACAAGACCTGATCGACAAAGCACGCTGCGTGATCGTGTTCCCGTCGGTCGTCAAGGCCGCATTTGTTGTCGGCGGAAGCTATGGACGCGGCGCAATTGTCTGCCGCACCGGCTCAGATTTTTCAGGCCCATGGGGCGCCCCGGCGATGATGGCATTGGAGGCGGGCAGCGTGGGTTTCCAAATCGGCGGCCAGGCGACTGATTTCGTTATCCTGGTGATGAACCCCCGCGGCGTAGACAGCCTGCTTCACAGCAAGGTTAAGCTGGGCGCGGATGCGTCGATTGCCGCAGGTCCAAAGGGACGCGATGCGCAGGCAGCGACTGACGTGACTTTCCGCGCGGAGATGCTGAGTTATTCGCGGTCACGCGGCGCTTTCGCGGGCGTCTCGCTGGAGGGCTCGACGCTTCGCCCAGATGATGATGCCAACCGCCGCTTGTACGGCAAGGACATAACGGCGGCGAAAATTATCTCCGAATCGAGGGTCGAGGCACCTTCAGCAGCCCACGACTTGATTGGAACTCTGCAGCGCGTCTCTCCGCACCCGAAGTCATAAGGCGAAGAAGCCAACAAGAAGCGGCGGAGCGGACAAGATGTCCGTTCCGCCGTTTTCGTTCTTGCGGGCCACTTTACATAGTAGAGAATCAGTCGGCCGTCGGGAGGCTGACTTCACTCCGAACTGCGGGTACTGGACTGTGGGCTCCGCCCGAAAGCGTTTCCCATCCGCGCCGGGAGAGACTCCAATAGATCAGAAAACCGGCAATCGCCGCGCAGGCAAATAGCAGGAAACCTGCAAGCCACGCCTGCAGCACAAATTCCCCGATACCGAACATAGCGCAGTACACCAAGGTGCATCCCATCACCCAGTCAAATGTGTTGGCCCCAAGGTCGCGGACAGGTGGAATCTCTGGAACAAGCGCGGCTATGCGTTTCCAGCCGTGAATCGTCGGCCGTACGCGCCGATAGAATTTCAGCAAGCGCTCGTCGCTCTCCGGCTCGGTGACGAGCGTGGCAATCAACCAAACGGCCGTGGTGGCTGCGGTAGTGATCCTGGTGCTCTTGGCGAACACTACTGAACTGTTCCCCGAAAAGTGCGCCCACTGCAGGGACATCGACACGACAAACGCGGCGGTCATCGAGGAAATCTCGCTCCACGCATTGATCCGCCACCAGTACCAGCGCAGCAGAAGCACGCCGCCGGTTCCAGCGCCCATCCCCAACAAGAGTTGCCAGGCGGATTGAATCGAGTTTATGTGTGCCGCTGTATAGCCGCTCAGGATCACCAAAAACACGATAAATATTTTGCTGACCAGGACGTAGTGTTTTTCGCTTCCTTTGCGCACGACGAATCGCCGGTAGAAGTCGTTGATCAGGTAGGACGTGCCCCAGTTGAGCTGGGTGCCGACGGTGGACATAAACGCCGCGAGGAATGCCGCCACCATCAAACCGCGGAGTGCCGGCGGCAGGAAATCCCGCAGCACCATCACGTAGCCCTTTTCCGGCTCCGCTGCAAATTCTGCGTTGGGATGCAGTCCTCCTATGGGCGAGTACACCGCCACAGCCACCAGGCCTGTGATAATCCAGGGCCAGGAGCGCATGGCGTAGTGCGCGATGTTGAACCATAGAGTCGCACCGAGGGAGTTTTTTTCGTCCTTCGCGCTGAACATCCGCTGGGCGACGTAGCCGCCCCCGCCGGGCTCCGCGCCAGGGTACCAACTCGCCCACCACTGCATGGCCAAGTACAACACAAAGGTGATTACCGGAAGTGTCCAGATCGCGTCAGTGGTCCAACCCAAGTGAAACGAGGGAAAGAACGAGGTTACGGATCCGGTTGACTGACCACTCTGCCTCATGGCGTCATTCACGTGGGAGAGTTGAATTTTTAGAAGGGTCATTCCGCCAATTTTCGCGACCGCAACCCACGCGAGCACGATGATCATGGACATCTTTAGAATGAACTGGAACAAATCGGTGACCAGAACGCCCCACAGTCCGCCAATGAATGTGTATATGCCGGTGAAGGGAACCAGCATAAGCACGCAAATCAACAAAGCTGTGTGCGAAGGAGCTCCGAGAGTGTAGTGCATCAGAACGTGGCCGCCGACCGCCACTTGCAGCACCCGACCCTGGGCAATTGCGTCACCAAGCAAGACGGTGGTGATGCTGATCATCGCTTTGATGACCCAGCCAAGAATCAGGCAGTTCATCAGCGCGCCCAGATATAGGGCGCGAAAGCCGCGCAAAAACGCTGCGGGCTTGCCGCCGTAGCGCAGCTCGACGAACTCGACGTCAGTAAGAATTTCAGAGCGACGCCAGTAACGCGCGAAGAAAAATACCGTCATCATTCCCGAAAGGCACTGCGACCACCACAGCCAGTTGCCAGAAATTCCATTCTTGGCCACGAGTCCAGTGACCAGCAACGGTGTATCAGCCGCGAATGTGGTGGCCACCATGGACGTGCCGGCCAGCCACCACGATACGTTCCTTCCCGAAACGAAGAATTCTTCGGTACTACCGGAGGAACGCCTCCGGTAGTACAGGCTGATCATCAAATTCAGCGCCAGATAGACT
>DASUWH010000039.1:0-22163 GCA_036378535.1 Terriglobales bacterium | reverse complement strand
TCAATTACGACGCTTCCCACTTACAAGAGCACTTCGAGGCTCTCGTTCCGTTCGGATACGAGAACGACTGCGGCGGCTTCGGAGATGTCGTTCTCGATGTGGCGGCACGCAAACTAACCGTCGAGCGCAACGACCGGTTCGAGGACTACACGACAACGACCTACGAGGTGTAGCCATGGCCCATCCCCTTGTGCACGCGGAAAGCAGCGCGAAGAAGTTCGGCGGCAAACCGGAAGACTATCTCGCCATCCACAACTGGTTCGACGAGTCGAAGGCGTACTTCGCAGACTTCCGCCATCGAGCGTTGCGCCATCATGCCGAGGGTATTTTTCTGGCTGAGAAGCTGTTTGGCGTGGCCATTGTGAACAGCGACGGAAAACGAATCCCGGTCCGGTACGTGGGAGAGCAGCATGTCCGGGAAGATCTTGGCCGTATTCCTACAGTCCAAGATTGGCTGTTGGAGATCAAGCCGCAGCGCTGGATGTACGGCCAGCGCCTAGATGACGAAACTTCAGCGAGAGAGGAGATCCTGCGATGAGCCTACCAAATGGCCATGCACACGAACCTGGTGGGACTGCGTCTGTCACGCCGGCCGCCGCGTTGGTTGCTCCGGCGGTGCCTCAGTTCTCACCCGAGACAGTCAAAGGGTTGGTAGCAGCGCTGGAAGTGCCCTTTGAGGCCTGGCAGATCGAATGGCGGGTAATGAATACCACGAAGAACGGTCAACCAGTCCGGGGCCAAGTTGTTCCGTATGCCGACCAGAGAGCGTACACGGATCGCTTGAACACGCTATTCACTCCAGCCGGCTGGACTCGCAGATACACCATTCATACTAGCGCGAATTTCGAACGCAGCAAGGACGAAAAGATTGTGGCGAAGGTTCTGGTCACCTGTGAGCTGACGATCTTCGGCTTGGGCTCGCATTCCGCGACCGGCGAAGAGTGGGCGGATAACGACAATGCCGGGACGGCTGCGGAAGCACAGGCATACAAGCGTACCTGCAGCTGTTTCGGTCTCGGCCGCTATCTTTACTACTTTGAAGGAGTCTGGGTAGATCTGGACGAACGGAAGCGGCCGAGGAGTGTGCCCGAACTGCCCAAGTGGGCAACACCGGAGGGCTGGGCCCAGGGTTTTCGACCGAAAATCGCGAGCAAATCAAACGGTGCGAGCAACGCAGCGAAAATACAGCAGTGCGGTCCCGAAGCTGCTGCGCTGACCAAACAGATCGAGGGCATGGCGGAACTGCTCGGCCGCGGTCTCTACCGCGGACTGCTGCGCGACCTGGCAAGGGTCTGGAATCCGCGAGAGATCCAAGACGCTTCGTTGCTCCAAAAAGTGCTGGAGCACATGCGGTCCGCAGAACGTGGACTACGACGTGTGGAAGCCGCTCTCGACAAGACAGGTCCGGAAGCGCTCGCCCCCATCCTCAAGGCAATCCGTCTCAGCTCGCTTGAGCGCGTCGACAATCTCGAAACGTTGAAGCGGATCGTCCTGGAGCTGGAAGGGGCCGCTGAAAACAAGTTCTGACATCTAAATCCCTCCGCATCCCAACGGGAATTTCGACTCCACTAGGGCGTCCCGCCGTTCCCGCATCACCCTCCCCGCCCTGATCTTCACCAGTGAGAAACGAGGATAGCCATGAGAATTCGTGTGACCACACGAGCCGATCTATTTGAGAAACGCAAGCAGGAGCACATCGAGCGCGGCTACCGGGTTGAAGATGAACGGCCCATTCCAGTGAACGGTTTCTGCTCGTTTATCGCCGTGCGAGAACTCTCTATTTCAGACACGCTATCGGACCTTGTAGCGGAAGCCCTGAATGGAAAGCACGGCGCTAGGCAAGATTGGTGAGGTGGTCAAATGTCGCTCAAGATCCGGTTTCGTTTCGGCGGAAGGTGCACGCGTCATCCCCGCTACGACCCCAGGCGCGATGGACGCCCGTCGGATGGGAAATGCCAAGGATGTGAATCTCTCTATGTCATCCATCTTTACGTAAAGATCGCGAAGCGGAGAGCTGAGGACGCAAATCTCGTCGTGGTTCGAACCTCGACCGATCACGACGAACAACGGGTGATGGATGGGCAGCCAAGCTCTGAAACTGGAGCAGAATCATGAACTCCCTACCTGCAATTCCGCTTTTCCCCGCAGGCCGCCTGGCCGCAACGCCAGGTGCTCTAGCCTTACTGGAGCAAGTCAACAAGTCGCCTTTGGAATTCCTCTCCCGTCATCTGCGCGGTGACTGGGGCGATCTGTGCCAGGAAGACAAGACGGAAAACGAGTTGAGCCTCAAGTATGGCTTCCGCCTTCTGAGCAGCTACCCGGTTACGGAAACTGAGAAGCTATGGATCATCACTGAAGCAGACCGCTCTGTGACCACTTTGCTACTGCCCCAGGAATATTGAGGCACTCGCCTGCAACTGCGCCGGATATACAGAATATCGGGGAAGATTCTCTGAGGTGTGACAAAGGCTGTTTTTTCAGGCTCTGCCGAATGTTTGGGCCCATGTCGAGTCGATGCTACGAAGCAGAGACGGATAGATAACCAACTTGCGGAACGGATCGATGAGCGACATGTAGACCGGCGTAAAGCGGCTGACATTACGCACGTAGACACCGAAATAAAAGCGGTAGGCGTTTCCTGTTTCGACCAGCGCGCTCAGGGCACCGGCGTGGGCGGTGCGGTTCATCAGTTCGAGTAACTGTTCGTTTTCAAAGCGATAGACGACACGGAAGAGTCCCTCGCGCGCACCTGCCGCTACCAGGGACGCCGAACAGTCTCGAGCAGTGAGGCGGGTTATGAAGCTCTCTCGCGCCATTGCGGCCGGCTCGCGATCCCAACCAAGAAATCGGCCGACCGAGAGACGGATGCTGAGGAGCACACGTGCGACCGGGGAGAGCTTCGAATGATGAGCCTGCGACGCCCGCAAAAATTCGTGCAGTGTGATGCCGGAGCGGGTATGCGGAAGATCAATGGCCCACACGTCGTGAAGCGGCACGTCCGCGAGAAAATCGTGAACCCGCAGCGGCAGGCGTTGGAACTCTTTTGTAGAGATCTGGCCCATGGTGGTTCCTCCGCTTTGATCCTTGCGTTCTTAAGTCATCAATTCACTTTTGACGCGGATGATGGTTCTCAAGAATTCCTTCGTACCGGCAGGGCCAGTTACCCGGACAATGACTGGCCCTTTATTGGGAAGGGCAGCCACCTCAAACGTCAAGAAGGGACAACATTCGCGCTCTGCTACCAGCAACTCCGCGACAAGTCCAATCCACTGGCCGTCACCGGGAATCCGAAAAGCGTAACCGTCCTGAAGTTCCTCCGTTTCGACAATTAGAGCGTTGAATTGCGTCAGCAGCCTTGCTTCGCGATCGCGCAATTCTGCCGTTGTCAGGGAGCAGGCTATCGGCGTTTTATCGAGACTCTTCATGGACGGCTCCCGGGAGGTACCACTCCATTCATTCTGAGGTATTCGACCATCTGTCCATAATGATCATAGGCATGCAGCCACGACTCTGCTATGAGCGCCGAGCGAGTCACTTCGCCGCGTTTCAGGGGCGAGATCGGCGAGGCATTCACTGGGACATTCGTTTCGCCGATGGCTTCGATGGCTTTGTCGAGATGGACGAACGAGCCTTTCAAATACGTGAGAATTTCAGCCTTGGTTCGCACACTTTCGGGCCCCGTTTCGTCGCCTGCATCAGCCGGAGCTTCCTCTCCCAACGCTGCGGCCGCCAAAATGTGATTGGTGGCGGAAAAGTGTTTGACCATTTGACCAAACGTACGCACGCCTTTGAATTCGCCATCCGTCGGGGCAAACCCAAACTTGTCAGCAGGCATCGCCTCGACCGCAGATATGATCTCCTTCTCGATGACCTTCGAGAGGGACTGCATGGCATGCTTTTCTTGCTTTGCGTCGAGGGTGCCATCATTCTTTGTATCAATGGCATGCGGACCCTCTTGCGCCAAAAGGTTCCCTGCAGCTAACCACAACACAAAGACCGTTATCCACTTTATTTTCTGCACGACATTTCTCCTTCGAGAGGCTAGGTAGCCAGGTGCTCCACTCTCTGGTCACGCTACAACTTAAAGTGGACTTTAAGGCAAGAGGGTATTTTGTAAATGATTTGTCACCAGCATGCGGGTGAGCGACCAAGGAGCATTAGAATGACGCATGCCTCAATTAACGATTTCGCAGGTTGCGCGCCAGATTCGACTTCGGCCCTCTGCGATCCGCTATTACGAGAGGATTGGCCTGCTTCCTCCTGCAGAGCGGCAGAGTGGGCAGCGACGCTACGACCTCACCGTACTTTACCGCTTAGCGATCATCCAGCGTGCGCGTCAACTGGGCTTTACGTTGAGTGAAATCCGACACCTGTTCTTTGGTTTTCGCGATGTCACTCGCCCTTCGGAACGCTGGCGAACGCTCTCGAAAAAGAAGCTTGCGGAGTTGGATGATCTGATGGCCGGGATGAAAGCGGTGCGAGCCTTGCTCAGGAGACTGATGACAAAGTGCCGGTGCGACACCTTGGACCAATGTGGAAAGGGTATATTTCAGAACCTGGAGAGAGATCTAGCACATGGGCCTTTCCTTGCCGGGAACCGATCTCACGTGAAATATTCGATCGCTCGCAAAAAACTGACGCGGTAACCAACCTCTAGCTTTTTCTTCGAACTCCCAACAAGGACCGTACCAGCGTGTCCGCCAGCCAGTCCTGGTATTTCTGAGAAGACCATCCGCGCTCCCGAACCAGCATCCGGTAAATGTCCCGGCTGGTAAGCATCCAGAAGATGTCGCGGGCCGCTGTGTAATCAAGGTCTTGCCGCAGTCTTCGCGCATCCCGCAAAGAAATGATCATCCTCTCCTGCCGTTCGTATCGGAGGCATTCTCGCTCGTGTTCCAGTTTTGCCAGTTCCGGTGCAACCACCCCTGCACCTCGTAGCAGATCGAAGGTAGCACTCTGGGCGTCATGAATCTGTCTGGCGATCGGGGCCGCGAGGCGCAGGCGAGCTTCCGGATCCTCCGTGCTCAAAGCCGTGCGTACAGCTTCCTCGTATTCGGGCCCGAACGTCGACTCATTGAGTAGTTCGAGGAGAATGCCGGTTTTCGATTTGAAGATGGCATAGACGCTCTGGGCAGAGACCTCCGCCCGCCGAGCGATCGCCTCCATCGTCATCCCGGCATAACCCTCTTTCTGCAAGAGTTGCCGGGTCGCTTCGACAATCCTCCGCCGGGTATCTTCAGCCTGGCGTTCCCGAACGAGGGATTTGTAGGGACTTCTCTTGGTCTTCACCAAACGTCAAAAAGTATAGCATCCTTTAGTAAGTAGAGTTATCTATATCCAATATGCAGAGAGATACCGATATTGGCGACAACGGAAGGGCTCATAACCAACGCGGCCTGAAAACGATTGTGCTGGGTGCCACCGGCGGCACGGGCCTAGAACTCATCAAACGGGCGCTTGAACGAGGCCATTTGGTGACTGCATTTGTTCGTTCGCCCGACCGGTTGAGAGATCTCCGCGACCGCATCGACATCAAACAAGGCGATCTGCTGAACAGTGACGAACTCGAACAGGCGATTCAAGGTCACGATGCAGTCTTGTCAGGGTTTGGTCCGCGTGTCCCGGTAGCGAAAATGGATGCCAACCTGTTGGAGCGCTTCGCTCGGGCTTTAACAACGGCACTGCCGGCCGCGAGAGTCAGACGGGTCATCGTCGAATCGGTGGCCTTTCTGTTCAAAGATTCGGTCCTTCCGCCAGCCTACCTGTTGGGCCGATTGTTCTTTTCAAGAACCGTTGCTGACGCTTCGGCGATGGAGCAGGTCTTTGCGAACACCGACTT
Source organism: Terriglobales bacterium (assembly GCA_036378535.1). Lineage (GTDB taxonomy): Bacteria > Acidobacteriota > Terriglobia > Terriglobales > Acidobacteriaceae > Gp1-AA122. Next base: position 16,324 of record DASUWH010000039.1, on the reverse strand, counting down.
GGACTGGACCATGGTGCGCCCGCCGGAACTTACGGACAAGCCCTACACCGGCAAATATCGGGTGCGAGAGGGCCACCTGCCTCGCTTTGGTCTCAAAGTTTCACGCGCAGATGTGGCCGATCTCATGATCAAGCTTGCAGAGACTGACGGGTCGATCCGCAGGGTTGTGGGGATCGCAAACTGATCGGAAACGGGGAAAATACATGACGCTCTATTCCATCATTCTGTTCTTGCATGTCGCGGCGGTACTCGTCCTGTTCGCCAGCCTCAGCTTTGAATTTCTTTCGCTGTCGCATCTGCGACAGGCGTCGGACCCCGGCGACTTGCGCCGTTGGGTGGATCTCGTTCCCGGCGTTCCTCTGATGGCGATGGCCTCTATCTTGGTGGTGCTCGTTTCGGGAATTTACCTAGCCGTGCGCATGGCCGCTTTCAACCTGGCCTGGCCAAAGGTCACGATCATAGCGCTGCTGCTGGTTGCGCCATTCGGTGCGCTGACGGGTAAGCGCATGCGCGTCATCCGCCGGAGTTCGGCCGAAGCGACAACGATGCAACCAGAACTGCTCAAACGTCTGCAGGATCCGTTCTTGAAGATTTCGCTCGGCGTCCGAACCGTGGTCTTTCTCGGAATTGTTCTGCTCATGGCTGCCAAGCCGGAATTCCGGCAATCGGTTGCAATCGTGGTGGGTTCTGTAGTCCTTGGTTTCTTATTGTCGCTCGTGGCGTGGCGGCGGTCGGAACCACTTTCCGTTCGTGGCGAATTTGAAGGGTAGATCAGCAAAAGGAGGACACGTGGAGGTCGTTCTGATCGATAAGTTCGTCGTTCCCGAAGAGTCTAAGACTGCATTCTTAACAGAGGTGCGCAAGAGTTCCGCTTTTCTCCGGACGCTACCCGGGTTCATCGAGGGCTTCGTCTACGAAAACGTGGATGGCGGGAGCCGCCACAATATTGTGACCACAGCGGTTTGGAAAGACGAAGACGCATTTCAAAACGCGAAAAAGAGCGTAGCAGAAGGATTCAAGAAGATCGACTTCAATCCGCCGGAGATCATGAAGAGGCTGAAGGTCGAAATTGAACGCGGAGTCTACCGGCGCTCCCCGTATTGACAAGCACTCTGATGCCGCTGATGACCTAAGCGGTAGCCAGATGCAGCGTGCGCCACTGCCCGGGCCAAGTGCCTTTCCAGTCGTGGAAGGCGCGGAAAAAAGAGTTGGCGTCCTCGTAACCTAGGAGGTAGGCAGTTTCGTTCACCTCGAGCGAAGAATGCAGCAGGTAATGCCGCGCCAGTTCGTGTCGCGCCTCCTCCACCAACTCTGGGAATGTGATCCCGTCCTCGGTGAGACGCCGCTGCAAAATCCGTTGCTCAGCCCAACTCCCGCGCCACGTGCTCACTGGCAAGCCGCTCGCCCTTCCCCTTCCGTAGCAACTCCAACTCTATCCGCCTGACGGTCCGAGTGCACTAGCAAGGCGCGCCAATGTACTCGCAAAACGCGCCACCCCAACGAAAGGCATTTCCCATGCGCGCTCATGGTCAAACCAAGCTCGGCTTTTATCCTCTTCCGCCAGCCGAAGCCAACCGGCTGAGGAGTTGGCTCAACTTTCAGGATCCGTTTTCGGCGCTCGATCCTTGTACAGGCGACGGAGTGGCATTCGTTAACCTGCTTCGCAACGCGCCGGCGCGTCGCTACGGAATAGAGATTGATGCCTACCGGGCCGAGCAGGCAAGGACTTTGGAAGTCGAGATCCTGCAGGCAAACACGATGGATGTGCGATGTCCGGCGGAGTCGTTGTCATTGCTGTACCTGAATCCTCCCTATGATTGGGAGGCGGGCTCCACGAACAACCAAAGACTCGAAGCGGTCTTTCTGGAACACACCTGTCGCTGGCTCAAGCCAGGCGGCGTTCTGCTGTTTGTAATTCCTCTGCCGCGGCTGGCGAAATGCGCACGGCTGCTGACCGTGGAGTTTGAGGACCTGCGCGTCTTCCGACTGACCGAACCGGCGTTCCTTCAGTTCAAGCAGATCGTTGTGATCGGAACCCGCCGCAAGAGACACACGAGACTCGCGGACTCGGCTTTGCTCGAGCGCGTGCGCTGGCTCGAAGGGCTGACTCTGAAACCGGATCTGGAACCACTCGTAGAGAGTGCGGACCTTCGGTACATGGTGCCAGGCTCGCAACCGCTCGTCATGACGCACCTTGGCATCCCTTTGGATGAGGTCGAGGACCTGCTGCTCGACTCCGCCGCCTACCGCCAGGCGAGTCGAATCCTTCTTCCCAAACAGCGTGATGTAAGAGGCCGGCCACTCACGCCGTTGCATGGCGGACACGTCGGACTGCTCTGCACGGCAGGAATGCTCAACGGGGTTTTCGGAGAAGGAGAAGATCGCCACATCGCCTATTGGCGTTCCGTGAAATTCACCGATCACTGGGAAGAAGAGGAAGAAGACGGGACGAGAATCCTGCACGACCGGGACCGGTTTTCCCACGAACTGACGCTGGTCTTCTCAGATGGCAGGACACAGATCCTTACCCACGAAAAGAAAGAATCGCCATGAAAAACGCGCACCTCCGCTTCGGCTGGCTGATGTATGTAAAGAGCACGGAGAAAACAACCACCAGCATCAGACTTCACCTGGATCGTTTCATCGGCGAGATGTTGCCCGATCCTCCCCGGCAAGCCAAGGCTCACTTGATCTCAGTCATTGGCGGCGATACGCAAATCTCGGCGATCAGTGCCGCCATTTCCATGGGAGACCGGTTCATGGTGGACGGGCCGCACGTTCCACCCACCCGAGTATGCCTGGAGCGAAACGCTCAATGCTTCAAAGGGTCCATACAGGTTCCCGGGCGAAAGAAACCATTGCGTCACCTCATTGGAGTGTCGGAGGAATTTGCTTCGGCAAGTCTGTCAGCGAATTCGGGAAGAATGCTGCTGGCGGGCTCGGACACGCAATTCGTATGGGCTTCGATCGCCCAGATTTTCGGGATACCTGGAGTGCCTGAGTGGGCGGGCTGGTTTGCCGAAGAATTAAAGATGCATCATGCCATCATGGATGCCCTCGGCATCGGCTGTGATCCGGTGATTGTCAAAGGCACAAAACCCGAATTTCTCGACTGGCTTAGTTGGGGTGTGGAGAGTGAAGCCATAAGCTTTCCCGTCCGGAACGGTGGGATCTCCTGGCCCAGCCTAACTTTGAAGGATATATTCACCGCCGGTGCCGAATGATCAGAAGAGTTCTCCCAATTGAACGAGACTCGACCTAAGATCTTCAAGCCGGAGCTCAATGCTCTCCAATGCTGCCTCAGTAAGCTGAACACGACTCCGAAATCGCTTTACGGTTTCGTATGCCAGCCGTGCGTGGCGACGGTTTCTCCCAGCCTTCTCACTGGCACGAGCATCCCGTGCAATCAGAAGGAATGTTCGGGCGAGGTCTAACTCCACCATTAAAAATGCGTAACCTTCGGGCCAATGCGTTGATGTAGGCGGGATGCCCATTCTGCTCCCCGAAGGATCGCGGAAAGCAAGATTTTAGAGCATTCAGCGCCTCACACGTTCTGTTTTTGAGCCCTAACCACCATGAGGTTTTTGCGATGCGCGAACTCACGACGATTTACGACTATATGCGCTCACACGCGGATCTACTCGGTCGGCGCATCCTTCAGCAATTTCCGGCGCTCCACCAGGTTCATGATCCGCTTTCACCCCGCATCGAGGGTTTATTGCGAAGACCCTTTCCCGCACAGGCCATCGCGATCATGGGACTGGCCAGACGCTGGCAGAAGGCGCGAACCGGTATGGTGGTCGCCGAATGCGGTACGGGCAAGACGCTGATATCGCTTGGGGCCATTCACGTTCACCGCGAAGGAAGACCCTTCACAGCGCTTGCCATGGTTCCTCCGCATCTGGTCGAAAAGTGGGCGCGGGAGGCATTTCTCACCTTGCCAGGAGTACGGGTGTTTTTCATCGACGATTTGCGAAATGGAGGCGATGAAAACAAGTCGCACGGAGTCAACGAAGCGCGCCTCAGACATGGTCGCATTGTCCGGGAAGGGCTGCACACGACGTTGGGTGAATTGCGGCTCCGAAGGGATTCGCCGAGTTCACGGAATCGCTGGCTGGCGCTCTGTGGGAGACCTTCGCTGTTCATCGTCGGCCGTGAACGGGCGAAGCTGGGCTATTCCTGGCGGCATGCGTACGCCATTCCTCGCTCGGGACGCTACCTCGGTTGTGTCGTGAATTCGGATACGGGGAAGCCTGTGTTCATGAACGAACAGCGCTTGACCACCGCCGATTTTGAGAAGGTGAAGATCACCGAGGCGGTTGAAACCAGAGGCGACAAAACCTGCCGGCCATTTCACAGTCCTCTCTGGCAAGCGGATGCGGATAAGATCCGCCGCATGGCACCCATCGAATTCATCGGACGCTATATGTCGGGATGGTTTGACTACGCGATATGTGACGAGATTCATCAGTTGGCCGGCGATACGGCGCAGGGCAATGCTCTGGGAACCCTCTCCTCGTGCACGGACCGGATCGTCGGGCTGACGGGAACACTTCTGGGCGGATATGCAGACGACTTGTTCAACACACTGTTTCGCCTCGAAGCGGCGGGTATGAAGGCACACGGATACGAGTGGGGCACGACCGGACGAAGCGCGTTCATGCAGGATTACGGAGTCCTTGAAACCATCACGAAGGTGGAACCGGAGGAGAATCGGTGTTCCAAAGCAAAGACGACGAGCACGGTCCGGCGCAAGCCGGGAGCATCTCCCTTGCTCTTCGGCGAATTCCTGATGCAGTTGTGTGCCTTCGTCTTCCTTGAGGACATCTCAAGCGAACTTCCGGCCTACGAAGAAAATTACGTCAGTGTGGCGATGGATCCGCTCTTGATGGCGGCCTACCGCGAACTGGAGGACGCCATCCGGCAAGCCCTGAAGCAGCACAAGGGGAATCGCTCGGTAATGAGCACGATGCTCAACACGCTGCTGCTCTATCCTGATCACCCCTATGGTTTGGGAACTCTCTATGGCAAGGAATTCGATGAGGAACTGAAGCGCAACGTCCGCTTCGTCATTGCCGAAACGCGCGACCTTCCGGATAAGCAGCTCTATGCGAAGGAACGAAAGCTGATTGAAGAGATCAGAAAAGAACTAGCCGAAAGGCGCCGTTGCCAAGTATTCGCCGTCTACACCCAGAAACATGATGTGACCGCACGGCTTGAGAGAGTTTTGAGTAACGAAGGCATCCAGACAGCAGTACTACGCGCCAGCGTAGACACCTCAAAACGGGAAGCATGGTACGCACGACAGATGAAGGATGGTGTGCAGGTGGTCATCTCGCATCCCAAACTGGTCGAAACCGGCTTGGATCTACTCGATTTTCCCACCATCATCTTCTACGAGTCGGGTTACTCGCTTCACACGCTGCGTCAGGCCAGCCGCCGTTCGTGGCGAATTGGTCAGCGCCGACCTGTCCGCGTGAAATTCCTTTGCTATGAAGGAACCATGCAGACGGCCTGTTTGCGTCTAATGGGCAAGAAACTTCTAGTGGCTCTGACCATGGAAGGAAAGTTCGCCGGAGAGGGCCTGCAGAATATCGATGAAGACGATGACATGCTTTCCGTGATGGCACGGGAGTTGGTCGAAAGGAACGGCATCGGCGAGTCGGCTGATGCTGTATGGAAGGCACTCAACGCTGAGCATCAGAAGCTCTTCCCGACCGCTTTGGAACCAGTGGAAGAAATGGTATCGCCCGAACTGTCTGGCAACTTGCTTCCGGCCGCTTCCGAAGCTCGTGTGCTTGTCCAGGAACTGATCGATTCGAATTCCGTGCTCATCTTCGGACAAAGACCGAGTTCCGGCAGAAGATCACGCACAAAGCCATCCGTACCGGAGCAGGCGTCACTGTTCGGATGAGTGTCCGCGCTATCTGTCACCTTTGCGAATGCAAGGCCTTGCAGTGCTCATCAAACTGGGCCTGCAACGACTTCTGATACTCCTCACGGTTCGGCCGATGACTCGTCCCCTGCGCCTTGAACGACACCCTAGGGCAGTACGTGCAATGTGCCTCGACCGGGATGTCAGCTAGCCATTTGGTAACGCGCAAAGTCGGTTTCTTCATTGCCTCACCTTTCAATCGAAAGCATAACTGGCCGCTCTTAGGCTCCTAAGTCTACTCACATGATCGGTGTGACGTTCGCACGCCCACCGTCAGCCGGCTTCCATTATTCAGGTTTTGCAGTTCATTTCACCCAAAGGAGAAAAACAGCAGTATGTCTGAAACAAGTACGCTCATTGGCTATAGCGGCCGAACCATCGGCCGAGAAGAACTGGCGCTGGTGCCCACACCGCCGGCAACCGAAACTCATCGCCCGATTCCGCATCACGAGATTGTGCGAGCATTGATTGAAACGCTCGGCTTTCGCCACATCGGAGTCGTCCATGATGAGTATGCAGTCTCACCGGACGGGATGAAAATGTTCGGAGTGCTCGATCTCGCAACCGAGATGGAGGGATGTCGATTTTCGATAGGCCTCCGCAATTCTCACGACAAGAGCATGCGTCTGGCGATGACCTGCGGCTATCGCGTGTTTGTGTGCTCGAACATGGCGTTCTCCGGCGACTTCACGCCGGTGCTCGCCAAACACTCGAAGTCGTTCTCTCTGATTGACTGCGTTTCGGTCGGTGTCGATAGGATGCAGCGCAACTTCGAACCGATGCGAAACCAGATCGAATCTTGGCAACGAAGCGAACTCACCGATGTCACCGCGAAGGTGGTGATCTACGAGGCGTTCGTGGAGGGCAAGTTGGAGGCGCCGAAGCATCTGGCTCGTACTGTGCACGATCTGTACTTCGAGCCGAAGTACGAAGAATTCCGGTCGCGCACGATCTGGAGTCTCTCGAACGCATTTACCTCGGCTTTCAAGGAACTCGAACCCATTCCGCAATTCAGGGCCACGGCGAAACTCGGTGAGTTTCTGGAGACTCGGTTCTCCGGGTCCTTCTAAGGGTGCGGCGGTACCGGCCGGGCTGCCATTCGTTTATTAGTATCTTTTGCATGCATCAATAGCGCCGAGGTCGATGCTCTGCCGATCATTGATCTCAGAACCGCGCGTAGAGTCGGTCTCCGGATGGCCGACGACTCACCAGCAGAGATACTCAGCACCACTAGGCACACGTACTCGGTTTTCGTGATCGATGGCACCGCCCGCACTCGAACAGGCGATTTTCGGCGACGGAGTATGTGAAGGACGTTGGACTGAGCCCAGCCCACCAGGCACTCGCCTGATCCCACCCGGATCTCCTCCAAGGATCTCAATCACCCGGATCAGAGTCATTGAAGGCAATCGCAGTTTCCCGCACTGAAGCACATCCGAGACACCGTCCGGCCAGGATTAAAGCTCGTTCAGAAGTTGCCTCGAGCACTCCAACCTGAGCACGACGGCGGTCGTCTACACGCACACTTCCACTGACGCTGATCCAACGGCTGCGCTCGCAGGTTCGCCAACACTGTCGCATTTGGCCGATGCATTTGTTGCTCAGTCCGGTTTCAGCCTAAGAATACACCCCTCGCGCTTCCGCGGCGGTCCACACTGCGACCCCGAGAAGGGTCAGATCCTTGATCAAAAACCCTCCTAGGTCGCCCAGCAACGGAACCACGTGACTGTGATCCAGCACTCCTGGCGTGGTAAACAAGAAGCTTACGGTGATCAGAAACGTGATGATTGCTCCCACGCTTCCGAGAAAGGACGCTTTGGGGGAGACAGGTCTTAATGCCATAAGCACAGCCACCGATATTTCAACCATACCGATGACGTCCGAGACGGCCCGTACGCTCAACACGGAGTACATCCAGGACATGAAAGGACTGTGCGTGATGAGGGGTCGGATACCCTCGGCTTCCGCCAATGTAAATTTCTGAATGCCAATCCAGGACAGGATCAGTACGAGCGAGTATCGGGAGATATGCGCTCCGAGCGCCGTTAGCCAGCTTGCAGTTTCCAGCGACGACTTCGGGTTCACTATGGGATAAGCTTGCTGCGATTGGATCATTGAATTCATTGCGTTTTTCCCCTTAAGGTTTGTGTACGAGCGAAGTCGAAGCCTTTTAGCAATCCTCTTCGGGCGCAGGCTTCAGAAGTGCAGTACCAGTCCTCCCGAAAACACAACATTGTGCTGAAATCCTCCGCCCGTGTCGACGTTGTAGTTAGGCTTTGCAGAGTAGAGATCTCGTACTTCGGCCCGGAGACCGATCGGGAACAACACCTTAATTGGGGTCCGGACGTCGACACCACCGCCAAACTGCAGCGCACCCCCGCTCGTTCCCCGCGTCGTGTTATGCGTTCCGTTAATTCGGTTGGCGCTCTCATCGAACAGCGCGTAGCCTCCACCCGCTGAAAACCATGGGGACAAACCCGCAGACGGAGCCAACTTCACACGTAGTGCTGGAGTCACGAAAAAGGAATCGTAGTTGGATGGAATGATTCCATTTGACGCCTTGATGTCCTGAAGGGGAATCGCGAGCGCGGGCACTTCAAAATACAGTGCTGCGGACCGACTGGTAGCCAATTGCCGCGCGTACGTCAATTGGAATGTGATGCCCGAGCCAATCTCCAACCTACCTCCGCCCGGCCCCGCAACCTCAAGCACAGGCGTAACCGTGCCACCCAAGAGGAGCCCTATCTCATTCTTGCTGTCTGCCTGCGCATGCGCTGGCACCACAGCGACAACAAGGCTCGCGAGAGCCACAAGAGTCTTGTGTAGCAAAACGAATCTCCTCCGCGCCTTTGATGTCGATCTGATTCGAGGGCAGGAAGAAAGTTACGCAAAGGCACATTATGGTCTGGCTGGTGAAGGCGTATCTGACAAAGCCGCTGGAGTACGCCTCAGTGCTGGGTGTGTTCTTGCTCTATCGGACGGTGACAACGATCGCGAGCGGAGCGGAGTGGTGGTGAGGGCAGGAACTCGGAGGGTTGAGCTTAGGTGCGCTGGGATGCGAAAGAAGGCCGCAAAGCTCCAAGGTGAAGAAGAACTGTCGGCAAAAAGCCGAATCGCAAGAACTGAGCGTTTGTCCGACGTCGACGGAACGGCTATCTGTGCAAACAACGGCCAAGGACCGTTGCTTGCACGGATGTAGTTGTTGGATGGTTGAATGATTGGAGTTTTCTTACTGGCTGCCGGCCGGCGATCCACTTGCAGCAGACGCATTGTCGAAGGATAGCGCATATTTCTTTCCGCCGAAGCTGACCTGAAGCAGAGTCTGGCTTCCATCGTCATTGCGTCGAAGTTCATACCCATTGGAACGCTCGGCCACGTTCAGATCGGTCACGTGAGCCGGCACTGTTGCTACGAGGGCGCCTTGCGACCAGATCCTCACCTGAACGTCGGAACCTGTTCCTTCCCACTTCAGCTTGTACTCCCCAGGCTTCAGTTGTTGTCCACTCACTGTCACAGGTTCCGATACGTCAAGTGAGCCTTTGTTAGGTTTGTTTGCGGCGAGTGCGCTCGTGGCGAGCAGTAAGACTAGGCCAGGCAGCACACTCTTAGAGATCATCGATAGCTTCATAAGTTATTTCCTTTTCTTCTTTCCCGAGAGCGTCGAGAATTGGTTTAAGGTCCAGCCCCTGATAATCAGGGGCGTCACTTGCAAATCCCTCTGATCTTTTCTGGGAATGGTCTTTCCCATCAGATGCCTGGCGCCGATGAAGGTGACAGCGTGAGGGCTGCCGAGCCATTCCGCAACAAAAGCGTGAAACTTGGTTGGCGCCCGCGACTCTCATTAGCCATGAGAAACGGAGCCCTCGCGCCGATCCTGCTGAGTTTGATGGTTTTGGCCGCATCGCCGGCGCTGTCCGGAGCAACCAACCATCTTGCGGGCCAGAACTCGCTTTACCTGAGCCGCGCTGCCTCACAGCCGGTGGCCTGGTATCCTTGGGGTGCAGATGCTTTCCAGCGCGCGAAGGAACTCAATCGTCCGATTCTGCTCGACGTAGGCGCGGTTTGGTGTCCGTGGTGCAGCTTGATGGACCGGGACACTTATACGAATCCGGAAACCGCAGATTACATCAATCAACACTTTGTCGCGGTGAAGGTAGACTTCGACGCGTCTCCCAAATTAGTGACGCAATTGCAGCGCGCCCAGGCTGTCTTGAACCTGCCGGCAGGACTTCCGCTGACCTCATTCATCACACCCGATGGCAGACTCTACTCGGGCGCAGGCTACCTACCTGCTCGCAGGAAAGGCGACAAGCAGTCTTTTAGAGACGCTGCGGAACAAGCTCTGCAGGATTATACAAACAGGCAAAAGCTGGATGACGAATCCTTTCAATTGGAGGTGACGAAATGAAAATGACAAAAACGTTGTTGAGCGTAGTGTTCTTAATATCGCTGAGCAGTCAGGTGTTCGGAATCGACAACCTGAAGCTGAATTCAAAGCTGGATTATTCCAGTGACAGCCTCGATGGCCCGCTGATCACGGGAGATGACGCCCTGTCAGGCTTCGTACCGGGCAAGACGAATTACGTCATCATCTACGGCGAAGGTTGCTTCAACTCGAAGAGGCAGGCCCGGCGCACGGTTGAACTTTACAACAAGTATCGCAATCAAGTGCACTTCGTGGTCGTGGACCTGGATGAGAAGCGCTCCCCCGAACAACAGAACCTGGTGAAAGCGTACTACCAAGGTTCCATCCCCCATGTGCTGATTTTGGATGCGAACGGAAAGCCGCTCTATAACTCAGACGGAGAAGTGGATTCGAATCATATTGCATCGATCTTTGAGCAGTCGTTTAGTCAAGCGGCTGGCGGAGCTAAGTAAGAACTTTCAATCCGAACATGGGGGGCGCATGAGCGATGTAGTTTACATATCCAAATCGACGATTGAACGCAAGAAGGGGCCGCTACGCATCGCCTATGTTGCCGGCGAGCCGCTGCCCGTAGTCTTCAGCGTGCACGGTGCCATTGCGGAGCACTACAAGGTGGACCCGGCCACGCTTACCGAATCCCACGCTTCTACGATTGACTATGTCATCGCGGCGACGGCGGGTTGAATGCTGGGGACCTTCGGAGGTGCGCTGGAAGCGCGCCACATCGATGCCAGCAACGGGCTGCTGACGGGAGAGATCACCGGTGAGGTGGAAACCGAGGATGGCGTGCTGGTCATCCGGCGCATCCATGTGGCGATGCGTCTGATCGCGCCAGAAGAAGTGAAGGCTGTGGTAGAGCGAGTTCACGAGATGTACACGATGCGCTGCCCACTGTATCGAACGTTTCACACAACGGTTCAGCTTACGTCTTCGTACACGTTGGTCCCATTAAGTCCCTAAGGGTTACGGCCTCGGCGGTCGCCGCATCCTCAGTCAGTTGGAGTGGAAGTTTTGGGCTGGAACCGACTCCCGACTACGCGGGCGGCTTCGCGGACTCCAAGCCCGTTTCCGGTTTGCCGACAATTCGCGATGCAAGATTCCTACCCTGCTACTAACCCAGTACCGAAGGCCAGGAACAACGCGAAGCCGGAATTCTTGAAACTTCTTCCATCGTGATTGTAGACTCGCTTGCGTGCAGAGAGCGCGGGGACACAAGGTCGATGTTCGTAAGCGGAGGATCACTTCAGCAAAGTGATGCTAACCTGACGTCCGTCGAGGTATACGTTTCCGTCAGTTCCACGCTGAAACTCCAGCGTTGTCGGAGCCTCTGTTTCTGGAAGTTCGTGAGCCTCCACCCAATATGCAAAATAGAATTCCACCTCCGGCCCGAATCCTTCCTCTGCGTCAGAGAGTACGCGAGTTACTACCGCCTGCCGCTCTGGCGCACCGTTGTCGGACAATACATTGAACTTGAAACGTTGCCCTGCCTTAATCTCAGATTGCATTTGAACTCCTTGTATGTTCTCAGCTTCTGGTCCCTAATGTACCGTGTCCTCAGTGGCATCAGAGTCTTTGGCGGCGCTAGGCCGCTGCCGGTCCAGCCGCGTCCCTGTCGGCCATTCTTTGGCCTAACTTTGAGATCGCGGCGAGCTTGCTTGGTCTGAGGATCCACATGATCTGATCGATGCCTTGCTCGGAGGCATCAAGCGTAAGCGCAAAGGGAGGGCCGTTGCGTGAGACTAGAACGGCTGCCTGTCCGTTCGTCTCGACCCAATCAAGCGTCACGCCCTTCCAGCACCACTTGGAGATGGCGGCGATGAACGTTGCCACACGCTCGCGGCCAGTAACTGGGACCCCGGCCGCACGCACAAGTCCACCGCCATCTGAGTAAGAGGCCACATCCTCAGCGAAGAGGCCTTCTAAAGCGGCCATGTCTGCCTTCTGCGCCGCTGCGATAAAGGCCTCTAGGAGGCGCCGTTGCTCCCCCGAACTGACAGGTGTGCGCCGGCCATCCTCGATATGTTTACGGGCGCGGGAGACAAGCTGTCGGACGTTTGCTTCCTCCATCTGCAGGATGTCCGCGATCTGGCGGTAGGGGTAATCGAATGCCTCCCGCAGAACATATGCGGCGCGTTCTGTGGGAGAGAGTTTCTCAAGGAGCAGCAGGACTGCAAGCTTGAGCGCTTCGCCTCGCTCCGCACCTATTCGAGGATCGCTGCTAGTATCCACCGGTTCGGGAAGCCAGGTCCCAATGTAGGTTTCGCGCCGCGAGTGGGCGGACTGGGATAGATTGATACAGAGTCGAGTGGTGGTTGTCGCCAGGTAGGCAGGCGGGTTCTCAACCGTACTCCGATTTATTGATTGCCACCGCAACCAAACGTCTTGCACGATATCCTCGGCTTCCGCTGCACTTCCAAGCATGCGGTAAGCAATTCCGAATAGACGCGGACGCACGGGAGCGAAAGCTGACAGGCCGTCGTCGCGTTTGTCGGTCTCTTCGTCGGGACGAAGGGGCGGAGGAGTCTGGGGTAGTTCGGTGGCGTTGGTTGGTTCATTGCTGCTTGGATTCAAAGTTGCCATTTTTCCTCCTTCACATGAATCGACAGTCAGTGCGCCCCTTGGCGACTAAACGTGAAGAACGGACAACGCTTCGCACCAACTGGGCGATCTCCTCGCCACAATCGGATCTTTCGCTACGGTGCCTCTTGGCCTTTGGCTATTTCGCTCGGGCCAGGTATTGTGAACGTCACTATCTTGGACCAACCGGGGATTACCTCATGGTTGGGCGCTCCCCAAGCACACAAAAACTCGAAATGAGCGATCAAGAAGCAGCTGGCGGAGAATGGATTGGCGTTGGAGCGTGGAAATGCGCGTCGAACTCAAGAGGCTGATCCATCACAAACGAGTGACCTGTGCTGGGAACCTGGATGGGATCTCCTGGGTCTTCAAACGCAGTAATCGACAAATTCGCCAGCGATCGCCGGGATCCAACTCTCGTGTGCGCAGGCACTCTTAGGGCGGGAGTTCCTAGGCGAATCAGCTCCTGCTGAAATGCATCATCGTGTGGAGATACGACCGAAAAGAAGAAAACGAGGATACCAACTGCGCCAAGGAGGTCTACCCATTTCAACCCTGGAGGCACAGTGAAGCGAGAGAGCGACCAGCCAGCAAAGTCTGCCAGGCCCACAAATAACGCGGAAAGGTCGCGGTCATATCCGCCGGTCTCTATGTCAAGACGAAGGGGCGGAGGAGTCTGCATTAGCGGCTCTTCTGCCATTGGGATTGCTACAGTTTACTCTTGGCAGAACGTCGCTAAGAATGAATTCTTTGTGAAAGGCTCCCGGAAACCGAGCCAGGAACCCTAAAGTTATCCCAACCTCCAATCAACTCATAGACCCGGACGGTTTGGGCATGTGAGTGGCTTTAATCATCTCCAGCACTGCCTCTTCGCTGAGTGGAGGATCATCAGAATCGCCGATGATCAGTTCTTCGGCGGCTTGGTTAAGCTGTTCATCGAGACTCTCGGTTATGCGAGTAGCATTATTTCCATCGGTCATGCAACCTCCTGTTTTCTTGACTATTCTTCTCGATCGGCATTGTTGCCAATGTCCTTTTTTGTGGGAATGATCCATCGCAGCAGATGCTATAGAGACCAACCAGGGCTGCGATTTGTGACGTCCGCTATTCGTATTTCTTCGACAGCGGCTTTGTCACATTTCGTGGGGCTACCCTGTCATAGAAAGCGATGAGGCGAAAGTCCGCTTTGTGTCATCAACCGACTCGCACGCACAGGCGTGTCGGATCAGAGTATGAGATGGGTTTACGAATGGCGGGCTGGAACACCTCAATCAAAAAGTGAAAGGGAAATTATCCAGACCAATATGCAGGCAGACGTTGCAGATTCTCCCATCCAATCCCAGGCCCTCAAACATAACCAGTTTCGGACTCCTATGTATGGAAAGACGGGATCGGGTGACCAAAGCAAAGAGGGAGCAGTTCCGCCGAAATCAGATGTCGAGGAACCTCCAGATGCTCCCCGGAATACACTAAAGTTCGATAAACCATGGAGGATCAGATGACGATTTCAAATCCAACAATCGAGCGATGTATAGAGGAGTGTTTGCAATGCTTACGCTGGTGCTCTCAATGCCGTGCTGAGTCCTTACAGGAAGATCCGATCATGATGAGGGAGTGCATCCGGCTCTGTAACGAATGTGTTGAATTGTGCCGGACCTGCGTAGCGTTGCTTACGGGCAGCTCTGAGTTCGCTGACCGGGTGTGCGGTATCTGTTCCGAGCTATGCACAGCGTGCGCATCAGAGTGCGGAAAATATGACGGCGAAACCATGAAGAAGTGTGCCGAAGCGTGCCGGCAATGTGCGGCTACGTGCGCGGAGGTCGCGCGAGGGGGATCAATTCGGGCTGCTGCATAGGATGAAGGCTGGGCGCTCTGCCATAGGTTAGCAATTGCAACTACGACGATCCCGGCAAACTGCTCCGGTGGTGGCGAGGTCACCACTTGACCATCGGCAAGGGGTTGAGCGGGTGTTTCCAAAATCGATCCATCGTCAGCTGAACGAGCCGCAGACGGAAGCCCGCGTCCGGCCAGGTGGTCGTGACAGCCGAGATGACCTTGCGCGGAAGGCTGAACCTTCGTAACCCGCGCGTCACGTCGATCCAATCTGCGCGCCGAAACGATTCGACCAGCGACTGCGGATTTGCGCGCGACGGCGTGATCTTATGGTGATCCACGATCATCGCCTCGATCTCTGGGATCCAGTCCGCCATCCCCCGAGCCACGAGGTGCTTCCGCGCAATCGCGACTGATGGAGCGATGTAGTCGAACGTGTTGTTCGTCCAGATCCCGAGGTCGTGGAAGACGGCAGCGACAGCTAGCTTCTCGAGCTCGACGCGGCTTTCTCCCACAATCGCGAGGCACAGATTCACAACCCGGTACACGTGGTTTCGATACGCAATGAGATCCCGCCCCAACTCGGACGCGTGATCGTCCAGAACCTCTTCGACAGTCGCGAGGCTCGTTAGCAGGCCGGCGAAGTTGGCATACTGGACCATCGCCGTCGAACTCCATAGATAACTGGTCGAAACGAAGACCGAACGACACGTCGAAATGTGACAGGTGTGCGTCGTAGAAAATCTTGTCACATTATGACGTGTTGCCTTGTCCTAGCTAGCACGAACGCACGACTAGCGTTCTATTGTAACGAGAGACCAGGAGGATGAGATGACCAACGCGACCACCAAATCGACCATCACTGAACATGAGGCAGCGCAGGTCGAGCGCGCGAACGCCTCGAGCGCCACACCTGTTGTATTCGTTCACGGGCTCTGGCTGCTGCCGTCCAGTTGGGACCGTTGGGTGAAGCTGTTTGAAGAGTCGGGCTTCGTGGCCGTCACACCGGGGTGGCCCGACGATCCCGAGACAGTCGCTGCGGCCAGAGAGCATCCTGAGGTTTTCGCGGGCAAGGGAATCAGCGAGATCGCCGACTACGAGGAGGCGATCATTCGGCGGCTGGAGCGAAAGCCGATAATCATCGGCCATTCCTTCGGCGGCCTGCTGACCATGATTCTCGCTGGGCGCGGACTCGCTGCCGCGTCGGTTGCGATCAGCCCTGCACCGTTTCGAGGCGTGCTCCCGCTTCCCATCTCGGCGCTGCGCACGGCCAGCGTAGCACTGCGTAACCCCGCGAACTGGAACCGTGCAGTCCCCCTCACTTACGAGCAGTTCCGCTACGGCTTTGCGAACGTCGTCGGCGAGGACGAGGCTAAGGAGTTGTACCTCGGATATTCCGTCCCCGGTGCTGGCGAGCCGCTCTTCCAAGCAGCGTCCGCGAACATCAATCCTTGGTCGGAGGCAAAGGTTGACTCAACGAACCCGGACCGTGGTCCGATGCTGATCATTTCGGCCGACTCGGATCATACAGTTCCCTGGGCCATTGCCAACGC
>DASUWH010000038.1:0-22822 GCA_036378535.1 Terriglobales bacterium | reverse complement strand
GCGCGGTAGGTTTGCGGCTCAGGAACCAGCTCATGTGCGGAAGGTCGCGCTCGCAATGGCGGCGGACAGCGATGAGCTCGGCAGTAATGGCCACGGCAATTTCTTCCGGGGTCACGGCTCCAATGTCGAGCCCAACCGGGGCATGAACTCGCTCGAATAGCTTGGCGGGCACCGCCTCCGAGACCAGTTCCTTGAAGATCGCCGCCGTCTTGCGCCGGGAGCCGATCATGCCGATGTAGCGAGCCGGGGTCTGAACTGCCCAGCGCAGGCAGCGCATGTCGTCGCGGTGGCCGCGGGTGACGATCACAATATAAGACGACTCGCTCGGGCTGAGGCGTTTCATGGCTTGCTCGAAATCGTCGGCGACAACTTCACGGGCGTCGGGAAAACGATCGCGGTTGGCATAGGCCTCGCGGTCATCAACCACGATGACATCAAAACCAGCATTGTGCGCTGTTTTATAAAGACTGGCGGCTACATGGCCTGCGCCGAAAATATAAAGTAACGCTGGAGGTAGAACCGGCTCCACGAAGATATCGAGGGTGCCGCCGCAGACCAAGCCGGTGTCGTACTTGGGGCTCTGATTCAGATTGAAGGACAGAGTACGAGGCTTCTCCGACTCCATGACCTCGCGGGCAGCCTGCCAGACGTCGGCTTCCACACAACCGCCGCCGATGGTGCCGCAGATGGAGCCGTCGTCGCGGACCAGCATCTTGGCCGTCTTGAATGAAGGGATCGAGCCGCGCACGTTCACGATGGTGGCAACCGCGCCGCGCCGGCCCTGCTGGCGGAGCTTAACGATTTCCTCGTAAATGTCCATCCCAGGATGATTCTAACATTCAGCAATTAGCAATTGGCTCCTGAGTTCTTCGGTTAGCCCTTAGGATCCCGTGGGAGTCGGAATTCTGAGGAAAGCGTCCCTCAGCGGCTGGAAGCCGCGCCGGCCTCTCAAAACCGCTTTGTGAGGTAGCAGATATTGGGAAGAATCAGGTCGCACATCGCGGAAACTTTGGAGCACAGCCATGGCCGTCATGTCGTTTACATCGTGCCGAAAACGCAAGGTCCCTCGACTGCGCGGAAGCGCTCGTACCTCGCGCTTTCGCTACGCTCGGGATGACAGTTTGAGGTGAGGCCCGGGACGGCGTGGCTCGAAGCCGACCTTTCAAGACGACACTTGCACCGCGGACGGTTAGGGCTCTATTCAAAATAAGGGCTGGAGTTCAACAAGCAGCCAACCCCATCACGGGTCCTGGACGGCTAAATGCTAATTGCTAAGTGCTAACTGCCAAGTTTGCGCACGTGCTACTTTAAGAAGTTTGGTAGTGGTTCGGAGGCAATGCATGAAGGCCGTTCGCATCCATGAGTTTGGCGGGCCCGAGGTTTTGAAATACGAAGATGTGCCCGATCCCAAGCCGCGCAAGGACCAGGTTCTAGTCCGGGTTAAGGCGGTGGCAATGAATCACCTGGATCTTTGGGTGCGGAAGGGGCTGCCGGGCGTCAGACTGCCGCACATTTTGGGTAGCGATATTGCGGGCGAGGTGGTCGAAGCCGGGGAATACGTGACCGGTGTTAAGCCCGGGCAACGGGTGCTGCTTGCGCCCATGCATTTCTGCAATCATTGCCCGCAGTGTGTGGCAGGACGCCAGAACCTGTGCCGGGAATTTACTGTTCTGGGCAATGGGGTAGACGGCGGAGATTGTGAGCTGATGGCGATTCCGGAAGTGAATGTCATTCCAATTCCGGAGGATTTGGATTTCATTCAGGCCGCCAGCGTTCCCCTCGTGTTCGTGACCGCATTCCATATGTTGACGGGACGAGCCGCGGTGCGGCCGGGGAATACCGTGCTCGTGCTGGGGGCCAATTCGGGGGTGGGGATTGCCGCCATCCAGGTGGCGAAGCTATTTGAGGCGACGGTAATCACGACCGCAGGCACGGAGGAAAAGATTGCGAAGGCTCGCGAGTTGGGCGCCGATCATGTGATTGATCACTACAAGCAGAAGATTTCGGACGAAGTGAGAAAAATCACGAATCGGGAAGGAGTGGACATCGTGGTCGAGCACGTAGGCCCTGCAACCTGGGAACACAGTCTCAAGTCGCTCAAGCCCGGGGGAACGCTGGTCACGTGCGGCGCGACTACAGGTCCGGAAGTGGGAATAGATCTGCGCTTCATGTTCTCGCGGCAGTTGAGCCTGCTGGGTTCTTACATGGGAACGATGGGCGAGCTGAATGAGGTGTTAAAGCATTTCTTTAAAGGGAAGTTGAAAGCGGTCGTGGATCGCGTGTTTCCGTTGAAAGATGCGCGGGCAGCTCATGAATATATGGAAAAGAGCGAGATGTTCGGGAAGATCGTCTTAACGCCGTAAACCACAAAGGGCGCGAAGGTTCAGGAAGGATTGAGCCGGTGGTCCTTTGCGGTGATCCTTTTTCGTTTAAAATAAAAGCCATGGCACACGAAGTCAGTTTCGGCCCGTATGTTGACATCGTCGACGGCAAGCGCGTCGTCAAGGAACTTAGCTACGGCAATCCCACGCCGGAAGGCGTCGTGCTCACGACCCTGGATAATGCCGTCAACTGGATGCGCAAGAATTCGATTTGGCCGATGACCTTCGGGCTGGCGTGTTGCGCGATCGAGATGATGTCGATGGGGGCTTCGCGATTCGACATTGCGCGGTTCGGGGCGGAAGTATTTCGGCCATCGCCGCGGCAATCAGATCTGATGATCATCGCCGGCCGCGTCTCGAACAAAATGGCTCCCGTCATTCGGCAGCTTTGGGAACAGATGCCGGAACCGAAGTGGGTGATCTCGATGGGCGCCTGCGCCACCTCCGGCGGCGTGTTCAATAATTACGCTCTCGTGCAGAGTGTCAACCAGGTGATCCCAGTTGACATTTATGTTCCCGGTTGTCCGCCGCGTCCGGAGCAACTCATCTACGCCATCAATCTCCTGCAACAGAAGATCCAAGCGGAGCGGGGAACCATCAAGCGGGCGTTCAACCTCGAGTAGTCGTCAGCGGTCAGTCGTCAGTCCAGAGCTTGAGATCTTTCTGCGCAAGCACACACAAATCCACAAGGAGTGCAGTCTGTGCGTTTGGACTGCATGGGTTCGAGACGCAATGTGAGTCTCGCGATTCCCAATCACGTCCGCTTCCGGCATAATCTCAGACCAGATTGATGACAAAAGGAGTCCCCGTGAGCGCGTGTACGGTTTCAGTCACGAAGCAGCGAGCGCTTTTTGTTCTCTTCCTGTTGTTGCTTGTTTGTCCGTGTCTTTCCGCTGCGCAAACTGTTCATGTCGACCTCTCCCACCCGGTGAATACTTTTGTTCCTGACCAGGCGCTAGGGGCAGGGATCGATCGGCTGCCGGCGGGCGCAATCGATAAAGTCATCGATGCGGAGACGGTGAAGCAAGTTCTATCGGCGGGATGGGGACCGGTGACCTATCGGCAGAATACGGAACTTTTTATCGAAGACTGGCACTGGAATCCGACGGGCACCTGGAGCGATCCGAGCGGCAAGGGATATTTCACCGGCAGCAGGGATCTAGACGAGCCTATTCGCCACTCTTACGGATATTGGCTGCCGCATCGCGGGTATACGCGCAATGACGGCGTCGAAGGGCAGGGGTATTCCCGCCTCACCGACGGCGACACCAGCACGTATTGGAAGAGCAATCCCTATCTGAGCAGATCATTTACCGGCGAGGATGACGCGAAATACCCGCAGTGGGTGATCTTGGATTTAGCCAATCAGCAGATGGTGAATGCCATCCGCATCGCCTGGGCCGAGCCCTACGCCCGGAACTACGTAGTGCAGTATTGGACCGGCGACGATCCCATCAAAAAGCCGACCAACGGCGCGTGGGTGCGTTTTCCGGGAGGACTGGTGACCGACGGCAAAGGCGGAATGGCCACCCTGGAACTGACTACCGCGCCCATGCCGGTGCAGTTCGTGCGCGTGCTTATGACGGAATCGTCGAACACCTGCGACACGCACGGATCCAGCGATCGCCGCAACTGCGTTGGCTATGCCATCAATGAGCTGTATCTCGGAACCGTGGACGGCAAGGGCGAATTCCAGGACCTGATTCGGCATACTGCGGATCAGGACCAGACCACGACTTACTGTTCGACGATTGACCCGTGGCATCAGCCATCCGATCTGGATCCGCACATGCGCGACCAGGTGGGCTTCGATCTGTTCTTTCAAAGCGGTTACACGCGGGGTCTGCCGGCGATGATTCCAGTGTCGGTGGTGTATGCGATTCCTGAGGACGCGGCGGCGGAAGTTGCCTACATCGAAAAACGCAAATATCCCATTTCTTACGTGGAGATGGGCGAGGAGCCGGATGGGCAGTTCATGGTTCCGGAAGACTATGCCGCGCTTTACGTGCAGTTTGCCGATGCCATTCACAAAGTTGACCCGAAACTGAAGCTGGGCGGCCCGGTTTTTACGGGGCAAAACAAAGACATTGAGATTTGGCCGGACGAACAGGGTAGGACCTCGTGGACGGGGCGTTTCATCGATTACTTGCGAGCCCATCATCACCTGGAGGATCTTGCTTTCTTTCCCTTCGAGCACTACCCCTTTGAACCCTGCAAAGTGAATTGGGGCATGCTCTATCAAGAGCCCGAACTGGTGACGCACATCATGGACGTCTGGCACCAGGATGGCGTTCCCAGGGACGTTCCCCTTTTCATAACGGAATCGAACCTGTCGTGGGTGGACAGCGAAGCCTTCGTGGATATTTTCGGGGCGCTGTGGTTGGGCGACTACGTGGGAGCTTTTCTCACCGGTGGAGGAAAAGCGATCTACTACTTCCATTACCCGCCCATGCCCATGGGCCGGGGCTGCAATGGATCGCCGGGAACATTCGGCATGTTTCGAGCCGACAAAGACTACAAAATACAGCAACCGATCGCGCAATACTTTGCCAGCCAGTTGATCAATCTCGAGTGGGTGCAGCCGGGGGACGGAGAGCACAGGCTGTATCGCGCCGAGAGCGACATCGAAGATCCGGCCGGACACAAGATGGTGACCGCCTATGCGGTGCAACGGCCGGACGGGCAAGTGTCGCTGCTGCTGATTAACCGGGATCAACTCAACGCGCATGCCGTGCATATTGAATTCGTTGGCGGCGGCGGTAGAAGCCTGGCGGGAACGGTGAGAACGGTGACGTTCGGGAGCGAACAGTATCAGTGGCATCCGACGGAATTGGCCGGAAACGCCGATCCGGACGGCCCGCCTCTGCGCTCCAGCATCAATGCCCGCGGGGATACCGTCTATAACCTGCCCAAGGCTTCTATGACCGTGATCCGCGGGAGAGTAGGGGGACGGTAAGACCGTAGGTGTCGTTCAGTTCCGAGCCGGTGTACGCAGGGTATCAGCCGGGCATCTAAGCTGGGCATGGAACTCCGGCACAAGAAATGGATTCTGCTGCAGGCGGTACTGCTGCTGGTTTTTGTCTCTATGTCCTGCAGCGTACTCAGCCACGTGGAGACGATCTGCAACTGTCTGCCGCTGCTGCCCGATATTTCCGACTACCGTCACGCGGCCAAACACGTTCCCTTGCCCGGGGGCACGCCTCAGCAGATCACAGTCAACACAATCCTCTCCTGGCCGGAAACCCCGGTATTGCCTCCGGAGCAGCCCCGCTTTGGACGCGAGCTGCAATTAGTGCAGGTGGCGAAAGCTTATCTGGAGAACGCCAGCGTGAACCCGAGCGATTGCGATATCCATCTGGAGATTTCGCAGATCGCGGACAAAAATGCGCCCCGGGTCATTATCGAGACGCCCGTTGACTCGGAATACTGCTCCAACAGGCAGTACATTCAATCCCATCTGGCGCAGCTGGGCTTTCAGTTGGATACCAGCCATGGCGGAGACCTGGTGCAGCCGGTCCCGATCAGTGTTCTGGGCCTGCCCTTCGAAGATTTCGAGCACCCCGATCAGCGCGGAACCGCGCGTGTAGCGACGTTGTGGGAGATCCATCCAGCGGTCATTACTTTCCTGTAACCAGGTTTTCGCCGATACGCGAGGGCTCGGTTGCCGGGATGGTGCAGCACTACCGTAACCTCAATCCCACTTATTTTCGGGATAAGATTCTCAGCTGAGGCTGAGTATGCGGCAAAGCGCAGAAACCGAAATTCGCAACAAGCAGCGCTGGTCGTTGCTGCTGCGAATCTTTGGTTTCGGAATGATGTTCGGCATCTTCGACCAGCTGTTTGTCGTGCTAGTGCGTGTCACGCAGCACATCGACATCCGGCAATACGAGCACCCCCATTTCGACGCCTACACCGCCAATGAACCGATCGTGGGGGCAATTCTCCTGGTGGGCGGTTTGATATTGCGGTATATGCCTGGGGAGCCGCAAAACCAAGCCTGAGTCGCATTCCAGCTTTCGTAAGTTCCGCGGGCCAGCCTATCTGAATGATCCGGGTACAGGCGTGGCTGACTGCCTGGCGAACTGGGCGTCCATCAAGGCTTTTCGGCGATTTTCTACATTAAAGAATCAAGCCTCAGGGCCAACTATCGCCTGAATTTCAGCTTCCAACGTATGTAGCCGGTTTAGGAGGCGCGGTCATGACCGCAGCCGAGATTCGGGACATGGCGCTGAAACACGGGCGCACCAAGAAGCGGAACAACGCTGTGGTCGCGTTCTTGTCGGGAGCCGTTCCTGGGCTGGTCCTGAACCACTACTTGCCGGCCGATTGGAAGCATTGGGCCCTGGGGTTGGTTATCGGGCTGATCTGGGGAAACGCCTTCGAATACTCCTACCATCGCTGGCTGCTGCATCGGCCGCGCAGCGCATTCGGCAAAGGGCATCTCGAGCATCACATGAACGTGGGCACGCCGGAAGAGGGGGAGCATGTCTCTCTGGGGCGACGGCCTTATCACATTGCTCTTTTATTCGCCAGCAATGGGGTCATCGTGATGGCTCTGGACCTGCTGTTCGGGCTCCGGTTGACGCCGGGCATCTTCGTGGGCTGGACGCTTTACTTGATAGCTGCGGAAGAGGTTCACTGGCGGATCCATATGGATGGCTGGCTTCCCCCCGGCCTGCGTTTCGCGCGCGCTTATCACATGAGCCATCACGATATCCCTAATACGCGTTATAACGTGTTCCTGCCCTTGTTTGATTTCCTCCTGGGAAACACAGCGACCCCTCTGCCGCGGGTGTCGGCTGACCACGGGAGATAGCGGTCAGCATTCAGCACTCAGTTCTCGGTTGTTAATCTAACTTTCAATTCAAGTTGTCATCCCTGGAGTGAAACGGGGGATCTGGTTTTTTGGCGGCGAGCCCGAACCGGGAATACCAGCAGCAACTCGGGCCGGGAAGCGTGGCACATGTTGGCGCATCCAGCGCGAAGATAGAGGTGTAACTTAAAAGCAGGTGGTGGGTAGAAAGATCGGCTGGTCAGCAAGTTGAACCGGCCACCCATCACTTATTTTTTTTCCTCGCCCTGCAAGTTCCCGCCCGCCAATCAGGACTCACTGGCCAGAAAGAGTTTTGGCGGGGCGCGCGGCGCGGCTGAACAGGTTGCGGAAAAACTCAGACATACATCAACAGGCGACCCTCAGGCGCTAAAGCGCGGACGTGTATTCAACGCCTTAGCGGCACGAGTAAACTCGTGCCCTTCCCGATTTTACTTACCTGGTTATTTTTCCGGCGGCCTGTGAAGCCGTGTGGCCCTGCAGGGGAACACAAGGTCCCTCCACTCCGCTCGCGTTCGCTTCGCTTCGGTCGGGATGACACATTTGAGGGAGGGGGTAAGCCCGCTTTTCGAAAATCATTGATGAGGCAACTTCGGCTTCTAAGGGCTGTTTCCAGTAAACTGGCACCTGCATCCTAGGCAGCTATGGAACAGTCGGCGGTTGTCGAAATTGAAGGCAAACACCTGAAGTTAACGAACCTGGACAAGGTACTGTATCCAGCCGCGGGTTTCACCAAGGGCCAGGTCATCGACTACTACGCCCGTATAGCCCCGGTATTGGTGCCTCATTTAAAGGACAAGCCGCTCACGCTGAAGCGCTACCCGGGCGGAGTCAACGAGGAATTCTTCTTCGAGAAGAACGCCACCAAGCATCGTCCCGAGTGGGTGAAAACGGCTCCGATCTGGAGCTATGGCAACAAGCGGAATGTCAACTATATTCTGGCCAATGATTTGGCAATGTTGGTCTGGATCGCGAATTTGGCTGGGCTCGAGCTGCACCCCTCACTGTCGCTGGCCAAAGATATCAAGTGCCCGACCATGATTGTGTTCGATCTGGATCCGGGGCCTCCGGCTAACATCGTGCAGTGCGCGCAGGTTGCCGTCTGGTTGCGCGCCATCTTCGAGCACTTTGGATTGGAGAGTTTCCCCAAGACTTCCGGCTCCAAGGGCCTGCAGATTTACGTGCCCCTGCATACTCCCACCAGCTATGAGGAGACGAAGCCGTTCGCCCATGCGATGGCGCGATTGCTGGAAGAGGAGCATCCGGAGCTGGTGGTTTCGGATATGAAGAAAGCCATCCGCACCGGGAAGGTGCTAGTGGACTGGAGCCAGAATGATGAGCACAAGACGACCATTTCGGTCTATTCGCTGCGGGCCAGGGAACGGCCGACGGTGTCGACGCCTGTGACCTGGGATGAAGTTGCCAAAATTTTGAAGAAGAAGGACCCCAGCATTGCGGTGTTCGAGGCGCCCCAGGTGCTGGAGCGCGTGGAGAAATTCGGCGATTTGTTTGAGCCCGTCCTCACGCTCAAACAGCAGCTCCCGAAGTTGGCGGACCTGCTCGGCAGCGGGGCGCTGAAAGAAAAGCAGCGGGAAACGATCGCGGCGCAGGCTTCGGCCAGGGCAGTTGAGATGGCGCGCAAGGCGGAGCGGCGCGGACCGCCACCGGCAGCAAGCAGGCCGGCTGCGAGTTCAGCGCGGAAATCTGCGCGTGCTTCGCGAAATGCCAGAACTGCGCGAAGTCAGCGAAAAACGGTAAAGTAGCTTTCGGAATGGGGCGAGGGCGCCCGCACCACAACTGCACAATCGGGCGGCCGTGGCGGCCGCCGCTACACAGACATACTATGGCTCAATTCTATGCCGGGACTTCCGGGTGGGCTTATCCGAGTTGGAAGCCAGGGTTCTATCCGGAAAAACTGGCGCAGTCGAAATTCCTGACTTACTACTCTTCCCAGCTCAATACGGTGGAAGTGAACTTCACGTTTCGTCAGCTCCTGAAGGAGACTACGGTTCAGAAATGGTTGAACGAAACGCCGGAGCATTTTCGCTTCGGAGTGAAAGCTCACCAGGTCATTACCCATATCAAGCGGCTGAAGGGAACTGATGAATTCGTGAAGCGGTTTGTCAGTACGCTCGAGCCATTGGAGCGGGCAGGGAAGCTGGGACCGATTCTTTTTCAGCTGCCGCCGAACCTGAAGGCCGATGTCGAGTTGCTGAAGAATTTCCTGTCTTTCGTGCCGCGCGGCGTGCGCATGGCATTCGAGTTCCGCCATCCTTCGTGGTTCTCAGAAGAAACTTACGAGGTGCTGAGAGGCTGCAATGCGGCATTGTGCGTAGCCGAAACGGAAGAGCGCGTCACCCCTGATGTCACCACCGCCAGCTTCGCTTATTACCGCTACCGCAAGCCTGAATATTCAGAAGAAGAACGCAAAGCGATGGTCGCCACGCTTGATGGACACCGGCAGCAAGGCCGCGATGTGTATGCGTACTTCAAGCACGAGGAGACGCCGCAAGGGGCTCTGTATGCACTGGACGTTTTGAAGGAACTTGGCGGGGGAGCCCGGCTATAGAATGATGCCCGCAATGCGGACGAAGGGCGGGGACTCCCCCATAAAGTCTTACAAGCGGCCCATCAGCAGCAAGATGACCAGGATCAACACGATCAGACCAAGCCCGCCGCTGGGGTAATAACCCCATCCTGAGCTGTAGGGCCACGTAGGCAGTGCGCCAATCAACAGCAGGACCAAGATGATGACCAGAATCGTTCCCATGCGCTCCTCCGCAAACCTGAGTTCATGCTGCCCCGAACCGGGCAGATCACATCAATGTGACGGAACGCAAGTCTCCCGTCCATACGTTCGACCTTGTATTCCGGGAGAGAGTAACTCTGAGATGTGGCTGGACGGGACCCTGCGTGGGGCGCTCCGTTTACTCAACTATAGCGAGGGTGAAACCGTCATAGCCCTTGCTGCCAACGGTTTGGATGGTGGTCGCGGTCAGGCGCCTTTCCGATACCAGCACTTGGTTGAAGCGGCGGATGCCTTGGACCATAGGATCATCGTTGGAAGGATCGATGACTTTGCCATTGCGTACCACGTTATCCGCAAGGATCAATGTGCCCGGGCGAGAAAGCTTTAGTGTCCAGGTGAGGTAATCAGGGTATCCGGGCTTGTCGGCGTCGATGAAGATGAAATCGAACGGGGCAACACGTTCTGCGGCCATCTGCTTCAGTGAATCGAGTGCTGGTCCGAGACGGAGGTCCACGACATTGGCTAGTCCGGCGCGCGCGATGTTCTTGCGGGCGACCTCCGCGTGTTTGGGACTGGCCTCGAGGGTGATGAGGCGGCCGCCATCGGGCAATGCTCGCGCCAGCCAGATCGTGCTATAGCCGCCGAGCGTGCCGATTTCAAGGATCCGACGCGCTCCCTGGATCCGAACCAGGATGTGCAGCAACTTGCCTTGAGCGGGACTGACGTTAATGGGCGGAAGATCGGCGGCGCGGCTGGCTTCGAGTGCAGCATCCAGAGCTGCATCAGGCGGGATTAGAAGATCGTTGATGTAGCGGTCGACTGCGGTCCAATTGGGTTGGGCTACATCATCGGCTTGCTGCGTGCCAGTGGCCATTTCGTTTTTCCTCCGGTAAGGCAAATAGATTATCAGGACAGCTGTGGAAGTTTCAGGGGTGAACGAATAACACAAGGTCCCCCTCGACTTCGCTCGGGGCAGGCTCTCGACTCGGGCTTACGCCCTCGCTCGGGATGACAGTGGACAGGGTTAGAGTTCGGTTCAGGTGAATAGATCATCAGGAGGGAGATGAAGGAGTTTCACGGGCGAAGAGAAGCACAAGGTCCCTCGACTCGGGCTTACGCCCTCGCTCGGGATGACAGTGGACGGGGTTAGAGTTCGGCTGGAAGCGGGGCGCCGATCACGTGCACCAGACTTCGCGGACCGCAGCAGGCGGAATTCAATTTCTGCAGGTCACGCTGCATTTGCGGCTCACGGCTGATTGAGTCCAGGGTTGTGCTGAGGATGTCGGCCGCATGGCGATTTGACGGGCTGGCCAACCGGTAGTGCATCCATTTGCCTTCGCGGCGAGCCAGTACCAGGCCGGCGCGGCGCAAATAAGCCAGATGCCGGGAAATCTTCGGCTGCGGCACATTCAGCACTTCCACCAGATAGCAGACGCAGATCTCCCGCCCGTTCATCAGGTGCAGAAGACGCAGGCGCGTGCGGTCACCCAAGGCGCGGAAAACATTCTCGAGAGTGGCGGATTTTCCCATCCTGAAACAGCTTCAGTATAGCAGAACATATTCGCCTTGACGAATGTAATTCGCAGGCGTATACATACGGATAGACGTATATGAAAACGAATGATCCGGGCGGAAGCCAGAAATCAGGAGCGGAGCTCAGGAGGAATCATGAATAAAGAACAGGTGCTGGAAATCGTGCAGGAAAAGTACGGGGAGATTGCGCGCGGCGAGCGCTCGGGTTGCGGATGCGGATCGAAAGAGACGGTCGCACTCTCACTGGGTTATTCCGAACAGGACCTCGCCCTGGCGGGGCAGGGAAATCTTGGTCTCGGCTGCGGAAATCCCCTGGCGCTAGCCGAAATTCGCGAAGGCATGACGGTGCTCGACCTGGGCAGCGGCGCGGGTTTTGACGCCTTCCTCGCCTGGCGGCAGACCGGCGCGAACGGCAAGGTGATTGGCGTCGACATGACCGACGACATGCTGGCGCGGGCGCGCGCGAATGCCGCCAACCTGGGGGCGACCAATGTTGAATTTCGCAAAGGCCACATCGAAAACTTGCCCGTGGAGAGCAATTCGGTCGATTTCATCATCAGCAACTGCGTGATCAATCTCAGCCCGGATAAGCCGGCGGTTTTTCGCGAAATCCATCGCGTGCTGAAACCTGGCGGCAAGTTCGCGGTCGGCGATATTGTGCTGCTGACGGCGTTGCCGGAAAGGATCAGCCAGGATGTGAGCGCCTACGTGGGCTGCATTGCCGGTGCGAGCCTGATGCACGACTACGTGCGCTATGCGGTGGAGGCAGGGCTGGTTGGCTTATCGATCCCGCAGATTACCAATGGCGGGGAACTCGCGTCAGCAATTTTGCCGGAAGACGCGACTCCGGAGCGTGCCGAATTGCAACGAGTGGCCGCCTTGGCAGTGGCCTCGATCAAGCTACACGGGCGCAAGACAGCGTAGGCGGGCAACCAAGAAATTACGACAACGTTCCTCTCTGCGCGTGTAAGGCAGAGAACGCAACACCCGCTTCACGGCGCCGGTGGAGTGATCTGTAATACGTAAGCGGGAAGACCGAAGCTTTCAGATACAGACCGCGTGGGCCTCAGGAGTTGTGTGGGCACACTGCCTTCTTCTGCAACGGCAAGAAACCTTTTTCGACCATGGCGCAACGAACCAGAGAGGACCTGAACACAATTCAAGTCTACTGATTCGCCAGGGCTGGCGCGGGTTTCCGTGTTCGTGTCCGGTGCGATACACACGGAGGCTACTTGCGGAAACTGCTGCTGGTTGTAGTGTCTCTTCTACTGGTTGGTTCGGCACTCGCTCAAAAAAATGACGTCGCCCTGACGGGCGGTGGTTATTTGGAAGCCACGAACCCTTTGAATCTGGGTGCGGCGTGGGCTTTGGAGGGTAGTTATGCTCGCCGGATTGCCGGTGTGCCCATGCTTTCCGTCGCCTTGGAACTGCCTATTGCGGGTTCGTCGGGCTCGTCGATTCCCACTTTGAGTGGACTGAATATCGCGACCAGCTACAGTTCGCTGTTCATCACACCGGGAGTGCGGGTGAGACTGGCGCCTTCATTTTTTCTTTCCCCTTACGTCGCTGCCGGCATTGGTTACGGCCGCTTCGATAAGACTCTGATCACCGGCGTGAATAGTTCGAACGGCACTATGGCCTTCGATGTCGGCGGCGGACTCGATATGAAAATCCTGCCGCACATCAGCCTGCGGGGAGAGATCCGCGACTTCAATTCCGGAGGATTGGATATTCCGGGGCTGCCCAGCTTTTTGAATTCAGCGGCTACGGGCCGGCTCAATAATCTGTTCATCACCGCCGGCATCTCCGTGAAATTCTAAACAGAGTCGTTGGTCCTGGGTCGTTGGTCTTTGGCAAATTCGAAGATAACGATCACCACGGGACACAGAGGTCCACAAATGCTAACGCGGAGGACTTAGGGATTGGCTTTACCAGTCAGGCGGTCTTCAGCGGAGTGGAACAAAGCACTCATCGCGCGAATGATCCAGCGGATCATAGCTACCAAGACGACCACCGCCGCCAGGGCAATAGTTCCGGCGATCCAGGGATGGCGAGTCGCAAACCAGGTCAACCCAATGGCAATGACGTCTTCGCCAGCGCTGAGGGCGGTGTTGGAGAGCGGTTCGGGTGAGGGGGTGACGGCTGCGCGAGCTGCGGTCTTACCGCCGTGGGCCACTAAGGCAATTACCCCACCGGCAATCGCGGCCAGCAGTTGTTCTCCCGGAGAGAGCTGTGCGGTTGCACGCCAGGCGAGCAGCGCGGCGATGGGGACGCGAATAAATGTGTGCAGCGCATTCCAGATAAGGTCGAATGCCGGGATCTTGTCGGCGAAAAACTCGATGGCGAACAGAATTACAGCGGCGGCAATGACGTACCAGCTGGCCAGCAGTTGCAAGGAAGGGGGAAGTGCGATAGCGCCTGCTCGCGACAGCAACCCCAGGGTGGCGACCGTCGCATAGACGTTCAGGCCAGCTGCGAAGCTGGTCGCTACCAAAAGTCCAAAAAGGTCGTGGGTAGAGAGCTTCACAGGAAGGGCCTAGTCTTCCTTGGGCGGGCGGTGGGGACTTTCTTGGCCCACAAATTGGGCGGGCACGGCCATGGCTGGCCATGGTAGGTGTGGTTGCTCCGGAGGTCAATAGGAAGGACGAGCGAAGCCGCGGCCAGAGCTGAAAATAGAAAAGGCCGCCTGTTCAGGCGGCCTCATCTCGGCCCTCGGGCTGAATTTTAGAGAGTCGATTCGATTTCAAATCCCCAGGCTTCCAGGAGCGGCTCGGGGATGTACTTAGAGTTCTTGTTGCGGCGCGCCCACTCTCGCAGGCGAGTGGACCGCAGGTACTGGTCAGGGGCGAGCTTATACTCGCGAACCACCTGTTCGAATTCAGTTACGGTCGGGACCACTGGCCCGATCGGCTCAGGTTTGCCCCAGTTGGGATTTCCACGTCGCTTAGCCATGAAAAGTACGTTCCTCGCTCAATTGAGATGAATACAAATTCTTGGATATACGTTTAAAAACTTAGATTCGCCGGACCACCGATTGGATTCACGCCCTCAGAAAACCTTCGGAAAAGCGGGAGCCCTGCCACAGTGTTTTGTCATGAAAATGGAAACGAAAGATTCTAGGCCGTAGAATTGCCGAAGTCAACCCAATTCTGAGTGGAATTTGTAAAAAATTGTCAACAAAGCCAAGCTGGTCAGCAACTTACACGCTACGTTCTAAACCGGACGGTGGGCGAGCGTGAAATGGGCAAAAAGCACGTCCCACAGGCAATCCAGAGAGATCGTGGGAAGCAAAAGGACGGTCAGTTCCGACTTTTTGGGGCGAATAACGGGGCTAAGCCGGGAACCCAGTATATAAATATACAAAAAATGGAATCTCCAATCCGTGGTTACCCCCAATTGACACCTTCGGTCATTGACCCTTCCTTTGGTACCGCTTAGAGTGCCTCCGACAGGAGGTTCCGTGAAAGAGATCGCTGATGCCCTACGACGTAAGAAGGCGCAGTTGGAAGTGCTTGGTAAACAGATAGCTCAACTGCAGGAAGCGGCCGAGGAGCTACGGTCGGTAGCACACCTTCTCAACGACTCCGGCGACGAACCTGGCCATTCCGCAGGCCGGTAGTCTGCCGAACCCGCTCCTCCGCGCACAAAGTCTATTACCTCAGTAACTTGGATGGTTACGCGACCCGACCTACGATGAGACTCTGGTATGAATCTGCAAGCGCTGCTTCTGTGCTCGGACGACAAGATCGTGCGCGTGCTGCGTCGCGTGCTCAACGATCTGGAGATCGCCGTCGAGCACTCTGCAGATCCCGAAGTAGCCATCCTTAAGCTCAGCCGCCGCCGCTTTGAGGCCGTCATCGTGGACTGTGACGATCCCGACGTCGCCGGCCAGATTTTGAAGGCAGCGCGCAACGCACCCGCCAATAAGAAAGCCGTGGCCGTCGCCATACTGGACGGAAACCGGGCGATGCGCAGTGCGTTTCAATTGGGCGCCCATTTCGTGTTGTATAAGCCTATTTCTCCGGAACGCGCGCGCGGGAGCTTTCGCGCCGCTCGCGCCCTGATGAAATGCGAACGCCGCCGGGCCGGGCGCGTCGCCGTCGAAATGCCGGTCATGTACCGCTTCATTCAGCAGGGTGAACATGCGGCCGTTGAGCGCACCGTCAGCGTGGATCTGAGCGAGGACGG
Source organism: Terriglobales bacterium (assembly GCA_036378535.1). GTDB lineage: Bacteria > Acidobacteriota > Terriglobia > Terriglobales > Acidobacteriaceae > Gp1-AA122. The sequence goes on along the minus strand of DASUWH010000038.1, from coordinate 7,140 downwards.
AATGGGAGTACGGCTGGCGCGCCGACATCGTGAGCGCGGCCCGATGCACATTCAGTTCAAGCTTCCTGGAACGAATCGCCTCATCGAAGCTGAAGCGGAGCTGGCCTGGGAAAACCCCAATGGCCAGGCGGGGCTGCGGTTCCTTGAGCTTCCACTCCCCACGCGGGAGGCGTTAAAGGTCTGGCTGAAATCCAGTTCTCCGGATGGGGAAGAAGATCCTCCATCACCCTGTACCCTCACCGATCTCAGCCTGGGGGGATGCTATCTGGAGACCGGGGCGCCGTTTCCGGTACGCGCGCGCCTGGCGCTGAGCATGAAAGTTGGCGCTCTGCAGGTTCATGCTTCCGGCATTGTGCGGGTCATGCATCCAGATACCGGTATGGGGGTGGCGTTCATTCAGAAGACGCCTGAACAGCGCCTCGAAGTAGAAAAATTCATTCACGCCCTGATGAGCAGCCATGGCGCCGTGCCGGAATTGCTGGTTGAAGCCGACGGGCTGGAAATATTCGGCGACGAATCTACGCTGCCGGGCGTCAACGACGCCGAAGACCCCTTGCTTCAGTTGTTCGACACCAAGGCGGATATTCCCACCGAAGAGTTCCTGGAAGAGTTGCGCAAGCAGCGCGGCTCGGGTGCGGCTGAAGCCAGCGAATCCATCCTGCCGCAGTAAAAGCGGAATTCACCACAAAGCACATGAAGGAACATTAAAGATATTTCAGCGCCGTACTACTGCGTTCAAATCGCGGAAGAAACCCGGGTAGGAAACATCGGCGGCGCCAGCGTTAAGAATGCGAGTTTCGCCTTTAGCACGTAAAGCTGCGACTGCGAACGCCATAGCAATACGATGATCGCCGTGGGAATCGATTTCGGCTCCGCGCAAAGATTGACCTCCGGGAACCGAAAATCCATCGGGCCGCTCCTGGACTTTGGCGCCCATGGCGCGAAGACACTCGGCAACCACGGCAATGCGATCTGACTCTTTGACGCGCAACTCGGAGGCGTCGTGAACGTCAATTCCGTCGCGGGTATAGGGGGCGATCGCGGCAAGCACGGGCAATTCGTCGATAAGGGCGGCGCTGTCGGCGCCGGCAATCTTCGCGCCCTTGAGGTCGCCGCCGGTAGCCTTGACCGTGCCGGACAGTTCGCCGTGGTGTTCCTCCAGTTCAGCGACAAAGATCTGGAGGCCCAGTTGCGTCAGGAAATCCAGCAGACGAGCGCGAGTGGGATTCATCAACAGGCCATTGATGGTCAGGTCCGACCCAGGGAACAAGGCGGCGGCGCAAAGAAAAAAGGCGGCGCTGGAAATGTCGCCCGGAATCGTAGCTTCAATGCTGTGCAATTTTTGTCCACCCCGGATACTCGACCGGTTCCCGTCCGTCCTGACTTCGGCGCCGAAGGCGCGCAAAGCGAGCTCACCGTGGTCGCGGGTGCGCACCGGCTCGGCCACTTGCGTGACTCCCTCAGCGAATAAGCCTGCAAACAGGATTGAGGTCTTCACTTGCGCGCTGGCGACTGGGGTCATGTAGTCGATGGCCTTCAGCTGGCGCCCATGGATTTTTAGAGGAGGACGTTGTCCTTCGCTCGAAGTGATCTGGGCTCCCATTTGCGTAAGCGGAGCGATGATTCGCGCCATGGGGCGGCGGGATAGGGAATCATCACCGGTCAGTTCTGAGCGAAATTCCTGTCCGGCAAGGATTCCGCTCAGCATGCGCATGGTGGAACCGGAGTTACCGCAGTCCAGCTTTTGATGGGGAGGAAGGAGTCCTAGGCCGCGGCCCTGGATGGTGATTACATTTCCCGCATCAGAGTCCTGCTTCCAATCGCACCCTAGTACGCGCATGCAGGCAAGGGTGCTGGCGCAATCCTGCCCAGTCGAGTAATTGCTCAAACGGCTGGCGCCTTCAGCGATCGCCGCCAGCATGGCGTAGCGATGCGAAATGGATTTGTCTCCCGGCACGCGAAGGATGCCGGAGACGGTTAGCGCGGGCTGAATGACTACATCCGACTCAGAGGGAAATCGCATGGCCGTTTGCGGGCTGGGCATAACGGTTCGTGAAGCTAGGCGAATGATTTTGCTTCGGCAGCAGCTTCATTCAGGATTTCGGGAGGCACCTCTTTAATCGCAACGCTGAATTCGAACATGGGCGTGGGCTCACCCCGACCCCAGCGATTGACATCCCACTTGGCACGCAGGAACTTCACCTCGAGTTGCTGCCTTAGATCGAGCAGCATGGGATGTTGTCCGCGATAAAACTTCTGGGGGAAAGTTTCGAGCGGCTTTGCGCCCCAGGTGGTTCCGTCGGTAGAGCCAAAAATGCTGACGTCCAGTGACTCCTGCTCGATCACGCCAGAGATGTTCAGGGTCAACAGGAAAACGCGATGGCCGGCATCGCTCAGCGTAATCGCCGGACTCTCGCCTTTCGCGGTCGCTTTGGTTTTTTCGGGAACAAGCAGGGTATCAATCATGACCAGAGAATTGTAGCAAAGGAGTTAAGGTTTCCTGCCTTCATGTTAATGCTTCGTGCACAAGTGAAGGCGCTGAAACACAAGGTCCCCGTCGACTGCGCTCAGGGCAGGCTCTCCACTCCGCTTCGCTTCGGTCGGGATGACAGATTATGCAGCGAACTTACGGGAGATCACACTAGTTGCGCGCCGGCACTCTTTCTAGGAACGATACGAGTCGTCTAAAAATTGCCGCAGCACGCTTCCCGCCTCTTCCGGCTGCTCAAAGACAGCGTAGTGTCCGGAGCGGGGAATAACCTTGAGCTGCGCGCCGGGGATGTTCTGCCTCATCAGTTCAGCGTCGGCCACCGGGGTCGCCACATCCTCGGCGCCGCCAATGATTAACGTAGGCACATTGATCGTCTTGAGAGTAGAGACAGAGTCCGGACGTTCCGCCATGCCTTTCTGCACCTGGTTTACTGCCTGGGGAGACATTTTGCGCATCATGCGCTGGGCGGCGTCGATCAGGTCGGGCCGATTGGTCAGTGTCGTCTTGCCGAAAACTCTCGGCATCATGGCGTCGATAAACGGCCCGGTGCCGCGCTCGAGCACATCGGCGGCTGATTTCAGGCGGGCCGCGCGGGTCTCCGCCGTTTCCGCCTGAGAGCGCGTATTGCACAAAGCAAGGGCCGCAACACGCTCCCGGTAACGGCGCCAGAATTCGAACATCAGGTACCCGCCGATGGAAACTCCCGCGAAGGCTGCGCGTCCGATGCCCTCTTGATCGCAAATCCTGGCGACATCTGCGGCGTGCTTCTCCATGGTGGCTGACCCCTCCCCCACACGCGAATCGCCGTGGCCCCGCAGGTCAGGAAGGACCAGGCGATAACGTGTGGAGAGCGCCTGCGCCGCCGGAAGCCAGAATTCGTGATGGACAGGGAAGGGATGGAGGAGAACAACTGGCGGTCCGTGGCCAATGATTTCGTAAACGAGTTCGGCATCGTTGCTGGTGATTCGGGTCATAGGAAGCTATCGGCTGTCAGCTTTCAGCCTACAACGACAGAGGACAAGAGCGTAGTCCGTTCCAGAGCAGGCCGGAAATCAGAACTCCAGCAGCAGCGGAGCTGTGAGGGGCTATCTCGCAATGCATCCGAACTGCGGAGCAAAGCGATGGCAGTTTATGTCGTTTACATCGTGCCAGAAAACGCAAGGTCCCTCGACTCCCGGAAGCGCTCGTACCTCGCGCTTCCGCTCCGCTCGGGATGACAGTTTGAGGTGTGAGACAGCGGCAGCTTCTGAAAGCTGACAGCTGAGAGCTGCTGTCTCAGGCGTTGGTAATGGGCGCTCCGGCCGCTGGCGCCGCCATAACTTCGGGTTCTTCCGGCATGATGATCCAGCCGGCGATGTAGGCGACGACTCCCGGAAGACATCCGCTAAGCACGGTTACGACCGCCCAGAGCACCCGGACCAGGGTCGGGTCGAGATCGAGATATTCGGCGAAGCCGGCACAGACGCCGGCGATTCGGCGATTGTGACGCAGACGCATCAGGTGGCGGCGAGCGGCGACGGCCCCGACGCGTTTTCCACAATAGGCGCAGATGTTGGCGTCGTCCTGAATCACCTTGCCGCAGTAATTGCAGTACATATTTCCTCCCCATCCTGAGATACGCAGGGCTGCGAGATTTCGTTCCTGACAATTGTAGTCTGTGAGGTAACAATGCGCTCCGGGGCTGGAGCCGCCACTTCTTGGCGGACTTTACATCCGCGCCCCGTGAAGCGCCGCCCTCCTCGACTCCATCTACTCGCGGTAGGCCGTCTTCAGGAATTTGCGGGCGCTGTCGGCCGGGCCGTTATCTGATTTCAGCGCGATAACCTGCTGATACTTTTTGACCGCGAGTTCGCGATTTTGCAACAAGTCGTACATCTGCCCGGCAGCCAGAGTTGCTTTCTGCTGCAATTCAGGATCGGCGGGATTCGCCTGGTTCACCAATTCGTAGGCCGCGGCCGCCCCTGCATAATTCTTTTCGCCGCGTAACAGGTCTCCCAGGGCGAGCGCAGCGATCTCGTAGTGTTGGCCGGGATAACGGCCACTGCGGCCAGCCTGCCAGATTTCCCGATAGGCAGCGGCTGCTTCGTCGGTTTTCTCCAAATCGCGGAGAATGTTCGCTTCTTCCAGTTTCAACAGGCTGCTCTGGGGAAAACTGGCGACGAGATTGTCGGCTAAATCGAGCGCTTCTGAGAAGCGATGTTCGCGCCGCAGGAAGACGACCAGCACGACCTTGGCGTCAACGCTGGCCTCGCCGCCGCCATTGGCTGCTTCCCGTAAATAGCTAAGACCTTTGGTCTTGTTGCCGCTGATTCCCACCAGAGAACTGGCGACCTTCACTCCCCAGGGCAAGCTGCCGACAACGTAGTTATGGGCACCGACGACCAGCTTGGCGTCGACATAGGTCGGCGACAACTCCAGAACTTTCTCGTGATCGTGACGCGCGCCGACGGCGTTGCGCAGGGCGGAAATCCAGGCATGTTCGACGAGCGCGGTGTAAATAGCAAACTGGCCCCGGGTCACACCGCGGGCATAAAGCGCATCGACGTCTTTTGTGTCGGCCTGAAGCCGCTTCTGCTCGAGCCACAAGGCCCGGTTCACGAGAGACTTGATGTGCACTTTCGCTTGCGGATCGGCGATCCGATGCGGCGCTGTAATAAAATTATTGCTGGAATAATCGGCGCTGTTGAGGGCGCCCATGCGGTAGAGTTCGCGAAACAAGACGGCCGTGAGCAGATGATTCACGGCGAAGGGGTCGTCGGGATAGTGGTCGCTGACGCGCTGAAATTCCTGCACTGACTGGTCGAATTCCAAATTGTAAAAATGATTGAAGGCGGCGTTGTTAAGCGGGTCAATCGGACGGTAAGGCGATTTAGCGCTGGCCTGTCCGTGGCAGCCTGGTACAAGGATGCCAACCAGGAACGCACAGGCGAGGGCGGGAAGAAACCACGGGGCTGCTGCAGATCGGCTCACGAACAGTCGGCTTCAGTTTAACCGAAACATAGCTCGAACACCGAGTGATTCGACATCACGGTCCGCGCCTGTCGTCGGCGTTTTCTTCTCGACGGAGGTAATTCTTGCGTTAACAGAAATGACAGTTCAATCTAACTCCCAATCGTTTACCTCCTTATTTTCAATGAGATAACGCTTCTAAAGTTTTGGCCACCGGGTTGCCTATGAACCTCGTAGGGTGAGTCCATCCAATGGCTGAAGTCGTACAGAACGCCAACAGTGAATTTTGGCGAGCGCCAGTCAGCCAGCCGTCAGAGGCTGGCAGTCCGGTACCAGCATTACCGGACACTTGTAAGCAGTGCTCCTCCGAATTCGTGGTAGGAGCGGGATTTTGCCATGTTTGCGGAGCGCAACGTTCCGCCCCGGTTCTAGCCGTTCAGGGTTCCTGGACGAGCTATCTGGAACTTGCGCGGCATCTGGAATTCAATCGCATCAAAGAGCGCGTCGGTCTTCCTACGCCGGCCCTGGTTGCTTTTCTGTTGGGAATCGCCTGCGCCCTGGCTGCGGTGTTAGTGGGCTTCATCTTCAGCGCCAACACGGTTCTGGATTGGCAGGCAGTGCAGGTCTGGCGAATCCAATGGTTGCTGGGCGCAGCTGCCGCCTTTCTCGCAGGGCTGGTTCTCAAACGCAACTAAACTTTCACTTTTCTGCAACTAAGTGATCCGCTTAGTCTGTGGGTAAGCCCTCCCGCATTTCAGTTTCGCATTTCTTTTCTGCTACTTACGCCACGGATCCCATTAATTAACTCGAACCGAAACCTTTTCCGGAGAACCGGAATCTAAGATGCTGGACAGAGTTCCTGGTCATGCCTGTGGTCTTGAGCACGAGGGGGCCCAGGGAGGTAGGTTATGTTTGCACACCTGCTCGAATCGCTGTTTGGTTGCTGGCACAATCACACAAGTTTTCCCATCACCGCCAAGCCCGGTCTGCGCCGCAATGCAGCCGCCTCCCTCACTGGCACATATGTGGTTTGTCTCGATTGCGGGAAAGAGTTCCCCTATGACTGGCGCGAGATGAAGATTCTGGATCCCAAGGCGCGCAACAAGACGGCGGTTGGGGACTTAGCCGCAAAAGAAGCTTGATCGAAGCGCTGCTCGTTGTTCCTCCTGTCGAAGAAAGCCGTGGCCTTGGCTGCGGCTTTCTTTTTGCAGCGTCGCCAGGGCTGAGAAAGATTGCAAAAAGCGAACTGCCGGCGCAGCCCGTTTTGTCGAGCCGCAGGCCGGCAGAAGGCCGTCATGTGGGGTCCGTCAGGCGCGGGATAAACTCGGCTTGAGGACGTTGTGCATGAAATGTAGATCGAGATGCCAGAGAGGGCAATAACCAAAACATACTAGACCGTTCTGTTGGGAGGGGATTAAATCTCAGGAACACAAGGTCCCTCCACTCCGGTCGGGATGACAGCGTGGGGTACCGGTCGCGCTAAACCTAAACACAAGGTCCCTCCACTCCGCCGAAGCGCTCCTGCGTCGCGCTTCCGGCTCCGGTTGGGATGACAGTGTGGGGTACCGGTCGTGCTAAACCTAAACACAAGGTCCCTCCACTCCGACCGAAGCGCTCGTACCTCGCGCTTCCGGCTCCGGTCGGGATGACAGCGTGGGTTACCGGTCGTGCTAAACCTAAACACAAGGTCCCTCCACTCC
>DASUWH010000037.1:0-12455 GCA_036378535.1 Terriglobales bacterium | reverse complement strand
CTCCCAATTATCCTGAGCCCGACCGTTTCTGGGAAATCATCGACCGTCACCAGGTGAACATTTTCTATACCGCTCCCACCGCGATTCGCACTTTCATCAAGTGGGGCGAGCAATGGCCGCGCAAGCACAAACTCAGCAGCCTGCGTCTCCTGGGAACCGTGGGTGAGCCGATCAATCCTGAGGCTTGGATGTGGTATCGCGACGTCATCGGTCATGACCGCTGTCCGATTGTGGATACCTGGTGGCAGACCGAGACGGGCATGATCATGATTACGCCCATCCCCGGCGCCCTTCCGACTAAGCCCGGTTCCGCAACCCGCCCGTTCTTTGGGGTAGCACCGGAAGTGGTCACCATCGACGGCCATCCGGTACCCGACGGCTCGGGTGGTTTCCTCATTATGAAAAAGCCCTGGCCAGCCATGCTGCGTACCATTTACGGAGATCCGGACCGCTATGAGCGCCAGTACTGGTCACAAATTCCGGGTGCCTACTTTACCGGAGATGGAGCCCGGCGCGACAAGGACGGCTATTACTGGGTTATGGGCCGCGTTGACGATGTGATCAACGTCTCCGGGCATCGGCTGAGCACGATGGAGGTTGAATCGGCACTCGTTGCCCACGAGAAGGTGGCTGAAGCTGCCGTGGTGGGCAGGCCAGATGAATTGAAAGGACAGGCCATCTCCGCATTCGTCAGCCTCGAGCACGGCCAGACTCCTTCGCCCGAACTGAAAGAAGAATTGCGGAACTGGGTGGCAAAAGAAATCGGCTCTCTCGCCAAGCCGGATGACATCCGCTTTACCGATGTCCTGCCCAAAACGCGTAGCGGAAAGATCATGCGCCGTCTGCTGAGGGAACTGGCCAGCAGCGGTGAAGTTAAGGGCGATGTCACCACGCTCGAGGATCTAAGCGTCATTGCCAAGTTGAAGGAAGAAGATTAACCGCCAGAGCGTAGTTGACACATAGGTGCCTACGGCTTCCCTGGAAAGTTCCAGTACGGCAGGGCTGCGTGCGATACAGGCGCATCCCGTCTGTGGCACGGACGCTCCTGTCCGCGCTCTTCAAAGTTGCAGAGCCGCGCGCCCGGGATGCAGCCGACGATGCCATGCAATCAGCAGCGCGGAGCCGATCATCATCAGCCCAACGCATAGTCCTATCCAGATTCCCAGCGCGCCCCATCCCAGGTAAAAGCACAGCACATAACCGAGCGGGAGTCCGATAAACCAGTACGCAATCAAATTCGCGAGCATGGGTGTTCGGGTGTCTCCGGTTCCGCGCAATGCGCCCGTGGCGACCGTTTGTACTCCATCGAACAGCTGGAAGGCCGCGGCAACCAGCAACAAGGTTGCGCCGACCTGGATGACGCGGGGATCCGGCGAAAATAGCCGCGCAATTAACTTGGAGGCGCTCACAAAAACTATCCCGGCGCAGCTCATAAAGGCAGTGCCCAGCAACAGGGCTGACCATCCTGCCCGTCGCGCTGCGGGAACGTCTTTTCGGCCCAGGTTTTGTCCTACCCGCACCGCCGCCGCAGAACTGATTCCGAGGGGAACCATGAAGGTGAGAGCAGCGCAATTAAGGGCGATCTCGTGACCGGAGAGCGGCACCGGGCCCAGGCGCGCGCAGAGTGCTGTTGCCCCGGAGAACGCACCGATTTCCATCAGGATCTGCCCGGCTGCCGGCATGCCCAGCTTCAGCAATGCCCACATCCGGTTGAGGTCAAGGCGCGCGGCGCTCATCCACGCCGGAAGATTGCGTTGAGACTCGACCCGTAGCAGCGTGATCAGAAGTACCAGGGCCATGTAAATACGCGCTATGCAGGTGGACCAACCCGATCCCGTGATGCCCATCGCACGAAAGCCAAGATGGCCGTAGATGAGGACCCAGTCGCCAAAAGCGTTCACGGCGTTTGCCGAAATCAGGGCGAACATGACCGGATGCACTACATCGACTGCCTGCAGGTATCGACGAAGCGCAAAATACGCCAGCAGCGGAAGCGTTCCCCAGTTCAGCGCCGTCAGAAACGGACGCATCGGATCCACCAGTTCGGGGCTGATGCCGAATTGCTGCATCAACTCCGGCCAGAAAGAAACGGTAAACATCAAAAAGGGCGTGAGCAGAACAGCCAGCGCCAGTCCGTTGACCAACGAATGCCGGGCATCGTCCAGGTCTTCACGGCCATAGGCGTGGGCAACAAAGGTGTCCATTCCCAGCAGCAGACCGCCGCCAAAAATGGCGATGCTGTGATAGAGACTCTGCCCCAAACCGGTCGCGCCGATGGCGATCGCGCTATCGCGAAGGCGCCCCACCATGATCGTATCCACGATGCCCATGCTCATCCAGCCAACTTCTGCGACTACCAGAGGCAAAGCGAGGCGCAGCGTCGCGCGGAATTCCTGGCGCAAAGAGCCAGTCAGCCGGGATTGAGGGATCACGCTCATGTTTTTAATAAGTCGAACCGTGAATATAACAAAATGGCAGCGATGGACTTATGATCTTACATATCGTGAGTTGCTGGATGCTCGCGAAACGGCACGCCCACGGCATATTCGCGGAATAACCATGCAATCCAGAGTTTCTGAATTCGTAAATTACAAAATTGTGACAATCAGCATTTCACACGGCTTCATCCAGAGTACCCGCGGTAAATTCTTGAAATCTTTAGCGTAATTACTACCTGCCGCACCCCTGTGATTATCAAAATGACGTTTTTGCATGTACTACCGTGTCTTTATCCGGGCATGCATATTTCGTAGAATCGCCTCACTGGAAAGGTAAGCAGTTAGGCTCCGGTCGGTAGTCTGTCGTTTCGTTTCCAAAAATTCAGGTCTGCTTCGGCCCTATTCGGAGGTTTATGTGTACTTCCCCACCCCGCGTTCGCGTGCGTTCATTCTCGTTCTCATCATCGTCGGCTTAGTTTCGGCCATTGCCCAAGCCAGCCCCGTCTACAAACACGATCTCTATCGCATGGAATCAGCCACAGGACAGCTGATCCGTAACACATTTCTAGGGACTGAACTGGGAGGAGCTTCTAAGTTAATGTCCCGGCATGCCGGGCAATCGGCTTTGGTTGGTGCCGCCGACTTCAATCTCGACGGTGTCGCGGACGTCGTCCACTTCAACGCTTCAACAGGGACGATGGAAGTGACCTTCTTCGGAGGCCGCTACCAATCCACACGGCTCAGCTCGACGTTCCTGGTGACGCCCGGCGCCGGCTGGATTCCGCGTGCGATTGCCGATTTCAACGGCGACGGTCAGCCTGACGTTCTCTTCGTGAACGAGAGAAGCCGACAAGCGGATATCTACCTTTACGGCGGACCGCAGGGAACTACTTTATTGAGCGTCCAGACCGTTAATTCGCCGATACCTGCTGGATGGAACGTCGTTGCGGCTGCTGACCTCAATGGCGATGGCCATGCCGATCTAATTCTGCAGAACTCCTCTACTCGCCAAGTGATGGTCAACTATTTATCGAACGGAACCGTCACTGGCAGTGCGCTCCTCGGCGGCAGCGGAATGAAACATTGGACCGCTGTCGGCATGGAAGACATTAACCGTGACGGACACCTTGATCTTATCTACACCAACGATACGACCGGGCAGATCCTGGTCAGTTATTACGGCGGGACCAACGGGCTCAAATTCCTGAGTTCGGCTTACCTCGACAGCACGTCGGCGCCTGGCTGGACGACGGTTGTGCCTAGCGCCCTGGCTGGGCAGGCGATGGTATCGAGTGGTGGGCCTGGCTCTTTGAATACCGCCAGCACCTCCTCGGCGTACTCCAGCACTTCATCCAGTTCCGCTCCGATTCTCCTTTTTGTAGGGACGGGTACATCTTCGGGCGATGTCTCGGCCGTGAAATCGTTGCTCTCGTCACTGGGACTTGCCTATAACACCGTTGATACAAGTCAGCTCAACGGCATGTCGCTAAGCCAATTGATGGCACATAAGCTGTTCCTCATGCCCGGAGGCAACGCCGTCACCATTGGCCAGTACCTCACCAAGAGCGCCACTTCCACCGTTCGCCAGGCGATCGGCAACGGAATGCATTACCTCGGGATTTGTGCGGGAGGATTTTTCGCCGGTGACTCCATGTACAACCGCCTGCAGATGACGGGCGTGATTTACAAGTTCTTCAGCGCCTACTACAACGGCATTAACAAGGAGGCGGTCAATATCACTCTTCCCACGGGCACAAAGTACGACGTGTACTGGCAGGATGGTCCACAGCTGTCAGGCTGGGGCAATGTGGTCGCCAAGTACCCGGACGGAACCGCCGCTATCACCGAGGGTAAGTACGGGAGCGGGTTCGCTATCCTCTCCGGTGTGCATCCGGAAGCGCCCGCCAGCTGGCGTTATGGAATGAATTTCACAACGCCGCTGAGCGTCGACCTGGCCTACGCCGCGACGCTGGTGAAAGCTGCCCTGGGCGGGAACTGGTTACCTCACTACTAAGCAGCCGTGATTTGCCAGTCAGGCGAGGGTAGGGACTCTTGCCTGACTGACCATTCGCTCTCGATATGAAAATCCCCCAAAGCCGGCTTGCCAGGATCGACGCGTAGAGTGGCACAACGCTGGCGCGCGTCGATCTCCTGGCCGTTCGCCTCGATAGCAACGTCAATGCGATAAAGGCCGGGCACAATCGGCAAGCTCGGGCACCTGAATTCAACCGCCCCCCACCCTGGTTCCAATTGGAATTCGTTGGTATTGAATTGGGCACACAGATATCCGCTGGGCCAGAACATCGAGACCCGGACCGTAGCGCCAGCGATTTGCTGTGAGGCCCGGTAGCCTACGCGTGCTATGGCAGGGTAGCCTGTACGAACGCTCCCTGGCGGATCGGATGATTCAAAGGCAACGCTGGTACATTCCGCGGCTCTGGCCGCCCCCGATGATTCTGCCAGGAACGTATCCTGGTTCGAGAATGTAAGTTGCTGGTAGTGATCGATAACCTCTCGCGGAGCCCCGTCCATGATGATGCGGCCATGATCAAGCAGCAAGGCACGGTCGCACAGACGATACACCGCCGCGAGATGGTGCGAAATGAAGACGATAGTGCGCCCACTTTTACGCAACTCGGCAATGCGATCCAGGCATTTCGCCTGAAAGGCCGCATCTCCGACCGCCAACACTTCGTCGAGCAGAATAATATCCGGGTCCAGGTGAGCAGCCACCGAAAACCCAAGCCGGACATACATACCTGACGAATATCTCTTGACCGGCACATCAATGTAGTCGGCAACGCCGGAAAATTCGATGATGCTGTCTAGTTTCCGGCTGATCTCCGCCCGCTTCATCCCCAGCATCGCGCCATGCAGGTAAACGTTCTCGCGTCCAGTCAGTTCAGGATGGAATCCCGAACTCACTTCCACCAGCGCAGCCAACCGTCCCCTGACCATTACCTCTCCTGAGGTCGGCGTAGTGATACTGGAGAGAATCTTGAGAATCGTGCTTTTACCGGCGCCGTTGTGCCCAACGATCCCAAGCGCCTCGCCCTCTTTAACTTTGAAGCTGACATCTTTCAGAGCCCATTTTTCCGGCATGCGCTCGAGAAAAGCCGGCTTGTACCAGCGCGTGTGCGGTCGGGTTGCGCCCCGCAGCTTGTATTTCTTCGAGACTGCCTGAAATTGCAGATCGATCATTTTCAGATTATGTCGGCCATCGTGGCTTCACAGGATTTGAAATACATGTAGCCCAATACAAAGCATGCCAGCGCGATGCCGCCCGAATAGGCCAGTGCCGCCAAGTCCGGTCGAGTTCCGCCCACCACCACGGATCGGAAGCTCTCGATCAGCCCTGCCACCGGATCTAGCAGGTAAAGCGTTCGAAAACGTGCCGGCACCGACTGCAAGGAATACACAACCGGCGTAGTGAACATCCACACCTGCAGCAACAACGGCATGGCTAGTCCTACATCACGAAAGCGCACCTGAAGGGCAGAGAGAAACAGCGCCATAGCCGCAACAAAGGCAGTCAGGAAAACGATAATCGGCAACGCGTAAACAATCTTCCACGTTAACGCGATTCGGTAATGAAAGAGAAAACAGCCCAGGATTGCCGACGCAATGCAAAAATCGGCGAACCCGGCGGCAAGATAGGAAAAGGGGATGATCTCACGGGGAAAATACATCTTGGTCAGCAGATTGGGGTAAGCAGTTAATCCGCTGACCGCGTTAATCACGGAACTGGAAAAGAAAGTCCACGGCAAAAGCGCCGACAGGACAAATATCGGGTAGGGAATGCCGCCCGTTGCGACCTTCGTAACCCGAGTGAAGATGATGGTGTAAATCCCCATCAATGCCAGCGGCTGAAGAGCCGCCCAGGCCCAACCCAACAACGATTGCTTGTACCGAACCGTGAGTCGAAACACGCTGAGGGTATATAACAACTCGCAATACTGGATGAGTGTCGCCAGTCCCGCCAACAGGGTTGCGAACGAAAAAGTAGGTGGCCTGATTATTTTGATCGCTCGCGTATTCCTCGTTGCCGAAGCAGAGAGAGTGTCCGGTACCGGCGCAAACACTGCGACGGGCAGCCCTTCATGCGCTGTTGTAGAACCCGCAACTTTGGCTGATGTGCTCAATCTAAGACTCGCATTATGACCCGTTGACCTCTATGCGGCAGATTGCTGCAGCAGGGCGCCGCTGCGCTCGACCGAAGCCGGAACACTCGCGCCGGGTTCATTGCCCTCTACTGAGCCTCTCAGTCGGCATGCGATCTTTTCCGCCACTACGCGCACATAGGGTTCGCGCAACATCTCGAGATGGCCGCATTCCAATTCGAATACATCCACGCCGCCGCTGGTGCGCTGGCCCCACCCCATCTGCGGATCGCGCACGTAGTAATAAGGTTGTCGAGGACGTTTAAAAAGAAGCACTGGGGAGCGGAAGCGTGGCGCCTGGAAATGTTCGCCTGGCCAATACGCTCGCTTCCACCCGCTGCCGGTTTGCTGCTGATCCCGTTTAGCCAACCGCGTGATGCTCCGCTTTACGATTGTCCACTGGTCCCGCGCGGAACAATTAAGCAAGCGCCGCACCCGCTGCAAATAGTAGTCCACAGCCCAGAGTGGCCGGCGCATCGAGTTCTCCAGTACCCAAGTATCGAAAATGGTGAATAGACTAACCCGCTCGCCCTCGGCCTCCAGGGCGACGATAATTGCCTGGGCTAGCACTACTGCATCGCACATGGCAGCCAGCGCATAGGGGCCATGCGGTTGCACCGACCGCATCGCGGCGAGGTACCTCTGCGCCAGTGAGCGCAACTCATCGGCATCGAAGGGGCGATCCAGGATCACGGGTTCCGCTGCCTGAAGCTTGTACACCGAATGGTCTCCCGTAAGTTGACGCGCCAATAGCCCGAATCCGAAAGTCTCTACTCCGGGAATGGCCACCGCAAATAATGCATTCGAATCTCGGCCGCGGCACAGTTCCATGACCATCGGCTCAGGGTCGGGCGTGCTCGTTTCCGTAAGCAGTCGCGCAAGCGCGGCAATGGTTGGAGCGCGGAAAATAGCGGCCACGCGAATCTTGCGATGCGTAGCCAATTCGACTTCGCGCACCAGTCGAGCCGCCAGCAGCGAGTGTCCACCGATATCGAAAAAATTATCGTGAACGCCGATGTATGACAGACCCAGAACATCCTTCCAGATCTTGAGAAGCAGGTTCCGATTGGCTGCGAGCTTATCGCTTTCGAAGCCACGCACGATCGACTCGCGAATCTGCCGCACTGAAACAGGCTCCGCGTCTTCCGGACTTAGCACCCGGGCGTTCGGCACGGCTCCGGAGACCGCGATATCCAATATCCGAGTTTCTGGATGATCAGCCACCATCGGAATTATGGCGCTGTAATCAGTCAACATGCGCCCGACGCGCTCGGCGGAAAAAAGGTCCGTGTTG
Organism: Terriglobales bacterium; assembly: GCA_036378535.1. Classification (GTDB taxonomy): domain Bacteria; phylum Acidobacteriota; class Terriglobia; order Terriglobales; family Acidobacteriaceae; genus Gp1-AA122. Next base: position 4,563 of record DASUWH010000037.1, on the reverse strand, counting down.
TACTCAAACTGTATGCACCACTGTCCATCGGATGCTTCGATAAGAGTCGCACCCAGATCGAAAATAGATGTGCTTGCGCTGACGACGTACGGGTAGGCCGTTAAGTCGGCGAAGGCGTGCGTGGGAACCGCGGCTTTGATGGCGGAGAACATCACCTGGAAAAAGGGGTTGTAACTTAAACTGCGTTCCGGTTGAAGCACCTCCACGATCTTTTCAAAGGGCACGTCGGCATTAGCGAATGCGGAGAGAGTCGTCTCCCGTACTTGCCCAAGTAGCTCGAGAAAGGTTGGGTTTCCGGCCAGATTATCGCGCAACACCAACGTGTTAACGAAGAACCCGATCAGGCTTTCGCTTTCAACGCGATCTCGACCTGCCACCGGCACGCCTACGAGCACGTCCGGCTGGCGGCTCAGTCGATAGAGCAGCAACTTGAACACTGCCAGCAGGACCATGAACGGTGTGCAGTTGTAATGCGCAGCGAGTTGCTTCACACTGGCGACGGCAGCGTCGGGCAGGATCACCGTCTGGCTTGCCCCCGAAAAGGTTTGTTCCGCGGGCCGGGGAGCGTCGGTCGGAAGTTCCAATACCTTCGGCACCCCCTGGAGTCTCTTCTTCCAGTAATCAATTTCCTGGCTGACCAGTTCGCCGTTAGACCATTTGCGCTGCCATTCCGCATAGTCACCGTAGCTGATAGGCAGTTCCTCGAGCGGTGACGGTTTCCCTTCGGAGAATGCTGCATACAGCGTACTCAGTTCCTTTACGAAGAGTTGCATGGACCAGGAATCGGTCACGATGTGGTGCATGGTGCAAAGGAACACATGTTCTTGGGGGGAAATGCGAATCAACCTGGCTCGAAACAGCGGTCCGGTAGCAAGATCGAAAGGGCGGTGCACTTCCTGGCTGGCCAATTCGTAAGCTCGTCGGATAGGATCGGGCGCGTCGACGACCTCGTCCATAGGCAAATTCACGCTGGTTCGCTGGCTTACTGCTTGAAACAACTGTCCTCCGGAGAATTGGAAGGTAGTACGCAGCGTGTCGTGGCGAGCCACAATCTCCCGCAAGCTGGCTTGCAGCGCACTTATGTCGAGGGGCCCGTTCAGCCAAAGTCCCACGTGGACGTTGTAGGCGGCGTTGGGGTCGGACAATTGATTGAGAAACCACAATCGCTCCTGCGGCAAGGATGCGGGATAAATCTCGGGCGCCTCGTTGTTGACCAGAAGTTCCGCGAGAAGTTTTTTATCGAACGCTGTCTCCGAATCTTGATTCCTGTACAACATAGATCAGGCCCTCCGGCCAAGCTCCCTCGGCGGACATTGAGGTGCGCAGTTGAGAACAGCATCCCAGGCTAATTCAGATGCAAGTACGGCTAAGTCGGATAAATCAGGTTCTGACGTTGTGCTATCCCCGGTGGTTACGGCGAATAGTGTGTCGCCGTCCCTCTCCGTATGAAATGGCTGGATGGCTCGCGCCATAGAGGAATGGGTGGTAATGGCCAGCCGCGTCAGTTCGTCCTGTCGCATGGACCGGTTGGTAACAAGTAAAGTCAATGTCGTGTTTTCGCACAAAGCGGGCGACGGAATGTAGTTGGTTAGGTTCTTTCCGGAGCGCACGGCATTACTTATAGGACTACGACAACCCAATTCGTGATCGTAATTACCAAGAACAGCCTTCCCGGAACGATCCATAACGGCACCACGAGCGTTCACGACGGTGAATATTGCTAATTTAGTTGCGCCGTACTCGCCAAACGCTGCTCCTTGGCCGGACTGCTCCATCGAAGGCTCGCCACAATACGATCCGCAGTGGACGAAGCGGCCCGCGCCTCGCGCTCCGTGCGGAAACCAGCCGGCGCGAGCGTTTTCCAATGCGGCCCACCCTAAAGCGCGGTCAGGGTAGATACAGTTCTCGCGGCCTTTGAAATCGAAAACGACGGCCGCGGGTACAACGGCTATGTCACCCCATTTGGTTGAGGATTGTTTGGAATCGAGCAGCGCGCTGGCAACGCCGGCAGCGGCCTCCAGTCCATAGGCCGATCCGCCGCAGAACGCAATGGCGGCGACGAATCTTCCGAAGCTCAGTCTGAGCGCGTCGGTGAGACTGGTTCCCGGCGCGCCCCCTCGCACGTCCACCACGGCATAGGCGCGTTCGGGGAAATGGAATAGCGTAATCCCAGTCGGCCCTTCCTGGTACTCGGCCACACCCACCCGTATGCCGGGAAAATCAAACTTATGTGCCGAGACATCGGCCGGGACATGGGGTTCGAGTGGCATTTTACTCCTGGGGAGTGCATGGCGCGTACTACACTCCGAATAAGGAGAGAAGCTGCTCTTGGATGCATGGCTATGCTTAGGCGTATCTTACGTCACAAAATTTTCTTTATTGACCTTCATGATTGGTAATGTAAGGAGGTCATAATAATGCCCTTTTGGAGACTCCTAACTGTCGCTTGTCCACCTCTGATTTGTTCTCTGATCAGTAAACCTGAGTAGCGCAGCGCGCATCCAAGATCAGCTACTCACATTCCCCAGAATCGCGGGGATCTCGCTGGTAGGGTCAATGACGAGTCTATCGCCTGTTCCTGCTTCTTTTGCGCAGCAGCGACTCTGGTTTCTTGATCAGCTCGAGTCTGGCACTGCAGCTTACAATCTGGCGCGGGCGTTCCGGATTGATGGCTCCCTGGATGTTTCCTGCTTAACACGAGCGATCCAGGCCGTGGTCTGCCGTCACGAGTCTCTGCGCACCGTGTTCGAGTCGGTTGACGGACAGGCGCGGCAGATTGTATTGCCCGCGGTGAATATTGAACCACGGCTCATTGACTTATCCGACATCGCACAGCAACGGCGAGACGAAGAGGCCCTGCGCTTGGCGGCCGAAGAAGGTAAGAAACCGTTCGACCTCACCCAAGGCCCGCTCTTCCGTACCTTGCTGATCCGTCTCGACCCCACGCAACACCTGCTGGTGCTGGCGATGCACCACATCATCACCGACGGATGGTCCATCGCCATTTTGTTTCGCGAACTGACAAAGTGTTATGAAGCGTTTCTCCGCGGCGAAGAACCAATTTTGCCTGACCTTCCCGTTCAATATTCCGAGTTCGCTCAGTGGCAACGTGAATACATAACCGGAGAGGTTCTGGAAAAGCAGGTTGAGTATTGGAAGAACCGGCTCAGCGGTGTCCCGACATTGCTGGAACTACCAACTGACCACTCCCGTCCTGCGATTCATAGCTGGCACGGCGCCACCGAGGATTTCACCCTCGACGCCCAGGCCTTCGACGGATTGAAGAGAATTGCGCAAGGAGAGGGCGCGACTCCCTTCATGGTCTCGCTGGCAGCGTTTCAGGCATTGCTCTGGCGTTACACCATGCAGGACAGCATCCTGGTGGGAACGCCGGTCGCGGGCCGTAAGGAAATCGAGATTGAGAACCTGATCGGGTTCTTCGTCAATACCCTGGTCTTTCGTGCAGACTTTAATCAGGACCTCAGCTTCCGCAGCCTGGTCCGTCAGATCCGCGCCTTTGCTCTCGACGCCTACACGCACCAGGATGTTCCCTTCGAAAGACTGGTCGAGGAACTGGTCCCGCAGCGCTCGATGGATACCACGCCTCTGTTCCAGGTCATGTTCACCTTCCAGAACATCCCTAAGCAGGTGTTCCAGATTTCTGGGCTGGAGATGGAGGAGGTGCCGTTCGAAACCGGAATTTCGAAATTTGACTTATCGGTCGACGCTTACGAGCACGACGGGTTGCACTTCCGGTTCGAATACAACACCGATCTTTTTGACCATGCCACGATCCAGCGGATGATCCGGCATTTCCAGGTGCTGGTGGCCGCCGCTGTTGAGCGTCCCGATCAGGCTGTCTCCCAGCTAAGCCTGATTACCCGTGACGAGCAGCAGGCCTTGGCCGCGTGGAATCGCACGGATGCCGATTACCCACGTGACTCCGCCATTCACACGGTCTTCGAGACACAGGCCCACCGCACACCTGACGCGGTAGCATTGTTATGTCAGGGGTCGCATTTCACTTACAAACAGGTCAATGAAAAGGCAAACCGGCTGGCGCACCACTTGATGCGGCATGGGGCGGGAGCCGGTGATTTGATTGGAGTCGCTCTCGAGCGCTCGCCAGACCTGGTCATCACCTTATTGGCCATACTAAAGACCGGCGCAGCCTATGTTCCCCTGGACCCAACTCTCCCGCCGGACCGCCTCGCCCTGATGGTCGAGGATTCAAAAGTCTGGGGAGTTGTGACTCTTCAAGCGTTTACTGACAAGCTGAACAACGCGAACACCGTTATCGTTCTCGATACGCTTGAGTCGTCCATTGGCGCCGAACCGGCGAGTAATCCTGGCGTAGCTATTCTTCCGGGACAACGCGCATACGTCATTTACACCTCCGGGTCGACCGGAACCCCGAAAGGGGTGGTCGCCACGCACCGCGCCTGCCTGAACCGTTTTTCCTGGATGTGGCGGGAGTATCCGTTTGCGGCAGGTGAGGTTTGCTGTCAGAAAACGAATCTGGGGTTTGTGGATTCGATCTGGGAGATCTTCGGGCCGCTGCTG
>DASUWH010000036.1:0-41579 GCA_036378535.1 Terriglobales bacterium | reverse complement strand
CGCCCCACTTGATGAAGGTCCGAATTGCCGTGGGCGCCGTATAAAAGATATTCACTTGATGGCGATCGATAATCTCCCAGAAGCGGTCGGGTTCCGGATAGTTGGGCGCGCCCTCGTACATTACGGAGGTAGCGCCGTTTTGGAGCGGCCCATAAACGATATAGCTGTGCCCGGTCACCCAGCCGATGTCGGCCGTGCACCAGTATGTGTCCTCATCGCGGATATCGAATACCCACTTGGTGGTGAGGTAGGTTCCCACCGAGTAGCCACCGGTAGTATGCACGACACCTTTGGGCTTGCCGGTGGTGCCTGACGTGTAAAGGATATAAAGAGGATGCTCGGCGTCGAGGGGTTCGGCGGGACAGTGGTCGTCGGCGGCCGCCATCAACTCGTGCCACCAGTGATCGCGACCGGCAAAGGTATTGATCGCGGACCCGGTGCGCTTGTACACCACTACGTGCTTTACGGAGGGACACGACTTTAGCGCTTCCTCGACCGCAGGAAACAGTTTTACCTCGGCGCCGCGGCGATAGGTCCCATCCTGAGTGATTACAACGACCGCTTGCGAGTCATGAATGCGGTCAACCAGCGCATTGGAAGAGAACCCGCCAAAGACCACCGTGTGCGGGGCGCCTATGCGTGCGCAGGCCAGCATGGCAATGGGCAGTTCCGGTGTCATGCCCATGTAAATGGCGACTCGATCACCTTTACGCACTCCGAGATTCTTCAGCACATTGGCGAATTTCTCCACTTCGCGCAGCAACTGCTGGTACGTGAGGATTCGCACCTCGCCGGGTTCGCCTTCCCAGACCAGCGCAGCCTTGTTCTTGCGCCACGTCTGGACATGGCGGTCGAGGCAGTTGTAGGAAAGGTTGATCTGGCCGCCAACGAACCACTTCGCCCAGGGCGCATTCCAGTCCAGCACTTTGTTCCAAGGCTTAAACCAGTAGAGCTCGCGCGCTACACGTCCCCAGAACTTTTCCGGCTCCTCGATTGACTCCTTGTAGATGCGCTCATACTCCTCGATGCTCTTGATGTATGCGCGCTGCGAAAATTCGTCCGGTGGTTCGAATTTCCTTTGCTCCTGCAACACGGAATCAATGCTGGTATCCACGCTGGAAACGGCTCTCTCTGCCATAATTTGCTCCTCACAACCGCAAAGACGTATCGGAGATTCTACTGCCAGCCAGCAGATCTGTCTTGTTGGACAAAATCAGACTGGGTATCTATGAGTTAAGAACACCGCGTAAGTGTATCTTGCCCAAATTGGGCTAATGTGACCGGGATCACAGATCATTGTGACCCCGGTACCTTACGGCGCTGCTATCCGACCCTCATTCTTATATCTGGAAGTTGCGCCCGGTCTTGGGCGGGGAGTCGAGGAATCCAATGCGTAAGTTTAAGACCATGGATGCCAATGAGGCGGTTGCCTATGTGGCTTATCGCGTAAATGAGGTTATTGCCATTTATCCCATCACGCCTTCGTCCCCCATGGGCGAATGGGCCGACCAGTGGGCGTCCGAGGGCTTAGCGAACATCTGGGGCACGATTCCGCAGGTGGTTGAAATGCAGAGCGAAGGCGGCGCCGCCGGGGCCGTGCACGGGGCTTTGCAGACCGGCTCGCTGGCCACCACGTTCACGGCGTCGCAGGGACTGCTGCTGATGGTCCCCAACATGAACAAGATTGCCGGCGAACTGACCCCCACCGCGTTCCATGTTACGGCCCGGACCCTGGCCACTCACGCGCTGTCCATATTCGGCGATCACGGCGATGTTATGACCTGCCGCACCACCGGTTTCGCCATGCTGTGCTCGAACTCGGTGCAGGAAGCCATGGACCTGGCACTGATTGCCCACGCGGCCTCGCTTGAATCCCGCATTCCCTTCCTGCATTTCTTCGATGGTTTCCGCACGTCGCACGAGGTCAACAAGATCGAACTGCTGACGAACGAAGACATGAGCAGTCTCATCAACATGGACCGGGTGATCGAGCACCGGCAACGGGCTCTCTCTCCGGACCACCCGGTCCTACGGGGAACAGCGCAGAATCCCGATGTATTTTTTCAATGTCGCGAAACCGTAAATCCGTTTTACGCGGCCTGCCCGGAATTTACCCAGCGGGCGATGGATAAATTCGCTCACCTGGTCGGCCGCAGCTATCACTTGTTCGATTATGTGGGTGCGCCCGATGCCGAACGCGTCATCGTGATCATGGGGTCCGGCGCCGAGGCCGTCCACGAGACGGTCGAGTATCTCAACCAGCGGGGCGAGAGGGTTGGAGTCCTGAAGGTCCGACTGTATCGTCCATTCTCCGTGAAGCGGTTTGTCGAGGCGTTACCCGCTACGGTTCGCAGCATCGCAGTACTGGATCGCACGAAAGAGGCCGGCAGCGCCTGCGAGCCCCTTCACCTCGATGTGGTGAACGCTATTTACGAAGGCCTGCAGAACGGCTACGGGCAACTGAAAACTACACCGGCGATTGTCGGTGGCCGTTATGGCCTTTCTTCCAAGGAATTCACACCCGCGATGGTGAAGGCGGTTTACGACAATCTGAACGCCTCCCCGCCAAAGGATCACTTCACCATCGGCATTCGCGACGATGTCAGCAATTCCAGCCTGGATTACGACCCAAGCTTTTCGACTGAGCCCGACAATGTGGTTCGGGCAATGTTCTATGGCCTCGGAGCGGATGGCACAGTTGGTGCCAACAAGAACTCCATCAAGATCATCGGCGAGAACACAGAGAATTATGCGCAGGGCTACTTCGTGTACGATTCCAAGAAATCGGGCGCGATGACCGTCTCCCACCTGCGCTTCGGCCCCCAACCGATCCGCTCCACCTACCTGGTATCGCGGGCCAACTTCGTGGCCTGTCACCAGTGGATTTTCCTCGAGCGCTACGACATGCTCAGCGGACTCGATCCCGGCGGCGTGTTCCTGCTGAACAGTCCATACGGACCTGAGGAAATATGGGCACACCTGCCGCGTATTGTGCAGGAGCAGTTGATCGCGAAGAAGGCGCGCTTCTATGTAATCGACGCCTACAAAGTCGCGCGGGATACGGGCATGGGCGCCCGCATGAATACGATCCTGCAGGTCTGCTTCTTTGCCATTTCCAAGGTGCTGCCCCGCGAAGAAGCGATCGACGCCATTCGCAAGTCGATTCGCGACACCTACGGGCGCAAGGGTGAAGAAATTGTCCGCAAGAACATGGCAGCAGTAGACGAAACCCTGTCCCACCTGTTCGAGGTGAAAGTTCCTTCTCAAGCGAGTAGCACGATCGAGTTGCCGCCGCCATTTTCGGCGGATGCACCGCAGTTCGAACGTAATGTGCTTGCCACCATCTACGCGGGCAAAGGCGATGATCTTCCGGTGAGCGCCTTTCCCTGCGACGGCACTTTTCCCACCGCAACCGCACAATGGGAAAAACGCAATCTCGCGCTTGAGCTTCCGGTCTGGGATACTAAGACTTGCATCCAGTGCGGCAAGTGCGCGATGGTTTGTCCGCATGCCGTAATCCGAATCAAAGTTTACGAATCGAAGTATCTGGCCGGCGCGCCCGCGACTTTCAAGTCGACGGAAGCGCGCGACAAGGAATGGGCTGGCTTAAAGTATTCCATTCAAGTTGCCCCGGAAGACTGCACGGGATGTGGCATCTGCGTGGATATCTGTCCGGCGAAGAACAAGGCTGAAACTCGCCTCAAAGCGCTCAACATGTCGCCGCAGCCGCCGCTGCGTTATCCGGAGCGCGACAACTGGGAATTCTTCCTTAAACTGCCGGAACTCGATCGGCGCAAGATCAAGCCGGGCGCCATCCGCCAGCAGCAAGTGCAGGAGCCGCTGTTCGAGTTCTCGGGCGCATGCTCGGGCTGCGGCGAAACTCCTTATGTGAAGTTGCTGACTCAGTTGTTCGGCGATCGCGCCGTCGTGGCCAACGCGACCGGCTGCTCGTCAATTTATGGGGGCAACCTCCCCACAACGCCCTGGTCCAAGAATGCCGATGGACGCGGCCCCGCGTGGTCGAACTCCTTATTTGAAGACAATGCCGAATTCGGCATGGGCTTCCGCGTCTCCATCGACAAACAGACCGAATTTGCGCGCGAGTTGGTGAAGCGGCTTGCCGGAACGGTCGGAGAAGAACTGGTTACCGCGTTAGTGACTGCTCAACAGAAAGATGAGGCCGACATCTTCGAGCAACGACAGCGCGTAGATCTTCTTAAAGAAAAGCTTCAGAAGATCAAAACCGTGGAGGCTCGCCAACTACTGGCCGTTGCCGACCTGCTGGTGAAAAAGAGTGTCTGGATTGTTGGTGGTGACGGATGGGCCTATGACATCGGGTATGGCGGTCTCGACCATGTCCTGGCCAGCGGGCGCAATGTGAATTTGCTGGTCCTCGATACCGAAGTCTATTCCAACACCGGCGGGCAGGCCTCGAAATCAACGCCTCGCGGCGCGGTGGCGAAATTCGCGGCTGGCGGCAAACCCGGTGCCAAGAAAGATCTCGGCCTCATTGCCATGTCTTACGGGAACGTGTACGTCGCCAGTGTGGCTATGGGCGCCAAAGACGAGCACACCCTTAAAGCATTTCTTGAAGCCGAGGCATTCGATGGACCGAGCATCATCATCGCTTACTCCCATTGCATCGCGCATGGCATCAACATGACGACGGCGATGTCGGACCAGAAGGTGGCCGTCGATTCCGGACAATGGCTGCTCTATCGTTACAACCCCGAGCGGGTGGAACAGGGCGAGAATCCGCTGACCTTGGATTCCCGCACGCCTACGAAAAAAGTTAAAGAATTTCTGCAACAACAGACGCGTTTCCAGATGTTGACCAAGAGCAAACCCGAAGACGCGCGGCGACTGTGGCAAGAGGCGCAGCACGATGCTGAGGTACGTTACCGGTTTTACGAATACCTGGCGCAGCGCAAATTCGAAAAACCACCGGAGAAAGAAACGGAACCGCAGAAAGCCGAGCAGAAAGAGAATGCGGCCAAGCAGGCTGTGCACGCGGATTGATTTTTGCGTACTGGGCTAACAACTGCTTTGTCATCCCGAGCAAGGGCGAAAGCCCGAGTCGAGGGCCTTCTGTTCAGCTGTCGAGGGACCTTGCGTTTAGCTGATGACCGACGACTGATAGCCGAAAACTTCTCAGGAGCTTTATGATCGACCTCAGTACCACCTATCTCGGCCTGAAACTGCGGACGCCGCTCGTGTCCTCCGCCTCACCCATAGCTCAGGAAATCTCCAATGTTCGCCGTCTCGAGGATGCGGGCGCGGCCGCCATCGTGCTCTCTTCCCTTTTCGAAGAGCAGCTCCGCCTGGAGACGCTGGAGTTGGATGAGCGTCTCTCGGCCGGAACGGAGAGCTTCGCCGAAGCCGCCACCTTCTTTCCGGAACCGTCGGAATTTCAGCTGGGTCCGGAGGAATACCTGAAGCACATCGCCAAGGCGAAAGCGGCCGTGGACGTGCCCATCATTGCCAGCCTGAATGGATCGACCGTTGGCGGCTGGACCGAGTATGCCCGCCAGATCGAACAGGCCGGGGCCGATGCTCTGGAGTGCAACATCTATTTCATTCCAACTGATTTTGATCTCACCGGTTCCGCCGTCGAGCAAACCTATATCGACATTCTCAGCGCCGTTAAGAATTCTGTGAGTATTCCGGTTGCCGTTAAGCTCTCGCCTTTCTTCAGCAATATGGCCAACATGGCCAAGCGCCTCGACCATAACGGCGCCGATGGCCTGGTGCTCTTCAATCGCTTCTATCAGCCAGATATCGATCTGGAGGACCTGGAAGTAAAGCCGAACGTCCTGCTGAGCACGCCGCAGGCACTGCGTCTGCCGCTGACCTGGATTGGCATACTTTATGCCCGCGTCAAAGCCAGCCTGGCGGCCACCAGCGGCATTCATGGGCACGAGGATGCGATTAAGATGCTGATGGTGGGCGCCGACGTAACGATGCTATGTGCCGCGTTGCTCCGCCACGGAATTTACCATCTGAAAGAGGTCGAAAGCGGATTACGACAGTGGATGGAGGAGCACGAGTATGAGTCGGTACAGCAGATGAAAGGCAGTATGAGCCAGTTGCGCTGCGCCGATCCTTCCGCCTTCGAGCGGGCTCAGTACATGCGCGCCATCAAGGCTTACCAGCCGCTTTGAAGAATGTCACGGATGCTGACGGATGGAGCGCGGATCGGGTCCGCGCGAATCGGTTCAAGTGTGGTGTCTTGCTTTGAGGATTGGGCGTGAGGACGAAGCGGCGTCGCAACGGGGCTCACGCCCAACGAGGTTACAGAAGGCCAGAGGCGCGAAAGCGCGTTACCGGGTCAACCACCGGAACAGCCTGACGATGGAATATCCAGCGAGCGATCGCGAATCCCACAGCTGCGTAACAGAAGTGCATCAGTTTCACGGCTCACCCCCCAGGCGGTCTTGCTTACCTCGGGGGAGGCATCACCGCAGTACAGGGCCAGCGTAGCACAGCCGAACAGGGCGTCAATTGGACTAAAGTGCTATGCGGTCGCACCCCGGTAACTCTTGAGTGGTGACTAAAAGGGAGTTGCGTTCGTCGGTTTCACTGGAACTGCCGGCGCGCGGCGTGAACGGGATTTGCGCTGCTAGCAGACACGGATTGTGACGGAAACCTCTGGGGTAGATTCAAGGGCCGGGGCTACTGAGGCCCGGGTTCGGCTGCGCCGGGCGCTTTCCAGAGCCGCTCCATGAAGGTCATCCACTCTTCGTTCCAAAGGCGCCGCAGCTTGGGAAAGCGGCAGTGCGAGAAGATGAGACCGAAATCGCCACGGACTCGGCGCAGAACTACGTGGATTTCTTCCCAAAGCCCCTGCTGTATGGTGTGGTCATTTTCCAGGCTCTCCAGCACTTCGCACATATCGGGAGCTGAGGCGATCAAGTATGCTTCCGCCTCGGATTCGGTAGTCGCCACGGTTCGGCCGAATCGATCGATGACGCGCGACCGGTTCTGTGGATCGATCCGCCACATGCCGGACGTGACTTTCAAGTTTGCCATTGCCAGCTCTTGCTAACCTTTCTGTTTATCTAATTGTCAATAGTGTAGGATGCCCAGGGATCAATCAAGGTTACTGAGGTGCGTCGGGGTTACTGGCGGGGTACGAGTCCTTCGGCGCAATCACAGCAAAGCTCATCCGATGAACAACTTACGATGTGCGCTGGCCTGAATAGGGACTTGCAGCACAAGAACGGCACGTCCCGATTCCCTACTTCGTTGCCGTGGCTTCGTTTCGGGCGCAGATCACGATAAGATATTCGCCTTCGCCGGGTGGCGAGACTGGTATGTCTGTTCACCAATTTTCAAATAGGACATTCTAACGGATAGACGAGTATGCCTCTTTTGTCCTTTGCATCTCCTCGTAGGATGCTTTGGAAGCATCGAACTCCGTGTACATTGTGACTCCCGCGGCCAGCCAGCTGAGCCCTTTCAATAGAATGTCAACCCGACCGACCGTGGCAGCGGTAGTCCGGTATACGCTGCTTTTCAGCGGGTATCGCAGCGTCTTCTCCAGCGCCCTGTTGGATTCTTCCAGGCTGACCTGTTTTACTGAGCCCGCAAGGCCCACAGAATCATTCGCGACCGTCTGCTTGAAACCCACGATGACAGTGTCGGCATTGTTCTGCCCTGACGGGCCAAGGTGATTAATCAATTCCATAGTGACATCGAACGCGATAGCGATTCCCGCTCCGGCTACGATCTCGGGGCCGGCAAGGAGTAGTCCAATGATAGCCACTCCTGCGGTTGCTCCCGATTTTACGAGCTGCGCGCCGAATGCGACCTCCGAGAGCAGAACCTGGCGTCCTGCCACTTTCAGTTGCATGGAGTGCAGTATGGCCTTCGATTTCGACAGGTACTGTTTCTGAATCTCGCGTTGCTTGCCAAGGAAGGCAGTTGCCTGCTGCGGACCCTGCGTGCAGGCTTCCAAGAACTGATCGTACAGCATAGATGCACGATCGTTGGCTTTTTCCTTTTGTGCCTCATGATCGGGCTTGGCATTGGGATTAACGCTGAGGTCCTGCCATTCAACTTCAGACAGCGCTACATGAAACAAGAACTCATGAACCTTTGCGCCATCGAAGCCGAGTACTTTGAGTCTTCGTGTTTGTGCGCGACTGGGCCTTTGAGCACCTAATGGCCCAGGGGTGGGACAGGGCACGCGGCAGAGGGTTCCGTCTTCGACGTTGGCGGTATAGGAACCCGTCGGCCTCGGTTGTCGGTGGCCCGGCATATACCTCCACGGAACAGCGGCTTATCCTATCTCTGCTGCTCGGAAAAATCCAGAGTTTGGCCCGCAGGGGCACAAGCCCAATCATTATGCGGCTCCGGCCGGTGGCCCACTCAAGCCCGGTTTTGGCTTGAGTGGGGCAGTTCTACAGCTGGAGCGAGTCTTCCCGCTGCTCGTTCGCGTTTTCGCGCCGTCCATTCCGATTCGGTCTCTACGCGTCCTTCAGCGCCGGTTGCGTAGTGCTGGAAACTGCTCCACGGCCAGTCCTCCGGACGCTCGCATAAGCCGCGCTGCACTGGATTGCGGTGAATATAGCGCAGCTTCTCCACAAACTGCGGATAACTTCGAATATTGAAATCGTAGTATCGTTTTTGCCAGAAATGCTCGGCGGCGCCGATCAGGCGTCACGATACTCCCTGCTTCAGCGACTTTAACGCTGCAGCCAGCGTCTCGTGCTGCGGTTCGCTCAGCAGCAGGTGAACATGCTCGGGCATGAGTACATATCCGTAAACGTAGAACCCGTAGCTGCGGCGCACTCACTCCAGGGCCGACTCGAAGATTCGGCGGCTGTCGTCGGTCGAGAGCAAACGACGGCGATGATAACAACAGAATGTAACGAAATGACTTTGGCCGCTGTGGTGAAAGCGGGTTAGTCCCCATGGCATGGAGAGAGTTTAGTTTTTCAGCCAGCCCATGTCTGTGAGCCATGGACATCCCCACTTATGCCAAAGGTGGGCTTGTGTGGGCTACCGGCCGGCCGCCGGCCTGGCCCTTTCAATATGCGCGAATCGTAAGCGTTCGCCTCAATTCACGGCAGCAAAACTAATCGATCTCACGTAAGAATTTCTGGTCGCTGGCTTCTCCACGCGGGCCTGCATCAAGATCTCGGTATCGCCCCGATGGTTACAAGTAATCTTCTTGAATCGAACCAAGTCAGCTGGGCGTGGTCGTTTCACGTCCTCGTCAACAAAATCACTTCTGCCCCATAATGCTTCTAATTCTTTCAATCTTAAGTCTGCTCTTGGCGCCAATATCAAGTCCAGCATCATAGGCGGTGCAGTCAAATCGTGGTCTCGCGCTAGAACGAAGTCTGCTTCTTTAATCAGGCCCGTATCAAAATTCAGAACCGCTTGGTTCGGAGGCATTGGCTCTAATCTGCCTCCGAGGACTTGATGAAAATCTTTAACGCTTTTGTTGGCTTCACAAAATAGGGCCAACCACTGTTTAATGGCATTGTCGTTCACTGCAGGTACTCTCCTTTGACCCTCACTGGTTAGAATGGAGCCGATTGCGAATCCAACAATCAACAAAACTGATGGGCACCAATTTCTTACCATTTTGCATCGACAGTAGGTTCTAAGCCCCATGCATCCTTCTCCAGGGGCCTGTCCATGTATGCTACTCCAGGACGGTACTGGCTCAACGCTCCCTTGCCGTACTTCGCGTCGTTCCACTCTTTCGCCTTCTTGAGACAGCCGCATTCCGTACCAGTCTTTGTTAGTTTTGGGAGAGGATGTTTAGCGGCTTTCTTCAAAACGCTCTTTGGAATATCGACTGGCTTGTGAGTTGGTGTGTCTTTACTACCCATATCAGAAACGGATTCCCCTGAGGCGGCTCGAAATTGAGCCACTTTATAATACTGTTCGATATGCCTACCCTCATGCATCATAGTTTTTGCGAGTTCCTTCTGATCGTGCTCTGTTAGCGGCTTTTTTTCGAAAAGATTGCCATTAAAAGTCATAGACCAGCTTGACGCATTCGCTTCTCCAAACAGAGTGGGCGGATTGTCCCAACCGGCCGCCGCATCTTTCGAGCGTCTGATCTGCGGCTGCGGCACTCCCAAACGTTGGAACTGCTGCTGCTGTAATTTTCTGACGGCTGCGAAACGCTGGTTAGGCTTCATCTTGTCCCAATTCTTGACAACTTTGGACTTGAAGTCCTTGACGAAGGCTGCAATGACATCGGGATCGGCCATTCCTGCGCCACCGCAAAGCCTGCGAGCCCGAGAATAGGCCTTAGCCCGCGCCTTCGCCTCAACGCCTTTTCCGGCGACTAGGGCTTTGCCAACTCCAGAGCGTTTCTCAACCGGAGTAGCCACGCCGGGTGATGCTGGCGTAACCGGGCTCCCCATCCCTACTTCCCCAATCATGACGGTCATCTCGCCCATGATGATGGGGTTGACCGGGCCGAGGGCGAGGCCTGGAATTTCGGTCACGATGTCGCCGAGGCGGCAGGCCATCATGTTGTTGATCAGTACCGTGGGGCTGCCCATCATGACCATGCCCACGCCGTCGGCGCCGGTGATACTTACCGCCGGACAGGCGTGCTGATCGATCAGCGCTCGCCACGCCGGCAGGCCGCCGATCAGGACGTTGGTGCTGCCTGGGCCGGGCGATAGCGGCATGCCGTGCGTCGTTGCATCCGTTATTCGTGCTGCTGGAGGCATCCTGGCTCCTCAATTAGCCTTGGCGAACTTGCTGCCATCGTCGGCTTCGTCGGGATCTTTGGGGTCTTTCGGATCCTGCGGACTCGCTCCGCTGCCGCTGCCGGCTGCGCCGCCGCTGTTGATCAACACCATGGTCCCTTGAATCGTTACGCCCGCGGGACCGATATCCACGAAGCCGCCGGGACCGACCAGGGAAATTTGCATGCCGGCTTCGATAATCACCTTCATGCCGGCCTTGAGATGGATTTCCTGCCCTGCTTCGGTGGCACGCTTGGTGCCGACCTTCTCGTCGATGGCGCTGGCAACTTGCAGAGAGTACCCGCCTCCGACCTTCTCTTTCTGGTCACCCGTTACTTGCAGGGACATATCGCCGGTGATCTTCTCCAGATGATCGCCAAGCACCTGCAAATGCTTGTCGCCCTGGACCTGCTCGATCTGGTCGCTGCCCACGGTGAGGTGGCGGTTGGCCATGACGTACTCGCGAGAATCGTTCTCTACGCGGTGATCCATGTCGCGTTCCGCGTTGATGAAGATCTGCTCGGAACCTTGTTTATCTTCGAATCGAATCTCGTTGAAATTCGAGCTGCCGCCGCCTTTCGAACTGCGGGATTGGAAGGTGCTGACGGTCTGGTGGTCGGGAAGGGTGTAGGGGGGCATCTGGTCGGCGTTGTAGACGCGGCCGGTGATGATAGGGCGATCGGGGTCTCCTTCCAGAAAGCTGACCAGAACTTCCTGGCCGATGCGGGGAATCCACATGGCGCCCCAGTTGCCGCCAGCCCAGGGTTGCGAGGTGCGAATCCAGCAGGAGCTGTTCTCGTTTTTCTGTCCCTGGCGGTCCCAGTAGAACTGCACGATGACGCGGCCGTATTTGTCGACCCAGATTTCCTCGCCGGATGGCCCGACCACCAGCGCGGGTTGCGGTCCCTGCACGAAGGGCTTGGGAGTGATGCGCGGCGGACGATAGGCAACCGACGATGGAATACAGGTAAAGTGATTCGAGTAGGTCTCGGCGCCCACTGCGCCGGCGCTGCTATAAGTCTGGCCCGCGGAGGCGAAGTGGCGGACTTCGGTGACAACATAGGTGTCGTTCTGGTCGGCGCGGTAGTGATTCTGCAATTCGAAGGAATAGCCCGACATCAGACCGCGGCAATTGCCGGCACCGGAGATAACCATGTGCGCAGCTTCTTCTTCCTGCATGCGCAGCTTGGCTACATTATCGCCATCGCTTTTCGTGGTGTGGATTCCGGGATAATCGAACAGCTCTAAATCCTGGCTGGCCGAAAGATTTACCACGGTGGGCTCGTTCGCCAGCAAGCTGGTCGAGGGCGTAGTGAAGTTGTAATCGGTGACCGTGTACTTTCCGGTTCGCACTTCCTGGCCGACATGCCAGTTATTGATCACCTCGGGGTCGTCGAGACCGCCCACTTCCGTGTCATAGCTGATGGGAGAACTGGGACATTGAGGCAGAGCGTTAGATTGGTCGGATAAGACCAGGGTGTGTTTGCCTTCGGTCGAGTGATCGAAATAATAAAAGATGCCGGCTTCTTCCATGAGCCGAGAGACGAAGTTGAAGGAGGTCTCGCGATATTGCACGCAGTATTCGAGCTGGGGATAGCTGCCCTGCACGTTCATGCGGAAATCGCTGAAAGAAAACAGTCCGAAGACCTGGTTGATGATGTCGGGCACCGACAGATTCTGGAAGATGCGGCAATCGGCCTGGCGGGTAAGAAACCAGAGCCAAGGCACGACCTGGGCGTGATAGTGCGTAAACAAGCGGTCATCGGTTTCGCCTTGCGTGAAACGGCTGATGAAACCGTTGATGTAACGGGAACTGCCATCCGGCTGATGAAGAGTAATCCCGACCTGCTGGCCGACGATATCGTTGAAGGCGAGGGAGTCATTGTCGTAGGCGAGCAGGTCCAGTTCGTAACTGAAGAGGCGCGAAATGCCCTCGAAGCCAGTCAACTCCTGCAAAAGGAGAGCATCCTTGCCAAGAGGAGTATCAATGGCAAGCAGGCGATAATCTTGAGTGTAGGTTTGATCCGGCACGAGCGTTCTTCCCTCGAAGGCCTCCGATAGGTAAAGCGATGCATGGCCCGGATCGCATCTTCTGGACGAGAAGATGTGCCAGGCTCAGTGCTGCTTACTGGTAAACGAAATCTCCGTTGGAGCCGATGCTCACATGAATTCGTTCTTTAGCTGTCCCTTCCGCCATAGCCCCCAACAGTTGACGCGAGATATCGGGCAATAGCGTGTTGGTCAGGATGTTGTCCACGTTGCGGGCGCCGCTCTCGACTTCAGTGCAACGCCGCGCCACTTCCTCGACCAGCGCATTCTCATAACTCAGGTTGATTTTGTGGTTCTCGTACATACGGCGCTGAATCTTGCCCAGCTTCAGGTTGATGATTATTTTCATGCTTTCATCGCGAATCGGCAGGTAAGGAATCAGAACCAGGCGCCCGAGAAATGCGGGCTTGAAAATCTTGTTCAGCTCCGGCTTGAGGGCCTTTACCAGGCCTTCCGGACTGGGCATGGTTTCCGGGTCGGCACACAACTTGGCCATGGTATCGGTACCCGCGTTGGTGGTGAGAATAATGATGGTGTTTTTGAAGTCGATCTCGCGGCCCTCACCGTCCTCCATCGTGCCCTTGTCGAACACCTGATAAAAGAGTTCGAGGACGTCAGGATGAGCTTTTTCGACCTCGTCGAGCAGGACCACGGAGTAGGGGCGCCGACGCACGGCCTCGGTGAGTACGCCGCCTTCACCATATCCGACATATCCCGGCGGCGAGCCTTTCAAGGTAGAGACGGTGTGGGCTTCCTGAAATTCCGACATATTGATGGTGATCAGGTTGCGCTCTCCGCCGTACAGCAAATCAGAGAGGGCAAGCGCGGTTTCGGTTTTGCCGACTCCGCTTGGACCCACGAGCATGAAGACGCCGATGGGTTTGCTGGGGTCATCGAGGCGGGCGCGGGAAGTGGAAATGCGCTGGGCGATCAGATCCAGGGCATGCATCTGACCGATGACCCGCTGGCCTAATAAAGAGGAGAGAGAGAGAACCGTGGAAATCTCATCCTTGAGCATTTTGCCCACGGGAATACCGGTCCAGGCCGAAATCACCTCGCCGACAATCTGCGCGTCCACGGCGACGCGGATCATGGGGGTTTCCCCCTGGAGGGCGGAGAGTTCGGCTTCCGCCTGGGCCAAGTGGGCACGAACCGTAGCGAGGTCGGGAGCAGCCGGCGGTTCGGCGACAGCGGTCACGGGAGCTGCAATTCCACGTGGCACATCGCTGATGGCACCGGCAGCAGCGGCAGCATGATGAATACCGGAGCCGTTGCCGCCGGGCGTTCCGGTGGGACTCGCGGGCGTAACCCCGCCCTCGAGTTGGCCTCGCCATTCACGGATGTGACTGACCAATTCCCGCTCTTTATCGAAGCGCGCACGCAGGGCGGCTAAACGGCTCTCGACTTCCGCTTTCTTGGAGGCGAGTTCCTGGAGTCGTTCATGATGATCCACCCCGACGGCAGTTTCGCGCTCTAAGATTCGCTGCTGCACGGCCAGATCGTCGATTTGACGGACGCAATCCTCGATGGCCGGTGGGGTGGCACTTTGCCCGAGCGCCAGCCGGGCGCAGGCGGTATCCAGGACGCTGACGGCTTTGTCGGGCAGTTGACGTCCTGCGAGATAACGGTGCGAGAGGTGAACCGCCGCCATCAAGCCTTCGTCCAGGATACGGACTTTATGGTGGTGCTCGAGGGAAGGCATGATGCCGCGCAACATGGTCATGCATTGCGCTTCAACGGGTTCTTCCACTTTGACCACCTGGAAACGCCGCGCCAAGGCGGGGTCCTTTTCGAAATACTTCTTATATTCGGACCAGGTTGTAGCGGCGATGGTACGCAATTCACCGCGCGCCAGCGCTGGTTTCAAGAGGTTGGCCGCGTCGCCCTGACCGGCCTGCCCGCCTGCGCCAATCATGGTGTGAGCTTCATCAATGAAAAGGATGATGGGGGTGGGCGAAGCTTTCACTTCTTCGATCAAACCCTTGAGGCGATTTTCGAATTCGCCTTTTATGCCGGCTCCGGCTTGGAGCAAGGCAAGATCCAGAGTCCGGACTATGACATTGCGAAGAGGAGGTGGCACATCGCCCTGGGCCACACGCAGGGCAAATCCCTCCACCACCGCGGTTTTTCCGACTCCGGCTTCGCCGGTCAAAATGGGGTTATTCTGCCGGCGGCGCATCAGGATGTCGACAACTTGGCGAATTTCGAAATCACGTCCGAGCACCGGGTCAAGTTTTCCGGTCTTTGCTTTCTCGGTGAGATTGATGGTGAACTGATCGAGATTAGGGGTCTTGCCCCCGGCTGCGCGCGGCGCTTCTCCCATACCCGCTGTAGCTGCGGGAGCGGTCTCGGCTTCTTCGCTGGAATTCGAGACGATGGCAGCGAAATCCTTGTGCAGCGCATCGGCCTGGATTTTTTGAAATTCGCGGCTGGTCTCGCGCATGAGGCGCGCGAGTTCTCCGTCGCTCACCAAGGCCAGAACGGTGAAACCGGTGCGAACCTGGGCGGCGGAAAAATCGATCGAACCTAGAGTCCAGGCTTCGCTTAGCATCTTCACAACCGTGGGGCTGAGGGCGGGCGTGCGCGCGTTCCCGGACTTCAGGCGGTCGAGCGCCTTGGTGAGCTCAGCGGAGAAGCGGGAGGGATCGATTCCAAAATGCTTCAGGATGGACGCCAGGTCGTTATCGGTGGAGTCAAGCAACTTGATCAAATAGTGCTCGACCTCGATATCGTAGTGGGTGCGCGCCAGGCAGAGACCCGCGGCGGCTTCTAACGCACTTCGAGTAGGATGGTTGAGTTTCCCAATCAGAGCTCTAAGATTCACGGTTACCCCCTTACATCATGGACGTGGCAAGAACGGTGTCATCCGGGTCGCGCACAAAAGGCACGGACTTTAGCCAGGATGTCCAGCCCAACCGGGGCGCGATTTCACCCTCTTCTGCGCCCACTTCACAGGCTGGAACTTGCTCTCGTTCGAGAACCAGCTTGATTTCAAAATCAAATTCGTTGTTCGAAAACAATTGCAACCAGGCTTGCAGCGGGTTCCAGTTGGAGCCGTCAGGCAGAAACTCGAGGTAGCGTTCCAGCGGCAAAGGACCCAGCACCACTCGCACCTTCGCCTGCTGGTTCCAGACGGCATCGCCAACAACGGCCCCCAGTCCTAGTTCCGTGCTCTCACTGGCCTCATCGGCGAGGCAGCACTGGGTCTGCTCATCGAGGTGATACCAACCACCGGCAAACTGCTCAATCTGAACTGGAACATCGAAATAGTCCATCAAGATCTGGCGCAAAGCCTGCGCCGATCTCGGTCGCTGCGCCAGCAGGCCGGAATAATAAACGAGGGCATCGTCGGAAATACACTGCCTTTCCTGCAAGCCTTCCGTGCCCAAACCAACCAGGCTGAGAATATGCCGCGAGAAACGATTGCCCTCCTGCATTTCGTGCCCGAGATCGAAGCGGTACTTTCTCCAGGCGCGGTAAAACAAGGAGATAATGCGGTGGTTGAAGATATCGAAGAAATCCTGCAGCGAAGTATCGCCACTCCGCAAACGCTCGATGACCAGCGAGGTGTAAGGATTGGGCAGCGTGCCTTCGGGACCGATGAGGCCCATGAAATTTACCAACAGGCCGACGAGACCGTCTTCACGGGTTTCCAAGCCCTGGATCTGACTAGCCGGGAAGGCGAGCGACGCATGTGCGCCAAAATGCGCGACTTCGGCCGAAGGATGTGCAAACTTTCCAACCGGCGTGCGCCGGGGGCAGAGCTTTTCCAGCACACGCACGGCCTGAAAGAAATCGAAGGTGTAGGGCTCGCGCGCCAACCGGGCTCCAGCCGGCGTGGAGTCTAGATCAATACCGATTGCCCGGCTCTGGGTGGCCACTCTCCTACCGGCTCCTTTCTCTGGCGGCTGCGGGCCAGCAACTTGCTAAAGCTGTTCATGGATACATACAAAGCGAAGAATTTTTCCAGAACGCTGGCGAACAGATAGACACCGCCGCCGCTGAACTGTTCTTCGTCGAACTCCAGTTCCACCTGGGTGCCGCGGGCGAAGCTGATGCCGTTCTCGGAAACGACGCGGGCAAACTGCCGCCGGCTATCTACCGAGGTGATGCCGCCGATTCGTTTTCTCACATCGGGAGAATCGGAGAAATCATAGAGTTGAAGAATCTTCTGCAAGGCATGTTTGCCCTCGTCGACGAGCGAGAGGTAATTGAGGGACAAGTGGGAAATTAAGGACCACAGCGTTTTGCCCTGCAAGGGCGGACGCTGGGCACGCGTTGGCTTGTGCAAGGCGACGATACGTTTAATGGCGGCGCCACCTTCCATTTCAAAGTCGCCGTTCTGGTTTCCAAAAGGAAGACGATTCACCAGGTCGCGGTTGGTGCAGGTGCATCGAACGGTCACGGTTTCGTAGTCGAGCTCAACCGGCCGAGCGGAGCGGTCGACCAGCGATAAAAAGACGTCGGTACCCTCATCTCCCTTTCGAGTCGAGGCCATGCGGCTGGTATACCAATACGCCGGGCTTGAATCCTGCAGTTCGTGCCTTTGCGTGTAGAGGGGATGGTAGGTAACATTCTGATGCTTGACGGGATCAGTGCTGATGACCTCGTCGACCGAATAGACTTCCATGGTGTGACGCCGGCGGGCGTCGGGAACGATTGGATACTGATAGCGGGTCTGATCGACCAGGATCGGTTCCGCGGTCTGGGTGAACAGGTTGATAATGGGCGAGCATCCGAGCCGGAAGGTCTTGGCGTCTACGCCGACTTCCAGGCGATGGTGGCGGCTCTCCTCCTCGAAAGGCGCGATCAAGAAAAGAATCTCGGCCCTGGACTTCAGACCCGCCTTCTCCAGTTCTGCCAGGCCCTCGAGGGTGAGGAAGAAAAACTTTTCGGGAAAAGCGAAGTATTCCTGCAGAAGTCGATATCCGAGGAAAGAACGCCTCGGGTATGGCAGCACGTCTTCACTTTCATCAAAGCCCGCCGGCTGCAGGTTCTTAATGGGCAAGTCGCGCGGCGGAGTCTTAGGGTTATCGGGGTCGCGCAGGACGATACGAATGCAATTCCGGCACAGCAATTCGTAGAGAGCGTGGACCAGCGCGCTTTCGCCGTTCAGATAGAAAGTCAGAGCGTCGAGGCCAATTTTGTCGAAACTCACGTCCGGAAAGCACTCGAGTTCAAGGCGTAAAACGGCGGCTGCGGGCGAGCGCAATACGGGATTGAGACGATCCGGACTGAGCCACTGCGCTTGCGAGACTTTTACTGGCCAGACAGTGGCGTCGTAGCAGGTGCGGAACTTGCAGGGCACGCCCTCGACTGGCCGCGAGTACAGGACCGTACCCTTGGGAACGCGCAGACTACTGGTGAGCTTGCCGCGCTCCGGGTCGGTCTGAAATTCCGCGATGGTCATCGCCGGAATCGGGCGCAGGTAATGCGGGTAGAGAATGTTGAGAAGCGCCTCGGTAATCAGGGGAAAGTCGTCGTCAATGCGAAGATGCACTCTCGCCGCCAGCAAGGCGAAAGCTTCAAGCATCCTCTCCACGTGAGGATCTTCGCAGCGATCCGGTTCCAGCAACAGGCGGGAGGCGATCTTGGGGTGTTTGCCGGCAAACTCGGCGCCCATTTGTCGCAGGAAGGTGAGCTCGCTTTCGTAATAATTTCTCAGCTCATCGCGCAAGATCTTCTCCCTTGATCTCGTAGGTGGCTTTGCCGACCTCGAGGACAGTGTCAAAGCGCACGGGCTCGGGCGCCGGGTCCATGCACAGCAATCCTTCTATGACAAAGCGCAGGGTGTTAAAGCTATTCTCGACGACTTCCATTCTGACTTTGGCACGCTTAAGACGAGGCTCAAAGAGCGTGATGGCCGATTCCATCTCGCGCACAATGTCGTTCTGGTCTTTACTGGAGAGCACGGACTTGGAGCACAAATCGGGAAACCCATAGTGGTATACGGAACGATTCGTCTCGCGAGCGCCTTCGGGCGCCGGGTCAATGGTGCGACGCGTATTGAGGAGCCATTCCAGATCGCGCTTCAAGGCAGCTTTGAGCTGGCGGAGAGACTGGGGACGAGTCAGGGGAGCTTCCGCGTTGTGCTTAGGATCGGTATCAATGAGGCGGTCGAGAACCGACAAAGTGACGGGACCGTTTACATCGGGTTGCGCCATAACTCACTTCCCATCCACGATGGCTTGCGCGGGATCCAGGCGGCAGATGCGCTCAAAGAGCTTCTGCTGTTGAGCTTTGTCGGCCTGAATACGCTGGCTCAGTTTCATGATGGTGGCCAAGGCCTGAGCCACCATCGCGGGATCTTCCCAATCGTCCAGCTTGTGATTTTCGATAGCGCTCGCCAGATCATCCAGAATGGGTTGCGCAATATTCTGTTTGCTGGTGGAGGCGCAGATTTCGACTAATTGCATCTTGCGCCGGAACCGCTCCCGCCCCGAGCGCTGGCGAGCTATGTCTTGCTGCAGGATTTCGAAAGCCTTCTTCTGTTGCCCGTCCCGCAAGGCCTGCAAGGCAGCCGCATAGCTATCAGCATTCTTTTCCGGCCACCGTGGAACGAAGCCGTTGCCGTTGTGGGAAACTTCGGCGGCGGGTGCTGCTTGCGGCGATTCGCTGAGAGACTTTAACCAGGCGCGCGTTTCCGCATTGGCGGTGGGCGTGTCGTCCATCAAAGTGGCGTCCAGTAGTTGCGGGAAATCGCCTACCAGGGACTTGATTTCCGAACGAATCGCCCGCGCGATGCCATCGTACTGGCTGCCCAGGCCTTCGCAGGCCTCCACGGCGAAATGCTGCAAGTCCAGCCATGCGCGGCTACAGGGAAGAGTCATGGCATTTTCTGCCGCTTCCAGCAACTCGGCCCACTTGCGGTTCAGCGCCAGCCGCTTCAAGTGCGTTCGTAGTTCGGTTGGAGGCGCTTCCAGCTGGGTAGCATCTCCGCGCTCAATGGCGGCGCGCAATTCGCCCCAGCGCCAGCCACGCAACAAGAGATACGAGGCTGGACTGGCGGGATCACGGCGACGCAGAAACGCTGCCGCCTCGACGAGCTTGTGAACGGCTTCGAGCCTATCTGGCGGATCGCTGGTAGTCTGCATCGGGATCAGGACGCCGCCGACACTTGAATCAGCATTAGAAGAGGATGCATCGCCGGGCGCGGTAACCGGCGCTGTTTCTTCGACTGGATCAGGTTCTTTTTCCCGCTTTTTCTGAAGAAGACCGTGGACGAGGTGTCGAATCGGTTCCAGAGCCGTGCGCAAAGGGACAAAAGAAGGTCCTTCCTCGGCGAATTTCGGATCGCAAGCGGCCTGAAGTTTCGACAGCAGTTGGAGCGACTCGTCCAGGTCCTTCTCGGCTTGTGCGTAGAACGCTTTGGGAGTCTCCTCGAAAGCTCGATCGAACGCTTCGGGGGCGACTTTACCCTCTTTAATCAGTTGGGCACGCTTCTTTTTGGCGTCGTCGCTCTTGGCCTGGTCTTCGTATCCGACCTCACGCGATTGCTGGTAATCCAGAAAAGCGAAAGGAGGCTTTTGCGACAGGGGGACAAGTTTCAAGGGCACATCCAGCCTGGTACCAATAAATCCCAGAGGAGCGCCACGAGCCTGGGCATCACCGTCTTCCAGCTCCGGATAGAGAGTTTCCCAAAACTTTTCGATCAGCCCCAAACATAAAGTGAGACCATCTTTCAGGCCAGCGAACCCGTTCTGTTTGACCAGTGCTTCGGTGAGCCATGCGGCGATCTGCAAGTCCTTGCTTTTTGTGGCCAGCAGATCGGTGGTGAGCTTGATGACGGTAGGATTGTCGGCCACCTTGCGATCGCGCTCGGTCATGCCGGGAGGAGGCTGGTCCTCTTCGCGGCGTGCCTCTTTGATCCGGTCGTAAATGGGATCGTAGCGGAGGCTGATGCCGCTGGGGTTAGAACCAGCGATAGGGTTCAGCAGATCGTCGCGCAATGTCATGGCGGTTAGACAGCAACGGGGGCAGCATTCATCTGGAGGTTGAAGTCGAGCGTGCGCAACTCCAGGAACGGGACTTCTTCATCATCTGCCAGCCACATCTTCTGGCCGAACGGAAATGCCTCTTCACTTCCTTCGCGCGGCTCCCATACCGTGGCTCGTCCCAGGCGAACCGCATCGTCGCGATGCTGCCAGGAAAACGGCGAGAGCACGGGTAACAGCACTTCACCCAGCTCCGCGCCCTTGAATGAAGGGGCAGTGCGCACGGAGGCTGGAGTCCACAGCAGATCCCGCAATCTCTTGGGCGGATTGATGGTGATCGATGCTATGTGCCGGAGAGGAAGTAACAAGTAATTTCCGGCGGCGAAGAGTTCGAGCCTGGCCCCAACCCTTGGGTCGGCGTCGGAAAAGTAATCGAACGGCTTACCGTTAACGATGCCGGAAGGGGCCGAGTCGGCAGAATCATCGGCCGGCAGCTCACCGTTGGCGAACAGGTCCTCGCGCTGGCGCTGAGCATAGATCGCGCTGCGATACAACAGAACGCCCACTTCGCTGGCCGGTCCTGCCTGGGCTAACACTTCCAGCTGTTTATCGGCTCGCCCGTACTCCCCGGCAAAGCACAGCAATTCGAATAAAAATGTCCGCCGGCGAGCATCTGTAGGGTTGTTGCGAACCTCGACGCTTAAAGCGCTGATGGCCTCAGAAAGTCGCCCTGCCCGAAATAGCTCCTGCGCATTCACGAAAGGCCTGCCTTCACCGAGGTGAAGTCCCGCATTCGGTTCCCACTCGGATCAACTTACGAAAGTGCGATCGCTCTATTCGGCGGACGTCTTCACCTGGCAACCGGCTGCCGACGGTGCAGACGCCCGCGCGAACAAAACGTATAGCCTAGCCAGCCTGTCAGCTCTGCTTGACTTGCGAAACATTGTAGGTCGAGGAGCCAGCATTCTGAACCTGACCACTGCTGCTATCCTGGGTGGAATACTCGTATTGAATCTGCTCATACGCGAGACTGACGCTCTGCAACGGCACTCCCGTAGAACCACCGCCGGTGCTGTGACTGGTGACGAAGCAGTTCTTCATCGTGACGGTCAAGTAGACGTAAGGTTCCCCGCCACCGCCGGATTTGCGGCCTTTAAAGGTCACAGTAGCGATCGGCTTACCGGAATAGAGGTCGTTCAGAATTGAGGGACTGGACGAATCCAGTGGGCAGGTGAAGCTGAAATCGGATACGGAAACCTTCCCCGCGGAAAGTCCCTTACCGCCGATATCTGCAGGACTGGAGGCGCCGAAAGAAAAGCTGTCTACCTCAATATAATCCTGCATATCCTGCGCTTGCGATTCGCCTTTGATCTGATCAAGCAAAACATAGTAATCACTGGGCATTCGACTCCTCCTCCTAAGTATTCTTTATAGATTTCAGAGACCTGGCCTGGCAGACCTCTGTTTAAAGCTTCTCCCCGGTTAGGGCGGAATTACTTTTTGACCGCCGCCGGCAGTTCCGCGACCAGCCGGAGCGAGACATTCAGTTCATCGAGCTGGAAGTGAGGCCGCAGGTAAGCAATGGCGCGATAGACTCCGGGCTTGCCTTTCACCTCTTCCACGTCAACGCGGGCTTCGCGCAAGGGGAATTTGGCCTTGATCGCCTGCGTGGCCTTGTCATCTTGCGTGACATATTGACCGATCCAGCGATTCAGATAGCGCCAGCAATCTTCCCGCGACATGAAGCCGCCAATCTTGTCGCGCATCATGGCCTTCAGGTAATGGGCGAACCTGCAGGTGGCCATCATGTAGGGAAGCTGCGCCGAGATGCGCGCGTTGGCGGTGGCGGAATCACTATCGTACAGCTTCGGTTTGTTGCACGACTGGATGCTGAAGAAAGCAGCCTTATCGGTACCCTTGCAGTGCACCAGCGGGACCAGTCCCTGGTCGGCGAGTTCTTTCTCGCGGCGATCGGTGATGGCGATCTCGGTGGGACACTTGAGAGCCACATCGCCTTCGTCGGTGTGGAAGGTGTGGGAAGGCAGACCTTCGACTAAGCCGCCGCCCTCGACGCCTCGAATGGCGACGCACCACCCGTAAAGGGAGAAAGCCTGGGTCATACGCGCAGCCATGGCATAAGCGGCATTTCCCCACAGGTACTTGGAATGATCGGTGCCATCGACAGCTTCTTCATAATTGAAGCCGTCCACCGGTTTCGTGTCTTTGCCATAAGGGAGCCGCATGAGAATATGCGGACAAGTGAGGCACACATACTTGGAGTCCTCGCTCTCGCGAAAACTCTTCCACTTGGCATATTCGGTGCTGTCGAAGATTTTGGCGATATCACGAGGCTGGTCCAAAGCGGTGTAGGTGGGCATATTCAGCAATTCGGACGAGGCCGCCGACATCAGTGGAGCATGCGCGGCAGCGGCAACTTGGGAGATCTTCTCCAGCAACTCCAGGTCCTCGGGGTGCTTGCTGAACTCGTAGTCGCCCACCAGGGCGCCGAAGGGTTCGCCGCCAAACATTCCGTATTCTTCTTCGTATACTTTCTTAAACAACGCGCTCTGATCGAATTCGGGAGCACGCTGCAGGTCACGCAACAAGTCCTTCTTGGATGCGTTGAGGATACGAATCTTCAGTTGAGTGCCGGTTTCGGACTGGTCGAGCAGATACCTGAGGCCGCGCCACGAAGCTTCCAGCTTCTGAAAATCGGGGTGATGCAGGATTTCGTTCAGCTGGATGGAAATGAGATGATCAATTTGCGCGACGCGCGCCGTGATCATCTGATCAGCATCGCGGCCCACGGTCATGGCGCCTTCCAGCACCTGGGCGACAAATTCCTTAATCAGATTCTTTCCGCGCTCACGCGCGCTGGAATCGCGGAAGCGGCCTTGCTCGACGATCTGATCGAGAAGACTGGCTTCTCCTTCCTGGGCGACCGCGGTTGCGCTGGCAGTCTTCTGCAGTTCAGGCATTGGAGTCCTCCTTTTCGCCGACTTCGGTCTTCAACTTATCGAGCTTCTCAGTTTTGCTGACGGCGTCGAGCAGGGCTTCGTCTAACTTGTCGTTAGTTTGCAAGGTGCCCTTTAAATCATTTAACCGGGTTCTCAGATCCAGCAATTCGCGGAGCGGCTTGACCTGGCGGGCAACCTGTTCCGGCTCGAAATCTTCGAGGCTTTTGAAGTTCAAATCCACCTTGAGCTGGCCGGCATTGGAATCTTCGCTGAGCTTATTTTCGACGGCGAAAGCGAGGTGAGGCTTCATGCTCTCGAGTACGGAGTCAAAGTTATCCGGGTTTACTTCGACAAAGCGCCGCTCTTTTAACTTGGGCAGCGGCTGTTCCGGCTTGCCGGTAAAATCTCCGAGCACGCCCACCACGAAAGGCAGTTCTTTCATTTCGATTGCGTCGCCGGTCTCCACGTCATAGGTGATCTGGACGCGAGGCGGACGAACCCGATCCAACTTGTGCTGTGTACTTGGTTTGGCCATGTGTTCTCCCTTTTACGGCTTGTAAAATCTAGGAGGAAAATTTATAAGGCGCTTCACTACGTATGATGGACGTGCGGGGGAAGCCAATACGTACTGAACTCCAGGCGACTCCACCTGGGAGGAGCCACCGGGCCGTGGATGATCGGTTTATCATAAGGTAAAACCGGAGTCAATATTTAAGCGCGTTTTTCGCGTCTTTTACCGCGAAGCACTAACTCAAAACGGCACCAGATAGCCCGCTATCTATTTGAGACAGGGCTTGCCTGGATAAGAACGCAGGTCGGGGGGTCCTGCAGACTGCGGGATCCGGGCTTGTCCGATGGCTTCGCCACTTCGAGCGGCTGCAATTATAGTGCCGCGGCGTGAAATGGGATGTCCGCCAGCATACCCTCCAGCAAATAAAGCTTAAATCGTGTTCCGATAGATAACTCAAGCAATGGGGAACGAAGAGCGGCCCCGATCCGGGCTATCCCTTCAGATATGCTTCTATCTGACTGAGGAGCTATCGAGCCTTGCCATGCTCGGCCAGAGTCAGCTGAGGAAACTTTCAGCACGGCCCCAGCGACCCGCTAGCGCGCGTCCCGATAGGGCTTGAAACCGCCATATTCGTACTGCGTCTCGTCCTTTAACGGAGATCAAGGGTATACAGCCAAGGTCCGCAATTCGCTCCGCTGCTCTGGCTGTCAGGAGAGCCTCGGCGCACGGTTTTAACTCCGGCGCCCCATTGTGTTCGCAGACGTGTAGCGGAAGGCCATTTAGCTCGGCAACCAATCCGGGGTACATATCCCAGCCCTGCATATTGAAAGCCTCAGCCAGAAGCAAGGCACCGGCAAAGGCAGGATTACCCCACAAGTAGTCCTCGTGTGCGCAGGAGTCGGCCATCTCTTCAAAGCCAAAGAGTTCGACAGGGGAGGTGTTCTTGCCATAAGGCAGTCTTAGCAGGAAGCGCGGTAAAGCTAATCCAATCCAGTCTGCTTGGAGACTTAGCCGAAACTGCGGCCAAGCGGCTGTGTCGGGCTGCTTTGTCCAGTGCTGCGGGTTGGGAGTAGCGGCCACGGAGTCGCACCCGATGAGAGCATCTTGAGCGGCCGCAAGGAAGGGCGCGCCGGCAGCCTGGGCGACAGCGCCAAGACGAGACAGTAGCCGGATGTCATTCTCGCCGGGTCCAAAACTGTAGTTGCCCACAATCAGCGCCCATGGCTCTGCCCCCGGTGTGGCGACGCTGCGATCAACGAGGTTACGGTACAGCCGTGTCGATGACAGGTCTGGCGCCGAACCAACATCGGAGGCCAATTCCTCTTTTGAGACGTCCATCAAGAAAATCTTGAGGGAAGAACTGGTTTCGATCTGTCGCACGAGCAGGAAAACGGCGCGCCAGGCGCCCTCCAAGGCCTGGAATTCGGGCTGGTGCAAGAGCGCGCGCATCAGTGCGCTCGTGGCTTGATCGACCAGGGCAAGCATCTCAGCCTGACGCCGGTCGGCGGGAGGCACCAGATGTGGTTGAACGGCGCGACGCGCAAACTCCCGCACTTCGTCAGGCGTGCGTTCCTTTTCGGGAACACGAGTCTCGGTTTCCGCGATCATGGCGTCGAGTAAGTTGCCGGAAGCGATTCGCGCAGTCGTCTGGGCTGGCGACTCTTGCGGGCCTGTCCTCTCGCCGGGCAGGTGAACGTCAGGCCTCCATCGTGGTTGTCCAGCAAGAGGAGCGGGAGTCTCGGACAAGGTCGCGGCGCGAACGTCGCGCAGCTTACGCAACAGTTCGCTGTGCTGAAAAATATGATCTGGATGAAAATGGTCCAGTTCGGAAAACCCAAGCTCCTCTGGCCCTCGCTCGCCGATAGGCAAGCGGATCCGGGGGTGCACCTTAGCTAATACTTCCTCGAAGTTGTCGCGGTCGACTAACAGCGCGGGACGCGTCTCGATCGTTTCCGGTTGGATCTGCTGGCGGCTGGTTCGGCCGCTGAAATCGCCCAATAGGGCAATCAAGAAGGGTTCTTCCGAGCGAGGTTTTGCTCGAAGATCCTCTTCAGCGGCGCGCATATGGACAGCGCCGAACTGGAAGTCTTTTGCCATACAGCCGCCGCCCTGTGTTGTAGTTGAGAACGTCGACTGGCAGGAAACGGGCCTCAGGCGCTAAAGCGCGGACGTGTTCTCAACCGTTTAGCGGCACCCTTCGACTACGCTCAGGGCAAGCTAGCAAACTCGCGCCCTTCCCGATTCTACTAATCAGGTTCTTTATTCCGCAGCCTGTAAAGCCGCACAGATTTTGCGGCGGTTAGCGGCGCGGCTCGAAGCCGGGCCCTTTTTAGAACCGCTTTTGCACCAGCATTCTTCCGCAGCCTGTTTATCGGCTCGGCCGAAAGTTAGCGCCGACGAGACTAGCACAGGAGGGCCAGCCCACGTGACAATTCTACTCCGTCTTCTAAAATGGGCCTCTAGAATGGTGTCGCCGTGTTCTGCAGCGAAGTCCCTGCTACTATAGACGCCGGCAAAGCTCGTCTTTACCGACAGCGAACGGCTTGTTGCCTTAGTTGATATCTGGAGTGATATGAAGCAGCTGCAACCCGTTATCTGGAGCAAGGGGACCTTTCTCACTCCCCAGCACCTGCAGGTGCAGGATCGCTTCATCGAGGATTTGCTCCAGTTCCGCTTACAGGCGCTGAACCCATTCGCGTGGGGATTTACGGAGCTGGCCATCGATCAAGACCGGCTCACCGAGGGGCAATTCGTACTGACCAGCGCAGCGGGAATTTTCCCGGACGGGCTTCTATTCGAGATTCCGGAGTCGGATGCGGCGCCGCACTCCCGTTCTATTGCCGAATTCTTCGATCCCGGTAGCAGCAGCCTGGACGTGTACATAGCGGTTCCGGACTACCGTCATCAGGGCATCAATATCAGCGGCGTGCAGCGCAACGGTAATACGCGCTACGTAGCGGAAGTGGGAACCTTTCGAGACGAGAATAGCGGGGTCAGTGAAAAATCGATTCAGGTCGCGCGTAAGAATCTGCGCCTGTTGGTGGAGGGCGAGGCCCGGAAGGGTTTCTCCACGCTACGCGTTGCGAATGTTGAGCGGACCAGCGCCGGCACTTTCCAGCTGAATGCCCGGTTTGTACCGCCGCTTTTGAGGATTCACGCGAATCCATACCTGACCGGGATGCTCAGGGGAATAGTCGAAATCCTGTCGGCGAACAGCACTCAGCTTTCTGGAACGCGGCGGCAAAAGAATCAGAGTCTGGCAGACTTCACCTCTGCGGACATTGCCAAGTTCTGGCTACTCTACACCGCTAATTCCTATTTGCCGCCGCTCACTCAGTTCTTTGAGAGCCAGCAGGTCCACCCGGAAGAAGTTTACTCGGCACTGATTTCGTTGGCGGGGTCTTTGACTACATTTTCCCAAAAAATACGGCCGCGAGACCTGCCCGCATATAACCACGATTCTTTGGGTCCCTGCTTCGTAGAGCTTGATCGGACGCTGCGTATGCTCCTGGATACGGTAGTTCCGAGCAACGTGGTTTCGCTGCCGCTGAAAGAAACTCAAAACTTTATCTACGCGACGGCGCTCGCCGATGAGAAATACCTGGCAAATACGCGCATGTATTTAGCCATCGCCGCCGAAATGCCGGAAGCTGAAATCATCACCAAGGCTCCGCAACTGCTGAAGGTCTGCTCGGCGACGCATATCGATCATCTGGTGAAGCAGGCGCTGCCGGGACTGCAATTGAAACACCTCGCCCAGCCACCCAACGCTATTCCGGTCAAGCTGAAATACCAGTACTTCAGCATCAACCAGTCGGGAGCGGCGTGGGAGGCAATTCGACGCGCCCGCAACCTCGCAGCCTATGTCCCGGGCGACTTTGCGAATCCGCAACTCGAGCTGCTCATTCTGATGCCCGAGTCTACCTAGAGCCGATCGCAGGCTGGGCTAGTGTTTCAGGGCAAAATAGAGCACCAGCGCGATCGCCAGGATCAGCAGCACATTCATAACAATAATCAGTGGCCAGTAGGAAGCAAGCTGAGTGGGAAGTGAACCTTCCACCTTGGGAGCTGTGATCTTGGGAGGCGTCAACTTGGGCGCTTTCGGAGCCGCAATGGGCGGCGGAGAAGCAAGACTGAAGGCCGGAGCGGGAGTAGCAGGAGAGACAGCCGGAGGCGGCGTAGGTTCGCTATCGGCCGGCGCGGGCCGGGCGGAAATGATTCGTGTGTATTCGCTCGGACCGGTGGGCATCGCAGGCGGCGGGGGTGTGGCGCTCGGCGATCTGAATACTTCCGTTGCCGCACCTTTGCTCTTGGCTTCTGCGGGGGCCCTGAATCCATCGAGAGCCGGGTCGACACTGGTTTCCTGCGCCAGAGTGTTCGATCCAGGAACCGAGAGATTACGCGAGTTGCGTGCCGAAGCTCCCGACCAGTCGATCTCCTTGTCCCATGCTGCGGTTCGTTCCCCGGCCTGGGGCGACGGGGTTTCTGTTCGCGGCTGAACCGGCGGCAGCGTCTCGAAGGGCTTCACTTTCGGATCTGAGGGCAAAGAAGGTTCAACAAGAACCGGGTTCGGTGGCTTGGGAGGGGTCACAACCGGGCCGAAGACTCTAGTGAAGTCCCCAGGTTCCTGCCGGCGCGGTGTTGGTATGTCATTCAGCTCGTTCAATTCGGAAGGTACGCCCGGTTTCTCCTGGTCCGCAAACGGCCCGGAGAAGAAGCGGGTGAACTCGCCGGTATCCGACCCGGGTTGTGGAGAATTAGAGGGAGAAGGCGTGCCGGGGCGTTCTATAGCAGGATCCGGTGCCGCCGTGCGAGACAAAAAACCCCATTGATCGACTGGAGCTGTTGCCTTAGGTTGGGGCGAACGTCCTACCAAGAACTCGGCCGTAAAAGAAAAGGCTTCGCGAGCATCGCCAGCGGGAGCTTTCTCGACTGGTCCCGGATTTTCTGGTGGCAGCTCCAAACCGGACAAGAATTCTTTAGTAAAGGGACCTGCAGGCCGGTTCGACCAGCCTTCCTCGGGCCTTGAAGTGGTTTTGAGATCCACATCGGCAGTGGCAGCGCTTAAGAAAGCGCGGGTGAACTCGCCCATATCAAGTTGAGACTTCTGCAGATTGTGAGTTTCCACGGTTCCCTGCTTGCGTCGCTCGTGGGCTTGGTAAGAAGCGATCCAATCCTGTAGGGAAGCAGGGTCGGGTGGAAGTTTGGTCACCAGGTAGGCGTGGGAAGTCTGCTCATATCGTCCGCCCGCTACTACCGCGCCAAGAGGAGGCGGCGCAATGCGCATGAATATCTGCAGGGCTCCCTGGGCGTTCAAACCGTTTAATGACCCAGCGGCGACCGAGAACAGATGTACCACCAGGCGTTCTCCAGTGCCCAAATGGCGGGCCGTGAAGGTCTCAACCGTTCCCCCGGTGACCGGCTCCAAGAGCTCATATTGGTTGAGGAATTTCATAGATGACTGGGCACTGAACTACGGGTGGGAACGAGGCCCAAGGTTGTATCGATCCCGCCATACCGGCAGCCACGATGGGCGCGCGCCGATACGTAGCAGCAGATTACACCCGCATTTCTTGACAGTAAAGAGATCAGCCCCTACCATCATCGCTGATACGGGGCTATTGAAAAACGCTGGGAAGACAGCGTTTGAGCAGGTTCAGGCCAGCGAAGTTCACTTGTCTCTTGAAGCCGGCTTCAACCGATTGTCGCATCGATCGCTGTTGAGCAACAAGAATCCTCGGCCGGCGAGTCTATCCCCTGAGCTGGTCAGCTTTACCCCGTAGCCGATCGGTACGCCGGCTAGCTGATTAGTGATCTGGACCATGAAGTTGCTTTCCAAAGTCGTGTGGTCGGAGGGAATGTATCTTTCCCCTCAGCATTTTCAGGCGCAGAGCCGGTATTTCGAGGATTGCGTCCATTTCGCCACGACCAGCCTTTGGGATGCCGGCTACGGATATTCTTCGTATCAATTGGATGCGGAAGCGATTCGAAATGGGACCGTCGCGCTGCGCCAGGCTTGCGGCATATTCAGCGACGGATTGATGTTCGATATGCCGGAAAGTGATGCGCTTCCCGAACCGCGAAACCTGAGCGCATCGTTTCCGGCCACCGCAGAAGCGCTGAATATTTCTCTTGCGATCCCGTCGCGCACGCCGGATGGAGCCAACTGCACGCTGAACGGGGACTCACACAGCACCAACACGCGATTTATTCGGCTGGAAGACAAGTTTCTCGACGATACCAGTGGCCGTGATGAAAAGATGGTCGGACTGGGACGAAAGAATATCCGACTGCTGCTCGATGCCGAGGCCTCGGGACAGTTTGTGCGGCTGCCGCTGGCACGCGTGGTGCGTGCCGGAAGCGGCTTTGCTTATGACGAGAGCTTTATCCCCCCCTCTCTGCGGCTCGCTGCCAGCACGGCATTGCCGCGCCTAGTCAGCCGCCTGGTGGACATTCTGGAAGAGAAAAGCGCCGCGCTGACTCCGAGTTCTTCTGGCAGCCGGCGGTTTCAGGCGGGCCTGTCCTCGGGACAGGTTGCGCAATTTTGGATGCTGCATAGCATCAATAGCAGTTTGGCTCCTTTACGCCACCAGCTTTTCACGAAGCGCGGTCATCCGGAAGAGACTTACGCCGAAATGCTGCGCCTGGCGGGCGCACTATGCACGTTCGGCCTCGCGGTTCATCCACGTGCTTTGCCGGTTTACAACCATGACGACCTCGCGAGTTGTTTTGAAGCACTTGATCGGCACATCCGCGAACATCTCGAAATCATTGCTCCTTCGCAAGCCATCAACATTCCCCTAAGACCGGTGGATAAATATTTCTACGACGGCACGATCAAAGACGAACGATGCCTGGCGCGCTCACGATGGATTTTAGGAATGGGATCGAGCATCGGAGAGGCAGATATCATTCGCAAGACGCCGCAACTGGTAAAGGTTTGTTCGGCGAAGTTCGTTCCGGAGTTAGTACGGCGCGCGCTGCCAGGATTAGTTCTGACACATCTGCCGGTACCGCCCCCCGCCATCTCAGCCCGCGTCGATCGGCAGTATTTTTCGATCAGCAAATCGGGCCCGTGCTGGGAGCACCTTGTGCAAAGCAAGCAGGTGGGCATATACGTGCCAGGTGAAATATCGGCTCCAGAACTGGAGCTCACGGTAATTTTAGAAAGCTAACAGTTTTCCGGAGTATCCATGTCGACACAAGTGACTCCGCTGGCCACTTATCGAGCGTCTACATCCGCGCTCGACCACCGCGGCTGGAACCTCGCGCTTTGCTTCCAGGAGGTGTTCACCGCGATCGTGCGCGTGCGCTACAACCGCCAGGCGGTATCAAGCGCCGATTCGTTTCGGGCCCAAGTCAAGCAAGCGCTGCAGCAGGCGGAACAGGAAGCGCGTTCGCGCGGCTACACTGCCGAGGATGTGCGCCAGATCATTTTCGCTCTGGTGGCCTTTCTCGACGAATCGGTGCTGAGCTCGCGGAATCCAATTTTTGCGGATTGGCCGCGCCTTCCCTTGCAGACCGAACTTTTCGGACAGCAGATTGCCGGAGAGATTGTTTTTCGCGAGGTGCAAAAGGTTCTCACCCGGGCCGACTCGCACGAAGTTGCCGACCTGCTCGAGGTTTATTACCTGTGTCTTCTTTTGGGATTCAAAGGCCGATATGCCGCCGGCGGCGCCGGCGACCTGCATTCGATCATGGGAACAATCAAGGAGAAAATCCGTCGGGCTCGCGGCGCCAGTGCTGTCTTATCGCCGCGGGGATTGCTACCGTCGGATGCGGTGCGGGTGGCCGAATCCGATCCGTGGGTGCGCAAGTTAGCGGTGGCAGCGGTCGTGATACTGGTTCTTGCCGTGGTCGCCTTCGTAATCTGCAAAGTCACGCTGGTCTCGGGGGCCTCTGATCTTGCCAGGCTGAGCACAGTGGTAATTCGGGGTGGGCTAAATGGGTGGGTATAAGGCAACGATTGCGGGGCTCGTCGTTTACCTGGTCCTGGTCTGGTTCCTCGGCGGCTGGCTGCACCTGAAAGGGTCGGATATTTGGGTTTTGAGAATCGGGCTGGCGGTTTTGGGTCTTATAGCCGCGGGCATTCTTCTGTGGTTTCAGCGGAAACTCCAACGGGACAGCGAGGGCACGCCGGAGGAGGCGCAATCTACAACCGATATCGACCTGCTGGTCCGTGATGCCGAGCGCCGGTTAAGGTCGTCGCGCCTGGGCCGCGGGCTTAATCTGGGCAAGCTCCCGCTGGTATTCGTGATGGGGCCGAGCTCGTCCGCGAAAACCACTACCCTGGTTAATTCCAGTACAGAGGCAGAACTTCTTGCCGGACATGTGCACCAGGACAACAACGTTCTTCCCACCAGCACAGCCAACATCTTCTATACCCGGGAAGCGGCATTCGTGGATGTGGGCGGGACTTTGCTCTCGGAACAAGGCAGATGGGCGCGGCTGATCAAGCTGCTGAGGCCAGGGCAAATTTCCAGCGCATTCGGAAAAGGGCAGCAAGCGCCGCGCGCGGCGATCGTGTGTTTCAGCGCTGAGCAATTCTTCGAACGAGGGGCCAGCGGCACAATCCAGAGTGCGGCGCGCAGCCTGGCGGCGAAGCTGCACGATATTTCCCAGCTGCTGGATATCAGCCTGCCGGTCTACGTTCTCTTCACGAAGGTCGACCGCGTGCCTTTTTTCACCGAGTTTGCCCGCACGCTCACCAAAGAAGAAGCCAACCAGGTGGTGGGCGCGACTCTTCCCGTGAGGGCTCGCCAGGGAGCGGGAGTCTATGCCGAAGAGGAGACAAAACGGCTGAATAAAGCTTTTGATGACCTCTTCTATTCCCTGGCCGAGAAGCGCCTGGAATTCCTGGCGCGCGAAAACGAGCCGGAAAAGTTGCCGGGGATCTATGAATTTCCGCGCGAATTGCGGAAACTTCGCACCCTGGTGGTGCAGTTCCTGGTGGAGTTAGGACGTCCGAGCCAGCTGCGCGCGAATCCTTTTTTGCGGGGGTTCTATTTTTCCGGCGTTCGTCCGGTCATTATTGATGATGTAGCGCGGGCTATGCCAGCGGCTACAGCCCCGGACACAGTTGCCGACGCAGGCGCGACCCGAATTTTTTCCAGCCTGCAGGCGCGTGCCCAGGCTGTGGCCCCGGCGGTCGCAGCCGGGTCAAGGAAGGTGCCTCAGTGGGTCTTCCTGACGCAACTGTTTCACGAGGTTCTCTTCAAAGATCGGGTGGCATTTACGGCCAGCCGGTTCAGCACGCGGGTTAACCTGCTGCGGCGCGCCCTGCTCGTTTCCGGCATTGTCATTGGCGTTCTGCTAACAACGGCATTTGCGGTGTCGTTTCTGGGTAACCGCGCCATCGAAAGCAGCGTGCAGGAGGCGGCCAGGGACATTCCCGCCATGCAACTCACGGGTCAACAACTGCCCGCACTTGCCGATCTGCAACGACTCGATCGCCTGCGCCAGTCGGTGGCCATGCTCGCGACCTTCGACCGAGAGGGTGCGCCGTGGCGTCTGCGATGGGGCCTCTACATTGGCGATCGTCTATATCCGCAGGCGCGGCAGCTCTACTTCGCTCGTTTCCGCGAGATGATGTTTGGAACAACCGCGGCCAATCTGCTCTCCTACCTGCGTTCTCTGCCTGATTCTCCCAGTGCCAACGATAGTTACGAGAGTTCCTACAACGCGCTTCGAGCGTACCTGATTACTACGTCCAACAATGACAAGAGCACGCAGGAATTCCTCTCGCCGGTGCTAACGCAGTATTGGAACGCGAGCCACAAGATCGAGGCGGAGCGACTCGAAGTGGG
This sequence comes from Terriglobales bacterium, assembly GCA_036378535.1. Taxonomy (GTDB): domain Bacteria; phylum Acidobacteriota; class Terriglobia; order Terriglobales; family Acidobacteriaceae; genus Gp1-AA122. The sequence goes on along the minus strand of DASUWH010000036.1, from coordinate 7,601 downwards.
CAAGCAGCAGTTCGATTTTTACAGCACAGAGTTGACGACGGCGAACCCGTACAGCCTCGCGCCTGATTCACTCGCGGTGGCCAGGGCCCGGCAGTACTTGTCGAAGTTCGCAGGCATTGACCGCTATTACCTGCCGCTACTGGCGGAGGCATCCAGCAAGGCCCCGAGCTTAAGTTTCAACGAGTCATTCAAAGATTCTGTGGGGGTTATCAGCAGCAGCTACAAGGTTAAAGGCGCTTTCACGCGCGACGGATTCAACTTCATGCAGGACGCCATCCGGCAGCCTTCCCATCTTCGAAGCGAGGAATGGGTTCTGGGCAAATCCACCGCTGCGGAACTCGATCCCGCAACTTTGCAGCAGAAGCTTAGCGAGCGGTACAACGCTGACTTCATCAACGAATGGCACGCGGTTCTGGAGGGAGCGCATGTCGTACATTTCGGACCGAACGAAGCAGAATCGAAGCTCGCGGTTCTAAGCGGCCCCACTTCGCCGCTGCTGGAGTTGCTTTGGTTCATTTCCCACAATACAAATGTCGGAGTAGCGTCGGCGAGTGAACCGTTTTTGCCGGTGCAGGCGATTGAGCCTCCTGGTCCAGCCGATAAGCTGCCCGATCAATACGTGCTTCCCTCCAATAAGGATTACATCGTCGCCTTAAGCAAACTGCAATCGGACTACGCTACTTATCGTCACAACCTGGGCGATCCCAATGCTCTGAACCAAGCCTTGAATTCGGCAGGCGGCGCCAAAGTGAGTGTCACCCAGGTTATGGGCACGCGCGTGGACCAGAAGTTTCACACGGAAGCCACGGTTCGCAAGCTGTTGCTCGAACCTATCACCGCGGTGGAAGACCTCCTGAGCAGCGGCCCCGCAGACCTCGCAAATAAGGGCGGAGCGGCGTTATGCAAGGATTTCGACGGCATGACGAGGAAGTATCCGTTCAATTCGAAGGCGAGCGAGGAGGCGTCGGTCGAGGTCATGAATGCGATTCTGGCGCCGAAGGCGGGGTCGCTGTGGCAGTTTTACGATAAGACTCTGGCTCCATCGCTCCCGAAGCGGGGCTTGCGTTACGAAGCTGATGCTGCGGGCGGCCTTAAACTTACTTCGGCGTTCGTAAGTTTCTTCAACCGCGCCGCCGCTCTGAGTGGCGCCTTATACAGTGGGGGCAGCGCGCCGCCCAAGTTTCAATACACCTTGAAAGAACTGCCCAGCAACGTAGAAGGACTGGCACTAAAGATTGGAAGCGACACTCTCTCGGGGACTGGACAGCAGAAGACCTTCTCCTGGTCCGGCAACAGTGAAGATATTCAAGTAACGACTCATTCCAGCGATATTCTGCAGTCCTACAGCGGGCAGTGGGCTATTTTCCACTTTGTGGGAGATGCCATTTCTCAACCTTCCGGCGCGGTAACGAACCTGCAATGGATCTTGCAAAGCAACGGCAGGCCCATCATGCTGCCGAACGGCAAGCAGAAGTCGTACAACTATCAATTGCAGGTAAGCGGAACTAATCCGTTCGAACCGTACGAGCTTTCCGGGCTACGCTGTGTTGCGCAGGTAGCTCACGCGCATTAAGGAAACTCTGATTAAGCACGGCAGTAACAAACGCAAGGTCCCCCTCGGCTCCGCTCGGGGCAGGCTCTCGACTCCGCAGAATTGCCCGAAAAGCGGCAATTCTGCTGCGCTCGGGATGACAGAGATGCAAATTGTCAGATTGAGTTCTGCCAGTGATGCTTGCTTCTGCCCAGGAGAGAATTCAGCATTTTCCCCACCGGGGACTGGCGATTGGCGCGCAGCAGCAGGCAGGTGAGATTGTCGTCGCTGCCGGAGGTTTTGCCTTCCTCAATGAGTTGTTCGCAGGCCTGCGCGAGACTGCCCGCTGAAGTCACGATTTCCAGAATGCGGTCTTCATTGACGAATCGAGAGAGGCCGTCGCTGCACATCAGCAGGATATCTTCCGGCAGGAACTCCAGGTCCGCTAAATCGGGCTCGACGCTCTCCTCAACTCCCAGGGAACGAATAATGATGTTCTGTATTTCGGAATGCTCGGCTTCTTCGGCGGTCATGACCCCGCGGCGCACCTGCTCCATGACCAAAGAATGGTCGTTGGTCAGTTGTTGAATGGTGCCGTCACGAAGCAGGTAGATGCGGCTGTCACCGACGTGGGCGATGGAAAACAGATTGCCATGGGCGAGAACAGCTACGATGGTTGACCCCATTCCCTTGTGCAGCTCGTTGGCCGCCGCTTCCGAATGGATGGCTTCATTGGCGAGCTGGATTGCCTTGGCTAAGGAGTTGGCATGTTCGGATAAGCCTTCGAAACTCTTGCCGATGACTTGAGCGTTCCCTGCCCTGGGAGCTTGCCGAAAGTATTCCAGGATTGTGTCGACGGCAATTTTGCTGGCGCGTTCCCCGGCAGCCTGTCCACCCATGCCATCGCACAACACGAAAACGCCGAAGCGGGTATCGAAACCAAAATTGTCCTCATTATTGGAACGCTTGGTTCCAACATCTGTTTTCCCGGCTACCTCGAGGGTGAGATTCGTGGCCATCAAGCGAGTGTCATGGTATCCAATCAGCGCGGCCGGAACTAGGGGTGTGATTAAAAAAATCTTGCTTGCCTGCACAAGGATTGAATAGAGGCTTCGGCCGCTCGAAATGTTCTCAAAATCTTGTTGCGGGGTGCATTGTTTTGGTCCATAATGCGCCTCCGAAGTTATCTACGACGCGCGACCTTCCCCCGCGACAGAATCACTTCACAAATTCAGGACTGTCTGCGGGTTAATTCTTGCTGACGAATAGGAGTTCTGTATGTCGCTAAAGCTTTTGGTCGCTGCAGGGCTCGCCAGTATGTTGGTAGCTAACCTTATCCAGCCCGGCGTGGTATGCGCGGTGGGATTAGGTCAAGCCGGGGCTGCCAGCCAGGGCCAAGGCTTCGTGCTGCAAGACGGCACTCCGGTGAAATTGCGGTTGAATCGAAATCTCTCCTCGGCGGACGCTCGCACCGGAGATCAAGTGGACTTCGAAGTTCTTGAGGAAATTCGATTGAACAATGTACTGGTCGTTCCCAAGGGGGCGACTGCGCTGGGGACGGTCACTGAGGCGCAAGCGAAACGGAGAATGGGACGCGGCGGTAAACTCAACGTCACGATCGATTATGTGCGCCTGACCGATGGAGAGAAAGCCGCGCTGCGCGCGGTCAAGGAAGTGGCGGGTGGCGGACACACCGGGGCTATGACGGGAGCCATGGTGGCCACCAGCCTGGTGGTATGGCCGGCGGCGCCGTTTTTCCTCTTCATGCACGGTAAGGACATTACCATTCCCAAAGGAACTGAGATCGCGGCGTATATCAATGGCGATATGCCGCTGGAGGCGGCGAAATTCCAGCCCGGAGTGGGTAGCGGAGGGCCTGCCTTGGTAGCGGCCAGCGCCACTTCGACGACGGCCGCGTCCAGCGCCACCGCGGAACTGGAAATATCGTCACAGCCGGGGGGTGCGGACATTGAAATTGACGGGAACTTTGTCGGCAGTACTCCATCTACCGTCGGTGTTGCCGCCGGACAACACAAGGTCGTGGTCAAGAAAGCCGGATTCAAGGATTGGTCGCGAGAAATGACCGTTTCCAGCGGGCATGTCAGCCTGGCTGCGCAACTGGAACATTGAACTGATTCTAAAAGCGGCAAGTTACCGAGCCCGGCTTCTCGTCTTTCGACTGCCCTGCTCACAGCGAATCAATTCAGCACTATGCAAGATTTTAAAATCCCCCAATATCATCACTTCAGAGGAGAACCGTAGTCATGCCTACCGCCGTAACATCCTTAACCAGCAAGCTTGATGAATTCCTGATCAATGCCGGGAAGAGTTGGAAGCTAATGAAAGAGGTCAAGGAGAAAGTGGAACCGTTCTCCAAGGCCAACGATGCTTTTGAAATTGCCAACCGGGCGATGTCGGGAGAACTTACGGCGTACAGTCCCGGAGTAGAAAAAGTGCGGGTGTACGTCGCCAACCAAAAAGACAAGCTAGCGGAGTTGGCGCGGCAGGACGAAAACTACTGGATGGACCGCTCGGGTGCGAACGTACTGGACCCGGTAGCCATGATGAAAGCCAAGAACGCAGTCGATGAGTGGACGAAGAATTTTTCGCAGCTGAAGTACGTGATGCAGCAATTTCTCCCGGTGGTGCAAAGCGCTCAGTCGCTGGTTAGTAATACGGGGGTAGTGGCCGCGCGTTCCGCTCTCGAGGAGAGTAGCCTGCCGGCCTTGGACGGCATCGCGTTGAGCCAAGTCATCGGGGACCTGAATAACTCAGTTCGAAGCATCGATCTCATTCTGCAGCGATTGCGAAACTGCCGGCTGGCGATGCGGTAGTGGGACAGCAACGCGTTCTACGCTCGCTCGGCCAAATCTTCACACCGGACCTCAAAGGGCGTGTCTTCGGGCATAAAACCTGGAACCGCGGAAGACCTGCCGGTATGTTGGGTCAGAATGTGTATGACAACCCGATCAGGGGCGCCGGCTTGTTGCGTAAACCGTAATGATCGAGCTTGAGAAGAACATTTAAGGTGACTAACAGATTCCCAGCTGGGTTCAGTTTTCCCCCAATCGAGGCATAGTTTGTATTGTAGGAACCAACTCCGGTTGCGACGCCGGTGAATCCCGTAACGGGCTGGGTTTCAACTGCTTCCCTGAGGGCGTCCCGTAAGACCTCGCCAAGAATGTCTCCGGACAGTGTTAACCGTTTCACCACTCTGGCGTCCATGCCAATGGCGTAAGAAAAGTTATCGGGAAGCTTTGCGCTTACGCCGGGCCCTTGGATGCTGGCGATATCGGAATGTCCGTTCCACTGGTATGCAAGCCCAACATGGGGCGACACCCGGCCGCGAAGAGATCCCACGAGGAATGGTCTCAGGCCTGCGGCGCCAGTGCCCAGAAAGTTCAATTCGTTGCCGCTAGGGACGCGGACATCCAGGCCTGCGGCCAATCGCAGATGCTCCCCTTCAAATAAGGCGCCCTTAATACGAAAAACAACATCGCCAAGCCCGGTGGCTTGACGGAAGTTCTGCACGTAATTTGTCAGGGTTCCATTCGAGAGTTGAAAGTTGCAACGTGGAGTTCCAGTCCCATTAAAGATAATTGCAGCATTGCAGTTGCTGTTGGCGCCAATCCTGACGTTCAAGATTGGCACGGCAACTGACACATCGATCCGGTCGGTCAAACCATAGGTCGCATAGAGGGCAAACTGATTGACTGTAAGATCAACGCGCGTACTCGTTTCTTCAAAGGCGGTCGCTCTCGGTTGACCTTGCACGGAAGCAAGGAAGACTGCAGGTATGGCCTTGAGGGACACGCGGTCGATACTGTTGAAGCCGAAGCGCTGGTAGGAAAATGCCACGAAGGCCTTATGGCGGCGCAGGGTTTCGCCACGCTCGCTGAGCACCGGACCGAAGCTTTCGGTACCAGAGGGCACCAAGATTTGCAGGGAAGGGTCAGTGTTGTAAATGATACCGGAGGCAGGGGAAGCGAGCGGAACGAGATTGGCCTGAGAGGCGATCGCTGCAGTCAAGCCGGCGATCGGGTCGGGTCCGTTCTTAGCCGGTGGGAACCCGAGATTCGGCACAAGGCAAACGAGATCACCGGCGTGGACAGTTGCTTGTCCATTGGCCTGACAGAATGTATTCACTTGGGCTTCTGTGCGACCGCAGGTGGATATCACGCTCAAACACAGAAGCAGCAAACCCGCACATTTCTTCATCATTGCGCAGAGCCTTTCAACAGAAATAATCTCTGGAACTTCGGCGTCTGTCAGTCCGTCATGGTCCAGTGGTTACGACGAAACCGACGGTTACTGTCGCCTGGGTTGCGTTTGCATTGTCAACGCCGGCCACGTTAACAGAGTAATTCCCAACGGGGGTGATGGCGTTCGGCGGTGGCGGAGGAGGTAGAGCGGCTGGAGCAGAGCCCCCGCCGCATCCAATCCAGCTGATCAGCAGCAGGGTGAGCGCCAGCAATAGCACGCCGTGCAATAGCCGCCTGCGGCACAACTTAGGACCGGCCTGGACCAGGAACACTCCTGAGATGGGCAGAAGGAACGCAAGCATGGGCAGGGGATGCCATCGTGTCGCTGGTCGCAATAATGCACTCGTTGGGGACGTATTGGTATGAACCACAACGCTCAAGGGCTGCGCGCTACTGCCCATCGTCATGGTCGTGCTATCGTTGGTGCCGTTTAAAGTGCATGACAGGAAATACTTATCCGGGGTTAGAACACCATTGGGGCCACTGACGCTCGCGCAGGTGAATTTGACGGTTGTGCTCGACACTCCTGGTGGCGCTGCGACCTGAACGGTCACCGTGGCGCTTTGGCCTTGCGGAACGGGGCTCGATGGGGGCGGAGCCAGGGCGAAGCATTCCGTAATGCTAGTACCATTGCCTGCGGCATCTACTGCGCTGACGACAACTGCGTAGGTATTAGGAGCCGCATACGAATGAGAAGCAGTCGCGCTGGTTCCGGTACTTTGCGCGCCATCACCCCAGTTGACGGTGTACGTTATGTTGGCGTTCGCCTGCGAATCAGTGCAATTGGCTTGCAGGCTTATGGCGAGTGGATTCTTAGGATCTTGTGTAATCGTTGGTTTGTTACAGGTGATTACACCTTGGCCGCCGGCAATGAATCCTGTCGCCTTCGCCACGAAGCCGTCTTCCACGCCACCAAAACTCATGTTTAGTCCGGAGACGGGAAAATCGGGCGAGAATGTGGATCCGGCTACGATTGCCGCGCCGTGAGCATCGATCGCAATTGCGTTCGCTGCATCTTTGTCAGATCCGCCGAAACACTCGGTATCCAGAATACTGCCGGAAGGATCAAGTTCAGTAACAAAAGCGTCAGAGACCGGAGTAGTGGCTGTGGTGGTATTGTTGCAATTTGGCTTCATGAGCTGAAAATTGGGGTAGTTCTTGGAGTACGTTCTCCCTGCCACAAAGATGTTCCCTGATCCGTCCAAGGCGATCGCCCGTGCGGTGTCGCCGAAGAGTTGACCGGTCGAACTAGGGAGACCTGAACCTCCCATGATGGTGGAGAATTTCAATGCCGTCCCAGCAGCTGCCAGTTTGGTAACAAATACGTTTTCACACGCCCCCAGTTTGGAATTCACATTGCAACTGCCGGAGGTATGCGGAAAATCCACGGAAGCAGTGTTGCCAGAGACATAAATGTTACCGGCGGCATCTACGGCAATAGCGTTGCCGGAGTCGCCGCTGGTCGCGCCACCCCCAATTGTTACTGCCGTTCCGCTTCCACCAAGGTAGGTGGAAAATACTTTTGCACTACCGGCGGGATTAAGCTCCGCTACAAAGGCATTTCCAATACACGTACCTCCGCAGGCGGACTGGATGGCATTGGCGGTGGGAAAATCAGGGGAAGATGTATCCCCCGTAACGTACCCATTCCCACTGGCATCCACGGCGATGCCGCGGCCGATATCGCTAGCGCCACCACCGAGAAAGGTAGCGTAAGCCAAAGTAGCGGCACTACCCGGTTGAAAACTTATTTTCGCTACGAAAGCGTCAAAACTGCCGCCTCCATAAGTAGTTTGAACAGCGCCCGT
>DASUWH010000035.1:0-14113 GCA_036378535.1 Terriglobales bacterium | reverse complement strand
ACTTTTAATCCGAAGAAGCCGGTCGAGATGTTTACGTTGGCACTCTTGTCATCGTCCCCATCTTCGCCTTTCTGAATCGGCTTGGCTCCGGGATAGACATCCAGGCCGGTGGCATGGGGATCGGCTTCCTCGCTGACGTGGATGCCGCCGATAGGCGTATTGATGTCGACCTTCTTATCGCCTTCCTGATCGTGCTTTTTCACATTGATGCTGCAGGCAAGAAGACCGAGAACGAGCGTGCAGGCGACAAGGTTAATGCCCGGAAACTTGAACATGTTGAGGACCTCCATAGGACACAGCGGGCTGGCGTTCTATTCCGGCGCCGCGCTGGGCGATGTTAGGGATAGTGACGGGAAGGCGGCCGCGGATGGGAATTTCGCCGAACAGAGCCTTTACCGCGCTCACCTCAGACACATTGGCATTGGAAAATGTGCAGATGTAATTTTGCACCAAGGGGAAGTCGCTGGCGAGGTAGGGATTGCCCATGGCCAGCACCGCCGTCTTTTCGGCGGCGTGATTCAGAACATTCTGGAGCAGATTGGCGGTCGCGTCGGCCAGCGCCACCGAATTGGTCACGCCGTTCGGCCCTTGAATGACTTTCCCTGCAGTGGGGATCACAAAAACGGCTGCGATTACGGCCTGGGCCTCATCCACGACTTTGAGAACGGAGTCCAATTCGGCCGCAGCCGTTCGCGGGTCCACATAAATGACATTGGTATCGGGCACACGCATGCGCAGTTGCCGGGCCAGAATTCGTCCGGCATCGCTGTGCAGATCTTCGGTGAGGATGACAGCCACTACGCGGTTATGAATCTCCTCTACAGCCTGATACGGAAGTCCAGACGAAACAGTTCCCATACGTTTCAAGGGCAGCAGCTTGCCGTTGTCGCGGACCAGGGTGACCGCGTCGTCCGCGACCTGCTGACCCATGGAAATGTCGGCGGGTTGCGCAACTTGTTTGGGGATTGCCTGGATGTCTACCAATCTCGCCTTCTGCAGGCCCAGAGAGGCTTTTGCTTTCAGCAGCTTCAAAACGGAGGCATCGACGCGTTGCCGTGGAATTTCGCCGGATCTGACGGCCTCCAGCATGGCCTTGTAGGACGCATCCAAATCGGCTGGAATCAGAAGCAGATCGTTGCCTGCTTTGAAAGCATCGACGGCCGCTCTTCCGATGTTGTTCGCGTAGAGGCGAGTGACTCCAGCCATGTCGATCGCGTCGGTAACCACGAGCCCTTTGAATCCCAACTGATTTTTCAGTAAATCGGTGACGATTGCAGAAGAAGTCGTGCCAACTTTGTTGGGATCGGGTTCAAGCGCAGGCGCTGTCACATGTGCCACCATGACCGCGTCAACCCCTGCTTCTATGGCTTTGCGAAAGGGAGGCAGCTCAACTGCCTGCAGGCGCGCCAGATCGCCGCTCACTTTGGCGACGCTGAGATGCGAGTCGGTGGCGGTGTCGCCGTGTCCGGGGAAATGCTTGGCGGTGGTCAGCATTCCTCCTGCTTTCGCGCCACGAATGTAGGCTGCTACCAGATCTCCTACTTGCTGGGGATCTTCGCCGAAGGAACGCGTGTTGATGATGGGATTGGCCGGATTCGAGTTTACGTCAGCATCGGGGAAGAAATTCCACTGCACGCCAATCGCGCGGGCCTCCTGCGCGGTGATGCGACCGAAGGATTCAGCGTAATCCAGCTTGCCGGCTGCGCCAAATGCCATGGCATGCGGGAAATTCGTGGTCCCGTCGAGACGCATGGAGACGCCACGCTCGAAGTCGGCCGCGATCAGCAGGGGTAGTTTCGAGGCACGCTGAATTTCGTTCAGGGCCATGGCCGCTTCGTAGGGGCCGGTCTTAATGAGAAATGGGCCATCTACCGGGACAGTCATTGCCAGCGAGCCGATGTGGTCACGCTTGATCGTCTCCTCGAGTTGCAGGAGATCGGGGTCCTGCAGGTTATAAAAGCGAGCGCGTATCCAGATCATGAACAGTTGCCCGACTTTTTCTTCGACGGACATCTTGCGCAACGTCTTTTCCGCCCACTTCTCGCCATCGCGGTCCCGGTGAATGGGGCCGGGGCGTTGATATTGATCTTTGGCTTGCGCGGACAAGAGCAACGTAACGATGGCAAGAAAGACAGTCAGGAATCTGCGCATAAGGTGACGATAACAAAAGCAGCAAGGAATTGCTGTGGACAGTTGCACTCTGTCATCCCGACCGGGGAAGCGAACGCGAGCGGAGTGGAGGGACCTTGTGTGTTTTTCGCGTTTCCCGCCTGCCTATAAAACCGTGCCGCGAAAACTGGGCGGATGAGAGCGCTGGTAGATTCCCTGAAAAAGCGCGGATCACCAAGGCGTGCAAGCGATCCTTCGCTGCGCTCAGGATGACAATCGTTTAGAATTTTTGCTATTGCCGACCGCGGCTTCGCTGTCGAGAATATCTTGAACAGTCTTTTTTGCCACCCGCTGAATGGCCGACTCATCACCGAACCCACTCAACCATCCCACATCTGGCTCCCGCCGGAACCACGTTAATTGCCGTTTGGCGTAATTCCGATGCGCTTGTTGCGCCGCGGTAATGGCCTGATCGCGAGTGATCTCGCCTCGCAGCAGCTGGACAGCCTGCTTGTATCCGAGCGACGACAGCGGGCGGATTGAGTCGCCGTATCTGTCCAGCAAACCAGCAGTCTCTTCCACCAGTCCCAATTCAAACATCTGCTGTGCGCGAGAGTTGATGCGCTCGTAGAGCTTGGTGCGATCGGGATTCAGGCCCAGGCGTAGAATCCGAAAGCCGCGCAGGGGTTCGCGCCCTTGCCTCCATAGATCAGTCATCTTCTGGCGGGATGCCAGGCAGACCTCGATGGCGCGAATGAGCTTTGGCGTGTCATTGGCATGAATGTTGCCCGAGGCGGCCGGGTCCAGCCTGCGCAAGATGCCGTGAAGATATTGCGGTCCCTTCTCAGCGGCGCGACTTCGCAGACGTTGCCGCAACGCCTCCGACCTCTGCGGGCCGGGGAAAAGTCCTTCCAACAGCGCCCGCAGGTACAAACCGGTTCCCCCCACGACAATCGGCAGATGTCCGCGGTCGCTGATCTCTCGAATTGTTGCGCGAGCCTGGCGGGCGTATTCACCAGCGGTGAAGTAGGCGGCCGGCTGCACGCAATCGAGCAGGTGATGTGGAGCGCGCGCCCGCTCCGCCGCTGTGGGTTTTGCTGTGCCGATTTCGAATTCGCGGTACATGGCGAGAGAATCGCAATTCACAATTTCGCCGCAGAATGATTCCGCGAGTGTGAGCGAGAGAGCGGTCTTGCCGCTGGCGGTAGGTCCTAGAATCACTACCAGTAAGGGCTGGTGCGGCACCACTAGCGCAGGTTCCACGAAATAGATTGCCAGTAACGAATGATGGTCACAACAAGTACAAGTATGCCGATGAGGATCAACCCGGTGACTTCGCGCGGGTAGACGGGTTTCTTAGAACGTCCCGAGTGCGGCGCCGGCTTGGGAGCGGTGCTCACGGCAATATTCTAGCGCTGTTTAACTCAGAAACAACTAATAGCTCTCAGCCGTCAGTCCTCAGCCAGAAAAACAAGCCTCTGAGCCAGGCAAAAACCGAAAAGACAAAAGTCCTCGTCTCTGCTTCGCCCCGCTCGGGATGGATTGGTAATTGGCCCTCGCTTCGCTTGGGTGGACTGCCGAGGCGGCCGTCCCTACGTGAGATGGGTTCGAGGTGAAAGAGTTGGATAGGTCTCAGCCTTAGTAGAGTGAGTGAGCACGAGAAGCTGACGACTGATGATTGAAGGCTTATTGCAGATCGTTGCGATCGGGGTTGTAGTAGAAGTGAAAACGCAGGGCCAGATACTCTCCCCGGAACTCATTCGGGAGCGGGGGAAAGGGATTGGATCCGGTAATGCCGCCCCAGGCAGCGCGATCCAGGGAAACATCGCCGGAGGGACTCACCAGACGCATGCCGGCCACTTGCCCCTGCTTGGTAATGGCAAATTCAATGCTGACTTTGCCTTTTTTCATGATGGGCGGGCGCGCGACTTCGGGAATCAGGTTGTACCAGTTCTGTTTAACTTCATGCAGGACGCGCGCGAGATAGGGTCCGAAATCAACTCCCTGGGTATCGCTAAGCACGTCCATGTTCCCGACGACGTCGGTCGCCTGGCGGCCCTGCCCAAGACCATAGTCTCCACCCCCGCCGCCATATCCGCCACGATTCGCGGCAGCGGCGCGGGCGGCACTCTCAATAGCTGATCCCGCTGTTCCCCCGGTGGCAAAAACGTTCTTGGGCTGCGCCGGCGGCGTCAGCTTGGCCATTTGATTTGTCTGTGCCGGCGGCTGGCCAGCAGGCTGCTGCGCTGGCGGGCCAGAATTCTGAGCGGCTTGCGGAGGGGCCGGGGACTGGGACGGCTTGGGCGCCGGAGCGCCGCCTGCACCGGGTGCGCCGGCGCGCGAGGCGTCCAGAATCTTGCGCAGTTCGTTCCGATCCAGCTGCGGGCGGCGAGACTGGGCAATCCGGTTCTTGTCAGAAAGCTTGTCGGTCTTAGGCGCCTTCGCAATCTTCTCCGCGTCCGGGGGCAGAGCCAGGAAGGTCGTATCTTTGTCCTTCATCGCCATATTGGGCGACAACGCCACCGCGCTGCGCGGGAACAGGCGCAAGAGATAAGAGGACAGCGTGGGCGAATTCCACAGAGCGATGATGATGATCAGGTGGACGATCAGCGAAATCCAAAACGCCTCGCGCATGCGGGCGCGCGAAAGATCGTCCTGCAACTGCACCAGTAAAACGGGCACAGCTTCTACATCGCGATAGGCGGACTCCCAGTCGCGTGCATCGAAAAGGCCTCGCTGCGCCGGATCTGGTTGCGGTCTTCCAGAAGTGACCGGATCACCGGGCGGGATTTGAAGAGTCTGCATGGACCGCTAAGCTATTAGACACAAGCAGCAAGCGATGGTTGCCAAACATAGATCTGGGAACTCGCTGACGCCAGTACCTCATTTTCGCACTATTTGGTTGATTCTGCTAAGCGCAGAAGGACGAGCACTTCGGTTGTGCCTAAAATGTCAACGGCTTGCGGAGCATGTAAAATCATGTAAATTCCTGCTTAGCTGGATCGTTGAACGGCTTGCAACTGCTCCACATCGATCTTCTTTCCGTGCTCATGAATTGCGGAGGTAATGTCCAGTGCCAGAGCCAGTGCGCGGCGACCATCCTGCAGCGTGACCAGGGGCGTGGAACGTGTCTTCACCGCCTGAATAAACGACTTCAGTTCAGCGCGCAACGGTTCTTCGTCGGGAACGGAAGGCTTGGACATTGCAATCTGCGGGTTGGCTGAAGGCGAGCCCTCGCGATCGCCGCCCACGCTGAAGACCAGAACGTCCCGGCGTCCGTAATCAATGGAAATGTATTGCTGCGCCTGAAAAAATCGCAGCTTTCGAACCCGCTCCGTGGAGACCCGGCTGGCGGTGAAATTTGCGATGCAGCCGGATTCGAACTCCACCCGCACATTGGCAATGTCTACTTTGCCGGAGAGGATGGCAAGGCCTACGGCTCGAACTTCCTTCACCGGTGAATTCACGAACGATAAAACAATATCGAGATCGTGGATCATCAAGTCGAGAACCACATCCACGTCGAGAGATCGCGGAGTGAACACGCTCAGGCGGTGGACCTCGAAGAACATCGGCCGCGTAATCAGCGGGACGGTTGCGTGCACGGCGGGATTGAAGCGCTCCACGTGGCCCACCTGGACAACTCGCTGATTTGCCTCCGCCAGTCGAATCAGTTCGTCAGCCTCGGCCACCGTCGTCGCCACCGGTTTTTCGATGAGGACGTCAATGCCGGATTCCAGCAGCAGCTTGGCTGTTTTGAGGTGAGCAAGCGTCGGTACAGCTACCGAGGCCGCCTGAACTTGGGCTTTGCTGGCAAGCATCTGTTCGATAGAACCGAAAGCCAACGCAGAATATTCCTCGGCGACCCTGCGGGCGTTCTCGTGAGTCGTGTCGACCACGGCTGCCAGTCGCACGGGCTCCCCTTGTTGTTCCAGTTCGCGGTAGACGCGCGCGTGATTACGGCCGAAAGCCCCTACGCCAATCACAGCCACGTTGATGGGAGTATTGGTCAAGAATGTGATTAGAACACAGGCCTCTTATTTGGGAATAGACAGAGGCGAGCTTCGCTCACCCGCCCGGACGAGGGCGTCCGGGCCTACGCGTGCGGGTCGTGGCGGAGGGCGTCCCGGGCCTACGCGGCGCGGTTGGCGCGTTCCATGACTTCGGTCTGCTGCCAGGTGTAGTACATGCGGTGAATGACGGTCAGCGTGGATAGGACCGCAATTACCCACAACACAGGCGCCATCCGGTTGAACAGCGCGCCCAGGATGATCAGAACCAGGCGCTCCGGGCGTTCCATGAATCCCACTTTGCAGGTGCCAATCAGGGATTCGGCGCGGGCCCGCGTGTAGCTCACCATGATGCAGCTGATCATCACCAGTGCCGCCAGGACGACATAAAAGAAGCGGTAACCGCGGGCGTAGAAAACGAGGAGTCCGAAGAACAGAGCGGCGTCGCTGTAGCGGTCGAGAACGGAATCGAAAAATGCGCCGAAGCGGGTGACCTGGTTGGAAGCGCGAGCCACCCGGCCATCGACCAGGTCAAAAAATCCAGCGGCGAAGACCACCAGCCCGGCATAGCGAAACAGGCGGGCCTGGTTCTCGGCATTGGCATAGCCGAAAAGAATGCCGGCCATGACATTGATTACCAACCCCATGAAGGTCAACACATTGGGCGAGATACGAGCCAGCGCCATGGCATTGACGATCACGTGCAGCAGCTTGCCGCAGGTCCGTCCGAAGGCGCTGGTCCAGGTCATTTAGCTTCGGCCTCGTCGTGGATGGTAGTGAGACTAAGAACCTCGATTTCGCGCTTGCCGGTGGGGGTGACCACAGTGGCGGTGTCGCCGACTTTCTTTCCCAAAAGGGCACGGCCAATCGGGGAAGTGGTCGAGATCTTTCCGGCGGCTACGTCGGATTCTTCGCTGGTTACCAGGTGGTACTCTAATTCCTCGCCTTTATCGTTGTCATAAACCTTGACCGTGGAACCCAGGCCAACCTTGTCCTTGGGGATGTTGTTCATGTTGATCAGGGACAGGTCGGCCAAACGCCGGCCGAGCTGGCGCAACCGGGCTTTGACGAATTCCTGGCGCTGCTTAGCCATGTGATACTCGGCGTTCTCACTGAGATCGCCCAGGGCAACGGCTTTCTTCAGCTCCTTTGGGAGCTCATGGCTCAGCTCGTGCTCCAGGGCATTGATCTCTTCCTGCAGTTTCTTCTTGATGTGCTCAGTCATGTACGGAAGGGATTATAAACCTTGGTCGAGCGGGAACGGCGCACAGACTGCAAGTTCGCTGAGCCTTGTGGCCGGAATAGACACAGAGTTGCTAAGCAGTAATAGGTACAGCTACTTACGAAGAAGCGACCTCCGGTGCGAGCGGTCAATCGACTTGTCTATAGCCTTGTAAAGGGCAGTATGGGGGGCGGAAGCCTGGCAATCCAATTGCCGGGGTCCGGGTATTTAGGTATAATCAATAGGTGCTGTTCCCCGGTTTTTCCTGCAATTTTACGCAATTTAGTTCCAGGTACTCCTCATGATCAGCTCGGAATCAGTTTTCCACATCGGCGACAAAGTCGTTTACCCCAACCACGGCGTCGGAATCATCGAGCAGATCAGCAGCCGTACCTTCGGCGAAACCGTCGAGAAGTTCTACCTCCTGAAAATTAAGTCCAGCAGCCTCAAGGTGATGGTGCCATTCCACAATGTGAGCAGCGTGGGGCTGCGACGGGTCGTAAAAAATGGGGAAGTTCAGAAAATCCTCGATTTTCTGACAGACGGGGATTGCGCCAACAGTGCTGACTGGAAAGACCGGTTCAAGGAAAACTCCGAGAAAATGAGGACCGGATCGCTCCTGGAAGTCGCAGCCGTCCTGAAAAGCCTGTTATTGCTGAACCAGAACAAGCCACTTTCATTTCGGGAAAAGAAGATGTTGGAGCGCGCCCGCTACCTGCTGGTTAGCGAGTTGGCAATGGCAAAGAACCTCGAAGAGCCTGCCGTCGAGGACATGCTCACCCGAGCATTATCGAAGTCCAAGCTGCGCTTCCCGGAAGCGGGGGAGTTCGAAGCCTAGTCGTTGGTCGTCTGTCCCTGGTCGTTAGCTTCTACGCGGCCACGCTTCTGGCTATTGCGTTAATCAGCGCATTCAGCAGCTTTGCCACCTCCTCTACTTTCGCCGATAGCTCGTTGCCGCATTTCGCTTCCAGAAATCCTGATTTTCTAGCAATCAACACCTGGGTTTCTAATTCCAGCAGTGAGCCCCGTGCATGGTGCAGGAAAACGAGGAAATCTTTGTCTGATGACCGGCCCTTACCTTCGGCGATGTTGCTGGGAACCGACACCGCCGCTCGGCGAAGCTGGCTAACGAGCCCATAGAGTTCTTCTTTGGGAAAACCGCGGGTGGCGGCATAAACATCTTGCACGAGTTCCATTGCCCTTTGCCACGCGCGCAAATCCTTATAGCAACCAAAGTTAGTCATGCTGCTTTGTGGTAGCAGTTTTAGGCAGGCACGTAAGTGACCGATGACCATTCGGCCCGTGCCGTGCTTTTTTTGGCTAAGGACCAACGACTAACGACCAACGACCGACTTACTCCCCCAGCCAGGCCCCATATGGCCTCAATACCTCGATGTGATCACAGACGATTTTGATCGTCGCCGTGAGAGGGATTGCCAACACCAATCCCATTCCGCCCCACAGCCATCCCCAGAAAAGCAGAGAGATCGTCACTGTAACCGGATTCAGCTGCAGGCGATTTCCGATGAACTTGGGATAGAAAATATTGAGCGCGATTACGTGCAGGACCAATACCGCCGCGATGACGAGCAGAATCGATCCTGAATCCATCTGACTGAATCCGACCATAAGCGGGGGAAGAATTGCCAGGACGACGCCGAGATAAGGCACGAGGCTGAAGAATCCGCTGATAGGACCCACGAAGTAAAAGAAAGGCAAGTGCAGCAACCCGAACACGCCGATGCTGGCGACGGAGATGAACACTCCAACTAGCAGGTTGCCGACCAGGAAGGTACGCATCATTTTACCAATCAGGCCGAGAGTCACGTAGGCGGTGTGACGGTATTCCATGCGGAAGAGCATCACCGTCGCCGAGCGAACGTGACCATGCCAGCTGAGCATGAAATAGACGAGAAAGGGAATGAAAGAGGCGGCAATCAGGGCCTGATAAACCGAGCCGAAACCGCGGGTGACGAGGTCGACCCAGTTGGAAGCATTCACGCCCAGAACGCCTTGTCCGGAGGAGTCCGGCCGTTTGCCATCTCCGTCGAGTTGCTCTGCGGCGCCTTGCCATTGCGCGATTTGAGCCCGCATCCTTGCGGAATACCGGGGCAAATCATGAGCAAACGCCATAGCCTCGCTGTACGAAACATAAGTCATTCCCACAACCGCCGCGAGCAGCAGGATCATCGCCGCTGCGGAGGCAAGGCTGCGCGGCATCTTCATGCGTTCGAAGAAGTCGGCAATCGGCGCCAGGATAAAGGCAAGCAGCGTCGATACCAGCAGGACAATCAGCACCAACTCGGCCTGGCTCAGAAAAAACAGGATGACACCGCCGGCGATGATCATCTGCGCCCAATTGCGGGTTACCGCATGGGCTTGCCCCGGTGCTGGAGATGGGGTTTCAGGAACGGCAGGAACCGGCGCGACCATGGCCCGACATGGTACTGCAAGTTATGATTTTTGCGCCGACTATAATCGCCGTGTGCCTGACTCCGGCCAGCTACTGCGGCGCGTTCTGGGCCTCGACGTGGGGTCAAAGACTATAGGTATGGCGGTCTCCGACCCGCTCGGGATCACTGCCCAGGGTTTACCCACCTTACGCAGGCAGAACAAGCGCCTCGACTTCGAGGCATTGGCTGAGATCATACGAAGCTACGAGATCGCCGAGATTGTGGTGGGATATCCGTTGCGCATGAGCGGGGCCGAGGGAACACAGTCTGAGAAGATGGCTCGTTTTGCCGACGATTTGCGCAAGCATTTTGGTCTACCCGTGCACCTCTGGGATGAGCGTCTGACCTCTGCGGAGGCAAATCGGGTGCTGCGGGAATCGGAAATGTCGATCAAGCGTCGCGGCGAGGTAGTAGATCAGCTCGCGGCAGTGCTGATTCTGCAGAACTGGATGGAAGCGAAGGGCAGTCGTTAGTCGTTGGTCGTTGGTTGTTAGCTAAGACCCGCTGCAACTTGCATTTTGCCAACGACCACCCACTAGCGCCTAACGACCAGCCAGTGACTTTCGTCCTACGACCAAGGTCCAACGACTCTCGGTTTTCAATCATCTAAACTACTGCTGGTGAAGAAGCTATTCACATTGCTGCTGTTTGCGGTGCTGGGAGCCGGGGTATGGCTGTCCTGGTCGCTATTTACGCCGCTCACGCCGACTGGGCCGACCTTTGTCGTGCTGCGGCCCGGCTACGGCACCCGGCGGATCGCCGCGGAATTGAAAAATGCGGGGGTCATTCGCAGCCGCCAGGCCTTTGTGGTGTGGCACTCCTTTCATCGCGAACGTTCTTTAAAAGCGGGTGAATATCTGTTCGAAAAATCCGCCGACATTCGTGATGTGCATGCGCGCCTCGCGAAAGGCGATATCTATGTCCACACGGTGGTGATCCCGGAAGGCTTCACCATGTTTGACATCGCCAATGTCATCCAGGCCGCTGGTCTCGGTACGCGCGAGCAGTTCTTAAACCTGGCTAAGTCAAGCACGGCGCTGATCAAAGATCTCGATCCGGAGGCACAGTCGCTCGAAGGCTATCTGTTCCCCGACACGTACGAGTTCACGCGCTCGCAGAACCTGCACGACATCGTTGCGGAGATGGTGAAGCGCTTTCGCAAGGAGGCGGTCGCAGCAGGCCTGAACGGGAACGTTCATCGAATCGTGACCATGGCCTCGATCGTCGAGAAAGAGACCGCGGTTTCGGCCGAAAGGCCCATGGTGGCGAGTGTCTATTACAACCGGCTGGACAAGAAGATCGCGTTGGACGCGGATCCGAGCGTCATTTATGCCAAGCTTCTCGACGGAACATTCGACGGCGGCCTGCATCATGGCGATACGCAGACGAATTCGTCGTACAACACCTACCGGCATGTCGGACTTCCGCCCGGACCGATAGCCAGTCCGGGACGCAGCGCCCTGGAAGCAGCCATGCACCCGGCTACATCGGATTTTTACTACTTCGTTAGCGATGGCAACGGGCACCACCGGTTCGCGCACTCGCTCGAAGAGCACAACCACAATGTGGCGGCCTTGCGCCGAGTTGTTCAGAAAAGATCTCCCAACCTGAATCCGTAAATCCATTTGGCACCCGGGTAAGCACAGATCTGTCATCCCGAGCGGAGCGAAGCGGAGTCGAGAGCCTGCCCCGAGCGAAGCCGAGGGGGACCTCGCGTTTCCCGATTTTTCCTCATCCTTCAAGAAGATATTCTTAATTTCCACAGTTTCCGCACAGGCGAATTGAATCTTCGCCTTTTCTTCACTATTCTCTAGGCCAGGAGCAAGCTTAAATGAGGTGCCCATGACTGCGCCCGGCGAATTCAAAGAGACCCTCAAGCAGCAAGCCGACATCGTTCGCATTGTCGGCGACTACGTAAAGCTGAAGAAGGCCGGAGCACAGAATTTCTCGGGGCTATGTCCTTTCCACAACGAGAAGACCCCATCATTTTCGGTGCATGCGACGCGCCAGTTTTATCACTGTTTTGGGTGCGGAGCGTCGGGGGACGTGTTCAGCTTTGTCCAGAAAGTCGAGAACATCACTTTCCCCGAAGCCGTGCGCGTGATTGCGCAGAAGCTCGGTGTACCACTGCCGAAACTAACGTATTCCAGTCCGGAGGAGGCCCGGCAGGCAAAGCATCGGACGGCTCTGCTCGATATTCACGAGGCGGCGTGCGAGTTTTTCCAGCAGTGCCTGAGGCGGCCCGAGGGGGCGCATGCGCGCGAGTACCTGAAAGGGCGCGGATTGGATCAGGAAACCATTGCCCGTTTTCGGATTGGATACGCGCCCGATTCGGGGTTTCTGCTGAGGGATCATCTGCGCGGGAAGTTTGACGAAGAGATCCTTCGCGAGAGCGGGTTTTTTTCGTGGAAGCAGACCGAACAAAACACAAGGTCCCTCGACTCTGCTCGGGATGACAGGGCAGGGGCATCCCATCCGGCCGGGGTGCCCCATCCTTCTGCTTCAGCGGAGGATGGGATAGCGGGCGGCAACACACCCGGCTTCGCTCCGCCGCCAACGACCAACGACCAACGACCAACGACTGCTTCCATGTACTCGAAGTTTCGCAATCGAGTGATGTTTCCGATTGCGAATGAGCATGGCAAGGTGATCGCTTTCACCGGGCGAACCTTGGCGAGGGATGAGAAGAGCGGTCCCAAATATCTGAATTCCCCGGAGACGCCGATTTATTCCAAATCGCGGGTTCTGTTTAACCTGGATCTGGCGAAGGAGGCTATTCGCAAGCTGGACTATGCGGTTCTGGTGGAAGGTCAGATGGACTGTATTTCTGTTTTCGCGGCGGGATTTCACAACGTGATCGCCAGTTCGGGCACGGCGTTTACGGATCCGCAAGCCAAGCTGCTGGGCCGCTTCAGCAAAAACGTGGTGGTGAACTTCGATCCGGATACTGCCGGCGCCAATGCTACCGAGCGCACCTTGGGATTGCTCGTGGAAGAAGATTTCCAGGTCAAAGTTCTGCGCTTGGAAACAGGGTTTGATCCTGATCTCTACATCCGCCAGCGTGGACGGGATGCTTATGCGCAGGCGCTCGGGCAATCGCAACGCTATTTTGATTACCTGATTGATCGTGCCCGAGCGCAATTTCCGGTGCGGAGCGGGGAGGGCAAAGTGAAGGCGGTGAACTATCTCCTGCCGCACATTCAACGAATACCGAGCCGCATCGTGCGTGACGGTTTGGCGCAGGAAATCGCACAGAAGCTGGGGATCGATTCGGCTGTTCTGCGGCAGGAGTTGAAACATGTCGTCGCGAACCGGTCTGCTGCCACGGTCAAAACTCCGGTTGAGGGCCAGGTCACGGATGCCGAGCGGCTCCTCATCCGGGCGTTGGCATCAGCATCCCAGATCACGGCGGGAGAAGGTCATGTTTCCGGTCGGGACGGAGCCGAGGAGGAGTTCGATCCGGCGGCGCAGGCGCACTTCGCTCTGCGTGCGGAACATCTTCATCGCGGACTGGCCACCGAGTCGCTCATCGAGGGCCTTCTGAAGGCCGGGTCGGAAGGCGGCGATGTCATGCAGTTGCCCCTCTCCGAAGGCGATCGGCGGCTGCTTGCGACCGTGCTCATGAAGGAAGAGGAAGAACTCAGCCCCGAGCGGTTGGAGGGTGCGGTCAAGGCTCTGCGGCGGCTCGGTCTGAAGCGCAAGCTGGAGCAGGTACAGCGGGAGCTTCAGGCCATTCGCGCCAAAGACCCCGGCCAGCTTGAGGCTTTGCTGCAGGAGAAAGTACGGATCAAGCGCGCGCTCATGGATGCTGGGCTGGGCGAACAGAGTACAGCATGATTGCGTTCTCCGGACGTACGGCCCGAAGCGGCCGTCTTAGGTGGAACCTCAATTGGCGACGCGGCGGTGCCAGGAATAACCTGGAGTTAGCTGAAACTAAAGGGGACTTGCGGCCATCTAATCCTTGAGGGCAACTGGAGTCCCGGCTTCCGGCCAGGGTTAACGGGCTTACGGATACGCAGAGGGCACTGAACGTGCTATACTCTGAAAGTTTGTGCCAACGCACAATCCTGCAATTCCAAGTTCCCACCGCTGAACAATTTTTGTTTTTGTCCCTCCCGGGGGACGAACTGAGGGAAATCCGTCTTGGCTCTTGACGACAAGTACGATGACATTAAAAAGCTGATCGACGCAGGCAAAGAGAAGGGATATCTCACCTATGATCAGGTCAATGACCTCATCCCGCACGATGTGCACTCTCCCGAAGACCTCGACGATCTGCTGACTACCATCGGTACCCAGGGTATCGATGTTCTGGAGGG
>DASUWH010000034.1:0-2693 GCA_036378535.1 Terriglobales bacterium | reverse complement strand
GCGGGAACAGGGAGGCTGGGGATTGGAACCCAGTCGAACGTATTCCGGCTCCGAGATGGAGCGGATGATGAAACTACAAGACGTGCTGTTGAAAGCAATGGCGAAGAAGATGACCTGGTGGGAAGCGGCCGAGATCATTGGGGTGACGGATCGGACGATGCGGCGCTGGCGGGAACGGTTAGAGGAGCACGGCTATGACGGGCTGGCGGATCGCCGCAAAGGGAAAGCGAGTGGGCGGCGCGTGGCGCTGAAAAGATGTGAGGAAGTGCTGCGGCTATACCAGGAGAAGTATTTCGATCTGAGCATGCGGCACTTTCACGAGAAGCTCCGTGAGGCGCATGGCATTGAATTGAGTTACACGTGGGTGCAGCAAGCGCTACAAGGCGCGGGACTGGTAAAGAAGCGTGGGCGTCGTGGACCACACCGGAGGCGGCGCGAACGGCGCCCGCTGCCAGGCATGATGCTGCACATGGATGGCAGCAAGCATCGCTGGTTTCAAGACGAGCGCTGGTACGACCTGCTGGTTATCCTCGACGATGCCAGCAGCGAGATTTATTACGCGCAACTGGTGGAAGAAGAATCGACGCGCACGGTGATGGCGGCCTTACGCGAGGTGATCGAGCGCAAGGGTCTATTCTGCGCTTTGTATAGCGATCGCGGCCGGCACTTTTTCTTGACCGCCAAAGCCGGTGAGCCGGTAGGCAAGTTTCGGCTGACACAAGTGGGCCGGGCGATGAAGGAGATGGGGATCCAGATGATTCCGGCGTATTCGCCGCAGGCCCGCGGCCGCAGTGAGCGGAATTTCGGCACTTGGCAGGGACGGCTTCCGCAGGAACTGCGCCTGGTTGGGATCGATAGCCTGGCAGAGGCCAATCAGTTTCTGCGCGAGCGATACATTGCGGAGTTCAACGCGAAATTTATGGTGGCGGCGCGCGAACGCGGCACAGCCTTCCGCAAGACGGCGCGTTCGGATCTGGACTGGATCTTCAGCATCCAAACTGAACGCATAGTGGCGCGTGATAACACGATCAGCTTTCGCGATTCGGTTTGGCAACTCGAGAAAACACGCTGGCGTTACAGTCTAGCCGGCTGCACAGTGATGGTACACGAGCACCTCGACGGAAGAATTTCCGTGCGCTACGGCCCTCATGTTGTGGCGAGCTGGAACCTGACTGAGCAGGCCGGAAAACCAAAGCCGCGCCGTGGAGAAGGCGGGAGCCTGGAAGCCGGCGAAAACCAAACCCAGGTTTTCTCCCGCTTCCACCCTCCCTTGGAAATCTCGCCAACTTCGCGAGATTTCCACTTTTCCACCGCGCCGACCGCTACGACGCGCATGCGAAAGAAAGGAAGAACAAAAGCAGCTTGACCGGACAGATCGTGTGTGAATAAAAGCGGACAACTTGACGTGTTAACAACAGGGACCACAATAGGCACTTGGGGAAGGACGCGAACTCAAGAACTCACAGCCGACGCAGATCCAGAACGAAGTCTCATGCGAGTAGCAGTCACCGGTCGAGAGAAATTGGCCTCCAATCTCGATCTCGGACAATGATTAAAGCACTGCATGTCTGCTCGCTGCCTGTTCCGGGTTTTGCTCTATTTCATCTCTGCAGTACCGGCATTAAGCGAAATTGTTCCTCTCGTATTACCTGCAGGCACGCCGCTGCAAGTAAAGATAGAAAAGCGCATACGGATTAAGAGCGTAAACCAGCAGATAAAGTGTCGCGTGGTACGCCCCGTGTTTGTGTTCAATAAGGAAGTCATACCTGCCGGAAGCGAAGTGATTGGGCATATAGCACGGCTCAACCCGATCCGTGTGCAGAAGCGATTCAAGGCAATCCTGAATGGTGACTTCACTCCGCTTAAGAATCCGGAGATCCAATTTGACATGCTGAACCTTCTGAATGGCGGAGTGATGGCCCTCCAAACAAGTGTGGCCTCGCAGTGGGGCGTGATCGCCCCATCCGGGAAAAAATTGCAGGCGCGCGAGACGAACTCGTTCATCGGCGGAACGTTTGAGCGAGTGCGAATGCAATTCTTGAGCGTCCGCCAAGAGATCGCGACCGAGATCAATTCGCAGCCAAAATGGGACCGTTTGCAGGAAGAGGCATACTCGCGCTTGCCGTATCACCCGCAGTTTCTTCCAGCCAATACGCAATTTTCCGCGCACCTCATACAGCCGCTCAACTTCGGTATGGAGACCATTGCCGCAAGCGAGATGGGGCAAGCGGGGCTACCAGCGCCAGATACTGTAGCGACTGCTCGTCTACTTTTGACAGTCGGTTCCAACACGAATGTAGGGTCCAAGGTGTCGGCCATTGTGTCGGAACCGTTCTATTCGGCAGACCGCCATCTGATTCTGCCCGAGGGTACTCGATTAACGGGTACGGTCGTACAGGCACAACCGGCACGCTGGTTCCGGCGTTCGGGGAAATTACGGTTGAGGTTCCAGCAAATCGAATTGCCGAAGCCCGTTCCCATGAGGAATCGTCAGCTAACCATAGAGGCGACGGTCGGACGGGTGGATGTAATTCGGGAATCGAGAATTAAAGTTGACGATGAGGGTGGGATGAAATCGGTGGAGCCCAGAACGCGTTTTATCGCACCGGCCGTCCAGATGTTTCTCTGTATCAACGTACTCGACAACAGGAATAGCACCGCCCAGTCACAAAGCGCCAATCGGGCTGTTCGCG
>DASUWH010000033.1:0-70844 GCA_036378535.1 Terriglobales bacterium | reverse complement strand
TACTTAACTAATTAAGCAGCGTATGCCATCTGTTGATTGGCAATTATTGTTTTGCACGCGATCACGGGTGTGTGCACCCCGGCATGCCTCTTGGCCGCAAGCATCTCCGTCGAAGCCGTGACGCCCCCAACTTGGTGGGATAGCCATTCAAAGAGCTACTCCCAATCTAGGGCTTGCCCGGATGGGAGTCAAACACGTTATTAGATGATTCCCGGCACGTGCAGGCACCAAAGTACCCCGATTTCACGAAATTGGGCCTAATTTTGCCGACCCGGCCCGTAGACCACCTGGTTCATTCTGGCCCACCGCCGCGGATGCGGGCCATCCAAAACACATGCCATCAACACCTCCGGTACCACGAATTCACCCCAGTGACTCTTCCCGGGCGCGCATTTTCAAGTGGCCAAAGCAGAGTAGATTTTGCTACCTTGTGACGCAAAGATAAGCATTTAAACCCTGATAACTATCGTAATACGATACAGTTACGGTCCCTCGGGCTACCTGAATACAACAAAGCGCTTCTAAACCTCTGGAGGTCGCATGAGACTTCTGGCGAAATCGCTGAGCCGGGAAGATCCGGTCGCGGTCAGCATCGACTTTCTGGAACATTTGTTCACCGGCTACCGTGAACGAAATTTCCGCGTGCGCTTCTGGGACGGCAGCAGCTGGGGAGCTGCGAGCAATCCCCGTTTTACGCTGGTTCTCAATCATCCCGGAGCCCTGCGCTCGATGTTTCTCTCAGCCACCGAAGTCGGTATCGGCGAAGCCTACATCTACAAAGATTTCGATATCGAAGGCGATCTGGAGGCGGCTTTTGATCTTTCCGATTTTGTGCTCGCGCAAAAACGAGGACTATCGCAGCGGCTGTACTTGGGTACGATTTTGGGGCGGCTGCCCGTGCACGGCCGTCCGAGACTTTTGCCCCAATTGCATGGCCCCCAACACAGCAAGTCACGCGACCGCGCGGCCGTAAGCTATCACTACGACTTGCCGCCGGATTTTTTTGCCACTTTCCTTGACCGGAGAATGGTCTATTCCTGCGCCTATTTTCACTCGCCGCTGGATGAACTGGAAACCGCGCAGGAGCACAAGCTCGATTACATCTGCCGCAAGCTTCGCCTGTGCCCGGGCGACCGTTTTCTCGATATCGGTTGCGGATGGGGCGCGCTGGTTATCCACGCTGCCACCCACTACCGCGCTCACTGCCTGGGTATTACGTTGAGCGAGCCGCAAGCCAGAGTGGGCCGGGAACGGATTCGGGAAGCGGGCGTCGAAACCCAATGCCGGATCGAAGTTTGCGATTACCGCGATCTGCGTGATGGCCAGTTCGACAAGATCGCCAGCGTCGGCATGTTCGAACATGTCGGGGAAGCGCGTCTCCCCGAATACTTCCACCGTGCCTGGCAGATTCTGCTTCCGGGCGGCGTTTTTCTGAATCACGGAATAGCGCGTTCGACACAATATCGGCAGACCGCGCCAAGTTTTACCGACGTCTATGTATTTCCCGACGGTGAGTTGGTTCCCATCAACACCACCGCGCGGCTCGCCGAAGAAGCCGGGTTCGAAATAAGAGATGTTGAGAGCCTGCGCGAGCATTATGCGCTGACACTTCATCACTGGCTGACCAGGCTGGAAGCGGCTGCCGAACCAGCGCGCCGGGCTACTAATGAAACGACTTACCGCATTTGGAAGCTCTATATTGCCGGCTCGGCACACTGGTTTCGGACTGGAAAATTGAACCTCTACCAGTCACTGTTATGCAAACCCGAGCACGGGAGAAGCGGCCTGCCGCTTACCCGCACCGACTGGTACCAGTGACGATGTTCCGGTTGACGCCGCACCGCCGCAATCTTTGAATCCGCGCCCAGTTCTACACATCTGATTTACCTGCCTATAAAATGAAAATCGCTGTCGAGGATAGCTACGACTCTGCCCGACCAGGAGAATTGCCGGTGAAGACGGAGTGTCTGCCGTTTACCCAAATTCCGCACACCACGCGGCTTTTCACCGATTGGCTATCCTCCAGTTCAAGCACTCATCACTTTTACCCTCGCTCTCCCCGCTTCTCAGAATGGCTCCAAGACGAAACACCGAATCGTCGTTATGACTCAGCGCGGCGCAGTAAAGTTGCTGACATTCTCGAGCGTCAGAACAGAATTTGGAACGCCTCCGGCAAGACCTTGGACAACGTAGCGCGTTTTCGCGCCGGAGCTTCAGCGGTGCTGACCGGTCAGCAAGTCGGCCTCTTCGGGGGGCCATTATTCGCCATTTTCAAGGCTCTAACTGCGGTCAGGCTCGCAGAAGAGGCCAGTGCAAGCAGATTCGATTGTGTGCCCATTTTCTGGCTGGCCACCGAAGATCATGATCTGGCCGAAGTCAACCACACGGCCATGCCCACGAACGAGGGGCAGCTCGAGACACTGGTTTCGTCCGCCCACGGCGCGCCCGATGCGCCCGTGGGCACGATTCCGCTGGGAAATGATATTGAGGCGCTGGCCGCGGCCGCATCGACGCTACTTGGGCCGGGCGAGCTCACCGACTGGCTGCGGCAATCGTATCGGCCCGGTGAGACCCTGGGTAGCTCCTTTGCACGCCTGTTCGCAAAGTTATTTGCGGATTGGGGTGTGATCCTGGTGGACGGGTCTGATCCGGAATTGGACGCGATCGCCGAGCCCGTGTATCGCGCGGCGGTTGAACGTGCCGCGGAAATCGATGATGCCTTGCTCACCCGCGGCCGTGATCTGGAGGCAGCCGGATATCACCAGCAAGTTAAAGTGACGCCCTCATCGACTCTGCTCTTTACCTTCCAAGACGGGGCGCGTACCGTGATCCATCGGCGGGTCAATGGCGACGCCGGCACCGACTTCCTGATCGGCGATCAAAAGATTACGCAAAGCGAACTGCTGCGTAGAATTTCCGCGGCGCCCAGCCAGTTCAGCCCTAACGTTTTATTGCGTCCGGTTGTGCAGGACTATCTGTTCCCGACGCTTGCTTACACAGGAGGCGCCGCCGAAGTCGCCTACTTTGCGCAAGCGGCCGTGGTCTATGAAAAGCTCCTGGGCCATGTAACTCCCATTGTGCCCCGGTTTTCGGCAACGCTGGTCGATGCCAAAGCGCAACGCCTGTTGGAAAAATACGATCTCTCAGCCCTTGATGTTTTTCAGGGTCCGGAGTCGCTGAAGCAGCAATTGGCCTCACGCAGTTTGCCGGCGGACCTGCAGTCGGCATTCGATAAAGCGAATACAGCTCTTGAGGCTTGTGTGGATGCGATTCGCGGATCGCTCGCTCGCCTCGATTCTACTCTCGTAGACGCTGCCAATCGCGCCGGGGCGAAGATGCAATACCAGCTCGATCACCTGCGTTCCAGTGCGGCGCGCGCCGAGCTTCGGCAGAGTGAGGTCCTGGAGCGTCATGCCACTTTCCTGAGCGGCGTTCTTTACCCCAACAAAACATTGCAGGAGCGCGAGCTTGCCGGCATCTACTTTGTGGCGCGCTATGGTCCTGATCTACTGCGGCAGTTGTACGCAACCATTCACAGCGACTGCCTGGATCATCAGCTTGTATCCCTGTCAGCGTGAGTCGCTTGTCGCCAGGTAAGTTCCCAATCCAATCATAATGAAGCCGGTGACCGTACGCTGGCCGCGGCGAAACTTGATCGACGAACGGATGCGTTCGCCGAGCGGCCCGGCCAGCATGATAACCACCAGGTCTGCGGAAGTGTTCAGGATCACTGAAACCGTTCCCAACCCCACAAATTGCCAAAAGACATGGCCATTGCGGTGGTCCACGAACTGAGGAATAAACGAGAGAAAAAATAGCGCGGTCTTGGGGTTGAGAACCTCAGTGGCAATTCCTTGCCAAAAAGGCCTGCGCGTGGTGGCAGGAGCATCGAGGGATACTTCTTGGCTCGACCGCGCCTCCATGATCATGCGAATGCCCAGAAAACACAGGTACGCGGCCCCGGCGTATTTGACCGTGGCGAATGCGAGGGCGGATTGGGCCAGGATGATCGAAATTCCGGCAGCCGCGGCAAACACGTGCACCATTCCGCCCGCGAAAGTGCCCAGAGCCGAAAGAATCCCCTCACGACGACCTCCCGCCAAACTGCGCGAGAGCACGTACAGCATGCCTGGTCCCGGCGCAATCGCCAACAGGACTGCCGCCGTGAAGAAAACGATCAGCTTGGAAGCCGGCACCATGCCTCACCTCGTTTAAGAACTTGTTAGACGCCGTCTTTAAGTCGCTGTTGCAGTTCTTGCAATGATTCAACTCGCGGCCATTCACGCCCCCGATAAGCGCCGGCCACATCGAACAGAATCGCCTGCATCCCGGCATTCTTCGCTCCCACATAATCCACGGCATAGACATCGCCGACATATAGAGCCCGCTCTGGCGCAACCCCCATGGTTTGCAGGGCAGAGGCGAAGATCGCCGGATGCGGCTTCTCATGCCCCACGATGCCGGAATCTGTGATCGACAAAAAGCAGTCGCAGATGCCGCATGCTTTCAGGACTTCCGCGATCTTCCCATCAGCGTTGGAGATCACGCCGATGCGAAAGGAGCCACCGATCTGGTCGAGTGCTTCTCGCGTGCCCGGGCGGATGCGATCCCAATTGGAAGATAGACGAGTTGCTTCGCTCAATGCTGGTCCCATGCCATTGTCTTGAACCTGTAACAGCTCCAGAAGGTGTGAATAGAAGAGCTGCCAAAACCCGTGGTCGACCTTGCCGCTGGTCACGAGCGCGTCGAACTCATTCTTGGTCTGGCGCTCGATCGCCTGGAGTTGATCATGGCTGGGGTGGATCGCCTTAGCGGTGAGAGGGGCGAGAATCCGCTGCCAGTTGGGGAACAGTAACGTGTTACCAACGTCGAAAAGGATGACTTCCGGTTGCATCGGCATGGCGTCAGCTGGTCTGAACATTTTAATGGACGAAGCGTTTTTGCTGCTGCCTGCAGGCTGCAAAAAATGTAATATGCCGTAACGCTGGCTAGCGTCGGTAATCATGAACTCCATTTTCTTAACAGCAAAAGTGGGAGCCTCTTCCGTCCTAAAACCCGCTCTGACGGCCGCCCTGAGCCTGCAGCAATCCGCGTTTCTTGTTTTATTGTTTCTGCTCCAGTATCCGGGGAAAAAGGGCGACGCCTACAACATCCTGTGGGCCCTGGTATTCGGTTTTGCGACGCTCAACATTCTGGGTCTGGTGGCGCGGCGGTTTGAACCCAATCGCACCAGCATGAGTTTCGGGGAGGTGCTGGCCATCATGGTGGTGGTCGTCTCGATATTCCTCTTGGGATGGGAATTCCTGAACCTGATGCACATTTTCCCCATCCAGTTGAAGCCCCGCTGAGCCGGTTTGGAGTATCATTCGTTCGTGGCAAAGAAAAAGGATGCTTTCGATGTCACCTGCCCGTGTTGCGGCGCGGTGCTCAAGGTGGACAGCGAGACCGA
This sequence comes from Terriglobales bacterium, assembly GCA_036378535.1. Classification (GTDB taxonomy): domain Bacteria; phylum Acidobacteriota; class Terriglobia; order Terriglobales; family Acidobacteriaceae; genus Gp1-AA122. The sequence continues at coordinate 65,395 of DASUWH010000033.1, read as the reverse complement.
AGCGGTTATCTCCCATACCGCTCCCGTAAAGCCGAAGACTTTTGCGGACATTGAAGCGGCGGCACGTGCCATGAAAGAGCAGGACAGCCGGCGCGACTCCATTTTTCGACAGTCGGTCGAGGCTCAAAAGCACGCCTCCGATTTGCTGGAAAAAAAATTCCAGGAAGCGGTCAAGAAAGCCAAAGAGTCTCCCGACACCGGCAAGCCAATCCGCGACTGGGACCTGGAATAGCCCTCGCGGGGACGGCCTCCACACCCGTCTAGCCGAGCGAAGCGAGGCAGTTGCTTCTGATCATTGTAGAATTTCACCATGTCTCGTCCACTTCTCCTCGGACACCGGGGTCTGCGCCTGCCCGGTGAGCCTCCCGAAAACACTCCTGCAGCTTTTGATCGAGCCCTTGAACTCGGGTGTGACGGCTTTGAGTTTGACGTTCGCTGTACCAAAGATGAGCAGGCGGTCCTGTGTCACGACGCTCAGTACGCCGGCCGTGAGCTGGCCGCAGTCTCCCACGCGCAGGTTCCACAATTAGCTTTATTGGATGAGGTTCTCGCGCGCTATTCCGGGCGCGCTTTCCTGGATATTGAATTAAAAGTTCCTGGTCTGGAAGCAAGAATCCTGGGTGCTCTCAAGCAGCACCGGCCCCATCATGGATTCGTAATCTCTTCCTTCCATCCGAAAATACTGCAAAAGCTGCATGCATTGGACGACGGGATCCCGCTTGGGTTCATCTTTGATCGGGAATCCGCTCTTACGCATTGGCGCGAATTGCCCGGCGAATATGTGATCCCGCATTTCCCGCTACTGAAACGCGAGTTGCTCAACCAGCTTCATAAATCCGGCAAGAAGGCCATGGTCTGGACGGTCAACAACGTTGAGGACATTCGGCGATTCCGCGACTGGGGAGTGAATGGCATCGTTTCCGATGATCCCGGCCTCTTAATGAAAACTGTTTCCAGAACTTGAATTCAAATAAACTGTATGGCAGACCTAAGGAAACTCTGATTAAGTTCATTGCTGTCATCCCGAGCGCAGCAGAATTGCCGCTTTTCAGGCAATTCTGCGGAGTCGAGAGCCTGCCCCGAGCGTAGCCGAGGGGGACCTTGCGTATGTGTTTGCCTGCTTAATCAGAGTTTCCCTAGGCTGTCGACAGCGATTGGGGTTTCACCAGAAATCCGTTGCGCTCGCTCTCAAACTGCTCCAACTCGGACTTGACTTGACTCTCCGTCCAGCCTAGAGCCGCCCCGATACGTCCTGCTGCCATGCGGCTACACTCTTCGGACCAGCAACCCCCGAGGGCAACCGGCACCCTGCGCAAAAGAACATCGCCCAGCTTGAAGGCATATTCATTCTGAAAGGCGTAAGCCGCCTCGGCCACGATGTGCCCAGTATGGTCACAGAGCTTGGCTTTCATGTCGGCTCCGCTGCGGGCCAGGCGCGCGATCTCCAGGCTTTTGCTGCCGTACCACTCGGCAATGCCTTCGGCCGAATCTTCCGAGATGCCGGCAGCGCTCGCCACCTCGGCTACAAAGTCGTCCAGGCTTGCTTCCCCGTAGGGAAGAAACCCTATCCCGCGTGGTTCGGGCACTTTTATGCCGATCTTGCGCGCACACTGCCGGGCCAGCTCACCCGCAGTCGTCAGCTTGCCGCCGATGATGGAAATCATCTGGTGCGCCCCGTCATTGGCATGGTCGTGAAGGAAGTGGCGTCGCGTGACCGCCCCTGGCCTCTTCTTCCCCACGAAGGGGAGCGGGCGGACTCCGGCGAAGGCATAGCGGATGTCAGCGGCGCCCACCGGAGCCTGCGGCAGCAACGTGCGCAACGATTTCAACAGATAGTCGATCTCTTCCAGAGAAGGTTGGCTTTTTCCCGGATCCCCGTTGTCTGGCACCTCGGTGGTTCCAACCATCAACTGCCCATTCCAGGGAATCACAAAGATAGGCCGGCCATCCACTGCTTCTGTGAAGATGGCTGCCTCGGGTGCGCCCCGGAAGGTAGGAAGAACTATGTGCGAGCCGCGTACTCCTCCCAGCATCGGATTGCGAGTTTTGATTCCCGAGCGCTGGCAGATGCGATCCGCCCAGGGGCCGGAGGCGTTAATGATCCAGCCCGCCTGCACGCGTTCGTCCTGGCCGCTGAGCAAGTCGCGAACCAGTACTCCCATGGCCCGCCCGTGAGCGACGTTGACCGCCAGCACGCGGCTATGATTTCGAATCACCGCGCCCGCGGCCGCAGCTTCTCCCATCGTGTCGGCAACCAGGCGCTCCGGAAACTCGCACTGCGCATCCTCAAAATTGAAAAGCGACCAGCGCTTCCTCGAATCGAGCAGGCGCTCCAGGCCGTCACGCTCCAATCGCTGCTCCCGCTTCGGGCCAGACTTCCCGCCCAGCCGCCGGTACAGCCACAACCCCAGCCGCACCTGCAGAGCACTCCGCCGGCTATGTTCGCCCAAAGCGAGGACGAATTCGCGCGTGCGCACGAGATTCGGAGATGCCTGCAGCAGTCTCCGGCGCTCCCGCAACGATTCGCGAACCAGTCCGATCTCGCCGTGCTCGAGATAGCGAAGGCCCCCGTGAATGATTCGAGTCGAGCGGCTCGTGGTCCCCGCCCCGAAATCGTCCTGCTCGAGCAAGAGAACTCGCCGCTGCGCCCGGGCACATTCGCGGGCTATAGCCACGCCATTAATGCCGCCGCCAATGACGACCACGTGGAAATGCTTACCTTCGAGAGGAGAGCGGGTTGTTTGGGGGAGAGTCATGGGCCCATTTAGTTGCAGTTGCAAACTGAACTACGACTTCGCTCACCAGTGTGCTATGAAAAGCCGGTAAGGCAAAGTGACATTTTAGGATTGCCACCGCCTCCGCACATTGCCGTAGGCAATCCCAGTAATTTAGATTAACTGCTGATGTCCAAGAGCACAGGAGAGCGGTTCGAGCGGGCGGTCTCGATCATGGCCCGTCTGCGGGCGCCCGGCGGATGCCCATGGGATCGGGAGCAGACCTTTGATTCCATCAAGCCTTATACGCTGGAAGAAACTTACGAAGTTCTCGAGGCAATCGACAACCGCGATTGGGTCGAGCTTACCGATGAACTGGGTGACCTGCTGCTCCAGGTTCTGTTTTACGCTGAAATGGCGCAGGAACAGGGTAGCTTTTCCATCGATGATGTTCTCGAGCGCCTGTCCAAAAAGCTTGTGGATCGGCATCCCCACGTTTTCGGCGATGTGAAAGCGGAGACCTCATCCGATGTTCTGCGTAATTGGGAAGCTCTGAAGGCGGAAGAGAAGAAGAAGCGTTTAGAAGCGGGCGGCGGGAAACGCGCCAAGGACGAACCGAATCCTGAATCCGTGCTTGCGGGCGTATCTTCCGGAATTCCGGGCCTGCTGGAAGCGTTCAAGCTTAGCTCGCGGGCAGCTCATGTCGGCTTTGACTGGCCCAACATCGAAGGCCTCTTCGACAAGCTGCACGAGGAGACGGAAGAACTGCGGGAGAACCTGAAAGAGTTCCCCGCGCCCGGTCCGCGGCCGCAGGCCAGAGGAGTTGCGGGCTCAGGACAGCAAAGACTTCCCGACGCTTTGCGTTTGCGCCTGGAAGATGAAGTGGGGGACTTGTTTTTCGTCCTGGTCAACATCGCCCGCTATCTCTCCCTCGACCCCGAATCGGCGCTCAAGAAGACAAATCGCAAATTCAAGCAACGCTTTCAGTGGATCGAGGAGCAACTGCGAGCTTCTGGAAGGGCTCCGCAGGAAGCTTCCATGGAGGAACTGGAATCGCTGTGGCAACAGTCCAAGCGGCAGGAAAAGATCGCGCGCTAGAGTCGGTCATCATTCGCCCGTGCGAGAGTTTGGATGACATGCGCGCCTGCGTGGCCTTGCAGAAGGAAGTCTGGAATTTCACCGACATCGAATTGGTTCCCTTGCGCATGTTTGTGGTGGCGCAGAAAATTGGTGGCCAGGTGATCGGCGCCTTCCATGGGAAAGCGATGGTTAGTTTCGCCCTCGCCATTCCCGGCGCGCGCAACCGCCGTGCCTACCTGCATTCTCACATGTTGGCGGTTCGCTCCCAATACCGCAATGCTGGGTTAGGACGGCGCATGAAATTCTTTCAGCGGGAAGATGCGCTGCGGCGCGGCTTTGAACTGATCGAATGGACCTTTGACCCCCTGGAAATCAAGAATGCCTATCTCAATATCGAAAAGCTGGGTGCGATCGCACGCCGCTATAACGTCAACCAGTACGGAATTACTTCTTCGCCTCTGCAGGGCGGGCTGCCTACCGACCGGCTGATTGCGGAATGGTGGCTTAAGTCGGCAAGAGTAGAATCTGTGCTGCAGAATGGAAAGCGTCCTCCTCTGCAGCCTTCGCAGGCGATAACTGTTCCGGCTCAGGTTTACGATTGGAAAGCCTCTCTCGACTCCCGCATGCGCGCTAAAGAGCTTCAAGACCGCAACCGGGAAGCGTTCCTGCGAGCTTTTTCGGACGGATTGGCTGTGCTGGGATACGAGCGTACCCGCGACGGCGATGGTAAGTTTTTGCTCGGCCGTTGGGATGAAAAGTGGTCCTATGGGCCGCCTGATGGGAGTTTCGCATGAAGATTGAAGCCGTCACGCTGCGTGAGATCCAAATGCCGCTCGTCCATTTTTTCGAGACCAGCTTCGGGCGCACCTATAGCCGCCGCATTCTCCTGGTCACGGCTCATTGCGACGGTGTCGACGGGTGGGCCGAGTCGGTCGCGGCGGAGAATCCTTTCTACAGCGACGAATGGATCGACGCGGCGTGGGCCACCATGCGCTCTTTTCTCATCCCGGCTCTCCTGGGGAAGACTGTGGCGCAAGGACGCGAATGTGCCGTCCTCATGGCCCAGGTGCGTGGCCACCGCATGGCGAAAGCGGCACTGGAAAATGCGATCTGGGATGCGGAAGCCAGGCAGAAAAAGCAACCGCTGTGGAAGCTTCTTGGAGGCAGCCGCCGCGAAATCCAGTGTGGGGTCTCCATCGGTATCCAGGATTCCATCGATCAACTTTTGGACAAGATCGAAACCGAGTTGGCTGCCGGTTACCGGCGGATCAAGGTCAAGGTTAAGCCCGGATGGGATGTCAATATCCTGGAACGTATTCGTTCCCGCTGGTCCGACATCCTGTTGAGTTGTGACGCCAACTCCGCCTACCGAATGGGAGAGATAGAACACTTAAGGAAGTTCGATCAATTCAACTTGCTGATGATCGAACAGCCGCTCTGGAACGATGACATCTACTTTCACGCGCGCCTCCAGAAACAGATCAGGACCACGATCTGCCTGGATGAATCCATTCGCAACGCGCGCGACGCCGAAGCCGCGTTGGAATTAGGGGCCTGCGGCATTATCAACATTAAAGTGGGCCGCGTTGGCGGATTTACCGAGGCCAAGAGCGTGCATGACGTTTGCCTGTCACACAAGGTCCCCGTATGGTGTGGAGGCATGCTGGAGTCCGGCGTAGGGCGCGTGCACAATATTGCTTTATCGACGCTGGAGAACTTCCGCTTACCGGGCGACGTCTCGGCGTCCCGGCGTTATTGGAAAGAAGATATCGTCGAGCCAGAGGTCGAGGTTTCTAAAACCGGGACCATTGCTGTCTCCGATGAGCCGGGCACCGGATATCGAGTCCGCGAGGATTTGATCGAGAAGCTCACCGTGCGTAAAGAGACTTTGAGCGTTGGCGCGGTCGTACACGCGTAACCAGCTTATTTTTTCTCTTCGTGCAAATCCCCGACGAGTGCCGCCTCCTGTCTCTTCAGCAAGGCAACCCCTTCCGAAAAGCTCAAGCTGGGAACTTTTTGAAAAGCGCTGAAAACCTCGCTGGAATTGATCACCAAGCTCTTGAACAGCAGGATTTTGCCGGTGAAATTCAGGCCCATGTGAACTACTTCCCAGGCATCGTCAGCCACCTGGGCCTGCTCGACTTGAAATCTCCCGCCCTTGTCGAGATGGCCAAAGAACCCCCACCCAAAACTAACGTCCTTGTACAGGGTGCCGTCGATCTTCGCGATGCGGTGTTGACTGGCGTCGATGAGGAGAATGCCCTGCATGCCGGTAAGCACTTGTTCTACGCGGCTCGGAGGGTCATAGTTCGGATTCGGACGGAACTTCAGGCGTACTAGATTATCTCCTGTATAGCCGATCCCGGCCGTACCGGCTTCGCTTCCATCATAGGTGTAGACGAAAGCGTCGGGTAGAGCCCGGACTATGCGCGTGATCCGGTCCGCGTCATCTCGCTCCTGTCTCTGTTTGCGCCGCAGCTCGGCGGGGTTGTGGGCCAGATTATCAAGTCGTACTTCTTCGGCCTGGCGCTGGGCCGCATCAAGGGGTTGGTCATTGTTTGCGATCAGCATGCCGGCAGTAGCATCCCGGGTTTGAACGTACAAATGGGTCTGCGAGCCTCCCCGAGTTTGCTTGCGCGAACGAAACATGAAATTGACATTCTCAGCCTTGAGCTCGTTGCTTACCGTTTTTCGGACCAGGTCGCCAGGTGTATCCGGTGGCTCCTGCCCCTCGAAGCAGACGCACCAGAAGGAGAGCAAAAAGAGAGCGAGCAAGAATGCAGCGCGGCCAAATCCGATGCACGTTTGCTCTCGAAGAGGCCTCATACCTGCCGCAGTTTATCAAGGTCCGGTGGAGGCGGCTGTAATCGTTGATACCCCAAGCAGTGGCGTTGATCTGTGTTCCTCGGTGCGTTTCGCTCAAGACAAGCTTTCTTGCCTGCGCCGTCTTAGCATGATGTAATGGAGTGCGAAACCTTACCAGCCCTTCGTTCTGCGCAATTGGCGGTTGCGCGCTAGATCCAATAATTTTGTCGCACAGGAGGTTGCCTATGGAGAATCAGACACTGCCGAAGACCGCAGGGGGCGAGCAGGCGCATATTGGCAAGTCGGTGGTAATTAAGGGCGAGGTCTCGGGTAGCGAAGATTTGTATTTGGACGGCCAGATCGAGGGGGCAATCGACCTGAAGGGCAACCGGCTGACTATCGGTCCAAATGGGCGAGTCAAGGCCAACATCAATGCTCGCAGTGCCGTGATCCATGGAAGACTGGAAGGCAACATCAATGCCACCGACCGTGTAGACCTCAAACAGTCAGCGACTATGACCGGCGACATCGTTACACAGCGTATCTCGATTGACGAAGGCGCGTTTTTCAAGGGTGGAGTGGATATCAGCCAGGCAGCGAGCGCAGGAGCAAAACCCGTAGCAGTTGGCCAGGCAGCGTCGACGACGGGAGGCATGCCGCATGCAGCGTCTGCGGCGGCTCTGGAGCCGAGGAAGTAATGTCAGAATAGGTACGCCAGCGCTAAACTATTGCTGGATGCCTTGAAATAGAACGAAATCATGGCGTCCGTCGCTTACAACGTAATGAAACTCTTTCGCGGAACATCGACCGCGGACCGCTCCGGTGCCGCGGTCAGCGCACAGAAACAGACCCGCCGTTCCAGCGCCATGGCCGAGCTGGCTCGCAACCTGGGGGCGCAGGAAGGCCTATGCATTCTCGACCTGGGGCCAACCTCTCCCTCGAATATCCGCTACTTCACCGAACGCGGACACAAATCCTATAGTGAAGACCTGCTGCTGGCGTCGTTGGATCCTGCCCTGGCGATTCAGGACGAGCAGGGTAATCGCGTTCTCGACGAAAAGCGATTTCTCACCGACAACCTGACCTATCCGGGCGCTCATTTTGATGTTGTGTTCTGCTGGAATTTGGCCGATTACATGGATGAGTCCTTGGTCAAGCCGGTCGTGGGCCGCTTGTGGTCATCGTTGAAGCCGGGAGGCATGCTGCTCGCTTTTTTTCATACCCGTGACGCCGGCGCCGATGCTCCCTGCTACCGCTATCACATCGTGAACAACGACACGTTAGAAATGCATCCCATTGCGCATCCGGACGCACGGCGTGGAGCGGGCGATAGCAAAGCTAATTTTCGGCTGCAACGCGTCTTCAATAACCGTCATATCGAAAATCTTTTTCGCGACTTCTCTTCCATCAAGTTCTTCCTCGCGCGCGACAACGTCAGGGAAGTACTGGTCGTACGCTAAGAAAACCATTCCTGGGTCCTGTTTCAGGCGCGGCTTTCCCAACCAGGTCAGACCCTGAATCATCTTCACCGCGTAGTGCGAACCAGGTAGCGGGTCAGGGAAGGGAAGCTTGAGAGCGCATAGAGGAGGCCTGCGCGGATGGGTGCCGGGAATCCCAGCAGGCGCCGAATCTTCGAAGACGTTTTGAAAACGTGCATCAGCTCACGCCGGTACGCGCGTTCATAATCTTCCCCTGCTTGTTGCAGCGAACCAGGGCCTTCCAGAAAACTGCGAAGTGATTTAGCCGCAAGCGCTCCGCTCCTCAATGCGAGCGAAATTCCATCGCCCACAAACGGATCCACAAACCCAGCTGCATCGCCCACACGCAGGATGTGACCTTGGATGGGTTCAGGTTTTCGGAAGATCAGCGGCGAAGTTGCCACCATGTCGGTCACTGGCTGCCAATGTTCGCTTCGCTTGCTTAATTCTGGATGCTGATGAAAAGTGCTCTCCAGCGATGCGCTTACGTCCGATCGAACCATGGCGCAGGCATTGATCCGCTGCCGGCCATTTGTGCCGACCGGCTGTACTCCACAATAACCACCTTCAAAAAAATAAAGATCGACTGAGTCGGGCGGCGACTCTTCCCGAAAGTGAGCCTTTAATCCCAGCCAGTTGCCCTGCCGTCCATTGCCATTCTTCGTTGCAGACTCTTTGAAGTCGAGTCGCGACCAGCGCCCGGCTGCATGGATGACAGCGCGAGCCCTGAACTCCTGATCAGCCGTTCTGATCGCGAAAGGTCCCTGCCCATCAATACTCGAAACCACCTGCCGCTCGTGGGCGTCGACCCCGTGACCTTTTGCCGAATACCACAAGGCGGCATCCAGTTCAATCCTTGGGATGCTGGCCGCCGCGGGCTCGACGGTTGTCTCGATCATGCGATTTTCAATAAAAACGCGCGCGCGGTGCAGCCGCGGAGCCGATGTAATCAACTCGCGTGAACCGCAGAGCAGGGAATCCAGCAACTCGAGCGATTCGGCAGACACAAACTCCCCGCAAACTTTATGTCGCGGAAAACTTCCCTTCTCGAGCAGAAGTACCTTCGCGCCGGAGCGCGCGGCCGTGCTTGCCGCCGCTGTCCCCGCCGGCCCTCCACCGATTACTGCCAGGTCATACATTCCTTCTCCTTGCCCTCACTTCCAGGCAATAACTCCCATTCGGAATAGATAGTGGCGGCTGAATTCCACGCGTGATGCTGGCGTGCTCTCGAGCAGGGTGCGCATTTCCTGCAGAGTATAAGCCTGCCGAACCGAAGCCGGCGCATCGTTCCAGGTCAGTCGGCTTCGGAACAGTGGTAAGCCGGCATAGACCAGCGCCAGGTGCATCGGGTTGCGGATTAGGTCATTAATGATGACAGCGACACGGCAAACCCGAAGGGCTTCGTTCATGAACTGGCAAACCGCCTCCGGCATGAGGTGATGCACGAACAGTGTGCTGCTGACCACGTCAAAGCTCCCGCTGGAGAAGGGAAGTGCGATGGCGTCTCCGGCCACCGCGTGAGAGGAGCCATTCAGATGCGAGCGCGAACGGTCGAGCAACGTGATTCGCAAGTCAATGGAGTTTCGCTTGAGCTTGTTCTGTACTGCCTTTTGCACCGCGCCGTCTCCAGAGGCAACTTCGAGGAGGGATATCCGGGCGACGGAAGCCTCGCGGGCGACCTGTTCGATCAGCCGCAACGAGGTAGATACTCCGCCAAAAGCGCGATTGATCAGCCACAAGTCACGGAGCGACGTGCTGATTTCTTCGGGATTGCCCCCATCACTGTCCAGCAATTCGACTTGAGGGACGCGTTGCATACGGCTTGTCTACCTTCTACTAGACGCGGTTTGCGGCTGGGGCGTTATCACAAAACTGTACACTCGCTCCTGCCTATCGAAACCATAGGCCCCCAGCGCCAGCCTCAGAGCTGCGGAATCCTACACTTCCGCCAGTTCTTCTTCGAGCAGTTGTTTGTTGTACAGATCGGTGTAATAGCCGTTTCGGGCCAGCAGTTCATCGTGGCTGCCAGTCTCCACAATTCGGCCGCCGTGGAGTACCGCAATCTGATCGGCGTTGCGCACGGTGGAGACGCGGTGGGAGATGAAGATGGTGGTGCGCCCGCGCATGATTTCACGCAGGTGATTCAGGATCTTGTCTTCGGTGTGGGTGTCCACACTCGACAGCGCATCGTCGAGAATCAGAATCTTGGGATTGCGGATAATCGCGCGGGCGATAGCCGTGCGTTGCTTCTGGCCCCCTGAAAGGCTGATTCCACGCTCGCCGACCACGGTCGCGTACTGTTCTGGAAAGGCCTCGATATCCGCGGCAATGCTGGCGCCCTCGGCCGCCTCCCGCACTTCCTGATCACTCGAGCTCTCTGTGCCATAGGCGATGTTCTCGCGGATCGAGTCGCTGAACAGGAATGTTTCCTGCGGCACGAAGCCAATTGCATGCCGCAACGACTCCAGCGGGTATTCCGTCACGGGCCTTCCGTCAATGAGTACGGATCCAGCGGGAGCATCGTAAAGGCGTGGAATCAGACTGACGAGCGTCGTCTTGCCCGACCCGGTCGGTCCTACGATTGCCAGGCTGCTGCCTTCAGGGATACGCAAATTAATGTCGTGCAGCACCGGCGTGCCGTTATAGGCGAAATGCAAGTTTCGGAATTCGATCTCCCCGGCGATGGTCAGCGGTGCCCCGGCCCGGCTCATGACCGTTTCACTGTCCCTGATCTCCGGCTCTTCCGTGAGGAGCTGGTTGATCCGCCCCATGGACGCGGTACCACGCTGGAAAATATTGATGACCCAGCCCAACGCAATCACGGGCCAAGTCAGCTGTGCGATATACGTGAGAAAGGCTACGAATGCGCCAGCCGTAATGCGCCCATCAATGACTTGCCGTCCGCCAACCCATAGGACCAGCGGAATGGCCAATCCAACCATGGTTTCCAGGGTTGGCCACAACATTCCCATGAGTCTCACCAGCTTCAGGCTGCGGGCAATGTATTCCTGATTGGCGGTTTCAAACGAGGCGATCTCGGCATCTTCCTGCACATAGGCGCGAACCACGCGAGCGCCCGAAAAATTTTCCTGCGCGCGAGCACTGATGTCGGAAAACATCGCCTGGATTTTCTCGAAGCGTTCGTGAATCTGGCGGCCGAAATACTGGATGGCGATGCTGGCAATAGGCAGCGGTAGAAACGCGTACACCGTCAAGCTCGGGCTGATGTGCAACATGAATGCCAGCGCCGCGACGGTGAACACAATCGTGTTGGCCGAATACATGATTGCCGGCCCCAGCAGCATGCGCACCGCGTTCAGGTCGTTTGTTGCCCGCGCCATGATGTCCCCCGTCCGCGTACGCTGGTAGAAGGAGTACGACAGCTTTTCCAGGTGTGCGAACAGGTCATTGCGCAGATCAAATTCGATGTCACGGGAAATGCCGATCAAAATCCAGCGGGTCAGGAACTGGAACAGGCTTTTGGCGAGCGCGATGGCCACCAGCAGCAAAGCGTAAATGAGCAGTTTATGGCGGGTAATGCCGGGGATTAGTTCAACCCCAATCCAACGCAGCATTTGAGCCAGGAACCTATGTTGAACCGGTTTCGAGCTGAGATCGTCGATCGTGAACTGGATGACCTGCGGGAACAGAACCCAGATGCCGTTCATCAGCAGAACACAGAGTGCGCCGATGGCATAGGCGCCGCTGTATTTCTTCAAATAAGGAAGCAGAGGACGCAGGTTCTTCGGCACCATGGGCTGTAGATGAGATTTTAGCAGCCCTGGCTTCAGTTTTCGGAGTACGCCGCCTCGGCGGCTGTCCCGGGGCGTTCCGTCTCAGATCAGCCTCTAATTGCCCTCAGGGGCTTATCTGAGCCTTTGGAGGGGGACAGCCGGCGAAGCAGCGTACTCCGTGTAATCAGCAGACTCCCCAGCCAGCCACACGGGTCGACTGAGAGTGGAGAACTTCTGTTTGACCGCGCAGGTGCCGGTATCGCGCGACGATTGCGCTCATCGCCTGCAGCCGGCCCAGCGTCGTCAAGTGAGGATCTTGCAGCACTGAATCGAACTCGGCCATCCAGCGTTCGACAGCTTGGTCCACGCCGGAGGCCACCTGCTCGGCAATTGCGTCCACCAATTCTTGTTCCGCCGCTGCTTTCGATGACATACAATCTGCCTCCTGCGAAGTTGGGATGGTGCGGCGCGGGCGTCTTACCCGCGCCTTTTCAGCCAGATGCTCTCCCGGGCTACTCCTCAGGAGCCGCCTGCCCTTCCTGCATGTGCTGCATGTGCTGCTGCATTCGTTCCTGGTGCTGTTGCAGAAGCTGCTGCGCCTTGGCCTTCTGGTCCGGCGTGAGCAGGTTGTAAATCTGTGCGGCGATTTTGGCATGCTCCATCGCCAGAGCCGTCTCTACCTGGCCCTGCTGCGCGGCCAACGCCTGCACCTTCGTCGGATTGGACGTGGCACTGATGGCTTCTTGCATCAGTTGCTGATGCAGTTGCCCTTTTTGCATCATTAGCGGACCCAGCGTCGGCTTCTCCTTCGTGAAGATGTCTTTTACCTGGGCCTGCTGCGCCTCGCTTAAATCGAGCTGCTTACTGAGGAAGCCCAGCATGTGATGTTCAAGGCCGCCGTGATGCATCGGGCCTTGCGCCACAGCTACAGCCATACCGGCCACCAGGATCGCCAACGTAGCCAGCAGAATTTTCAAACCTCGTGTACTCATCGAAACCCTCCGATAAACCAAATTGCTTTCAATGATAAGAACACGACGCAGCGCAAAATGGAGTAAAAAGACGGTCAACCCGAGTAAAGTTAGGTCAAGCCCGGAAGTCCCGATTTGACAATTCTTTACGTGGCAAAGCACCAGATTATTGTAAAAAGAGAAGTGTAAAGATGGATCGAATCCTGGTTATTGACGATGACGTGGAGCTCTGTGGACTGGTAGGCGAGTACCTCGAGTCCGAGGGCTTCCGCGTCGAGGCGGTTTACGACGGCGAACGCGGCCTGGAGCGTGCGCGCCAGGACAATTATGTTCTCATCGTCCTGGATGTCATGCTGCCCGGCATGAATGGCTTTGAGGTCCTGCGGCACATTCGCGCCAGCTCTCCCGTTCCGGTGCTGCTGCTGACGGCACGGGGTGAGGAAGTTGACCGCATTGTCGGATTAGAAATTGGCGCGGATGATTATCTGCCCAAGCCATTTAATCCTCGCGAGCTGGTAGCTCGCATTCGCGCTGTACTGCGGCGAACCAAGGAAGGAAAGCCGTCTTCGGCCGCCGCCGTTCCCGACATCGTCCGCGTAGGGGATATTGAACTCGATCCTGCCACCCGCATTGTCCGCCATGCCGGCAAGCCCGTGGATTTGACCTCCGTCGAGTTCGGATTGCTGGAAGCCCTCCTGCGGGACGCGGGCCGGGTCGTAACCCGCGAGCGCCTGGCCGCTTCCGTCCTGAGCCGCAAGTTTTCCCCCTTTGATCGCAGCATTGACATGCACGTGAGCAAAGTTCGCAAAAAGATCGGGGACACGGAAGGCGAGCCAGAGCACATCAAAACGGTTCGAGGCGTGGGCTACATCTTTGTCCTGCCGCGAAGCGTAAAGGCGAAAACTTCATGAGAAGTCTGTTTCTCAAAATTTTCCTGTCTTACTGGCTTGCCCAGGCTCTCTTCGTCGTCCTCGCTATCCTGGTCACCTTGGCGATGCGCCCGCCGCAGGATTCACCCCGCGCTGAATATCTGCGTCAGGCTATTGGTGCACAATTAATGCAGACCTATGAGCGGGGAGGCTCGCCTGCCCTCCGCAAGAGCCTCCATGATCTGCGAGGCTCCTTTCATGAACACCAGGTCTATCTGTTTGACGACAAAGGTCAGGAGCTCTCGGGAGCCGCGAGCCCTGAATGGGCTAAGCAGTTGGCCCTGGGAACCGCCAGGCAGGGCGGGTTCCATTTGCAATCGGAAAAGCGCGTCGCACAGGCAATCACCGGAAGTGATGGACGGCACTACATCCTGGTCCTGGAAAATCCGGGTCCTCCGCCCCATTTCTTCTGGGGACCGGGGCGCGCGCCGGGGTTGGGAATCGCAATCGCCATCCTCACCTCTGGACTCGTCTGCTTCCTCCTGGCACGATCGCTCACGGCCCCCATTATCCGGCTCCGTGCAGCCACCCAGAAGCTGGCGAATGGCGAACTAAGCGCCCGTGCCGGCGCCCCAGGGGTGCATCGACGCGATGAAGTTGCGGAATTGATGCGCGACTTCGATGGTATGGCCCAGCGCCTGGAGAACCTGGTCAACGCCCAGTCCCGGCTTCTGAACGATATCTCCCACGAGCTTCGCTCCCCTTTGGCACGGCTCAGCGTGGCTTTGGGGCTGGCTCGCCAGCGCACCGGGCCGGAGGCGGCCGGCAATCTCAACCGTATCGAACTGGAAGCCAACCGTCTCAACGATCTCATCGGCCGCTTGCTTGCCCTGGCGCGCATGGAGGGAGGCGATCAAGCTGCTCCCATGACTACGGTTCGTCTTGGTGACTTGGTTGGCGATGTGGCCAGGGATGCGGCTTTCGAAGCCCAGGGGCGCAATTGCCGGGTTCGGTGTGATATCGCGCAGGATTCGCTCGTTTACGGAAATTCAGCCCTTCTGCACAGTGCCATCGAGAACGTGGTCCGCAACGCCATGCGCTACACCCATGAAGGCACCGAGATCGAAGTCGAGCTACGGCGCTCTGACTTGCCGAACGGTGCCGAGGCCATCGTGCGCATCAGTGATCGAGGTCCGGGTGTGCCGGAAGAAGCGTTAAACAAATTATTTCGCCCCTTTTACCGCTTGGATGATGCCCGCAATCGCCAGACCGGCGGCGTGGGACTGGGCCTCTCGATCACCGAGCGCGCCGTCCGTCTCCACGGTGGATCGGTCAAAGCTGAAAACCGGCCGGGGGGAGGGCTGATTGTCGAGATCCGGTTGCCGGCCCTGGCGCAACCTGCAACTGACGATTCTGCGGATCAGCCCGTTTTACCGGCGGTTCGCGCCTAAGTCATTCACAGCGCGCCTCCCCGAGGTTTCCAACCGTAGCGACTGTCCCCGCTCAAGTTGCTCTTTACTCCATATTCCTGATACACAATTTGTTACGCATAACGAGTACAAGTCCACGCGCCGGACACCCAGCCGTCGAATTCGGACTTTTTTCATCACCGGGATGGCTCGATGCTGAGTGTTGTTTTGGAGATCAATTTGGTGAGAACGCTTCGCTGGTTAATGAGCATTCTGATTGCCCTTGCGGTCAGCGGCCTGGTCAGTTGCGGATCAAGTTCAACGAATACCGTCAGCAGTACCGATACCATGTACGTGACGGCCAAGGCTTCCCATGGGGTCTGGGGCTACTACGCAGACTTCAATATAGGTTCATTGCAACAGATCGGCGGTTCCCCATTTTCCACCCAGCAGGGGCCCACCGCCATTGCTATCAATCCCGCCCATACTTTCGCTTATGTTGCCAACTCCGGCTCCAACACCGTGTCTGGCTATACCTTCGATTTGAACGGCTCCATGATCGCCAACGGAACACAGGCTGTCGGAGCTAATCCAACTGCTTTAGCCATCGACACCGGTGGCAAGTTCCTGTTCGTTGCTAATCAGAACTCAGGGGACCTGTCCGTCTTTGCCATCGCAGCCAATGGCACCCTCACGACAGTACAGTCGCAGGTCCCAATCCCCAACCTGCAATGTCCGGTTCCATTACTGCTACCGTGTCCGGCGCCGGTTGCCCTCGCCATCACTCCGTCGACCAGTTTTCTCTATGTCGCTGACCAACAGCAGAACCTTGTGTTTACGTTTCAGATCAACTCGAATACGGGAGTTTTGAGGCCAAATCCTACGCTGCCGCCAGTGTCCACTGGCAGCGCTCCCTCGGCCCTGGCAATGGATGCTGCTGGAACGCTTCTCTATTCCGCCAATCGTGATTCAGAAAGCGTGAGCGGATTTGCCATTTCGGCCGATAACTCTGCCATCCCGGGAAATTTGACCCCAATTTCCGGTTCCTTCGGCACTGGATTGTCGCCCGTTGCCGCCGCTATCGACCCGTCAGGACAGTTTCTCTACGTCGTCGACAGAGATTCGAATCAGGTCAGCGGCTTCAGGATCAAAGCGGTAATCGGAACCCTCTCCGCCCTGTCGAATTCTCCCTACAATTCGGGGCCCGCGCCCGATGGTATCGCTATTTCGCCGACTAACAAATTCATGTACGTGTCGAACAGTGGCGACTCCTCAATTTCGGCTTACAAGATTAATCCCGCCGGCGGAGATCTGATTCCCGCTTCCGGCACCGTGCCTACGGGTGCGCAGCCTGCGGGAATTGCATTTGGAAGGTAACGCTACTTCTTAGGTCGGAACCTTAAGAATCAAATACCCGCCCACTAATCCGAAGAACATGTCGGGCGCCCAGGCCGCCAGCCCCGGCGGCAACTGGCTGACATTGCCCATCGATTCGGAGAGACCTGAGATCGTCCAGTAAATCACCGCGATGCTGACCGCGATGGCGATGCCGGCTACGGCCCCACGCCGCCCTGCCGATAGCGCAAATGGAACCGCCAGCACCGCCATCACCAGCGTGATGAGAGGATAGGCAAATTTCTTCTCCAGTTGCACGCGCAGCCGTACTACGTCGAAGCCCCTCTGTTGCAAGTCGCCAATGTAACGCTTGAGTTCCTCGTAATTCATTTCGGTGAATTGCTTCACCTCTTTCTTGAAATACGGGGGCGGTTCGTTGAGGGTGGAGAATGTGGAGACGTCGTATGGACGGTAATCCTTAATCGCGGGTCCGCGGAAATCTCTTTTCCAGCCCTGCTCGCACACCCACTTCTGCAGCGACGGTGACCAGCGCACTCGATTCGCGTAAATGCGCTGTGCCAGCCCGAAGTTGACCGGATCGTATTTGAAAATGGTCAGGTCGCCGAATTCATTTCGATCGGCATCGAAAAATTTGTAGTAATAGATGGTGTTCTGCTGTCCCTTGATCCACTTCCGGTCAGGTAACTGATATGTCTGAGCGGGCCTTCCTTTGATGATATTCCGCAATTCGTCCTGTCGCTTGTTCGCCTTAGGCAGATAGAGCTGATCAAAAATAAACAACCCTCCCGCCAGCAGCGCTGATGCCAGCAATACCGGCACGATGATCCTGTAGATGCTGATGCCGGTCGCCTTGATGGCGGTGATCTCGTTGGAACGTGTCATCAGGCCAAAGGTGACCAGCACCGCCAGCAGCATGCTTAATGGCGTGACGTTGTAAATGAAATAAGGGGACACATTCAGCAGGTACTCGGCCACAATGATGGGCGAGATCTGGTTCCGCAGGATGTCCCCGATCAGCTCGAATAGCGTGAACACCAGCAGCAGCATCAGAAACGAGCCCAGAATCATCGAGAAATACAGGACAAAGTCGCGAAGAATGTAGTCGTCCAGCAGCATGGGAAAGCCGCCGAAGGAAAAGCGTTTTCGGCTTGCCACGCGCTCAAAGGCGTTGCCCGGCCCGCTGGGCGTCATTACCTCCCGGCTTTTCTTCCAGCCCGACTGCAGATGCAACCACAGATTGCGCAGGAAAGAAGTATCGATCGGCCGCCGCTCTACTCGCCACAGCAGCACCAGGCCGGTCACGAAGAATATGGCGTTGGCAATCCATACCCCTTCGGCTGGGGTAACCTTGATTTCTCGAGCCAGCGATATCCCCAACAAGGAGGCCGAGTAGTACGCGAACACCAGCACGATCGTGAGCACGAACCCCGCCGACTTCCCCCCCTTCTTAAACGATAGACCCAGGGGAATTCCAACCATGGCCAGCACAATGCACGCTGTCGCCAGGGCGAAGCGCCGGTGTAACTCGATCAACTCCCAGCGCTGCAGGTTGGCTTCGGCATGCCCCTGTCCTTGCCACAGCTCCGTCGTGGTCATTTGTCCCACTGGGAGTGGTTGCGATTGCGTATCGGAGGGCGGCAGGTCGATGGGAATGTCGGTTTCGTTGAAGGTCGATATTTGATACCGCTCGGGCTGTCCCGGAACAGTCTCGTGGGTGGTCCCATTGGTCAAGTGAAGGTGGAGGGTCTGCGGTCCCTCTCCCACCAGAATTCCGCTCTGCGCCAGGGTAATGCTGGGCGCATTTGGATCTGTGAAGTTCGCCAGGAACACGCCTTTCCAGTCTGCCGCTTCCGGCCGGCTGTGCACGTCCTGAACATAGAGAACCAGCTTGGGGAAGCCTTCATAAAAAACGTTGGACTGGACTTCAAAGGAAACCTGAGAGCTCTTGAGTTTGTCCTGCAGACGTTCCAGCGCCGCTTGGGACCGCGGGGCCACCACCACATCGTTAACCAGCGCGAGCATCCAGGCGCCCAGCACGAAGATGGAAACGATGCGCACAAACGACCCCACCCCGATGCCGCTGGCCCGCATGGCCGTGATTTCGCTGTCAGCGGCCAGCCTGCTCAAGCCGATGAGTACTCCCACCAGTACGCCGACAGGGATCGTGTAGGTCAAAGCTACCGGAACGGTGAAGAAGAAGATCTCGGCAACGCTGGGAAGGGGAGCGCTGTTGCGCGCCACCAGGTCGAGAATGCGTCCCAAGTCACGGGTGAACAATACGAACGTGAACACCGCGACCCCGATAGCGCCGTGCGAAAGAACTTCTTTCAGAATGTAGCGAGTGAGAATGCGCATACTGCTGGGCGCTTACTTGTTCTAGCAGGCTGCGGAAAAAAGAATCAATAAAATCGGGAAGGGCACGAGTTCACTCGTGCTGCTAAGCCCTCGAAAATAGGACCGCGCTTTAGCGCCTGAGGGCCGCTCTTCGTCGACAAAGCAACCTTTTCCGCAGCCTGCTAGGGCGAGTCTAACACGCAGCCCTCTGCGGAAACGAGGCAATCACTGGACAGAACCGGAAGTGCGCAGCAGACTCGCCCAACCCTCAAAAGGGAACGCGTACCGACAGTATGGCGTTGTGATTCGATGTATGAAAGCGCGTAGTTGCGATCTGGTAGCCGCCGCCGAAAGTGAGCCCCACTCTTCGCCATAGGTGGAACCGGCCCAGGATTAAGCCGGGCGTGACAAAGTTCTGCTTCTGCCCATCGTTCTTGCCGTCCTGAAAAAAAGTTGAGTTGAGCTCAATTTCCGGCCAGAACTTCCGGAGTAGCCGGTACTGAAACGTGTTGTTCCATGCGAAATTCCGCCCTACGAGGTTGGTATCACCCGCGGGCAGACCTACTCCGAACGTTCCTTGCACGTCAAAATTGCCGAACCCTTTCCCGTATGCGATCGTCGGGGTTATTACCGCATGCAGGGCGCCGTTGGTGTGCGATCCGGTAGGTAGGCTCCAGCCCAGAAACGCTGTCAGAATGTAGCTGCCGTGCTCCTCGTTGGCGGAAAGCATCCGATACTTTACCAGGAACGCGATGTCGCCGAATCCATCGTGTACGGCAGGATTGTTGTGCGCGAGGTAGGGCGGTGCGTTCAGGATGACCTCGACCTTCTTGAAAGGAATCAACTCCAGGCCTTTGCCCCCGTCGTAATTGTCGGTGGTAATGCCCCTGGCGTTAACCTGCCACAGTTGGTCGTATCGGATCTCTTCTTCGAGGCGCGGCGTGGTCGTAGCCAGAGGGGTAATCCAGTGTGGCTGCTCTGCCTGGGTCTCATTCACACGATCGAACCATTGCGAAAAATATCCATCCTGCGACCAGGCGAGCGCAGAGGAAAGGAGCATAGCTAACGCGATAAGGCGGCGGACTGTGAGCATCTGACCTCGTAGTTTGCTGCAGAATTCGAGAGTGTACATTAAATACGATTTTGCTGTCCAGGAATGTACGAATTAATATTGTTCGACTACGCGAAAGACTACACTGATGTCGGTTCATTGAATTAGTATGGGATGAGGGAGCGCCACATGCGGAAGAGTGGCCAATTGAGGTCGAAAGATGACAAGTTGCTGAAGCTGCGTGATGCGGCTTTGGAACTGGGGATCAGTTTCCCGACGCTCAAGCAGTGGATCTACAAGAAAAAGGTTCGCAGCGTCCGGACCGTCGGAGGACATCACCGCATTCCCCAGGCGGAAGTGGATAAGCTGCTCTTCAGGACACGCGGTCACACTGAGAAGGAAAGGCAAGATGTGATTCGCCGCGTCAGTGGGCGCAACCAGCTGGTCGGGCGAATCGATTCGGTTCGCATCAGTGGCTTGATGGCGGAAGTAAAGATTTCCATTGGCGGCCAGCGGATAACATCCATCATTACGGCGAGCTCGGCGCGCGAGATGCAATTGAAGGCCGGACAAACGGCGGCTGCCCTGATCAAGGCCACTGAGGTGATGATTCTGCGTGTTTGACCTTAAGCGTGTATTCCTCCCGGGCGGCAAGTACGGAAGCATCAAGTTCCGTAAGCTCGCCTTTTGCGCCGCTCTTGTTTGTGGCTTTAGTCCTCAGCTTTCACCAGCCCAGGAAATCACCGTGGCGGCAGCGGCGGATTTGCAACCCGCCATGCAGGATGTGGCTGCCCGGTTTCAGAAGGAAACTGGCCAGCGTGTGAACGTCATATACGGCTCGTCCGGAAACTTTTTTCAGCAGATTCAGAATGGCGCTCCCTTCGACATGTTTTTCTCGGCGAACCTGGATTATCCCAAGAAACTGGAATCGGCCGGAGTGACGGAGAAGGGCAGCTATTACCGGTATGCCAGCGGAAAAATCGTGGTCTGGGTCACCAAGGACTCGAAGATCAATTTAGATTCCGGACTGAGATCGCTCCTGGATCCCGGCATCCAGAAGATCGCCATTGCTAATCCGCAACACGCTCCTTATGGCCAGGCTGCCATTGCGGCAATGCAGAAGGAAGACATCTACGACAAAGTGAAAAACAAGTTTGTCCTCGGCGAAAACATTTCGCAAGCCGCCTCTTTCGTGACCGCGGGGACGGCGGATGTCGCTGTCTTGGCGCTTTCGCTTGCCTTGTCGCCGAATCTGAAAGACAAGGGCCGCTACGCCGCGATACCAGCCAATGACTATCCGCCTATCGAACAGGCCTGCGTCATTCTTAGCGGTTCGAAAAATAAGGAAGGCTCGCGTCAATTCCTGGCGTTCATCAGAAGCGCCCAAGTCGCTGACATTCTCGCAAGCTACGGTTTCGACGTGCAACATCGAACCGAAAAGTGACCTTGCGGCCAAAGATTCTTCGCCCAGCGAAACTCTTTTTCGAGCTCCCGCCCGAGCGTTACGCTGGTCTCAGGAAAAGAATAGCCAAAGGAGGCAGGGTGAGGTTGACCGAGTACGGGCGCCCGTGTGCGGCGACGGCTTCTGCTTGCACTCCGCCCATATTTCCCATGCCGCTGCCGCCGTACTCCCGCCCATCGCTGTTGAGAAGTTCCCGCCAATAGCCGCCTGTGGGAACGCCGATGCGGTAGCTGACTCTAGGCACGGGCGTAAAATTTCCAACCACGAGAACCATATCATTCGGCGACTGGCCTTTTCGCAACAGGGACAGAACGCTCGCCGCCGTATCGCAGCAATCCACCCATTCGAATCCGGCCGCATCGGTGTCGAGCGCATGCAAGGCGGGCTCAGTTCGATAGTTGCGATTCAGCATTTCGACCCACTTCTGCATGCCGCTATGCATGGGCCGATCGACCAGGTTCCAGTCGAGGCTCGTATCGTGAGCCCATTCGCGCCACTGCGCGAACTCGCCGCCCATGAAGAGTAGTTTCTTGCCCGGTTGCGCATACATGTAGCCGAACAGCAGACGCAGGTTGGCGAACTTCTGCCAGTCGTCGCCCGGCATTTTCCCGATCAGCGATCCTTTGCCGTGTACGACCTCGTCGTGCGACAGCGGTAGCACGAAATTTTCGGTAAATGAATACAGCATACGGAACGTCAGCTGGTTGTGGTGGTAGGTGCGGTGGATCGGATCATGCGAAAAGTACTGCAGCGTGTCGTGCATCCAGCCCATATCCCACTTGAAGCCGAATCCCAGCCCGCCCAGATACGTCGGTTTCGAAACCATTGGCCAGGCTGTGGATTCCTCGGCGTAGGTCTGAATCTCCGGATGTTCCTTGTAAGCCTCAGAATTAAAGCGCCGCAGGAAATCGATGGCCTCGATGTTTTCGCGCCCCCCGTATCGATTCGGGATCCACTCCCCCTGCCGGCGCGAGTAGTCCAGGTAGAGCATGGAGGCCACCGCGTCCACGCGTAGTCCATCGGCGTGATATTTATCCAGCCAGAACATGGCACTGCTCATCAGGAAACTGCGCACTTCGTTGCGCCCGTAATTGAAGATGTGCGTCTTCCAGTCGGGATGGAAGCCCTGGCGCGAATCGGAATGCTCGAACAGGTGGGTGCCGTCAAAGTAAGCCAGGCCATGCGCGTCAGAAGGGAAGTGCGAAGGCACCCAATCCAGAATCACGCCAATGCCATGCTGGTGCAGGTAATCCACCACGTACATGAAATCCTGCGGCGTCCCGTACCTGGAGGTTGGCGCGAAGTAGCCGCTGGTCTGGTATCCCCAGGAACCGTAAAACGGGTGTTCCATGATCGGCAGGAATTCGACGTGAGTGAACTGCATGCGATTCACATATTCGGCCAGTCGCGGGGCTAAATCGCGATAACTGAGCGGCTCATTATGCGCAGGGGCGCGCATCCACGACCCGATGTGGACTTCGTAAATCGCTTGCGGCGCCCGTTGTGAGTTGGCTCCCTGCCGCCGCAGCATCCATTCGCTATCGCCCCACTGGTAATCCAGATCCCACAGCACAGACGCTGTCCGCGGCGGCTTTTCATGGAAAAGGCCGATCGGATCGGCTTTATCAACTTCGTATCCGTGATGATGTGAGTCGATGTGGAATTTGTAGAGGGCGCCCTTATGCAGGCCTGGAATGAATCCTTCCCAAATACCAGAACTGCCACGCGGATGAAGCGCATGCGTTTTTTTGTTCCATCCATTGAAATCGCCCATGACATGAACTGTCCGGGCGGCTGGCGCCCAAATTGCAAAGGAGGCGCCCCTCTCGCCATTGGCTTCGACCAGGTGCGCGCCCATCTTGTCGTAAATGCGGTAGTGGCTGCCCTCGTTGAATAGATAGAGGTCGTTCTCCGTGAGGAGACTGAAGTCGTGGCGGGTAGAAGTAGTCGTTGCCATAAGTTAAGTATTGCCAGGCCCGATACTGGACGAGCTAGTAGTGTACCGAACTAAACAGGATTTGGATGCAACTGGTCATGTTCGCGAGCGTTCAAGTATGGCGCGAGCTGCATTGTCAGACCGGGGCTGAAAGCCCTGGCTACCTGCTCAGGAACGCCGCCCTAAGGGGCCCGCGCCACAGCGTGCCCAAGGGTTTCAGGCCTTCGGGGGACCGGTCCGGTCCCTTTCGTGCCGGGAGTGTTGCCTCTCCAAGTGCTAGACTTTGTTCGACCGATCCGAGAGAACCATGTCCGTAGTCCGTGTCGTGATCTTGTGGCACCAGCACCAGCCCTTTTACAAGGACCTGGTTACCGGCGAGTACCGTCTGCCCTGGGTTCGCCTGCACGGACTGAAAGATTATTACGGCATGGTGAAGCTTCTGGACGAGTTCCCACAGGTTCACCAGACCTTCAATCTCGTTCCCTCGCTGATTGCCCAGATTCAGGACTACGTTGCAGGCACGGCTCGTGACCCGCTGCTGGACTTGGCTGCCAAACCAGCACGAGACTTGAGCGCGGAGGAGCGCCGCTCGGCTTTGCTATACCTGTTTCAGGCTAATCCCGTTCACTTGATCGGCCGCTATCCCCGATACCAGGAGCTTTGGGAGCGCTTCCGGGGTGCGGGAAATTCCCCAGAGAGGGCTGAAAAGTTCTTTCAGCCGCAGGACTTCACCGATCTTCAGGTACTCTCCCAGATCGCCTGGTTTGACGAGTTTTTTCTGGACCAATTGAACATCGCGACTCTAATCAGAAAAGGTCACGGCTATACCCTGGAAGACCAGCAGTTTGTGATTGCGCAAGAGAGAGAACTCCTGGCGCAGATACTGCCCGCGCATGCCTCCGCTGCGAAGCGGGGACTCATCGAGATCTCGACCTCCCCGTTCTACCATCCCATTCTGCCCTTGCTCTGCGACACGAATATGGGCGCGGTTTCCTCGCCGGGCTTGCCCCTGCCGCAGAACCGCTTTCAACACCCGGAAGATGCCCGCGAGCAATTGCTGCGGGGTTTGGATTTGCACGAGCGCGTCTTCGGAGTACGACCCCGCGGCGTGTGGCCGTCAGAGGGAAGCGTCTCGGAAGAGGTGCTCGCCTTAGCCAGCAGTTTGGGCGTGCGCTGGATGGCAACCGATGAAGGTGTTTTGGGGCGCAGCCTGGGGACGTTTTTCGCCCGCGATGGCCACGGGCGATTGGATCGCATTTCCGCCGAAAAGCTCTACACGATTTACAAGTACGAGAACAAAAGCACGCACATGAACCTGATCTTCCGCGACCACACGCTCTCGGACTTGGTCGGGTTCGTCTACTCCGGCATGCCCGCAGACCAGGCCGCCGCGCACCTCATTCAGAACATTAAGGATGCCGCACAACCGATTATCGAACAAGGCCTCGATGCTATGGTGCCAATCATCCTCGATGGCGAGAATGCATGGGAGTACTACCCGCAATCGGGCCGCGAATTTCTGCGCCGCTTCTATCACGAATTGCAGAAGACGCCCGGCATCGAAGCCGTCACGGTTTCAGAAGCTATCAAGGCTCAGGCGGAAAAACCGCATTTGAAATCACTAGTTCCGGGCTCCTGGATCAACGCCAACTTTAATGTTTGGATCGGCGCTCCCGAAGACAATCGCGCCTGGGACTATCTTTATCACGCGCGAAATTTTTTTGAGCAGAACGCGTCACGGGCCAACGAAGGGCAGCGCAAGCTCGCTTTTGAAGAGATCCTCATCGCCGAGGGCAGCGATTGGAACTGGTGGTATGGGCCCGAGCATCATTCCGCCAACGACCGCGACTTCGACGAGCTCTATCGCAAGCACTTGTCCAATGTCTATCAGGCGCTGGGGGCTACGCCTCCCGAGTACCTTGCTCAGCCGATTATCGGCGCCGCCGCCCGGCCTTCTTTCGTCCCGCAAACCGCCTACATCCGCCCGCGTATCTCGGGAGACCTCGTGCGTTACTTTGAGTGGATCGGTGCCGCCATGTACACCGCGGACCAGCGTTCCGGCTCCATGCACGGGAAGAGTTTTATGCTGGACTCAGTTTATGCCGGGATCGACGACAGCAACCTTTATGGCCGGCTCGATTTTGCAGGGGGCATCCCGGAGTCGGACTTTGAGTTGGTGGTGAATCTGGAGTCCTGGCCCGCAGAAGGGCAGCGGCCTCGGCGCGCATTGCGTGTAGAAGTGAAAGTTAATGCTGGAGCGATCCAGAGTTGGGCGGTCGCGCAAGCCGATGAAGAACAACCGTTGGCCACGTCCGATCAACGAGGTGGCAGTCGCGAGACCAAGTTTGTCATTCAGCGAAATTTCGAGTTTCGCCTTCCCCTTGCTTGGCTGCTGGCAACGCCCATTTCATCAACCGTACGCAAACCCGCCTCTCCCGTTGTGACCCGGGTTCGCCTACGTTTCAGCATGTGGCAAAACAAGCTTCCGGTGGATGCCTTGCCGCTGGAAGGCTGGATCGAGTTGCAACTCCTTACTGAGAACGAACTGGCCGCCCTGGCGTATTAGAATCTGTCATCTGTAGCAAAACATGTCATCCCGACCGAGGGCGACAGCCCGAGTGGAGAGCCTGCCCCGAGCGAAGCCGAGGGGGACCTTGTGTTGTGTTTCTTGATTGGAATCAACTGCACTCAGCAGGAGCGCTGAAGTAAACCGATGCGTCTAGAAAAGCAAAGGCCGAAGGCAAGAGCCTTCGGCTTGCTGAAGACTAAAGCCTGACGACTATTTTCCAGCGCTCGCCGCGCTCAGCGTCATGGGATGACTGAGTTCCATGACCAGTTCCGTTCCGGCGGGCAACACGGCTGAGCGGTGTTTTCCAAGCCAATGAGCTACGGTCGCGGTAGCCCCGATTGCGCCCCCGATCAGTACTCCCTTTCCACCACTCACCAGTCCGCCGATTGCCATTCCACCACCCGTACCCACAGCAATCTCTTTAAGGTCGCTGCTGTCGTGGCCTGCGCCTTTGAACTGGCCCTCTTCGTTGACGTCGGTACCATTACGCAAACTGGTATCAACCAGGGTCGCGTTGAGCGCGTATCGTTCGCCGTTGGGTAAGACCACGGTCTGTGGCGACATGCCAATGGTCGGCTTGCCGGCGATACGCCTTGGTTCGCTGACCTTGGTGACCCGTCCTTCTATCGTGGCCCCGATGGGAATTACTGTTTTTCCATTCAACAGGACCGGTTCGGTAACGCGCCCGGCAAACGGATACCCCGCTTTGCTGGTGAATGTTGCGAGCGTCGTCTGCAGCTTGATCTTCACGGCAGTGCCCGCGGGAAGGGACAGGTTCGTCTGTGCGACTGCGCCAAAAGCGAACAGCATCGTGCATGCGAATACACCCAGCTTTCTCATCTCTCGTCCTCCAATTCTCATAAAATGGCCAAAGAGCCCGTAGACTCATGTAGCTAATTTCTTCGCTGCCTCAAGTACCGCCTCGAGAGGAGCGCGATCAAACTGATTGTTGCCGCGGTAAACGTAGCGCAACACGGCATTGTGGTCGATGACCAGCGTAGCCGGATGTGCGATGTTGATGGCATCCAGAGCTATGCGATGGTACAAACCGTAGGCTTTGGTCACGCTCCGATCCTCATCCAGCAGGAACGGAAACAATACCGGATGTTCGGCAAGGAACTTGACCGGTTTGTGCATGCCCTCGCGTTTTTCCGCCGCAATGAAGGCTATTTGCGACTTGAGCTTAGTGATCTCATCCGCCAGTGGCTCGAACTGAGCCATGCGCTTGACGCAATTTCCTCACCAGGTCCCACGAAGAAACTCGAGAATCAAACTACGCCCATGAAGCAGCAATCCCAGTGAAAATTCCCCCGCCCGATTGGCCGCGCTTAGCGAGAAATCGGGAGCATGCGATCCTGACTGCAGAGTCTCTGTCCGGTCTTTCATCAAAGCCGACTTTAGAACAGCGGACCGTTGCTCACAATACTCAGAGGACCAATGCGAACCAGCCGAGGTACGGTGTTCTTTATCACAACCTGCAGGGCCATGTGCCGCTGAGAAATCCGGGCGATGCCGATATAATCAGCAGTTTCGGACCTGATCCATGGGAAGAACTTATACGGGTGTCGGTTATCTTACGGGCCGGCGCTTTTCTTTTAATACAGCTGTCAACCACGAGGTCGCCGAAGCAATGGCGACGGAGGAGAGAATGACCAATATCGGCGGCATCGTCGGGCGCGAGGTCCTGGATTCGCGAGGCAATCCTACAGTGGAAGCCGAGGTTCAGCTGGTGACTGGGGCAATCGGACGGGCGATCGTGCCCAGCGGCGCATCAACTGGCGAACATGAAGCCGTTGAACTGCGCGATGACGACGGCCAGCGCTACAAAGGCAAGGGCGTGCGGAAAGCGGTCGAGAACGTCAATGGCGAGATCGCCGAAACGCTCGCCAATATCGATGCTTCCGACCAGCGCGCGCTGGATAGAAAGATGATCGAACTGGATGGCACCGAAAATAAGGGTCGTCTGGGCGCCAATGCGATTCTTGCGGTTTCCATGGCGGCGGCGCGCGCCGCTGCTGCCGAATATGGCTTGCCGCTGTATCGCTATCTCGGAGGAGCCGCTGCCAACACCTTGCCCGTGCCCATGATGAATATCCTGAACGGCGGAGCGCATGCCGACAACAATGTGGATTTCCAGGAGTTCATGGTCATGCCCGTGGGCGCGGAATCATTTTCTGACGCTCTGCGCTGGGGCGTCGAGGTTTTCCATACTTTGAAGGGGGTGCTAAAGAAGCGCGGCTATAACACCGCCGTTGGCGACGAAGGCGGCTTTGCGCCGTCGCTGAAATCGAACGTGGAGGCCATTGAGGTTGTTCTTGAGGCAATTCAACAGGCGGGATACAAGCCTGGAGAGGAGATTGCCATTGCCCTCGATCCCGCTGCCAGCGAGTTCTACCAGGATGGACGATACGTGTTCAAGAAATCCGATAAGTCGACCAAAAGCTCGGAAGAAATGGCGCGGTTCTGGGCAAAGTGGGCGGGGGATTATCCCATCGTTTCTCTCGAAGACGGTCTGGCGGAAGACGATTGGGAGGGCTGGAAGATACTCACCGATGAAGTCGGCCAGAAGATTCAGTTGGTCGGCGACGATCTTTTTGTTACCAATACCGAGCGCCTGCAAGAGGGAATCGATAAAGGAATCGCCAATTCCATTCTGATCAAAGTGAACCAGATCGGCACGGTTAGCGAAACCCTGGATGCCATTGATTTGGCGCGCCGCAACGGCTATACCTCGGTAATCTCCCATCGCTCGGGAGAGACCGAGGATACCTTTATCGCCGATCTGGCGGTAGCTACCGGAGCTGGGCAGATTAAAACCGGATCAGCGTCGCGTACCGATCGCATTGCCAAGTACAATCAATTGCTGCGCATCGAAGAAGAGCTGGGTGACGCCGCGCGTTTCCTGGGACTCAAGGCGCTGAACTACCACGGCGAGCAGGAGTAGCCATGAAAATATTCCAATCGACCATTGCGGCAGCGGTGCTGCTTTCCGCTGCCGCCCTTGCCCAACAGCTTCCCGACGCTAATGCCGCCACGCGCGAACAGATTCTGAAAATGTTCGAGGTGATGCACATCCGCCAGCAGATGCGCCCAATGATGGAAGGCATGTTTAAGCAGCAGTCCGCGCTGGTCCGGGAAACCATGAAGCAGCGCTATCCCCACATGAGTGACCAGCAGATGGCACGCACCAACGACCTCGTGGTCGAGAGCATGAAGGACTTTCCGATCGATGAGATGCTCGACGATATGATCCCTGTCTATCAGAGGCACCTGACGCAAGCGGACGTGCAAGCCATGATCACCTTCTATTCATCGGCGACCGGGCAAAAACTAATGCAGGAAATGCCCGCCATGACCTCCGAAGGCATGCAGGCGGCCTATCCGCGTATGCAGAAGCACATGGAAAAGGTCATGCAACGGGTCGAGGAACATATGAAAGAAGAGTCGCCGAAGAAGGACAGCGTTCCCAAGTCGACTACTCCCAAAAGTCATGACGATTCGACCACGTGATCTGCCATCCGTGAAAGTTCGTGCAAATCCGTGGTTCTTTTTAGCTGATAGCCAAGAGCTAAAAGCTAAGGAAGCTCTGATTAAGTTCATTTTCCGTCATCCCGAGCGAAGTCGAGAGCCTGCCCCGAGCGGAGCCGAGGGGGACCTCGCGTTTGTGTTCGCCTGCTTAATCAGAGTTTCCCTAAGAGCCAAGAGCTAAAAGCATAAGAGCTAATTTATGCCTCGTCCGAAACCAGTAGTTCTCGTAATTCTCGATGGCTGGGGATACAGCCCCAAAACCGAAGCGAACGCTATCGCCCTCGCCCGCAAGCCAACCTACGACCGTCTCCTGCGCGAGTATCCGAACACGCTGATTCACACCAGCGGCAAGTACGTCGGCCTGCCAGACGGACAGATGGGCAATAGCGAGGTCGGCCATTTGAACATCGGCGCCGGCCGTATCGTTCACATGGATATCACTCGCATCGACTTGATGATCGAGAACGGCGCCTTCTTTTCCGATCCCACTCTGCTGGCCGCCATGAAGCACGCTCGCAGCGCGGAACGCCGCCTGCATTTGTTCGGCCTGGTTTCCGACGGCGGCGTCCACTCCCAGCAGGCCCATCTCTATGCTCTGCTGAAGATGGCTCGAGAGAATGGCGTGGAGCGCGTCTTCGTTCATGCCTTCATGGACGGGCGTGACACGCTCCCCACGAATGGTGCTGGATATCTCGAACAGCTGCAGCAGAAGATGCGGGCGTACGGCTGCGGACATATTGCCAGCGTGAACGGCCGCTATTATGCGATGGATCGTGATCGGCGCTGGGAGCGCAATGCCAAGGCATTCAATGCAATGGTCTATAGCGACGGAGAGGGTGGTGCATACGCTGACGCCGTCCAGGGTATGAAGGAGTCGTACAACAAAGGGGTGACCGATGAATTCGTGCTTCCTTTTGTGTGTGTGGACAGCCGCGGCGAGCCCTGGGCCAGGATTCGCGACGAGGATGCCTGCATCTGCTTCAATTTTCGCGCCGACCGTGTCCGCCAGATTACCCGCGTCCTCACGCGCAACAGCGGAATAAATCCGCACGCTGGCTCCGACCTTCCCGGTGCTGCCGACCTGGACGCGACCATCCCCCGCGATCGCGTCCCCAGGAATCTGCACTACGTCTGCATGACGCAGTACGACAAGAATTTCTCCCTTCCGGTGGTGATTCCCCCCGAGTCCCTGGACAACATTCTGGCGAATGTTATGGGCGAAATGAACCTGCGCAATCTGCGCGTCGCCGAGACGGAGAAGTACGCGCACGTCACCTATTTCTTCAATGGAGGAGTGGAAAAGCCGTTTCCCGGCGAGGACCGGGTCATGGTGCCCTCGCCTAAAGTGGCGACCTACGACTTGAAACCGGAGATGAGCGCCAGCGCCATTGCGGATGCCGTGGAAAAGGCAGTCGACGACGGAACTTTCGATGTCATCATCGTGAATTTTGCCAACGCCGACATGGTGGGCCATTCCGGAAAAATTGAGCCCACGGTGAAAGCGGTCGAGACCGTGGATGCCTGTCTTGGCCGGATCGAAACCGCTATACGTCAAAAAGGTGGAGCGATGCTGATTACCGCCGATCACGGAAATGCGGAGATGATGATCGATCCGCAAACCGGTGGTCCGCATACCGCCCACACAACGAACCCGGTTCCGTTTATTGTCGTAGCGGATAATGGGAAACAGTTTTCCTTGCGGAAGGACGGCTCCTTGCGCGATATTTCACCCACCGTCCTCGGATTGCTCGGTTTTCCGCAACCAAAGCAGATGACCGGACACGACTTACGGGTAGATCTCAGCAAGAAGCAATGAGCGTCGATTAATCTCCTGTAGCATTGTCATCCCGAGCGAAGCGAGGGAATTGGGTTCTCTTAGCCTCGCCACAAATATCGCCTGCCCATGAAACTAATCATCATCCTGAAGCATAAATTTGATCTCTGGAACGCTCCAGCGTGGTTTGCGCAGAAACTCAGGAAAAACTTCCCGAACCTGGACGTGATCCATCTCCCCGGTTACGAGAACATCGAGGAGCATCTCCGCGACGCCGAGATCGCTATTGCCTGGTCCTTACGCCCTGAACAGTTTGCCGCAGCTGGAAAGCTCCGCTGGATTCATTCGCCGGCAGCGGCCGTTCATCAACTCATGTTTCCAGAGTTGGTTAACAGCAATGTGCAGGTAACCAATTCCCGCGAAGTGCATGCTCCCGTGGTGGCCGAGCACGTGATTGCTCTGTTGTGTGCTTTGGCAAAAAAAATTCCGCAAGCGGTCCGCCTGCAACAAAAACGAATCTGGGGCAAAGACACGCTGCGGCCTTCGGAACTTGCCGGTGCGACACTGGCTCTCGTCGGACTCGGCAGCATCGGCCGTGAAGTGGCGAAGCGGGCGTCCGCCTTGGGAATGCGCCTGCTTGCGGTTCGCAAAAATCCTGACAAGGGACCGGTTGAAGGAGTAGAACGCGTTTTCCCGGCATCCGAATTGGACGCTGCCCTCATGCAGGCGGATTATGTTCTCCTGGCTGCCCCCCGCACAAGCGCTACCGAGAAGCTCATCAACTCGGGCCGGCTAGCGAAATTCAAACCGAACGCCTACCTGATCAATGTGAGTCGCGGCGCCCTGGTCGATGAAGTCGCCCTTGCCGACGCCCTCCGCAACTCCAAGATCGCCGGTGCCGCGCTCGACGTTTTCTCCGACGAACCGCTCCCCGGCAATTCGCCACTCTGGGGCTTGGAAAACCTGCTGGTTACTCCCCATATCGCGGCCGTAACCGAGAAATTGTGGGAGCGCCACTACTCGCTTATCCACGAAAATTTGCGCCGCTATCTGGCAGGTGAACCACTCCTGGGCCTGGTCGACAAGAAGAAGGGATATTAGAAGCAACCGCCGCTCCGTTCTGTCGCCGGAAAACATTCACACAAGGCCGCTCTGTGTTCCGCAACAAACCAAGGCCGGCGACTGACTTTCGTAACTGGAGCGCGCCCCTCCCCAGAGCGAAAATAGATGTACCCATGGATCAGGAGAGACTCGCGCAGCTTCGTTCCAAGCTCGGCTTACTGTGGAATCGAACCCGGCAGTGGCTGTTGGCTTTACCCTTCAAGGCACAAATCGTGCTTGGAGTTTTTCTTCTCGCCGCGGTGCTGCTCGCCCTGCACACCGCTTTCTCAGGGAAAGATTCCAGCCTCCATCTTCGCCTGCAGCATGGCTTTCGCAACGCGCAGCTGACCATACTCATCGATGGTCACCGAGTCTATTCAGGCAAGCTGGTCGGCTACTCGAAGAAGAAATATGCGCTCTTTGGAGAAACCGTCGAAGGCAGTCTTTCGCAGGTTTTTCCAGTCAGCTCAGGCACGCACGAGGTGTTAGTCCGGATCGAACCAGGCGACGGCACTGTCCAGGAGGAAACTGTCGCAGGGGAATTTGTCAGCGGAGCTGGACGCGACCTTTCGGTCTCTGCACGGCGCAGCGGGCTCACTCTCTCGTGGCAAGGCGAATCAGGAGTGGCGCCCGCGGAGTTGCCAGCCGAGTCCTCGTCACCCAGCTGGCTATCGAAGTATGCAGGCTCGCTGTTTTTGACGATAGCCGGTTCGATCGCCTCTGCAATCACCGGCTTTGCCATCAAAGAGCTACCGGGATACCTGCGGGCTCGCCATGAGCCCCCGGTAAAGACCTCCCCAGAGGTCAGCAACACCTAAGCCGCATTCGATTGGTCCCGACTCTCCGGCGAGCTGGTATCTCCGTTGTATTGCCGAATCACCCGGTAGCACTCACAAGCAGCGGCTTCCAAGGCTGGACGGTTCAGAATGTTTACCTTTCCACGCGTGTAACGAATGATCCCGGCTTTCTGTAAGGCGCCAGCCGCCAAGGTCACGCTCGGCCGCCCCGCGCCCAGCATTTGCGCGAAGAACTCGTGGGTCATGGGCAGCAAATCGGAATCGATCCGGTCGTGGCACATCAACATCCACCGCGCTAATCGCTGCTCGATTTCGTGCAACCGATTGCACGCCGCCAATTGCGCCACCTGCATGCCTTGCATGGCGGCGTAGCGGTTGAGCAGAAGCTCAAGTTCCGGCAGCAATCCATTCTGCTGTGTGATGGCGTTGGAATGGATCCGGACGCCGTCGCCTGGTATTTGCACAACCGCACGATAAGGACTCTTTTTCAAGTCAACCGCCAGGCTCGTGCCGACAGCTCCCTCTTTTCCCACTACACCGACCTCCACACTGCGGCCGTCCGACGTGGTCACGACCAGCGAGATCATGCCCCGATTCAAGAAATAGGCGTGTTCCACCTCGCCGTTGCTGGTAAGCAAATTCTGGTGATAGTTCAGTTCGACAAATTCCAGGTGAGGCTGCAGCTTGTTGAATTCCGACTCGGGAATGGTGTTCAGAATGAGATTCTTCAATGGATTCCCCTTCACGTCCGAGCGGCCACTGGTCGGGGGGGCATACTGTGGTGCCAGTTCAGGTCCGTGGATGACAGGGTTTTCGGTAGCCATGGAGCTCCTTCCCCAGGTCGCAGCTTTCCCCCAGGTCCCAACTTGGATGTTCCGCCCGCTCCGGGGGTTTCCGCCTTGCACACTGCCGATGAGAGTAGGCATGATTGCCTAGGGTTCCAAGGCGAGGCCCTTACAGGATTGCACTGATTCACGGCAAGGCCGCCAGCCTGTTTTCCTGGTTGCGCTGGCGCAGTTCGCTGCAACCGAAACCAAGGCTGCCTGTTGTTCTCTGCCCGCATCATAGGAATGCGCTTGCAACGGATGCAAATGGATGAAACCGACCGGGGGTTACGAGAGCAGTATCGCGCTGCCGGTAACTTAATTGGGCCGCCGATAACTTACATAGCATCAATAGCGCAAGCAGGTAAGAGACACCGGTCATCCCCCAGGCTGCACAGCTTTTGCGATTGTTGTTTACGAGGACTAGGAAGTGTGCGCGTTACGCATTTTGGTGGCGGATGACCATGAAATCGTGCGGCGCGGGGTATGCACACTGCTGCAATCGCACTTGGGCTGGCAAATCTGTGGCGAAGCCATTAATGGCACCCAAGCCGTTGAACTCACCGGACAACTGAATCCTGACGTGGTCGTGCTCGACGTCAGCATGCCGGAAATGAGCGGACTCGACGCCGCCCGCCTGATCCTCGAGCGTAACGACAAGCAGAAAATTCTTTTCCTCACCGTGGTGGAGTCCGACGAGTTGGTGCGTAAGTCGTTGGAGATGGGTGTCCGTGGATTCGTCCAGAAGTCCGATGCCGCCCGCGAACTTGTCTCCGCCGTCGAGGCCCTGGAGCGCAACGGGAGCTACTTCACTTCCCGTATCGCCCAGATGGTGCTGGACGGTTACCTCGATCAGAGTACATCCCGGCCTCATCGCGGTCAGAGTTTGCTGACCAATCGCGAGCGTGAAATCGTGCGTTTAGTCGCGGAAGGGAAGAGTACCCGCGAAATTTCAGCTCTGCTTGGAGTTAGCGCAAAAACAGCTGAGACTCACCGCAGCAACATCATGCGCAAGCTTAAACTCCACTCTGTCAGTGAGTTAATCCTGTACGCCATCCGCAACGGCATCCTTCCCGTCGAATACCGGCCTTAGCAGCTACTCCGGATATTGCAAAAATCGAGAGTTGATGGGCAGTATCTGCTTGAGCCTAAGTAGATCACTTCCTACAATTCCAGCAATCCCATACAAATTGCGATTTTTGTTTCGCAATAGCTGGAGAATGTCTGCATGAAGTTAGAGAGAGTCTGCGTCAAGATTTGTATACCGGTGTTTCTGACTGCCGGACTGGTTAGTTGTGGAGGAGGCGCGCAAAATGTCATGAGTCATTCCACGCCCCCGCCCTCGGCCCCGGGGGCTCCCGCCGTGTCTAAGAGTCAATCGGCGGTCCACGTGACCGCGCCGGCCAACAACGCCACCGTTTTGCCTTCTGTGCAGTACGTGGCCACCGCCACCACCACGTGCGCGGCCGGCGTCAGCAAAATGAACATTTACACGACTCCGTCTACACTCGCGTATTCGGTGAGCGGCGGAAGTTTGAATACGAACTTGACGCTTAATCCGGGCACCTACGCGACCACCGTTCAGGCCCTGGACAACTGCGGCGGAACTGCAGTGGTTGCCGTGAACATCGATGTGAAGGCCCCGCAATATCCGGCCGCGCCCACCCCTCCAGGGTCGAATACGTTTTCCAACCTGCAGAAGGGCCCTGGATGGACTGGTTACGGCTTGTTGCCGACCAGTTATAGCATCTGCTCTTCCTGCCAACCGGGTGGACCACAAGTAACATGGTCAGCGAGCCCGGGCGTGAGTTCCCCGTCCATTACGGGTTCAGCAACCCGATTCGACCTCGGCGGCCAAACCCAGTTCGCCGACGCTCTCTGGAACAATCACTTGGTCGGAGATTTCTCCTCCCACGGCCTGTTTGATACGAATCAGAGCATTGCTTCCTCGGTTCACAATTTCATCTATGACGTTTATTTTTGGGTTTCGGATCTGTCAGCCTCGCAAGCAGTGGAGTTCGACATCAACCAATTTGTAAATGGCCAGTCCTACATTTGGGGCCATGAATGCCGCATCGCCGGCGGCAATCAATGGGATATCTGGGATAACCAGGGTATGCAATGGCATCCCACCGGCATTGGCTGCTATCCGCAGGGTAACGCCTGGAACCATCTGGTGTTACAGGTTCAGCGTACCTCGGACGGACACCTGCTCTTTCAATCCATCTCGTTGAATGGGATCAACAAAACTCTGAATTACTACGAGAGCCCGACTTCCACCTCCTGGCATGGCATCACCGTCAATTATCAGATGGATGGAAATCAGTGGCAGAAGCCCTATTCCGTGTATCTGGATCAGCTTAATTTCACCTATTGGTAGGCTTGCGAAGCCGTCTCATAAATGATTTTGGGACGGGCACGGCTTCACAGGCTGCATCAAATATGTCATCCCGACCGAGGGCGGCAGCCCGAGTGGAGGGACCTTGTGTTTACCCGCACCTCAGCTCCCTGCATGCTGATTGCTGAGAAGCCGTCTCACAAATGATTTCGAAAGGGCGCGGCTTCAGCCGCGCCGCGAAAGGCTCGAGCTTTAAGCCCCTAAGCGAAACTACATCTTACTTCGTTGATGGCGACACAGCTTTCTCAGTTCTCCTTCTCCAACTGACGTGCAACAGACCGGTCATCGGATACCTGCTGAGAACTGCCTGGAACTAATTCATGTCCCCAACATCCAACTGATGTGGGGGAGAACATGAACACGTTCCCGGCAAATCAGCAGGTTCCTCGTGTCGTGATCGTCGGCGGTGGTTTTGGCGGGCTGTATGCCGCACAGGGCCTGGCGCGTGCTCCAGTTCGCGTAACCCTCATCGACCGCCACAACTATCACCTGTTTCGCCCGATGTTGTACCAGGTGGCCACCGGACTGCTCTCCGCCGATCAAGTCGCCGCCCCTTTGCGTTCTATTCTTCGCCGCCAGGAGAACGTTGAAATCTTGATGGCCGAAGTCACAGGCATCGATACAACCCAGCAACTGGTTCATACCGACCAGGGCGCGATCCCCTACGATTTTCTGATCGTATCCACCGGCATTCACTACAACTATTTCGGCCACGATGATTGGAAAAAAGTTGCTCCCGGTTTGGACACCGTAGACGATGCTGATCGCATTCGGGGCAGAATTCTTCTGGCCTTCGAGGAAGCGGAAAACATTGCTGCCCGCTCCGGAGTCGATTCCGAGGCGGTGC
The DNA here is from genome assembly GCA_036378535.1 of Terriglobales bacterium. Classification (GTDB taxonomy): domain Bacteria; phylum Acidobacteriota; class Terriglobia; order Terriglobales; family Acidobacteriaceae; genus Gp1-AA122. Next base: position 28,358 of record DASUWH010000033.1, on the reverse strand, counting down.
ACGAACTATTGACGTTTGTCATTGTCGGTGGCGGTACTGCGGGCGTCGAAATGGCCGGCACGATGGCCGAGATGGCTCGTCTCGCCATGGTGCGCGATTTCCGGCACATAGACCCCCGTTCTGCTCGCATTCTGCTCTATGAGGCGGGACCTCGAATTCTACCGACCTACCCGGAAGACCTTTCGAGCAACAGCCAAAAGCATTTGCAAGAACTCGGTGTTCAGGTTCATGTAAACGCCAAAGTGGACAAGGTTGATGACAACGGCGTGATCGTAGCCGGCCAGCGTGTTAGATCGCGAACTGTGATTTGGAGCGCAGGCGTAATTGCCTCATCAGCAGGAAAGTGGTTGGCAGCAGAGACCGACCGCTCCGGACGGGTAAAGGTCGGGGACGATCTCTCGCTTCCTAATCATTCCAATATCTTCGTGATTGGCGACACCGCCTTGGTGGTCGCTTACACACGCGACATGCTGGGTCGCAGGAGCAAGGATAAGAAACCGCTGCCGGGTGTCGCTCAGCCCGCAATTCAGGAAGGTAGATACGTTGCCAAACTGATCCAGAGGCGGGTTACCGGCGCATCCGCACCGGCTCCTTTCTGGTATTGGGATAAAGGCAACATGGCGATCGTCGGCAGGACCTATGCCATCGCCGATCTCAACTTCGTGCGTTTTTCTGGTTTCTTGGCCTGGCTAACGTGGGCAGGCGTACACATTTATTTTCTGATTGGTTTCGCAAATCGGCTTTTGGTTATGTTTCAGTGGGGAGTTTCGTTCCTCACCAAGCGGCGAGCTGTCCGGATCTTCCCGTCCGATCTGTATTCTGAATCACGTCTCTTGGCGCAGAGTAAAGAGCATGGTCATGAGGAAAGCACGCGCCTACGTGCGTAGAGCTTCCAAAGCAAAAATCGGCCGGCAGCATCGGACAGGAGAGAGATTAGCCGCTGCCGCCAGCCGTTGCGTCAGGCGAACACCCCAAAAGACGTAACCCCGCTGAAGCAGGTTAGGAAGATATTTTCATCGCCTATTGACGGCCCTCAGATTTGCGCCGGTTCGACCGGGTCCGGTTCCCGGACCGGAGCATGTGGGTTTTCCGGGCTATCATCGGGTGGTTCCTTGACCGGCGGCGGCGCCGGCTCGGGCGGCGTGCGCAGTATCAGATTCATACCCGCTTAGGATGCAACCGCCAGGATGCAGGGCCTCTGACCGGCAACCTTCTAAATGGATGGTGCCTTAGGGAAGCTTTGATTAAGTTCCTTCTGTCATCCCGAGCGGAGCAGAATTGCCGCTTCTAAGGCAATTCTGCGGAGTCGAGAGCCTGCCCCGAGCGTAGCCGAGGGGGACCTTGCGTTTGTGTTTGCCTGCTTAATCAGAGTTTCCTTAGGCGCCGGATTTCTGTGCTGTTGCCAGTTCCGACTTCGCCCCCATAAACCCGACTGCCAAGCCTGCTATCCCCACCAGTAGATGAACTACGTTGTAGACCGCGTTCAGTTGCAACGGCTCGAGTTGCGCCATATGAACGAAGCCCAAAACCCCTATTGCCGTGTATACCAGTCCGAATACGCGCGCGAAAGCGATCGGCAGCTTTTTGCCCCGAATGCCAGAGTACAAGCCAAGAATTCCGCTGGCGATATGGAAAATATTGTGAGCCGGCACGAAGTGCACCATTCCGGCAAGATCTTTCATGAACAAACCGGCGATCCCTAAAAGAGGAGGACCGCCCCAACGACCGTGGCGTACGTCTTTGCCATGAAGAGCTCCTGGGACGCGCATGGGACGAAAATGGGCGTATGGCTGCGAAGCATATGGTTATTAAACCTACACGTCAACAGAAAACCTTGTTGGTGCTGTTGTTTAACCGTCTGCGGGTTGAGCGGAATAAGGCGGCTACAAAACGCGAATACCGGAACTGCTGTAGGCTGGAAGAACTTCTAATTTACTTGTACTGCCAAGCGTCCAAACTCTTGCCATTGCATCACATCAAATATCTGCCAGGCGGTTACTTTCGCGGGGCACTGTGCGTCGAGCAAGGGAATGGTGATCATGCGGACTATCTCATTCGCGTTTCTGATTATGCTGGAGCTCGGGCTGCTACTTCTGGCCGTGGGCAATATCCAGCCGAATACCCTGGTGACGCCCCTGCCAGCTTTGGCGGCCCCGGCCACGGTGCTCCCCTTTGGAATGCCTCTGCCGATTACGCCCGCGCCCCCTCCGGATACCGATTGCCCCTCCGATAACGTGCGTAAGCAAAGTTGCGAATCGCGCTACGTATCCTCAACTTAACTTACAGCACAATCACCGCAGCTCCGTTGATCGCATCGCGTTTAAGCGCGAGTAAAGCTTCATTAACCTCCGGCAGAGGAAAAACAGTCACCTGCGGTTGGAGTCGGATCTCGGCCGCCAGCTTCAGAAAATCGGAAGCATCGGCGCGCGTCATATTGGCAACGCTTCTGATCTGCCGTTCGCCCCAGAGCAGAGTGTCATAATCAAATTCCGGAACCCGGTCGAGGTGAATGGCATTAATAGCGACTACTCCGCCCTTGCGCAGGCTGGCGAGCGCCGCCAAAACCACCTTGCCACTGGGGGCGAAGGTGATGGCGCGATCGAGGGTCACAGGCGGCTTTTCGGTTTCACTTCCGATCCACGTGGCCCCTAGAGCCGACGCCAACTGGCGGTGTTTCTCTCCGCGGCTCGAAACAATACCTGGCAGTTCCACGCCTGCAAAACCGGCAGAACCAGATGGGCTGAAGCTCCGAACCCAAACAGGCCCACACGTTCTCCCGGCTGTACCTCGGCAACTCGCAAGCTGCGAAACCCTATAATGCCCGCGCACAGCAGCGGCGCCGCGTGTAAATCGTCGAGTGTTGGGGGAAGTGGAAATACGAAATCGGCGCGCGCCAGCGCATACTGCGCATATCCGCCGTCGACGGTATAACCGGTGAACGTGGGTGAATCGCAGAGATTCTCGAAATTGTGTGCACAGTACCAGCAGGTACCGTCGACGCCGCCCATCCACGAGACGCCCACGCGCGAGCCCTTCGCCAGCCCAGTAGTTTCTTCCGCGATCTCGCCTACGATCTGATGACCGGGAATCAGGTTCGGACGGCGGGAAGAAAGCTCTCCCTCAACAATGTGCAGATCAGTCCGGCAGACTCCGCAGGCTCGCACGCGCAAAAGGACGTAACCGGGCCGGGACACAGGATTGGGCACCTCGAGCAACTTAAGCGGTCGGCTGGAGATCTCAGCAGGCGAGGTTAGTACAGCGGCTTTCATCGATGCATTCGCTCAGCATAATCGATGCATTTATTCAGCATAATGGAACGCCTGGCCAGAGGCGAGGCTGATCGTTTCCAAAGAATTCTAGTTTCGTTCTTAGATTGCCGCCGAAAAGCTACACGGCCTGAGCTGGGGTGCTCAGTTGCGCCACGGGAGCCGGCAGCGTCGCCTGAATCGTAGTTCCTTGCGGCCCAGAGTGAATTTCCAGTTTCCCTTTCAACTGTCTCAACCGCTCGCGCATGCCCTGAACCCCGACTCCTGCCTTCGCCATTCCGCGTCCGTTGACGTGCCCGGTAGGCATGCCTTTTCCCTGGTCGCTGATGCGAACTGTGATGTCTTGCCCTTCCCGGAATATGCGCACGCTCGCGGTTGGGCTTTCGGCGTGGCGATGAATATTGGTCAGAGCCTCTTGCACCAGGCGAAAGATCGCGATTTCGGCGTCCCGCGACAAGCGTCCCAGGTCCGGCGCCAGTTCGAAATCGACTTCTATATTGCTCCGCTCGGCGAATCCTTCCACATACCATTGCAACGCGAACTCTAATCCCGCCTCATCCAGCATGGGCGGGTGCAGCAGGTGCGAGATGGTGCGCAACTCTTTGGATAACTGTTCGACTAGATTAAGGCTGTCGTTGACTGCCCGCACTGAAGCCGGCCCCAGCTTGTCGGCTTCGCTTTGAATCGGGACCAGGTTCATATTGAGCGCCGTCAGCAATTGTCCGGCGCTGTCATGGAGTTCCCGCGCAATGCGGCGACGTTCCTCGTCCTGAGCTTGCAGCAGGCGTCCGGAAAGGGCGCGCAAACTTTCTTCCGCGCGCTCCAACTCAGCCGTACGTTCCTTTACGCGGATTTCCAGTTCGCCGTGAGCGCGGGTTAGTTCCGCCATGGCCGCATTAAGCTTGAGTTGGCTCACTTGCAGAGCCTTACTCGCTTCCCTCTGCTCGTGCACGTTGGTGTTCGTCCCGAACCAGCGTACTACGCGGCCGCGATCGTCCCGCACCGGAACCGCTCGCGTCAAAAACCACCGAAAAACACCGTCCGCTCCGCGCAAGGGGAACTCCATTTCAAAAGGCTCACCCGTGGTCAGGGCCTCCTGCCAGCGTTCCAGTACCTTGGGGAGCCATTCCGGATCGTGAACCGATTTCCACCCCCAGCCGACCACTTGTTCAGGCGTGGTGCCCGTGTACTCGTACCATTGACGGTTGTACCAGACAATGTGACCGTCGGCTTCCGCCATCCACACGAGTTGCGCAATAGAATCGGCCAGCGCGCGGAACTGTTCTTCCGTTCTGCGCTGCCTCTCTTCCGCTTCGCGGCGATCGGAAGTATCGAGAATGATCCCGAACATGCGCGTGTCGTTCTCAGAAAGGCGTCGGCCTTTGCAGAACAGCCATCGCAACCCCAGCTGCGGGTGGCGGTACCGGTACTCGAATTCCATGTTGCCGGTGCGAACGCTGTCTTCCATCAGTTGACGAACTCGGGGCAGATCCTCGGGATGAACCCGCGATTCCCAAACCTTGCTGTGATTGGGATCCGCAGGATCGGTGCCAAACGCTTGGTGCAGCTCGGTTGCGAGAGAACTGCTTTGCGTTCGCGGATCCCATTCCCACGTACCGATATGAGCTGCCGCCTGTGCCAGTCGCAGGCGATTTTCGCTTTCCTGCAGAGCCCGTTCCACTCTCACCCGCTGTGTGATGTCACGAGCAATCTTGGAAGCGCCAATAACTCGGCCCTCCTCATCTCGTATGGGAGAAACGGTCAGCGAGATGTTAATTCGCTTGCCCGACTTGGTTATGCGCACAGTCTCGAAGTGATCGATCGATTGCCCCGCTCTCAGCCGGCGCAAAATCTCTGTTTCTTCGGAACTCAGCTCCGGTGGGATGATGATGGTGATGGGCTGACCTACTGCTTCACTGGCGGTGTATTCGAAGATGCGCTCCGCCCCCGCGTTCCAGCTATTGATCACTCCATTCAGATCTTTGGAAATGATGGCATCGTCGGAGGAGTCGACGATAGCGGCCAGCCAGAACCGCGCCCGGTTGCCTTCAGCTATCAATTGTTTTTGGTCGTCTTCTGCCATCCGCGCGCCTTCTCCCGCCCGGTTGTGATCCGCTTTGCATTTGATGGCTAAGGGAACCTGGGTGTGCAACCGGGGTCATGCCGCGGGAAGCCCGCTGCAACACTGGGGGCTTGTGCAAGGGTACGAGGCAGTTCTGCTGCTTGTCGATACAGATTTTCCTGTAGATAGACGCCAGGCGCCTCACGAAGTGACTATACAGTCGCGGAAGTGAGATTCCACTGCAGGCCCACGGCTCGCCGGCCGCGGCCCCGCTTCAGCAGTGATTCCAGATCGTTCTTGAGTTGCGCCTGCTGTTTGGCTGCCAGCCCGGTAAAACGGAATGGTTGCAGACAGCCCCGGGTCGCCCACATCGGGCCCAGCATCTCTGCCTGGCTGCGCAGGGTGGTCGAGCCGACGTGGAGCGCTACTTCCACTCGCGCGCTCTCGCCCAGTGGATCTGCCATATTCAACAGCCCGCCATTGGCGGATAGTTGGTGGACGGGCACGCGCAGGTGGCTTCCATTAGCGAGTTGCACCAGCGCCAGCAGCGAGCCTTGAAACTTCACCCGCGCTGAGCGCTGGCGCATATAGGAGTGGGGGAGAGCTGACAACTCGGTCTTCTGCATCGGCAATTATCCTCGTGGCGGTTGCTTGAAATTGACCGTGATCACTGTCTCGACTTCGACACTTTCTCCGTTTCGCTTATAAGGCCTGTAACGCCACTGCTTGACCGCGTCGCAGGCGGCCCGGGCCAACACCAGATACCCACTGACCAGCTTCAAGTCCCGAACTCTGCCATCTTTTCCAATAGACGCCTGAAGCACGACCGTCCCGTCCAATCCCGCCCGCAACGCTCGTTCCGGATATTGGGGTGCGACCTGGCTCTCCAGCAACGCACGGGTAACGGTCTCGGGTAAAGCGATTGTGTTGTCGGCCCAGTCGGGAGCAATCAATTGTCCGGTTGCAGGCGCGACTGCCGCGGCACTCTGAGCCACAGGGGGATAACGTAGGCTGGCCGGAATTTCCTGGCGCGGCGCAGGCTGCGCGATACTGACAACCGGAACTATTCGTGTCGAGGACGGCAGCGCCTCCACCGAGGCCATATCAACTTCCTCCGGTTTAGGAGGAACCAAAGTGAGCGCATTAGGAGCTTGCGTAGGTGGTGACTGGGAAGCGTAGTCCGCCAACAGGTCGCCGCTCACGGGCAAGGCCGGCTCAGCTTGTGGAAGCTGGGATGGTTCGCTCCCCGACGAGCTGAAGAGCCTGCTAGTCAGACTTGGCAAGGTATTCATCCGAGCGTGCGTGCTCTCCACCGCGGCTGACAGTCGGGCAGCTCCGGAATGCGCCGAATGCGGCCACTGGTCGAAGGCCAGCAGTGCCGCTGCAATGATCAACGGCCACGCAATGGCCGCGCTGGAGAGGAATGGGGAGAGCTTGGACCGAGTTCCGCGTACCGCTACAGGGGGAGGCTGCGGCGAAAAAGATGACCGTTCTGCGTTAACCCGCCCTGGTTCCCAAGTGGCTTTAGCGGGTTCGAGCCAAGGCTTTGCCTCGGCGGGCTTTGCCTCGAGAGGCAGCGGCGCAGGCCCCGGCATTGCTTGCACCTTCTCGGTTTCCGGTTCCCGACTGGGCGCGTCCTTCCGCTCGTATTCCACGCCGAGTCTCGGAAGAAGCATCTCCGCCGCCTGTTCAACCGTCAGCGGTTTGATGAGGATGGCATCGGCGCCGCCCTCCAAGGCTGCTCGTGCCTGTCCCTGAGTAACCAGTGCAACGGCAAAAACGGAGCGATTGGATTTCAGGTCGCGCGCGGTCTGGACCAGGAAATTCGACTCCAGCTCATCGTGCCAATCAATCAGCAGCAACTGAAAGCTTGTTTGTGTGATCTCTTCAACGGCGGCAAAGATTTCTTTGCAGCGGCGCACCTCCGCGACGTCGGCAAGCGCCTGTTGCAGGAGCCCGTTTGTCGCTTCATCTGCCGTCAGCAGCAGAGCACGGGAAGGCATGGCTAGAGCGTATGTCTACCCCGGCCGCGTCTCAAGTTACATTAGTCGAACAGGTTAGGACAGGGCACTTCTGGGAGGGTTACCTTCGCACCCGCGAATTCGGGTTTTTGGGGGTGAAAGTCCGGCGCGCGCCCGGTTTTGCTGGACCGTTTTTGAGCCGATCGCCGTGGAAAATTTCAGTTATGCCACCGTCCCAGCCTGTCCACAGGCCGGACCGGATCCCCGCTCCGCCTTCGTTCCAATTCCTCCTGTCGGGTATCCAGGAGAACATTCAATTCCACGATGATTTCCTGCAGCCTTTCCGGATCCCTCTCCGCCGCGGCAGCGAAACACAAAGCTTCCCAGCCTTTCGCCTCTCTCGCCATCAGATCACCTCGAGTTGGCTGTCTTTGGGTGTGCCATTTGGTTGCCAGAGGAGGACTGCAGGTTTCATAGCATTTAAAAATAAAATCTACTGTATGTTCGGGCGGCTCCTTCGTTCTCCAAACCCGACGGGGCATAGCACGTTCGTGTCCTTCTCTGGCACGGAAGTGCCATTCTCAAGATCCCTCCCAGAACTTAATCTCCTCGTGAGCAGTTCTGGGGGAGGGCTGCCCGGGCGTCCCGAGACTCGCAAGAGTTCCGGGGCGCTCGTTATTTTTGGCATGAAAACTGCCAGGGGGGACAGAAATTGCAGAAGGGCAAACCGAGATCAACTCGATAGTGCCCTTTTTCGATAAGCTTCAGGACTCAGTCAGCGGCCGCGACCACCCCAGCTTTCTTAGGTACCGGCGCTGGAACCTCGTTTTCCTGTGCGTCGACCACGGCAATAGCCGTGATGTGGACAACATCCTCAACTTCCGCACCGCGCTGCAGCACGTAAACCGGTTTACGCATACCCATCAAGATGGGCCCGATGGCCTCGGCTCCGCCGACTTTCATTAGCAGTTTGTAGGCAATATTGGCGGAAGCCAGGTCCGGGAAGATGAGAACATTGGCGCTCCCTTTTAACGAGCAGAAGGGGTATTCCCGCTCCAATATCTCCGGCGACAATGCCGTATCGGCCATCAGCTCGCCTTCTACCATCAGCGCTGGATCGCGTTGTTTCAACAACTGGGTAGCGCGCCGGACTTTTTCAGACTGGGGATGCCGGGTGCTTCCAAAGTTGGAAAAGGAGAGCATAGCTACCCGCGGCTCCACGTCGAAGCGGCGTGCCGCGTCGGCGGCGCACAGCGCAATCTCAACCAGGTCCTCGGCAGTAGGCTCGATGTTCACGCTGCAATCGGCCAGAAAGAGCAATTCGCCCTTGCGCGTGACCATGCCATACAGTCCTGAGACTTTATGCACATCCTCTCGCGTTTTGATCACCTGCAGAGCAGGACGAATCGTATCGGGGTAGTGTTGTGTTAAGCCCGACACCAGCGCATCCGCGTCGCCCATGTGCACCATCAAGGACCCGAAAAGATTGCGATTGCTGATGAGTTCACGCGCCTCGGAAAGAGTCACGCCGCGCCGTTGGCGCAGCTTGAAGAACTCGCGCGCGTAGCTGTCGCGCCACGGGGACCGCTCCACATCTACAATTTCGGCCCCGTCCAGATCCACCCCTGCTTCCGTCGCTTTAGCCCGTATGATGTGCTCGTTCCCCAGCAGCAACGGTTTGGCAATCTTCTCTTCCACCAGGAGGTGGCAAGCTCGAAGAATTTTTTCGTTATCGCCTTCCGGGAATACCACCCGCTTGGGCTGCTCCTGGGCCTTATGAATGATCATGCGGATAATCTCCCGCGCCTTGCCCATGCGCTTCTCGAGCTGATCGCGGTATTCGGCAATATCGACGGGTTCTTGTGCCACGCCGCTTTCCATCGCCGCTCGCGCTACCGCCGAAGCCTCCCACACCAGCACGCGCGAGTCGAACGGTTTGGGGATAATGTAGTCCGGACCAAACGAAAGCCGCTCGACCCCATAGACCCGACGCACCGAATCCGGCACATCCTCCTTCGCCAGGGCTGCCAGCGCGCGCGTCGCCGCCAGTTTCATTTCCTCATTGATCGCGGTTGCATGCACATCCAAGGCTCCCCGGAAAATGAATGGGAAGCCGAGCACGTTATTTACCTGGTTGGGATAGTCGGAGCGCCCCGTCGCCATGATGATGTCACTTCGCGCTGCCTTGGCCTCTTCATAAGTAATCTCTGGATCGGGATTCGCCATGGCGAAGACGATCGGCTTGGCCGCCATGCTTTTCACCATAGCTGCCGTGAAAGCTCCCTTTACCGAGCACCCCACCAGGACGTCCGCATCCTTTACCGCTTCGGCCAAGGTGCGGACGGGAATATCGTGAGCGAATCGTTCCTTGTAGGGGTTCATGCCGGCGGTCCGCCCCTTGAATACGACACCCTTGGTGTCGCACATGATGATGTTTTCCCGCTTCACTCCCAGCCGCACATAATGCTCGGCACAGGCAATCCCAGAGGCCCCCGAACCATTGAATACGACTCGGATCTTGGCGATATCTTTTCCAACCAGTTCGACTGCATTCAGCAGCGCCGCTCCGGAAATGATGGCCGTTCCATGCTGATCATCGTGGAAAACCGGAATCTTCATGGTTTTCTTGAGCGTTTCTTCGATGTAGAAGCACTCTGGCGCCTTGATGTCTTCCAGGTTGATGCCGCCGAAGGTGGGTTCCAGAAGGCGGCACACCTTGATTACTTCGTCAGGATCGTGGCTATCGATTTCAATATCGAAGACGTCCACGTCCGCGAACCGTTTGAAGAGAACCCCCTTGCCTTCCATGACCGGTTTCCCGGCCAAAGCTCCGATGTCGCCTAACCCCAGAACAGCGGTGCCATTGGAAATCACCGCCACCAGGTTGCCGCGGCTCGTGTACCTGAAAGCATCATGTGGATTCCGCTGAATTTCCAGACATGGGACCGCGACGCCGGGCGTGTAAGCCAGGCTCAAATCGCGTTGCGTACGGCAAGGTTTGCTCGGTGTTACTTCAATTTTTCCAGGCCGTCCCGTTGCATGGTATTCGAGTGCTTCCTGCTTTGAGATCGCCATGACTTTCCTCCCCGATGCTGGAATTCACAATTTCGCCCGTTGCCAAACCGGTTAATGCCCCCGGTCGAAGTCTGTGCCACGAGATGATTGTTCATCTTGCGGAGGAGAGGGGAAGTGATTCGAGTCACTCCGAGGCGTGACCCAGGTACGTGGACAACGTCAGCAGCGCACGATGTAGAAAGAGGTAGAGCAGGCGCGGCACAGGTCCGTCAGTTTATCTGCCGTATTTCCCCATAGTCTCCGGCTTGGCGAGGATGTGGCCTTCCATGGCCCGCTCCAGTTCTTCTTTGGTCGCGCCGGGCTTTAGGTCCAGCTTGCTGTCGAGAGCGTAGAGCTTGAAGAAATAACGATGTGGCTTGCCGGGAGGTGGACAGGGCCCACCATAGCCGATTTTGCGGAATCCGTTCCGCCCTTGCCGAGCGCCATTCGGCAATTCATCGATTTTGTTTACACCCGCCGCTACGCTGCGCGTTTCCGGCGGCAGGTTGAACAGCACCCAATGTGTGAACGTCCCGGAAGGGGCATCCGGATCATCCGCTATCAATGCAAGGCTTCGGGTCGAGGAGGGGGGATCGGTCCAGGAGAGCTCAGGCGAGCTGTCGGCCCCCTCACACGTAAATTTCTTCGGAATATCCCCGCCATTCTGGAAATCGCTGCTGGAGATCGAAAACGCCATGTTTCCTCCCGCTGCCCACAGCGCGATGTTCCCAACCCGGGATGCTACGCTGACCGCAAGCAGGGCGGCGGCCGCAACAACGATCGGCCCAATGGAATTTTGTGGCAAAGCAGACCCCCAGAATCTTAATCTCAGAGGGTTGAGATGGTGAAATTGACCGTGATTTTTGCCTCGGTTTCTACCGCAACCCCATTTTCCAGATAAGGCTTGAAGCGCCATTGACGCACGGCTTCCTGGGCCGCCGAAGCCAGAATCGACGGACCACTCAGCACCTTAAGATCCTGGATGGTTCCATCTGCGCTTATCAGGGCCTGCAATATCACCGCGCCCTGCACTTTCATCTGCCGCGCCAGCATGGGATAGGAGGGTTGTACCGGACGCTCCAGCACGTGGGTGGTGTCAGCTGACATCTTTACCCGCTCACCCGCATTAGTGGGCGATTGCACCGTAGCCGAGACCTGAGGCTGGGACGCATCTGCGGCAGTCGAGGAGTCGGAACTCGGCATCTCGACCCGGACCGCGTTATTGCCTGTGCGCACGGTGTGACGGCCATTTCCGGCAACGACTTCCACTTCCAGCGGGGGAAGTGTGGTGCGATTCACGACTGCAGGCGGAGCCGGTGCCGCGGCCTCATGCGGGGCGGCCGCAACCGGAGCTTTACTCTTGGCCGGAGCGGCCGGCACCGCCGGCTTGCGGGCATGCGAAGCCGGTCGGGAACTCCGGTCGCTATCCGAATCCCAGTCGCTGGCCGTGCCGTCGCCTGAGCCGAACAGTACGTGCCAGTCGCGCGCCACGAAAATTCCCATGGCAATCAGGACCAGCAGCAGTGCCACAAGCATCTTCTGCCTCTGCCGGCGGTCGTATGGTGTGGATAATTGCAGTGCGGTCGGTTGCAGTTTCGGTATTTGGTCCCCCATTCCCGTCCTCAGCCCCGGAAACCTAAAGTACTGGGCTCCGCGCCTAGTATGCCCTGAATTCGTCGCCAAAACCAGAGTTTCGCACGCGGGTACCGGTTGTGACTGTTATCACAACCAGACGTGCTAATGGTCACAGCCTGGAAAGGGCGACCGACGGACACTTAAGTCGTGATGTGCGTCACAGCTCTTTGGTAGTAGTCAACTGCCGCTGTGACGCCGGACACGCACGGGTTGTTTATGTGCCCGGGGCCGGATGCGTCACAGGGGGTGTACGTGCTGTCACCATACGGACTGGACATCATCGAAAGCTGCCTTACCTGTAAAATGCGGGCCGACCGCATTTTTTGTGATCTGCCCACCCCGGCTCTGCAGGCGTTTGAAACCATCAAGTATGCCACCGCTTATCCCAAAGGCGCGGTGCTGTTCGTCGAAGGCCAGGCGCCACGAGGAATTTTTGTCCTCTGCAAAGGCCGGGTGAAGTTATCCATCTGCGCCACCGATGGAAAAACCCTGATCCTGAAAATCGCTGAAGCCGGCGAAGTCCTGGGCCTGAGCGCCACGGTTTCGGGCAAGCCCTACGAATTGACGGCTGAGACCATCGATCCCGGCCAGATCAATTTCGTTAAGCGGGAGGATTTCCTTCGCTTCCTCAAAGAACATTCCGACGCCTGCTTCAAAGTCGCCGAGCAGCTGAGCGATAAATACAACAACGCTTGTCACGAAGTACGCTCGCTCGGTTTGTCGCATTCGGCGGGGGAGAAACTCGCCAAGCTGCTGCTGGAATGGAGTTCCAAAAACGGCGAAGCCGCCAAAGCGGAGCCGCGCTTGAAATTGGCCCTTACGCATGAGGAAATTGCACAGATGATCGGCACCTCGCGCGAAACCGTGACTCGTCTTTTTGCCGATCTGAAAAAACGGCAAATTGTGCAAGCCAAAGGATCAACTCTGCTGATCCGCAACAAAGCCGCGCTCAAAGCGCTGGCCAGCAGCGGATGAGCTGCCCCTTCCTGTGGCAACGGTCACGGTGACGGGTGACTCCAGTCACTGTTTTCGCTTCCGTATCGCGTTAAGACAGCAGCATGGAGAGCGCAACGCACCAAAGCTGCTTCGATTGCAATCTCCGCGCCGACCGGTTGTTCTGTGATTTGCCTGCGGAGGCGTTGCAAGCCTTTGATTCCATCAAATCCATTAACATCTATCCTCGCGGCTCCAGCTTGCTGCGCGAAGGACACGCCGCGCGTGCGATTTATGTCCTCTGTGAGGGTCGTGCCAAACTTTCCGTCTGTTCCGAAAACGGCAAACGCCTGACCCTGCGCATTGCCGGCCCTGGCGAAGTATTAGGCTTGAGTGCGGTGCTGTCGGGATGTCCTTATGAAGTCAGCGCCGAAACTCTCGATACGGCCAGGGTCGCCATCGTTCGTCGCAAGGACCTTCTGCAATTTCTGCGCAAACATCGCGAAGCTTGCCTGCAGGTCGTGCACCTTCTCAGCGAGGATCTCCACGTCGCCTACGACCGCGTCCGCTCCGTGGGGCTGGTGCGCACCCGTCATCGCAATTCTTCGAAGGTGCACTAAGCTTTCAGAGTTTCAAGATCGCGGACTTTTACGCGCAGCTGTCACCTTGCTTGACTGCCATAGGCCAAACCTTGACGGCCTCTTCGTCCCATAACCCTGAAGTTGTGTGACTTCTGTCACGCCCGCCCGTGAGTGCTCTCACTGCCCCTGGGCCCATGATTCCGCCAACATGATCTCAGGTTAGTCAGGCTGAAGGAGGCCGGCAGCATGTCGGAAACCGCCGTCGAAGCTGGTATTTCAACGATCACTCGCGAGCGCAGCACGCGACGGCCAACAGCATGGGTGCTGTTCTTCCTGGGGCTCGCCGTTTTGGCCCAAATGGCAGTTGCGGCGCCCGCACCGAAAACTCCTCCCAAGCCGACCAACGACGAATGTCTCGCTTGCCACAACGATTCCACGCTGGCTAAAGACGAGGGCGGAAAGCAAGTCAGCTTGTATGTGAATGACGAGCACTTCAAGGCCTCGATTCACAGCATGTTCAACTGCGTGGATTGCCATAGCGACGTCAAGACTTCGCCACACGAAGCTGCCCCGGCCAAAATCTCCTGCGCCCAGTGTCACGCCGACCAGCAGTCTGCCTACGATCACAGTTTCCACGCTCAGGCTCGCAATAAAGGCGATAAACAGGCCGCCACCTGTGTTGACTGCCACGGCAGTCCGCACGAACTGCTGCCGGCGTCCGATCCCAGCTCGCGGGTCAACCACGCCAATGTCGCCACCACCTGTGGCGCATGTCACGGGCAGAAGTTTGTCATGGACGCGCGAGGGGAAACCACTCAGCCATTTGTCTCCTATCAGCAGAGCGTACACGGCCGCGCAGTAGCTTCTGGATCCGAGAAAGCGGCGGTCTGCACGGATTGCCATGGCAGCCACGAAATTCTCGCAGCCAGCGATCCCAAATCTTCTATTTTCAAATTCAATGTTCCTGTGACCTGCGCCAAATGTCACAAAGACGTGCAGCAGACTTTTGCCCAGAGCATTCACGGTCAGGCAATTCAGAAAGGAAATTGGCAGGCGCCGGTATGCACCGATTGCCACGGCATTCACTCCATCAAGGCGCACCTCGATCCTGATTCTTCCGTGTCGGCGCAGAACCTGGCGCGCGTGACCTGCGCCCGCTGCCATGAAGGCGTCCGCCTGACCCAGGAAATGGGAATTCCTTCGGCGCGTGCGACCACTTACTTGCAGAGCTATCACGGATTGGCCGCGAAACTCGGATCGCCTATCGTCGCCAATTGCGCCAGTTGCCATGGCGTGCACAATATTCTCCCCTCCAGCGATCCGCGCTCCACCATCAATCAGGCCAATTTGATCAAGACCTGCGGGCAGTGCCACCCGGGAGTAGGCCAGAAATTCGTGCTGGGCAAAGTCCACGTGGATGCGCCTTTGTCAGCTGATACTGGCAGTGTGGCCGTGCGCTGGATACGCAGGTTCTATTTAGGCATGATTGCTGCCGTGATCGGAGCCATGCTCCTTCATAATCTGATCATCTGGCGGCGCAAGGCAGTTCTGCGCCGCAGTCGCGAGCATCGCCTGGTGACGCGTATGAGCACGCAGCAGCGCATGCAACATCTTCTTCTGCTGGCAACCTTCTTCACCCTTGTCCTGACTGGCTTCGCCCTCAAGTATCCGGACTCGTGGTTCGCCGCCTTGTTAGGCATGAGTGAAAAAGTTCGTGGCATCACCCATCGAGTCGCCGGCGTGATCCTGATTTCTGTCGGCATCTACCATATCTTTTACGTGGCGCTGACGCGGGAGGGCCGGCGTCTGCTGCGCGACTTCTTCCCGGTTCCTAAAGACGCAACCGACACCTGGTCCACGTTGCGCTACTATCTCGGGCTAAGCCGCGAGAAACCGGAATTTCTCCGCTTCAATTACGCGGAGAAGGCGGAATACTGGGCTTTGGTTTGGGGGCTGATTGTCATGGCCGCGACCGGTATCATGCTCTGGGCGAAAGTGGCGTTCGGCAATTTGCTTCCACGCTGGTGGCTCGATATTGCTACCGCAATCCACTTTTACGAGGCTATTCTTGCCACGCTTGCTATCGTCGTCTGGCACTTCTATCAGGTATTCTTCGACCCGGACATTTATCCGATGAATTGGGCGTGGTGGGACGGCCAGATGTCGTTCGAACATTATCGGGAGGAGCACGGCCTCGATAGCGCGACTCTGCTCCAGGCGGCACGCGCGGAACTGGCAGCCGAAAGCAACAACGGCAACGGCGCCGGCGCTACGCCCCCGAATACCACTGCGGGCGAGGACAGCAACGATGTCCTCGAAGAACCTGCAAGCACCGGCCGTAAGTAGTGGGGTTCAAAACCGGCGGTGAAAACTCTACGGGAGGGTAGGGATGGCATCGAACCACCCCAATGGTCAATCCCTGCGGACCGCAGGCATCTCGAGAATTCGTGAGCTGTTGCGCAATCCTATCTCGCTGATCGGATTCGCTCTCGCTGCGGTTGCGCTGGTCAACATTCTTTTTCTGTTCCTCATTGATTTAACCTCGGAGCGTCCCAGTCCTTACATCGGCATTCTTGCGTACATGGTGGCCCCGGGATTTCTGATCCTGGGATTGATATTGGTGCCAGTTGGAGTCTGGTACGACCGCCGGCGCCGTCGTCTGCAACCGGGTGCGGGCGTGCAATACCTCCGCATCGATTTCAGCGATCCTGGCCAGCGCGGCGCAGTGGCTTTCTTCCTGTCGTTTGTCATCGTCTTTGTTCTCATGAGCGCAGTTGGCAGTTATCGCGCCTACGAGTTCACCGATTCGGTTCAGTTCTGCGGACAACTTTGTCACAGCGTAATGAACCCGGAGTTTACCGCCTATCAACTCTCGCCGCATGCGCGCGTCGCTTGCGTCGACTGTCACGTCGGCGCTGGAGCGACCTGGTACGTGCGCTCCAAGTTGTCAGGCGCGCGCCAGGTGTTCGCTACGGCGTTCAAAACCTATCCCCGGCCCATCCCAACGCCGGTGCATAATTTGCGCCCCGCGCAGGAAACATGCGAGCAGTGTCATTGGCCGCGGAAGTTTTACGGCGCCCAACTGAAAACCTTCACTCATTACGCCAGCGACGAGAAGAATACGCTGCGGCAGGTTCGCATGCTGATCAAGACCGGCGGCGGAGATCCCACCACCGGCGCGCCTTCCGGCATTCACTGGCACATGAATATCTCCAACGAGATCGATTATGTCGCCACCGACGAGAAGCGCCAGGTGATCCCTTACATCTATGTGAAAGACCTGCAAGGACGCGTCACGGAATATTTCGCCAAAGACTCAACTTTGAATAAGGAGCAAATCGCAAGAGCGCCCAAACACCGCATGGATTGCGTCGATTGCCACAATCGTCCCACGCACATTTACGTGCCGCCAGACCAGGCCGTGGACCAGTCCATTACCTCCCAGCGCATCGATGTCTCCCTCCCGTTCATCAAGGCAACCGCGGTGGCTGCCCTTACCGGTTCCTACAAAACCACGGACGAGGCCATGCAGGGCATCGCCACGGAAGTTCATAAGTTTTATTCCTCGAAATATCCTGACCTGGAAAAGTCAAAAGCCATCCAGATTCGTGACTCCATCACCGAACTCCAGCGTATCTATCGGAGCACCACCTTTCCCGAGATGAAGCTGGATTGGAAGACCCACAACAACAACATTGGCCACCTCTACTTCCCCGGCTGCTTCCGTTGCCATGACGGCCAGCACGTGAGCGCTGAGGGCAAAGCTGTGCCTAAGGAGTGCGACACCTGCCACACGGTTCTAAGCGAGCAGGAAGGCACCGCCGCC
The DNA here is from genome assembly GCA_036378535.1 of Terriglobales bacterium. Classification (GTDB taxonomy): domain Bacteria; phylum Acidobacteriota; class Terriglobia; order Terriglobales; family Acidobacteriaceae; genus Gp1-AA122. The sequence continues at coordinate 11,040 of DASUWH010000033.1, read as the reverse complement.
CCGCTCAGCGCGGAAGGTAAGCCATTCCAACACCCGGTGGACCTGGGCGACCTGACCGCCGTCAGCTGCAGCGACTGCCATACGGGTGGCACCGGTCCGTAAGCGCCCTCGGGGCAGTAACTTAGCTTCGTGATCTTCGTCACTACTGCTCGTGACACCAGTCACCGTCCCCATGTGCGCTGTTCTTTACCCTCACATACAGCAGGCCGCTACTCCAGGTTCACGGGAAGGAGATATAAGCGATGGCAAGCGCAAACGGCAACGGGCACGGGCAGCAGGCGCCGGCCGGCAAAGCCCGGCTGATTTTCTGGGAAGTCACCAAGGGTTGTAATCTCCGTTGCGTTCATTGCCGTGCCACCGCCACGCAACTAAGCTCCCCGTCGGATCTGTCCACGGATAAAGCACTGAAAATCATCGATCAGATTGCCGCGGCCGCAAACCCGATCCTCGTGTTGAGCGGCGGCGAGCCCTTGTTCCGCTCCGACATCTTCCAGCTTGCGCGCTATGGCACCGACAAAGGTTTGCGTGTGGCCTTGGCCACCAATGGCACCCTGGTGACCAAGGAAGTTGCGCGCATGATCGTCGATGCCGGCGTCAAAAGAGTTTCAATCAGCCTGGATGGTGCCGATTCTCTGACCCATGACAGCTTTCGCGGTATCCCCGGAGCCTTCGATGCCGCGGTTTATGGGCTGCGGAATCTGAAGGCGCTGGGCATGTCGGTCCAGATCAACATGACCATCGCCCGCCACAACGCGTATCAGTTGCCGCAAGTGCTGGAACTGGCCAAATCGCTGGGCGCCGACGCTCTGCACACTTTTCTGCTGGTTCCCGTAGGCTGCGGTGTAGATATTGCCGAAGATCAAATGGTGCCCCCGCAAGAATACGAAAAAATGTTGAACTGGTTCTATGACCGCTCGCTCGAAGGCGGAATCGAGCTGAAGGCCACCTGCGCCCCTCATTATTTCCGTGTAGTCCGGCAACGCCGAGCCGCCGAAGGCCGCTCTGCCCGCGCAGCCGCGGAGGCCAAGGCCGCACATCCGGATTCCAGTTCGACCACGATCGGTCCCGCCGACATGATGATGCCGGGCTCTACGGGAATCCTGCTGAAGCCAAATGCGGCGCCTGTCGGCCACCATACCGGACATCCCAGCGGGCATCCTTCCGACATGAATGCCATGACTAAAGGCTGCCTCGCGGGCACCGGCGTTTGTTTCATCTCTCATGAGGGCGAAGTTTTCCCCTGCGGGTATCTGCCGGTGATCGCCGGAGATCTGCGTCAGCAGACCTTCGCCGACATCTGGGAAAATGCCGAGGTCTTCCAACAACTCCGCCAGACCGAGAACCTGAAAGGGAAGTGCGGTTGCTGCGAGTTCCGCAACGTCTGTATGGGTTGCCGCGCTCGCGCCTACGCTGCCACCGGCGATTTCCTCGACGAAGAGCCCTTCTGCGTCTACGAGCCCAAGATGGTGCAGCTCAAGAAATAGCCCTCAGGAACCAGCCGTCAGCAGTCAGCACTCAACGCTTTTCCAACCGTATGCTCACCCGGCAGCCGTCGACTGAGTGTCATCGCGAGGGATCTGGGTCCTCTGGCGTAGGCAGCCCGACAACCGGCTGACGACTGACGACTGACAGCTGACGGCTGACGACTGACAGCTGACGACCGACGACTGCCGACTGATGGCTGACGACTTCTTTTGCCACTTTTCCTGTGACTTCGAATCTCATTTAACATAAAAGCCACGAGATTCTATGTCCTCTCCCATCGATAAGCGGAAGTTCAAAGGAATGACGCGCCGGGAATTGCTGAAGCTAACTCCAGTTCTGGCGGTCGGCGCCTTTGCCATACCCGCGCTGCAAAAGCCGCTGCTCAAGGCGGGATTGGGCCTGAGCGATTGGGCGGCCACAGCGATGTTCCGCCGTCATCACCTGGCTCCGACATTTGCCGATTCTGAACTTGCACCTTTCGACAAATTTCCGATCAACGATTATGACGTCGACGATCCGGGTGTGGACCTCGATGCCTGGACGCTCACGGTCAGCGGTGCGGTCAATAAATCTGGTGATTACACGCTCGCACAGATTCAATCTCTCCCCAAGGTGCGGCAGAACACGCGTCATGTTTGCGTGGAAGGCTGGGATGTAATCGGGCGCTTCGGGGGCGCGCGGCTCTCCGATTTCCTTCACCTGATCGGCGCCGATACCACCGCGCGCTTCGTTCACGTGGAGTGCGCCGACGATTACTACTCTTCCATCGATATGGCGACTGCTCTTCATCCCCAGACCCTGTTGTGTTACGAAATGTACGATCAGCCGCTCACCCGCGAGCACGGTGCTCCGCTGCGCCTGCAGATTCCCACGCGCATCGGTTATCAGCAGGCGAAGTACCTGACCGACTTAAACGTGACCAATGTTCTGCAGCGTGTAGGCTATTGGGAAGATCAGGGCTACTCCGGAAACTATGATCTGTAGTTCAGAGACCCAGGATGGCAACCCAAACAATCGCGATTGAAAATACAAAAACTGGCGCAACGACCACTGCCCGCTACGAACACCCCTATGTGGTCCGGTTCTGCCACTGGCTCAATACCGTCGCATTGTTCGTGATGGCGGGAAGTGGCCTGCAGATCTTTCGCGCTTTCCCGAGTTTTGGCGCCAAGATTCCGCAGAAAGATTTACTGCATTGGCCCAAGGCGTTTGCCATTGGTGGATGGCTTGCCGGAGCGCTCCAGTGGCATCTCACCTTCGCCTGGATTTATATCGCAACCGGACTCATCTATCTCGGCTACCAGATCTTCAGCGGAAATTACAAGCAGGTCTTATTCGTGCGCCGGGATATTCCCGGAGTCTGGCCCATGGTTCGCCATTATTTCCTCTTCGGTCCCAAGCCCGCGCAGCACGAGACTTACAACTCGCTGCAGAAACACGCCTATACCACGGTGATTATTCTCGGCATAGGGTCAGTGCTTACCGGAGTGGCCATCTGGAAGCCGGTGCAGTTCTCCTGGCTGGCCTGGCTGATGGGCGGATTTCATTGGGCCCGTGTCTGGCACTTCGTCATACTCTGGGCCATGGTGGCATTCGTTTTCGGACATCTGGTGATGGTGATGCTCCACGGATGGAACAACTTCTTATCGATGCTCACCGGCTGGAGGAAAGAAGAAGACTAACAGTGGCCTGGCTGCCCTACGGAAGAATAGGAATTTACCTGACAGACAAGGCCAAGTCTGTCATCATATAGTTTATAAGGGGCGGTGCTCACAGGTTGCCGGCTGCCCCCAAGTGACGAGTAAACGCGTAAGAGCCCAGGCCTTTACGAAGCGGGCGCGAGGAGGGTCACATGATGCATGCATCTAGAACCTCGCTTGCGGTGGCGACAGCTAGCCGGAACCGGCTCGGTTTGGTGAGCACGGATGCCGGCCCTGCCCGCCAATCCGCTATGCTGACTGGTTGGAAAGAAATTGGAAACTTCGTCGGACGTGGTGTACGCACCGTTCAGCGCTGGCAAGCGGAGCTGGAGCTGCCCGTCCACCGCGTCAGGAACAGCCCCCGCAGTCCGGTGTTTGCCTTCAAGTCCGAGTTGGATTGGTGGATGCGGGCACGTGCGATGAATAACCCCAGCACCCACCCGCTGGTTCCCCGCGAGCATCAAACGAATTTTGCCATCCAGGAAGCTCATCTGCTCAAGACCAGGTGCAGATCGCTCAATATCGATTTGCACCAGCAAGTCCAATCTCTTATACACAACTTGGACGCGCTTCGAAGGTTGACGGATACATCGCCTTGCTTGCCGTCCACACGGGATTCGGAGTATCAGATTCTTGACTCAAAGGCGCCTCGCAACTCTCCGAGCAAGGTCATCCTAAGTGCGCGCAAATGGCCCGACGTGCCAACCTCGATGTAGAGGAAATTCTGGAGAGGACCCTTGTTGTATTCGCGAGGCGCGCGGCTTCACAGGCTGCGGAAAAAAAACCAGGCAAGTAAAATCGGGAAGGGCGCGAGTTTACTCGTGCCGCTAAGCCGTTGAACACACGTCCGCGCTTTAGCGCCTGAGGGTCGCCTCTTGATGTATGTATGAGTTTTTCCGCAACCTGTTCAGCCGCGCCGAAACGCAACCCTACTCAGGGTTCGCGGGCTTCAGCCCGCAGGCCGAACGGACTGCAGTATTTTCTAAACCGCCCTGCAATCAGGCGCTGTGAGATTGCGGGTTTCTGAACGTGTGAGCCTGTGTTGTCGGGGTCGAGTGCGGAGAAAGGGCGCCGAGTGCCTCGCTATCTCCTTCCATGAGTTCGGCAGGGTCTCGTTGCGGGGTCAACCCCTGGAAGGCTATATTTCTCTCGAGTATTCCCCATGGGCGAAACCGAAGAGCGTCTGTAGCGAGGCGCTTACAGTCGGGAGCAGGTTATGAAACGAAACAATGCTGCCAAGACTAAACCTAGAGCTAGGCAAGCAAAGGATCCAATAGCGAGCGCGTCGAATGCTGATCGCACCGACAAGGGGGCGTCTGCGGGAAGCGATAAGCCCCTGGTCGAAGACAGCAGGGAGCACAGCAAGACCATCCCGGGCTTCCCCATAGTCGGGGTCGGGGCATCGGCAGGCGGACTGGAAGCGTTTACGAATCTCTTGAAAGCGTTGCCGCCAAAACCCGACATGGCTTTTGTGTTAGTGCCTCATCTCGATCCCAGGCACGAGAGTGCTATGACCGACCTTCTGGGTCGCGCCACCGCCATGCCCGTCTTGCAGGTACACGATGGCATTCGCTTGAAGCGTAACCAGGTTTACGTAATCCCTCCCAACCGCGACATGACCATTTCGGATGGCACGCTGCGTCTGGTCACTCGAGAACCGGGCGGCCCGCATATGCCCATCGACACATTCCTTCGGTCACTGGCTTTCGATTTGCGAAGCAACGCCATTGGCGTGATTCTTTCCGGGACGGCATCGGATGGCACCTTGGGCGTAGCGGCAATCAAGAATGAGGGCGGAATCACGTTCGCGCAGGATTCCAAGTCGGCCAAATACGACGGAATGCCCAATAGCGCCATCGCTTCCGGCTGCATTGACATGGTATTGCCCCCGGCCGGTATCGCACAGGAGTTGATGCGTATCCGCGAACATCCCTACGTGACCAATCCGCCTAGTGAAACATCCGAGTCAATCGATGGTGACAGCAGTCGCCAAATGCCACAGGTGTTCCGGCTGCTGAAGCAGGTTTGCAAGGCGGATTTCTCCGATTACAAGCCCGCCACCATTCGGCGGCGGGTGATGCGCCGCATGGCCTTGCGTAAGCTTGAGGATCTAGGCGATTACGTCCAGACTCTGCAAAAAGACCGGGCGGAAGTGCAGGCGTTGTACAACGACATTCTGATCAACGTCACCAACTTTTTCCGAGACAAGGACGTGTTCGACGCATTACGGAGAACAGTCTATCCAGCAATCCTGAAGGGCCGCTTTGGGACCGATACCTTGCGCCTTTGGGTCCCCGGATGCTCTACCGGCGAAGAAGCTTATTCCCATGCCATCTCGCTGTTGGAATATTTGACGGAAGCTCGGGCCGATGTGTCGGTGCAGATATTCGCCACCGACCTGTCGGCGGGCGCTGTCCAGAAAGCGCGCAGCGGGGTGTACCGGGAAAGCATCAGCGCGGACGTCTCCCCGGCGCGCCTGAAGAGGTTCTTCAACAAGGTCGAGGGTGGCTACCAGATCAGCAAAGCGGTCCGCGATGTATGCGTCTTCGCCAACCAGAATGTTTTTAGCGATCCTCCGTTTTCGCACATCGACATCATAAGCTGCCGTAATGTGCTGATCTATTTGAGTCAGAGCCTCCAAAAGCGGGTGATTCCCATTTTTCACTACGCGCTCCGAACCGGAGGCTACCTCGTCATTGGGAACACCGAGGGTCTGGTCGGTACCGGCGCGGAATTATTCGAACCCGTCCACAAGAAACATAAGATCTACCGCAAAAAGCCGGTACCTTCGCCCGTGGCATTCGGAGTCCCGCCAGAGCATTTTGACGCGAGTTTTCCAATGGCGGAGCCGCCCGCAGCCGCGACGCCGGGGGGAGTTCCCCGATCTCCCCTCGAATTACAGCGAGAGGCGGACCGCTTGCTGCTTACACGCTATGGACCGGCGGCGGTTGTTGTAGGCCCTGACCTCGAGGTTATACAGACACGTGGTCAAGCCGCTCGATACCTGGAGTTGCCCACCGGCAAGGCCAGTCTCAACCTCCTGAAGATGATCAAGCCGGGTCTGCTGTTTCACGTACAGAACGCAATCCAGGATGTGAAAGAAAAAGGAGTTCCCGTCCGCACGGAGAACCTGCAGGTGGAATCGGACGGCAGCTTCGCGACCATTCACATCGAGGCAATACCCTTCGGCACTCCGACTAACGCCGACAGCAGTGTCCTGGTGGTGTTCGAAGACGCCAGCGCCGCGCAAGGTCAAGGGACAGCGCCGGCCGCCCCTCCCCTGGCGCCGGAGGATGCCAAGGACCACCTGATTGCGCAACTGAAACAGGAGCTTACCGCCACCAAAGAATATCAACAATCGATCATCGAAGCCTTGGAAGCCAGCAACGAAGAGCTGCAGTCGGCCAACGAGGAGATCCAGTCCGGCAACGAGGAACTGCAGAGTACCAACGAGGAACTGCAGACATCGAAAGAGGAACTGGAATCGGCCAATGAAGAGCTCAATACCGTAAACGAAGAGATGCAGCACCGTAATTATCAGCTGGCACAGCTCAATAACGACCTGCTGAACCTGCTGGCGAGTGTGAACATTGCTATTCTGATGCTGAGCTCGGACTTCACCATCCGGCGGTTTACGCCGCGGGCAGAGCAATTACTCGGCTTCAGCGCATCCGACGTGGGCCGTCCACTGGTGCACGTTAAATTGAAATTCGCCATTCCAGAATTCGAGCACCTCCTGATCGAGGTCATGCGCAACGGAGACATTCGTGAGCGCCAGTTTGAGCATGACGGCGCTGTTTACCGGCTTCGTATTTCCCCTTACCGCACCTCTGAAGGCAGCATCGAAGGGGTAGTAGCGATCATAATGAATTTATCGGAGTTCAGGACCCCCGTCCGGGGCCGACAACGAAACAGGAAGCGGGCGTAAGGTCGGGACGGCGGCACGGCGCTCTCCGAGCAGCGACCGTCGGAGGCTACTTCATGAACACGCCAGTGCGCACGCCACCGCCAAGTATCGTCGTAATGGGTGGATCACAGGGCGGAATAGAGGCCCTGCAGGAAATCGTTGCGGTCCTTCCCGCCGACCTGGCAGCAGCGATCTTTGTAGTCATTCATCTCCCGGTCGAAGCCGACAGCTATCTGCCCAGCATGTTAACTCGGGCAGGTATGATCCGGGCCGCCCATCCGGCAGACCGCGAACCCATACGCCCCGGTCAGATTTACGTCGCCCCTCCCAATTACCACCTCACCTTGGAATACGGTGATGTGCATATCTTCAAAGGCCCCCGCGAGAACCGGCACCGTCCTGCAATCGACCCCTTGTTTCGTACGGCGGCCCGCAGCTTTGGGCCCAGAGTCATTGCGGTGGTGCTGAGCGGAAACTTGGATGACGGCTCCGCCGGCCTGCTCGCAGTGAGACGTCGCGGCGGTAGTGCGATCGTGCAGGATCCCCAGAACGCCATTGCCGGCGAAATGCCGAAACGAGCGCTGGAATACGCAGGAGCTGACTATACCCTTCCCATTGCAGCCATTGGCCCAAAAATCGTCGAATTGGTTCGTTCTCGAGGCGCCGCCATGAACAGCCCCACGAAACGCAGCGATGCGCGAGCGAAAGGCAAGAACAAGAAAAAGAATGCCAATCCCGATCCTGAAGTGACAGAACACGAAGACGACTTTACCTCGGAACAGGGGAATGGAAAGGCCTCGGTTTTTGCCTGTCCGGAATGCCATGGAGTGTTGTGGGAGATGAAACAGGGACAACTGGTCAGGTATCGTTGTCGGGTTGGACATGCGTATACCGCCGATAGCCTAAAAGGGGAGCTGGGTGAGTCTGCCGAACGGGCCCTGTGGGCGGCGATGCGCGCCTTGGAGGAAAAAGCGGCCATGTCCCGACGGCTCTCCGCATCCGCCAAGGGGCCGAAGACCTATCTCGAGCGGCTCAAGGACCAGGCGGAAGGGGATGCGGCTAACGCCAGGGCCATCCGGAAAATGATCTTCAACGAAGAATTGACCGGCAAAACTCGCGCCAGCTAGGCCGCTGCCTGCGCCGAGCGTAGTCGAAGGGTGCCGCTAAGCCATTGAGAATACGTCCGCGCTTCAGCGCCTGAGGCCCCGTTTCCTGCCAGCAAAGTACTTTTTCCGCAGCCTGCAAGGGCTGACTTTTGCATCCAAGCGGACATGCTAGACAAGAGTGCCATTGCCAGCGATTTCAACCGACAAGGCGCTGAGTTCCTCAAGGTGGAACTGAAAACGGGTCTGACCTTCGCGAAGATTGCCTTGGGCGAGGAAGCTGGTTCTGAGGAGCGCTTCAAGAATCTGGCTAACGCCCGGAAGGCGTTCCAGACTGTGCTCCGGTTGCGAGAGCGGTTCACTAGTCCCAACGACGCCGCCACCCGCGACATTCAGGATGCTCTCGACCGCTTGCGATCTGCGCTGGAGGAGCTAGGGGAAAACGTTCCCAGGAACTAGCGGCCTCAGGGTCAAGCTCGGCAAGGCCAGCACACAAACCCTGTAGAACTCATAACTGCAGGCTTGTCTTTCCCCCGCCATACTCACATGCGGCCGGCTAGCGCGACACCCGCGCCGGGCGAACTAACGGTGGACCAACGCTTGTGGCTTGTGGATCTGGTCGTCGCCGTTCGGGTAATTTCCGCCTATCTTTGAGCAGCTCTGCTGTTGTCTCAAGGATCAACTTGCTCTGGCGAATAGCCGCAAAGGTTCTTGCCAGGATCTTCTCGGCATCGGGATTGCCACGTTTTGCCATTTGCGGCTATGTCAGATGCCGTTCATAGGTGTCACGTTGACTTTCTTTTCAGCGTTTGAAGTCGGCGCGGCTCATCTAAGTTCTGCCGTAGTCGTTTCGTGATCTGCTGATGGCAAGAAATCAGCTCGGTTTGGGTTTTAGCGAGTACCTACGAGGCGGGCGCCGCGTTGACGGTGTTCCCTTCAGCAAAGAGCTGTATCCCCCGACGCGCGAAATAGAGCCCTTGCACTACTTTTCAAAAGTGTTGCCGTGCGGGCGTATTCTGGAGATAAATGATTGGTTTGGCTGCCCCCCAGGGATTCGAACCCCGATATGCTGATCCAGAGTCAGCGTAGCTTATAATTGTCACGGACACAAAATAAATGCCTCTTCGATTTCCTCAGGTATTTCGGTGTCACTGTTTGACGGTTTGCTGACACTGAGCGACAATTGCCGACAGTGAACGCCATGCGTTACGGACACAGCGCGGACACAGAAAGCCGAGCGATAAGCCTGTGAAAATCACTCAGAAAACCGTCCTTTCACTTAAACCACCGGTATCAGGCAATCGAATCCAGTACGACGAAGAGATCCCCGGCTTCGGTGCACGCATTACTAGCAACGGCGTCATCTCTTTCGTTTTGAACTATCGCTTCCAAGGGCGCGAACGGCGCTACACGATTGGCCGACATCCTGAGCTTACGGCGCTCGCGGCACGTGAACGGGCTATCCAGCTTCGTGGAAAAATTCTCGATGGTATCGACCCTCTCCAGCAGAGGCTTGATGCTCAAAACGAACCAACGGTTGATGATCTGGCGAAGGATTACCTTGAGCGTTACGCAAAGCCTCACAAACGAGCGAGCAGTTTGCGGAATGACCGACAGATGCTCGAACAAATCATCCTGCCGAAGATTGGATTGATCCGCGTGGGTGCAGTTTCACGCCGCGACATTGAGGGTGTCCATCACGGATTAAAGGAAACCCCCTATCGTGCGAATCGCGTCCTGGCTCTCCTTTCGAAAATGTTTTCCCTCGCAATGGAATGGCGCTGGCGAGCCGATAATCCCGTTAAAGGCGTGCCTCGTTATCCCGAGGACAAACGCGAGACCTGGCTCACAGTGGAACAAGTCGAAGCGCTCCTGGGCGCATTGGACAATTATGCAGATCAATCGGCAGCAAATGCCATTCGTTTACTCATCGTCACCGGTGCGCGCGAGAGCGAAGTACTCACTGCGACGTGGGATCAGTTCGATCTTAAACGTGCCATCTGGACTAAACCGAGTCACCACACCAAGCAGAAAAAAATTGAACACACACCTCTAAGCGATACAGCAATGCAACTGCTGCGGCGCATGAATGAGGCCCGGACTTCCGCGGTCTTGTTCCCCGGGCAGAAAAATGGAAAGGTCTCTCCAGATGCGCGTGTAACCATTCGTAGGCCTTGGGTGCAAGTGTGCAAAGCGGCTGGTCTTGCCGTAGCCGAACAAGTTCCGGGCAAGCGAAAGAAACTCCTTACGATCTGGAAGCCAACAGTGCGTATCCACGACCTGCGTCATACGTTTGCGTCGCATCTGGTATCGAGCGGCGAATCCCTGCACATCGTCGGAAAATTGCTCGGACACACTCTGCCACAGACCACTGCGCGCTATGCTCATCTTGCGGATAGTGCATTGCGTGATGCCGCAAACCGTTTTGCAATTGGACTCAAACCGCCAAGCTGGACGATGTGAGTTCCCTGGTCAGTTTGTTCACGCGTTTCAGGTCTTCAGATCTGCCTCCGCTGACGGGGCTTTACGGAATCTGTTTCCATAAGGTGGGCATAGGGCTCGTGGACAGACCACCGTTGAGGAGTTCTTTGAGAGAATTTGCTTGCGATTCCAGTCGCTTACTCAAGATAGTCCTGGCCCGTGACCACAACTCCTCCGCACCCTCTAAGGACAAACCGGCCTTTCTCAATCGCCAGAACTTCTCTGCATCCCACCATGGCGATGGCAATAGCTGATTCACGCGCGCGCTCTCACAATAAAAACTGGCCCAAATGATCTGCCTGTAAGACGACCCCACCTGTCTAGCTACTTCTGTTAACGCAGCCTTACCTTCCGGCGTGTGCTT
>DASUWH010000032.1:0-98951 GCA_036378535.1 Terriglobales bacterium | reverse complement strand
CGATGTCTCCCCGCGAAACGGGGGGTCCACGGCACGTTGACGTTATCAGGGAAGATTGAGGCACCAACCGGCGCACCTTCTCCGACTGATCTCGCCGCCGTCTTATCCATCGAGCCCGCCGAGGTGAGCCAAGTCTTTTTCGCAGGCGTCGGTGTTCCACTCTGTTTTGCGCAGCTGAAGTCGAACAATGCTGTCGATCGGGCGGCGATCAATCGGTCTGCCTGGGCGGCAACGCTCTCGCGTGCGTGGTCTCCCCACATTTTCTTCTTCGCGGGAAATCTACAGGATGGCGGCAAGCTCTATGCGCGCATGTGGGCGCCCGCGCTCGGCATCGAGGAAGATCCCGCGACGGGGGGCGCCTGTGCCGCCTTGGTCGGCGCCATGGCTTCGAGGCCCGATTTTGGCGGGACGGCCTATCGCCTTTCGATCCAGCAAGGTGTCTCGATGGGACGCAGAAGCGAAATCGAAGCGGAGGCGCGTAAGAGCGGAAGCGTCGTGACCTGTCAGCGTTGGTGGTGCCGCGGCCAACATCGCAAGCGGCGAAATCGAGGTGCCGCCGTCCGCGCTCGTGTCATAGACTCGTCGAGAGCCCCACATGCGCGGACAGAACGCCAAGCTGCAACATCCAGACCTGGACGATTGGATCGCCCGCGTTGCGACGCCTGGGTCATGGCTTGTTTGGAGCAAGTCGCAACTGGCGGGATTCAGTCTCATCGCGGGCATCTTGGAGGCTTCATAATGCAAATGCTGATAGTGGGCATCGGCGCCTTGGGCGGAACAATCGCCGCGCGCGCCCTCCGTGCAGGATTGCCCGTCCGGCTTGCGGCTCGCAATACCGATTCTGCGGAGGCATTGCGCAGATCGGGCCTGCGAGTGTCCGGCATCGGAGGAGAGGTAAGGGCAGACGCTATCGACGTTGCCGCAATTGAGGACTACGGAAAGGGCCACCAATTTGACCTGATCCTGCTTGCCACCAAAGCGCAGGACGCGCTGGAAGTCGCGCCCTACGTGGTGGGCCTACTTGCCCCCGAAGGAGTTATGTTGCCTATACAGAATGGCGGCGTTGCACGGGTGCTCGCGGATCGTCTAGGCGAAGATAAGGTCCTCGGCGGATTCTCAAATCTTGGTGCCACAATGGTAGAACCCGGCGTCTACGAGCAGAAGAATGCAGGGCATCTGCTGATAGGCGAACTCACCGGTGGGGTCAGTGAGCGCGTCGAGCGGGTTGCGCGCGTCTTGGGTCGAGCGATTGAGGTCAAGATATCTTCAAACCTGACCGGTGCCATCTGGTCGAAACTCCTGATCAATTGCTCGGTTACAACCCTCGGCGCGCTCTGTTCGCAAACCATGCGTCAGTACATGGAAACGGAGGCAGGCAAGAAGGTCTTCCGGCGGACGTACCAGGAAGCTTTATCCGTGGCACTTGCGATTGGCACCCGGCTGGAGCGTCTGGCCGTGGACCCGATTCCGCCCGGATGGCCAAGCAATGTTGCCGCAGACGAACACTATGAGTCGTGGGTCAAAGCAATAATTGCTTTCTACGGGGATGTCAAACCCTCGATGCTCCAGGACTTCGAGCGTGGCCGGAAGACTGAGGTCGACTTCATCAACGGCTATGTGGTGACGTTAGGCCACGCGTCCGGAGTGCCGGTACATATGAACGCCGCAATTACTGGCCTTGTACACCAGATCGAACGTGGAGTTCTCCAGCCAACACGACACCGGATGAACGAGCTAGCTGATCAAAGCTGTGAGCGGACCCGTGGCAACAGTATTTGACGGCCAACTCTGACCGCTTGTCTTATTTCGGACACCGCATGTCACTTTTTCTGCAAATGCTGTTTGTTCGCGGCATATTGTCCGGTGAGCAGGAGCATCGCCTGGAGGAGTTTCACATGAAGAAGATTTTGATTCAGTACGGAATTTGCGCGCTTGCGGTCGCTCTGATGGTGCCGTTGGCGGAGGCGCAGCCGGCAGGAATACAGGCCGCCTTTGGAAAAGATGCCGCAACGCTTTCCGACAAATTCACCGGACTCGCGCGGGTTATGTCGGGCAAGTACGACTGGAAGCCCGGCCCGGGCGTTCGCTCCGTTGGCGACGTTTTCAACCTGATCGTTAAAGAGAACGGCCTCCTCGCCGGCGTGCTTTCCGGCACACCGAATACAGAGGCAAAGCTCGCACCCATTACCGATCCGGAGAAATTGCAGGAAGCTCTAAAGGCTTCTTACGTCAATCTGCAAAAAGCGATTACGGCACTCTCCGACAATGACCTGCAGGCGCCGGTGAAACTGTTCGGAAGGGACATGACGAAGCTGGGCGCGGTGATGCTGATTCTCGAAGATCAACACGAGCATCTGGGGCAGTCGATCGCGTACGCGCGCAGCAACGGCGTGGTTCCGCCCTGGTCTAAGTAGGACAACAATGAAAAAGGGGCGAAGAGAAAATGATCAAAGCCGCTATCTTTTCCGTGTGTCTCGCAACTTCCGCACTTTCGCTTGATGCACGTGCCCAGGATCAGCGCGGGTATAGCTATGGTGCGGTCACTTCGGTGTTCTACATACATGTTGAGTACGGGCATTTTGAGGAGTACATGGCATGGGTGACCTCGACATGGGTGCCGACCATGGAAGCCGAGAAGAAAGCCGGGCTGATCATTGGTTACAAGGTCTTCCAGGCCGAACCAAAATCACCGGAACAGCCCAATGTGTATCTGGAGATTACTTATAAAAACATGGCGGCTTATGCCGGGGACATCGGCGATCAAGCGGCGGCGTTTGACGCAGTGACCGACAAAGTAATCTGTAACACCGCGTGTCAGAACCAGGCCAGAGTACACCGGAACGAAATCAGAAAACCCCTGGGCACTGAAGTGATTCGTGAAATTGTTTTTAAGTGAAATTGTTATACAAGGCGAAAGAGATTTTGCCACAGCAGGTTGTCCGTTGAGCAAATACTTTGCTCGCACCGACTCGTGAAATGTAGGACCGGAACGCCATCGACATCTGCCTGCAAGAGTGACTTCTCCATATGACAACTCAGGTTGTAGCCAACTGGAAGAAGGAATGGTTCGAAATTGAAGACGCAACCTACCTGAACACGGCAGCACATACGGTGATGCCGCGCGTATCTATCCGCGCGGTCGAGCATGCGCTCGAAGCGAAGAAGTTTCCACATCGGGTAGACGATTCCTTGTGGTTTGAGGCGCCCGTACGGATCCGAGCTTCTCTTTCTCAGATGATCGGGGCTAAACCCGAGGAAATCGCGGTCACCACGGGAGCCAGCGCCGGCGCTGCGGTCGTGGCGTACGGCCTCGAGTGGAAGCGAGGAGACGAGATCATCACCGTGCAGCGAGAGTTCCCGCTACAGTATGCCACCTGGAAGCCCATGGAAGAACGGGAGGGCGTGAAGCTCAGAGTCATTGCGCCGCGCGACCGGTTTATCACTGCGGATGCCCTCATTGATGCGCTAGCGCCTAAAACCAGAATCGTCTCCGTGAGCTTGGTGCGCTATGACGATGGCTCCCTGCTGGACACTGCCCGATTGGCTGCCGCGTGTCATGCGCAGGGAGCGTTGCTTCTGCTGGATGTCAGTCAAGCCTGCGGCGCCGTGCCAATGAACGTTAACGATCTCGGCGCCGATTTTATGGCGTGTGCTGGCTACAAATGGCTGCTGAGCTGTTACGGTACGGGGTTTTTCTGGGTCAAGAGCGAGCACCTCGACAGGCTCCGGCCTATGCCTTTCTACTGGACAGGCCAGAACACGGACAATTTTTCGGAGTTGAATTTTGTCGACCCCAAACCGTGCCGCGACGCCAAACGCTGGGACGCCGCAGAATGGGCCACTTACTACAACTTCAATCTTTCCGCGATGGCTGAATCGGTAGATTTCGTGTTGCGCGCCGGCCCGGAAGTAGTCAGCGAGCACAACCGGCACTTGATTGAATTTATGTTTTCTCGCCTGCCTGAAGACCGGTGCGTGCCCGCAAGTCCGCTGGATCCGGATAGGCGGGGGCCGTTTGGATGTTTTACGGCGCGCCAGCCGGAGAAGACCGTCGAGCTTTACCAAAAGCTGCGGCGCGAACACATCATAGTGAGCCTGCGGGAAGGCAAGATTCGGGTCTCACCTTATCTATTCAACTCGGAGCAGGACATAGATCGTCTTGTTAGTGTGGTGTGCGACTGGCGCAACTGATGCAGGAGAAAAGTTATGACAAGTATCTATGAGCGGCTACAGGCTCTGCAAATCAATTTGCCTGAAGTTCCCCCGCCAGTGGTCGATGGCTACGTCCCATCGTTTGTGCCTTTTGTGCGGACCGGCAATCTTATTTATTTATCGGGACGACTGGCGAAGAAGGACGGCAAGCCATTCTCCGGCAAAGTGGGGCAAGAAATCACAACGGCGGAGGGCAGGCGGGCAGCGCGTGATGTCGCCATCGAACTCCTCGCGACGTTGCACGGTGCCCTGTACGACCTGAATAGGGTGAAACGCGTCGTCAGGCTGCTGGTACTGGTGAACAGCGCTCCCGGCTTTACCGAACCGCACGAGGTCGCCAATGGCGCCTCCGAACTTTTCCTGGAAGTCTTTGGCGAGCGCGGAGCGCATGCCCGCAGCGCATTTGGCGCGGCGCAGATCCCATTCGGCTCCTGTGTGGAGATCGAGGTAATTGTCGAGGTTTCTGATTCCGACAGCGAATGCCAGGTATGACACCGGTTCCGCGCGCAGCCGGAGCGATCCACATTCTCTAAGTCAAGTTCTGAAAGGAACGCCATATGAACAAAAGAACAGGCGCAGTATTGGTCACACTCCTTATGTGTAGCTTGGCGTTTCAAGCGTGGGCGCAGGACGCGGAACCCAAATTCAACTCCAACGGCGATGACATCACGAGGATTCGCGGCCTATTGGACGAGTTCCGTCAAGATATTATTCGCAAGGACGGCTACGCCCTAACGAAGCTCGTACTGAACCCTGATGTGCTCTTTCATCACGCCAACACCCAGGATGAGATTGATAACGCCCGCAAATATAACGCTCAGTTCGATGGGATTGGCCCGAGCCAGCTCGATGGATTTGCGAAACTTCTCGCTACCTCGAAGGACAAACTCGAAGAGAGATTTCGCAATATCGAAATTCGCCAAGACGGTCCTCTTGGGCTGGTGACTTTTAATTACGATTTTGTCATCAATGACAAGGTTCACCATTCAGGTGTCGAGGTCTGGCAGGTGTGCAAAATGGATGGGCAATGGAAGATCTTGTCCGTTGCATGGACGATTTATTGATAGTCACAGCTGACAGGTCGAGAGGAGCTTCGTCATGGGGACTTTACTTCAGGATATTCGCTATGGTTTGCGCGTGCTGGTCACGAAGCCCACATTCACGATCGTGGCTGTCCTGACGCTGGCTCTGGGCGTGGGAGCCAACACGGCGATTTTCAGCATCGTGAATGCCGTGTTGCTGCGTTCTCTGCCCTACCCCGATCCCGATCGTTTGGTACGAATCTTCTTTAACGAGCCCGGCGTAGGATTGCGGGACGTCAGGTTTTCCAAGCCTGAACTGGATGACCTGGAGACGCGATCGGGTGTATTTGAAGATGTGACCCCGATCTTCGAGGGTAGCGAGGATTTGACCGGCGCCGGACAGCCCGAGCGTGTCGAGGGGGTCAATGGCAGTTTCAGCTACTTTTCCATGCTGGGTGTGGCCCCGCAAGTTGGACGGTTGTTCGGTCCGCAGGACTTCGTGCCTGGTTTCGCCGCAGAGGCCGTGATCAGTGATGGCCTGTGGCGCCGTGCCTATGGCGCCGATCCGCATGTTCTCGGCCGTACCATCCGGATCGACAATGATCCGCTTACAATTATTGGGGTTCTGCCACGCGGATTTCGCCATCCTGGACCGACGGTTGGCGGCGACGCGGAAGTGTTTTGCGCCGGCGGTTTCAGCGGAGATCCCTTTCCCCCGCCAATGCGTGGTACCCGGATTCTAGTATCTGGAATCGGACGACTTAAGCCCGGCCTGACACTGGCGGAAGCTCAGGCGCGGCTAACCGCCATGGCTGCCCAAATACGCCACGACTTTCCCACCGACTACCCGCCGCAGGCGCAATGGACAATTGAGATTCAACCATTGCAAGAAACTTTGGTAGGCAAGGTTCGGCCCATGCTGCTGGTGTTACTGGGCGCGGTAATCCTGATCGTTTTCATCGTATCGTTGAACATTGCCAATCTCCTCTTAGCGCGCGCTTCGGGGCGACAACAAGAGATGGCGGTGCGGTCAGCGCTGGGAGCGAGCCGCGGCCGCATGGTGCGCCAAATGCTGACCGAGTCTATGCTGCTGTCGCTCATCGGCGGTGTCGCGGGAATCGCAACCGCAGTGGGCACTTTAGGTTTCATTTTGCGCTTTGTGCCATCGAACGTTCCCCGGCTCAACGAAGTACGAATCGACTGGGTGGTGCTGGCGTTCGCTCTGCTGATTTCCATCCTCACCGGCTTAATGTTTGGACTTGCTCCAGCGCTTCATTCGGCAAAAAGCGCTCTCTCCTCGGCCATTCGGGAAGGCGGTCGAGGGTCCGGCTACAGTACAAAGACCGGGCGATTGCGGGATGTTCTAATCGTTTCTGAACTGGCGTTCGCCGTCATACTGATGGTCGGAGCCGGCTTGCTGTTGCGTACGCTGCGGGATCTGTTGCAGGAAAGTCCTGGCTTTAATCCAACTCAAGTTGTCGCGGCTAACATACAGCTTCCGAATCCCAATGAATCGGAGGCGGATCGGTATCTCGATATTCCTCGCAGAGCCACCTTTGATCGTGAGTTGCTGCGGCGCATGAAGGCAATTCCGGGAGTGGAACTCGCCGCAATCACCTCAGCTCTTCCGACCACCAATACCAACCCCAACGCGGTCGGTGGCGTAGCGAGTGAAGGCTTCGCGATTGAAGATAGACCCGTCGAGTCCTCCCAGGATCTGAGCGCCGAAAGAATTCGGATAAGCTCCGACTATTTTAAAGTGTTACAGACGACGCTTCTACGCGGCCGTTCATTCACCGAGGGTGATGAAGACGGCAAACCGCTGGTGGCCATCATTGATGAAAGCACCGCTCGTAAGTATTGGCCAGCCAGCGATCCGCTGGGCCGCCGAGTGCGTTTCGGACAAACCCCAGTGCATCAGCATCTCTCTCCAACCGGCTCAGCCAAGCCATGGACGACCATCGTAGGTATTGTTAAAGACATCAAAAGCGACGGTCTCGACATCGATGGCGTTCCCCACATCTATGTGTCGACCTATCAAGACAACAGCAAGGAACTGAGCGTGGTGTTGCGCACGTCTCTGCCCGCGACCCTGCTCGAACCAGAGATTCGGCGTGAAATCCAGAGCATTGATTCCGGCTTGCCCGTATTCAATGTTTCTTCAATGAACGACGTCCTTGATCGGTCACTGGCTTCACGCCGTTTTTCTGCCGATCTGGTGGGCGGATTTGCTGGACTGGCGGTGCTTCTGGCCTCCATCGGAATTTACGGCTTGTTGGCTTATATGGTCGGCCAAAGATCGCGCGAGATCGGTATCCGCATGGCCATGGGGGCGCGACGAGAAGACATTCTGAGAATGTTCTTACGCAAGGGGGTGGCGCTTGCTGGAATGGGCACCGTTGCCGGAGTGGCCTTTTCTGCATCCACTGCGTCCATGATGGCAAGTCTGCTCTATGGTGTTCGCCCCCATGATCCGGCTGTGTTTCTGATCGTGCCTCTCCTTTTACTTGCAGTGGCCGCGCTGGCGAGCTATCTCCCAGCACGCCGCGCGACGAAAGTGAATCCAATCGTCGCCTTGCGCGAGAGTTGAAACAGCAGGATCAGGACTTTGCAAACAAATAGGTCTGTGATGGTAGGGATCGTCAGTTAGCTAATACTAGAAAGAGACTGCAATCGAATGGACATCGTCCGGGCCCGAGGTCAAGACCCGGAAACGTGCCGCGAGCTGTTTATCCTGGCGGCGGAGATCTTAGGCGTGGCGCAGTCTCAGTTGGAGTTTCACGCCTCAAGCCGGCTGCACCTGCGATTGAGCGCGCAACCGTGAGGACCGGCACGGTCAAGCGCGGTCCGATGCTGCGCCAGATGCGGGGGTCGCGCCAGATTCCGGCGGAGAATGGGCAGCAATATAAATGGGAGTCCGAGCACAACGGTACAAAAGAGCAGTTAAGAACGATTCGAGATAACGCCCTCAATGCCGTCCGCCAATCTTTGAAGCTGGAGCCAAAATGGGCAGCCTCCTGCGCGATGGCTACCGAACTGGCTTGATAGCCGCCTGTGTCGTAAGTAACGGCCGGGAGAAAACTCACAGATTGAGCAAGAGCATTAGGGACCCAAAGCATCACGAGAACCGGAGTGAAAATCCCCAGAATACGAAGAATATGAATTTTATGAGCATTCGTTCGAGCCATGATTACCTCCTTCAACTGCAAACGAGAGTAGTTGGCTGAAGCTGCAGATTAGGATCGTTTCACACTGTACGCTTCAGAAGGCGTTTTTCCGCGATGCCAATCACAACGTTTTGTACCAACTGAGGTAGGACCACTTGCGGCAACGGGAGTGAAATCTACGACTATCACCAATATAAGTGGAGGAGCGCAGATAGTTATCGACATGACGAACGTTTACTCTATCCCGCACGGGAACAACAGCGTCAGTCAGATTAGATTTTCACACCGAGCGAATCGCGTGGTCAGCACCAGGTAATAGGCAACTGAACCATCTGGTCGCTATTGTGGCTGGCGGTTGGATGTAAATCTGGACGCAGGTTCTCGTTTTGGCATCCTAAGCTCTGCCTTCAAGGATTGTGAGATGAAACATAGCGTGCCGGCTTTCTTTCAGGTTCTCGTAGTTTGCACCGCAATCCTTCAGGCGAGCAGATTAGCTGCTGAGCAGATTCCTGTGCGTCACATTGAAGGAGTGACGCTGGGGTTCCTTGTGCTGCGAAATCTGGACGGAAGACCATTGGCTTATGGTGATTTGAAACAAGTGGTGAAAGCTGAGGATGGAGAAGTAGTGGACGACCTCCAATTCCGCTTCAAAGATGGCTCCTTCTACGAGGAGATCACAAAATTTACGCAGCACGGTAAATTCCGCTTGTTGAGTGACCAAGTGGTGCAGAAAGGGCCATCTTTCAAGAAGGAGACTGAGGACTGGCTTGACGCCACTACGGGAAAAGTCACCGTGCGGGTTATTGATAAAGGCAAGGAGAAGAAGGCCACTCAGCACATCCATGTACCGGACGACGTCGCCAATGGATTGCTTTTCGTACTGCTGAAAAATGTAGACCCTTCGGCTCCGCTGACCACGGTTTCGTTTGTGGCTGCATCGACGAAGCCGCGGGTGGTGAGGTGGAACATTTTCCCGGGTCCCGAAAAAACCATCAAGGTGGGCATGATCGCGCACAAGGCACAGCACTACATCATTAAGACGAAGATTGAAGGAGTAGCCGGTGCAATCGCTCCGATCCTGGGCAAGCAGCCTCCGGATATTCACGTGTGGCTGGTGAAGAGCGAGGCACCAACGTTTGTAGAGTTCGAAGGGCCGCTGTCTCAAGACAGTCCGGTTTGGCGAATCGAACTCACGGCACCGGAGCCGGACTCCCCAAGCTCAAGATAAAGTGATCTCCAGAGCTGATTGGAACTGTGGAACACCAATCAAGCGCGAAGGGAGCACCGTGGATATTCTTGTGTTTCGCTGTGACAAGGGGCCACTGGTTCTTGCTCGGCTATCAACAAACCTGCTCACTGAACCGAACTGGCCACGTTTGAGAACACAGTGTTGGCGTTACTTCCGATCAGACGAATTGTGCCGACCACGATTATCAGGATGACTGCGACCATCACTGCATATTCGGCGATATCCTGACCTTCATCATCGAACACCAGAGTGCGAAGCAAGCTAGACATTGGGGGAGGACTCCTAAGCAGACGTTTCGGACGCGAGGACTGTCTCATAAAAGGTAAGTACCTTCAAGCTTGCAGGCAGGTACTTTGGTAACGTCAGGCTCCAGGTTGCGTTTCCCCCCGCGAATTATGGGCTACGGGCCTAGTCGGGGGTTTGTGTCGAGAGTTGATGATTGTTTGCTGGCGGGGAAATGCTGATCCAGGTCCAGATTCAGTTCCAACACATTCACTCTCGGTTCTCCGAGAAAGCCCCACTGGCGTCCTTCCGTATGTTTCGCCACCAACGCGCGCAGTTGATCGATAGGCAGCCCGCGCTGCTTGGCGACACGAGGCAACTGGAACTCCGCTGCTGCCGGCGTGATATGCGGATCAAGTCCAGATGCAGAACCCGTCACCAGATCGATCGGCACCGGCGTGGCGGGATTGTAGGCTTGAGCGCTAGCCACGTCAGCCTTCACGCGATCGATGAGTTTCTGGTTGGTTGGTCCTAATTGAGAACCGTTGGAATTCGCAGCATCGTAGCCGTTTCCTGCAAAAGATGGCCGGGGGTGGAAATAACCTGGACCGGTGAAGCTCTGGGCGATGATGCTCGAGCCGACGGTGTTGCCCGCTCTCTGAATGAGTTGGCCGTTCGCCTGTTTTGGAAATATGACCTGCGCGATTCCAGTCACAATCAACGGATAGATAATCCCCAACAGAATCGTCGTCGCGATCGTCATTAATACCGCAGTGATCAGATTCTTTTTCATCGAAACTCCTCTATGCAAGTCCCGCGTGCGTGATCAGGATGTCGATGATCTTGATCCCGATGAACGGAACGATGATTCCCCCGACGCCATAAATCCACAGGTTGTTCCGGAGGAGGACCGCGGCTGCCAAAGGCCGATATTTCACTCCCCGCAATGCCAGCGGAATCAGCGCAATAATAATGAGGGCGTTGAAGATCACAGCAGACAGAATGGCGGACTGGGGTGTCTGCAGGTGCATGATGTTCAATGCGTTCAGGACCGGGAAGGTTCCCGCAAACATGGCGGGAATGATGGCGAAATACTTGGCGACGTCGTTGGCGATGGAAAACGTTGTCAACGCGCCACGGGTCATGAGGAGCTGTTTGCCGATTTCCACGATTTCAATGAGCTTGGTGGGATTGGAATCGAGATCCACCATGTTTCCGGCTTCTTTGGCGGCCTGGGTTCCGGTGTTCATGGCAACCCCAACGTCAGCCTGGGCCAGGGCGGGGGCATCATTCGTGCCATCGCCGGTCATCGCCACCAGTTTGCCCTCGGCTTGCTCCCTCTTGATCAAGTCCATCTTGTCTTTCGGAGTCGCTTGCGCGAGGAAATCATCGACTCCTGCCTCGCGCGCGATGGCCGCTGCGGTGAGCGGGTTGTCGCCGGTGATCATCACGGTGCGGATCCCGATCGCCCGCAGTTGATCGAAGCGTTCTCGCATCCCGCCCTTCACGACGTCCTTCAGTTCAATAACGCCAAGAGGACCGCGGCTTTTCTCCGCGACTACCAGAGGCGTGCCGCCTGAGCGCGCAATCTCTTCCACCATGTTCTTTACTTCGGAGGGCATAGAGCCGCCGGTCTGAGAAACATAGGCCCCAATGGCATCAGCTGCACCTTTGCGGATCTCAAAACCGTTAAGGTCAACTCCCGACATGCGAGTCTGGGCGCTGAAAGGGACAAAGCGAGCATCATGAGAACCCAGTTCCCTTCCCCGCAGACCATATTTTTCTTTTGCCAGTACGACGATGGAGCGGCCTTCGGGAGTTTCATCGGCAAGCGAGGAAAGTTGAGCCGCGTCGGCGAGTTCCTGTTCGGTGATGCCCGGAGCAGGAATAAAACGAGATGCCTGACGATTTCCCAGGGTGATGGTCCCAGTCTTGTCCAACAGCAGCGTATTCACGTCACCCGAGGCTTCCACCGCTCGGCCGGACATGGCCAGGACGTTGTGCTGCACCAGGCGATCCATACCGGCAATGCCGATCGCGGAAAGCAGGCCCCCGATCGTCGTCGGAATTAAGCAAACGAGCAGAGACACCAGCACAAACACGGTCTGGGGAGAGCCCGCATAAATAGCGAAGGGCTGAAGCGTGACCACCGCCAGCAGGAAGATGATTGTCAACCCGGCGAGCAGGATGTTAAGCGCAATTTCGTTGGGAGTTTTCTGGCGCTCGGCGCCCTCTACCAAGGCAATCATGCGATCCAGGAAAGTCTCGCCGGGGTTGGAAGTGATCTTCACCTTGATTCGGTCGGACAAAACGCGAGTGCCGCCGGTAACCGCAGACCGGTCGCCGCCACATTCCCGAATCACGGGAGCAGATTCGCCGGTAATTGCCGACTCGTCTACAGACGCGACGCCCTCGATAATCTCGCCGTCCGACGGAATGAACTCACCGGCCGACACGAACACCAGGTCACCCGCGCGCAGTTTTGAGCTGGGCACTTTCTCGACTTGGCCGTTGCTTCCGGTAAGCCGGTTGGCGATGGTCTCGGAACGCGCCTTGCGCAAAGTGTCGGCTTGAGCTTTGCCCCGGCCTTCAGCCATGGCTTCAGCAAAATTCGCAAACAGGACCGTAAACCACAGCCACAGTGTGATCTGAAGATTGAACTTGAACGCCGGTCCGCCCTGGAACAGCAGCACGGTGGTGATCACGCTGCCGATCTCCACCACAAACATGACAGGATTGCCCATCATCTTGCGCGGGTTCAGCTTCAGAAACGCATCCAGGATCGCGCGCCGCACGATCTTCCATTCCCAGACAGCTTTCTTTCTGGGTTTCATCGGCGAACGTCCGAGGCGAACTGCCGGCGTTTGGAAAACGGGAGTGGTTTGCGTTGTAATCGCCATAGATCCCTCTAAAAGCTCTTACCCGTAACCATGAGCAAATGCTCAAGGATCGGACCGAGGCTCAATGCCGGGAAGAATGTCAACGCGCCCACGATCAGGATTACGCCAATCAGAAGCGCAGTGAACAAAGGTGTGGTGACGGGAAATGTACCCAAGGATGGCGGAACGAATTTCTTGCCGGCGAGATTGCCGGCAATAGCGAGCATCGGAATGATCATCAGGAACCGTCCCGCCAGCATCGTGATCCCGATGGAGGCGTCGTACCATGGCGTATTCGCCGTCAGCCCTGCCAAGGCCGAGCCGTTGTTGCCGGCGCCGGAAACGAAGGCATACAGGATTTCGCTGAAACCATGCGGTCCAGGATTGGCTATGCTCGACGTTCCGAATCCGTGCACGACCGAAATGGCTGTGAACACCAGAATGACGAGGGGAAACACTAAAACTACGAGCATCGCCATCTTTACGTCATAAGCTTCGATCTTTTTGCCCAGATATTCGGGGGTGCGGCCCACCATTAATCCGGCAATAAAGACGGCGAGCACGATATAAATCAACATGCCGTACATACCGGCGCCGACTCCGCCGAAGATGACTTCGCTTAGCATGATGTTCACGAGCGGAATCATCCCGCCCAGCGGGGTGTAGGAATCATGCCAGCCATTGATGGCTCCGCAACTGGCATCGGTGGTGACCGTGGCAAACAAAGCGGAATTGGCGATACCAAACCGAACCTCTTTGCCCTCCATGTTTCCGCCGGATTGGAGAACAGTCACGCGCTGATCGGTGTTGGCCAGAAGAGGATTGCCACGTGCCTCAGCCCAGTAGGCCACCGAAACGCCGGCCAGAAACAAAATCGCCATTGCCGCCCACACCGCCCAGCCATGACGCGAGGAACCGGTCATGCGTCCGAGCGTGTAAGTGAGGCCGGCCGATACCGCGAAAATGCAGAACAGTTCGACGAGATTGGAGAGCGGTGTCGGATTCTCAAACGGGTGCGCGCTGTTGGCGTTGAAAAACCCGCCACCGTTGGTTCCCCATTCCTTGATAATTTCCTGCGAGGCCGCCGGTCCCTGCGCGATGGTCTGCTCAGTTACGATATCCATGACGGGTTTGCCGTCGCTGCCCACCACCGGTTTTCCGTCCACACCGAGCTTCTGGACTTGCATCGGTTCGACCAGTTTCACGGTGTCGTAGGGCCTGAGATTCTGAACCACGCCTTGCGATACGAGGACGAGAGCGCCAACCAGGCAGAACGGCAATAGTACCCAAAGGCAACTGCGTACCAGGTCAACCCAGAAATTGCCAATCGTCTGCATCTGACGGCGGGCGATGCCGCGAATGAATGCGATGGCCAGCGCAATGCCGACCGCAGCAGAAACAAAATTGTGAAACGACAGCCCGGCCATCTGCGTGAAGTAACTCATCGTGGTCTCACCCGAGTAAGCTTGCCAATTTGTGTTTGTTGTGAACGAGGCAGCCGTATTAAAGGCCACGTGAGCCGGACTTACGGCTCCAAACTTCTGAGGGTTAAATGGCAGATATCCCTGCAGCCGCTGCATTACGTACAACACAATCATCGAGACCAGGCTGAACAGCAACATGGCGATGGCGTATTCGGTCCAGCGCATCTCGTGATTCTCATCGACCCCGGTCACTCGATACAGAAGTCGTTCGATCGGCCGTAGCACTGGATCCATGAACGTCTTCTCGCGGTTGAACACACGCGCCATGAAGACGCCCAAGGGCTTGGTTACCAGGAAAATGAGCATCAGAAAGAACAGTATTTGAAACCAGCCATTTGCGCTCATATCAGAATTTCTCCGGACACAGCAGGGCGTAGACGAGGTAAACCGTCGTCAGCACGCTGACGGCGAGCATGATCATGGATTCCACGCTCATATGTTTTCTCCTATTTCACTCGTTCACAGAAATGCACGTAGGCAATGGAAATCGCGAAGAATGCGATGATAACGGCTATCCAAAGGACGTCTTGCATAGCAACCTCCGAAAAATAGTTTCATAACTCTCCTGCCTTACTTGCGCGCAGGGTTGCGTTAAAGCGAGCTTCGCCCGCCTAGAATTTGACCAGTATCGCCATATTCAGCCGGTTCTCGCTCTTGCGCAGATCCGGGAAAAAGCCCGGCACAAAAGAACCCGGTGCTCCGGTGTTTCCGCCCGGCGGGGTTACGCCACTTGGTCCTGAGAAATAAGGCACGTTGTCGGCCCGATGGTTGTACTCCCAGCGAAAGGTAATGTACTGGCTGGGCATCCAGTCAAACGTGCTCGAAACGTCCCAGGCTTTGTACGGATCGCCGGGATTTTCTGTGAAATAAGGTGTGCCTGAAGTTGCCGTTGCTCCGTTAATGGGCGGCAACAAAACCAGATACCGGCCCGGGTTGTTGATCTTTCCTCCCCCCAGAGTCACCCCGAATAAATCCTTGTGAAACCAGAGACGGTTGTAGAACATGAAACCCAGAAAACTCTGTTTCGGCCAGATCTGACGCTGGCCGCTTGCGAAATGCACGGAATTACCGGCGCAGCTTACTCCGCCACCGTGCTCACAGCCCGCGTCGCCGGTCAGAGAGAAGGCCATCTTGTCCAACGTGCGGTCAGGATGGTCGTAATACTTCATCTGGATGCTGTCGTCGGTGTGATAACGGATGCGGCCCGGTACTCCGAGTGTGTCCGCTCCCAAAGCGTATTGATTGCCTAGAATCGACAGCCAACTGTTCGGCCGCCAGAGAATCTGGCCGCCTATACCGGGGCGATAATTGAATCTTCCGTAGGACTGCCAGCCATTAATGAACCAGGGTTCGATTTTTAAATGCTCAGTCGGGAAAATCTGTACCCGCACGCCGTTAAAGAACCAGGGCGTGTTGGAGGAAACATAAGATGGCTGATAAGCCCAGTTGTCGAAGTTGTAATAACTGAAGAGGCCGACGTAGGACATGAATATTCCTGCATCGACGTTGATCCCATGCAGGGCATTGAAGTGGTAGCCGCCGTAGGCTTCCGAAACATACCGGTAAGCATCGGCCAGATTCCATTGTCCGCGACCGGGGCTGGCGTCGTTGCGCGGCGTAGTTTGCGAGTACATACCCAGTTGCGTCATCAGGCGAGCACGCACATTGTCATAATGAAAATCACCGCCAACGCCTGACTGGGTAAGCTGAACTTCGCTTGAACGGAACACCTCGCTCGATCCGCTGATGGTATCGTCCTTAGGGTGTGCGAAATCATAGATGTAATCCACGTCGGCTCTGATTTCCGGCGTGAAGAACTTGCTGTCGAAGGCGGGGGTTTTCGTTCGCGGATTGCCGTTTAACCAGGTCCAGTCGGCGAACGCGAAGGGCTCAGCTCTTGGCGGTTTACGGTCACTCTCCTCGCCGTTCGGCGTAGATTCCGATGGACTGACCAAGCTCTGCGTTGTTAAGGATGTATTCTGGGCTGAGTTGGGACTCGCTGATGTCGCACTCGCAGACTGTTGTTTGAGCTGAGACTCCAGTTCCTGGATGCGCAACCGCATTCTTTCCAGTTCCTGAAGAATCTCGGCTTGAGTACTGTTTGAGCCGGTGGGTGGGCCAACCTGGTTCCCATTGCCTGCTGCTGCAGTGCCTGCAGACTGCCCCTGCACAGTTTGCGCGAGAGCATGCATTGAAACTGAACAAATTAAGAGGAGTATCAGAACGAATTTCAGCAATAACCTGAATTCATAAATGTTCTGCATTTCCGTTTTCACGCGCACCATCCCTTTTCGACTGCATTCATCTCTGGTTGCGCACCTTTTCCCCAGGATCGCGATAAATTCATTGAAAATTACAGGCTATAAAACAGGTCTAAAAAGTTCATAAAAAAGTCGTAAAGACGCTAACGGACATAGACAGAGTAAGATTCTCGCGGAAATCAGTATCGTGGGGATTGCGAAGGATCGGTGCGAGGCGTAACCATCTGTCGAGGACCACCCGCCAGGTACACAAGTGCGTCAAATTCCTGCGACATCAGGGGCGAGTGTCGATCTCAGCGGCCCATTCCCCTCGAGGCGGTACAATGCAGATTAGTTCAGTTCAAGCGAGTGTTGGTGAAAGCTGATTAACAGAATGCCCGAGACCATCGAGTGGGGGAGAAGACCTCCCCGCCGCCGCCGTTTCTTCCTCGTTCTCGTCCTTATTGCTATCGTCATTCTTGCCAGCCGGACCACAGTCTCGTATTACGTAGATGCCCTCTGGTTCGGATCGCTCGGGTACGGGGACGTTTTTCAAAAGACTTTGAGCCTTCAGTGGGCTGTTTTTGCAGCATTCTTCGCGGCGACGTTTTTGGTTCTATACGGATGGTTTCTGGCGCTGAAACGCGCTTACCAGGCTGACTTGCTCAGCGGCAGCACTATCTACATCGGCAGGCAGGCACTGAGGCTGCCGGTCGAGCGCATCCTTACTCGCATTGTACTGGCCGTGTCTCTCGTCATTGCCGCAGTGACGGGGATCGGATTGATGCCGGAATGGCAGACATTCGCGCTGTACTGGTATGCGCCGCACACGGCCAGTGCGGTCGATCCTATCTTCGGTAAGGCGCTCGAATTTTATTTATTTACGCTTCCGGCGTGGCAACTCATCACCGGCTGGCTGCTGACACTGGCGGTTATGGCCTGTGTAGTTGCAGTTTTTTTTATTCTCATCACCGGCAGCACACGTGTGTTCGCCGGCCGCCGCGGCGGTTCCATCCCATTGCCCTGGCGCGGGTTCTCCATTGCGTTTGCAGCCTTATTGCTGATCCTCGCAATGCGCGTCTATTTAAACCGCTTTGAGGCGTTATTCGAAGAACATACGATTTTTACAGGCGTCACTTACACCGATGCCCATGTCACTCTGATGGGCCTTTTGGCGGTCTGCGCGGCGCTCATTCTGGGCGCAGCCATCGCACTAGTCAACCTCGTTTCGGCGCCGCGCGTGCGCTGGCTGGCAGCAGCGGTCGTTCCCGCCGTGCTCTGTTATATCGGCTTCCAGACAATCGGCTGGTATGTCGGCAACTTCATCGTTAAACCCAATGAGTTGGTTCGTGAGCGTCCTTATATTAGCTACAACATCGATATGACACGGCACGCCTACGGACTAGACCGCGTCTCGCAGCGTGAATTCCCCGCCGAGACCACCGTCGAGGCGACTGAGCCCGCCAACAATCAGGCTACGCTGCAAAACATTCGCCTGTGGGACTGGCGGGCTCTCCAGGATACGTTGCGCCAGATTCAGGAAATCCGCACGTACTATGATTTTCCCGGCATCGACATTGATCGCTATGAGATTGACGGCAGCATGCGCGAGGTCATGCTGGCCACGCGCGAATTGAGTGTTGAGAAGCTACCGGAGAGCAGCCGCAACTGGATCAATGAGAAACTCATTTATACCCACGGCTACGGCATTACCATGAATCCAGTGAATGGCTTCACGCCGGAAGGCTTGCCAATGCTGATTCTCAGCAACATGCCTATCCAGAGCACGGTGCCGAGCATCGCGGTGACGCACCCGGAGATCTATTTCGGCGAATTGACGAACACAGACGTCTACGTGAGGACGCGACAAAAGGAATTCAATTACCCGCAGGGCCAGACCAACAATCTGACGTCTTACGAAGGCAACGGCGGAATCATTCTCGACGGATTTCTGCGCAGGATTCTCATCGCGTTCGACCAGGGAGACCTGGCTAAATTACCTTTTAGCGACGACATCAACCCGCAGAGCCGCTTGCTCATGCGCCGTAATGTGCGAGAGCGCCTGGAAACGCTGGCGCCGTTCCTCACCTACGAATCGGATCCGTATATCGTGGTGGGCGACGACGGCCGGCTGTCGTGGATGATCGATGCCTTTACCACCTCCGATACTTATCCATATTCAAGCCACTACGGTCTCGGCGGGAATTCCGTTAATTACATGCGGAATAGCGTCAAGGTGGTGGTCGACGCCTACGACGGGACCACTACCTTCTATGTATTCGATCCGCAGGACCCAATCATCGCCGCATACCGCCAGGTATTTCCATCCTTATTTAAGGATGCGGCCGCCATGCCGGCAACGCTTAGAAAGCATGTGCGTTATCCCGAGCTGTTGCTCAAGATGCAGGCGGCTGTGTACGGCCTTTATCACATGACGGATCCGGAAGTGTTTTACAACCGCGAGGACCTGTGGACGGTGGCCTCCGAAGTCGGAATGAGCGAAGCGGGCGAGCAGAAGACGCTGGCGATGGAACCGAATTTTGTGCTGATGAAACTACCGGGCGAATCCGATGTGGAATTCGTGGCTATCCTGCCGTTCACGCCGGCCAATCGCAACAACCTGATTGGCTGGATTGCCGGCCGGAGTGACGGCGCGCAATATGGCACATCGGTTGTCTACAACTTTCCAAAAACCAAGCTGGTCGACGGCCCTCTGCAGATCGAAGCGCGAATCGATCAGAATGCACAACTGTCGGGACAATTGACGCTATGGAACCAGCAAGGCTCTCATGTGCGGCGCGGAACCCTGCTGGTGATTCCGTGCGGCCGTGCACTGTTGTATGCCGAGCCGATCTATCTGCAGGCGGAACGAAGCCCAATGCCGGAACTGCGCCTGGTGGTGCTCGCGCTACAAGACCGGCTTGCCTACGGACCAACCTTCGAATCGGCGATGAAGGCCCTGTTTGGAGGAGAAGCCTCGTCCCTAAGTGCAGCACCGGGTGCTGTCGAGCGAGGACGAAGCGGGCCGGCATCAACTGCGGGCAACCCTGCTACCGACCTGAACACGCTGATTAGGGGAGCCGCCCAGGATCTAGCCGACTATCAAAGACTGACGGCGGAGGGCAAGCTCGGTGAAGCTGGGCAGAAGCTTGAACAACTCAAGACAAAGCTTGACCAATTAAGTGCGCGCCAAAGATGAATGCAGGGCGGTGGCGTGATTGTGTAAGAGAAGAGGTTCTGGTGTGCGTGTAGGACGATCTTGTTTGCTGAGCCCCGGGAACTTGTAGCGAGCCGCGCAACTGGTCAGGCGGCGCTGTGCGAGGATGAGGCCAGCAACTCGCGAATCTTCTCCAGTACAGCCAAGGGGGACTGACCTTTCTGCAGGAATGCGTCGACGTGAATGCGAGCCTTAGCTGGAACTTCGGGCACGCCAGAAAACATCAAGATTCGGACATCCGGTTTGATGCGCTTCATGGTTGCCGCGACCTCGGCTCCATTCGTGTCGGGCATGGCGTAGTCGAGCAGAACTAAGTCGACAGGAGATACGGCGAAACGCTCCAGGCCTTCCTGCCCAGTTCGTGCAGTCGTAACCGAGTAACCGGCATGCTGCAAATACAAGCACCAACCGGCGAGCGAAGTTTCGTAGTCATCAATGCACAGAATGGATGGGCTACTCATGACAAGCGTCTAGAACGACTGACGAGCCCGAGTATAGGGGGAAAAGCCGCGCTGATCAAGCGCTTTCGCAGTTTCGATGCTGTGAGAGAGCTTGCCCGGAAAGTATGACAAGAACACTTACGGATGCCCAGCCGACACGTAGGAGACAGTGGGCAGTCGAATCACAGGGATGGAGGTAAACACGGACTCGGCCCCCCCGGGCGATCCCGGGGGACCTAAGGTACCCCGCGGCCCTTTCCTGTCGAGCATCTATACGCAGCGGAACAGTCTTCTCTGCTACACGCCGGACCCATCCGTCCTGACCGGATCCGTCTACTCTTTTTCCTTGGCAGCAGGCTTGGCTGTTTTGGCCTTCGGCGACTCTTTATGCTCTGTTTTACTCTGCTGAGACTTCACGGCCTGCTTAGGCTTTGCAGTCTCCTTGACCGGCATCACTTTTGGGTGAGACTCGCTTGCCTTTGCCGGCGTCACCTTAGCACTGGTGGCTTTGGCTTTTGGCTGGCTCTTCGTTACAGCCTTGTGAGCCGGAGCTTGCTTGGTGTTGTTGTCAGTTTTGTGGTGCCGCCAGAATGCTACTTTTGCCATCTTGCTGTGGTGCTCGTCTTTGCTGGAATCCTTAGCTGCGCTCTTGGCAAATGCCATCGAGCTAAATAACACTAAGCCACTTGCGACGATCAGAAGGGTGTTGGCCGCTTTTCTCATAAGGAACCTCCGAGTGGCCAATTGTGGCAACGAGTCGGAGAGGTAACAAGTGACGAAAGTGAGGATTTAGACAGGAATATGGAAAGGTAAGTGCCGATTACCCACTAATGCAGGTTACTGATCCAGACTAGCCGAATCCAGCTTAAGGGCTAGAGAATCTGACCGTCACACCGATATGGGTACGATAACGATTCCAATCAGGGGTTTGTGGCGGCGCTTGCCGACATCAGCTCCGCGGCCGAGAACGTGCCGTTGAGCCCCCAGTTGTCCAACACATAATTATGTCCGTGAACGTTTCCCTGTCCCTGGGCGATCGTGAGCTTGCGCTGGCGGACGTCTTCCCGATAGTCGGGGCGGGCACTGTCGGCGACCGTATTAGCAACAATGGCCAGCAGGTCCGTTTCCGTGGTAGCAGAAGTTGTGTTCTGCTGGATTTGAGCCATGGAGGCGAGCTTGATGCCGCCGTTCTGCACGTGAATATCGAAACACAAAGCCAGGCCCAACTCGCTCGTGAGCTTCAATTTCCTGGCAGTAGCGATCGCCGGATTCAGATAGTCAGCCACCACATGCTTCATCTGTTCAGCCTGCACTTGCGGAAAAGATCCGAAGGTCGCAAACATCTGCCGCCACGGTTGGACTAACCCACCATTGGGTAAGGTGTGGGCATTCGCCCAGTTAGTCTGGAGATCCGCCGACTCGTTTACGAGGTCGAGCAATTCTTGGGTTGAATTTTGAAACGCCTGGTTAACGAGTTGCGGATTTTGTTGTTGAACGGCATTGATGATGTGTTGAACCTCACCCGAGCCCATGGTAAAGCCAATAATGCCCCAGGTGAGCAAAGCTCCATCGAAATTGCCGACCGCCAAACCGAAGCCGTGGCCTTCGAAAGCGGCAGTTAATTCAAGGCTGCGATCGGCCACGCTGGGCAACGGCTGTGCCATTAATTGCTGCCAGGTGCTTTCGTCGACCATGCCTGTGGCGGACAGCTGCTTTGACTGCTGGAAGTTGCCAAGGGCGATGGCGGTGTTGTTGCCAAACCAGCCATCTGTGCCTTTGGTATCGAATCCAGCCTGGGTCAGAGCGACCTGAATTCGCCTTGCAATTTCACCTATTACACCCGCAGAAAAATAGTTCCGAGGCATAGATCATCGGCCTCCCCCGGTTGAATCTGCCGCCGCCGCAGCGGCGGCAGCAGCTGGCTGGGGCGCCGAGGCTGGGGGTAGGTGGACGGCGGACATTAGGCTGTCGACCGCAGAGATATCATCCAGTTTGTCGGAAATCGCCGGTCTCAGGTTGGACAAGTCACGAAGCGTGTTAAACCAGAAGGGCGCTCCCAAGGTCAGCAGAAGACCGGTTATCAAGGAACCGGCATAACCCGGCATCGCAGCTTGATTAGCAGCGTCACCAGGTCCGCCATTCTGGCTACGTTTGAGGTAAGTTGCCAACCATGTCATGGGATTCTGAGGCGAGAATGGCAGGTTAATGATGGTGAGCTGCGAATTGTCCACTTGGGCGGTGTAGTCCTTCAGTCTCTGAGCGGCCGCCTGGAGAGATTGCTTGCTTTCCTCCTGGCAGCGGCTTGTGAACTCCGTGCGAAGGGCGTCGTTGGGTTGAGGCGAGATGGCAGAAGCTGCGACATCACAGCTTAATGTTGGGGACTGGGGCACGGCGTTGAGGATTTTTTCCTTGTCGTCTCCATTCTTGTGATACTCGCCGGCCATGGTGGTTAGGGTAATGTCGGCAGCCGATGCGGCTTGCATATCTTTCTTGGCCTGATCTAAAACCTCGCTTGTTCCCTGCACCAGTTTGGCGCGCACTTCGGGGTTGTCGGCCAACTGGCGGATGATGAGCAACGAATCCACCTTAAACACCAAGGCCAGCCCAATTGCCAGGATCACCGTCCAGACGCGGGTTTGGGTGGTGAACCAGTCGGAACTGCGATCCATGACCGCATCGAACCACTTCTCTGTTCCCGCGACAATCTTGCGGGTGGATCCCAGCGCTTTCTGAATGCCTTGCTCCACCATCTGCGTTTGGAAAGGAAATGCGGCCGACAGCTGCGCAGCGATCTTCCTGGCCTGCTCCATGCGCTCAGGAGTGGCTCCCGGCACCTCTGCAGCAAGCAACTGGTTCAGCGCGTCTTTAGCTTCTTTGCCGAGGCCATTATTGGGATCATTGCCCAGTTCATCGAGCAAACGAATCCATTCTTTCGCTTCGATGCCCTTCACCGGTCGGGTGAAGAACTTCGCCAGGAAGGTCCCAACGCTGCCCTGTGCCGTTGAGAAATGAACCAGGGATGGGTGCTCAGCGACCTTGGTAGCGATCTCCTTGGCAATGGCGGGATTGTTACGAAGAGAAGGTTCGACCTGCAGGAGTACCTTGGCCAAACTGGCGATCAGGTTGTTGCCTCGCAATTCCAGAGCGGCGACCACGGCCTGTACCAGTACGGTGATAATCAGACTGAGCATCAGCATGATCATCGCGAATGCAATCACAGTATCGAGGTTCTGAAGCATGTACGCATCCTCCGCAGACTAGGTTGTCAGCGCTCCCGATGAGAACAGCGACTGAGAAATCAAGCACAGGTTCATGGGCGGCTCTTGGCCAATCAGATAGTCTGGCATGTGAAATGGAGAGTCGGGCTTACTAACTTCGTCGCTCACCACCGTGGCCTGCAGCATGGCACTGGCCTTGGGAGCTTGCGGATCATTACCGGCCAGGCTTAGTGCAGCTTCAATAAAGAGCGCGCTGCCCAGCGGACGAACTGCATCTCCTCCATAGACACTCTTCAGCTTGTCGTTGAAGGTGGATGTAATGTCCGCCCCGAATTTTGCGATCCTCTGCAGAGCCTGATCCGGCGTTGGATTGCTCACGAACTTGCCCATATCCACCGCCGCTTGCACGGTGCCGTGAACCAAGGTGGCTTCGGTGAACAGCAAGGATTGAAATAACGTGGCCCCGAAGCCACTGTCGCAGCTGTGGAGCAGGTTGCCGATATTGAGATCGTTGGGCTGGTAGAACTTCGCCGTGGAACTCAAATCTGGAATTGCCTGCAGACGGTTGTAAATCATGGATAGGGCTGCACTCAGGCGTCCTTGCGTAATCGAGTTGTACAGCATGGCGTGTCGAATGTCCGGATCCATCCAGTCCCAATAGACATCACCGGGGATTTGCAGGGTTAACGCTCCGTTGTTCAGCCGGGCCGCGGTGGACGCAGGAACACTCGCGTACGCGATCAGGGGCGAAGCCGAATTGATATCGGTAAAGTGACTCGGATCGGAGAAATAAAAGAAGGTCAGCAGCTGTTTGAGCCGTGACTGGAGCCGGCGTGACATATCGAGATACACAGGGGATTTGTTATCGGCGGGCGCATTCAGCCATGCACTAGCCAGAGACGATGGGACCGAGATCCGGAGCGACAGCAGCGTGTTGCCGAAGAGATCGGTGCCGTGATTTCCCAGTTGATCAAGGGTCTTGTCCATGTCTCCAAGCCAGTCATCGTATGAACTCTGGGCTCCGAACGCGTCGGGAAGATATATCTGCACGTAGGGTTTGACCTGGTACTGCATGTACGAGCGCCGCATGCCCGGTATCGCCTGTTTCAGGCTGTAAGCCATGCTCATGTTTTCGGCAGAATCATGGACCAGAACGCGGCTATTCTGAGCCGGGATCACGGCGGCGATAGCCATTTGACTGTCGCTTCCGGAGTTGGAGTTAACGACGGTGCGCACGTCATCACTGGCCGACAGCTGAAACGAGACGGTTTTGTCGGCTTGATTGGGCACGAAGTTCATCGAGGCCATCGCCGTGTTTAGATCGTCGAAACTGGAGGTGTAGAAGGGCATGCGGAAATCAACGTGCGCGTGTCGCTCGATCCCATGTGCGAAGACACAAGTTCCCCAGCTGACGCCGTCATGATCCGAATAGAGGAGATCGGTGAAATCACCACCGATCGCATTGGTCAGGAGAGCGGCGGTTCCCGCTTTGCTGAGGTCGAAAGCAACGTCGAGTAACTGCTGGTCGCTGCTTGTCGAGCTGTAGGTGGCGGAGAGTGCGAGGCCATATTGGCTGTTCACTGCCTTTAATGCTTTTTGATAAATGTTGTTCGCCTGGCCCTCAAGCTTCTGAAGAAAGTCTTTGATTTTCTGCACGTGGTCGGGAGTGAGCCCGGCTGTATCCAGCAGGTCCGCTAATTTAGCTTTCAGTAAGGGCTCGACCGCCTCAAAAGCCTTGTTCTCCAAGGCCTGTACGGAGACGTTCTGCTGAAGAAAGTTCTGCAGCTGAGACAGCAGGGTGCCTGCGCCCGCTGGTCCGGCAGCGCTCAGGAGTGATAGACAAGTACGCGCGTTTGCCTGTACTTGTTGAAAGATCGGGTTGCTATCCAAGGCCTGCAGGATGCGGCCCATGCACAGCGTTTCCAGGAACTGCCCTTGGGGACTCGCTAGAAAGTTGCTCTTGGGCAGATTATCGTTGAGCAATTTCTGAAAATCTTGAGCGGAGCCGTTGGCAATGGTTTGACAGATACTCGTTATGTCGCTTACGAAGGGCCCGTTCGTGAGGTTCCAAAGCACAGCGGAGATGCGCTGGTCGAGCCCCGTCCACTGATCCAGGAATGTCGTCAGCTTTTGCAGAGCGCCAGAGAAGTTGGTGGCCGGATCCAGGCCAGTCAGCTTCTTGAGAAGATCAAGAGCCGCAGGCGCACCCAGCTGTGCCAAGGTATCCGGCAACGGATCCGTTGATTTCGACCACTTTTCGAGGGCTTGCAGATAACGAAGAATCTGCTGATGGTGAAGGCCCAGGATAGCTGAGGTGAGCTCATCCACGTTTGAAGGAAAGCCAGTAGCGGAAGACGCAGCCAGGCAGTTCACATTAAGGGCGAAATCCCACCCTTTATTACGCTGCTTGAAGACCTGCAGGCGAACTGCAGAATCGGCCGGGCGGCTGACCACGATCTCGAACTTGCCAGCGATTTCAAAACCCAAAGCTGCGGAAACGTTGGCTTGGAGTTTCAAGGCAATGTCGCCGGCAAGACCGGTGGGTCCTCCAGTTGCGATCTGACGTAGCCAACTGAAATCGAAGCCGTAGGTCACGCCAAGTTTTCCTTGTACGGAGCCCTGAGTTTCCGCAATGACCCACGTCCCCACCGGAATGGGGTTGTCGGCGGACAAGGCGATGGGCAGTTCCGCCCCGATCTGTGCCGGCAGGAGCCAGCAGTCCAAGAGTTGTTGAATAGCATCCAGCGAACCGGTATTGGCGGGGAATCGCCGCACGACCGCGAAACCACCTTTGCTGGCAGCGTCGACTCCGAAATCCACACTGCCGGAGGCGGTCAGGGCAATCTTGCCGTTACCGGATGCATGGGCGTCGTAACCCCAATCAAGCAAAAGATAGTAAAAGTCGGGATCGTTGCCGCCAAAAATCGCGGGCGAGATCGCATCGGTTACCGGGAGGGCAGCCGCGAGGTCGGCGGGGTCGAAGTAGCGGGCGATCTGGCCGAAGGCACTCGCGTCGGCTGAAAATCCCACCATGGCTTTTCCCTGCAGAAACTGAATGCTCTTGTCTGGGGGGACAGTTTGGACTTGCAGGGTTCCGCTTGCGATGTCCCCAGTTCCGCTGAATGGCTTGTCGGCGGCTAGTTCTGCCGCGAGAACTGGGTCGGCGGGCGTTGCCAGGCTGACTGCCAGAGCTCCGTTCGTATCCCGCAAGGACAGGTTCTTGGCAAAACGGAACGTAAATGGTCCCGGTACGGGCCCCATAGGGAGAGGGGATGGCATTGCCATAGCAAGCGCCTCCTACAGCGCTGGTCTTGTCGTACGTGGGGAAGTGCCAAATCCGGAGTTCTGACTCAAATTCCGAGCTCCCCGAACCGGGCAGGCTGCGAACTGCTAGGCAGGTCGTTAACTGTATTCTTCGGATTGGGTGAACATGGAAACCTGAGAACTGCCGCGCTTTCTTGAGCAACTGGTATGCCACGCCAAGCAGGCAATGTCAAGTAAACCGTTATAAGAACGTCAGATTATTGACTATTCAAAGTGCGCTCATTCAGACGTAGCACGCCTTTGTCTGGTGAACCTAAGACGAGATAACAACCTTCGTGGACAGCGTCAGTTAGTTACTGCGCTGAATAAGCGATAGACAAATACTAACGAATGCGTCATCGGCCTAACCTTTCGGATATGCACCTCGCAGATGTAAGCTAGCCTACACTAGGATAAGTCCTTTTCTTTCGTATGGGTCAGAGATCTGGCCTTCCACACAACCTGTGGACATGAAAGTGCTTACGCCGGTAACGGCGCGAAGGGCGCAAGGAGATACCTATGTCTAACTGGCTCACTTTAATTTCGAAATTGCTTTCAGCTGCCCCGGTAGCGGTAGTAGGCGTAGAAGCTCTTGCCGGTGAGAAAGACGGACCCACGAAGAAGCAGATGGCTCTCGATGCCATCGGCCTCTCTTCTGCCGTGGCTGGCCTGGTCACTCCGGAAAATAAACCAATGATCGATGCGGCAACCACCGCGGTGAGCAATGCGATCGACGGCATCGTGTCCGTAGCCAATACAGCCGGAGATTTCAACAAAGCCACCGCGGCCGCGCAAGTTGCTCAAGGTGCGGTTGCCGACGTCGCGAAAGTGGCTAGCGCAGCGTAGCGGTTAATTGCCAGACTCGAGCCGGGCGCGTGTGCCCGGCTTCATTCCAGCCGAGGCCCGAGGCGGCCACGCATGCCACGGTATCAGCTCGGACAGGAGTGCTGTGCTTTAATTAGGCGAGCCTGTCCCTGGTGTAGTTGATCCAGATTTCGGCGGCTATCATTTGCAGAGTGAAGCCGATCCAGAATGCAGTCCCTAAGACCTCTTTCGGCTCTGGCGTGTGAGCCGGCAGTCCGCCAGTAAAAAAGAAGATTGGTTAGCCATCTAACTGGGTAAGCAGCGCTGCTTCACAAGGCGAACGTCTAACTGCTCTGCCGGATTTTTTCCTTGCGCTCGGTGAAGCGGGCTTCAACAGAACTATCGCCCGACATCCATCCGCTGCTACACCTATACAAGTGAGAAAGATCACCGCTGCCTACTGCAGTCTTGGGAATACTCGATTTAGATTCATCGCCGGCAAATGTTAGTTCGTTGGCTCAACTCTTTGGCTCGGCAGGAGACTCGCCGAATGAACCGCACCGGGGCATTGACTGGCGAAATTTCTCGCGTTCCTCCGGTGTCATCTTGGCCCAGCGCTCCATCATGCGACGCCGCCAGTACATCGGTGGTCCGGGGCGGCCGCGAAACCCACCGAAAAGAATCTTGCAGATAAGCAATAGTCCCAGGGCCTGCCAGAACGTAATCAGGTGCCACCCAAACAAGACCGGTGCCAGCCAGTTCCACAGGCGCATCACTACCAAACCTGCGACGCCGATGAACAGCACCCCCAGCACCACAAACTTCAAAATCCTTGCCATTCTTCTCATGGTTATCCCTCACGTTCCCGTGAATTCGTCATAAATATTGCGAAGTCGCTGGCGCAGGTATTGCACTGCGTAGTATTTGCGGGTTCGCAATGTGTTCTCGCCGATGCCGGTGCGCGCGGCAATATCACTGAAGCTGTAGCCCATGAGTTCATGCGCGACGAATACCTCCCGCTGCTCTTCCGGCAGTTCTTCCAGAGCCGCGTTCAATTCCTCAAGTAACAAACTCCGCACGTGGGCAGCCTCGGGCCCCGCGTCTGCGGAAGGCAACGAGTCCAGTAAGTCTGAAGCCACGCTCTCGCCGTCCACGATCTGAGGAGCGCTTCTTAACTCTTCACGCTTTCTTCGCCGAAATGAATCTATGATTCGGTTGCGCGCCACCCGAAACAGCCAGGCCGTGACCTGCTCAATCGGCTTCATCATGCGATAAGCCTCGATCAACTCATAGAAGACTTCCTGCAGGATGTCTTCCGCATCGCTTGCATCGGCCACACGCCTGCGGATGAAATTGCGCAGTCGGACATACTCCCGGTCAACCGCCTCGGAAATGGTTTGGTCCTGTTGCGCCATCGCAAGCTGTTTTGTCAGCGCTTCCTGCATCTACTTATGTAGACGCCAGGGCGCGCAAAATATTTTATGGATTTTGCATGGTGGCGGCGGTCTGGCAGGTGAGCCTTGAGCAGCAGGCCAGAGGAGGATGTTCTTGCCAGGAACCGGCGCTCACAGCCGGGCTACTTGCCGTTGGATCATAAAGAAGTAGATAGCGACGAGGACCAAGATCATTCCGTTTACCCCCAACACTACAGGCGCCGTAAAGACTGGAACCAGCCATCCGGAAACAAGGTTGCCCATGGGCATGCCGCCGCGGAAGGCGCAGTTGTAAACGCTCATAACCCGTCCGCGCATCTCGTTAGTCGTGATCAACTGAACCAGCGACGTCACGGTGGCAAACACCCCCATCATAGAGGCGCCCACAACCACCAGCATGGCATAACTCAAAGGCAACCAGCGCGAGAACGAGAAAACTGAAATTGCGAAACCCAGGCACACAAGCACAGTAAGCGCGAACCGTCCTTTGTTGTGCATATTGCCTTTGCTGGCCACCAGCAGCGATCCGCAAATCGAGCCGACTCCCATCAGCGAAAGCAGGTTGCCGTACGTTTCCGGGCCGCGATGAAAGATGTCCTTCACGAACACCGGAATGTAGGTCCGCATTGGCATGCTTAAGCTGGTGGTGCAGAAGGCCAGAACTGTGAGCGCCTCCATTGAGGTCTGGCGGCGGATGAATTTGATGCCCTGCTTGAGGCTGCTCAAAATGGATTCGTTCGTAGGCTGGGGAAGGAATCGCGTGGAGATAATGAGCAGCGAGATAATCGGGGCCAGAAAGGAAAGAGCATTCAGCCCAAAACACCACTTCTCGCCAAACTTGGCCAGGGCCTGGCCAGCCAGCGCCGGCCCGATGGTCACGGCCATGTTGAATTGAATCGAGTTCAGGGCGATGGCATTCGGCATATCGTCGCGATCAACCAAGGTAGGTATCAGCGCCTGGTAGGCTGGTCCGCCAAAGGCTTGTGCCAATCCTGAAACAAATGACAGGCAGAGAATATGCCAGACGTGTACGAGTCCGGCACTGACCAGAATCGTCAACACGGTCGCGCTCGCCATCTGGATGTACTGAGAAATTAGAAGGATTTTTCGTCGTTCGGTACGGTCGGCTACGACGCCGCCGATTAGCGAGAAGAAGATGGGAATGCCGCCGAGGAATTGATCGAGCGCTAGGAGAAACGCGGAGTGGCTCAACCTGTAAATGAGCCAGCCTTGGGCCACAATCTGCATCCACGTCCCGATGCTGGATGTGCACGCGCCGAACCACATGAGCCGAAAATCGCGATAATGGAATGCTTTGAAGACTCGCCGAAAGCGCGAGGTCTGCGCCTGGTTCGCTTTGCTATTATCGAGTTCTAAGTTCGCCTGAGCGCACATCGGCTCAATCTCAAGTCTGGGGGATCTGAATCGTACCGAGAGTAGTTTATACGGCTACCCGGGTGTGTGCTGTGGCGGGAAGCAATTGCGTAAACAACGACTTGAGCTCGGGAGTCAGATGTAATGCCGTGCTCTCGCTTTCGAGAAACAACTGCGGCTCGGCCGCGGTTTTCAGGCGATAGCGCAAGTAGGACAACCGCAGCAGCCACAGCGCGTGTTGCAGGTCCCGTTCAGTACGCACTCGATAGGTGGTCCAGCCGGAATTAGGAACCCAATAGTGTTTTATAACGAGCCCTGCGGTTAGAAGAGCATCGCGCACCGAACGGGGAAAAGGGATGTCGAGATTGCCACCGATGTGCAGGTGACCAATTTCCGCTGCTCCGAACCGGAACTCCCTTCCTCCAAAGCGATGCGGATGAACCGATACCTGCGGCCACGAAGCTAGTTCCTGTTCAAGCTTTTCGAGAGTGTCCATTCCCGTTCCTCCGGCTTCTACTTCGATGCGGGTGGCTGCCAATGTGATTCAACTGTGCTCGCGATCGGCTGGTGTTGAATAAAAAGGACGGGCGAACATACAGAACCGGCGTAATCGCGCCCGGTTAACGGCCAATCTGGTAGGTGTGGAGCGGCGCTCTCGCGCTGCTACCCGGAATGGGCAAGGGTCCCTTCATCATGGTCCAGAGTATTTCATTGAAAACGGTGTCATCGATTCTGTCGGGTGCGCTGAAATCCAAGTCTTCCGACATCTTCGCCGCGGCCGTGTTTGGAGGATTTAGTTCATCCCTGTCCGCCTGAGGAACAATTGCGGTATAGGGAGCCAGGTCCGGCGTCGCGGCAAAAATATCGGTTAGGGAGCGGCTGAAATAGTCGAACTTCGATAGCCGCCCCAAACTGAGAATATCTTCGATCGCTGCGACAACATCTGTTGTGTTTGCGAAACGGTGAATCGTGCCCGGACGGTTGTATGCGGAGATCGCGAAAAAGGGCGAGCGATGTGAATCCACGTGATCGGGCCCGGCTTGCGAATCATCCTCAAGGACAAAGACGACCGTATCCTTCCAGAAGGGCGACCTGGACAGCGCCTCGACGATCCTGCCCAAGGCGAGATCGTTGTCGGCCATGTAGGCACGGGGTGTTCGATAGCCGGCCCGCCCTCCGGAGGTATGATCGCTTGGCAAATGCATGATTTCCAGCTTGGGCATCTCACCTTTTGCAGCGAACTCGTGCAGTTCGCCAATCCAGGCATCCGCGCGCACCTGGTCGGTCAGTTTCAGATCAAAGGGGGGATAGGTTGGGCTGATGTCCGGCGCCAGTTCCCGCTGCGTGACTGGCCACCCCTCGGGCGCCTTCATCATCTCGCCGTAATCACGGAAGCTGATTTTGTTTTTTCTGGCCAGGGTCCAGAGAAAACCATGGAGCGGTTCGTCGATCTCTTCGCCATCGACCCCGTCGCGCCGGTCAGAATAAAGAGAAGGGATGACCTTCTCTCCGAAATCGGTCACGTATGCCGCGGTTGACCAGATGTGACCCTGCGAGCTGACCTCGGCATTGGTAAAGAATCGATCGAAAAGTCCAAAGCGCAGCGCTAGAGCATGATGATTGGGAGAGATGTTTTGCCCGAAGAAGATCAGGCTGGGATCGCCATTCTCTTCCTTCAAATCACCGAGAACCTGATCGTAGGTGCGGTTTTCCTTGATGATGTAAATCACGTGATGAAAGGGAGGGTAGCTTCTGTGGACTGGGCCGGCGTTCCAGTTGTTTGCGTCCGCCACGCGGCGCGAATACTTCGCCAGAGTAGCGGGAGAGAAACGGTCGGGACAGGATCGCAATGTGCCATTCAGTTGACCGAGGTCGTAGCCCAGCGGTCTCTTGATTCCTTCGCCTGGGGTCGGGCCATCAGGATTTGCATGACTGCCATGTCCCTTGCCGCTGAGGATCAGTAGTTGCCCATCCACGTCGAATACGCCGGTCGGATACCAATCGGCGGGAATTCGCCCTTGCAGACGGGGCTTCCCACCTGAAGCTTCTGACAGGTCGAAGGCTGCGATGGAATTGTTGTCGGCTTCGGCCACGAACAGATGGGACTGATCCTGCGAGAGCGCCAGCGCGTTCGGTGTGCTTCCTTCCGAGGGCCCTGCGGGTGCGGCGTCGCTAAGATAGCGTACGACCTTGTCATGTTTTGTGTCGACGACCGCGATTTGATCTGTACCTGCTAAAGCGGCAAACAGGAGTGACCCGTTGCGGTTCGCAAGAAGAGCGGAGGGACGAGGTCCTACCTTTATTTTCCCGGAAGGCGTGACTTGCCCATCAGACTTCACCCTGAATTCCATGAGCGTGTCAGCGGCCCAAGCGGAAACATATAATTTGCCGGTTGAGGTCACCTCGACAGCGTAGGGATAGTGATTAGTGGGAAACCTCTGCACAACCTGGGATGTGCCGACATCGATGACGGCGAGGTTGTCGGCGACATTTTCTGCGACGTAGATGTAATTACCCGAGGGCGAGACAGCCAGTCCGGCCGGGTATCGAGACCCAGGCTTTTCTGGGGCCTTCTCCGCGAGCACAATTTTGCGAACGAAAGTCGCGACATGGTTTTGCCACGAGTAACAAAAAATCGCGTCTTCATTGCCGCCTGAGACAAAGAGCTGTTTCCCATCCCGCGAAAAGGCGACCCCAAGGAATGCTGAGGGCTGCGTCAGGGTTTGCGTGACCCTTCGCGACCTGAGATCGAGAATCTGCAACCCCTGTTCTCGCCACCCGCTCAGAATTACGGCAAGCATGGCGCGGTCGGGGGACAAGGCCATGGCGAGCGGCATGCTTCCAAGGTCGATAGCGTCTCCCACCGGGTCAATACGCACTCCGGTCGCCAATGGCTGGGTAAAGTTCGTCTCTGCCAGGGAGTGTGTGCGAATCGCCAAGAATATTGCCAGTACCAGCAGCCAGGTACGAAGGCGGTATGAGGAGTGATTATCGATACAGGCTCTCACGAAGGCGACCCCCATCAATCATGATGAGACATGCTTCCCTGCCGGTTACTGCTTGTGCTTTGGAAGTTTACTTCAGATGGAGGTCGGATTGAGTTTAGGGCAGATGGCGATGCAATCTGTCCCCGGGAGGACTGCCTCGGCGGATCGACATTACAGTGATTGTGACTCGTCCCTTCAGGAATTGACTCCGCTGAGGGACCCGCCGAGGTGTGCAGTCACGCTAATCACCACGATCAAGAACAATTTCAAACAAATCCGATAGCGGGAGAAACGGTTTTTACGGAACTGGGTGCTCTGAGCTGGCCACCAAGTCGTCCTGGTACTCAAAACGAGATAAAAAGACAAAAAAACATGCATCCAAATTCGAATGGCGCGGCTCTTATCACGGAGAACGATCACGTCAACTCGCATACCT
Source organism: Terriglobales bacterium (assembly GCA_036378535.1). Lineage (GTDB taxonomy): Bacteria > Acidobacteriota > Terriglobia > Terriglobales > Acidobacteriaceae > Gp1-AA122. The sequence goes on along the minus strand of DASUWH010000032.1, from coordinate 65,264 downwards.
AATGGCACTTACTACTTTTCAACAACAACTCAAAAATTTATAGGAGGTCTTATGGCGACGATGAGAGTGGCGGCAAGACCAGAGGTGGCGCCCATGAAAGCGGCACAGGTTTCTAAACCGGGAGGCGATTTTGAGATCGTCGAACGTGAGATTCCCGAGCCGGATGCGGGACAGGTGCGCATCAAGGTGCAGGCGTGCGGCGTGTGCCACAGCGATGTGCTCACCAAAGAAGGCTCGTGGCCCGGAATCGAGTATCCCCGCGTCCCCGGACACGAGGTAGCCGGCATCGTCGACAAAGTGGGTGCTGGTGTTTCCGAATGGAAAACGGGGCAACGGGTTGGCGTCGGCTGGCACGGCGGCCATGACGGCACCTGTCGCGAGTGCCGGCGCGGGGATTTTGGCAATTGCCGGAACTTGAAGGTTTGCGGCATCAGCTACGACGGTGGATACCAGCAATACATGGTGGCTCCGCGGGAGGCGCTGGTATCGATCCCGGACAGCCTGAAAGACGCCGAAGCAGCACCGCTGCTGTGCGCCGGAATTACCACCTACAATGCCTTGCGTCATAGTGGCGCGCACCCGGGTGATCTGGTCGCTGTGCAGGGGGTCGGGGGGCTGGGTCATCTCGGGATCCAATTCGCGAGCAAGTTCGGCTACAAGGTCGTGGCCATAGGACGCGGGTCAGAAAATGCGTTGCTCGCAAAGAAACTCGGAGCCGATCTCTACATTGACAGCCAAGCGACGAAGGCGGCCGAAGCATTGCAAAAACTGGGCGGCGCACGGGTGATTCTGGCGACGGCGCCGAGTTCGAAAGCGATGTCCGAGTTGGTCGACGGGCTGGGACCGAATGGCGAACTCATGGTGGTCGGTGCCGCATTCGACCCCATTGAGGTAACCCCTTTACAGCTCATCAGTGGAAGCCGAACCATTCAGGGCTGGGCATCGGGAACGCCGGCCGACTCCGAGGACACGCTGCAGTTTTCCGAACTGAAAGGCGTGCGTCCCATGATTGAAGTCTATCCCCTTGAGAAAGCGGGCGAGGCCTACGATCGCATGATGAGCGGCAAGGCACAGTTCCGCGTCGTGCTGACGATGTGAAGCTGGGAATAGCGAGAGATACTGCGAGCACTGGGGCCGATTTGTACATCACCGGGTTCAGTGCTCGCAGGTTTCCCCAAGACATCAGTGCGATCCCGTTAATGCATGCCTCCGGCGTTTCAACTAAGATAAGCTCTGCGGAAGTACTAACGCCGTTCCCACAACCTGGCGATTTTGAGACCTTGAGGTCCTAGCGAATGTGCCGGAATATCAAAATCCTTTTCAACTTCGACCCGCCTGTCACTGCGGAAGAGATTCGCGCGGCTTCGCTGCAGTTCGTGAGAAAAATAAGCGGTTTTAATAAACCGTCCAAGGCCAACGAAGGAGCGTTCCTGGCAGCCGTTGATGATATAGCTGACATCTCTACTCGCCTTCTCCGTGCGCTCGAAACGAATGCGCCGCCGAGGAGTCGAGAGGCGGAAGCCGCAAGAGCGAAGGTTCGGGCAGCCGAACGATTCGGGAGCTAGTCTCGACCTTTAGTGGCTGACCGCACAACGTTGGGAAGACTGCGTGGACAGACCTCTAATCTTTATCTAGGTACTCTTCGGGAACGTCGTCCTCGGGCACCTCACGCGTGTGCACTTCCCTCTGGTCGGCGTTGTCGGCTGCTTCTACGCCAGCGACTACGTCGGCTTCAAACGCGTTCCCCTCCTCGATCAGCTCGTCGACGCTCTCAGAATCGGCCTGCTCCGCCCGAGACAAGCCCTGCAAATCGCCCGATTGCTGCCCCGATCGAGCTGGCGCCCGTCTCAATCCGGAAAATCCTGTTTCTATCGTCCGGCGTTTCTTCCGCGCGACCACCTTTCTTGGCTTCGTTTTGATTCTCTTACTCGCAGCCTTTCTTTTCGCGGCGGCTTTCTTCCGGCTTCCAGATTTATTGGAAGAGCTTCGCTTCACCCTTGTCTTTTTCTTGGAGAGGCTAGTCTTCGTCCTGGATTGCTTCCTGGCAGCTTTCTTTTTGGCGGTCATAGCCAGCAGTCTACCACTGTCGCAGTTTTCGGTGTTCGCAACCAGACTGCGCGGATACGTGCCTGAATCTTCCGACCCACTTAAGGAATCTGACATGGGAAGAGCACAGGAGGAACGCTGCGATGTTGCTCACCCTGACGGCTATTTGCCTCGCCATCGTTTGTGCGCCGGCCATCTTTTATATGAGACGTCTCAAGGGCCAACGCGAGATGGAGCAGCACAGCATCACGGCAGAGGAACTACACACGTTGTTAGCTTCAAATCCGGAGATACTGGTTGTTGATGTTCGTCAACCGCTCGACCTGCTGGCCTATTCCGAGATTATTCCCGGCGCTCAACGGATTCCGCCGCAAGAAGTGCTGGAGAAACCGTCGCTGATCCCAAGGGACAAGGACGTGGTCGTTTACTGTACCTGTCCGAGCGAGAAAACCAGCCGGGCAATTCTGAAAAAGGCGCTGGGGATGCACTTCCTGCGGATTAAGTTTCTCAAGGGCGGACTGGCGGCGTGGAAGGACAAGGGCTATCCCATCGAACCATACCGGGAGGTCTTTCACCTCTACAGTGCAAGCGCGGCTCCGCACTAAAAGCTAATTTCGCTTGAGCTGTGCTCGGCCGCATGGCCCGACCCTGGGTCCAGTCGAGTTCTGCTCCCGATCACACATTCAGATGTAGCTTTGGACCACCTGCGAACCCAGGCTCCGACACTCATGCTCTTCCTCGAAACTGGATGATCTTGCGGCGATCGCGTTTCGAAGGTCTGCCCTCGGGCCGAGGCGTAAATTGCTTGAAGGTTTTTCGCTCTTCCGCCAGCTTCTTCCGCAGCTCACAGCTGGGCTCAGTTTCGCGGTAAAGTGTTTGCGCAACTGAGGCGGGCCCGCGCGTTTCGCTCAACAGCAGGACGTCAATTTCAAATTCGCCGCCTTCGGTTATCACCCGCAGCCGGTCACCCGTGTGGACCTCGCGAGCGGGCTTGACCATTTGCCCATTCGACCGGATCCTGCCTAATTCGCAAGCGCGCTTGGCCAAGGCCCGTGTCTTGAAGAATCGGGCGGCCCAGAGCCATACGTCGATTCGTACACTGGTCATAAATCACAAGAGGTTAGAGCTTTCGAGCGCCGCTTGTCCTGACCTCCCCGAACCCGTGCTACCCCTGAAAGGACTCCAAAGCTTTACGACAACTTGGAAGCCGCATGAAATATCGCGGGGGAGACCGGGGAGGAACATCGCAGTTTGGCGCGGCCATGGTTCTGGGCGAATTATTCGCTCGGAAACAGCGGCTTACCGGAAAGATTCGATGGCGCTCTCTTCCTCCTCAAAAATTCCAAATAAAGTGAGCACACCGACCAGGCGAAGGGTCTGCACCGCGAACTTCGAAGGATTTACCAGGTGCACCATACCCCCACGTTGTTTGGCCGAGGTCAGGGCTTTCACCAGCACGCCTACGCCGCTGGAATCGATCATCGGAACTTCGGCCAGGTTCACTACCAGTCGGGGCTGGGCGGCGGCTAAGGCTTCGTTCACTGCCTCGCGAAATTGATCAACGGCCTCTCCCAGGCGGAGGGGACCTTGCAACTCGATTATGTGCACGTCGCCTCGGGTGCGAACATTGATATTCACCACCGCCTCCTTTACCTTCGGCCACTGGCATGGAAGCGCATTGACACGGCTTCCCGCGTTTGCTACAGTTCGCGCTCAAGTTACGAGAGCCGTCGCGAAATTGCAAGTGCGCGCCGTTTTCCCCCTCGCACGAACAAATACTCACGAAAAGCACGGCGATATGAAGGCCATTCGATGGACCTGCAGAGGCCAGGCTTTGCAGATGTTTCCGGCAGCCTGCTGAGCAATCTGCTGCGCGAGCGGGAGGTCCGGCCGAAGTGTGCCCTGCTGGCCCAGCAAGCAATGGACCTGCTGGCAGGCGGTGCCGTCGTCATTTATCTCCTCGAAGAACAAGATCAGCGGCACTGGGTAGCTCGGGCGACGGTGGGTGAAGTTCACCTCGACGACACCAGCGTTCCCTTTGATAGTGGCACGCTAGGCGTGCTGGCGGCCCAAAGAAAGCCATTGCTGTTTTCTGGCAGCGAACTGGTTCGCGAAGATTACGCCCACCTCCATTCGCGCCGAAGTCTGCAGTCGCTTGCATACATTCCGATCCTTGCCGACGAACAATTAATTGGCGCTTTGGAAGCCGCGACTTTCGACGGGCCGCTCACGCAGGAACATTTCGAATCGTTGATCCAGATCGCGGAATATGCCGGTCCAGCGGTGGCGAGCGCCTTGGAGTATGAAGGCGAGCGTGCGACTCACCTGAACTCCATCTCGCGCCTCACCCAGCTTTATGATCTCGAAAAAGTGTTCAACTCCAACCTCGAGTTGGACGACCTGCTCGCCATGATTGCCAGCAAGTTCCAGGAAGTGATGAACGTACAGGCGGCGAACGTGTGGATGGTAGATGGGGATGGCGTTGTCCTGACCAGCCGCGCGGGTTTTGATCCCACCAGCGAATTGAATTCTTTACAGAAACCGGGTGAGGGCATTGCCGGAGACATTTCCGATCATGGCGACACCCTCCGGATCAACGATCCGGAGCAGCGCTTGCTGCAGCGCAATGGCGAAACAGAAGAAGGCAAAATTTGGTCGTTGCTCGCTGCGCCTTTGATGGATCGTGAGACTCTGGTCGGAGTAGTTGAACTTGTCAATCGCCTGGATGGGCAGGTCTTTGACGAGGACGACGAGTTCATGCTGGCGAGCATGTGCGAGACCGCCAACAACGCCTTACACAATGCCAGCTTGTTGTTGGCCGAGCGCAAGTTGGAAATTCTGGAAGCGCTCGTCAAGACCAGCGCCGACATCACCGCCACCCTGGATATGGATCGCGTGCTGCAGTCGATCGTGAACGGTCCGGCAGCGGTGATTCCCTACGAAAGAGCAGCTATTGCCCTGGAACAGCGCGGTCGTTCGCAACTCAAGGCGGTGTCCGGCACCGCGCAGGTTAGCGCTGACAATCCTCAATTTCACGCTCTCGCTGGAATCTTGCAGTGGGCCGCCCTGGTGCGTGAACCCCTTTTGATCGCCCAGCACGGAACCGAAATCAATGCTGATCGTGAGGAAACGCGGGCCAAGTTTGAGGCGTATTTTGCCGAGACCGGAATGCGCGCCTTCCACCTGGTACCGCTCATGGACGAGGAAGGCCGCGTCGGCACTCTCAGCTTCGAAAGCAGCGATCCCGACTTCCTCTCCGTAGCTCACTTCGAAATGATCAAGGTGCTCGCCAGCCAGGCGACCGTGGCGCTGCGCAACGCTTCCCTGTATAAGGAGGTTCCCTTCATTGGCGTCCTGGAGCCGCTACTGCAGAAAAAGCAGAAGTTCCTCGCCTTGGAGAAGCGCCGCCGAGCCGCACTCTTGGCCGGGGTAGTGGCGTTGTTAGTGTTCCTGATCGCCTTCCCCCTGCCCCTGCGCATCGACGGCACGGCGGTGGTCGCTCCCGCGCACGCGGCCCACGTAGGGACCCAAGTCGAAGGTGTGGTGCGGCAGGTCAATGTGCGCGAAGGCGAAGCAGTAAAAAAAGGAACTGTGCTGGCCAGTCTGGAGGATTGGGAATTCCAGTCTGCCCTCGCCGCAGCGAAAGCGAAGTATGAGACCGCTGTCTCCCTGATGGATCGCGCACTGGCCAATAATGACGGAACCGAGGCCGGCATACAACACGCGCAGGCAGATTTTTGGCAATCCGAGGTGACTCGCGCCCAGCGGCGATTGGACGAGACTCTCTTGCGCTCTCCCCTGGACGGCGTGGTCGCAACTCCGCAAGTGGAGAACCTGGTTGGTCGAAAACTTAAATTCGGCGATACCTTCGTCGATATCGTTGACAACTCCCGGGCGCTGATTGACGTCCGGGTGGACGAAAACGATATCGCTCTGGTGCGTCCCGGTGAACCAGCCAGTATCAAGCTGGATAGCTTCCCGGCTCGTACCTTCCGCGGCCAAGTGCTCCTGGTCAGCCCGCAGGCGCAATTGCTGGGAGAGGAGCGCGTTTTTTATGCCCGTGTAAGCGTGCCCAACCCGGAAGGCGCTCTGCTCGCAGGAATGCAAGGGCGCAGCAAGGTTTCAAGCGGATGGCGTCCTGCGGGAGTTGTCCTGTTCCGCCGCGCAGGCATGTGGGCATGGTCCAAGCTGTGGAACTGGTTTGGGTGGTAAAGAGGTCGAAATGACTAATCTCTGGAAGCTGGTGGTTGTCCTGGCGTCAACTCTCGCGCTGCTTTCCTGCAGCAGTTCCCCAGTGCCGACTGTTTCCGCCGCACAACCGGCACCCCCGGGCGAAGCTCCCGCGATCGTACTTAACACCGCGCCGGATGACGCCGGATTTACCGCCTCCGGACCGATCATCGTCGAGAACCAGGTGGATGTAACTGCCCAACGCGAAGGCGTGGTGGCCAAGATTGTGGCCGAAACCGGTTTTCCCGTGAAGCGTGGACAGTTGTTAGCGCAACTGGACGATCGCCAGCTTTCCGCGGATCTGGAAGCCGCTCGAGCCAAAACCCGCAGCATTGCATTTGACCTCAAGAACTGGGAAGCCGAGGCAAAGGTTCTCGAAGCCGATTACGCCCGCGCCCGGAAATTGTGGGACGCGCAGGTGATCACCAAAGAACAACTGGAACACGCTCAGTACAAAGCCGAGTCTGACCAGTGGGATGTCAAACGGGTCCAGGAACTTCTGATCAACTCGCAGAATTCTGAGCGCTCGCTGGAATTGGAACTGGAAAAGACACAGGTCCGGGCGCCGTTTGACGGCGTAGTAGCCCGCCGCTATGTGCGCGGCGGCGAAGCGGTGGTTCGCGACCAGCGGCTTTTCTGGGTGACTGCCATCGCGCCCATGCGGGTTCGCGTTACCCTTCCTGCCAGGTTCATAGGTCAAATTAAAGCTGGCAGTAGTGCCTCGGTACTCGCCGCTGAAGGTGCGCCGGGCCCGGAGTACAGGGCCAAGGTTCTGCAGGTCAGTCCCGTTGTCGATCCTTCCAGCGACACCATCGAGGTACTGGCAGAATTATCAGGTCCTGCTACCGGCCTGCACCCGGGCATGCGCGCCAACGTTCGCTTTCCTAATCCGCGATGAATATCGTCCGTGCCTTCGAAGTTGCTCTTCCGGAATTGCCGGAGCGGCTCATCCGACACGCTCCTCCTAAGCTCGATCCGAGGGTCATTTTCAAGCAACACATAGAGAACGGGGATCCCGTGATCGTGGTGCGAATGCCGGGAACGGAATCGATCTATCGTTTTGTTCCACTCCAGTGGCAACTGGTTGAGTTATTTGATGGGCAACGCTCGTTCAAGGAAGTTGCGGATCTTTACCAGCAACAAACGGGCGCCGCCACATCTGAAGACGATGTCAGGGAATTAGCAAGCTTTCTGCAGGCACAGACCCAGCTCCTCTACAAGACGCCTCTGGAGCAAAACATCGCCCTGCAGCAAGAGCTGCGGTCCTCAAGGGAAAAACGCAGCCGTTTCAAGGATCTTTCCGACATCCCCATCAAAGTTTGGGAAGACGCTGACGGCTACATCAGCCGCTTATATCCGAGGCTCAAATTCTTATTCACACCCTGGTTTGTCTGGCTGAGCATAGGCATGTTTGCGTTGATGGGGTGGATGTGGGCTGACCGATTCGGAGAGGTCTGGTCGGACAGTTTTGCGTTTTACAACTTCACTGCCAAATCAGGTTCCGACCTGGTGGAGTTTTGGTTCCTTTTCGGTGCCATGGCCTTCGTGCACGAGACGGCACACGGGCTCGCGGCTAAACACTATGGCACAACCATCGAGCGCATGGGATTCACTTTGCTCTACTTCGCCCCCAGCTTTTATTGCGACGCCACGCAGGTCTGGGTTCTCGGGGGTAAGTGGGCGCGCATTGCAACCGCTTTCGCAGGCATATGGCTGGACCTGGTGGTTTGTTTTTTCGCCACGGTGGTGTGGTGGGGGACAGCCACGGGGATGCTCATCCACGACTGGGCTTACAAGGTGATGATGGTTACCGGGCTGGGAGTTTCCATTCTCAACCTGAATCCGCTGATCAAGCTGGATGGGTACCTGATCTTTTCCGAACTCGTGCACGAGCCCACCCTTAAAGAAAGCAGTACCGAATACCTGTCCGCCTGGATGCGCAAATATGTTTTCGGACTTGCCGTAGAGGTACCCTACGTCCCCCGCCGCAAACGCGCTTTTTATGTCATCTACGGGATTCTTTCAGGCGCATATAGCTACGTATTGCTTTCGTTTCTGATGCTAATCACCTATCACATTCTGTTGGCCTACTCCCCGGAGTGGGCCTTTCTGCCGGCGGTCACGATCGGTTGTTGGGTCTTTCGCTCCCGAATCAGACTTGTGGGAAAATTTATGAAACTCGTTTATCTCGATAAAAAAGAACGGGCGCGCGCCTGGCTCACTCCCGGGCGAATCGCTGTTCTATGCGTCACGGTTTTGATTCTGCTGTTTGCGCCCGTTTGGCCCGACTTTGTACAGGCCCCATTTCTGGTGCAGGCTGCCCATCGTTACCCGGTGCGGACCACTGTACCCGGAGTCATCGAGCATGTATCGGTACAGGAAGGCGAACACGTGGCGGCGGGTAGCTTACTGCTACGCATGCGGAATCTTGAATTGGAGTCAGCTGCCGCACAAGCCGCCTCCGACCTCGCCTCCGCTTCTGCCCGCGCTACCCAGGCCTCTTTGCGCTATGAAGGCTTGGCTGCTGCCGAACAAGAACGCCAGCAGCTATCGGACAAGTCCAGAATCCTGGCAGAAAAGCTCGGCCAATTAAACGTCACCAGCCCAATCTCGGGCACTGTGATGACGGCTCATCCCGACAACCTGACAGGCTCCTCACCGGACGAAGGCGACTTTTTGATGGAGGTTGCTGACACATCTGAGGTGAGTGCGCGCCTGTACCTGCCGGAGTTTGCATTGCACGATGTCCACTTGGGTGCTCCGGTGCGCTTATTGGTCATTGGAGGATTCCAGCCGTTTTCGGCCACACTCTCTTCGCTATCTCCGGCTGCTGTTCCTGTCGCGGAAGGGCTGATTCCCAAGCAGCAACTGCAGGGTTTGAATCCGCCCAGATATTACCTGGCTACGGCAATGTTGAGGAATGACGGTAATTTGCGGGATGGCATGACCGGCTCGGCAAAAGTATTCGTGCAGCGACGAAGCTTGGTGGGGTTTACCTGGAGATTTATTAGCGATTTGGCGAACCGCAAGGTGTGGTGAGTAGTGACGCGCGTCGAGTGAAGATGGAATGGGGCCGGCCCCCCGCCGGCCCCGTACCTATAGGCTAGACCTTTACCCGGGTAGCAATGCGAGCAGCGGCGCGCGGTGCGATGCGGGGCGCTGTGCGCGGGGCGGTCCGAGGTGCCGTCCGCGGTGCCATGCGCGGCTGTACCAACGGAGCGCTTGTCACTTTCGAATCGGCCTTGGTTACGATGGCTTTCTGGGCGGCGGTGCGGCGGCTGATGAGTGATTTCTTCTCGACTGACATGCGATCCTCCATTGAAATTTGTTTCTAAACTCTCGACCGGTTTCTCTGTTCCCGATCTGCTCTTGTGATTAGCACTCCACGTACCATCCAGGGGACCGGGACTAGGAAAGTAAACTCCTCCAATGAATTCAAGCCAATGTGTCAATCAGGCTGGTCACAACATCACACAAGGATGTGATCTCACCCTGCAGTTTGGGTTAAAAATTAACCATAAAACGGTGAATTATTAACCGTGGACGCGGTATTTGCGGCACAAGTACTTCATTTTTTGGGGGTTGATGTGCAGCAGCGCGGCGGCCGTGACCTTCTTGCCGCCGCTGCGCCTGAGCGCTGCCTGCAGGTAGGCCTCTTCAATTCGTGCAATTTCATCGTCAAAATTCACTCCGCCATCGGGGATCAGCAAAGATTCCTGGGTGGCAGTGCTGTGGTAGAGAATCCGTTGCGGCAGATGCTGGACCTTGATCACCGGCCCTTTCACCATCAGTACCAACCGTTGCACCAGATTCTCCAGTTCCCGCACGTTGCCCGGCCAAGGATCGTCTTCCAGAATGGCCATGACCTCCGGCTCGATTACTTTGAGCGGAACTTTGTTGGCGGTGCAGTACTCGTGCAGGAAATGATTGACGAGCAAAGGAACGTCCCCAGGACGTTCGCGCAGCGCGGGCAGCAGGATAGGCACCACGTTAATGCGATAGTAGAGGTCTTCGCGGAAGCGGCCGGTTCGAACCATATCCTCCAGATCCTCGTTCGTCGCCGTGATCAGACGAAAATCAATCTTCCTGGGATTTTTCCCGCCAATCCGGGTTACCGCGCGGTCTTCCAGTACTCGCAGCAGCTTGGATTGCAGGGGAAGCGAAAGGGTGGCGATTTCGTCCAGAAAAAGCGTTCCGGTATGCGCCAGTTCGATATGCCCGGCGCGCGATTCACGAGCATCGGTGAAGGCGCCTTTTTCGTGCCCAAACAGTTCAGTCTCGATCAGATTCTCCGGCAAAGCAGCGCAATTGATGCTGACGAACGGTTTGTCGCAGCGCGGCCCATGCGCCACCATGGCGCGCGCCACCAGTTCCTTGCCGGTTCCGCTTTCGCCGCGGATCAATGCCGTAGTGTTGCTCTCAGCGAGAGTTTGAATTGCTTCGTAGACGAGCTGCATGGGCTCGCTACTGCCGATCAGGCCCGCGAACGACGGCTGCACCACGCGGCCTTGCTCCTGGGCCTCCCGGCACTCCAATTCCGCGGCCCGTCTTTCGAGGGCGCGGGCCAGAACAATTCTCACCTCGTCGAAATCAACAGGTGCGACAAAATAATCGTCCACGCCGGCCGCCACAGCCTTGAGGCGCAGATTGCGGCTCACCGATCGCGTCATAGCGAAGATCACCAACTCCGGCGCCAGCGCCCGTAGTTCTCCGACGGCCACGATACTTTCCTCGCTTCGTTCCCGAATCGTATCTATGTCGAGGAGAGCAGCGTCGAGCGATTGTTCGGAGAGCAATCCGCTGAGTTCGGGCCAACTCCTCAGAACTCTCAAATCGCAGGTTTCAGCGAGATAGGTCTCGGCTTCCGGACCGACGCGGTCGTCACTTGTAACGATGGCGATGTTAGGGCGAGAAGTCTGGGCCCTGGCGCGTGGCATGGCTTCTCCTTGCTGGGGGAGGCAATTATGTCAAATTTTCGCCGTGGCGGGATGAAAAATTATCGTCCGTACGATACAAGCTGAACCGCGACTCGCAGCAGGTTTGGCTCTGCACGTGCATATCTAAGCGGGAGGTCATCGTGCGGGCTATGCATTGCAGAATTTTGCATAGTTTTCGAGCCCCGCTGAGGACCTTAACAAATGCGGCCGTCCGTTGCTGATTTATCTCGTAGTCACACTGTTTTTGTTTGACTGTGTGAGTTGTTTCAGAGAAGATCGTAGGCAATCTCGGTTGTGCACACCCCCAACGTGCCAACGCAAGATCGTCTGAAAGAACTCCCAGACGTGTACCAGAAGTCAGGAAAGCTGGAGGCCCGTCGGTTTTCACAGCCAGTGCGCCATGGCTGATGCGACTCCGTGCGTTGCGCCGCGCTCGGTGGTCGAGTCATTACGAATCATCCATTAGCACGCCTTTCGGGTAACAGCACAAATAAGTAACGAACATCGGTGCGGAGGTTTCCGTGAAGCAAGTGTGTCCGGTAATCCTGCTGATTAGTCTGCTTGTTTTCAGTGCTCTGGCCTTTTCCCAGGTATCTGGTCAAAGCGTAAACATGGTTTCAGGTACGGACTGGACCACGGGGGATCCATTCCTGGAACGCCAGAACGAACCTTCCATCACCGTCTCGACCCGCAACAATCTTCACTTGCTTGCCGGTGATAACGATTACCGCACCGTAGATCTTCCGGGCTTGCTGGGAATCGAAGAAACGGGCGACGCATGGCTTGGAGTTTTTAAGTCCTTCGATGGTGGCTTGACCTGGTCCAGTACGCTGTTGCCGGGCTACCCGCTCGACAGCAGCGCTCAGGGACAGGCGTCACCGATTCACGGTTACCAGGCAGGGGCGGATCCTACCGTTCGTTCCGGACCCGGAGGCATGCTTTATTACAGCGGTATTGCTTTCAACCGCACGCCCGCGAACAACGCGGCGGCCGCTGTCTTTCTGGCGCGCTTCGTCGACAACAACAATCGTGAAAACGGCGACCCCACCGCGAAGAATTCATTGACCAACGTGGCTCCTTCCGACCCGATCCGCTATTTGGGCACTTACGTGGTGGCCACTGGTACCGCCGGCCAGTTGCTGGACAAGCCGTGGATTGCTGTAGACATACCGCGCAACACGAATACCTGCACGATCAACTTTACGAACCCCGATGGAACTCAGGGCACGGAGCAAGTTCCCGCGGCCCGCGTCTTTCTCGCCTATTCCAACTTCACGGGAACCGGCGGCAGCACCAAGATTAATATCACCTATTCGGACAATTGCGGAGCAAGCTTCCCCACGCCAACCAAAATCAGCCAGACGAACAGCACCAACCAGGGAACGATCATCGCTATCGATCCCAGCGTGCCTACGACTTCTCCCGCCACGGTGTATGTGGCATGGCGGCGCTTTGCCAACGGCAGCACCCCCGACGCGATCGTGCTAGCAAAGTCGACAGACGGCGGTAATACCTGGAGCAAAGCCATCGATGTCATCGATTACCCGATCAGCTGCGTTTCCAACCCGCCTTCCAGTTCGACAGCACCGGGGTGCCCGTTTGATGCCGACACTTCGTCGACCACGCAGATGTTTCGTACCAACAGCTATCCCGCCCTGGCAGTGGACAACACGGGCAGAGTCTATATCGCAGCCGCGCAAAGAGATTCTCATGGCGACGCCAAGATCGTAATGACCATCTCCGCTGACGGTGGGAATACCTGGACGAATGCGGCACCTATCGACATCGGCCCTGTGAATGGTGACAACGGAACCCAGTTTACGAATCTCTCTGGCCGCGGTCATCAGATTATGCCGACCATGAGTTTCAACGCCGGCAAGCTGAGCTTGGCGTATTACGATTTGCGGCAAGACCACACGGTGGGCGTGTTCTCACCGACCACCGATGCAAATGGGAACCCGATTTATTCGGAAGCGCGGCAGTTACTTGAGGAACTCGGCGGCACCTGTAGTGGATTTGGATTCAATAACGTCTTCAACAGCTGGATTGATGACATGACGCTAGGCTGCCGCCGGCACACCATTGACGTCATGGGCGCCCAGGCGAGCCCACAATCCGCCGGAGTCGTGTCTCTTCCGAGCTTCAATACATTTCGTGTTTCGCGGTATTTGATGGGCTATGACAACGTCGACCCTTTGCAGCCATCGCAGCAGGTTGCGCAACTGCAAGTTGACCCAACCGATCTGCCCCTGTTTGTAAAGGGCACGACCGCGTTTATGGGCGACTACATCGATATCGGCGGCGACCCACCCTTTGTCTTGCAGAACGGTACCTGGCAATTCAACACCAGCAACAGCAATCCGCAGGTATTCCACGTCACCTGGACAGATAACCGCGATGTAGCCGAACCCCCCGATGGGAACTGGGCCAATTACGTCCCGCCGTATTCGATTTCCAACCCCACCACCGCGCACAACAGCTGGTTCGATCCCACGCAGCAAGTCACCCAGTGCGTGGCCGGAGTGAACGACCAATACGTGGGCACGCGTAACCAGAATATTTATACAGCTCGTATTGATCCGCAGTTGCTGGTGAGTTCACCGGGCAACCAGAAGCCTCTGGGTTTCATACCGAATTCCAGCCCGCAGCAATTGCTGGAACGCGCTTTCACCATTTACGCCCGCAATAATACCGGGCAGTCCAGAAACATTCGCCTGGTCGTAGTCAATCAACCGGCGCTCGCCAATGGATCGCCGGACCCTAGTGGACGAGCCGCCTTCAATGCCAAGGGCACCACTCCCGATCCCACCACCACGCCGTCGTGCGAGCAACTCGCCAACGTGTTCTCTTTGGATGTCACGATTCCCCAGTACTCGAACATCGCGCGATCCGTGTTCATCATGTCGCAGAATCCGACCGCTAGCGTGACTGTCAACGCTGTCGAGATCACTGCGGTGTGCGGAAGTCCCATCAGCGGCAGCCCGCTCAATGGCTCCATTACCTTCAATCCGGATCCGAATGCGCCGCAGATCATTAATCCGGCCGGTTTGCCGGCAGGCAGCCCCAATATTCTTGCGGCTGAGACTTACACGCCATCCATTACCCCAGCGATCATCAGTTCGCCACTAAACAACAATGGCTCAATTCTCAGCCCCCAGGTTCAAAATTACACGCTGAAGTCAAATGGTGCGCCACAGAATTACTCGCTCAAATCCAATTACACGCTGAAGTCCAATACTTCCCTAAACTACACGCTCAAGTCCAACACCAATCTCAACGCACCGCTGAACGATTCCAGTGCCTACAATTCGACCATTGCCAATCAGGTCGTTAACGGAGCACAGGTCACCGATGCGATTTACACCGTCAACAACAATGGCAACACAGCCGCCAGCTATGTGGTGAAGTTATTCGACAGCGACAGCACGCTGAGCAACTTGCCCTACCCGCTTTGCTCGCCCAGCACGCCGCCGGGAACCCAGTGTATCGATCTGCAATTAATGCTGGCGAAACAGTACCTGACGCCAACACAAGATCCGCAGAACACCTGCAATCTGGCGATCCTCAACAACTTTGTCACCGGCGTGAATGTGGTTCCATCGATCCTCACCAATACCGGGATTCTCGGAAATCCAGTGGCGTTCGATCCGAACACGTCGAATGCGACCATCACCCTCGCACCTGGCGAGACCGGATTTATCATTCTGCGGTCGAACCTGAGTGCAAGTGACCTGCAAACCTTAATCACTGCCACCACTCCAGTCGTCGTCGCCCATGCGGCGAATACCGGAACTGCGAATCCACCTGCGACCCTGACCATCTTGTCCGGAGCGCTGCCGGCGGGCTTTGCCAGCCAGTCCTACAACACGAGCGTGAACACCTTCGGCGGTGTCGCGCCATACAGTTTCACGTTCCTCGATGGCAATGGGAATCCCACGCTGACAGATCCGTCTACCGGGCTGACGATTAACGGATCGACGGGAGCTATCAGCGGTACGCTGCCCGCCACTGGGTCCTACAACCTCACCGTTCAGGTTACGGATTCGGCAACGGTTCCGAGCACGATCAGCCGCGTCTTGAGCTTGAAGGTGGTAGCACCGCTCGTAATCACGACTACTTCCCTGCCAAACGGTCTGGTTGGCCAACCATATAGCCAGGTTTTGCAGACGAGCGGAGGAACTGGGGCACATTACACCTGGTCGGCAACCGGCCTGCCGTCGTTCCTTTCACTCGATCCAAATTCGGGTACGTTGTCAGTGCCCAATCCGCAAAGTGCGACTCCCGGCTCATACAACTTCACCGTTTCGGTGTCCGATCCCGGACCACCGGCGCAAACTGCCAATCAGAACCTCTCCGTAACTTTTACAGAGAACACTTCGGTGAGCGTTATTGCTTCACCCAATCCTGCTTTGTTCGGCGCCGCCGTGACCGCTTCCGTGATTGTCTCCAGCTCGGTTAGTGGTACGCCGACCGGAACGGCGTCTGTGACTGACAGTACCGGAGCGAGTTGCAACCTGACCCTTTCGGGTGGAACCGGTAACTGCCAGCTGACGCCGAAGAGTGTCGGAGCCGATACTCTGACCGCCACCTACAGCGGGGATAGTAATTACAACTCAAGTTCCGGAACCACGACCCTACAGGTAAATCAAACCGGCACAGCGACAACCTTAACCCCGGCTTCTGCCAGCGCGGTTGTCGGGCAACCAATCACCATGAATTTCATTGTGTCTGCCGTGGGCAGCTCGGGCACGCCGACGGGCACGGTCACCGTGGACGATGGAACCGGAGACACGTGCAGCGGACCGCTAAGTTCAGGCGCGGGCAGTTGCAGCCTTAATCCGACGACCCCCGGCAACAAGACCCTGACCGCGAAATATCCCGGGAATACCAACTATGCCGGAAGCTTCGGAACGGCTGGTCTACAGGTGACACAGGCGGGAACCTCGACTGGCGTCAACAGCTCGCAAACGAATGTGGTCAGTGGTCAGACCATCACCGCCAACTTCTCGGTCAGCGCCAATACACCGAGTTCGGGAAATCCCGTTCCAACCGGAACCGTGGCGGTTACCAATGCTACCGGAGGTAGCTGCACGGGAACGCTCAGCAGTGGCTCGGGTACTTGTTTGCTGGTTGTGGGCGGTCCCGGCTCCAGTTCTCTGACGGGAGTCTATTCCGGAGACAGTAATTACACCGGCAGCACTTCGCCTGCGAGCGGATCGATCACCATCGGCAAGGCGAATACCACCACCTCGGCGAGTTCTTCGCCGAATCCGTCATCGGTGGGGCAAGGTGTCACCGTTAATGTCAACGTTGCACCTGCATTCTCGGGAACACCCACGGGCACGGTTACGGTAAGCGATAATGCTGGTGCGACCTGCAATGTCACTCTCGTGTCAGGCAAAGGCTCATGCCAGGTGAATCCCCTGGTTGCCGGTACGCGCAATTTCACGGCAACCTATGCCGGGGACAGCAATTTCAACGGTAGCTCGGGTGTGGCGAGTCAGACGGTGAACAAGGCGGGTACGAGTTTGACGGTCTCGGCTTCGCCCAACCCGTCGGTCGTTGGACAGGCCGTAGTCGTCGGAGTCACCGTAAGCGGCGCCTTTGGTGGTGCTCCTACTGGCTCGGTGGCGGTTTCCGACAGCACGGGCGCTTCCTGCACGGCCACTCTCTCCAGCGGAACGGGACAATGTTCTCTGCTACCCGGCAAACCGGGAGCAGACACCATTTCCGCCAGCTATGCTGGCGATAGCAACTTTACCGGCAGCAGCAATCAGGTCTCGGAACTGGTGAACAAAGGCAACACGACAGCCACCGTCACGTCGTCGCCAAACCCGTCTCTGTTGAACCAAACAATCACCGTCAATTTCACAGTCAGCGCCAATGCACCGGCCACAGGAACCCCCACCGGAACTGTGAACGTGACCGACAGCACCGGCGTAAGCTGTTCGGCCACTCTTTCCTCAGGCAAAGGCAGCTGTACGATCACGCCGAAATCGGTGGGTAACGACGCCATTACGGCGGCGTACGGGGGAGACGCTAATTTCAACGGGAGTAGCGGGACCGTTTCTCAGCAGCAAGTACAGTACAAGTTCATTGGGTTCCTGACACCATTGGGACCGGCTGGCAGCTATTCCGGCGCTTTTAATTTCGGCAAGGTTCTTCCGGCGAAGTGGCAGCTGACCGACGTGAATGGCAATCTCATCTCGAGCACCAAATCGCTTACTCTGATGGTCGCCTACTTCACCGGTGCGCCTCCGGCCAGCGGCGTGTGTCCGATTGCGACTTCAACCAATTCCATTCTGCTGTACTCGCCTATTGCAGGAGCAGCTGGCAACAGCACGTTTCGCTATAGCAGCGGGCAATTTATCTTCAACTGGGATACTTCCTCGGCGGATCCGTATGGTCGAGGTTGCTTCACGCTCTCAGTTCAACTGAACGACGGCAGCACGCCCAAATTGACGAGTCTGCAACTACAGTAGTGGAGATTGTTACAGGCTGGATGCACGTTTTCGGGCATCGGATAATAGTGAGCTGGTGCCCTTTTCCTGCATCGAAATGAAGGTGCGGTACGATTGTGCGGCGGCAGGACTCTTTAAGCCTTCCTGGATGCGCGCAAGATAGTAGTATGCCGGCGGAAGCACGCGAAACGTAGGAGCTTCATCCAAATACAGCGCGGACGCCTCTCCCTTACGCTTGATGCAGGCTTCGATCTCGCCATCGGCCTCGGGGAAAGCACCCGCTTCCAGATAAGCTCTGGCCAATAAGAAATGTCCCAACCAGCTGTCGGACATCTTCTGCGCTTCGGTCAGCAGCGCAATCGCCTTTCTGGCATCCTTGCGCTCCAAAGCGATCTCGCCTTCCAGCAGTTTGCCGTACAGCTGCGGGTCCGGATCGATGGAAGAAGACATCTCCGAAGCGAGTTTCGCTGCCTTGTCCAATTTGCCCGCGTCGGCATAAATGCTGCCAGCAGCGTGTAACACCCAAGGCTCCTTATCAAGAGCGAGCGCGTGATCAGCGGAAGTGGCAGCTTCCGAATTCTGGCCGGCTAATAACTGCGCCTGAGCCAGCGCAATCGCTTTGGCAGCCGCAGCATTGGCATCTTTGCTACTTATATCGGTCGTGATACCCGGCTGCAGAATGGCGATCGCTTCGCGTGCCCGCCCTTCATAGAGCAAAACGTCCGCAAGCCCCAGACTTGCCATCGAACTGCCCCGAGGACTGACCGCGGCCAGCTTGGCATAGGTGTTTCTGGCATCCTCGAGCCGGCCCTGACCGATCTGGGCTTCAGCCTCGGTCGAATACGGGCTCACATAGGTTGGCTGCTGCGCCATCACCGTGCGGGCTTCCTTCTCGGCCGCGGCGAAGTCGCCGGCATACATACTGGCAATCGCCAGATTGTTGCGCTCGACCAAAGATTTCCCTGAGTACTCCATGGAGCGACGAGCCTCTTCCAAGGCCATCGGCATGTTCCGCTGCAGGAAGTATGCGAATGAGAGATTCGTGTGCGCCGACGTGTCAGACGGAAATTGCTGAAGGAGCTTGTTGTATTCCTGAATCGCGGACTCCGGCTTGTGCTTGACCAGGAAGTATTCGGCGCGGGTGCGGTACTTTTCCCGATCGCTCATCCGGTCGATATGAGACATCGCTTTCTGATAGTACTGTTCGGCTTCCTGCACCTGACCGAGATTGAATTTGGCCGTGCCCAATGCCGCGTAAGCGCGTCCCATATTCGGATCCAAATCGATGGCGCGCTGAAAATGGATCACCGCCTCGTCCCATTTACCCGTGTACTGCAAGCCCTGGGCTATCGCGAATTCACGCGTGGCTTCCAGTGAAGTCGAGCTGTAGGTTGCCGTTTCCAGAAGCTGCGCCGATTCTGGGGTGGAATCGCCCAGAGCCTTACGCACTTCAGCCGCTAGAACACCTACCGAGTGCAGCACCTCGTCCTTGTTCTGCACCGAGGCGTCATCCGAAAACAGAATTTTGCCGCTGACTGCATCCACCGCCCTCGCGGTAATCTTGTAGCCTTTGCTGCCGGGAAGGATTGAGCCGCTTACCACGATGCCGACGCCCTCCCGTTGTGCGACCAGCCTTGCCAGTTCTTCATCCATGCTGGCCGTTCCGGGCTTCAGTTCGGCGGCCGCTTTGTGGGCATCGCCCCGGCTGAACGCATTAATAAAAGATGCCCCTTCCAACGCCAGATTAAAGGAGGGTTCCAGGCTTCCGTCGAAAACTGGGTCGGAGGTGCCGTTCTGAAAGTCGGCCACTAACACCGAGACCGGAGCATGTTGCGACTGGCTGGTCATTCGGCTTCTGCCCACGTACCAGACCAGCACCAAAGCCAGAGCTACCGCGACCAACGCCAGACTCGCTCGGCCCCAGGACACCTCACGCAGCCGGTTAAAAAGAAGTGCGCTCGAAGACGCCGAAATCCGAGTCTTCTCGTTTTTCCCCTGCCATGCATGAAGATCATCCAGAGTGGCTTGCGCACTTTGATAGCGCAGTGCCGGATCCCGCTCGAGGCATTTGCTGATGATGTTGCTCAGAACTCCCGGAATCTCGCGATCGTGATCCGTCATCGGAACCGCCCGCTCTTTGGTGCGCCGCAGCAAGCTGGCCACCGCGCTGTCGGCATGAAACGGCATTTTGCCGGTCAGCAGTTCGTAGCAGATCAACCCCAAAGTAAATAAATCCGACCGGGCATCGAGTTCCATCCCTAAGGCCTGTTCGGGAGACATGTATTCCATCGTGCCCAGCATGGCGCCGGTTTTGGTCATTCCGTCGCCTTCCAACGAACGCGCCAGGCCGAAATCCATAATCACGATTCGACCCTGAGTGTCCCGCATGATGTTGCCGGGCTTGAGATCACGGTGGATCACGCCTGCTTTATGCGAGGCGCGCAAACCGCTCAGAATCTGCTCCAGAGTGTTCACCACCTCTTCCACCGGGAGCTTGCCTCGCGTGCGCAACATGTGGTGAAGCGTTTCGCCCTCGACGAATTCCATGGTGATGAACTTGATCCCGCCGGCTTCGCCCAGGTCGAAGATGCGAATGATGTTGGTATCCGTAACCTGTCGCGCCAGAATCAGTTCTTGTTTGAAACGCTGCAAAATCTCAGGATGTCCGGCCAAGTCAGGCCGAATGACCTTCAGGGCGATAACCCGTTCCAGTTCACGGTCCCGGGCCTTGTAAACCGCGCCCATTCCCCCTTCGCCCAGAAGTTGGATAATCTCGTAACGATTCCCGAGCAGAGCGCCTGTCTGCAGCAGGATGCCGCCGCCTGGCCCCAGGCTTGATGACCGTTCCGCCACTTGTTTCGCGTTGCTGGAACCGGTGGCGACATCGATGGATGTGGCTGCCTCTGCGGCAGAAGAGTCTGGCATCTCGATCATGGTCGGCAATGCTGCGCTCGCGGGCGAGTCCGGCAGGGTAGGAGGGGATGAAAGTGGAGTACGCGCTTCATCAGCAGCTTTCTTGTTAACCACAGCCGCGGAAGAATTCTCTAAGGCGTCAGGAATATTTTGCCGATTGATTGGACCGTCCTTCGGATATTGCATGAGCTGTCCCTAAACCTGGACGATGGGGGGGATTTGAAGTGTCGCGCCCGTCCAAGCCAGAACCGACAGATTGCGAGCAGTATACCTCGTCTTTCACCCTTAGCAGGAGGTCCTTTTTCTGCAACTTTTCGCCTGTCGTTCGAGTTTGGCCAGCATTTTCAGCCGGATTTTAGCACCTCCGTATCGGTGCCACCAGATGCCAACACGGCTCCCAACCCAATTTCCTTGCTATTGCTGCGGGTGCTGCGACCTCAGAAGGGTCACCCGCTGTTGGCGACGAGTTCTGAACGTTGCCCATCCGACTTGAAAACTATCACTCGGATCATCGGGCGCCTGCGGGCCGACGCGCGGCCATCGACGAGGTATTCACCGAGGATTGCGGGTTCTACCAGCCCACCGTGGGCTCGACGAGGTCGATCACATCGCGAGCGCGATCAAGGCTCACCATGACTTTCGATATCAGCCAATCGCCGAGCCCGAGGAGTTGGGCAATGGCGGGCGGGTCGGATAGATATCGGGCCGCCCTGGTGAGGCGCAAGCTTATCCAACTGGTTCCAGCAACCTCGGAACCTCAATGCGGGGGCACCTTGGCTGCTTGCGTTAGCGTCTGCTCTATGCTGCGGCGGATCTCGCCCCGCCTTTGATCGGTATCGGACCACGACGATAAAGGTGCCTTGTGCGAGTCCAGCAGGACCAGTGCCTGCTCAGCATATTGCCGGGCAAGGTCCTTCTGCCCGTCCGCCAAATATGCGTCTGCAAGGTTGCAGTGCGCGTCAGCAGAGTCCGGATATGCCAGGAGGTTAAGCTGGAAAATCTCAATCGCATTCTTGATATCTCCGACGCGCTGGTAATCCTCGCCGATGATGTCCACCACCGCCTCCGGCCACAACTGCGCCTGCGCGTCTCTTTTTCGAGCGTCTAACAGCAGTTTCTTAACTTGCACCGCTCCGCCAGGCGTCTGAAGTTCGTTCAGGATCGACGCCGCTGCCAAGCTGTCGGCTGGCGCGTGACCTGGCATCTTTATTAATGTGGTGACAAACCATTGCACGATGATCCCGGAGAGCTCGGGATGCGACTGAAACAGATCCGTTCCGTGGGCGCCTTTGGCGGGAACTTTGCTGGGATCGGATGTCTCATACCACAGCCAGGGGGCATCCTCTGCAGCCGAGTAGTGCACCAGTCTCTTGCTGGCACTGGACGCCGTGACGTAAAGCAACTTCATGGCGTCTTGCGTCGGCGGATATTCGTCCTGGTCCGAGAACACGAACATCTCAGGCAATTCCGGCGTCTGCTGCAAGAATTGCAGGCCATCACGACCAGTTTCCCCCGACATCAAGACGAGTGACTTTACCTCCTGAGGATGTCGGCGCGCCGCCTCTACACAGTAGGTAACGCCGAGCCATCCTGCTCCACCGCAGCCAATCACATGTGCGTCTACTCCGGGCTGCGACATCAAGAACTCCAGCGCTCTATCAACATCTTCAGGCATGCGCTTGAAATCACCACGGTTGCCACCGCTTTCGCCATAACCGCGCAGATCGAGCGTGAGCGTGTTGAAGCCTGCAGCTGCAAAATGCGCTGCTACGCCGTCCCACGATTTGCGGTCGCGGTTGCTCTGGTGCAGCAGCAACACTCCTGGGCGAGGCTTAGCCGCGGAAAAGTAAGTGGCCTTCAGCGGCGTGCCGTCGCTAGATTTCAGATCGATGGCGCGTGGAACTGGGGAGGTGGGCGATAGTTGCGGAGGTTCCGCGACGATGTTCGTTCCCAGCCGCATCGCGATCAAAGCAAAAATGCCGAAGACATAAGAGATGCGCCCGTGTCTCATTTGCCCCTCTCTTTATTCATGAAAAGAAACAGGTCTGAGTTTTCCTCAATTTTCAGCAGTCCCTTGAGATCCGTTCTGCACTTCGGTAATCGTCGTCCAATCTCAGCTCGCAAGGCGTGACGAAGTGGACGCGACCATTTATCGATTCCCCAGCTCGTTCCTCATAATTTTCCCATCCTTCATCACGAACCAAACGTTTCCAATTGCGTGATGTCGGCTATGGGTCTCCCGAAACCACGACCAGATCGGAGAATTTGTTCGTCCTCTTTCCAAGAATTCGCGCACGGAAGCGGTCCCCAATTTCCAATACTGCTCCAGAATGCGAGTCTCGACTTTCGAAAGGCGCGGTTTGTTCATGATCTCCTACTTAATCCGGCAATACTACTACAATCGACGGTGTAATATCTACTTTTCATCTTCTCATGCAGAAGATAACGGCCTAGATGTGCCTTGTTATGCGCAAGGCAAGCCACTTCATGGAGATGATCTTTGGTTCACAATAGGGCGCAGACGCCCAGGATGAAATACGGCAGTTGGTCGCTTGATACTTTCGCAAACGCGGGGGTCATCCTGTTGCCAACTGGCCAGTGACTTAATGTAGCCATCAACTCGGCGCAGTTCTTAACCAGGTATAGCTTCACGAATCGATCGTTTTTGGTCCGATAGCTGCTCCCGGGAGACGGTTTGGTGCGACTTGATCCATTCAGGTGCTACCTGTCGTTCTTCGTCGGGACGATTCATGACAAACACTGCCGCGACGCGGCTGTGTTTAAGCCACCAAACACTAAAGCTGGGCGTATTTGAATCTCCACGAACCACGATTTCGTGCGCGTCTGCCGGGTCGCCCCACAGTTCATATGAGAGATCGAAAACGTCGGAGAAGAAATACGGAACATGCACAAAGGCCTGCCGGTCACCGAGAGCAACCCGCGCCCAATGTTGACCTTGAGAAACAGCGTTGTCCCAATGCTCCGCACGTCGCCGCTTCCCAAAAACACTGTCAGGATAGTTTGCAACGTCGCCGGCCGCGTAGACACCTGTCCGGTTGGATTCGAGATATTCGTTCACGACGATGCCGTTCGCCAGGGTGACTCCGGTTTTCTCCACTGGCTCCGTAACCGGAACCGCACCTATCCCTACAACCACCAGATCGCACGAAATCTTCTTGCCATCGCCGAGGAGCAGTGCTTGAACCGCACCCTTTCCTTGAAATGATGCTACCTGCGCCTCCTTCACGATGCCCACCCCTCGAGACGCGTAATACTGTTCAAAGAAAGCTGACATGATTGGCGTGAAGACACGGCTCCAGACTCGGTCCTCCCGAATCACCAACGTGGTGTGGATATTCTTCTGGGACAATACTGACGCCACTTCCATACCGATAAACCCACCGCCAATGATGACCGCCTCTTTGGCACTTGCGCCTTTGGATCGTATCGTTTCGGAATCCCTGATTGAGCGAAGATAGAAAACATTTTTGAGGTCATTTCCCGGCAGATCGAGTTTTCGTGCTCGAGCACCCGTGGCTACAAGCAGATGCTGGCACTCAAATTCCTCTCCCGAGTTGCTGCGCAATCGCCTTGTATTTGGATCGAGGCCCTCGATGACTGTATCGAGTCGCACTTCGATGCCGTGTTCCCGATACCAATCCGCGCCATTGATGAGAATGGTCGTCTCATCGTCTTTACCCGAGAGGAAACCCTTTGAAAGAGGCGGACGCTCATAGGGCAATGCAGTATCGGCCGAAATGATCGCCAGTTCTCCGGACTTCAGGTCGCGACTGGCTAATTCTTTGGCAGCATAACCGGCAACCATGCCGCCACCTAAAATGATGTATTTCAGTTTCTCCATTGCCCTCTTTCCGTTACTCCGCTTTCAGATCTAACGTGTCAGGCCGTTTTACGCAACGTGCTTTCATAGTCCGCAACGAATTTCTGAATTCCTTTCGTCGTCAGTTCGTGGCGAAGATCAAAACTCTCCCACGGAGCATTGAGATCCAGTTCCTTGTATTCAATGGGCTTCAGGGGGTTTCCTTTCGAATCCTTTGCGCGATAGACAAAGCTATCGCCTGGCAAAGGAGTGCCCTTAGCGGCCCACTCTTCCAAGACTCCGGCAGGCACAGTCGCCAGTTCCGCATGCAACGCGAATGAGCAGAGTAGATGGTCGACGTGCCGTATGCTCGCTGCCAGGACGCGCACGTGATGATCTCCCGCTCCATACATTTTGAGGATGTTTTCGACAACGTCCATTCCATTCTGGCCATGATCGTCGAGTCTGCCTATAAACGGCGAGACATAAACCGGATCCTTCGCACCTCTTGTCGCTGAATATACGGCTGCGGCCTGGTCTTGCGAAAAGCACAATGTCATGTTGACGCGGATACCCTTCTTGACCGAAACATGTGCTGCCCTTATGCCTTCATGGGTACATGGGTATTTGATATAAGCATTGGCAATCCAGGAGAACATTTCTTGTCCCTGGGCGAGCATCTGCTCGGCAGTCGTATTCAGATCGGCGAAGACCTCAATAGAAACTCCTGCGTCCCCGACCACTGGAGATATCTTCTGTACGATCTTCTTGTACTCTTGTTTCTGCTCTTCGGTGCTCAGACGATGACCGGACTTGAGCAGTTGTTGCACCTCGGGATTTTTAGCGATCAGGGTTGGGTTCGTAGTTTGCCCGTCGACGAAACCAATCAGTTTCTTTACGCGTACAGTTTCCGCGGGGTCACCACCGTCCACGAGAATCTTTGTTCCTGGCTTGTTTCCTTGCATATCGCATTCACCCCCTCAATGAGCGCTCTGGTCTTGCACCTTGCAAATCGGGGCCCTGTTTTTAGATGTCTTTCTGATTGAGTGCGGAGGGGTGTTTTTCGTTACAAATCACTTTTTCGATGATGAGTCGTTGGTGAGGCGGGTAAAGCCCAATTGAGCTAAACGAGGCTGATCGGACTCTATGCCACATTCTTTGTCAGCATCCAGTGTAGCGGGGTAGTCCGTCTTCCTTCCGGTCTGCACGCGCGTCGCGATGTAAAGCGCGAGAGGTCCATCTGAACGGGACCTAGTCTCATAATTCTTTGAGAAACGAGTGTAATGAAACTGCAGGTTCAGCGTCTCCTATGAACGGCGCGAAATCAGGTGCTGAAAGGAAAAGGAGGCCCAGGTGACTGCTCAGAATACCTAGCTGTGCACGAAAGGCTATCACTTCTCCTGCGGCGCAAAATGCAATTTCAAGACTTCGGCTTCCTGTATCAGCGAATAGCGCGGGATGGGTTGATTTTTAACGTGTGATCGTGATCACAGCCAGACGTTACAATATAGGAGATCATTACAAGTTGACATGTTCAGTAGGGCTAAACTCGGAATCGCATCCGCGTTGATCTTTGCTATCGCGGCGGCTCCGGCTCTGGCATGTCTTATTTACATTGCGCAGAACGCCAATACGCATGGCTGCTGCCCGCAGGAGAAACCGCAAACCGCTGTACTCGCTCGTTGCTGTGTTTATTTCCCGGCCATCACGGCGCGCAGCATTGATATTCCCGTGCCGATTATCGCCGCAGCAATGTTCATGACGGGCGATCCAGCGGAATTGACGCCTCACGCTGTACCCATCGAGACTCCGAATCTCGGCATACCTCCACCCGGCTGTAGCTCCATTCTGAGAATTTAGCTCATGTCCCTTCATGCTCGCTGCAGGCGATAGCGTCTGTTTGTGAACTTCTTTGTTCCCGTGCCTCGCGCGCCAAACGGGATTTGGAGGGAAGGTGAGATCCGCATTCATAGCAGTAGTACTCATTTCTGTTCTTTCGTTCGGACAGTCAACTGGGGCCATGCACTCGTCGCATACCCATGCCATGACGCTCGAAGAGGTCGAGCGACAGGCGATGGCCAACAATCCGGAGATCCGTTCTGTTGAGGCCCGCGTTGCTGTGGCGCAGGCCCGTCGGCGTGCGGCAGGCGCACTCGATGATCCCATGCTCATGTACCGCAACTGGGGAACGCCTCTTCACAGGCCGTGGGATTGGAACCAGGCGCAGCACATGGTGATGTATCAACAGACTCTGCCCGGTCCGGGGAAGCGTGCGGCCCGAACTGAGGTTGCGAATCGGCAAGCCGCCGAGAGCGAGACCCAGATCGAAGTGGTGAGACGCGAGATTGGCGTCAGAATCCGAAAGGCATACTTCGATCTCCTTCGTTCTACCGACGAGCACCGGATTCACGATCAGCAAATGGAATTGTCCAAGCAAGCACTGCAATCGGCGACAGTGAAATATACAGTCGGACGTGTTCCCCAGCAGGACGTTGTTAAAGCGCAGATTGCGATAACGCGGCTCGCTGATCACCTGGTGATGTTAGATGAGCAAGAAGAATCAGCTCGTGCAGAACTCAATACTCTCATGGGTAGGGACCCCGGCACTCCGCTCGAAGTGACTGGTGAGTACGGAATGACACGAGTATTGCCGCAGCTCGAGGACCTCGAACGCATCGCGCTTGAGAGTCGTCCTGAGTTGAAGGTCATAGCTGCAACAGGCAATGTGTCCGACGCTCAAGTTGCGCTCGCACGCAAGGCATACGCGCCAGATTTCACGGTTGCCGGCGGTTACATGCTGATGCCGGAGGGATCCCTGTTTCGCAATAACTATATGGCTGAAGTCACGGTCAGCTTACCGTGGCTGAATCGACGCAAGCATGACAGCGAGATCAAAGAAGCGCAAGCCGCGGTACAGGTTGTGCGATCAGAGCAGAGTGCGCAGATAAATGCCGCGTTCCTTGAAATACAGCAATCGCTCATCCGGGCTCGTGCGGCGGAGCGGAGCTTGAAACTGTACCGCGACACGTTGCGTCCTCAGGCTGAAGCGGCCCTCAAGTCGGCAGCCGCCGCATATCAGCAGGATCGCACCGACTTCCTCAATCTGGTCGACAGTCAAAACATGCTGCTAGACGTAGAGAGTTCGTACTTCAAAGCTGCGGCCAATTTTGATACCCGCATTGCCGAACTCGAACGCGCGATCGGTGCTCCTCTACCGATTACATCGACGGGCACTCCTGTTGCGGAGGTGAAGTAATGACTTCGAGAGACAAGAAGCTACTTCTAATTGGAATGCTTGCGGGCCTATTGGTTGCGGGCTTCGTCATGACGGTGTTTTTCATCCGGCAAGAGAGCGCAAGAGCTGCCATGCAGAGTCACGGGCAGATACCCTCTGACTCGGCTGCTCAGAAGAATGAGGTTGCGCCCGTGGGAACAGAACCGGGAACGACGGTGCAGCTGAATGCCGATGAGATCAATGCGGCCGGTGTGCAGTTGGCCAGGGTGATGACAGCTCGAATCACAACCACCGTGGAATCTGTAGGAAGGGTCGAGCAGCCCGAAGCGCAATTGGCCACAGTTCCGGCACGGGTCAGTGGACGCATCGACAAGCTCTACGTCCAGTTCACCGGAGAAACCATCCGCGCTGGGCAAGCAGTTGCCGAGATCTACAGCCCAGACCTCGTTGCTTCAGCGGAAGAGTATCGGCTGGCATTGCAGAACCGCGAACGCATGCGTGCTTCTTCGGAAAAGGAAGCTCTTGAAAACGCGAATGATCTCGTCGCGGCGAGCCGCAGGCGCCTGGAACTGTGGGGCGTAAGCGACAAACAAATTGAAGCTGCAGCGGCTGGCATGGCTGGACTCCACGTCACGATGTATGCACCATCCGGCGGAAGTGTGGTTGAGCGCAAGGTTACGCGGGGGCAGTACGTCAATGCGGGCGATCCGCTTTTCACAGTGGCAGACCTGAGCACCGTCTGGGTCAAAGCTGATGTTTACGAGTTCCAGCTTCCACAAATTCGTCCTGGGCAGATGGTCGACGTGACCTCCGATGCACTGCCCCACAAGATGCTGCACGGCCGGGTCGACTTTATTGAACCGGAAGCCAATGCGCAGACTCGCACGATCCCAGTTCACGTGCACGTTCCAAATCCGGGCATGCGCCTGAGGCCCGGCATGTATATCCGCGCGACATTCATTTCACCCGGAGCACGCGAGGGCATGGTTGTGCCGCGTTCGGCCGTGCTTGATACGGGTACTCGCAAACTGGTTTACGTGGCCAAAGGGGATGGGGTTTTCGAGGCCCGTGAAATTCAGACTGGCGAGCCATCAGAAGAGCGTTATCCCGTACTCGCGGGACTGAAAGCCGGAGAGGAAGTGGTCACCAACGGCAACTTCCTGATCGATTCGCAAACTCGGCTGACTGGCGGAATGACCGGGCTCTTCGCCGGATCGAAGGAATACAACAACCAGAACGCACCGGCTTCCAGCTCGGGACAGAACTCCGATAAACCGCGCGGAAAAATCACCTTCGCTGTCGAGCCGAACCCACCCAAGAGTATTGGCGAAAACATGTTCCACGTCAGCGTTGTCGACGCGAGTGGAAAAGAAGTGCCTGATGCGGATGTGACAGTGACATTAATCATGCCGGCGATGCCCGCCATGGGCATGCCGGAGATGCGGAACACCTTCAAGCTGCCATACGCGCAGGGAATGTACATGGGTAAAGGCAATATCGCGACAGCAGGTTCCTGGAACGTGGTCGTCGAGGCGAAGCGAAACGGCCAAGTGGTAGCGACATACCGGACGCAGTTGAAGGCGGAGTAACGACCATGATCAACAGAATCATTGAAATTTCGATGCGCAATCGCTGGTTGATCCTGGCGATCTACGTTGTTTTGGCAGGGTGGGGCTATTGGGCACTGTTGCATACTCCGATTGACGCCATTCCCGACCTGAGCGAGAACCAGGTCATCGTGTTCACGGATTGGCCCGGCCGAAGTCCGCAGGAAGTGGAAGATCAGATCACCTACCCCCTAACGGTCAACATGCAGGGCCTCCCCGGCGTTCGCACAGTGCGGTCGTCCTCTGCTTTTGGCTTCTCGATGGTCAATCTGATATTCGAAGACAAAGTGGACGTGTACTTCGCGCGGACCCGTGTTCTCGAACGCCTAAACCTCGCTTCAAGCTTCTTGCCGGCAGGAGTGACTCCGATGCTGGGGCCAGACGCGACTGGCGTTGGCCAGGTCTTCTGGTACACGGTGGAAGGTCCGTACGATAGCGGGACCTTACATTCGATCCAGGATTGGTATATCAAATACCAGCTCAACTCAGTTCCCGGAGTGGCTGAGGTTGCGAGCATCGGCGGCTTTGTTCGGCAATATCAAATCGATGTCGATCCACTGAAGCTGCGGGCCTACAACATCCCAATGCGTGATGTGCTCACTGCGGTGGAGCGCAGCAACAACAATGTTGGGGCGAAAGTGCTGGAAGTAAGCAACAGCGAGTACATAGTTCGTGGGCTCGGCCTGATCGAGAAACTCAAGGACATCGAAGATATTTCGATCTCGGCGACGAATGGAACTCCAGTTTATGTGCGTAACGTTGCCAGCGTGCAACTGGGCCCCCAGTTCCGCCGGGGAGTGCTCGATAAAGGAGGCAAAGAAGCGGTCGGCGGCGTTGTCGTAACCCGCTACGGGACCAATGCACTTGAGGTCATCAATGCGGTAAAACGGAAGATCGACGAGATCACCCCGGGTCTGCCAAAGGACGTTCACATTGTCCCTTTCTATGATCGCAGCACACTGATTTACCATGCCACCGATACTCTCAAGCACGCGCTGATTGAGGAAATCATTCTCGTAACACTTGCTCACGTTCTATTCCTGTGGCATTTCCGTTCCATTCTCGTCGTAACCATTCCACTTCCTCTTGCCGTGCTCGGTTCGTTCTTGTTCATGCATGCGGCGGGCATCTCTTCCAACATCATGTCGCTCGGCGGCATAGCCATCGCTATTGGGGTGCTGGTCGACGCCGGTATCGTGATGACCGAAAACGTGATTCGACAGGCAGAGAAGCACTCAGAAGAACGCGGTGGTTATCGCGATCAGATATGGGAAATCACTCTCAATGCGGCAAAGATGGTTGGCCGTCCGATCTTCTTCGCTATGGTCATTATCATTCTTGCATTTGTTCCGGTGTTTGCACTAACAGGTATGGAAGGCAAGATGTTTCATCCGCTGGCGTTTACCAAGACGTTCGCGATGGTCAGTTCTACTATTCTTGCGGTCACTCTCGTGCCGGTGCTTTGCACCTTTCTGATTCGGGGCAAGCTGCATCGTGAGGAGAAGAATCCTGTGATGCGCGTACTGCAGGCCATTTACAAACCTGTGCTGCGCGCAGCGTTGCGGTTTCGATTTGCAACGCTCCTGATCGCGATCACTTTGTTCGGAGCGGCTCTCTACACTGCGACCACCATCGGCTCCGAATTCATGCC
Source organism: Terriglobales bacterium (assembly GCA_036378535.1). Classification (GTDB taxonomy): domain Bacteria; phylum Acidobacteriota; class Terriglobia; order Terriglobales; family Acidobacteriaceae; genus Gp1-AA122. The sequence continues at coordinate 34,364 of DASUWH010000032.1, read as the reverse complement.
TCCGCTGGACGAAGAGTCTGCATTGTTTATGCCTATAACAGACCCCCGCATCTCGCTGACGAAGGCTACGGAGATCCTGCACCAGCAGGATCGAATCATAAGTGCCGATCCTGCGGTTGAGATGGTGGTTGGAAAGATAGGACGCGCGGAAACCGCTACGGATCCAGCTCCGACGAACATGGCCGAAACAACCGTGATCTTCAAGCCGAAAGATCGGTGGCCCCGGGGCACTACCAAGGACAGCATCATCCAGCGATTGGATGCGAGGCTGCACATACCCGGTGTTTCCAATATTTGGACGCAGCCGATTCGGAATCGAATCGACATGCTCTCAACTGGCATTCGTACACAAATCGGAGTGAAGGTTTTCGGACCGGACTTGAGAGTCATTGAGCAAAAGTCGGAAGAGATTGAGCGGGTGCTGCGCAACGTTCCAGGTGCTGTTGATCTCTATGCTGAACGTATTACCGGCGCTCCTTATCTCGAAATCAAACTGAACCGTGAAGCAGTTGCGCGATACGGAATCAGCATCGCGGACGCGGAAGATGTCATCGAAGCCGCAATTGGGGGGAAGACCATGACGACCACCATCGAGGGTCGTCAACGATTCCCGGTACGCGTGCGCTACGCACGGGCTTTCCGCCAGGACATCGACGAACTCAAGAACGTACTGGTCACTGGAAACACCGGAACCCAGGTGCCGCTGAACGAGATCGCGTCCATTCAGATGGTCATGGGACCATCGATGATCAGCAGCGAAAACGGTTTACTGCGCGGAACCGTACTGATGAACGTTCGTGGTCGTGACGTCGGTGGATTTGTAGAAGAAGCTCGCCGCGCTGTGACCCAAAACGTCAGCATGCCACAGGGCTACTATGTGCAATGGAGTGGTCAGTTCGAAAACCAGATCAACGCGAAGAAGCGACTGGAACTGGTGATTCCTGTGGTGCTCCTCATCATCTTCATCCTGCTCTATCGCACATACAATTCCTGGAAGGAAGCCGCACACGTTCTGCTTACTGTTCCATTCGCTCTTACGGGCGGAGTCTTTCTCGTCAAAGTACTTGGCTACAACTTTTCGGTTGCGGTGTGGGTCGGATTCATCGCCTTGTTCGGTACCGCTGTCCAGACGGGCGTGGTCATGGTGATCTATCTGGAAGAGGCAGTCGCAAGACGCATAACAGCTGACGGCAGACTGACGCGAGAAGGATTGCGTGCAGCTGTGGTCGAAGGAGCCCTGCTGCGGCTGCGGCCCAAGGTGATGACGGTGGCCACGGTTGTCACCGGACTGCTTCCGCTGATGTGGACAACTCGGACCGGAGCGGAGTTTATGAAGCCCCTGGCCGCGCCCGTGCTGGGAGGTATGGTGAGCTCGCTGCTACACGTGCTCGTTGTGACGCCTGTGATCTTCATCTGGTTGCGAGAACGTGAGCTTATGAATCAAGGGTGATCACCTGAGGAGTCGGAGGATCAGCGGCCAGCTCAAACGTGTGTTGCCGGAAGACCATTCGCCTTCACATTGCTGATCCAAGTACGGCGTCGACGGTGGGCAACAACAAGGAACGGAAGATTTCATTGATCTGAAGTGGCGTTAGCCGGCTTCGTCGGTCTACACAACGTCAAGACCAGGAAATAAGCTGCCGTCAGATGGTTGGCCGTTGCCCGGAACGCCGGCTTTGAACGCCTCGAGCATGGCCGGATTGGCGACGACTACCTTGAGCTCTTCGTCGGTACGGGCGGAAGAGACCACCGACCAGTCCTCGTATCGCCTGAAGTCAGAGAATGCGATGTCGCCCGGCGATTTCAGCGAGTACTTGTCTTTTTTTGGCGTTGCGCGTAAAGGGCCACGGCGTCGAAAACGTTCTACGCGGCTGAATTCTGAGCCCCCAGCCACGCTTCCGTACCGAAGGTAGGTGTGGATTGTAAGGAGGCCGCGCATGGATTTGAGTGCAATCGATTTTCGGAACAACTATGCGTTTACGGCTTAACGCAGAAACCCTTCTGGCACACTACACCAAATCCGTACTCTAATTGCGGCGAAGATGAGTTGTCAGGGACGAGGAGGGCACTTTGGGGAAATGACGCGCCCTCCCCTTCACAAAGAAAACATTTGAACCTGTCGGATCTATTCCGAATCTGATGTAGCATTCATCGGGAGAGAGTTTGCCCATGACAAGCAACGCAACCTCATTGCAAAAGGACGTAACCCGCCTGGGCCATCAAGCGCAAGCGGGAATCGGTCTCGCAATCGTGCGGGTGACGGTCGGAGCTATGCTGGTTTGGGTGTTCTTCGAGAATTTGGGTAAAGGCCTCTACCGTCCCGCGGGTTATGCTGGCCTTATCCACTTCTACATCGAGAAGGGGCACTCCCCGGCTGCGTGGAAAGCGATCATGAGGCTGGTGGCAGGCCATGCCGCGATGGCGGCGCCAGGTCAGGCAGTGACGGAGATCTCGCTCGGTATCCTCCTAGTTATTGGTCTGCTCACGCGGCCAGTTGCTTTCATCGCTTTCCTATATCTGGCAAGTCTGTGGATGTCGGAGTGGGGCACTTCTTGGATATGGGAACTGCTGGTTCCGGTGATGGCGTCGCTGGGCCTCGCTATCGGTAGCGCCGGCCGCAAGTGGGGCGTTGACGGATGGCTGTCGCAGCGGTGGCCATCTTCGCCGTGGTGGTGATCGGAATAGTTTCACGTGCGCACGTCTGTCATCATACCCACCCATAATGAAGCGCAGGCCATTGGCCGCGTGCTCGCCGATCTACCATCTGATCTGGTCACCGAAGTCATTGTTGTGGACAGCAATTCGGGTGACGGCACTCCGGAGATCGCTGCGAGGATGGGAGCCCGAGTCGTTCAGGAAACGCGCCGCGGTTATGGTCGAGCGTGCCTAACCGGACTGGCCGCTGCTGATTCCCCTGACGTGATTGTGTTCCTTGATGGCGACTACAGCGATCGGCCGGCGGAGTTACCGATTCTGCTGGCGCCAATCATCGAGGGCCGCGCGGACATTACTCTCGGTTCGCGCCTCAATAACAAGGGTGCGTTGCCTTGGCACCAGTCATTTGGCAATCGGTTCGCTGCGTGGCTGATCAGGTTATGGTATGGCGCCAGGATCACCGACCTCGGCCCGTTTCGCGCTGCACGCGTCGAGGTCCTCCGCCAACTTGCTTTGGAGGAAGCGACTTATGGCTGGGCAGTTGAGATGATTCTAAAGGGCGCGTTACACGGATTTCGAATCGTCGAGGTGCAGGTGAGCTACTATCCCCGCATCGGACGATCGAAGATCAGCGGCACGGTGAAGGGAACGCTGGGCGCCGGTTGGTTCATCCTGAGCTTGATAGTGCGCTATCATTTCTGGCGCCGACAGGTCGCGTCACCAGGACACGTGTAGATATGAGTTAGGAGTCTATGAAGGTTTCCAGCGAAAGAGTACGTGCGTCTGGCGGTGACCGTGTACTGGTAATTATGGCGAAAGCGCCGAGGCCAGGGACGGTCAAGACTCGATTGTTTCCCAGCCTTTCTCCTACCGCTGTTACTGATTTCTACTGTTGTCTTCTGGACGATACGCTGGGGTTGGCGCGGTCATTGAACGATGTGCAAGTTGCCGTTGTGTGCCCCAACTCGGACGTAAACGAGTTGAAGCAGTTGGCAGGCAACAAGATTAGCGTCATTGCGCAAAAAGGGGAAGGTCTTGCGGCAGGCCTCACCTCGGTGTTTGCGCACTTTGCTGAGCATCACCAACGGCGTACGATTGCGTTCAACAGCGACAGCCCCCACCTGCCGCGTCATGTTCTCGAAGACGCCTTCGAAATGCTGGCAGCCCGTGACCTGGTCGCCGGACCAACCCACGACGGAGGTTATTATCTGGTCGGCGCAAAAGCTCTTTACCCTACGCTTTTTGCAAATGACGGAATGAGCACCAGCAGCGCCCTGGACCGACTCCTCTCGCGTGCACGATCCCTGGAGCTTTCTGTTGGTTTCGCAACTCCTTTTTACGATATTGACGTGGTTGATGATGTGACTCGGCTGGCGGGAGAGTTACGCCTCGCTCCAGAACGGGCACCCCGCACGGCTCGATGGCTGAAAGAGTGGGGCTTGTAGCGACCATCGCGGACGGAAGGAGTTTGAGAATCAGCCCCGAATCGAGACTGTACTTGCTCGGCGCCGTCTTGCTGGTGGCGCTAACCATTTGCTCACGCAATTTCGGAGATCGAGGCGGGCCATACTTCATGGCCGCTTTGACGGTCGCCTGCATCGTGTACCTTCTCGCGATCCGTGAACTTTTTCGCAGAAGCGACGCTCGTACCACGCCGCGGTTTCCGCGGCGCATTGTCGTCATCGGGCTCATCCTGGCAGCGGCATGGCATATTGCATTTCTTCGGCTGCCCCCGGGCCCCGATGATGATATTCATCGCTATGTTTGGGACGGCCGCCTGCAGAGGCTCGGCTACAACCCATATCTTGTCATTCCTAGCGATCCCGGCGTTAAGAAGTTGTACACCGGGGAGACGCGTACCTTAAACAACCCGGATCTGCCGAGTCCGTATCCGCCTGGAGCGCAGCTTTTTTTCCGTGCAGTCACGGCGATTCATGAGTCTGTCTTTGCTTTCAAACTGGCATTTGTGCTTTGTGCTTTCGGGATCGCTCTCGTTTTGCTTGATCTCCTGGGAACGAGTGGATCAGGGGGATACCTGGTTCTGGCTTACGCCTGGAACCCATTGTTGGCCGTTGAGGTGGCGGGAAGCGGTCACATTGATATTTTTGGGGCGCTGCTGCTCGTGATCTCTGGGGCCGCGCTCGCGAGAAGGTGGCGTATGATCGCAGCCCTGGCATTTGGGCTGGCGGTGGCGGTGAAATTCCTTCCGATTGTGTTACTGCCACTGTATTGGAAAAAGGTTCGAATTCGCGACGCGGCGCTCGCGGGAACCGCAGTGGGACTTCTGTATGTGCCATTTCTTGATCACGGGCACATCCCGACCGGCTCACTGGGCACATATGTGCAGAGTTTCCGTTTTAACGGTCCTTTGTTTGCGGCACTCGCTCGAGTGGCGCCTCCACTGCTGCTGACTGGTGTGGCAGTGCTGGCCGGATTGGTGACGGCAATTTGGCTCAGAAGGCCAGAGTCCGCGTGCTCTCCCGACTCATTTGCCTGGCCGATGGCAGCATCCCTCTTGTGCGCACCGGTTGTGTTCCCGTGGTATTTGCTCTGGCTGCTGCCATTTCTTACTTCGGCCTCGACCCTCCTGATCGCGCTGTGGACTATGAGCATCATCCCCACGTACGTCCAATGGCATTTACGCGCACTTGGGCAGGGGTGGGGGGCGCTCCCGGGATGGGTGATGTTGCTGGAATACGGATGCCTGGCGATTGCTGCCGCGGTTATTGCCTTTCGGCGGATCACACGACCGCCCGCCCCACTGAAATACTCACGGGACGGAGCGGAATAAGCACATGCGATCAATTCATGAAGCCGTAGGCCCTCGGGCATAATCCAACATGACGTCTGTCTAATTCACCAAGGAGGACCTCCATGACAAAGTTGGGCCGTCTAATGATCATCGGTGTTACGGGATTCTGGGTACTGGTCCTTGCTGCAACATCCTGGGCACAACAGCGTGACCCAATTATTGAGAACATCGCCAAGGCCTATGGTCTGGATTCGTACGGACAAGTGGAAGCGATCCGCTATACCTGGAACGGCGAAGTTCCGGGACTGTTCAAAGTTTCTCGCATGTGGGAGTGGGAGCCGAAGACAGGCAAAATCTCTTACGAGGGAAAGGATAAGGATGGCAAGCCGGTAAAGGTGAGTTACGACAGCTCAAAGCTCAGCAGCCAATCCGATCAAGTGAAGAAGGAAGTCGAACCGGGTTTCGTCAACGATAATTATTGGCTTCTCTTCCCGTTTCATGCCTATTGGGACAAAAGCGCCAGCATTAGCAATCAAGGAACGAAGAAACTGCCGACCGGCGCGGGCTCCGCAACATTGGTCTCTGTGAAGTATCCAGCGGAAGCCGGCGGTTACACGCCCGGCGATACCTGGGATCTGTACCTCGGCAAAGATTACCGAGTGCGAGCGATGGTCTATCATCGCGGCGGCCCCCAGAAGCCCAGCCTCGTTACGGCAAGCTGGACAGGGTACAAAATGGCGGGCCCTCTTCTGATCTCAACCGAACACCGCGGCAACGCCGACGGCAAGCCTCTCCACATCTCGATTACGAATGTAGCGGTCAAGGTTACCGGCTCCGACAAATGGGTGGAAGCGCAATAGAGGAGCACTCTTCCTTCCCACAATTGACGTCGTGATCGTGAATCTGCCTACCTCGCGATCACGATGGTTGTGCACGAACTGCTTAGCTTGGGGAGATCGCGGCTAGAGGCCATGCGGATGCGCAGCGTGGGACGTTGCCCCCGAATGATCGGGCAATAAGAATCAGGCTGCAGGAGTGCGCCTTGCAAGCGTCGCCGGCCCGCACATCCGCCATGGCATGTATCGCGGAACTCACATTCCTGGCAGATCTGAGGGAGGGTCCGCGCCTGCTCGAAAGGGGTTGAGCTTAGAATGTCGACCCCTTCGGTCATCAACTTGGAAAGTGGCTCTCCCGATCCTGGCCAATACACGCACGGTTGCGTCGTAGCTTTGGGTGTGATTCGCACAGTGCTCACGCCACAACCGCCGGGAAGCGGTGGTAGCCCCGCCATTGCGCGAACGAGCGGCTCGCCGATAGCAATTACGTCGCTGTCCTCAAACAGGCGCCGGAATCCTTCCCAGTACTCTTCGTAGCTCAGCGCATAGAGGTCCGACCGCACAGCTTGATAGACATTCACGCGCAAAGGAGCGTCGAACTGTTTCGCTACTCGCGCTACATCCGCCAGCTGCATGCAGTTAGACTTCATCATCACGGCGATGATGGTTACAGGAATATTCAGCTTTCGACAGCGCATTGCCTGCGCCTGAATAAGCGCCCAGTTGCCGTCCCCACGCCGTGCATCCTGTTCCGTTTGGCTTGGATAATCAAGAGAGAATTCGATGTCGTGGAAGCCCCGCAATTCATTGTCGTCGAGAACAGCAACACTGTGACCATTGGAAGTGATGGTGAGCTTGACCGGTTGCGATTGCAAGTAGCTCAGGATTGCCTTGAAGTCTGGATGCATGCCGTTCTCGCCGGTTCCCAGATTCACCGAGCGAACCGGCAGACGTTCAATAACGGACTTCACTTGATCCAGCGAGAGGCGATCCCGGCGCGTCGGATCGCGATAGCAAAAAGCACAGGCGAGGTTGCATTCGTTGGTGAGCCCGAGTCCGAGCGAAATGCCGCCATCTGGCGCAATCGCGCGAGATGCAGACGACGAAGTCTTGGCTGTGGTGTTGTTCATGTATCACTCGTAACCGGCCCTGAGCGACGCGCCAAGAACTGCGTGTAACGCGCGACTGCGGCAAACCCCGGGCGCCTGCCCAGCTGGCACTCCAGTTTAAAAATGCGCCCGTACTCATTTTCTCGAGAAATCCTGGGCGGCAAGTAATCCGAGATGGCACGAACGCCGCGCTCAGCAATTACCGCGAGCGACGCTGCTGTCACCATGGTTCGCAGGCCCTCTGCGGTAAATAACCGCACTTTGCCACCGTACAGCGACTCATTTGCCCACTCGGCGCTCAGGTTATGCTCAGTCGCGGCCAAGTCACCGTTTACCAGTGCAGCTTTCAACACCTCACCTTGCTGGTTGCGTGCTAACACTGAGATTAGGCCGGACGATTCTCGCAACGCCCGGGCCGCACTGCGCAAGACAGTCCATGGGTCATCCACAAATTCCAGAACGTTGTGGCAAAGAACCAGATCAAAGCCTCCCACCCCAAAAAACTTTTCCACTTGGGAGACATCTCCGTGCTGCACCGCAATCCGCTCCGTAACTCCGGCTTCCTGCGCTGCGCGCTTAGCCTCATCCAGCATCGGGACGGAGGAATCCAGCAACGTGACATGTAATCCCAGTCGAGCTAGGCGCACTGCGATGGCACCGGTGCCGCATCCAAGGTCGAGTGCCCGCAAGGAGTGTCTGGCTTGCGGCAAGAACTCTTGCAGGTTGGCAAATGCGAGGTCGACGCGCAGTCGCCCCTCGGGCGTCGCGAGATAAGCGGCGTACTTGGCTGCGCCAGTTTTGAATCGCTCCATGTCATCGTTAGCGGTCATCTCCTTCGCCATTCTGGGCAAAATCCCCGCCATCGAGTCCCAGTTGTACCAGAGCGTATCTCGAAAGGGATTGGGACTACAAGCGTTGGGGGAAAGTTCGACACTGTGGGCGCCTACCTCTGATTGAGAGCGGATGACGGGCAACTCGGAAACCAGCGGCCTAGAGACGAAAAAGGGGGCTCCCGACTCGATGAGCCAGAAATCTTCCGCAGTTATGTTCTGAGCTTAAACGTGTCGTAAGCGACCAGCAAGTACAGGGAGGAACTAGGCGGGGTGAGTGCGTTGAGGTCGGTCATGACGCCGCTCTGCCACACAAACGCTCGGCAGTTGCTGTTTTGATCGCATGACAGGCCTGCTACTTGACCGTAGCTGCCTGACGCTCCGGCCGGACTGATCATGTGCGATCTTTGACGCTCTGTTCCTACTTGATTGCGATCCCATGGGGACGCGCCGGACCAGTTGGGAACGCGCGGTTGAAGTCGAGATCGAACCTTAAGTCGAGGAGGATATCGTCTTTCATGATTTTTGCGACATGGATCTTGTGATCGCCTTCAGCGTGGACTTTTCCGAAATTGTCTTCATTCAGGAAGTAATCGCTAATAACAAGGCGCTTCTCGTCATCAGTCAGAGCGATGTAATGAGGTCCGGAGCCTGGTCCAAGATCGAGCGCCTTAATCAGGCGTGGTTGGTCTGGATCAGAGATATCCAACATGGCAATCTTGCCCGCCTGATTCATAGAAACAAACAAGCGGCGGCCATCGCGGGTAACACGCATGAGCTGGGGCCAGCCGCCCGGCTGAATCTGAGAGAAATCAAATACCGCCTTGGCAGTTCCATGCAGTGTGTCGATGAGATAGAGATGGTCATCAAGCATGCCAGCGGTATAAGCGCGCCCCTGAGCATCGTGCGGGATGAGCTTGACGTCAATAGTGCCGATCTGCCCAGGTAGTCTAATGGTGCGAACAATCTGCTTCTTTTCGAAATCCCACACCCGGATGCTTCCACGAAAATCGATGTTCCCGTGCACAGCGTCGAGGGTGGTAGACGGGCAGACGAAGTCGCTGGTTACCATCAGATTGAGTTCCGGGCGAATTGAGATGCCGTGAGGGTTGAAGCCGTCGGAGGGTGGGTCGTCGGGATACTCCTTCAGCAGTCGCAGGTGTTTATCGAAGGCGACCACTCGTCCGGGAGCGTGGCCCTGAGCGCCACCCATCATGGTGACCAGAAAACCTCCTTCCGGCAGCGCGTGAAACTCGTCGGTTATCGCTGAAAGTGGCGGGTCCGCAGCGGAGAGGAACTTCGGGTTGTTGGCATCGGAGACATCAAAGAAGAACACATCCTTCTGTCCCTTCAAAATGCTTAGAAGGCCTCCGCAGGCGGCCAATTTTCCATCGCTCGAAAGGCCAATGTGGTGCGGTTCATTGCCGGTGGCATTGGGGGTGGCAAAGGGCGCAGTGGCTACAACCTTGCCGTAATCCGGTGATTCCTGGTCGAAGTTGATGACGGCCAGGAAATCCGGCGAAGTACGAGCCTGATCGCCGGTGCAGATAAAGAGGTATTTGTTTGTGCCGGCATTATCGGCCTTGGCGCTTGGCATGATCAAGCAACCCAAGACCGCCGCGGCTATCGTCATCACCTTAAAGCGCAGCCGATTACGACTTGTCTGGAACGACATGACTTCCTCCACAGGGCGCAATGGGTAACGGCCTTTGGCGTCCCGCCCATGGCAGACATATATCGTTCTGCCAGTCTGGAAGTCCTTCTCTGAACCTGATATTTTTCTTACCAATTTCTTAGAGGGGCGACGGCGGATCGGCGCGGCCACGAGTAAGCGCCGCTCGGGACCAGTTCCAGTTGATCTCAAGAACGTCTTCGGCTAGAACGGAGAACTGGTTGCAGGATTAAGAGTGCGCTTGCGCGGGCCCATTCCCCGACAGCCCGGCGTACGAAGGAATGAGTGATGGTCCAACCCCTTTACGAGTTCGGCCAATTTCGGCTTGACGCGAAGGGTCGCATACTTTTCCGTGGGGACGCGCCTGTCCCGCTTCCGCCGAAAGCAGTTGACACACTTATTCTTCTGGCCACGAACCCTGGGGCGGTCCTCGATAAAGCGGAGATCCTAAAGCAGGTTTGGCAGGACGCTTTTGTGGAGGAGGGCAGCCTTACTCGCACCATCTCACTCCTGCGCAAAGCGTTGGGTGGGCGTGAGCAAGAATACATCGCTACGATTTCCAAACGAGGTTATCGGTTCGTGGCACATGTACGACAGATATCGTATCCGCCTCGAACCACCCCAGAGCAGTTGGTAATCGTGGTACTTCCCTTCGAGAGTCTCGGCGGAAGTGAGGGGCAGGACTATTTCAATGATGGACTTACTGAGGAAATGATCACGCAGCTGAGTCGGCTGAATCCGGAGCGGCTGCGAGTGATCGCCAGAACTTCGGCGATGACGTACAAGGGAACGAAGAAGAACGTTAAAGAAATCGGGCGGCAACTGAATGTATCGCATGTGCTAGAAGGAAGCGTCAGACGGGAAACAGGACGGGTGCGGATAGCGGCCCAACTGATCCAGGTCAGTGATGAGACCCATGTCTGGGCGCAGACGTACGACCGAAATCTGGGAGACATTTTGAAATTACAGAGTGAGGTGGCGCAAGCGGTGGCGCGGGAAATTCGCGTCAAACTGACTCCACAAGAAAAGAGGCGAATGGCGGCAGTCGGCGAGGTTTCCCCTGCGGCTTACGAAGCGCTACTTAAGGGCCGGCATTTATGGAACAAGCGCACCGAAGAAGGGATGCGGAAGAGTATCAGCTTCTACGAAGAGGCCATTCGGCAGAATCCGGACTATGCGATGGCGTATGCCGGTATCGCTGATTCACACGTCATGCTCGCGTGCCGCGGTATGGTGCCCGCCAAAGAGACTTTTCGTAAGGCCAAGTCGGCCGCCCGGAAAGCGCTCGACCTGGATTCTGAACTGGCGGAGGCCCATGGATCACTTGCCCATGTTCGCCTGCACGATTGGGATTGGGAAGGACTCGAACGAGATTTCCAGCGCGCGATTGAACTCAATCCTGCAGAGGGCATCGTTTATTACTGGTATGGCGAGTTCCTGATGTCCCAGGGCCGAGAGGATGACGCCATAGCGGTAACCCGTAAAGCGTATGAGAGCGACCCGCTCTCAGCCGTGATTGGAGCATCACTTGCCATGATTCTGTACCTGGCTCGCAGATTCGACGAGGCTGCCAGTGTTCTCGACCGGGTGCAAGAGATTTCTCCCGAGCACTTTCTGCCCCACATGCGGATGGGTCTGGTGCGAATTCAACAACGCGAATATCTCGGAGCCGTCGAGGAACTCGAGAAGGCTGTGCAACTCGCCGATAAAAGTACGGAAACCCTGGCTGCTCTGGCTATGGCATATGCGGCAGCGGGCCTGAGAGCGAAAGCACAGGACATCACAAACGACCTGGAGGCTCACAGGAAAGAGCGGTTTGTTCTGCCATACAACTTCGCGAAGATTTATGCCGTCTTTAACGACGTCGAGAAAGCATTCGCCTGGCTGGAAACGGCTTACGATGATGGAAGCCCCGACCTGATTGAGCTCAACTCAGAGCCCATTTTTGACACGTTGAGGGTGGATCTCCGATTTTCAAATCTTATGGGACGAGTCGGGTGGAAGCTGGAAGGCGCCTAAACGCAGTTTGACTCACGGCCCCCTCCGTGGCACACCGTGCACCTGAAGCTGTGAGAGTTGGACGAGCCGGCAAGCTAGATAGTAGATAATTCAATTGGCAAATACAGGGAGCAGGCAGTTACGACGCCCTCGTCAGGAAGCAGCAGGCGGTATGGGAGACGGTCGCGAAAACCGTCCCAAGCAAGATGATGCCGAAGATGACCGCCAGGAGAGCACTCGCGACCGCGTACCGACGTGGGGCGCCAGCCGTTAGCTGGGCGAGGCGATTCCTAATAAAGGACGAGGCGCTCGCCTGTAGAAGGGGCGCACCCTCAGGACTGGCGAGTTTCGCCAAGGCAGAGACCAAATCCCCTCCGTGGGCGTTCTGAATCACCGATTCATCGCAGGAGAGCTCCCGGTATAAAGCGAGGCGGGATCCTGTTACCCAGACGAGCGGATGAAACCACAGCAGGCAAAGACCCGCTTCATAGACCAAGCGGATTAGATTGTCGCGGCGCCTGGCATGGGTCAGTTCATGGATGAGAACGGCGTTGATTTCGCGCTCATTTAGCAGCTGCTCAATCCCGCGGGGAAGCGAGATCTGAGGGCGCAAGACGCCTTCTACCGCCGGAGCCTGTTCACTCGTACCGAACCTCACGCGTACTCCGTGAGTGGGAAAATTGCCATTGAGACCATGAACCCGCTTCCCGGCTGTGGCTTCGGATTCCGGACGCTCCGCCCATAGCCGGAAAGAAAGCCGAACGAACATCACGGTAGCGCCTAATAACCACAACACACAGAGCACCACACCAATGCGGCCTTGAGAGAGGTTGAGAGCGAAATCGCCGATGGAGCCTAGTGGTCGTGCCCACGCGAGATGCGATGCGCCAAACTTGTCGATTACTCCGCTGGTCGGCACAATGAAATTCAGTGCTGTGGCCACCCAGATCCAGTACTTGGTGGTCGCGCTCGCGTTTCGGATCGATGTCAGAATCCAGGCTGCGCACCAGACAATTGATGCATATAGAAGGTGGACCTGAAGGTGGTACAACACGCGAGGCATGTCAGGCATGTCCTTTGCCTCCTCGGCTGCGGCTGTTCTTGTCGCCGCCCTTATCATTGCGTGCCGCGCTCTGCAGCGTCTTTAAGTCCCGTAAGGTCAGGGCGCCATTTTCCAGCAGATTAGAGACGAGCAGGCGCGGCGAGCCGCCAAACAAATCCAGCAAATCGCGCACCAGCCTGCTGCGATATTGGCTTTGATTGAGGGCCGGCTGAAAGAGCTGGGCATTACCAATCTTTTTTACCTTCCTCAATGCGCCCTTCTGCTCAAGCCTGTAGACGAGCGTCTGCACTGTGGTGTAAGCAACCCGTTCATCCTCCGGGAGGCTTTCTAAAACCTCGCGCACCGAGGCGGTGCCCAGCTTCCAGTACTGCTCCAGAATGCGGGTTTCGGCTTTTGAAAGGCGGGGCTCTTTCATCGTCTCCTACTCATCCCGGCAATGCTACTACAACAAACGGCATGCAGGTATGGTTATTCTTGGGATCCGGCGAAAACCAGCTTGTGCTTCGGTGCCGCCAGACCCTGTTGCGGATCACAAAACCAGTCAGTTCGTGCATTGTCGGCCATCTCCGGGAGTGGGGACAGAATAATCTGCAATCTTCATCTGCAAATCGTTTCGAGGAATGTTCACCTTGAGCACATTCGCCTTGTAGTCTCCTTGTTTACCGACAATTACTCTGTACACGGAAGCCTCATTGTCGGTGTCTACTGGCGATGGTTCACTTTTCTGAAGTCTGCTGAGCTGAAACCGACCTGCCGGGCCGCAGTTCGTCACTGCCGCGAAGCGCCACCATGTCTCCCTCGTGTAGATCGCCAAATACCTCGGTCATCTTGTCCAAAGTGGCGCCGGTCTTCACATCAACCCATTCTGATTTGCCACCGTTGATGCGAACGACGAACACTCGTTCCAGGGTGCTGGCGACCGACGTCGATGGAACAAAAAGGGTCGAGTAGGATCTCCGAACCGGCCAGCGCACATCGGAAAAGGTACCAGGCGACAGGTCGCCTCTCACGTTAGCCACTTCGAGTTCCACCGGCATAGTACGAGTTTTTACGTCAACCGAATGGGCAATGCGGGCAATTTTCCCAGCAAAGCTTCGGCCCGGAAAGGCGGGAACGGAGAATTCAACTTTGGTTCCTTCTGGAACTCCTGCGGCGTAGGTTTCCGGCACGGGGACCACCACCCGCAATCGAGACAAGGTTTCGATCCGCACCATCGGAATTGCAACTCCGGGGCCACTAGCCGGTCCCACGAGCGCTCCCGGATGTACATTTCGTTCGGTGACGACGCCATCGAAGGGCGCCTTAACTTGCAAGTACGCCTCGGTTTGTGCAACCGCTTGGAGCGCCTGCTGGGCCGCGCTGACGTTCTCTTGCTGTCCCTTCAATTGGGCACAGTCCGCTTCCAGAGTTTTTTCTGCGACCAGCAGATCGTTACCTGCAACTACACCGGGAGTGGTTGCTGCAGCTTTGAGGTGCTCGTATGTGCCTTGGTCGGAGGCGACCTTTGCCTCAGCGGCCGCAAGCTGAGCTTCGGCGGCCTGAAGCTTCGATTGCGCTTCAGAACGTTGCGCGACTAACTCCGGCGCCTCCAGCCGCGCGATAAGCTCTCCGGCTTTCACATGCGAGCCGCGGTCGACTGTGATGGATTTCACAAACCCAGTAACTTTGGGAAAAACAGCGACGTCTTCGTACGGTTGGATCTCGCCGGGTAAGTGCATCGTTGTGGCAAGTCTCTGCGAAACGACTTTAGCCACCTGAATCCTGGGTGCGCTTTCTGGAGGCGCAGCTTTCGCCGATGCCGCATCATCTTTTCCGCACGAGCTCAGCAGACCGAGGACGGCACACAATGCCAATACGCATGCCAGCTTCATCGTTCACCTCCCGTAGAGCTCTCGTGAGCGTAGCGACTCTCTGGATCCTCGGGATCGAGAGAGGGAGAGTGAGTGCCGGCGCGCTGCTGAACCAGTGAGAACGTCGAGGGAAGAATCAGCAAGCTCGTGAAGGTGGCCGCCAAGAGTCCTCCGATCACCGCTCGTCCGAGCGGCGCCGTTTGTTCCGCACCTGTGCCAAACGCGAGTGCCATGGGGACCATTCCAACGATCATCGCCATACTGGTCATCAAGATTGGCCGCATTCGACTCTGCGCACCGTGAATGGCAGCTTCGATCGCTCCAGTTCCTCCGCGACGCGATTGTTCCGCGAACGTGACCAACAGGATGGCGTTCGCCACTGCTACTCCAATGGCCATGATCGCTCCCATAAAGGATTGAATGTTCAGCGTCGTGCCAGTAATCAAGAGCATGAGAATTACGCCGGCGATCACAGCCGGCACGGTCGAAAGTACAACCAACGAAAGGCGCATTGACTGGAAGTTCGCCGCTAGTAGAAGAAAGATTACGAGAATGGCGAGTCCCAAGCCGATGCTGAGATTTGTGAGCGTTTCGCGCATTGGCGCAATTTGTCCTCTTACTCGTACGGTGACCCCGCGAGGCGGCGTTCCGACGTGCTGAAGCGCTTTGTCGATCCGGTTTGCCACCCTGCCCAGATCTTCGCCCACGATGTTGGCAGAGATGGTAATCATGCGCTGACCATTGAACCTGTCATACTCTCCGACCATCGTGCCGTTGCGAACCTGAGCAACGTCGCCGACCAAGGGGTGGGGTGCCTCACTTCGGGTGATCGGAAGGTTTTCGACATCCTGAATTGATGCGACCTGCGGCTGCGGCAATTCAACCTGCACTTGATACGCGATTCCAGAGCGTGGATCGGCCCAGTAGTTCGGCGTGACGAAGCGGCTGGAAGAAGTTGCGGCCACTAGCGATCTGCCAACCTGTTCGACACTCACTCCAAGCTGGCCTGCGAGCTCTCGATTGACATTCACTTCAACGCTCGGGTAATCGAGAGGCTGTTCGAACTGCAGATCGCGCAAGGCTGGGATGTTGCCCAGTTCGGCGAGAAGCTTCTCCGCATAACCTCGATCGTCCTGTAGGTTCGGCCCCGTGACCGCGACCTCTACGGGAGTGGGAGCTCCGAAGTTCATCGTCTGGCTCACAATGTCTCCCGCCTCGAAGGAAAACTGGCTTCCCGGAAACATGCTAGGGACTTTAGCTCGAAGTTGCTTCTCAAGATCTCCGATCGAAATTGGAGCATCGGGTTTAAGTGCCACCCGCAGAAGCGCTTCTTGAGGACCGCTTGTCCAAAGGAAGATCGTGTTGATCGGGTATGCGGGAGGTTGCGTTCCCACGTATCCTAGTGTCACTGCAACGTTGTTCGCTCCAGCTTCTTTGTGAATCTCATCGAGCAGACTAAGGGTCATCATTTCCGTTGCACCAACTCTGGTTCCCCCCGGAGCGCGAAACCGGAACTGGAACTGCCCGGCGTTGACCCTCGGGAAGATCTCTCGTCCCAGCCGCGGCCCCAAAAGAAGAATGACAGCAAAGGTGATTGCCAAATACACCGCTAAAACTAACTTGCGATGATTCATGAACTTCTCGAGAACACGACCAAGCTTCGCTCGCCACTCAGCCATGCGCGATCTGCTCTCGTCTTTTGCATGAGCAGCTTCCCGCAGAATCCAAGTTGACATGACGGGTACAAGAGAACTCGATAGGAAATACGACGCCGCCATCGCAAATCCCACCGACAACGAGAGAGGCACGAAAAGACTTCTCGCGACTCCGGTCATGAAGAATGAGGGCACGAATACCGACAAAGCGCAGAGCATCGCAAGCAGGCGCGGGATTACCACCTCACGACTCGCATCGAGAACCGCCTTGGCATGTGGCACACCTTGCGTGAGATGGGTGTGGATGTTCTCAATCGCAACCGTTGCCTCATCAACGAGGATTCCAACCGCCAGTGCAAGACCGCCGAGCGTCATCGTATTGATCGTCTGGCCTGCTCCCCACAGAGCAACGACCGCGGTCAACAGTGCAAATGGGATTGTGGTCACAACGATGGCGGAACTGCGCAGGTCCCGCAGGAAGAGCAAGGCCATAATGCCCGTCAGCACCGCGCCAATAATACCCTCGCGCATCAATGACGACAGTGCGTTCTTCACATACGTCGATTGGTCCAATTCGTAGCTGATATTGATGTCTTCAGGAACGAGTGCACGGAATCGGGCGATATTGGTCTTCACCTCGTTCACGACCGCGACAGTGGATGCGTCGGATCGTTTGGTCACCGAGAGATAAATGGCGCGCCTCCCATTCACCAACGCGTACCCTGTTAGAACGTCGCTTGAGTCCGAAATTTTCCCCAGATCGTGCAGAAATACTGTCGGACCGGAACCCACTCGAATGGGCAAATCGCTCAGGTCCTCAATGTTCGTCACCACCGAGTTAATCGGCACCATCGGCTGCAAATCTCCGGTACGGATATTGCCGGCAGGCATGATGACGTTGCCTGCGCTTACCGCTTTCACCACCTCTTCCGGGGACATGTGGTAGGCACGCAATCTATCGGGATCGACCGTAATGACGATCGTGCGTTGGTTCCCACCAAACGGCGGCGGAGCTGAAACGCCAGGGAGTGTCGCAAATAGAGGCCGCACCCGATTCAAGGCCAGGTCCTGGATCTCTCCAAGGCCGCGAGTCTGGCTCGAAAACACGAGGAAGCCGACGGGCACGCTGCCGGCGTCGAACCGCATTACGAATGGGGGAACCGTTCCGGGAGGCATGAATGCCCGCGCCCGATCCACATAGGAGATCGTCTGGGCCAGAGCTTGGCTCATGTCGGTACCCGGATGGAAGGTGAGTTTCAGCAGTCCGACATTTTGGATGGATTTTGATTCGACACTCTCGATGCCGGTGATGTAAAGGAAGTGATACTCGTAGTAGTAAACGAGATAGCCTTCCATCTGGGCGGGCGACATTCCGCCATACGGCTGCGCGACATAAATGACAGGCAGATTGAGATTCGGGAAAATGTCGACAGGCATCCGCACGAAAGCGAGGATAGACAGCAGCCCAACCGAAATCACTGCCACCAAAACTGTCAGGGGACGGCGGAGCGCTAACCGGATCAACCACATTTCACTGGCCTCCTGCGGCACGCTTCCGCGCCAGTTCCAAAAAGGGCTGAAGATCGCCTTGCACGAGTGCTTCGCCAAGCATGGCTCGCCACACAGAGAGGCGGGCAAGGTTGTCGTCAATTTCAGCTTGAAGCAGAAGCCGCTGCGCGTCGGCTACTTCGACGATCGGAGCTAATGCGGCTTTATATCGGGCGGTGGCCTGTGTTTCCCCCAAGCGTGCAGCCTCCAGTTCGACTGGAGTGTTTTGGCTGATTAATACCGCGCTGTCGTATGCCGCTTTCGCGCGTTCTTGTTGCGCCGTTAAGCTTTGGAGAACCTTTTGATAATCCGCTCGCTGTGCACGCTCTGTGGACTCTTCGATTTGTTTTTTGAAATGCAGCGATGGGAAATCAAGAATTGAGAACGTGACTGTTAAACCAGCTGCCCAGTTGCGCCTCATGAGGTCCAAGCCCGCCGCCCCAGTTCCGAACGTGCCGTCCGGATTAGCGCCGCTGCCCCGACCGGAAAAAGAACCCTGAAAATTGAAGCGAGGATAATAGGACTTGCTCAGCACCTTCTCCCTTGCCCTGGTTTCAGACAGCGTCGAATCGGCGACCTGTGCGGCGGGATGCTCCGCCGGCACTGCCTCTGAAACGTACGACGCTGGAGGCGACGCGAGCAGCGAGTCTGCATTGATCGCAACCTTGGTTCCAGAGATACCCAATAATTCTGCAAACGTTGCTTCGCTTTCTCGTTCCACCTGCTGGGCTCGGATCAGTTGGATCTTTGCCGAGGCTAATTCTGCGTCGGCACGGGAAGCATCAGCGCCGGGCCGTAGTTCCTGATTGACTAGCGCATGAACCGACGTGGCGAGCACTTGCCTTCTATCGACATCTGCTTGCGCAGCCCTCATTTGCTGGTGTGCCGCTGCAGGTCGCAGAAAGGCGTCGCCCACTGCGCCGGCCACGTCGAGCCTAGTGAGTGAGAGTTCCGCGTTAGCTCGGCCTTCTGCCGCCTTGGCAACGTCCACATTCGCGCCACGATAGCCGAAATCGAATGGTTCCCATGAGAGCAAAACACCCGCGGCACTTCCCCAGACACCACGGTCAGAAGTACCCGACAACACCGGACCCGAAATCGGTGGTACAACCGATTGAGGTAGCAGGAGACCAAAGATGTTGTTCCGAGTTGCTCGATTCGATTGCCAGAGCAGATCGGTGCGTGGCAAATACGCAGTTCGAGAAAGGCTGACGCCCTCCTTCGAAGCCAGCGCGCGCTCCATCGATGCGCGCACTGCAGGATAATTGGCGATCGCGTAATCGACAGATTGGTCGAGAGTTAAAGGCCTTTCGGGTGGTCTCGCCGAATTCTGCGCCCAACAGATCGCCTGACCTGTCAGAACCAGCCCCAGCAAGAAAACGACAAATGTCGTCCGTT
This sequence comes from Terriglobales bacterium, assembly GCA_036378535.1. Classification (GTDB taxonomy): domain Bacteria; phylum Acidobacteriota; class Terriglobia; order Terriglobales; family Acidobacteriaceae; genus Gp1-AA122. The sequence continues at coordinate 14,998 of DASUWH010000032.1, read as the reverse complement.
CCAAGAGTCTCAATGCGTTCACCTCATCCCAAAAGGATGCGAGACCAGAGCATGACCGAAAGCGTCGCGTGATCGCTAGCCTCACCGCCTTGAATGGGCTTGCGCGGCAGATCGCCCGCTGGCCTCGTGGACAATTCACCTAGCTCATCTCGGAAGGATCGCACAGCAACCTGAATGTCTCATGTAAGCGAATTCAAGGCGGAGCGGCGGAATTCTACATGTAGCAGACCTAGCTCTGCAGAAGAGGCAAGCGGACACGGAAAACGGAACCGTCAGGAGTACTCTGAACTTCGATCGAGCCTCTATGCGCTTCCGCTACCCATCGTGCGATAGAGAGGCCCAACCCAACGCCGCCGAACTCGCGAGAGCGGGCTTTATCGGCCCGATAGAAGCGCTCAAAGATGTGAGGCAGATCCTCGGCGCTTATACCGATTCCGGTATCGCGGAACTCTGTGACTGCAGAGCCATTACTTCCAGTCAACGTAACTGTGACTGATCCCCCTCGTGGTGTGTACTTCACGGCATTGTCAATAAGAACCAGGAAAAGCCGATGCAGAGCGTGAGTGTCGCCTTGGATCAACAGTTTCGGGGCGTCAATATTGTCAACAAATTCCAGTTGCTTTGCCTCTGCCAAAACCTTGCCATCCTTACAAGCATCGCGCAGACATTCTGAAACATTTACCGGAACGCGCTGCAGACTTTCAACTCCCGCATCGGCGCGCGCAAGGAGCATAAGCTTCTCGACCAGCGATGAAGTCTTTTCGAGTTCGGAGAGCACTTCTTGTTGAGCTTCCCGATACTCCGCAGCAGTTTGTGAGGTGCGCAGCGAGACCTCGGTCGTAGTCCGCATTAGAGCAAGAGGAGTGCGAAGTTCATGGGAAGCGTCAGCGGTAAATTGCGTGATCCGGTTGAAGGAGGACTCCAGGCGGCCGAGCATGCTGTTGAGCGTTTCTGAGAGGCGTTGCAACTCGTCGCCAGTTTGGGCGACGTCAAGCCGTTTTGCGAGGTTGCTGGAATTAATTTCCTGAGCCGCTCGCGTAATTCGATCCACTGGTCTCAGAGCCCGACTGCTCAACCAGTACCCACCCCCTGATGCGAGAACAGCGACCAAAGGGCTGAGCAGCAGAATCACCCACTTGAATCGATCCAATGCGTCGTAGAAATCGTCCATCGGGGCCGCCACTTGAATGCGATAGGTCCGCCCGCTGGCAGTCATTTCACGCACCATAGCGCGGAGTGGCAGGTCCGCGGACACAACGTTGTATGCCGAATAACTTGGCTCGACCGGCACTGGTACGCCGTAGTGTTCCATCAATCGTGAGCGGTAGATCCAATGGCCATCTTGATCACAAACCTGCAAGAAATCGGCTTGCTCTCGCAACTCCTGATGCTCCCTCAATTCGTCCTGCAATCGCTCCGGCTGTTGCTGTAATACACGGCCCATAACTTCTTCAATACTGCCTGCTTGTCCTTCGAGGTTTTCGTCAACACTCTTCTCTATCCCTCTCCTCATCGCCACAAAAGCCGCAAAACCGAACAGGCTGAGACTGGCGAGAAGGATCGCAATATACCAGGCCGTCAGCCTTAGCCGAATTGAAATTCGCTTCATGTTGTCGGATTCTCTCGGATCGTGTATCCGATTCCGCGCACTGTTTGGATGAGCTTGGTATCGTGGTCGCGATCTATCTTGCTTCGCAACAATCGAATGAATGTGTCCAGAGTGTTCTCCTCAACGTCGTGATCGAAGTCCCAAACAGCTTCGACAATGGCATCTCTGGGTACCACCCTTCCCGATCTCCGCATGAGCAATTCCAATAGCCGGAATTCGGTCGGGCTCAGATGGATTTCACGTTCGCTACGGGTGACCTGGTGGCTTGCGGGATTCAACACGAGATCGCCAACCTGGAGAACAGTTCGCCTTGGTGCAGCACCGCGGCGCGCTACTGAACGCAAACGTGCGAGAAAAACCTCGAAAGAAAATGGTTTCGTCAGGTAGTCGTCGGCACCGAGATCAAGACCCTTCACGATGTCCGGCACCGCATCGCGAGCTGTGAGCATCAGGATCGGAGTATGCAAGTCGTTTTTTCGCAGTCGGCGAGCTACCTCGAACCCATCGATGACGGGCAACATCAGATCAAGAACAACCACGTCAAATTCCATGGTTGACGCTAGATCCAGCCCGCTGCGGCCATCGAAGGCTAGGGTGACACGATGGTTTTCCGCCTCGAGGCCCTTTCTCAGGACCCCGGCCATCTTCTTCTCGTCTTCCACAATAAGAATCTGCATGAATGCGTGAAACCACCAGACGCCAAACTGTACAGAGGATCGCCTCTACTTCCCAGTCAGAGGCTCATAAACCACCATACGGGCCACGGGCTTTCCGTTCTCCTCCTGCTCTGGCGTGTAGAGACGATGGGTTTCGGGGTCCACCGCAAGGCTATGCACCGCATGTTGAACCTTGAAGTCCTCAAGCTTCCGATAGTGCTGTGGGTCATCTTGATGAAATACCGAGATCGCCCCACTGTAGCAAGCGGCATAGATGCGACCTAGGCCCGGATCGAACTTGATCACGTCGGGTCCTTCAGCCATAGGCAGGTACGCGATTGCTTCGTGCTTATCCAGATCGAACACTGTCATCAGGTTGTTTTCTTCGCATGACAGAAACGCGCGGTGGTGCTCCGGATCAACCGTCATGCCGTGATTCCCCTTACAGCGCCCGACCGGATATCGGCTGACCACCTCGTCCGTGGCCGGATCGATGACAGCAAAGATGTTCTCATCCTGCAAATTCACGTATACCTTCCGAGCAACCGGATCGTACTGCGGCATACCCGTCTCGCTGTTGAAGTGAAGGGTCTTTAGAATCTCATCCTTCCTCACGTCAATGATCGCCTCGGCTTTGCCGCGCTCGTCGGAAACATAGAGTTTGTGGAATGGTGCGGCATAGGCACTTCCATCGGGTTTGCGTTCGGTTCGCAGCTTATTAACCACTTTCATCTGCCGCATGTCGATGACACCGATGGTGTTGTCGCCAGCATTCGATATATAGAACTTTTTCAACTCCGGTACATACTCGACACCTTCCGCTCCGGGCGTGTCGGTTACTGTCGCGACCACTTTGTTGCTTCGCAAGTCGATGACGTAGGTCTGCCCCGCCGCAAGGTGGGCCGAGATCAAATAGTGATCGTCAGGATCAATGGTCAGGTAGTCAAAGCGTTTGCCGGGCGGGCCTGGAAGGTCAAACTCTCCTATCTTCTTGAGGGTTGGACTGGGCTCTGCAGCTTGTGACGCTGGACTGAAGGCTAATCCTATCGAGACAAACGCGAGCAAAAGCGTTCCTCGCACGGCTGTGCCTCCTCGTTTCGCGCCGACATCCGTCGGCGATAAATGTCCAATCGTAACTGATGAAGATGAACGTTGCCTGAACGGAGCGGGGTTTTTTCCGCAGCAAAGCAATAACCTCGCCAGGCTTCCCCACGATTTGTGGCCTATTCCTGTCGCCGCCGGATCACAATTTGTGCCTGGATTGTGCCGTTGTCCAAAACCAAGGATGGGCAAGCTGGCCGGAGGCAAGAAAGGAGATCCATGCAAAACGGAAGCGTGTTTCGAGCAGAACGGCAACGAGGACCAGATGTTTGGGAGTTCAGATGGCGTGACCCTGGCGCCGACGGCAGAAGAAAGCATCGCAGAATAGTTCTGGGGTCGGTCGAACAGTTAGCAGACGAAACAGCCGCTCGTCAGGCAATTTCCTCGTTACGGTTGGAATTCACTCGTGGTGATGCCTGGCTCAAGACGAGATCCACGACAGTCTCCGACCTCATATCCCATTACCGTGAACGCGAGCTCGATCCGGATACAGTCTGGAAAACGCACTCGACCAAAGTCACGTACGAGGGTTATCTAAACAAGTGGATTTTGCCGCGCTGGGGAAGTTATCCCCTGGTACGTGTTAACGCTGGAGAGGTGGAACTCTGGTTAAGGTCGTTGGCGCTGGCGAGATCCAGCTGCGCCAAAATCAGGAATCTCATGAGCGTAGTCTTCAATCATGGAATCCGACATGAGATCTGCGATCGCAACCCGATTCAGCTAGTACGACAGAGTGCAAAGCGGAAAGCAGTTCCCGTGATACTTAGCGCAAGCGAGGTTCAGAGACTCATAGCTGTTCTTAGTATTCGTGAACGCACCCTTGTTCTCCTGGCCTTCGGGACAGGCTTACGAATGAGCGAGTTGTTCGGCCTCAAATGGCACGATATCGACTTTCGTAGAAATCAAATCAGCGTCCAAACGGTCCATCGTGTTCCAGGTCGTGGGTCCTTGCAAGACAGAGGCATCGCAGAAACCGGTACCGCCCGATTCGCGCTTGGCAGAAGGCCCCACTATGACAGCGGTGACGATGTAAACCACTTTCGGGACTACCCACCCTAGCGGCTTGAGCACTGGTTGCCGGTGACGGGGCCTGAGAATGAAATAGAGCCCCGCGCCCAAGAGCGTGACCACTGCCGACTGCAACCCGATGCTCGGTTTGTCCATCGCGTACCGAGAGAGAACCTGAAGGTGCACCAGCAGACGAAGGATGAGCCCCAGCAAAACGGCGAGTAAGAGAAAAGCGCCGATGTCCTCGTAGCCCCAAAACGGTTGCGGCTCAAGACGCGCATTCTTGATTGCCAACCAGTGATGGTTCCCTGCCCCAACGATTTTCATGCTTCAAATTGCATAGAGGTTCACAAATTCTGGAGCCACACGGAAGGGGATAATCGGAGGTCGGACCTTGTCTCCAAGCTGGTCTATGTGGACCGGTTCAGCATTGCCAAGAAACCGCGCCCCCTCGCTGATGTGCATGATTCTCAGGGGGGCAAAGCCCATCAATCGAGCACACGTGCTGTCCGCCGCCACCGGATCATCAGCAAGCACAATCTTGCCTAGAGGTCGCGAGGTGCCGTTGAGCGGGCCGTTGCCCTCCAAGGAAACATTATGAAGGCATCTGCTGTAGCACATGCACTCCGCACTCTCGTGGTGGCTGCACGTCAACCGGTCTTCGTTTGGGGTCCGCCGGGTGTGGGCAAGTCGTCCGTCATCGCTCAGCTTGCCAAAGCACTGAATCTCTCCTTGCGGGACATACGCGCCCTGCTGCTAGATCCCGTGGACCTGCGCGGGCTTCCTTACGTAGCCGAGGGACGATCCAAGTGGGCGGTTCCGGAATTTCTGCCCGCAGACGGCGCCGGCACTCTATTTCTCGACGAGCTGAACGCTGCGTCGGCAATGGTCCAGGCGGCGTTTTACCAGCTGGTACTTGACCGCAGGCTCGGGGAATACACGCTTCCGGATGGCTGGGTCATCATCGCCGCCGGAAACCGGGATGGAGACCGGGCACACACCACGCGAATGCCCACTCCGCTGCGGAATCGCTTTGTTCACCTCGACTTTGAAGTGGATTCGCAGGAATGGTCGGAGTGGGCTATCGGCGCTGGGATTCGGCCGGAGGTGATTGCGTTCATCCGCTTTCGGCCGCAACTGCTGAGCGCGTTCGATCGGGACGCCAATGCGTTTCCTTCTCCTCGCTCCTGGGAGTTCGTGTCGCGCATTCTCGACAGCGGCCCCGATCCTGGTGTGGAACACGAGATGTTTGCTGGAACGGTAGGGACAGGTGCAGCCACAGAGTTCTCGGAATTCTTACGGATGTTCCGGGAACTGCCCAACATCGACGCTATTCTGCTTAATCCATCCGGTGAGCCAGTGCCGGACTCACCAGCAGCACAGTATGCGGTCGCATCAGCCCTGGCCCATCGCGCCTCCGATACGAATTTCGATCGCATCTGCCTGTATCTTGATCGCATGCCCACCGAGTTTCGCGTGCTGAGCGTGCGCGATGCCACACTTCGCGATGCGAAGATCAAGTACACCGCCGGCTACACCAAGTGGGCGATTCAGAATCACCACGTTCTGGCCTAGTTTGACCTTGGCCCAGAGCTAGTATACACTAGTCGTAGACTGGTCATATCATGGAGGAGGTACCCGGTGGGTACATTCCACGGGAGCAACACGGTCGGCGCTTACGAAGCAAAAACACATTTGTCCGAATTACTGGAGAAGGTTGAAGCCGGCGAGGAGATCACCATCACCAAACATGGCGCGCCTGTAGCCAAGCTCGTGCCCGTAAAAAAGGAAGCCAGCACGGAGGAGCGCATCTCCGCCATTGAGCGGATTCAGAAGCTTGCTATTGGACTCTCGTTAGGGGGACTAAAGGTCAAGGACCTGCTTAACGAGGGCCGGCGATGAGCGCTGCTTTTGTCGTCGATTGTTCGATTGCCATGGCTTGGCTGTTCCACGATGAAGCCACACCGAAGACGACGGCCTTGTTGAATCGACTGGCAACCGAGACGGCACTGGTGCCCGCATGGTGGTCTATCGAGATTACCAACGTCCTCGCGATGGCCGAGCGCAAGGGCCGGATCACGGCGAGGGAGTCTGACGCTTTTATCGCTGACCTGAGCAAGCTCGGGATCGAGCGGGACAATGAAGCTCCTGATCGCGCCTTTACTCATCTTCTCGCATTGTGCCGAACCCATCGGCTGACCAGTTACGACGCGATCTATCTCGATTTGGCCGCTCGTCGCAGCTTGCCTTTAGCGACGCTGGACGAAGACTTGCGCAAAGCCGCAAAGAAGTTGCACGTCGCCGTCTTAGGCTAGATTACAGAATCCCTACTCATTCCAATCCCCGCAGCGAGCGACTCACAACTGCGTTCTGGCATAACCTGCGCGCCGGGAGCACATCTAGTTTCGCCTCGGCGCCTATCTAGTAGACCCAGGGAATCAAGCGCCAGGAATGAGCGCAATAGACATCGTACTTACCACCGAAGTGTGCGCGCAGAAGCCGTTCCTCGGAGGTGATGCGGGCAATGAGGATCGGAATTGTGAGCGCTGTGAGCAGCACTCCCACACCGGATCGGGAAAAGGAGCTGGTGGACAGGGGCGAAGAAGGCCGTGCTTGGTCCACTCGTGACCGCTATGAATCCTATTTGAGCCATTGGATCGAGCCCCGGTGGCGCGACGCCAATCTTCATGACATCAAAACACCGATGGTTGAGGAATGGTTGAGCAAGCTCCAGCGGCAAGCAAAAAAACACCACGAATTGGGCTTCCTCAAGTGACCGGAGCTGCAAAGGTACCGCTGGCGCGCGCTACCAAGGCGAAAATCCGCAATCTGATGAGCGTGTTGTTTAATCACGCTAGCCGGTGGGACTTCGCCGCGCATAACCCGATCTCCGGCCCCAACCGGGGGTCTGGCGTCCGCCAGAGTTCGAAGCGAATGAGTGTGCCCGATGTTCTTGATGTTGCTGAACTTCAGGCAATCATCGCCAAGCTCCAATTGCGGGAACGAGTGATGATGTTCCTGGACATGGCCACGGGCCTTCGCCGAGGTGAGTTGTGCGGGATCAAGTAGAAGGACATTGATTTCGAGAACCTCCTCATTGACGTCCGCAGGTCAGTGGTCGATCAGGTTGTCGGCCGCTGCAAGACGGAAGCGTCCGAGAAGCCCGTGCCGCTCGACGAGTACATGGCGAGCGATCTGCTCGAGTGGTTCAGGTACACCCAGTACCGTAACCCGGAGGATTGGGTCTTCGCTTCGAACAGCAACCGAGCCGGCAGGAAACGCGGTAAGCAGCCCCTGTGGCTGTCAACTGTGATGCGTTATCACATTCAGCCGGTCGTGAGAAAGCTCGGGATTAAGAAGCGGGTCTCGTGGCATACATTCCGGCACACCTATTCCACTTTGCTTAAGGCAAACGGGGAAGATGTCAAGGTCGTGTTACGCCACGGCTCGTCTCGATCACCCTCGATGTATACACGCAGGCGCAGATGCCTGCGAAACGGGCAGCGCAACAGAAAATTGTTACGATGGTGCGGCAGGATGCAGGGGTTCTTCCCAGAGGAAAAGCAACATAGGCGCTGGGTACCCAGTAGGTACCCGGAAAATTCGGCTGTGCGGCGGCCAACTGATTGAAAAGATTTGGCGTCCCCGACGGGATTTGAACCCGTGTTACCGCCGTGAAAGGGCCGCAGTTGACGGTAAGTTGCTGAAACTACGCGACACGGATGGCTCCTGAAAGCAGTTTCAGTAAGGTATAGAAACGTTTCGTGGATCATGAATGGATCAAGATTCCGTCTGATTGTGGGAATCACATCGCTTTCTGCCGTGACTGTCGCGGGAGCTAACCGCGAAGAGCTTTATCAATCTTGTCAGTGTCGAATCCCACAATAGGCGAGCCGTCGATGACAATCACGGGCGTGGTCATGTAACCGAGTTTCTTGAGCTCGGCCAGGGCGCCGGGATCTTGCGCTATGTCTCTCTCTTGGAACTTTATGCTCTTTTGCGAAAGATACTCTTTCGCTTGGTCGCAGAACATTCACCCGCGCTGGGAATAAACGATGATGTCCCTTGTCATTTTTCACCTCCTGCTGGTTTTGTGCCGCTTGCTAGCAAGCGCTGAACTGCATCCTTTGCACCACTAATCACGTCGCGCACCGGACTGTCGGAATAGATCGGTTTTGGCGGAGTGCCCTGCCATAGTGTTCCCGGTGTGTACACCGCGATGTAGTCCCACACCACAGTTGAGCGATTGTGTTCTCCAAGCAAATGAGACAATGCTCGTTTTCTGTCCCAATACTGTGCCGCTCGCACGTCAGGAATGCGCGCGAGGGCAGCGGTCGAAGGCGCGACAAAATCGGTTGGCAATACCGGCTCCCAGATCACGAAGACCCGCACGTCCTGGCTGTCGATTTCTCGCAGCAATTGTTCCGTTGCAGAGGCCCCCTGCAAGCAATAGGCTCAAGTGGGCGACAGCATTACAACAACTCGGATAGAGGATGCCGAAGCGTTAAACGCAGTCTTCAGAGGTGTAAGATCGCCCGCAGAAAAACTGAGCAGAGGCTGCTGTCCCTTTGGGACCGAGTGTGCACCGTAGAAGTAATACACGGCTCCAAACGCTACCAGAAGGATCACAACAAGGAGGATTCGCTTTCGAGTCATGATTTACCTGCGAGGAGATCGGCCACCAGGTTGGCGATCACCTGTGGGAAGAAGATGAAAACAAACACCACAATCGCGGAGAACCACAAAAGAAAAGTACTGATCCGGCTTGGCCTGCAATTGCATTGCTTCGCTCGCCAGGCCTTGTAAAAACCAAAGGCAATCAGCAGCACCGACAGGACAAGCAGGTACGGTCGCAACTGAGTGACAAAGGCCGAAGTGCCCGCTGCTCCGGCAGCGAACAGAAACGGCAGCAGCGGTAGGCAGCAGCTCGAAGCCGCAATCACACTGCCGAGCGCAGCCAGACTAGCAACCGCGGTGCTCATTGAACCGGATTTATTTGCGCCCTGGTTTTCTTCTATTTGAGACATACTTGTCGCCGTTGGAGTCGTTTAGTCGGTCAAGCTTCGTGAGCAGCGGACAACAGTCCTCATGCTTGATTTCCCGTTTTAGGCGCAGTTCACGATTACAATTTCGGAGCGCACCTGTGAGCTCCACTTCCAGCCTGGCAAGACCCTTGATCTTCTCACCCACATCGGCCAGCTTGTGCTTGAGCATGGTTTGCACGTCGGAACAGGCATGATGCTTTTGCCGTAGCGCCAGCAATTCTCCGATTTCGGTCAGGGAGAACCCCAATTCCTGAGCATGCCGGACAAACTTGAGGTCGCGAATCTGTTCTCCGTTGAACAATCGATATCCGCCCGCGGTCCGGCTAGCACCCTTGACTAGTCCGAGTTCTTGATAGAAGCGGATCGCGTCGACGCTAATGCCGGCCAGCCTTGCGGCCTTACCGATTTGAACCGTCTCCGCCACACATGTGAGGATAAACCCTGGAGTTGGGTCCAGAGTCAAGAGGAATTCGCTGGCCGGCCGGGATCAGACAGCTAAGCTTGGCAATATCAGCCTGCGGAATACATTATTGACTTCCTTCGGTTGCAAAAACATTTTCTTTGCCAACCACCAATTCAGCACGAGAACGAATGTCGAAGCTATAAACTCCGAGAGAAGATCCAGTGGAGTCTGGCGTGTAGCCTCCTTCCGCCCTGTTCGAAACTCTTTTCTCGCTACCTCTCCAATGACATTCGCGAGAACCCTGCGCAAATGTTCATGGAGGATTGCCCTGCCTCTGCTTCCTATCCTGTCACCTCCAGGATGCCCCAAATGCCGATGTTGATAGTGGTACTCGAATACCGGAAGGCTAAACCAAAGAATTCGATCTTCGCGTTTACCGGCTGTCAAAGTCGGTGATTGAACGGGACGGAGCATGTCATGTATGCCGCTGACCAACAGGTCATCTTTGTCTCGAAAATGGGAATAGAAAGTCGAGCGGCCGACATTTGCACGGTCAAGAATTTCCTTGATCACAATGGAGTCGTAGGGCTTTTCGCCGATCAGTGACCTCAGTGCGCCCCTCAATAGATCTTGCGTCTTTTGAATTCGACGATCTTCAGGATTCCTTCCCGACAGCATCGTCCCCTCCTGGACCTGAAATGGTGAACAAAAGAGTCGTTTTTGTACGGTATGGCACAAATCTATTGCGGTAGTTCTTCAAAACCGCTGGTTCCACTTCTACAGTAGTAGCGAACAACTGTTCATTGTCGCACGTTTGTTCAGGAGAGTGATGGCCACGGCGCAGGGAAATTCAACTAGCGGCATCGTATTGCATTCCCCAGTTCTTTACGACCTGACAGTCTGGCTCGCAGTCCTTGGCAAGGAGCGAGCGTTTCGCGAGACTTTGCTGCAACTTGCAAGCATCGGAAATGGCGAATGCGTTTTGGATGCGGGTTGCGGGACAGGAACCCTCGCGATTGCAGCCAAAGGGCGCGTGGGACCGAGCGGGGCGGTGTATGCAGTCGATGCCTCGCCGGAGATGCTTGCCAGGGCGAAGAAAAAGGCGAAGAAGGCCGGCGTGCAGGTTTTGTTTCGGAATGCCGTTGCTGAAGCGCTTCCCTTTCCCGATGCTCAGTTCGACGCTGTGTTCATCACGGTGATGCTTCATCATTTGCCGCACAAAGCACGTTTACAGGCTGTCAACGAAATCCGAAGGGTTCTGAAGCCGGGTGGACGAGTGCTCGCGGTTGATTTTGAGGGAATCGCTGACCAAAAGAGGACATTCCTCTCCCATTTTCATCGGCCGCACGGCCACGTCAGTTCGCACGACATCATTGCCCTGCTTAGCCAAGCAAGTTTGACGACTATGGAGAGCGGTCAAGTAGGAACCCGTGATTTGCAATTTGTGCTTGCGAAAGCATCGTAATCCCTGATTTTGACCTGGATCTGACCCCAATGAAACCCGGTCGCTTGCTGAAACGAATTTGGGTTTTGCCGGTATTGGTGGCCGCCCTCATCGCCGCTCATGCGGGGGCTCTCTACGCCGTCTTTTCCCGCATGGCGTGGACACTGGGCTTGGGACTGCTTCTCCTGGTGCTGCTCATACACGCTGGAGCGCTCGGCCCATTTACGCGACGTTTAGGCGTTGGTTCAGGCATAGGTTATGACACCGCAAATCCGGAAGCTCACGCTCACCGCTCACATCGTCTCCACAGTCGGTTGGATCGGCGCAATCGCCGCATTTCTGGCACTCGCTGTAGCCGGCCTGACCAACCATGACGCCAGGATAGTGACTTCCGCCTACGTTGCTATGAAATTGGTTGGTTGGCGAGTAATTGTTCCGCTTGGTCTCGCTTCACTGTTAACCGGACTTGTGCAGTCACTCGGCACGGAATGGGGGTTGTGGCGGCATTATTGGGTTATTGTGAAATTTGTGCTGACTACCGTCGCGACTGTTCTTCTGCTTCTGCACATGACTTTGGCTGACCGCTTGGCAGACATTGCGAACCAGCCAGCCTTCCTCAGTTCGCGCTTTCACGGACCACGCATTCACATGATGGCCGATGCTGCTGCCGCCATAGCGCTATTGATTGTGAACACGGTCTTATCGGTGTACAAGCCGCGAGGCATGACGCCCTATGGATTGCGCAAACATCGCGCGCAGTATGCAATAGGTGCGTCAGAAACCGCCTATGTTCCTGAACTGGAGAAAGCCGCAAGTGCGCCAAAATGGGTGAAAGTGTTCGGGATCGCTGCCATCGTCCTACTAGTACTCTTTAGAGTCGTTCTTCTTCACGTCTCAGGCGGCGAAGGACACCACTTTCATTGAGTTGAAGCTGAAGCCGCCCCCACTTGACTCGGGGCTACTGTTCAGAGAGTGTCCCGTGAATACGGCACACAATGCAGTCGGCTCTGCCAGCCGAATGCAGATCGGCGCGCCGACAGACTCGTCACGGGTACGCACGCCTATGGCGCAGCGGTGACCGATTGCACGGTGATGCTGTTGCCGGCCTGTTCGCCAGTCACTCTCACGCGTTTGCCAGCGAACGATGCAAATTGCGTGGTGTCCCCTGAGAGGCTGTACACCTTTTCTCCAACAACGAGACCATAGGTCCAGTTCCCCTTGGACTTCATGCACTCGCGGGTGCAATCTGCGTCGCTCTTGCCCGCGATCATGTGTTTGTTTCCACACATCGTGTCCGTAACGGTTCCCGTGAGTGTCCGCGATGCCGCAAAAGTTGATACGGCGAATAGCAGGTAGACGACAACTGTAAACACGCGCGTTGCTGGTTTTAGCATGGATGAATCCTCCTTTGATCCTTACGTTCTTCTATGAATAAATGCCACAAAGCTCAAACACTCTTCCGACTTCATTCCCCTGAGCCCGATGATGCGTAGACAACCTGTGAACCCTTGCTTTCGCCCCGGTCTGAACCGAGGATGTTTGCATGATGCATACGACTTGTCGCGGCAGCCACGGCAGGCACATAATTGCGAGTTTCCGACGGCAGCAGACCCCTGGCGCTAATCAGTCCAAACGTTCGAAGTCCGCTGCGATCCATAGCGCCGCGAACGGCTAGTTCTCCGGCGTCGTATGCGGCCAGAGCAAGTGGCCAATCTCCGAATTCGTAGTAGAGATCCCTCAGATAGCGGGCGGCTGCACGTGTCGATTTCTCGACGTCGGTCCGATCGTCACGGGATTCGTTTACCACCAAGCCATAGCGGCGCGCGGTGTCGGGCATAAACTGCCAGACACCGCGTGCGCCCTTGGGGGAGAGGGCCGTGGGTAGCCCGCCGCTTTCGACGAGAACGACAGCGCTCAGTTCGGCGGGTATGCCTTCTGAGCGGAGAATCGGTTCTATCCTCGGTCGAAGATGATCGACGCGTTCGACCGCGGCGCGGAGACGGGGACTGGGATCTGCACTTGTCGACGCACCGCTCTCCCTGCTCGCCGCGCCCGGTGACGCCTTCATCCACGTTTTATCCGCCAGGGATGCCGCGAGCACCCTATCAGCAGCGTCGCTCAGGTTCTCGTGGACTGCAGCAAAGACATCCTGCCGCGCCGGTGTAGCCGGAGCTGCTTGGCCCAAAGCCATACCAGACACCAGGATTATCAGTGTCCCGAGAACAAGTGCGTGGAGCCCAGGTCTAGACATGGACCAACTCCTGTTGCGGCTGAGCAGTGGGTTGCGATGGCGTGTTCTTGTTCAGCCTCGGCTTCACCTCGAAATTCCATTTCCAGATGGCGAATATCGGCGGATAAATCACCAACTCCATCAGGAATGATGTCAGGATGCCGCCAATCATCGGGGCAGCGATACGCTTCATCACGTCGCCACCCGCTCCAACCGACCACATGATGGGAAGAAGCCCGAATAACATGCACGCCACGGTCATCACTTTCGGCCGCAACCGTTTCACTGCGCCATGGACGATGGCTTCTCGCAGATCGTCCCAGCTATTCATCAGACCCTTGCTGATCGCATCGTGGTAGGCGAGGTCGAGGTACAACAACATGAATACAGCCGTCTCCGCATCCACGCCCAGCAACGCGATCAGTCCAACCCATACCGCGATGCTCATGTTGTAATTCAGTAGATAAAGGAACCAGATCGCACCAATGGCGGAGAACGGAACCGCAAGCAGGATGATGCCGGTCTTCACTGCGGAACCCGTATTGAAATAGAGCAGCAGGAAAACGATAAACAGTGTCACTGGGAGAACGATCTTTAGCCGCTCCTTCACGCGCTGCATCGATTCGTATTGGCCGCTCCACACCAGTTGGTATCCTGCGGGAACGCTGACCTTCTGCCGGACGGCGTTCTTCGCGTCAGTGACGTAGCTGCCGATGTCACGACCGCTAACGTCCACATATACGTAGCCGCTCAGCCGCCCGTTCTCGTCACGAATCATGCCAGGTCCGGTCTTGAGCGAGATGTCTGCAATCTGTGCGAGCGGTACTTGCGCCCCTGACGGTGTATTAACCAGGACGCGCTGCAGAGAGTCCAGATCGGTACGGTAATCACGCAGATAGCGCACGTTGACCGAATACCGCTCGCGTCCCTCGACGGTCGTGGTGACCGGCTCGCCGCCGATGGCAGACATCAGTACTTCGTTGGCGTCGTCAATCGTCAAACCATACCGCGCCAGTTGATCCCGCTTAAGGTCAAAATCCAGGAAGTAGCCGCCAGTCGTACGTTCCGCGAAAACACTCGTCGTACCCGGAATGTCTTTGAGGGCGGTCTCAACTTGCTCACCAATCTTTTCAATCGCGGCCAGGTCCGAACCCAGTACTTTGATCCCGAGAGGCGTACGCACGCCGGTAGTGAGCATGTCAATGCGCGCCTTAATAGGCATAGTCCAGGCATTGGCGACGCCGGGTATAGCGAGCGCTTCATTCATTCCGCCCGGACCGTAAATCAGCTCCTGCGTAGTCTTGTGATCGAGCCAAAAGCGGCGGAACAAGGTCTGGGCCCATTCCGGTGCCCATTTCGAATAGAACCGATCGCGCTTTGGCCACTTCATGTGCGGCTTGAGCACAACGACGGTTTCCATCATTGAATATGGGGCTGGATCAGTTGCACTTTCCACTCGGCCTGCTTTGCCGAATACGCTCTCGACCTCGGGAAAACTCTTA
>DASUWH010000031.1:0-143215 GCA_036378535.1 Terriglobales bacterium | reverse complement strand
CTGGAGCTTTGGCAAGGTACCGGTTTTTCCCGGCGTCTGGGATGCGAACTACACGCCAAGCCAAGTCCAAGCAGTTATGCAAAGCTGGCACAAACAATGCGGCATCCTCGGCGGGTTTATGTGGATCTATGACGACTTCGTGCGTAATGGCGAGGCCAAGCAGTACGCTACCGCGATCAACAAGGGAGTCAAGTAGAAAGTACGTTTTTGTGTAGGCGCGGCACAATGATCGGCTTGTAACTTTATGGCATCGGGGCCAGTGACCAAAGTCGCTGGCAACCCGAGTGCCAACTATTTACTTTGGCCCTCTTGCGAATCTTGGCTGATTTCCCTAGCATCCAAAGTTGAAAGCCGGCCTGCTCAGTTGGTGATGGTAGCAACCGATTTTTGAACCAATGCCGAATGAACGGGGACTCGACTCGAATTACGATCCGGTGTGCAGCGCTCCGCCACGCGGAGATGCCTAATGGGTCGCGGCGGGTTCCCACCGTCTAAGACGGGTTCATTTTCGGCCTGCCACACGGCCGCGTGGATCGGCTCTTCTCTTTGGTCGTTGGCCGTTAGTCGTTGTTCCTTGGCTTCGCATCGCCACTCGGGAGCCCGCGAAGCGCGGCGACATAATTTAGCCCAGGGCGTAAGCCCTGCGTAAGCAAGCATAAAATTGAAGCCCCGGCAGGGGCGACACCCTCGCCCTCCTGCTAAACTGGTCTCGTATCAAATCCCACTGCTCACGCATCTAAAAATTAGTGTTCCCTCGACTTTTTCATTTCGGCAGCTTCAGCATGCCTACCTACGGGTTCCTGGTCGCGATAGGCGTGCTCCTCGGACTGTGGATCAGCGTTCGCAACTCACAACGCCAGGGCATCGATCCGGAAAAGGCATGGAATCTCGGCATTCTGGTCGTCCTGTGCGGAATCATCGGCGCCAAGGTTCTATACATTCTCGTTGATCTGGGCTACTACAGCGCCCATCCCCGAGAGATTTTCAGCCTGGGCACTTTGCAGGCGGGGGGCGTGTTCTCCGGAGGACTGCTGGCCGCTTTAGTGGCCGCGATCTGGTATGTACGTTCCAACCGCATGCCTGCCCTCGCGACCTGCGACGCCTTTGCGCCGGGTCTGGCGCTCGGTCACGCGATCGGCCGGATCGGCTGCTTTGCCGCCGGCTGCTGCTGGGGTAAACCTACCCATTCCCTCTGGGGCGTCACGTTTCACAATCCGCTCGCCAATGCCTGGGTGGGAACACCGCTGGGCGTGCCGCTTGAGCCTACCCAGCTTTTCGAATCAGCTGTTGAGTTGGCGAACTTCTTCATCCTGACATGGTTGTTGAAGCGCAAGAAATTCGATGGCCAGGTTATCGGCGCTTATTTATTCCTCTACGGATTCGCTCGCTACTTTCTTGAATTCCTGCGCGACGATCCCGGCCGCGGCGAGGTCTTCAGCGGCGCCATGACCGGCACTCAGCTGATCTCCATTCTGCTGGTGATTGCCGGCGGGGTGCTCTGGTTGCGGCGAGCGCCCAAACCCGCTGCGGTTGCCGCGACCCGATAATAATCTAGCGAAGACCACGCAGGCCCAGACGCCCTCGTCCGGGCAGGCGAGCAACGCTCGCCCGTGCTTGCCTTGCCACGGTGGTGATCCGGAGAATCTCCCCCGCCCTCCTGTATGCTTTTTGCTATGTCCGAACGGTTTCCCATCACGCTAGAGGTTGGGCGTGAAGATGCCGAAAAACGCCTGGATCAGTTCCTGGCTGCCAAGCTTCCCAATGTGAGCCGGGCGCGGGTGCAGCAGTTGATTGCCGAGGGGAAAGTTCTTGCCAACGGAGCGACGGCCAAAGCATCCCTTCGTCTCAAAGGCGAGCAGCGCATCGAAATTCTGGGCGAGGTGCAACGCCCGCCGCTGCGCGCTATAGCCGAAGAGATTCCTCTAGACATTGTCTATGAGGACGATCATCTCGCCGTAATCAACAAGCCGGCCGGCATGATGGTGCATGCCGGAGCCGGTGCGACTGAGGATGCCCGCAATCGCGGAACCCTGGTCAACGCGCTGCTACACCGCTTCGGTTCTTTATCGGAAGTGGGCGGGCAGCTGCGACCCGGCATCGTTCATCGCCTGGATCGTGAAACCAGCGGCCTGATCGTGATTGCCAAGAACGATCAATCCCACCGCGCTCTGTCCGAGCAGTTCGCCGCCAGAAAAGCCAGGAAGACCTACATTGCGCTCGTCCATGGCTGGCTAAAGCAGGATCACGGCACGATCAATGCCAACATCAGCCGTGATCTTCAGCGCCGTAACCGTATGACCACCCGCCGCCAGGGCGGACGTGAAGCAATTACTCATTACCTGGTCCGGCGGCGGTTCGATACTGCTTTTGGAAAGTTCTCATTGCTGGAGATAAAAATCGATACCGGCCGCACTCATCAGATTCGGGTCCACATGGCTTCCCTTGGCCATCCCGTCGTCGGGGACACGCTTTACGGCGCTCCTCGTGAATTGCAACCGAGAGCCAGCGACTCGCGCCGCGCGAAGAAAGGCGCTGTACCGCCGTCCCTTCGCCGAAACTTCCTCCATTCCAGCACGCTCGTAATCACGCATCCGGTTACTGGCGACAGTCTCTCGTTCGATCGCCCCCTGCCTCCCGAATTACAGCAGTTCATGGACTTGCTGGAGCAGAAAGACTGACCCAAGTTGGCTATAATGGAGTTTCCCATGAAACTCCGCCGGTTGTTCTTCTTAGCTGTACTAGCGCCGGTTTCTATAACAGTAACCGCGCAGAACCCGGGCCCACAGGACCTCCCTTCCGCTCCTTCGACTGTCAAGCAACAACAAACAGCGCCAGCGCCCGATGCCGCTCCTTCTAAGGAAGCGCCGCAAGCCGATCCGGTAACTTCGCAAACGCCTCCGCAGTCTGCTCCGCCTACGCAGGAGCCGGCCAAAATAACGGAAAGCAAATCGTCAAGGACAGGGGTTGACTCGTCGGGTGCAGAAAAATTACCGGCTTCGGCCCACAGTGATACGCAAGGCGCAACCCCGGCCGGCAGTGCTTCGGTATCCACCGAGGAAGATTCGAATGTCGCCACCATTCGCAGAACGGTCAACGAAGTCAACGTCGTCTTCACGGTGACCGACAAGCATGGCCGCTACGTAAAAGATCTGAAGGAAAATGATTTCAGTGTTCTTGACGATAAGAAGCCGCCAAAACAGATTCGGACCTTTCACAGCGAGACCGATTTGCCCTTGCAGGTCGGACTGCTGATCGATGCCAGTAACTCAGTGCGCGACCGCTTCCGTTTCGAACAGGAAGCCGCCATCGAATTTCTCAACCAGATCACACGCCCCGGCTACGACAAGGCCTTTGTCATTGGTTTTGACACCACTCCGGAAGTCACCCAGGATTTCACGGATAACACCGAACTGCTGTCGCGCGGCGTCCATGCCTTACGCGCGGGCGGCGGCACGGCCATGTACGACGCGCTTTATTTCGCCTGCCGTGACAAGCTACTGAAAGCGCCCCGCACCGGTCCCGTACGTCGCGCCATCATTCTGCTCAGCGATGGCCAGGATAACCAAAGCCGGGTTACCCGCGAAGAAGCCATCGAGATGGCGCAACGCGCCGATGTCATCGTTTACACCATCAGTACCAACGTCAGCGGCATCAAGCAGTCCGGCGACAAGGTCCTCGAGCGTATTGCCGAGGCCACCGGCGGACGCGCCTTCTTCCCCTTCCAGATGACGGACGTGGCTAACGCTTTCGCCGAGATCCAGGACGAACTGCGAAGTCAGTACCTGATGGCATACATTCCCGATGATTTCCAGCACGATGGCCGTTACCGGAGCATTGAAATCATCGCCCATCAGAAAAAACAGTTTCACGTTCGCTCGCGGCGCGGCTACTACGCGCCCAACAAATAGCAGCGATGGCGGGCTATTCGGGAACTCCTCTTCCCCAGAAGCTCGGCTTAAAACCGAATTTCAAAGTGGGCCTGCCGCATCTTCCCGCAGACATCCAAAAGGAACTTCGCTCCGCCCTCGTCGAGTGCGACATCGCAACCACGGGCGCAGTTCCACTGGATTTCGTGATCAACTTTGTCACCAGCGAAAGAGAGCTGAAGGAATCGTTCTCCACCTGGTCGCAGAGACTCAATCCCGCGGGAATGCTGTGGATTGCGTGGCCCAAGAAGTCATCGGCTGTTAAGACCGACCTTGATGAAAACAAGATTCGTGATATAGGCCTGGCCGCCGGCCTGGTGGACGTGAAGGTTTGCGCCGTCAGCGAGGTCTGGTCAGGACTCAAATTTGTGATTCGAGTGAAAGATCGCGCCGCCCGCGGTGGCAAAACGGTAGCCGGTCGTTAGTCTTCCTTGGTGCGAGTCTTTTGATCAGATCCGCCGTGAGCCCTGAAGATCCGTGGCCAGTTACTGCCGCGGCGCGATAGCGTAGTATCCGTTACGCGCCTGGATTTTGTAGTCTTTGTTCTTGGTCCGTATTTCGACGCGCCGGAATGAACCGTCGAGCTTGCTATTGCTTGGGGTGTATCCGATGTTGTACTGGCTGCGCAGTTCCTGCGCGATCTGGTCGAATGCCTGTTTCAGTTTTTCGATTTTGTTTCCAACTTCGATGACGCGGCCGCCGGTTTCGCCCGCCAATTTCTTCATGGCGCTGTCGCCAGAATAGCCGCCGAAGCCGTAGAATCCGCGATCCGCAATAAGCAGAACGTACACAATGGAATCAGCCTTCTGCGCTGCTTCGACGGCATCCCTGATATTCAGCTGGCTGCCCTGATCTTCCCCATCGGTCAGGATGATCATGGCCTTACGACCAACCTGATTGGCGAGTTCATCATGGCCGGCCAGATAAACCCCGTCATAAAGCAGCGTGCCCTTCGGGCTTCCCGAGCACGGGACCGGACCGCCGCCGATTCCCGGAACTCCACCGCAACTGCCTCCCCCGGTATTAATCCGGGCTTTGTTCAAGGCAGCGCGCAAGTCATGACCGGAATTGGTGAAATCCTGCAGCAGCTCGACGTTAACGTCGAAGCTGATGACGAACGCCAGGTCCTTGGGCCGCAATATTTCGTTCAGGAATTGCCCCCCAACTTCCTTCTCCATGTCCAGCACCCGTTGCTGGCTGCCGCTGCTGTCGATCAAAATGCCCAGCGTCAGCGGAAGATTGGATTCCGCGGTGAAATATTTGATGGTCTGCGGCTTTCCGTCTTCCGCAATCTGGAAGTCGTCCTTGGTAAGGGCCGGAATCAATGCCCCATGCTTGTCCTTCACATTGAAGAACAGCTGCACCACATTGACGTTCACCTTCAACGTGCTGACGGACTGATCCTGATCGCTCTGACCCGAGTCGTTCTGCTGAGCCGGGGACCGCGTCCCCATGCAGGCGAGGATCGAAATAGCGATGAGGAACCTGAAAAAGAAGGATTTGAACATGTTCACAGGTTGTCAGAATATGGTTTTTGCTACTCTAGTACTGTACCGTTAGATGCGCCAATTAGGGTCCTCATGGCATCTTAAATGTTGAGCCCAGTTGGCGGAAGGCAGGTGCTGGGGTGGTCTGGACACGGCTATTGGCGCGCTGGGGAACAGTAGGGCTCCTATTCGCAGCATCTCTGCTCAGTTTTGCTCAGCAGGACCAGAATAAAACCCCGGACAACATCCCCGATGCCCCATCGGCCACGCGTCCACCACAACCCCTTCCGGCGCCGCCACCAACGACACCCGAGCAGCCGCCAGCGTCTAGCAGCGGTGGGGATAATAGCGCCCCGGCAGCTGCGCCGCCCGATCAGGCGCCCCCTGACGCTGGGCCTCCCTCAACGCCGCCGCCCAGTTCAGGGGTTAAGACCGTCGGTGCCGGCAAGGCAACGCCTTATCCGACCAATACCCGCGACGAGATCTACACCCTCAAACGCAGTGTCAGCTTCGTGGCCGTTCCGGTCACTGTCAAAGACAAGAGTACCGGCCGCATGGTGGATGGTCTCCTTCCCCAGGATTTCCAGGTCCTGGAAAACGGAGCCAGGCAGAAACTTACCTACTTCACCAGCGATCCGTTCTTCATCTCGGCAGCCGTCATTTTTGATTTGGGCATGTCGGACGACGCCTTGCGGAAGGTGCAGCAAACCTTTTCCGCGCTGCTCGGCGCGTTCAGCGCTTATGACCAGGTGTCCATATACACCTACAGCGATACCGTGACCCGGATATCCGATTTTTCCATCGTGAACCAGCGCCTGACGGAAGCGCTCAATCAGCTGAAGACTGTCTCCGGCAGGAATAACGGTGTCCCCGTGACGAGCGGTCCCATGGCGTCGGGACCAAGCATTAATGGACTACCCGTAGGTGGTGGCCCTCCGCCGGTCGCGACTCCCCCGAAGGAATCGCATGTCCTGAACGACGCGATCCTGCGCGCGGCCCGCGACTTGAGCAAGCAGGACCGCGCCCGCCGCAAGGTCATTTTTGTGATCAGCACAGGCCGCGAATTAGGCAGCACTGCCAGCTACGCCGACACTCTGCGAGTCCTGCTCTCGAACGAAATTGCAGTCTACGGTGTGGCCACGGGGTCATCGGCGCTGCCGATTTACAACAAGGTTTCCAAGCTGCACATCCCTCGTCTCGGGTACGACAATCTCCTCCCCAAATATGCGGCGGCGACCGGAGGCGAGGTTTTTACCGAGTTCTCCGCCCAGGCCATCAATACCGCCTACGCTCAAGCCATGGGAGATGCCCGCAACCAATACACGCTGGGCTATCAGACCAAGTCGCCGCAGACTGACAGCTACCGGGACATCGAGGTCCGGGTGGATATCCCGAACCTCGTCATTCACGCCAAAACCGGCTATTACCCCCTGCCGCCGCAACGTTCGGCGCCGCAATAGAACCGCGTCGGCCCCCCACTAGTAACCTCCGTGCCTGCCCGGTTGCAAGGCATGTGATATAAAATCAATCGGTTATCCCGGTTTATACAAAACAGCGTCAGGCGCTTCCCCCGGGAAACGCCAGCGGCGGAGTCTGAGGGAACTTTTTGAGTTTCATTAACTTTGCAGCCCGCGAGATTAACTGCAAGATCGTCTACTATGGCGCCGGGCTTGGCGGCAAGACCACTAATCTGCAGTACATCTACCAGAAGACCGCCGAACAGCAAAAAGGCAAGATGATCTCGCTTGCCACCGAGACCGAACGTACCCTGTTCTTCGATTTCCTGCCCCTCGACCTGGGCACGGTGCGTGGATTCAAAACCCGCATGCACCTGTACACCGTCCCCGGTCAGGTCTTTTACGACGCCAGCCGCAAACTGATTCTGCGCGGCGTGGATGGAATTGTTTTCGTTGCCGATTCTCAGCAGGAACGCATGGACGCGAACCTCGAAGCTCTCGACAACCTCATGTCCAATCTGCAGGAGCACGGCTACAACTTCGAGAGAATTCCTTATGTGCTGCAACTTAACAAGCGAGATCTTCCCAACATCCTGGCTCCGGATCAGCTAAAGAGAGAGTTACAGCGGAAGAATGAACCAGTCATCGAAGCAGTTGCCTTCCAGGGCCTCGGGGTCTTCGAGACCTTAAAGGAGATCGCAAAGCAAGTGCTGGTGGAGTTGAAGAAGGGCGGGTAAGCAGCTCTCAATCAGGTCTCAGGTCTCAGCTCTCAGCAAAAACAGAAATATCGAAACTCTCGTCCAAAAATATCAGGGTGCCCGTTGCGGGCACCCTGTTTAGCTGATAGCAGACGTCTGAAAGCTGAAAGCTACTTCTATTTATTTATCCAGCGGACTGGCCCCGAATTCGCGGCGGTTGGCCACGGTACGCGCGTTTCGTGCCACGGCTGGTTGCGCTGCTGCCGCTCCGTAGCGTTCCAGCAGCACTGGAACCATCGCCCCTTCGGCTTCCTTGATGAACGTCATTTTGCCCTCGGCGGTGAGATCCACCCGGAGGAAATCTCCGAGTTTCACCTGACCGGTGGCCACCAGATTCGCCAGCGGGAACACGAGGTTCTTCTCGATTGCCCGCTTCAGGTGACGGGCTCCATATTTCGGGTCCGTACCCTCGAGCAGCAACAGATTCTTCACCTTTGGCGTGCAGGTAAACACGAACTGGTTCGCCCCCGCGGCCATGAGAATGCGCTGCTGCACCATGCCCAGTTCGATTTCAAGAATCTGCTGCAAGTGCTCGGATCGCAGAGTCCTGAACACCACCACCTTGTCGATGCGGTTCATGAATTCAGGCGTGAACTTGCGGCGCGCCGCTTCGACGGCAGTACGGCTGATCTTGTCGTCCAGCTTGCTGTCTACATCTATCTTCGCTCGCGAGAAGCCCATGCCGCCATCGACCAGGCCGGTCATTTCGGACGCGCCCAGGTTTGAAGTCATGATGATGATGCATTGCGAGAGATCCACCCGGCGGTTGTCGCCTAAGGTGAGCGTGGCCTTGTCCAGAATCCCGAGCAGCAGCTGCCACAGGGAGTCAGAAGCTTTCTCAATTTCGTCGAATAGCAGGATCGATAGCTTCAGCTTCTCCGTATGCCACTGGTTCAGAGCTTCCTGGGTGAGCAAGGGATGGGTTTCGCGGTGACCCAAATATCCCGGAGGGGAGCCGATCAGTTTCGCAATCTCATGCGAGTGCTGGAACTCGGCGCAGTCAATCTTAATGCAGGCCCGCGCATCCCCGAAGAGCGATTCGGCCATAGCCTCCACTACTCGGGTTTTCCCTGAGCCGGTCGGGCCAAGAAACAGTAGATTTCCGACCGGGCGTCCGGGAGGGTTCAAACCCGCCAGAAACATCTGGTAAATCTCTACCACTTTTTCGACCGCCTGGTCCTGGCCAACGATCTTGCGGCGAAGGGTATTGTCGAAATCGCGAGCGTCACTGCTCCGGCGATTTGGGTCTAAGGTAGTGCTAAGTCCTGTTTTCATAGGGTCTGGCCCTGTTTTCTCCCTTTCTTGGGCCTTGCGCTTACCTGAAAGATTGGCCAGTGGGCCACCAACGCCGGCGACAAAATCTGTCAATTGTCGCCAACGCCCTGGTTTATTGCAAATCCTTGGCCATCCATCGGTTCTAACGCCCATTCCTTTCTTTCTGAACCCTTAGATGCCCAACTACAATCGCCGGCGACATTTCAACTCTCCCGCAGAAACCTGTCGAAGAGAAATAATTTGCTGTATGCGGGAAATCTCTTGGCTTAGTTTTTGCACCTGAGCAGGCGGTATGTATCCAATGCGTTAAGGCGTGCTTGGACCGAAGTAACTGGCCGACGAGCCCTAATGCCTTTAATATCCATCCAAGTACCTGCATTTCCGGGAGAAAAACCTTGCGTCGTTCGATCTGGATTTCGGCTGGGTCCGTTGTTGGGTTGTTAACCGTTGTCCTTGCCTTCTGGCTCGGCGGGAAGCAAGCGCCTTCGGCGCTCGCCGCCCAGGGGCCACAATCGGCCGTTTCGCAGTCAGCTAGCCCGACTGCTAACACTACAGCCGGAACCTTGACCTATACAGTTTCCCGCGGCGAAACCATCCCCGGCATCGCTCGCCGTTATCTATCGCGGACCTCCTACCTGACCTCGGTCGAATTGGCCGACGCTATTCGCCAGAGCAACGGCAAGCCTGGCAACTTCGTCAAATCCGGCGACACACTGAACATCCCCGGACTGCTGGATGCGCCCATCGTTGAAAAGCCGGTCGAGGTGCCGCGTGATTTTGAAGTCCGGGCTATCTACCTGACGGGCGTGATGGCGGGCAGTGAACACGGGCTGCGCATCATTCGCCGCTGGCGTGAACTGGGCGGCAACGCCGTTGTCTTCGACGTAAAGGACAGCGATGGCATCCTGAATATTCCGTTTGAGCACCCTCTGGCCACCGACAAACGCCATCCTGTTATCCCCGATCTGCCGAAATTGGCGCACTTCCTCCATTCGCAGGGAATGCATGCTATAGCTCGTATTGCGATCTTTCGCGATGAGCATCTGGTAGTCACCCATCCCGAGCTGGCTGTGCACTCGCGCCGCACCGGCGAGCCTTGGCGGGAAAATGGGAAGCTGGTCTGGACCGATCCTTCCAATCAGAAGGTGCAGGATTATGACATCGCTCTGGCCAAGCGCGCCGCCCAATCCGGCGTAGATGAAATTCAGTTCGATTACGTGCGCTTCCCCGCCGAAGGAGATCAGAAGGATGCCAGCTTCAAATTTCAGAAGGAGCATCCCGACTGGAAACGTACCGATGTGATCACAGACTTCCTCAAGGACGCTTATGCAGCCTTACATCCCGAGGGTGTTTTGCTCTCGCTCGATGTTTTCGGAGTCATGGCCTGGCAGCGCCCGGTAGACCTGGCGCACACTGGCCAGGACATACCCAACATGGCCAAGTATTGCGATGTCATGTCTCCGATGATCTACCCGTCGCACTTCTTCGGTATGGACGGCTACGCTCATCCGGGTGACGCGCCCGAGCACTTCATCGGCGAATCTATGGATCGCTTCGTGAAGGTGACCAAGGATACCGGTGTAGTTCTCCGTCCCTGGCTGCAGGCATTCCGTTGGCGCACCAAGACGTATTCCCCGCAGTACATAGAAGTGCAAGTCAAGGTAGCCAAGGAGCGGGGCGGCATCGGATTTCTTTTCTGGAACGCCAATAACAACTACAGCAAGCCCTATGACGCCATGCCCACGATGCGAGCTGGCAAGCTGTTCCGTGGCGATGAACTTCCTGGCCAGGGCAAGGTAGCCTCCGTTGCTGCGGGGCCTGCAGCACAAGTGAAGACGGTAAGCGCCCCTGCACGCTAAGCCGGCGAAGGCCGGAGGTGGTACCTCATCGGCCAGGTTCAAGCCCCGATACTTGGCTCATGCGCGTGCTGATTACCGCCCTACGTTGAAAGACGACGCCTGGCACCCATCTGCAGCAGCCCGAAGGGCGCAACTCATTAGCCCAGGACGGTAAACCCTGGGAATGGCGACCCTAGCGCAAGAGCCCCGTCAGGGGCGTTACCCCTGTACCATTTTCCATCCTGAACGGGGCCTAAAGCATCTTACGAGGTCGGGTATAATCGGCCTGTGTGACGGCCCGGTTCACCCGCGTCAATCTTGTAAGGAGCCTGCATGGCGATTCAGAAAACGGACAAAATTTGGCATAACGGGAAGCTGATCCCCTGGGATGACGCCTGCATTCACGTCATGTCGCATGTGGTGAACTATGGGTCCTCGGTATTTGAGGGAATCCGCTGCTATTCCCTTCCCAAAGGTCCTGCCATATTCCGCGCCACCGAGCACATCCAACGGTTGCTCGATTCTTCCAAGGTCTATCGCATCGATGTCGATTTCAGCCGCGACGAACTCATCACGGGGATGCTCGAGACCGTCAGCGTAAACGGAATCTGGCCCTGCTATATTCGGCCTATCGTGCTGCGTGGCTATGGCCAGGCCGGGGTCAACCCGTTTGAATCGCCCACCGAGGTCTATATCGTCAATTATCCCTGGGGAAAATATCTCGGCAGCGACGCCGAGCAAGGTGTCGACGTCTGCGTCTCCAGTTGGACGCGGATCGCGCCTAACACCTTGCCCGCCATGGCCAAGTCCGGCGCCAATTACATGAATTCTCAGCTGATCAAGATGGAAGCCATCGTGAATGGCTACGCCGAGGGTATTGCGCTGGACGCGAATGGCTATGTGAGCGAAGGGTCGGGTGAGAACGTCTTTGTGGTCCGTAACGGCGTGCTGCAGACCGCCCCTCTGGGCAATTCCGTGCTCCCGGGTATCACCCGCGACTCAGTTCTGACCATAGCCCGCGATCTGGACATTCCGATCGTAGAACAAGGGATTCCCCGCGAAATGCTTTACCTCGCCGATGAGGTCTTCTTCACCGGAACGGCTGCCGAAATTACTCCAGTGCGCTCCATTGACAAGATCAGTGTAGGCAAGGGTACAATCGGGCCGCTTACGAAGAGGATTCAGAAGGAGTTCTACGGTATCGTCAGCGGACAGTTGGCAGACCGCTTCAATTGGCTCACTCCGGTCCCGGTCCGCAGCAAACATCCGGTTGGCGTGTAAGACCGCGCCAGCCATTCACCAAAATCGAAGGGCGCGTACTGGCGCCCTTCTGCATTTTCCGGCAGAACTGCACATAACAGCACCACAGGAGGAATCATGCCCACCGCTCAAGAACCAAAACTTACGCCTGAATTTGCTACTGCCTATCGCGACCTGATGCTGGCAAGCCTGAGCAGAGAAATGCAAACCACGAAAAAGGTCCTGGCCGCTGTCCCCGACGACAAAAGCGAGCACCGGCACGATCCCAATGGCCGCACGGCTGCGGAACTGGCTTGGCACATCGCTAATACTGATGTGCAGTTCCTGGAAGGCATTGCGGGCTTGAAATTCGTAATGGAAGGAGAGAGGACGGACAAACCGGCGAACAGTGCTGCCGTGGTCGCCTGGTATGAGGAAAACTTCAATCGTGGAGTCGAACGCGTGCGGGCTATGACTGCGCAGCAATTGCTGACGCCGGTCGATTTCTACGGCGTTTTCAATCTGCCCGCCGTTCTCTATCTCGCCTTTCTGAATAATCACAGCATTCACCACCGTGGGCAGCTGTGCACCTATCTGCGTCCCATGGGCGCCAAGTGCCCTTCCATTTACGGTGGCAGCTTCGACGAGCCCTGGACCGGCCAGGAAACCGCCAGCAGCGCCGCATAGGTTTTTCGCTTTCCATGGGAGCCGCCCCGGTTGGAGCGGCTCTTTCTTTTTGGACTCGCGCCTGTCCGACCGAATGACACTAATCTTGCCGCCAGATCGTTAAAGCGGTCTTGGAGAGTATCTGTTCCTTGACTTCGTCTGCCAGCGGCAGCGCCCGGAAATGTTCGAGATTGGTTGCAATCTCGGGCACTCCCGGGCCTGGCCAATCTGTCCCGAACAGAGTCTTGCGCGCGATCTCATCCAGGCGCGGAAAATATTTGAGCAGAGTCTTCGGTGGAATGCCGCTGATATCCAGATGAACGTTGGCATGCCGCCGAACCAGGAAAAATGCAGTGTCCATCCACAGTGGCCGTCCACCGTGCGCCAGAAGAATCTTCAACTTCGGAAAATCCACGGCCACGTCGTCCACATGAATGGGGTCACCGTACTTATTTCGTGCCCCGGGGAATACGGACGTGCCGGTATGAAACATGATCGGAATGCCATTCGCTTCCGCCGCACGGTAAATGATTTCCAGCTCTTTCATGCCGCTGAGATAGTCGTTGGGATAAAGCAACTGGTGCGGTGGATGGATTTTGATCATTCGAATCTGCAGGCGCAGAATCTGCTCCACGTCGGCCAGAATGTTCGAAGTGTGACGCGGATGCAGGCTACCGCAAGCGATCAGCCGGTCGCGGTTTTCTTTTGTGTAATCGGCTACATACTGGTTCACCCCGGAGGTAAATCCGATCACTTCCGGCGCCACATAGTTGATGAGCACCGCCCGTTCGACTCCGGCCTGATCCAGATGTTTGAGGAATGCCTTTGGCGAGCGGCAGAACTCGGCAATCTGCTCGAAGTTCGCGCGCTTCTTCTTCATCAATTCCAGCGCCTGCGGCTTAAACATCTCTATGGGCTGGATGTGAATGTGGCAGTCGGTGATCACAATAGTTCCCGGTTCTTGTTCCTGGTTCTCAGTTCTCAGTTGCCGGTTCGCAGATTGCGGTTGTGAGGTCTGGTCACGTACAGATTTTTATGGTCCTGATTTGGCACCAGTGAATCTCAGTCGAACAAGGTCGCCAGCCGCAACGATGCATTCTAATGCGCTAACTGAGAACCGAGAACTGGGAACCGAGAACTAGTTTCTGGCCGCTTCCAGAACCGCTCTTTTTGTAAAGACACGAATCATCTCGCGGCGATACTCGGGCGTGAGAGCGGAAGTCGTCAACGGCTTCGCAGTCTTCGCCGCCAGATCGCCAATCGCTTCGGCCAGCGCAACGTCCACGGCTTTCCCTTCCAGCATCTGAGCCGCACCTTTCACCAACACGGGCGCAGGATTGACGGCCGTCATCGCAACTCGTGCCTCGCTGACGTGTCCATTGGACCGCTTCAGAGCGACCGCTACCCCGGCTAGCGGATAGTCAATCGAACCCCGGATTCGCAGCTTGCGATACACTCCCCGGAATCCAGACGACGCGGCCGGGAGGAACACTCGCGTGAGGAGTTCGTCGGGTTGCAGCTGGCGGTACGTATCACCCAGCCCGGTATAGAAGTCCCGCAGCGCGATCCTGCGCACTCCCGAGGGTCCCGCAATCTCAAGTTCCGCGTTGAGGCACAACAGCGCTGGAGGTGTATCGCCAGAAAAGGCGGCCCAGCATTTGCTTCCGCCGGGAGCAACGTGGCACAGATCCCCATCCTTCTTGATGCAAAACCCGCATGCCTTTCGCCACGTCAGCGACTGGTTGTACCACAGACAGCGAGTGTCGAGGCAGATATTCCCGCCGATCGTCCCCATATTGCGGAGCAGGGGCGAAGCAACGGTGGTCGCCGCTTCTGTCAGCACCGGGTAGTGCTGCCTTAGGAAACTTGACTGCTCGATGCTCGCCAGCGTAGTGAGAGACCCGATCTCAACTGCGTTATCCGCTTGAGGCCGAATTCCTCGAAGCTCCGCCAAATGCCGGATGTCCATCACATATTGCGGCTCAAACAGCTTCTGCCGCATGGATGGAATCAGATCCGTTCCCCCCGCGATAACTCGAATCCCATGTAGCGACGGCCGTCCCCGGCCGTCCCGCGCGTCGCCTGAACTCGAATACGCGCCCAGAAAATCGACCGCTTCCTGAAGCGAGCGCGGACGAAGTAACTGGAAGGCTGGCAGACTCAATCGTCACCGCCGGTCTCAGCAAAAGTATCGCGGCGCGACGGGTCCAGGCGATGCCGCTCCGGCCCCTTACCGCGGAACCACAGCGCGCCCCCATGCTCTCGGAAGCGCTCAGGCGCGCTGGGGTCCACGCCTTCAGTCATGTTGATAGCCTTGGCTTTCTTCTTAGCCCGTAACGCAGCGAGTACTCGCTCGGGTGTAAATGGCGATTCATGCAACCGAATTCCCACCGCGTCATAGATCGCATTGGCAATCGCCGGAATGGTTGCAGCCAGTGATCCTTCGCTGCACTCCTTGGCCCCGAACGGCCCCTCTGGATCGATGCTCTCGACGATGACAGGCTCAATTTCTGGCGACTCTGCCGAGGACGGGCTGCGATACTCCAGCAATCCCGGATTCATCAGCATGCCGTCTTTCCAAATCATCTCTTCCTGCAAAGCCTGGCCCAGCCCCATCCAGACCGAGCCCACGATCTGTCCTTCAACCGAAACCGGATTCAGAGCCCGCCCGCAATCGTGGGCAGCCCAAACTTTGTGCACGGTAACTTCCCCTGTTTCTTCATCCACGCTCACATCCGCGACCTGAGCGGAATACGAATACGCAGGAGATGGCCCGACGCCCCCGCCTTTATGTTTCCCACCACGCGCCTCCGGCGGCGGCGCATAAGAACCGGTCCCGGTCAGCGCGCCATGAAAATCAATCGCCGCGACTACCGCTTCTTCGAAACTCAGGGAATGCTTCGGCCCTTCGTCCTTGCGCTTCTGCTGCAAAGAACCGCGCAGGATCTGCCCTTCAACCCGTCCGCTGACCGACGCCTCGCCCCGTGTGGCGCGGGCATTCCTGTCCGCGTCTTTCCGGAAGACCATATCGTCCCGGAAAACGAGTTCATCCGGCCCACAGCTCATCTTCTTGGCCGCCGCCGAAGCAATCTGCTTCTTGACTTCTTCGGCTGCCCGCAAGGTGGCATTCCCCGCCATGAACGTCACTCGGCTGGAATAGGATCCAATATCAATGGGCGTGATATCCGTATCGGCGGCGATCACCTTGATCCGCTGCAGCGAGCACCCCAGCGTCTCCGCTGCAATTTGTGCGGTCATGGTGTCCGAGCCTTGTCCGATCTCCGAGGCCCCGGTATAGACCACCACGCCGCCATCGCGATCGATCTTGATATTGACCGTGGAGTGCGGCATATCCGAACGAATGATGGAATTCGCCGCGCCGCTCACGTAGTGGCTGCAGCCTATGCCGAGGCCCCGCCCCTTGCCCAGCCTGCCCTTACGCTGGTTCCACCCCGAGCGCGTAACTACCTGATCGATACATTCCGGCAGACCGTAACTCTGCACCCGCAGCCCATTGACCGTAATGCACGGCGGCTTCAGCAGATTGCGCCGGCGAATCTCCGCCGGATCTATGCCGACGCTGGCGCTGATCTCATCCAGTTGCGACTCGAAGGCGAACCGCACATTGACGGTTCCGTGCCCACGC
The DNA here is from genome assembly GCA_036378535.1 of Terriglobales bacterium. GTDB lineage: Bacteria > Acidobacteriota > Terriglobia > Terriglobales > Acidobacteriaceae > Gp1-AA122. The sequence goes on along the minus strand of DASUWH010000031.1, from coordinate 126,923 downwards.
ATCGCCCCGCAGGCGGGCTTGTTGGTGAGCACGCGATAGCCGTCATATTGAATGTTGGGGATGTCGTACAGCGCGCCCAGCAGCGCCCCCGAATATAGAATCGTCACCACCCCGTAGGAGCAATAAGCGCCGCCGTCCTGCACGACACGCGCCTTTACCGCTGTAATTCGCCCATCGTTCTTGACCCCGGTTTTCAGATCAATCATTGTCCGCGGCCGTCCCCGATGGGCCCAGAACACTTCCTCCCGCGAGTAGGTGATCTTCACTGGCGCATTCGCCTTGCGCGCCGTGACCGCCGCTATGATTTCCAGTGGAATGACTTCGCTCTTGCCGCCGAATCCGCCGCCCACCAGCGGTTTGATCACGCGGATCTGCGACATCGGCATCTCCAGCACCAGCGACAGCTTGTGCTGCAGGTAATAAGGCACTTGCGTGGACGACCAGACCGTCAGCCGTCCGGGCTTGCCGGTGTGAGGATCAATTTCGAACGACGCCAGCGTAGAGTGTGGCTCCATGGCGGCGTGAGTGACTTCGTTGGCGATAAAGCGGCCTTCGGCCACGTGATCCGCTTCCGCAAAACCTTTATCGGGATCGCCGAAAACGTGGTGATAGTCCTTCTCGATGTTATGCGGCTTCTGATCGTGAATCAGATCGGTTTCGGCTGTCATCGATTCTTCGGGATCGAAATAGGCGGGCAGGACCTCGTATTCCACATCAACGAGTTCCAGCGCTCGTTCGGCGGTGGCTTCGTCGACCGCCGCCACGCAAGCTACGTTGTCGCCCACGTAGCGAACCTTGTCGACTGCAAGCGCGGTCTCATCGTGGCCGACGGGAAGAATGCCGTAGGTTTTGGGGGCGTCTGCGCCCACCACAACCGCTACCACGCCGTCCAGAGCCTCGGCCCGGCTGGTGTCAATTCGCTTGAGGCGCGCGTGCGGATAGGGCGAATGCAGTATTTTCCCGATGAGCATTCCCGGCACGCTGAGATCGTCCGTGTACTTCCCCGCCCCGGTGGTCTTTCCCGCCGCATCCACCATGGCGGTCCGCTTCCCGATAATGGAAAATCCGTTGTTCATGCGAAATGCAAAATTGTCATCTCGAGCATTGCCCTGATTCGAGCGAAGCCTGAACTGTCATCCCCGAGCGAAGCGCGGGATCCAGGTTCTACTCAACCACAGCCATGCCCTTCTGCTCAGCCTCAATTGCCGCCTTGATCGCCTCATACATCTGGCTGTACCCCGTACAACGGCACAAATTGCTGCTCAGAGCGGTTCTGATCTCCTGGTCGCTGGGATGAGGATTGGTTGCCAGCAGGTGTTTGGCGGTCATCATGAACCCGGGCGTGCAATATCCACATTGCGCTCCGCCCCAGTCCCCATAAGCCTTTTGGATCGCGGCCAGGCTGCCATGCTCGCTCACGCCCTCCACGGTAGTGATCTCCTGCCCTTCGCAACTGGCAGCCAGCAGCGTGCACGCCAGCATGGGCAGCCCATCGACAAGAACCGTGCAGGCGCCGCAGGAGGAGTCGTCGCATCCGCGCTTGGAGCCGGTAAGGTCCAAATCCTCTCGCAGCACGTCCAAGAGGAGCTTGCTGGGCTCAGCGGCCACTTCCCGTTGTCGGCCGTTGACGCGGAGTTCGGTGAGTTCCTTTTTCATAGACTCTTACCTGGTAGAACGCACGTCGTGATGGCTGCCTCAGGGTGCAGTCAGCAAATCGCTGGCGGAAAACTAGGAGCCGTCTTCCGGCGCCGCACCGGCATCTCCCTTCGAAAACAACAGCCCAAGGCTCACCAATGCCGAGGCAGCCCACGCCGCGGCTGAGATCAGGCGAGTTTCGTGGACCACAGTTTCCGGAGAACCACCCCATAAACCCATTGTGAACCCAAGACTGGAGTTGGCCAGAACCAAGCCGAAAAACACTCGTTCTTTCCAGCAGCGCGTTTCGGTGATGAGCCCGATCATGAACAACATCCAGACCAGGTGAGCAGCCACTGCCCAGGGATCGTGCGACCATGCCCACACGCCGTTGATCTTGGAAGCCGCCACCTTGGCAAAAGAGGCACAGCAAAGCATTCCCACGCTCGGCCACAATTTCGATCCGCACATCAGGTGCGCTGCTTTGACGCGCGCTGGCTTGGTTCCTACTTGCCCGTCCACCGGGGCTCCCGTTTCTGCAGAAAGGCTTGGATACCTTCCTGCGCATCCGCCGTTCTCATCAATTCTTCGAAATAAATTTTTTCCGCTCGCGCCAGGCCTTTGTCGAAGTGAATCGAGTCCCAGGCATACGTCGCTTTCTTGGTGACGGCCAGAGCGGCCGGGCTCAGCCTCACCAGACGATCAACGCATTCCCTGACGGCCGCGTCAAGTTGGTCGTGAGGCACGGCACAGTTCGCCAGACCAATGGCTGCCGCTTCTCGGCCGGTAATGGTTCGGCCGGTAAGAATCAGATCGGCCGCTTGCTTCTGTCCGATCAACGCCGCCAGTGCCGTCACCGCCACCGGCGGATAACAGCCCAGCTTGATCTCCGGAAATCCCCAGCTTGCGGACTCTGCCGTGTAAGCAAGATCACAGACCATGGCCAGCTCTGCTCCGCCGCCCAGGCACGCGCCGTGCACCTCAGCAATGGTGATCTTTCGGCTCGCTACTATCGCCCGGATGACCGCGTGAAATTTTGCCAGCATTTCCTCGACTTTATCCGGCGTGTGCGCCGCCACGTCCACTCCCGCCGAAAATGCTTTGCCCGCTCCCGCCAACACCACAACCGAGATACTCTGGTCCGCCTCGATCGCAGACAGCTCCTGGACCAGTTCCTCCATCATCGGCACGTCGATCACGTTGACAGGCGGACGACTGAGCGTAATCCGTGCCAGTCCGTCCTGCCTCCAGATCGAAAGCCGCGATAGCGTGTTTGCAGTCTGAGCCATAATGACGTAGCGACGGCCGCTCCGGCCGTCGAGCGGACCGTCAGGTCCGCCTATAAATTAATAGCCGATTTCCTTGGCTCGCCAATAGTAGCCAACGGGTCCCGCGCCCCTTCCTTCTCCGCAATCCAGGACTTCTCATTGGCGATAATCTCGAGGAGCAACTTTTTATCCTCCACGCTGGGCATATATTCCGTCAGGTGCTGCGCGTACGCCTTATCGTCGAGCGGTTCGCCACTCTTGGCATGGAATTTCTGTCCGGCATACTTCCCGATCGCACGGTTGAACTTGATATCGGGCGCGTAGAGCTTCGGCTCACCCGGCTTTAACACTGTATTGAAGCGCTCGATTAGCCCCGCAACTTCTCTCTGATAAAGAATGCGGTTGTAATCATTCAGATCATCAAGATCCGGATCCACTTGATTCTGCGGCTCGTCATAGCGTCCCTTGATGCCCCAGACATATGCCCAATGCGCCGATGAGGAGTGATCCGTGCCAAACAAGTCGTAAGAACTCGAAATCCACTTGTTCAGATATTTCTGAATCAGCCACGCCGGTATGCGCCCGGCCTGCACGATTCGCCGCAGGCCATCATTCCCCGTACCCATGTGGAACGCTTCTTCGCGCAGCATGTATGACATCGATCGTCCCAGCGGCGCAAACGCCGAGTATTTCAACATCTGCAGCTGAAACTTGCCGTCACGATCTACAAAGTCTGTATAGGTGAAGAAGTCCATCCAGTTGTCGACATCGACGTTAAACGCGCCCAGCAGCCGTTTGTTCTCGAAGGCGCGCCGTTCCAGCATCTTTTGCGCTTCGACTTTGCCGGAATATCCAAAATGCTCGACCAGCAGCGCGCACATCTGCCACCCGTGCCGCATCTCTTCGATCATGACGCGCGTCAGCGCCCGCCGATCCCAATCCGTTGGAGCCATTTCGAACAGATGCCGCTGCTGCTCGACGCTGGCAAATTCGGTGTCCCCCTGGTACACGATCAGATTCATCAGGGCATCGCGCATCTGCTGCGTCGGAACCTGGCGCAGGTTCTGCCATTTGTTCCGCCCCTTGAAAGCGCCAAACTGAATCTCTTCCGTCTCGATCGCCCCGAAAAGCGTATCGAACTTGAATCCCGCGATCTCATCGCGATTGACACCGATTTCCTTGCGCCACTCGTCAAACAACCCCGCCCAATCGCTAAAAGTCCCGATTTTTGCAACTTTACCCGGCATAATCTTTTCCTTGGTGTAGCTTTGTGTGATTAAGCACTCAGCACTCAGATTTCATCCTTCCAGCATTGTCATCCCGAGCAGAGCGAGGGATCTGGGTTTTTCATCCTAAACTCCACCCCTTCGCGGGCGCGAGCACGGGCGCCGGCGGGCTGAATCCTGAATGCTGAGTGCTGAATTCTTCATCCCAGATTCATCCACACCGTCTTCACTTCCGTGTAATGCTCCAGAGCATTCTGCCCAAGTTCGCGGCCAAAGCCAGAACTCTTGTATCCGCCAAAGGGCAAAGAGGCGTCCATCAGCCCGTAGGTGTTGATCCACACGGTGCCGGCTCTCAGCTGGCGCGAGACCAGATGCGCCTTCTTCACATCTCGCGTCCAGACCGCCGCCGCCAGCCCATACGGGTTCTGATTCGCCTGGCGAACCACCTCCTCTACATCATCGAAAGTCAGCGTGGCCAGCACCGGCCCGAAGATCTCCTCCTGCGCGATCTTCATGTCATTTTTGACATCGCCAAAGATCGTCGGCTCGATGAAGAAACCCTTGCCTCCATCCACCGCCACCCGGTTGCCGCCCGCGATCAGCTTGGCTCCTTCTTTCTTCCCCGCCTCGATATAACCGAGGACGGTCTGCATCTGCTCCTGGCTGACGATCGCTCCCATGCGAGTCTTCGGATCCAGGGGATCTGCCGGCTGCATTTTTTTGGCGCGCCCAACCAGCTTCTCGAGAAACTGGTCTTTCACCTTGCTGTCGACGAACAACCGAGAGCCTGCATTACAGACTTCTCCCTTGCCGTAAAAGATGCCGTTGATCGCGCCTTTCACTGCGTTGTCGAGGTCGGCATCGGCAAACACGATATTGGGCGACTTGCCCCCGAGTTCAAGCGTGATCCGTTTCAGCGAATCGGCCGCCCCGCGCATGATCTCCCTGCCCACCGCCGTCGATCCGGTGAACGCAATTTTGTCGATACCGGGATGCGCGACCATTGCCTTCCCGACTTCCGGTCCGCCGGTCAGAATGTTGATCACACCTGCCGGGAAACCTGCCTCCACTGCCAACTCACCCGCGCGCAGGGTTGTCAGCGAAGTTTGCTCGGCCGGCTTCATCACCACCGTGCACCCGCACGCCAGCGCCGGCCCAAGTTTCCAGGACGCTAGCAGCAACGGGAAATTCCACGGAATGATCAGCCCAACGACGCCCACCGGCTCGCGCAAGGTGTAAGTGAATGCGGTTTCGAACGTGTTCACGGTCTCGCCGTGAATCTTGGTGGCCCAGCCTGCGTAGTACCTCAGGACATCAACGACCATGGGGAGGTCAACGTAGCGGGACTCGAAGATGGGCTTGCCGTTATCAAGGGTTTCGAGCTCGGCAAGTTCATCGATATTTTTCTCGATGAGGTCCGCAAACTTCCACATCAGACGCCCGCGTTCGCTGGCCGACATCTTGCGCCACGCGCCCGAGCGGTCTTCGAAGGCCGTTCGCGCGGCTTGCACGGCGCGATCGACGTCCCCGCTCGAAGCTTCCACAACTCGCGTAAGAACTTCGCCGGTCGCGGGGTTGAAGGTTTCGAATGTCTTCGATCCCTCGACCCGCTGGCCGTTGATCAGCAGCTTTCCGGGTTCTACTTTTGCTTTCGTCGCAATCATTTTCATTTCATCGCGACGGCCTTGGCGGCCGTCGCTGCGTGATTCGTCATTTTGCCGTGAAGGTTGCCGGGCGCTTCTCCACGTAAGCAGCCAGACCTTCTTTCGCGTCATCGCTCTGGAAGAGCAACTGCTGGTTTTCGCGCTCGACTGCCAGCGCCGATTCCATCGGAATCTCCCATCCCGTTTGCACCGCGCGCTTGATGCGGCCCACAGCCTTGGCAGCTTTATTGGGCGGGCAGAACTGGCGCGCGTACTCCATGATGTTGTCCATGAAGCCTTCGCGCTCAAAGATGTCATTCACGATGCCCAGCTCCTGCGCCTCTTCGAAGGAGAAAGTATTGCCCGTGACCATCAACTCGATGGCCTTGCTTTTTCCCACCAGGCGGGACAAGCGCTGGGTCCCACCGGTGCCGGGGAGAACGCCCAGATTGACCTCCGGCAGACCAATCTTGCCCGCATCCTTGCGTGCGATACGAATGTCGGCAGCCATAGCGATTTCCAGGCCGCCACCCACGGTGTGACCGTTCAGGGCCGCGATCACCAGCTTGGGCGTGTGCTCCAGCCGGAGCAGGGTTTCATTCGCATGCAGGCAGAAGTAATACTTGAAGGTCGGATCGACGCTGGCCAGCATCTTGATGTTGGCGCCGGCCGAGAAAAACTTGTCTCCCGCTCCCGTCAGCAGGATCACGTAAACCGCGTTGTCCATTCGCGCCTTGAGGATCGCGTCGTCGAGCTGGCGGTTCATCTCGTAGGTGTATGTGTTGGCCGGAGGATCGTTCATCTCGATCACCGCCACGCCGGCATCGGTGCGGTAATTGATCAGCTGTTTCGTGCTTTCGCCGGTGACCGGCTGCGTTGTCGTTGCCATGAAAGGCTCCTTCACTGAGTGAATTCAAACTCTGTAAACAACATTTCTAAATCAAAAACTGTCATTCCGAGCGCAGCGAGGAACCCAGGTTTGTCCGGCCACCGTCCCCGGTGCGAACTCTGTTTCCCTTGCTGTGCCCGCCTACTCCACGCAGGAAAATTCCGGCCATCTGGCCGGCCAGTTCGCCGGCATCGGCGTCTACGCGTGGGTTGTACCAGGTGTAGATCCAGTTCATCATTCCGAACAGGCTCAAAACCGCCATACGGCTGGAAAACTCGAGCCGGCGCACTTCTTTGAATTCGTCCATCAGCCCGACGCAGATGCGGTAATACTCACGCTTGACCGCCGCAATCTCTGAGCCGAAGCCGTTCTTCAGCGCGTCGTCCTCATGAGATAGAACTTTCATCGCCTTCTGATTGGCCAGAAAATATTCGAGGTGGTTGAGAATGAAAAGGCGAATGCGCTGCTCGGGATCGGAAACGCCCTCCAACCGCTGGCGCAGGCGCGCGATGATAGTCGTGAACGTGTGCTTCTGGATCAGGTACAGCAGGCGTTCTTTGGACTCGAAGTAGTAATACATCCCCGCCAGTGACATGCCGCTGGCACGCGACAGGTCCCGCATCGATGCGCCGGCATATCCCTTTTCACAGAAAACCTCGGTAGCGTGGGCGAGGATTTTGGCCAGGCGGCGGTCGAAGCGGCTGCCGTTCGGGACGGCGGGGGAGCGGCGGCGGGGACGGGCGAGTTTGGCGGCGGAGGCCATCTCTCATTCGAACGTTCGTTCGAATTATAGCCGGATGTGACCCGGATCACAAGTGGCTGTGATGCGCCGATCCGTCGCGGTCCGTGGCCCCGGTTGTTAGTTTCGAATATCCGCCAGCAGGCTCTCGATTTCGGCTTTGATATCGGCCCTAACCGGCAAGAGCGGCAGGCGCGGAACGCCGCCATAGTAACCGTTGAAATCCATCGCGTACTTGATTGCCGAGATACTGAGTTCGCTGACGATACGTTGCGCCGCGCGCGCAATCCGCTCCTGTTTCAGCCTGGCCAATCCGGCATCGCCTTCTTTCCAGGCCGCGTAGATTTCGTAGCAGGCAGTGGGCGCCGGGTCAGCAAAAGCCAGGATGGCGCCGACCGCGCCCGCTTCCAGTGAAGGATGCAGTTTCTGCGCGGCTCCCACCAGGACCTGGAATCCGGCTTCCTTCTGCCGCGTCTTTATACCCGACACGACTGTGACTGCCGACGAGGACGGCTTGCTCCCTTCACCCGCGAGCGCACCTACCGGCACCAGTTCCCCGCCCTGATTGCCGCTGGCCGCTTTCAGCATGCGCGGCGTGACCGCCTCGAAGGTCTCGTTGACCGTGACACTTCGCTTCACATGCCGCGTGCCTTCAACCATCTTTCTTACCTTCTCCACATCACCACTCGATTCCTTAATGCCAATCACATTGGGGTGGTCGGCCAATTGGGTTACGAGTTCTGCGGGAATGTCGTACCCCGTAGCTTGCGGAAAGTTGTAGATGATCACCGGCAGCGGCGAGCGGTCAGCTACGAACCGGTAGAACGCCAGCATGTTCTCCGGATTCATCTGGCTCTTGTAATAATGGGGCGTCCGCACCATGGCGATGTCATAGCCGAGCGCTGCGGCGTATTCGGTCAGGCGCAGCGTTTCCGACGCTGACTCAATTCCTGTGCCCGCAATCATTACCTTGTTTGGCGCGGCAGCCTCCATTGATGTCTTGAGCACTTCCTGGCGTTCCTCATCGGATAGCAGAATCGCCTCGCCGGTCGATCCCAGGACGACGATCCCGGCCACCGGCGTCTTGGAATAACGCTCGACGTTGTGCTCGAGTTTCTTGAAGTAAATCTTGCCCTCGGGATAGAAAGGCGTAGTGATCGGAGGAAAAATCCCATGGAGAAGCATCGCAGGCTCCTGACTTTGGTTTTGCAGCTACATTCTAAGCGAGAATGGGCCGCTCATCCTTCCGCTTTAGCGAAAGATGGGGGCTTTGACTGAAGCTACCCGCTGGCCTCCGCCGTCTGTTTTTCGTCAACTCTTACGGGAGGGGCAAATTTCATTCCGTAGAACAAAATCGCCGCCGACAGCGCCGTCGCCACCACGGTGCTGATGAATCCCGATTCCAGGGACGACCGATCCGACACCTTGCCGATCAGCCAGGGCGAGAACGCATCCCCCAGGAAGTGAATGACGAATAGGTTAACGGCAATGGCCGTCGCCCGGATGTGTGCCCCTACCGAATTGATGATGGCCGCGTTCAGCGGCGCTGTATTAATCAGCAGCAGGAATGCCGCCAGAACGATTCCCGGAACCATCGCCCGCCCGCGATCGAAAAGCGCAATCATCATAATTGGTATGCCCAGCCCCATGCTGGTCGCCGATACCATGTAATAAGCGCCCTTCGTGCGCCGCAGGAGGCGATCGCCCAGCCACCCACCCGCCAAGGCGGCTATGGTCCCATCAACGGCAACGATCAAACCAAACAGGTTATTCGCCTTCCCCAGGGTGTAGCCGCGCATACGTGAGAGAAACGTGGGCATCCACACCAGCAGACCGCCCTGCGCGAACGTCATCATGGCCATGCCCAGAGTCGCCGTAAGAAACGCGCGATTACGTACCAGTCCCGATACTTTCCCAACAAAATACTTAACGAATGGCCAGGAAAACAGAGGCGGCACATTTTCCGGCGTTTCCGGAAGCGAATCGAACCGGCCACGCTCAGGTTCTGGCACGAACAGCATCACCGCCCCGAGCAAAAATCCGGGCACGCCGGCAACATAAAACGGTGTTCGCCACCCGAAATTGGTTCCGAAGTATCCGCCAATCAGATATCCCAAAGCGAAGCCTACGGGGATCGCCAGATAAAAAATTCCCAGCACCCGCCCACGTTTGGATTCAGGAAACAGGTCAGCAACCACAGTTGGCGAGATGGTGACAAAACTCGCTTCGCCAATTCCTACCAAGGTGTGGCGAATCAGGAGCGCGTTATATGAGTACGAAACGGCCGTGAGCAGCGTGACCGCGCTCCAGGCAAACGCTCCCACAGCGATGATCAACCGCCGCGAGTAGCGGTCCGCCAGAGGTCCCATCACCGGAGCCGCCAAGGTGTAGAAGATCAGGAAAACCGTGGTGAGCCGCCCGATCTGGGCATCGCTCACGTGGAATTCATTCTGAATCAGAGGCTGAACGGCATTCAGCACGGAGCGGTCAATGTAATTGAGCAGGTTCAGCGCCGTCAGGACTACCAGCGCGGTACGCGGGTACAGGCGAGTGGGTGCCAAGGTGTTTGTGGCGCGGGCACTGGCCCGCGAATCAGCGTCGTGGACGGCGGTCCGCGACGCGCGACGTGAATATATCACGCCGGGTCAGCGCTTCTTGCGGCCATTCTCCCGGGCGTTCGGTTGTTTATTCTCGCCCTTCGCAGGCCTTGGCCACCGCGCCACCACGACGGTTGAAATTCCTCCCCGCGGGCGAAAATCTCCCTTCACCTCGGCCCATACCGGCTGCGCACAGCGCACTACATCTTCCAGCACGCGGTTAACAATGTTCTCCTGAAAGATTCCGAGGTTTCGGTAGAACTGCAAGTACTCCTTCAACGATTTCAATTCAAGACACTGCTGGTCGGGCATGTAACGAATCGTAATCGTTCCGAAATCCGGCAATCCAGTCTTGGGACACACGGACGTAAACTCGGGGTCGTCCACCACGATCTCATATCCAGGAAACTGGTTTGGCCAGGTCTCGATATCAGGGAAGGCTGCATCCAGCCCTGACTGCGCGTGCTCGGGCGTGTAACGGGGCTTTCTCATCAGTCCATTGTAAACAGTCCTTCTAAAGCAGCGACAGACTTGACGGTGGCTGCGTAGTAGAATCGCAACTTCGGCAGTGCCCCATGCCTCCCACGCGAGCAAACGGAAGAATCTGCTACCTCGAAATCCCCGCCACCGACATAGCGCGCTCCGCCGAATTTTACAGTCGCGTGTTCGGCTGGCGAATTCGCAAGCGCGGCGATGGTCACCTCGCCTTCGACGACACCACCGGGGAAGTAAGCGGTAGCTGGGTTCTCGGCCGTCCTCCGGCGTCCCCCGGCTTCATGGTTTACATCATGGTGGATAGTGTCGCGGCGGCACTCCAGAGCGTTGTCGCCCACGGCGGCGAAATTGTGCAACCGATCGGCGCGGACGCACCCGAGGTCACTGCAAGGTTCCGTGATCCCGCGGGAAATGTGATTGGCCTCTACCAGGAACCTGCCTGATCCAACAACTCGCAACCAGAAAATCGGGACCCGAGCACCCTCCCCCAGGCCATTTATTTTTTGCACGCAAAATGAGTCCTGGGGCATCCAACCGAGTGTTCCGTTACCGAAGATACCAACCCTCCTGGACCCGGCCGGTGGTATCTTAGTACTTACACATCATGTAGATGGCAGCTCTGAACAAAAATGGGGCGGGTTTGTTTGCCCGCAACCGGTGGTGGATTGTTGCAATCGCCATCGCGGTCGCCGTGATCCTGTTCGCCGCCTTCAATTCCATGAGTAGCGGCGTGATTCCGGTGCGTGCCGGGCGTGTGGTCAGGGCTAACATTCGCAGCCTGATCTCCACCAACGGCAAGGTCGAGCCGCTCAACAACTTTGAAGCCCACGCTCCCGTGGCGACCACGGTCAAACGCGTCCTGGTTAAGGAAGGAGATCACGTCAAGCGCGGGCAGTTGCTGTTGCAGCTGGATGATGCCGATGCCCGCACCAATGCCGCCAAAGCCATTGCCGCACTGAAAGGCGCGCAGGCCGACATCAACGCCGTCCAAACCGGAGGCACCCGCGAAGAGGTCCTCACCACGGATGCGCAACTGGTGAAAGCGCGCGCCGATCGCGACAACGCCGAGCGCAATTTCGAAGCTCTGCAGCGCTTGCAGAAGACCGGCGCCGCCTCCATGGGCGAGGTGAAAGAAGCGGAAGCGCAGTGGAATACTGCCCAGGCCAATGTCAGCCTGCTGGAACAGAAACTCAAAGAGCGCTATTCCAAGCCCGAAGTAGCCCACGTCGAGGCGCAGAAAGGCGAAGCCCAGGCCGCCTATGACGCGGCCACTGAGATCCTTAACAAATCCAATGTCAAGGCGCCCTTCGATGGCGTCGTTTATTCCGTGCCGGTTCGTGCCGGAAATTACGTAAACGCCGGTGATCTGCTGCTGCAGGAAGCCGATCTGTCCCAGGTTCGTGTGCGAGCTTTTGTTGATGAGCCTGACGTCGGCCGCCTCTCTCCGGGGCAGCGCATCGAGGTCAGCTGGGACGCTCTGCCTGGACGCATCTGGCAAGGCCAGCTGCTCAACATTCCCGCCACTGTCAAATTGCTCGGCAGCCGCAACGTGGGCGAGATTACCACCAACATCAACAACTCGGATTTCAAGCTCCTGCCCAACACCAACGTCACTGTCCAGATCATCACAGCCGAACACCATAACGTTCTGGTGGTGCCCCGCGAAGCTCTGCGCCTGGACGACGGCACGCCGTACGTGTATCGCGTCGACGACGAAGAGTTGCGCCGGCAAGCGGTGAAAACAGCGATCATCAATCTGACCCAGGCGGAGGTGACGCAAGGGCTCTCTGACAATCAACTGGTTGCGCTCGGTTCGCTCAATACCAAGCCCCTGCGCGACAATCAACCCGTGAAGGTGGTGCAGTAACTGATGTCGACTCTTAAATTCTTTGCATTTTTATTGGTTTTTGCGCTCTTCCTGCCGGTGACGGAGGCAGCAGCATCCCCCAGCGAAATGTTGGCGGCTGGGCGCGTCGATGACATGATTGCCTCACTGCAAGCGCAACTTGAGAAGACCCCGTCGGACGCGGCTTCGTACAATTACCTTTGCCGGGCGTACTATTCCGTGCGTGACTGGGATCGCGCTATCCCCGCCTGCGAAAGAGCGGTCTCCCTCGACTCCGGCAATAGTGACTATCACCTTTGGTTGGGCCGCAGCTACGGCGAGAAGGCGGAAAACGCAAATCCACTCTCGGCCTTCACTCTGGCGCGCAAACTCCGTAAGCAATTCGAAACCGCAGTGCAGCTCAATTCGCGCAGTGTGGAAGCCCGCGTGGATCTGGCCGAGTTCTACCTGGAGGCACCGTCGATTCTCGGTGGCGGCGATGACAAAGCCCGCGCTCAGGCCACTGCCTTGTCGCGTTTTGCTCCCGCCCAGGCACATTACGTTCTGGGCCGGCTGGCGGAGAAGAATAAAGACCAGCGCTCCGCCGAAAAAGAATACCGGGCTGCTGTGGATGCCTCCGCTGGCAATGCCCATGACTGGCTGAACCTGGCTCTGTTTTACCGCCACCAGAACCGGCTAAAAGATATGGAGCAGGCCTTACAGCGCGCCGTCAGCGCCCCCGTGGCCAACAATGAGGTTCTTGTCGAGTGCGCGGAATTGCTGGTGCGCACCGGCCGCAATCCAGTAACGGCCGCACAACTCGTCCGGCGCTACCTGGTGTCCGACACGCCGACTGAGAAGTCCCCGTTCTTTCAGGCGCATTACGTGCTCGGCACTGCCCTGGAAAAACAAGGAGACGCGCGCGGCGCGGCCAATGAATATCGCGCTGCGCTGGCCCTGGCCAGCAATTTCCCGGCCGCCAAAGAAGCTCTCGGCCGCGTGAATCGATGAATCAATCGCGCTTTTGACGGTCACGGATTCGCGGCTGAATCGTTGTCCGCTATTCTGGGCGAAATGCGTGGCCGTTTTTCAATTCTGAATAGATCGAGGGTGCTCGCAATGAACACTGCGTTTCGTGGGTGGTCGTTCCTCGTAGTTTTACTTTTCGCTTCGCAAGCAGGAATTGCGCAGACCATTACTTTGCGGCACGCAGTGGAGCTGGCGCTGCAGCACAGCGGTCAGCTGACGCTGGCTTCTGCCGATCAGGAGAAAGCGATGGCCGCGTACCACGAGGCGCGCAGCGCCTATCTTCCCCGGCTGGTGTTTGGCTCGGGGCTGGGTGCGAGCTATGGCTTTCCGCTTAGCCTGGAAAACTCCGCGCCTTCCCTGTTCAACGTGACGTCGCAGCAGATTCTATACAGCCCGGCGCAGACCCAGTTCGTGCGCGCGGCGCGAACCGATGTGGAGAGTACAAGATCGGTCAATGCGGACCAGCGCGATGCCATCATTCAGGAAACGGTTCTCACCTATGTGGAGCTGGGCAAATGGAGTCAGGACAGCGATCTGCTGGCCAACGCGCTGGCAAATAATCAGAAGACGGAAAAGATCGAGCAGGAGCGCATCGCCGCCGGCGTGGACAAGCCGGTGGACTTGGATCGCGCCAGGCTGGCCACCGCCCGTGTGCAGATGCGCATGGCCGAAGCCAAAGGTTCCGCCGACGTGCTGCGCCTCCGCCTCTCGCAACTGACCGGTCTCTCTGCCGAGGAACTGGGAACCGATCCGGATTCCGTCCCGATCTTCCCCGACGTTCAGCAGCAGGATGATCTGGCCAAAAAAGCGGTTCAATCGAATCCCGCCGTCAAAGCGGCGCAACAGCAGGCACTGTCGAAGCAGTTTATGGCGCAGGGGGAACACAAAGCTCTCTATCCCTCATTCGATCTTGCCGGCCAGTACGCGGTACTCACCAATTTCAACAACTACAACGTTTATATCCGGAATTTTCAAGCCAATAATGCCAGCGGGGGACTGGTAATGAAGTTTCCGTTTTTCGATACGGCGCAGCGCGCCCGCGCCGCTCAAGCTAAAGCGGATTTCATTCGTGCCAGCCGCGAAGCCGAACAGTCAAAGGACAAAATCAGCCTGGAGACCCTTCGCCTTCAGCGTTCCGTGCAGGAACTCCAAGCCGCGGTTGACGTAACCCAGCTGGAGTATCAACTGGCGCAGTCCGAACTCGAGGCCACGGAAACTCGTCTGCAATCGCAAGTGGGCACGCTCCGCGAAGAGCAAGACGCGCGCACGAAGGTCGAGCAGTCCTACGATTCGCTCATGGATGCGAATCTCACCCTGCAAAAAGCCAAGGTTCAGTTGTTGCGCAACACAGGCGAACTGGCGCAGTGGGCGCTGGCAGGAAAGTAGTCGCTGCTCGAAGACCAAACACTAGGTCCCCCTCGGCTTCGCTCGGGGCAGGCCCTCCACTCGGGCTTGCGCCCTCCGTCGGGATGACACCGTGAAATGTCACTAAACGTAGGCAATTTCCTTACCCCACCCGCTGCTCCCAAGCCCCTTCGGCTGCACCCAGCCGCCATTCAGCGAAAAAGTGACCTTCTCCGGGCTGCCGCGCATCCTATACTTGATCACAATCCAGGGAGTGTACCCAAAAACTAACCGAGGTAAATTCCTCGTTCCAAGGGGCGAATGTTAGTATTGATTGATTAACTCTATGCCATTGAAAACACTGTTTCTGAATCCCCCGTCCTTTGAAAATTTCGACGGAGGCGCTGGCTCGCGTTGGCCCGCCACCCGCGAAATCGAGTCGTATTGGTATCCCGTCTGGCTGGCTTATCCGACGGGCATGCTGGAAGGCGCGCGCCTGTTGGATGCGCCTCCCCATTACGTCTCCGGCGAAGACACCATTAAGATCGCCAAAGATTATGAGTTTCTCGTTCTGTTCACCAGTACGCCCGGCTTTCCCGGGGACATTCGCCTGGCCAATGCGATCAAAGAGGCGAATCCTGGAATAAAGATTGCCTTTGTCGGCCCGCATGTGTCCGTGCTGCCCGAAAAATCTTTGCGCGAGTGCCCGGCGATAGATTTCGTGTGCCGCAAAGAATTCGATTACGCGGTCGTCGATTACGCCAAAGGCAAACCGCTCGACCAGATCGCGGGCGTCTCTTACCTGCACAACGACAAAATCGTCCACAATCCTGATGCGCCACAGATTCAGGACCTCGATGCCCTGCCGCACGTAACCGACGTCTACAAACGCGACCTGGATATAACGCGGTACAACGTTCCTTTTCTGCTCCACCCATACGTCTCTCTGTACACCACCCGTGGCTGCCCCGCGCAATGTACGTTCTGCCTGTGGCCGCAGACGCTCAGCGGGCATCCCTGGCGGAAGCGCTCGACCGACGATGTGGCCCGCGAGATGGCGAAAGCCAGGGAATACTGGCCCAACGCCAAGGAATTTTTCTTCGATGACGACACCTTCAACATCCAGAAGGCTCGCACCATCGAACTTTGCGCGAAGCTTAAGCCGCTCGGATTGACCTGGTCATGCACATCGCGCGTGACCACCGACTTCGAGACTTTGAAAGCTATGAAGGACGCAGGTTGCCGCCTCCTCATCGTGGGATATGAATCCGGCGACCCGCAGATCCTGAAAAATATTAAGAAGGGCGCCACCGTTGAGCGTGCCCGGCAGTTCACTAAGGATTGCCACAAGCTGGGGCTCGTCATTCACGGGGACTTCATTCTCGGCCTCCCTGGCGAGACTCGCCAGACCATCAACAACACCATCGCCTTCGCCAAGGAACTCGACGTCGAAACCATCCAGGTATCCGTCGCCCATGCCTATCCGGGTACCGAACTTTACGACTACGCCGTCAAGAACGGTTTTATGGTTAACACCAACAAGATGGTGGACGAGGGCGGCCACCAGTTGGCGCACATCCAATACCCGGGCTTGCCTGCCGACGACATCCTCGGGGCCGTACACCGTTTTTACGACGAGTATTATTTCCGTCCGAAAGCCGTGTTCCGTATCCTTAGGAAAGCGGCGTTCAACGGACCTGAGCGCAAGCGCCTTTACAAAGAAGCCAAGACCTTCCTGAAAGTTCGCGCCATGCGCAACAAGTTGGTCAAAGACAAGGCGGCCAATGGGAATGGCGCTACACCCCATTCCGATTCCGCTCCGAAAGCGTGGGAACAGACGGTTTGAGTTTTCGTAAATACCTGGTGCTGGCCGGCGTTACCTTGTTCTCCGCCGTCGGCGATACTCTGTTATCGCGCGGCATGAAGGAACTCGGGACGATATCGCTGGATCATGTCTCGCACGTGATCCTGGCAATAGCCAATCCCTGGGTCGCCGTCGGCATACTGTTCCTGATTTCCTTCTTTGCCTGCTATGCCACCGCACTTTCCTGGGCGGATCTCACCTATGTGCTTCCCGCCACCTCGATTGGCTACGTGATCCTGGCGTTCATCGCCAGGTATGGTCTGCATGAACACATCGGTACAGCACGCTGGATCGGCATTGTGCTGATCAGTATGGGAGTAGGCGCCGTCGCCGGCGGTCCAGAATTAACCGCTCGCCATCACTCGCAGGGGGTGGATGACAACTCCGAGGTGTTGTGCGTGGGAGGCTGCCGGTGAAGAATCTCTACACCTGGTGCGCCGTGCTGGCCGTGGTATTGGCTTCCACCAGCGGCGATGTCCTGCTCTCCCACGCCATGAAAAGAGTGGGAGACGTCGGCGAACTCCGCCGCAGCCGTGGTCTGTTCTTCGTGATTCGCCGGATTCTCGGTACCCGGACTTTCCTTTTGGGACTTGCTTGCATGGCTGTAGCCTTTTACAGCCTGCTGTTTGCTTTGTCGTGGAATGACGTGAGTCTGGTCGGCCCCGCAGCCGCCTCTCTTACTTTCGTCGCGAACGCTTTCGCGGCGCGCATTTTCCTGCACGAAAATGTGGACCGCCGCCGCTGGATGGCCGCCCTATTCGTAGCCGGGGGCGTGTTCCTGCTGGCCGTCTGATGCGGATACATTGATATTCCTGTCATCCCGACCGAGGGCGTAAGTCCGAGTGGAGGGCCTGCCCCGAGCGAAGCCGAGGGGGACCTTGCGTTTTCCGCTCGCTGCCCACACACAACCGCCCGCGCAGTCGCTGCAGTCTCGCGGAATCCTATCTCCCCGCTCCCGCCGCAAATCCGGTGCGCTTAATTGGCCGCCACGTCACATCACCCCGGAAATACTGCCACATCCCCTGCAATCGGGAGATCATCGTCAACTGGCGGTAAGGAAAGTGTTCCAGCAGGCAATAGAACAGCAACCGCGCCACTTCTCGGGAGCGCACATAGCGGCGGTAGGTCATCTCCTCCAGCAGGATCGACCCCACCGAGATCATGGTGGCGAAGCTATATCCGAAGATCAGGAACAGCACCACGAACTGGCGTCCCAGCAGTCCCAGTGCCGCCGCCACAAAGATAGCGAGATAGCCGATCAGCTCAACAAGCGGCGCCATGAGCTCGAATATCCACATATACGGCAGAATTAGCGCTCCCACCCGTCCATACCGGCGGCGGAACAACATGTCGCGGTTCAGCCAGAGCGTATCCCATAGCCCTTTCTGCCAGCGTGCCCGCTGCCGCGCCAGCGAGCGGAAATCAGAGGGCACCTCGGTCCAGCAGGTGGGATCGGGTATAAAACTGATCTGGTAATCGGCGCCGTGGTCCAGCATATAGCGGTGCAGGCGGACCACCAGGTCCAGATCTTCGCCAATCGCTGCGGTACGGTATCCTCCCACCCGCTTCACCAGATCTTTTTGAAAAATTCCAAAGGCGCCCGAAATGATGGGCAACGCGTTGAACTGCGCCCATGCCTCTCGGCCTATGAGAAACGCGCGTAAGTATTCGATGACCTGCAGCACCTCCAGAGGCCGCCTGGGCAAGCGCACCTGCTTCAATTCCCCGTTTTCGATGACAGAGCCATTTGAAATTCGGACGATCCCTCCCAGCGCGATCACCTGGCTCGGATCGGCGAACACTCCCGCCATGATGCGCAATAGCGAATCCCGCTCCAGCACCGAATCGGAATCCACCACACAAACATATGGACTAGTTGCCGCATTGAGCGCCGCATTGACCGCGTCAGACTTGCTGCCAGCTGCGGTCTTGTCAATAACCAGCAAACGCGGCTCCGCCGGACTGCTGTAGATACCGCGAATGCTAGCCGTCCAGATTTCCGGAACATAGAGCAGTGGTCCCAGCCGCAGCTGATAGGCTCGCTTGAGTTGATCCAGGGTGGCGTCGTCGGAGCCGTCGTTGACCACGATCACTTCCAGGCTGGGATAATCCAGCCGTAGCAGCGAGCGTACGCTGGACACGATGGATTTTTCCTCGTTATGTGCCGGCACCAAGAGCGAAATCGGCGGCGTAAAAGGCGAGCTTTTGAGATGTTCCAGCCGTAAACTCCCCAGGCGGTGCTGGTGGACTGCATTTCTAGTGATCGCCGTTACCAGCAGCACCAGGTAGATAAGGTTGGAGAGAAGGTAGTAGACGAACAGGTTGAAGTTCAAAATCTGGAGAAGCAGCTTCACCGGCCCGCTCCGGCGGCCGCCGTCGCCGCCTTCGTCGTCCGCGCTGATTCCACTCCCTCGCGCCCGGCCACCAAAGCCTGCATCAGGATCGACTGCGCCACGCCGTGCGCGGATTCGACTTCGAGAGAATGAATGACGTCCTGCATCGCGCCGGAACGCTCCAGTTCCGAGATAAACGCCTGCAAGGCGTAGCGATCCTGGGTGGCAACCACCTGCTCGAGCAAAGCCCCGAGATCCGGCTCAATGCGTGCCAGCGCCCACGCGGCGCGCTGGCGCACACTGCGATTGGAATCGCATAGGCCGCGCAAAAGCAAGCGCGTGCGCCCGCTCTGTTTCAATGAGGTCAGCGCGACCACGGCGCGCAGCCGCACAAACCACTCCTGGTCTTCCAGGAGCTTCGCCAAGGCCCACAGCGCAAGCGGATCTTGCACATTGCCCAAGGCTCTGGCCGCGGAAGCCCTTACCTCCGCGAGCGGATCGGTGGCCAGCGTCAATAACTCTTCCGCCAGCCCGGAGTTGGCAACCTCACCCAACACGCGCGCCAGCAGTTCCCGCTTGTGCCCGCCGGCATGATGGAGGTATTGGATGAGCAGCCCGGGCGAGTCGCGACAGCAATGGACCAGCGCGTTCTTGAGCGTGTGTTCCGGAACCTCTAACTCGCCGGACAGGAAGCGTTCCAGCAAGGGCACTGCAGCGTCGGCGAGCCCGATCCGTCCCAGTCCGCGCACCGCCGCAATGCGGGTTTGCAACGCTGGGTCATCCAACGCCTCCGATAGGGCAGGAATGACTTCCGGAGCGCGCGTGCGCCCGAGCACGATCAGAACATCGCGCCGCTTCCAACCGCGCAAATGCCGCGCCTGGTAGATCCTCATATCGAGAAGACCGCTCTCACGCAGGCAGCGCAGCAGACCCGGCAATTCTTCCGGAATGGCCACTTCCATGTTGTCCAGCAGGATGGTTTCGACAATCTTCGAATCGAAATGGTTAAGCCGCCAAGTCTTGGGCGGAATTTGCCCGGAAACTAAGTTGTCCCAGGCCGATCGAAAGAACAACATCCGCTGGTTGAGCCGCCGAAAATATCGTCCCCGATACCAGCGCCGCGCCACAATGAAGGCGATCAGCAGACTTATGCTGAGCAGCAGCAGCAGGATGGCCCGCAGCACCAGCCCTGGCAAGCCCATCTCGAGTGATCTAAAAATGAATTCCATAGCTCACTCCATAGCTGGTCTGAGAACGATTCTGAGAACGGTACTGGCGCGCTACATAGCCGGCGACATCCTGCCGGGCCGTAAAGTGAAGCCGCAATCCTCCGGCAAAACTGCGGGCCGAAATGTAGCCGATCTGGTCCACCTGCGCGTAGCTCTCACTGCCCATCGCGAAGGAGACATTTCCTGACAGTCGCCGGTGAATTGGAAAGGCCAATCGCGTGTTGCCTGAGGGACTCCAATCCACGCCTGTATCTGCAAATCCGCTGCGAGCGCCGGTTATCGCCAGGGTCCACGCCCAGTCGTGGGGAAGATAGTAGGTCTGGGAAAGTCCGATGGTCAGGACGTGCGCGCCCGTATACCACAGCCAGCGCTGCTGGTAGAGGACTTCCATCCCGCGGATCCAGGGATTCTGCAGACGAAACCCGTGGCCATATTCGAACGAAGCCTCACGCTTCGGCACAATGCCATGGTCATTGGCGCCGGCTCCGGCAATGCCAATCCAGTCCGAGTGGGATATCCGGAAGGTTGAAGCGGCAGCGAATTTCTGTGCCTGTTGCCCGAATCGTTGATAAATGCTCGAACTGAAAGCGGTAGACCATTGCCGATTCCAGCGCGAATTGAGCAGGATGGTTTGCGTCTGCGCTGCATCCGCGTAGTTGAAGGTATCGACATCATTTCCCAGGCGCAGTTCGTGCTTGCGCTCAGGGCTCAGCGCTGCCAACTCCGCTTTGAGCCGCCGGTCGTGAGGGTTCAGCAGTAGAGCCTGGCGAAATTGTGCACGCGCCTCGCGGATGTTTCCCAGCGCTTCCAGAATGCGAGCGCGCCGCAACAAGATCTCGCGATCCGCGGGAGCCCGGGCACGCGCTCGATCGATAGCTTCCAGAGCAGGCTTCAGTTTCTTCTGCCAGAACAGAACGTCGGCCAGAGCGGTCAATATCTCCACATCGTCGGGCGCCTGCCGCAACGCCTGGAGGTACTCACTCTCTGCCTCCGCCCACCGTCCCTTCCATGCCAGCAAGCGGCCGTGCCATGCGCGGGCTTCGGCATCGTCGGGATGTGCTGCCAGACGGGTCTCGACAATCTTCAACGCTTCGTCAAACTTGCCCTGTCCGGCCTGTTCACGAACCGTGTGCTGCCAATCTGGCGCAGGATCCGGTGGTCCTTGCGCTGCCGCTGACAGGAGCGCGATCGCCAAACCCAGAAACATCTCGACACCCCACCTGCGGCTGGTGCTCACAGCGACACTCCGACTTCCTGCTTATCGGCACGGGCGGGGAAAGGTTTAGTGGTACCTGGGTTATTGCACTTTCGATGAGGGAAGGATCACTTGCCAAACAGCCGCATCAGGCCCCGGGCAGGCAGATCTGGCACCAGATAATGGGCATCATTCTCTCCGGCGGCGCGCGCCAGGCTCTCGGCCGCCAGATAGCCACTGCGCACTGCGCCTTCCATGGTGGCGGGCCAGCCGGTCGCCGTCCAATCACCAGCAACAAAAACGCGTGGCCACACAGTCGCATTCCGTGGCCGGTGTCGATCCACGCCAGGGCTCGGGGAATAGGTCGCGTTCACTTCTTTGATAACGGTGGCCTTCAGCAGCTGCGCATCTTGCGCGCGCGGGAAAAATTCGCGGAGCTCTTTCAGCGCCAGCTCGATAATTTCGGAGCGCGACATCTCCACCAGCGCCTTCGATGAGCTCACAACCAGTTCCACATAACTGCCAGCCTCGGCCGCGCGGCCCAGCAGCCTGGACTTGTGAAACATCCATTGAATGGTGCGATCGAGCAGGACGGCGTGATCAAGGTCGCTGATTTCG
Organism: Terriglobales bacterium; assembly: GCA_036378535.1. GTDB lineage: Bacteria > Acidobacteriota > Terriglobia > Terriglobales > Acidobacteriaceae > Gp1-AA122. Next base: position 104,994 of record DASUWH010000031.1, on the reverse strand, counting down.
CGATCCAACCAGAGATGAATACCGGTGATCGGTGAACTCTCGAACTGCTCCAAATCGGTCCGTAGAGACTCGGCCTCGGCCGACGCCGGCAGCACTCGCTTCATGGCATCGAACGAGAGCGCCAAAAGAGCAAAGTCGAACGTTCGCTGCTGGCCATCGATACACAGTTCCACCGAAGCCGATCCACCGGAAAATGAATCCATCGAGCAGCGCAACTGCACTTGCCCGCCCCGAGCGCGAATATAGTCGCCAGCCGCGTTGTACAACTCGGTTAGAGGCACGCTCGGAATGCCCATGCGTCCGGCTTCGGCGGACTTCAGAAAAGATTCGCGGAAGACCTGGGCGGCGTAAGTCACCGACATGCGGTCCAAGTCTTCGTTTAGCGCGCTGACCAGCACGGTCTTCCAAAACCGTTCAATGGCGACATCAGTCTGGCCGTGCCGCCGCAACCAGTCGAGAAACGTCCCGCCTTCCTCAGCCGGAGCGGACGGCATCAGCGCCAACATCGCCCGGGCAATGCCAACCTTATCCTGCAATCCAAGACAATTCGCCCCGAGGAAAGAAATTGAATTGTGCAGAGGCGCCGGTAAAACTGAAGAAGCCCGGATAACCGACGCGCGCCCACCCGGTTCCAGGAACGTGAGCCCGTCGTACCAGCGGATTTTGCCGCTCACGCCCGTCCGTTCATAAAGATTGACCAGATTGGTGCAACAACCCAGCAGCACGTGCTGGCAGTTGTCCACAACTTCGCCAGTTCCTGGATGTTGATAAGACGAAGCCCGTCCACCCAGGTAAGGACGCCGCTCAAGAATCGAAACCCGAAACCCCGCTTGCGCGAGTGCGCATCCGGCCGCCAATCCAGCCAGTCCGCCACCGACAATGGCGACACTCTGCGAATTGGAGGCGTTTTGCATAATTAGCAGTATTCGGTGAGCCCTATTCTGGCAGTCTGGGTCTTACATCACTGACTGTGCATTAACATGGAAGAGCGGCCCTTCAGGGCCGCGTTGGACGCCGATCACACCCGGGCTTCAGACCCGGTGTCCGCAAAACTCAGGCAAGCCGCTTCAGAAATCCCGTGGCCAGCACTCTGACTTTCTCTCGCGTCCTGAGACTCACCTTCTCGCCAAAGACGTCGTATCCTTGTGCCGCGATCTTTTCCAGAAGTCGCCGATAAATCGTAATCAGCACCCAAAGCGCCGGCTGGCTGTCTTCATTAACCAGCGGAATCAATTGCTCGCCCGAGCGATAGAACTCGCGTGCCCGGTCCGCCTCTCGCGCCAATAACGGCCGAAGCCGCGCCGGATCAGGCGCTCCGCTAAGGTCCTCGACCGTGACTCCAAATTCGGTCATATCCTTAAGTGGCAGATACACTCGACCCATGGCCGCATCTTCCTTCACGTCGCGAATGATGTTGGTCAGCTGAAACGCCAGCCCGCAGCGCTCCGCCAGCGCCTCCGCTCCTGGATCGCGATATCCGAAAATCTTTATGCAGACCAGGCCCACCACCGAGGCTACGCGATAACAATATTGCGCGAGGTCGTCGAAGGTGGCGTACTGCACCGCCAGCGCGGAGTGGGCGAAGCCGGGCTCGTCTTCCTCCTCGCCTTCCACCTGCAAATCCATGGCAGTACCGGCCGCTAACTGATTGAGCAGCTCAATGGGAACCTTGTACCGGCGCTGCGCGTCGGTGAGGGCAAGCAGAACCGGATCGTCGGTAGGCGCGCCCGCCGCCGCGTTATGGAGCGCATCCAGCCAATCCGCAAGTTTAATTCGGCGATCCTGGACCGGCAGATTGGGGTCATCGGCGATGTCATCGCAGCGCCGCATAAACGCGTACACCGCGCATAGGGCCTCCCGCTTACGCCGTGGCAGAACCAGAAATGCGTAATAGAAATTCCGCGCCGCCGTGCGGGTTATCGAGCGGCAGACCGAGTAGGCTACGACGAGCTGGGATTCAGTCGGCACGAACTGGGAAGGGGCAGGTTGCACGCCGGCACTCATACCAGCTTTCCAAGAGCGGCACGCGCCACCAGAGCCAGCTTGCGGGGCTTGGAAATGGCCGGACGGCGTCCCAATACCGCAAATCCTTGCCGCTCGATCGCGTTCAGAATTTCCTGCCCGCCCCGGCTGAACAACTCGATGTCGATGGCAAGTTCCCGGCTGACCTTTTTCACTAATGGCAGACCTTGCCGGAACCATTCTCGCGCGCGTTCCACTTCAAATTTCATCATCTCGACAAACTGCGGCGTGTTCCGCTGCGCGGCGATATCGCGCTCATCGACGCCGAATCGACGCAGATCCTCCAGCGGCAGGTAAATCCGCCCTTTACTGTAATCCACGCTCACATCCTGCCAGAAATTCGCCAACTGCAGCGCCGTGCAGGTGAAGTCCGAAAGCCGCTGCCGCTCGTCATCGCTATATCCACACAGGTAAAGCACCAGATGCCCAACCGGATTGGCCGAATTCCTGCAGTAGCCGAGCAGATCCTGAAAGGTTTCATATCGGGTGGTGGTCTGGTCCTGGCGAAACGCGGTCAAGAGATCGGAAAATTCGTGTTTGGGAATCTTGCACGCGCGAACCGTCTCCTTTAACGCCACGAATACCGGATGCTTCGGGTTACCGCTATAGCAGGCGTCTAGCTCGGACTCCCATTCATCGAGCAGTCGCATGGAGGCCGCCGGATTGCCAACCTCATCCCCCAGATCGTCCGAAATCCGGCAATAGGCATAAACGTTGAAGAAATGCTGCTGTAGACGCTTGGGCAGGAACCAGGTGGCTACTGAGAAATTCTCGTAGTGTGTGCGCGCCAGCCGCCGGCAATATTCCTGCGCCTCCGCCGCGCTGGGCGCGACCTCAGGAATGGCGTACTCGGGAGGCAATTTCGCCCAACCAGAAGCGGCCTCACTGTCCACGATCGCTACCATACAAAAATCACCACAAAACTACACCAAGTAGCACGAAGCCTTGACGTCTCTTCGTGTTCCTCTGGGTCTTGTGGTGAATCTTATCTCCTAGTGCCCAGGAATAATTGCGGTCTTAATCTCACCGTTGCGATCGCTGAGGTCGCGCAGGACATGATGCAATCGCGACAGGGGCGCTTCTCCCGTGATGTAATCGGTACCTTTCACCTTGTGCTCGGCGATCAAATCGAAAGCGCGGCGCACGGTTTCCGGCGTGTGATGGAACGTAGCCTTCAAGGTAATCTCCGAATAATGCAGCCGGTTTGTATCCAGCTGAACCTTGGTACCGCTAGCGCATCCGCCGAAAAAGTTAACCGTGCCCCCTTTGCGGACCATCCCCACCGCCCATTCCCAAGCCTCGGGACGTCCCACCGCCTCGATGACAACATCCGGCCCGCGGCCAGATGGCGAGATGGCTTTCACTGCTTCGATCGGGTCGTTCACCTTGGTGATGTGCACCACCTCGTTGGCGCCTTTGCGTTTGGCGGCCGCCACCTGCGAATCGCGCTTGACCACGGCGATCACGTTGCACCCGATCGCATGCGCCACCTGCACGAACATCAAACCAATCGGCCCGCCGCCGATCACGGTTACCGTATCTCCAATTTCTACCCCGGTCTCGTGCAGGCCGCGCAGTACGCAAGCCAGCGGTTCAATCATGGCCGCATCGTGATAGGAAATGTAATCCGGAATCGTGAGCATGTTCTTCTGCACGATCCGCTTCGGAATGCGGATGTACTCCGCATAGGCGCCGTTGTTAAACAGCAAATCCTCGCATAGGTTTTCCTGGTGCTTGGAGCAATAGAAGCAGCGGCCGCAGGGCGCGGAATTCAGTGCCACAACCCGCATACCCTTGCGGAAACCTTTCACCCCATTTCCGACTTGCTCGACTACTCCGGCTAACTCGTGACCGAAGAGTGCCGGCGGTACGATCATGCGCGCATGATAGCCGCGACGATAAACTTTAACGTCGGTGCCGCAAGTGAGCGCGACCTGCACTTTGATCAACACTTCGCCATCATCCACGCGGGGGATGGGCACGCGCTCGATTTTGACGTCCTCTTTACCGTAGAGGACGGCTGCTGTCATCTTTCCCGTCACAAGCTTCCTTCCCAGGCACCGCCAGGCTGAATGACGATTTTCAGCGAATCGGGCTGCGGGTGCGCCGCCAGTTGCAACGCTTCCACGCTGCCGGCCAGCGGAAAGCGATGCGAGATCAGGCGCGTCATGTCCATCTCGCGGTCCATCACAAAACGCACAGATTCTTCCTGCAAATCGATGGACGCGCTGTAGGAGCCCAGCAGCGTCTTCTCGTCGACGCAAACGGCCGCGGGATCAATCGTCGCTTCTCCGCGCGCGGTTTGCGCAAACAACAACACGCGCCCGCCCGGGCGCGCGCCATCCATTGCCGTCCGGATCAGGCTGGTGCCGCCTACGGCTAGGATGACGGCGTCGGCACCACGGCCCTGTGTAACCTCACGCATAACTTGAACCACATCCTGGCGAGAGGCATCTATCGATTCTTGTAATCCAAAAGTTCTCGCTATTGTAAGCCTCTGCGGGTACAAGTCGGAAGTAATTACCTTCGCCCCTGTCCGCTGGGCCAATACACCTAGCATGATTCCAATAGGGCCCTGCCCGATCACAAGCACAGCTTCACCCCGCTGCAACTGCAGGTTCTCGATACCCTTCATGCATGTGTTCACGGGCTCCACAAAGCACGCCTGCTCGAAAGAGACATCGTCGGGAATACGAACTGTACCTCGTTCGACGATCCAATCCATCACGCGAACGTATTCCGCGAAGCCGCCGCCGGAAGGTTCGAATCCCGCCGTGCAGCCCACTCTCTTATAAGTCGCGCATTGCGCAAAGGTTTTATGGCGGCAGTAAAAACAATCGCCGCAGGGAATGTGATGAAACACCACCACTCGATCACCGATCTCATACTCCCTAACTCCCTTTCCCACCGCCGCAACCACGCCTGCGGTTTCGTGCCCGAAAATGCGAGGCGCCGAATGGGAGCCGGTGGCGATTTTCTTGAGATCGGTTCCGCAAATGCCGCACGTGTGCACGCGTAGCAGCATCTCCCCGGGCCCGATTTCGGGAACCGGCACGCTTTCCATCCGAACGTCACCGATGCCGCGATAGACGGCGGCCATCATGGTGCTGGGAACGGCAATTCGTTTCTGTTCGACAGCAACCTGTCTGGCAAGTCCCATCTGGAATTAGGCTCGTTTCATTGGATGCAACTCAGGAGGTTTGCTCTCCAGAGATTCTGCTTCCGCATTGTACTGGACCAACCAACGGCAAAGCGTCTGCGCCGCTCGTGAACTGTTTCTCGCCAACTGCATCACTTTCACCCACAACCAGGGACGAATCACTGCGTAACTCACGAACGCGAGTTCATGAAATCGTCCGTCCCGAATGAAGCCTTCCAAGGCCGGCATATCAAAACCGCTTTCGTCAGAAATCGCCTTATATACGCCGAAGGCCAAGCCTCGCGCCTGCGCTCCTCGCGCCACGGCAGCGGCTTCCATGTCCACAGCCCGCGCGCCGTAAGCGGTTGCAAGCTTTCGCTTCTGCTCCGCACTGGCCACCGCGCCGTAGCTGACCAGAGTTCCCTCTCGCCCGCCGGTTTCGATCACGCTGCCATCGCCGGCGTCAACAACTCGGCTCGGGCGAAATCCCTCACCCACTTTCATAGACGAATCCAACGCTCCCGCGAACCCTACCGACCACACTGCGGCTGGCGAATAGAAATTGATAATCGCTTCCGTAGCTCTGCGCGCAGACTCCGCGCCCATCCCTCCGCACACCAGCACTGCGTGTTCATCTTCGTAGAACTTGTAACCCCGTCCCTCGTGCTCGAGTACCGAAACTCGCCATCTACGGACCAGCGGCTTGACCTCCTGTTCCAGCGCGGCCACAAAAGCAATCTTCGTCATACTGAACCGAACCACCTGGACACGGCCACCTCGACCTTATACATAGCCGTGCGCTCGAAACCAATTCACCGCCCGCTGCAACGCATCATCCACCGGGATAACCTTCCATGCCAATTCCCGTTCCGCTTTTGCGGATGACACAAACATTTTCTTGCGCCCCATGCGAACCGCGTCGATGGTCGCTCGCGGCTCAATCTTGCGGATGTGCCCGGTCACAATCTCGTCGACCACTCCGGTAGCCAGCGCCAGCAGGTACGGAACCCGCACCTTAGGCGATGGCAGTCCGGTAATGTGCGCCAGCTTGTCCAGAATCTGTTTGAGCGTTAAATTCTCGCCGCCCAGGATGTAGCGCTCCCCACTTTTACCTTTCTCCAGCGCGGCCACATGTCCGCGCGCGCATTCATCCACGTCCACCAAGTTCAAACCCGTATCCACGTAGGCGGGAAATTTCTTCTTCAGAAAGTCGACAATGATCCGCCCCGTCGGGGTGGGCTTGATGTCCTGCTCGCCTACTGGCGTGGTCGGATTCACCACCACCACATGCATGTCGTTTTTCCCAGCCTCGATCGCCACCTGCTCCGCCAAAAATTTCGATTTCTTATAGTGCCCGATCATCTGCTGCAACGAGACCGGGGAATTCTCATCAGCCGGCTGGCCGTTGCTGCGAAAACCCATGGTCGCCACGCTAGACGTATACACAACCCGGCGCACGCCGTTTTTCCGAGCTGCTTCGAGAATTGCCCGCGTACCCTCGACATTGGACCGGTACATCTGGTCGGGATCGCGAATCCACAGCCGGTAGTCAGCGGCGACATGGAAAACGGTATCGCAGCCTGCCATCGCCTTTTCCAGCGAAGCCGCATCGCGCAGGTCGCCCACTGCCCGCTCCGCATGCAGCGCCTCAATGTTCTTGGGATTGCTGGTGGGACGCACCAGTAATCGCAAGTCGGCTCCCTGCGCGTGCAGCACGCGAGCCACATGGCTGCCCACAAACCCGGTTGCGCCGGTAACAAAAGCTAGCATTCAACACTCAGCATTCAGCACTCAGCCAATCAAAATAGCACTAGCATCCAGCCAAGTTAGTTCATGCGGCTGAGTGCTGCCGGCTGAGTGCTAGTTCTTTTCCGCCATCACCTTGGCGTAGGTAGTTAGCGCGATCAGTGGGAAATAATCCCGGTACAGCGTGTATACGAGATAAAACACGCGTGGAAACCCGGTACCGGTGGTCGCGGGCTCATCCCACGAACCATCTTTCTTTTGCGTGCGCAGCAGGTAGGCGATACCGCGCGCCACTGAATCGCTGCGCGTGTCATTGGCGGCCAGCAGGCCCAGGATCGCCCAGGCAGTCTGTGAAGGCGTGCTTGGCCCCAGGCCGCGTTGCGTCGGATCATCGTAGGATTCACAGGTCTCGCCCCATCCGCCGTCGGGGTTCTGCACCATGCGCAACCACTCCGCCCCTTGCTGTACGTAGGGCTCGTGGTGATCGATCCCCATCGCTTCCAGGCCGCGCAAAACCAGCATGGTTCCGTAGATGTAGTTCACGCCCCAACGTCCGAACCAGGAGCCATCCGGTTCCTGCTGCTTGCGGATAAACTTGATGGCCTTCTTCACGCGCCGATCCTCTTTGGTGTATCCATAGGTGGCCAGCATCTCGAGAATTCGGCCCGTGATGTCTACCGTCGGCGGATCCAGCATGGCATTGTGGTCGGCAAAAGGAATGTACTGGAACACCATGCGGTCGTTGTCTTTGTCGAACGACGCCCAGCCGCCGTCCTTACATTGCATGGAAAAAATCCAATCGATCGCCCGCTGCACCGATTCCCTCTGGTAGCGACCGTTGGGATGCTCCACGCGGCTCAATCCCAGGCACACCATCGCGCTATCATCCACGTCCGGATAAAACTCGTTGTTGAACTCGAAGTACCAACCGCCGGGCTTGCCTTCTTTATTCTTGACTTGCCAGTCGCCGCCGTTGCGCACCTGCTTCTGCAAAATCCAGTCCGCGCACTTCACCATCCGCGGATCGTTGGCCGGAACTCCGGCTTCACCGAGAGCAAACAAAGCGTATGCCGTGTCCCACACTGGAGACATGCAGGGCTGCATACGAAACGTGTCGCCCTCTTCGATCCCTAACTTTTCAAACTCATCCATGGCGCGAATCACCTGGGGATCATCCAGCGAATATCCCAGGCAACGCAGCGCGATAATAGAATTCATGATGGACGGATAAATGGATCCCAGCCCGTCGCTCATTTCAAACCGTTCCAGCATCCACTCCTTGGCGCGCTTCAGAGCCAGCCATCGCAGCGGGCGGATATGCACCCGCTCAAACCAGTGCACCATGCGATCCAGCACCAGGAAGAAATTCCGCCACGAAATCAACCTCTCACTCCAGTGCAGGCGCATGCGCGACTTCTCGCGCCCGCCCACAAACAACTCTTCGACTCCCATTTCAGCAGGAATCTTTTTCAGCGGTTTCTTGGCATAGCAGATCGACAGCGGGACGAGGATCGCCCGCGACCAGGAGGAAATTTCGTAGATGTTGAACCAGAACCAGTTCGGAAACAGCACAATCTCGGGCGGAACCGCGGGAACCGCATCGTAGTCGTACTGTCCGAGAAAACAGAGATAGATTTTGGTAAAGGTGTTGACTTCGGTCACGCCGCCCATTTCCAGAATCTTCTGGCGCGCTCGTTCCAGGGCAGGATGATCAGGCTTGTAGCCGGTCAACTTTAGCGCGAAATAAGCTTTTACCGACGCACTGAGGTTCGAAGGCCCGTCCACATAAGTCGGCCAACCGCCGTCTTCATTCTGGTGCTGCAGAATGTAATTGCAGCATTTCTGAAATCGCTCCTGGTTGCCGGTCCCCAGCAGCGTGTGCAGCAGAATGTAATCCGATTCCAGCGTGGTGTCGGCTTCCAGCTCGCCACACCAGTAGCCCTCTTCATGCTGCCGCGACAAGAGGTGCTTCCGAGCGGCATCGACACTGGCCGTTACCCGGCTCGCAAGGTCATCAATTTTTCCGAAGCGTAGTTGTGGTACAGCAGACCGCGGTGAGGATGCGGGGGAACTTTCTTCCATCGTTCATCTACTCCACAGCAACATCGGCAGGAGCGGCCTGGATCGCTTCCACAATCTCGGGAGGCAGCCCGAAGCGGACATTCTCGGGCATGACCTCAACTTCCCGCACGTTATCGAATCCCCGGGTCCTGAGGAACTTCACGGTTTCCTCGACCAGGCACTCCGGCGCCGAAGCCCCAGCCGTGAGCGCAATGTTCTTAACGCCCTCCAGCCACTCCGGTTCGATGTTTTTGTAACTATCCACTAGATGGGCGCTGGTTCCAAGACTGCGCGCCACCTCGACCAACCTCTTGGAATTAGAGCTGTTATCGGAACCAACCACAAGTAACAGATCAGCTTCGGAGGCCACATGCTTGACCGCCGTCTGGCGGTTCTCAGTGGCATAGCAGATGTCCTGCGCTGCCGGGCCCTTGATATGGGGGAAGCGCTTACGCAGAGCCTCGATGATGTCCTTGGTTTCGTCCAAGCTGAGCGTCGTCTGGGTAAGGTAGGCGACACGGGTCGGATCCGGCAGAACCAGCGACTCCACCTCCCGCGGCGATCCCACCACCTGCGTCACCAGGGGCGCTTCACCCAGCGTACCGATGACCTCATCATGGTCGCGATGCCCAATCAGGATGAGGGAATAACCCTCCTTCGCGAACTTGACCGCCTCGACATGAACCTTGGTGACCAGCGGGCAGGTCGCGTCAATCACGCGCAGTCCCCGGTTCTTGCTGGCGTCGCGCACCTCGGGCGAAACCCCGTGCGCGCTGTAAATGACACGCTCGCCATTGGGCACTTCATCCACGCTGTCTACGAAGATAGCGCCTTTACCCTGCAGTTCTTCCACCACGAACCGGTTGTGGACGATTTCTTTGCGGACGTAGATGGGCGGTCCAAAGGCCTCCAGCGCGATGCGGACGATATCAATAGCCCGTACTACGCCCGCGCAGAAACCACGCGGCTTCAACAACAACAAGGTTTTGCTATCAGTAGACACGTGTCCTCATCCCCTATACGTAATAGCCTACACTTTTTGCGGCAAAGGTGCCTTATAAGGCTATCGAAGAGGTACCCTGCTGGTCAATCTAAGTCCTAGAACAGCAGCGGATTAGCAGCGACTGGGGATTTTGGGCGGCTGAACGGGAATAGGTGCGGGGTTCACCAAAGTCGCTGCACATCATATTGATCGAGAACTGAATCCGCACTCAAAATCGGGACATTCAACGCTTGCGCTTGCGCCACCAGTAGCCGGTCGAATGGATCGCGGTGATGCAAAGGCAACAAGCCAGCCCTCGCGGCATGTTCGACGGAAATTGACAACTCTTCGAAAGACTCCTCGTGGACATGCCGAGGCATATCCACGACCAGAGAAAGGCTATTCAGTTTCCCAATATTTGCTTTGATGGCCAATTCCCAAGCGCTAGCAGCCGAGACCAGCATGGTTGTCCCATGATCTTCAATGGTCGACCGGGCCTTTTTCGACAGTCTCTCGGAATTCTCCAACCACCATACAAAAGCGTGCGTGTCGAAAAGAACCCTCATACTCCGGATCACTCGAAACCAAGATCACGCAATTCCTGATCGGTCAGTGGGTCGAAGGCATCAACTGTGTAGGAGATCTGCCCCTTCAAGCGTCCCGGCACCCGCTTCTTACGCCCTGCGCCAATGGCCACTAATTTGGCTACAGGCTCTTTGCCTCGCGCGATTACAACTTCCTTACCGGCGGAGGCCTCCTCAAGCAAGCGAGAGAGGTTCGTCTTAGCTTCGTGAACCGTATACTTCATTAGCTAAGTATATTAGCTAAGTCAAGGGCGTCAACTGTTGGCCTTCAGCATCTGCTCGGCATGCTTGCGGGAGGTCTCCGTCAGCTTGGCCCCGGACAGCATCCGTGCCACCTCTTCCGTTCGTTCCACTCCGCTGACCACCCGTATAGAAGTACGTGTACGCCCGCCGCTCTCCTTCTTCTCAATCACATAATGATGATCAGCAAAAGTGGCGATTTGCGGCAGGTGGGTCACGCACAGGACCTGGTTCGCACGCGACAGAGCCTTGAGCTTCTTACCCACGGCCTCCGCCGCCCGGCCGCCGATCCCCGTATCGATCTCATCAAATACCAGAGTTCTCTGACCGGCGCTACGTCTTCGTCCTGACTGCGCCGATCCCGCTTCTACGACTGCCTTGAGCGCGAGCATCACTCGCGATAGCTCGCCTCCCGACGCAATCTGCTCCAGACGTCTCTGTGGCTCGCCCGGGTTGGTCGCGATCATGTACAGAACCTGGTCAAATCCGGAACTCGTCCAATTCCCTTCCGCCTGGTCACTCGATATCTCAATGCGGAAAGTGGCTTTCATGGCCAGGTCATTGACCTCACCTTCGACGAGCTTTTCCAGCTTGCGTGCTGCCTGATGACGTTTTCTCGAAAGGGCGCCCGCTGCCTCCATGTAGTCTCGGCCGGCTTTGTCCAGTTCACCCCGGAGTTCCCTCAGGATTTCATCCTTGTTTTCCACCTCCGACAGCTTTCGTGCCACATCGGTGCCAAATGCGATGACATCGTCAAGCGTAGGCCCGTACTTCCGTTTCAGCCGATCCAGAGCTGCAAGGCGATCCTCAACTTCGGCCAGATGTTCCGGCGAAGCGTGGATCCCGCCCGCGTAATCCCGCAAGGTGGCCCCCACATCTTCCACGCTGATGCGCGCACTCTCGAGCGCGCTCAAGGCTTCCTGGAACTTGGGCTCGTAGCGCGTTAATTCCTCGACCGCTTTCTGCGCCGCCCGCAACGTCGAAGAAGTCGAACCGTTGCCTTCATAGAGAAGATCGAAGGCATTCATGGCCGCGTTATAAATTTTCTCAGCATTGGCCAGAACCCGCTTCTCCGCCTCCAGTCGCTCATCTTCACCGGGCTGGAGTTTGGCCTCCTCGATCTCCTTCTTCTGATAGGTCCACAGATCCACCAGCCGCAACCGGTCCTGCTCATCCCGCCGCAGCTCCTCAATCCGCCCTCGAATCTCTTTCCAGCGGGAGAAACTTTCCTCTACTGCATCCGGGTCGCTTCCTGCGAACGCATCCAGCAACTCCAGACGCGCAGCCGCGTCAAACGAGAGAATCGATTCGTTCTGGGCATGGATAGTGGCCAGATGAGGCGCGATCTGTTTCAGGACCGCCACCGTGGCCGGCTGGTTGTTCACGAAAACCCGCCCTTTGCCGCCGGCCGCTATTTCACGCCGTACCAGGACAGAATCTTCCTCGGGATCGATGCCATTATTTTCCAGAATCCGGCTGACTAGCTTTTGCAGAGAACCATCCAGCTGGAACACCGCTGAAAGTGTGGCCCGTTCTGTTCCCGACCGAATTAGTTCCGCTGAGGCTTTGTCTCCAAGAAGAAGGGCGAGCGCGTCAATCAGGATCGATTTCCCTGCCCCAGTCTCTCCCGTGAGCAGGTTCAGCCCAGACGCGAACTCAACCGCGAGACCGTCAATGACCGCGTAATTCTCCAGCCGCAGTTCGACAAGCATTGTGTTGGCGTAGTCGGACGCAGCATAGCATGGTTTCCGATCTCTGGCTCCGGCAAGGATTTGCTACGTAGGGACGGCCACGGCGGCCGTCCCTACGCGCTTTGAGGTGTTTTGAGAAACGGCGCTGCGGAAAACCTTAACCAGCCTTCCGCTCCCGCTCCGACAACCTCTCCGAAGACGGTTGCGTGCCGCAGGCATTGCAGCCGGATACAATTTCCTGACGCCGCGCCCTTAGCTTCTCTTCAAACGTGGACCACCGCCGTCCCGGCCCTTGCGGCTCGATGCTCATGCTGCTGTCGCTGCGGATCGGGGTCACCGACCGGTTCACGCCGGCATCCGACGTCGGACCGGTTTGCGGCGTAGGTCCGCGCAGCCCCGTTCTTTCACTTGGTACGGCGTTGACTCCGCCACCTGGCTGAGCCACCGTGCTGGCATCATTCAAAGGCCCGGTCGCTCCCGTTCCGCGCGTCATTTGCGCCGTGGTGGGCGTGATGTTGCGATCGGTTTCGGCGCGATGCATCACCGGGTGCTCTTCCCACTTAGCCCGGTATTTTTTCTCGTAATCGCCCCATTTCTCTTCCGACTTCAGATCGGATTCGTTATAAGGCGGAAAATTCTCGATCTGCTGCTTGGTCAGATCGACGCGGTAATCGTCCTCGTGCTCTGCCGAGGACCGCAGGCGGTTCGAAGGAACGATGAACTTGTTGTGGTGCAACCATCCACCGGTATCGATGACGACGTATTTGATCTCTCCGCTGAGGTGATCAAAGATCACGTCATCAACCTTGCCCAGCTTCTCGTCATCGACGCCATAAATTTTCGAGCCCCGAATATCGTCCTTTGCGGCTTCTGTATCAGAAAAACGGTAATCACGAAGCGTGCCGTAATGCGCCATAGTACCTCCTGGATTTGTGCAACGGCGCTTGGATGCGGACACGGTGATTGGTCGTTGGACAGGGGTCGTCGGGAAAGCAGAGCTGTCTGACCCGCAAGCTGAGCGGCTCACTCAGCGAGGGCGATTCTTTCTCACTCAATCGCAAGCATATGTACGATCTACGTCATTGACGAATGGACGACGTTTTCTGGCGCCCTGGATGAGCGAAACCACCCGCTCTCGCTTGGTCGTGCGGGACGAATCGAGCAACTCGAATCCATTCGCATCACTGCTGGATCTTCTCGTATTGCGACGGCACCTTGGTATATCCCGCAGGCACATTGAACAGCGAGGGATCGACGGAAGCCGAAGAGAAATTCGTCGTCTCCACGCTCGATTCCATCAGAACCACCCACTTCTGAGCCGCCGATTGCGCGGCCGCCTGCTGCTCTTGTTGCTGCTGTTTCTTTTTGTGGAATCCGCCAAAACCGCCCAAGCCAGAAGCTATGCCGCCAATGCCTCCCATCTTACTGGTGGCTCTGCTCTCGGCAGAGGCAGTGGCTTGGTCCGCCGCTGAGGTGGCTGCGCTGCTGGCCGCCTGGCCTGCCACTGAACCCATGGTCGGCCCATTGGACTGCGGCAGCGGCGCTTCGGACGCCGCCGGCAACGCACTGCCATCGGTGGTCGAACCCATGCGCATGATCTGCGATACCGGTACGCCCTTCAGTTTCGACATCTCCTTCGTCATGTCGGACATTCCTGTAAACATGCCCGGCTGCGCCTTGAGCGCCTGCGGAGACATCATGGAATGCATCGGCCCGCCGAACATCGATCCCATCTTGGCTCCCAGCCGCTGCTGGAAATCGCGCACTTCACCATACCCGGGAATCTCAGGAACCATCCACATGTCATTGGTCATGGCCATATTTCCGGTTTGGCCCGACTGCTTATCTTTCGCCTCCATGGCCATCTTCAGGATCGATTCCGCCGCGCTCAGGCCTGCCACCTGTTTACTGGCGCCGGTATTGGTAACGGTGACCTTGAAATGTATTTCCGGCGGCGGCGTGTTGCTCGTCTGCGCCGGTTGCTGGGCTGGCTGCGGTTGCTCCTGTGCCCGCTTGGCCGCCTCTTCCATGGCCGCTTTCATCTGCTGGAACGTGACCACGGAATACGTTTTCTTGGCGTGGTCGATGTTCGTGATGGTTTCGTTATCAAGATCGATAATCTCGCTCGATTCTTGATTGATGTGAGCCATGCGGTTGCCTTTCACCAGAACGGTGGAAGTAACCGGATCGGTTATCTGACGCGCTGACTTGCTGAACGCACCCATGAATTTAGTCATGCTGACGATAGTGCCGCCCGTGACCTTGGTGGTCTCGTCGTAGCGGAAATCGGCAAAACTCGCCAGCGGCAGCGCAAGGCTCAGCCCAAGCACCAATCCCTTTCGCACACGCATAAATACCTCTTTCCTTTTGGTCGTTACAGATGGGGGAAGGACTTTTTGCTGGGAAGCGGCCACAATTGTACACCTGTTCGGCTTAGGTCGGCGGTCAACCAAATCACAAACTAAAACCATTAAATCCAAGGAGCGGTATAATTCGCAACCTGTTGACGCGGCCCGTTCGGAGGAATACTTATGCCGGTCGAACAAGGCCCTCTTGCCCTCCTGCAAGAACCCATCGCCCGAGAACTCCTGCAATCAAAAATCCCGGCGCGCCTGGCCTACGTCTGGACTGACGGCACCCCGCGCGTGATTCCTATTTGGTTTCACTGGGACGGAAACAAATTTGTCCTAGCCAGTCCGCCCAAGGCCCCGAAGCTCAAAGCGCTGGCAAAGAATTCGAAGGTAGCGCTGACGATTGATGACAACACATTCCCCCACAAGGTGCTCCTGGTCCGCGGCACAGCCCGTTTGGAAACCTTGCAAGGCATAGTTCCCGAATATGCGGCTGCGGCCGAGCGCTATTTCGGACCGCAAGCAGGACAGGCCTGGGTCAAGCAACTTGGCAATATGATTTCAACCATGGTTCGCATCACCGTCACTCCGGAATGGGTGGGATTGCTGGATTTTCAGAAGCGATTCCCCAGCGCCCTTCCCCTGTGATTGGCCCCAATGCGGGCGCTCATGGAGAGAAACATGCCAAAGGTAAAAGCAAACGGCATTTCCATTAACTATGATCAACAGGGATCGGGCGAGCCACTCATCCTGATTCCCTACTTGGCTGCAGACCACGCCTGTTACGCCTTTCAGGTGGCGGAATACTCCAAGCAGTTCACCTGCATTTCTCTGGATCTGCGCGGAACCGGCGAAAGCGACAACCCGGAAGGCGCTTACTCAACCCAGGATCTTGCCGACGATGTGGCCGCCTTTATGCGCGCTTTGGGAATTTCCAAAGCACACATCTCCGGCCTCTCCCTGGGTGCGGCTATCGGGATGTGGCTGGCCGGAAAGTATCCTGAGCTTGTCGCTTCCCTGTCGCTGCATAGTGGCTGGCACAAGACAGATCCTTTTCTCAAAGTTGTTGCCCAAAGCTTTCAGGCGATGGCCCAGGGCATCGGAAGCGTTTCCGAAATGGTGGTGGTTGGACTTTTCCCATGGTGCTTTACCCCGGAACTGTATGCGGCCAAGCCCGATTACACCCAATCGCTGGCCGATTTTGTACGCAGCCGGCCTGCGCAATCCCTAAGCAGTTTCATCGACCAGTCGAACGCCGTCATCAACCACGACGCCGAGGCCCAACTCGACCGCATTACCGCGCCAACCCAAATCACTTTCGGCCGCTATGATCTGGCAACCTCCACTCGTTTTTCCGAACCACTGAAAAAGATCAGAAACTCCGAGTTGCTGATCTTCGAGGGCTGCTCGCATGCCCCCATCTACGAGAAGGTTGATGAATTTAACAGCGCAACCTTAAATTTTCTCACTCGTCACGTCGGCCGCATTCCTGCAGCTTCGGCCGGACGATGAAGGACTCAGGTGTTTTTTCTCCGCGATTCCCCCTAGTTTTCATCATGGTTCCACCACAAATCCACATGTCCTTATCAGTATCCATACCCTGACCATGGTCTATAATCGAACACAGGATTCTCCTACAACCACATGTACTTACCAGCATTCCTGGCAGTTTTCGTGGGCGGCGAAATCATCGATCTCGTGTCGGAGAGCGGTCCCGTCGCCAAAGTTGTTCTGCTTACCTTGCTGATCTTCAGTTTGCTGTCCTGGGCATTAATCCTGTCCAAGTGGAGCCTGCTGAAGCGCGCCCGGGTGCAGAGTGGCCGTTTCGTGCGCGCCTTTCGCAAGGCCCAGCGCCTGCAAGATGTCGCCATGGTCGCGCATCAATTTCGCCCCAGCCCGCTGGTGGGCGTGTTTGAGGGAGGATTCGAGGAATACCGCCGCCAGGTTGGCATGACCGGCGCCGCCAATAATCCTCAGGCCGTTCAGCGCGCCATGCAGATCATGTCGTCGGAAGAAATTTCGCGGCTGGAACGTAATCTGCCTTGGCTCGCAACAACGGGTGCGGTCACGCCCTTCGTCGGACTGTTCGGAACCGTGTGGGGCATTATCGATGCCTTCCATGGACTCGGTACCGCCGGAGCCGCCACCCTGCGCGCTGTAGCTCCCGGAATTTCAGAAGCGCTGATCACCACCGCCGCCGGCCTGGTCACCGCTATTCCCGCGGTAATCGCCTACAACCTGATCACGCACTCGATTCGCGAATTTGCGTCGCGCACGGATGATTTTTCTCTGGAGATGCTGAACGCCGTGGAGCGCCAGTCGCCGCAATCAACCCGGGCTACCGAAGGCGTGGAGGTCCGCCGGTAATGGCTTTCACCGCCAACGGAAAGACCCAGACCTCGCTCTCGGAGATCAACATCACTCCCTTGGTCGACGTGGTGCTGGTGCTGCTCATCATCTTCATGGTGACCGCACCCGTGCTGCAGTCGGGAATCGAAGTCGCCGTTCCCAAGACTCGCACCGTGAAAGAAATCACGGAAGAGCGCATGGTCATCAGCATCGATAAATCACAGCGCGTCTTCCTCGGCAACGATCCGGTGAACATCAACCAGATTGGGAGTACGCTGCGGCAGAAGATTCGTGACCCGCAGCACCAGTCAGTTTTCGTGCGCGCGGACGAGAATATTCCCTTTGGGGTTTTCGCCACCGTCATGGACGCGGTGAAGCAGTCGGGCATCGCGAACGTCAGTATCGTCACCCAGCCGCTGGATGAGCATGCAGGCAAACGCTGACATATTTTTTGAACATAGCGAATGGCGCAAGCCCCTGGCTTGGTCTGCCGTGCTGCATGTGGGCGTCACCACGGCGGTCATCGTGTATTCCGTGTTCGTGCATAGCCGTCCCGGCCAGGGTTGGGGCGCAGGTGGAGGAGGCGGAGCTATCGGCGTAAGCCTGGTCAGCAACGTTCCCCTTCCCGGAAGCAGTGTGCAGACGAAAAATGTGCTGGCCAACGAATCAAAAGGCTTAACCAAGTCATTGCCGAAAACCGTCGAGCAGGAACCCGACGCCATTCCGATTCCCGATAAAGGGTCGAAGAAGAAGCCCAAGCCAGTGACCAGCGCCAGCCGAGCGAAAATACCGCCGATCGAGGAAGCCACTAACGAGGTACCCTTCGGCGAGGGCGGTCCGGTCAGCGGCCCTTATGGCACGTTCAATGCCGGCAACGCTCATGGCGGGTTCGGATTCAGCGGTGGCGGCGGTGATTTCGGCAATCGTTTCGCCTATTACGTCCGCGGAGTGCAGCAGAAGGTCTCAGAAAACTGGCTCAAGTATGAAGTTGATCCGCGCGTCAACGATTCACGGCGCGTATACATCACCTTCGATATCGAGCGCTCGGGGCGCCCGAGCAACGTTCAGGTGGAACAATCAAGCGGAGTGCCGTCGCTCGATATCTCGGCGGTTCGCGCTATTCAGCGAATCGATACTTTCGGGACTCTGCCTAACGATTACTCGGGCAGCAAAGTGTCGGTTGAATTTTGGTTTGACTATAAAAGATAGTCGTTGGTCGCTGGCTGTTGGTCGTTGGCACTGCGGCCTTGTAGCCGATATCGGTTAGCAACTTCGGGCTGACGACTGATAGCTTACGACTCATGCCAACGACCAACGACTAAGGACCAACGACGAATGAATTCCTTGCGCTTTCCTATATCTCGCTTTACGATAAATTCAGCATCTTTGAAAATGTCTGACCGTCCGTTCGCAGCCGCTTGTCGGTTGGCGCTCAAATCGCTGCTGCTTTTGCTGGCGCTCGCGCTGCCTGCTTTCTGTCAGGACTGGATTCGCACCGGCACCGGACTTGGTGTCGAGAAGGTGCGCATCGCGGTCCCCGACTTCAAGGCCAATAACACCGCCTCCCAAAATGCCGATCTGTTGAAGACTTTTAACGAAACCCTGTTCAGCGATCTGGATAACGCCGGCATCTTCGACGTGGCCTCCAAGAGCTTTTATCCCTTGCAAATTCCAGGACAGCCCACCGAAGTCAACTTCAGTGCCTGGAGTTCGGCCCCGGTGAATGCGGCCATGCTCGCCTTCGGCAACCTCGGCGTGAACGGCAATAGCGTCACCGTGCAAGGCTGGCTCTACGATCTGAAGAATATTTCTCAGCCGCAGATTCTGGGAAAGCAATATCAGGACACCGCCAACGCCGATGCCGTACGCCTGATCGCCCACAAGTTCGCCGACGAAATCATCTATCGCCTGGGCGGTGGCGTGCAGGGTATCGCTGAAACCAAAATTTATTTCGTCAGCACCCGCAGCGGCCGCAAAGAAATCTGGGGCATGGATTACGATGGCAACAACCAGCACCAGATTACGCACTTGGGTACAACTTCGATTTCGCCCAAGATTTCCCCAGACGGATCCCGCATTGCTTTCAGCTCGTTGAGCAAGACCGGTTGGGATATCAAGATGTACTCGATGGATTTGAATCGACTGGTCAACTTCCAGCACTATCCCGGCACCAATCTCTCGCCCGCCTGGTCGCCCGATGGACTCAAGCTTGCCTTCTCCTCATCCCGGACTGGTGATCCGGATATATATGTCGCCGATGCCTCTGCCGGTGGCGAACTCCGAAGACTTACGCAAACACCCGGGCCCGATGTCTCGCCGGTGTGGAATCCCAAGACCGGCGCCCAGGTTGCTTTCGTTAGCGGCCGCACTGGCCTGCCGCAGATTTACACCATGGAAGGCGACGGTACCAACGTGCAGCGCTTGACCGACCAGGGTTACGCCGTTTCCCCGGCATGGTCGCCAAATGGCCAATTCCTGGCATTCGCGTGGATCAGGGCGTACGGTCCCGGCGAACCCGGCTCCAGCGATATTTATCTCATGGACGTCGTCAGCAAGCAGTGGGTGCAACTCACACACGATGGCGGACGCAACGACTTTCCGTCCTGGTCTCCCGATTCCCGGCACATCGTTTTTCAATCGAATCGCTCCGGCGGCCTGCAGTTGTGGACCATGCTGGCCGACGGCACCAAACAAACGCAGTTAACTACAACTGGAACTAATACTCAGCCCAATTGGAGTTGGAAATAGTCATAACCGCGGCCGCTTTCCCGGGCGCGCGCAGTCGCAGGGAGGAAAAGTGAAGCAAGCAAGAATGAAGTGGTTCATGGTAGTGTTCGCGTTGGGCGCCATCATGACGCTCGGCGCTTGCAAGAAGAAGGTGGCGCCTCCGCCGCCGCCTCCGCCACCCCCGCCGGCAGCCCCTACGGCTTCGCTGAGCGCTAACCCCCAGACCATCGACAAGGGACAGTCCAGCACCTTGACGTGGGAAACCACCAATGCCACCGACGTCAACATCGACGGCGTGGGCGCGGTTCAGCCGAACGGCTCACAACAAGTCAGCCCGACGGATTCCACCACCTACCATCTGACCGCCAAAGGTCCCGGTGGCACTCAAGAAGCCACCGCCCGGGTGACGGTCAATCAGCCGCCGCCTCCGCCACCGCCTCCGACGGCCAGCGATCAGGAACTCTTTTCGCAGAACGTCAAGGATGTCTACTTCGATTACGACAAGTACGACGTCCGTCCCGACCAGCAAGGCGCCGTACAGGCCGATGCCCAGTTCCTCGCCCAGCATCCCAACATCAGCTTCACGATCGAGGGACACTGCGACGAACGCGGCTCGACCGAATACAACCTTGCTCTGGGCGACAACCGTGCCAACGCGGTGAAGAACGCCTTGGTGCAGGCCGGTGTTAACGCCAGCCGCGTCAAGACCATCAGCTACGGCAAGGAGAAGCCGTTCTGCACTGAGTCGAACGAGCAGTGCTGGCAGCAGAACCGCCGCGGCCACTTCGCGTACGGGCAATAACTCGCGTAGGGACGGCCGCCACGGCCGTCCCTACCAAACTGCTTATCCGCTCCCACCGGCCAGTTGTAGCCGGTGAGCCAAATCCTGCATCTTACCTTGGCGGCTTTTGCCTCGCCGATGGCGTTGAGCCACTTAAGCCGCTAACATAGATTTGTCCGCGTGTTCGCTGGCTCGATTCCGCCGGGAGGATCTCGGCACTCAGGAAGTGACTATGAAGACCAATCCGATACTTGCTGGGATGGCATTCTTTACGGCGCTGTGTCTGGCGGTTCCCTCGGCCTGGGGCGTGAGCAAGGAAATCGTCCAACTGCAGACCCAAGTTCAGGCGCTGCAGGATCAGATGGCGCGCATGCAGCAGTCCTTCGACGAGCGCATGGGCGTCATGAAGAACCTGGTCGAGCAGGACACCGATACGGTCAACAAGCTGGCGGGTGCTCTTCAATCTCTTCAGAACACGCTGCAGAAACAGCAAGCCGATGTG
The DNA here is from genome assembly GCA_036378535.1 of Terriglobales bacterium. GTDB lineage: Bacteria > Acidobacteriota > Terriglobia > Terriglobales > Acidobacteriaceae > Gp1-AA122. Next base: position 83,819 of record DASUWH010000031.1, on the reverse strand, counting down.
GGCGGACGCACCGACCAGCTTTCCGGCCAGATCCAATCGCTCAATGACAGCATGGATGAACTCAAAGCGCGCCTTACCAAGCTCAGCCAGCAACTCGATACTCTGGCCCAGAGCCAGCAGAGTCTGACCCAGCAACAACAGGCTGCCCAGCAGCAGTCCCAGGCGCCTCCTCCGGACGTTCTGTACAACAACGCGCTGCGCGACTACAACGCCGGTAACGCGCAGGTTGCCTCGCAGGAATTCAACGACTACATCAAGTACTACCCCAATACCGATCTGGCAGGAAACGCGTTCTTCTATCTCGCGGAATTGTCCTATCGCCAAGGCGACTTCCAGCAAGCGGTCAAGTTCTATGACCAGGTCTTGCAGAACTTCCCCAGCGGATCCAAAGCCGCTGCCGCCCAGTTGAAGAAGGGCTCATCTCTCATCCAGTTGGGTCAGACCGACGATGGCATCAAGGAATTGCGCCACGTAATCCAGCGCTACCCGCGTTCGCAGGAAGCCACCCAGGCGCGGGACCAACTCAGGAAACTGGGAGTCTCCTCAAGACCCTCCGGCGCCCAGTAATTAGAAGTGCGCGTGGCGCGGGCGCCCGCGTAGCTGTTACCAGCATTCCACACGCTGGCAAAATTCAAGAACAAGCCAAGCGCCAATGTGACCAACTCAGGTGTAGTACTTGCACCCGCATGAAGCTTCGCTGCCATGCCTATGCGGTCGTAAGTAAAAAAGCGGAGCGCTTAGCCCCGCAGCTTATTGACTCGACTCCAGCAGCTTCTATGCCGCCTTGTGATGTCTCTTATGGCTCTTGTGATGAGCCTTGGTATGGTGCACCTTGGCGCCGCTGGTATGCGTGCTCTTCTGCTGCGCTGCCGGCGCCGGCGCCTGATCGGGCGTGCTGCTGACCGGAGTCGCCTGGCCCAAAGCGATCGTCGAAAACAGCATTGCCGCAGCCAATCCCAACATGGTTTTTTTCATTTTTTCACCCTCGGCAAGAAACTCGAATGCCTCCAAATCACTCTAAATCCGTTTCCTGAGGAAATCTCCTCGGGAGACCGGAAGCAGGTTAACGAACTTGGTGCCGCAATCCATAAGGAGACCGAATGACAGAGCACAAAGATCAGGATCGTTCGAAAGGCGCATTAGAGCAGGAAGAGCCCAATCAACCCACCAATACCACCCTCAAAGGCCAGCTCGGCCACCGCGACCAGGACCCGCTGGTCAAGCAATCTGATACCGACTTTCCCGAGCCCGGCGAAAATCCCGAGCACTCCGGCGAGCCCGAAGACCCGTCCGAAGCCGCCTAGGTAAGCCGTCAAGCACGCGGACGCCCCCATCTCTCGCCGCCGTAGGGACACTTGGGATCCGGCCGTCCAAAAGTACATGACTTTCGGTACCTTAGAGCCCTGTCTGCAATCGCAATATAATCAGAAAAATCAATAGCATCGGGTAATCTGCAGAGCATTGTGGATCCATTTATCGCAGCTGCGACTTTTGTCTTTGGGCTGACCTTTGGCAGCTTCCTGAACGTGTGTATCTACCGTCTGCCCCGGGGCCAGTCGGTGGTCGCGCCAGGATCGAGCTGCCCCAATTGCCATACTTCCATCCGGTTCTATGACAACATTCCCGTCCTCAGTTGGCTGTTGCTGCGCGGCCGCTGTCGCCATTGCCGTAAACCCATATCGCCGCGCTACATGGCCGTTGAGCTCCTTACCGGAATATTATTTGTTCTCTGTTACGCGAAACTCGGCCTGACCGTGGCGGCACTGAAGTGCGCTGTCTTCGGCTTCCTGCTACTCGGTTTGATCTTCAGCGACGCCGAAACCAAGCTTCTTCCCGACAAGTTGACCCTGCCCGGACTCGCCCTGGGCCTGCTCTTTAGCCTCTTCGTTCCGGTCAACGATCTGGCCACGCAGTTAATGCACGGCACAGTCTCTCTTCCGGTCAGCTCCGATCTTTCCTGGCGCTTATTTTCATTTGCCGATGCGTTGCTGGGTGCGGCCGTGGGCGCTTCGTTCATCTACGGCGCGGGCGCGATCTACATGCGCTGGCGCGGGGTCGAGGGCATGGGCTTCGGCGATGTCAAGCTGATGGCGATGGTCGGCGCGTTTCTGGGTCTGCGCCTGACCGTTTTTACGCTCTTTGCGGCCACCCTCGCCGGTTCGTTCTTTGGGGTGGGCACCGTGTTTGTGGTCTGGATCAAGCGCACTCGCCGGCGCATGCTGCGCCTGCATGAAAATGCGCGCCAGGCCCGCCGCCGCGCCTGGCAATCGGCGACCATGGTCTATCGCTACTATCAGATGCCCTTTGGCGTGTTCCTGGGAAGCATGGCCCTGCTCTCATTCTTTTTTGGCGACCAGTTTCTCCGCTGGTATTGGGGGCTGATATGAAACTGCTGACCAACCCCCTGTTCCTTCGCATGGCGGGCGTCGCCGCCGGGTCAGTATTCGCATTTCTGCTGGGCTGGTTCCTGATTCGCCAGATGCGCCGAAATTTGCAGGAGGAGCGTAACCTCGGCGAAGGCAATCCCGCCAATGACAGTTTTCCGCTGCATACCTATCACGCGGTTATCCAGCAACTGAAGCAGCAAAAACACGAGTTGCAGACGCTGCAGCAGGCCGAGCGCCGCCGCTCTAAAACCAGCGAGAACATCAGCGGCGCTGTTCTCTCGAATCTTTCCTGCGGAGTGGTGTTCTTCAATTTGCCGGGATTGGTGCGGCAGGCCAATGGCGCCGCCAAAAGGATCCTGGGCTATGCCTCTCCTGTGGGCATGAATGCCAAAGAGCTTTTCCGCGAGACCCACGTTCAGGTCTCGCCCCGCTCCCTGATCAAGCTCTCCGAGGCTCTCGCTTCCACGCTCAAGAATGCAGTTGGATTTCGCGAAGAAGAAGCGGACTATCTCACGCCCACCGGAGAAGCGCGTGTTCTCGACGTAACCGTTTCGCCCGTGTATGCGGGAGATGGGGAACTGCTCGGCGTCGCGTGCCTGCTCAACGATCGCACCGATATCGCCCGTTTGCGCCGCGAACAACAGATTCATGGCGAGATTTCCGCGGAAATGGCTCTACAGCTGCGCAATTCCGTTGCCCTCATTTCCGAATACGCCTGCAGCATGGCCGCCAGCCACGATGCGCGCGAAACCGGGAAACTGGCCAACGACATACGTTGCGAAGCTGAGCACCTGCAAAGCACCATTGGAGGTTTTCTGGCCAGCGCGAATCATTGCGCGGCTGCCGAAGTGGGATAGCTGGCTTCGCCAAATTCGCCGCCGAGGTAATACTCGACGCAGTTCTGAAAAGAGGAAGGGACATGAAACGCACAGCTTACGTCTTGGCAAGCGCACTAGTCGTTACCCTTATGCTGATTCCGTCGTGCTTCGGTCAAAACGATGTGAGCCTCGCCGACGCAGCCCGCGCTCAGCGCAAAGACAAGCAATCCGCCCCTAAGCCGGTCATTGACAACGACAGCCTGCCTCGGGAGGAACACATCAACGTAGTCGGCCAGCAGGCCCTGGCCCCGACGTCCTTGAGGTCCGAAACCGCGCCTTCGGAGCAGGACAGCAGCGCCAATTCGGATGCTCAGGCGAAGGCCGATGATGACAAGACAAAACTGACCGTCGATCCCAACCAATCCGCTGGAGACCGGGAAGCCGTCTACGGCGAGTGGCGCAAGAAAATCGCCGATCAAAAGGACACCATCACCCTGCTGACGCGCGAAGTGGACGTCCTTCAGCGCGAGTATCGCCTCCGTGCCGCCGCCATGTACGCCGACGTGGGCAACCGCCTGCGCAATGCCAACTCCTGGGACAAGGAAGATCGCGACTACAAAGACAAGATTGAGGCCAAGCAGAAGGATCTGGATCGCGCCAAACAGCAACTCAGCGACATGCAGGATCAGGCCCGCAAAGCCGGCATACCTTCGGGCGTCGTGGAATAGTCAGGCTTGAGCCGAATGCCGGCCTTTCGCTTCCATTAACATCCGCAAATGACGAATCTGACGAAGGTGGTGCTTCCCATGCACGCAGTGGAATCTTCGCCACTCGTCCGCTGTGAACGGCCCCAGAAAGGGATGGTTCACGATCTTAACGTTACTCCCAAACTGCCGCTCACATGCCTCAATACTCTCATCCATTGCCAGAATGTTCCTGGCAATATCCGAGAGCGCTTTCTCAACGGGAATTCCTTTCGGTCGTGTTCCCGCAGGAGCTTGTCTTCCGGATGGCAAATATCCCAACCGCGTCACCAGGAAGGCGGCCAGCCGGTCCCTAAACGTGGGTGCGGTGGCCGAGGGTCTTCCCGATTGCAGACAGCGATCGAAAACAATTTTCGTTCCGCTATAGGTGAGGGAGAGATGCTCCAGAATGTCAGCAACGCTCCACTTCCCTTCCGGATGCCACAAGAGCTGGTCCTCGCGAATACCTTCGGTATGGTGTGCAATCAGGTTCGCCAAATCTTGTAATGATGATTTCATGTGCAGTACGGAGTTCCCCATCCATTAAAATGAAGAACTTGTCCCAAGCGATTCAAAATTTAGGAAGGCCATCATGAACAAACTTTTCGCCATGTTCGTGGCTTTGGTATTCCTCGCCGGCTGCTCGTCAGAACCGACTAAGCCCGCCGAGCCGCCCAAGCCCAAGGAACCCGAGGTCCTGACCGGCCGCAGCGCCTTTCAAAAGATGTATATCCAGGCTCACGGCTGGGCAGGTGATGCCAAGCCTTTCCGCCTGGAATCGCAACCCAACAAGGATTCCAACGGCCGCGACGGCAAATCCGCTATCTGGCGTGCGTCCTTCGCCTCTCCCTCACGAGGATCGGTCAAGCCGTTCGTGTGGTCTGGCACGGATTCTTCCGACGCGCCTTCCCGCGGGGTCTCGCCCGGAAGCGAAGATTCCTACAGCCCCAACAATTCCAATACGCAAATCTTTGAGCTGGCCTTCATGAAGGTGGATTCCGATAAGGCCTTCGAGGAAGCCCAGAAACACGGCGGGGACAAGGTGCTCGCCAAGAATCCCGATCTGCCGATTCTTTACATCGCCGATTGGAGAGGCAGCGAAAACATGCTGATCTGGCACGTGATCTACGGCACCGACCGCGAAAGCGCCAAACTGAAGGTTGCGGTAGACGCGTCGACGGGAGAGTTCCTGAACGTGGAGAAGTAAAGACTTACCACGGGCGGGGCTTCTTTGCACCCGTCCCCAATCCTCTGTCATCCCGAGCGCAGTCGAGAGCCTGCCCCGAGCGGAGCCGAGGGGGACCTTGCGTTTCTCTCGTCACTTCCTTGTCATCACGAGCAAAGCGAGGCATCTCGGTCTTGAGCCTGCAGCACGATCTCAGTGCAATTCTCGCCTCGACTACTTGCTTTGCGACTGCGCTCTGCTAAGCCGCTGCAATCCCTCATGAGCTTCCTTGGCCAGCGGGCCCTCGGGCAGAATTTTCAAATATCCCTCATAACTCTGCCGCGCCTCGTCGAGTTCGCCTAGCTTTTCCAGGGTCTGCCCCAGCCGCAGTTGCGCCATGGCGTCGCCGGGCTTGTACACCAGCGCCTCGCGATAGCGATCCTCAGCCGCCCGGTAATTCTTGCGCTTCAAGTAAAAATCGCCCACTTCGATGTCTTTGATAGCCCGATGCGGATCCCAGGGATGAAATTCCTGCACGTCCGCACCTCCATTGCCCGCATCACCGCCTTCATCCTCTTCCACCGCTGCCTTGCTGTAAGGATGCTTGGCAGCATCGTCCTTAGGTGGGCTTATATCCACGCCCGTATCTTTGGTGCTGGAGACTTCACCGGAAGGAAAATGCGGGTCCGGAGTTGAGGCATCATCGTCCGAGTGCGGGGGCGCATCGTTCTCCGGCACGGTCTGGTTTTGGCCGGTGTCTTTGGACTTCGATGGCTGGTTCTGCGCGGCGGCCCCCATGCTCAGACACAGCATCAGGGCAATTACAGCTATCTTCATGTGTTCTATTTTAACGCGAGCTCTCACTTAACAGGTCGAGCGTCGGCTGCAGGCGGCGAACGATGTCGGAGGCCAGCTTCGTCTCCGTACCCGCCTCATTCAGTTTCCCCTCGAAGTTTTCCGACCAGACATAACTTTGATCATGGATGCGAATCAGTTGAACCGCAACGTGAACGCGTCGGTCGTCCTCAACCACTCCACCCTGCAGAACATAATCGACTTTCCCGGTGGTTGCGTTGGCGGCATGATCCCCGAGATCGTCCTTGTCTCGATGCGCGCTCACCACCACGTGCTTCGAACGGGTACGCTGCAGTTGCTCTCCCAGGACCCGGGGCAGCTCCGTGCTCAGCGAATCATGGCTCGACCCCGCATTCATGTCACTGAATGGCAACACCGCCACAACTATATCGTCTCCGGTATGCAATGGAGACATTCGCCAGCCTGCAAAAAGCAATAACAGAATTGCTGAACCCAGCACGGTTGCGGGAGCGATACGGCGCACATGGTTTCGCAGCGCAGGAATCTTTCCCACAACATCCTCTGGCCCTGCCGTCTGTTTACTTGCCGTGTCGAAGGTGTTTAGTTCACTGACAAACCGATATCCGTGCCGCGGAATGGTTTCCACGTAACGTGGTATGCAGGCGTTGTCGCACAGGGCTGCGCGAATCTTCTTCACGGCTGTATTCAGCGCGTGATCGAACTCGACGAACGTGCCTTCGGGCCACAGCCGCTGCCGCAGCTGCTCGCGGGTAACGATTTCTCCCGGCGCTTCCAACAGCGCAAGCAGTACCTGGAAAGGCTGCTCCTGCAGGCGAAGCCTGGTTCCATTCTTGCGCAACTCATGTGCGCGCACATCCACTTCGTATTGTCCAAAACGGAACCCGGCGCGAGACTGGCCGCCCATATTCACTCTCTTGGACGGCTAGCTGACCCTTTTGTTCCATATCTTTTTCGCGAGAACACAAACCGTGCGCGACAGAACCTCAGCAATGCCTTAGCAGGCCACATGGATTCCACTTGCAATCCATCACACCTCGGGCGTGCAGCTACGTCCATGCGCCTGGCAGAAGTCATGTGGGGTGTGTCGTGGGCAACAGAACTCTCTGTTTATGTTTAACGCTGATCGTGTTTCTTGCGCCGGGTGCAGTAGCAAAACATTCGAGGGGTGTGCAGAAACTCCCGTTCCGTCTTTACCGTGATCACCTGATCATCACGACCGGGAGCCTCGGAGACCTGCAGAATCGGAATCTGCTGATCGACACGGGCGCGAATCCGACCGTGGTCGACGAGGCTCTCGTCCACGAACTTGGTCTGAAATCCATTGCCGGCCCGCACTCGAATCTGAAAATCGTGGGCGGCGCCGTGCCCGCCTACTACGCGATCTTGCAGTCTCTCGACCTCGGTCCGATCCACCGCGAGTCTCTGACTGTGGCCATCGCAAACCTCTCCCTGATGCAGGCGCAGGTCGGAGTTCGTATCGATGCCATCATCGGCCTGGACGCGATCGAACCCGACAATTTTGAAATTGATTACGAATCCAGAAAGATCAGCTTTGGTGACATCCGGGCTTCATCCCCCGTGCCCATGCTGCGGGCTAATCCCTTCGTGGTAGTGAAAACTGAGGTTAACGGCGCCACTCTGGACCTTGCCGTCGATACCGGCACCTCAGAGTTGGTTCTTTTTCGAGACGAGATGCCCGGTTCAAGCGTGAGCCTCCAGGGCAGCAATGAAATACCACTTTCCAATGTTGCGGGTGACATGACCGCCACTGAAGTCCAGGTAACAAATCTGAAGGTCGGGAAAAAGGCATTGAACAAGAGCACGGCTGTACTCGCCTCAGCTGGACAGTGTTGCACGTTCCAGGGGATGTTGGGCGTGTCCGCCGCCCAGTTCAGGCGTGTCAGCTTCGATTTCCAGCATGGCCTTGTTGGTCTGGAGTTGCCGATCCGGGATCTGGCCTCCGGTCTCATGGTAAGCCCATGTCAGGGAACCTTTGCGGGCACCCCTTGCGGACGCGCTGTGCTGTCGGGTTTCTCTCGTCCGTGAGAAAAAAACAGGCCGCTCATGGGGGTGAGTGGCCTGGTTGGCGAAAGTCCTCCGGGGAGGAGGGCAAAACTTAGTTCTGTCCGGGAGGCGGTGTCGCGCCTGCCGATGGGCTCTGGTTTGGCGCCTGGCCGCTGGTGTTCGTCATCAACTTGATGTCCACGCGGCGATTCTTAGCGCGGCCGGAGGAAGTCTTGTTGCTGTCCACCGGCTTGTCCTTGCCCAGCCCGATCAGATAGATCTTGTGCGCCGGAACGTTGTACTTGGAAGCCAGATACTGGATCACGGAGTCAGCGCGGCGCTGGCTCAGGTCGTAGTTGTATTCCGAGCTCCCGACGGAATCTGTACCGCCTTCTACGGTGATGATGTAACCCTTGGTGTTAGGAATATCCTTGGCCAAGTCGTCCAGAGCGTCCCTGTCCTTCTTGGTGAGGTTGTCCTTATCGAATCCAAACAGTACCGAGGTCTCAGCGACCGGGCGGTAGTTGTCCAGGTTGGCAACAGTGTTTGACAGGCTGGTTACCCGGTTGACGGCGCTGGTGGCCAGGTTCTGGGCTTGGTCAGCCGACTGTCCGGCTGACAGAGCCTTCTGGTTGGCTGCGTCGGCAGCTGACTGGGCCTTCTGAATTCCGTCTTGCGCGCGCTGGTCAACATCCTTGATGTCGCGCGTATTCCTGGCGGTCAGGTCATCCAGTTCGTTGGTCTTGTTGATAAGCGGGGTGGTCTGCTGGCGGGTATAGTTCTTCGTGGCACAGCCTACCGAAGCCAGCATACCGAGGGCCAGAAGGGAGACTAGCGAAGTGCGGTTCATGTTGGAACGGGCTCCTTATCCTTCTTTAAAATGCTATATCTTTGAGTCCCTGGGATCTACTTACGTTGTCCCGCTCTGTACCTGAGCAATGGGGATGCCAATTGCTCGACCCCGGAACAGTACTCTAAGCCATGTACCATGAGTGACTTGCGGACGTTACCGGGAGGAACCGGTACAACTCCTCTCGCTCCAGGCTGGCAATCGCGGCTAAAGAATGGAAATTTTATACGGTGCGTAAGGTCGGTCGCGGGTTGGAAATCACTTCGCCGGTATGCGCACGCATCCGGGGGTTAGTTCGCGCGCGAAGGCCCCTTATTAGACGTCACTCTGACCTCAGCCTGGCCTGCAAAATTGGCCTGAGCTGACTTCTCCACCGGTTCGGCCTGCACCACGCGTCCCGATTCATCCTGCTTCATGCTGCTCTCATGGACTAGCACCGCATTCTGGGTACATTCTTTCGACCAACCCAGAGCCGCCATGTGCCCCTGCTTGTCGGCAGCAATGCGCCCACAGTGCGGACACCACCATACCGTTCCTTCCGGCGAGATATCGGTCACCGCTCCCCTCCGCATGCTTCGCAGCCTACTTACAGGACGTCTACTACAATGAGAATAACGCGGTTTCATGGACCTGGCAGCCAAAATCCGAACTATCCCGACCGCGCCCGGAGTGTACCTGTACAAGAACTCCGAGGGCCAGGTCATTTATGTTGGCAAAGCCAAGAACCTGCGCAGCCGCGTCAGTTCCTACTTTCACGAAGGCCGGGTCGCCGACGCCAAAACCGGCACCCTGGTTCGCGAAGCGGTTGATGTCGACTACATCGTAGTCGCCAACAATAAAGAGGCCTTAGCCCTCGAGAACAATCTCATCAAGCAGAAGAAGCCCCGGTTCAACATCCTCCTGCGCGATGACAAAACTTACCCCTACGTGAAACTGACCTTGAGCGAGGCCTACCCGCGCGTGTACGTGACCCGGCGCCTCCGGAAAGACGGCAGCGCCTACTACGGCCCGTACTTCCCGGCCAACCTCGCCTATCGCATCGTCGATCTGATTCACCGCCACTTCTTGATCCCCTCCTGCCAGGTTGACCTGACTCGTACACACCCGCGCCCCTGCCTACAGTTCTACATTCGCCGCTGCCTGGGACCATGCGTCGCCGGCCTCACCACCGCCGATGTCTACATGGAAGCTGTGCGCGACGTAAAGCTGTTTCTCGAAGGACGCCAGACCGATCTGTCCCGCTCGCTTCATGAGCGCATGCAGCGGGCAGCCGAGGATCAGGAATACGAGCGTGCCGCCAAGTATCGCGACCTGATTTCCACCGTTGAGCAGCTCCAGGAAAAGCAGCGCATCGCCTCCACCGAAGGCGACGACGCCGATGTATTCGGTTTCCACTTCGAAAATCACATGCTGGCTGTGAACCTGTTTCACATGCGTGGCGGCAAAATTCTCGACAGGCGCGAGTTCTTCTGGGAAGACCTGCCGGAATTCGCCTTCAAGGCTGGCGAATCGACTTCCTCGAATGACCATTTTGATCCCGGCGAATTCTTCTCAGCGTTGCTGAAACAGGTTTACATCGGTCAGCCGTACGTTCCGCGCGACGTGTACATTCCGGTTGATTTCGAAGATCGCGAAATGCTGGAAGAGCTGCTCTCGGAACAGATCTCCGCTCAAGGCGGCCGTGCCTCGCGAGTTCATCTCAACGTGCCCCAACGCGGTGAGAAGCGATCGCTCATCGATCTCGCCGGCAACAATGCCAAGCAGTCGTATGACCAGCGCTTCCGCGTCATGAAGCCCAACCAGCGCGCCATTCAAGAGGCCCTGCAAGACGCGCTAGGTTTACCCGATTTGCCCAGGCGCATCGAGTGTTTTGATATTTCGCACATTCAAGGCGCGGAAACTGTCGCTTCCATGGTCGTCTGGGAGGATGGCCAGATGAAAAAGTCCGACTACCGCAAATTCATCATCAAGAGTGTAGAAGGCGTGGACGACTTCGCCGCCATGCGCGAGGTGGTGAACCGCCGTTACAAGCGTATTCAGGATGAAAAGAAAGCGATGCCCAGCCTGATTCTGATCGACGGCGGCCTCGGTCAACTACATGCCGCAGCCCAAGCCCTGGATTCGCTGGAAATCATCAATCAACCGCTGGCTGCGATCGCCAAGCGCGAAGAAATCATCTTCGTCTACGGCCAGGAAGATGAGCCGGTGGTGCTCGACCACCATTCTCCCGTGCTTCACCTGGTACAACTGATCCGCGACGAGGCCCACCGCTTCGCAGTCACCTTCCACCGCAAACGCCGTCAAATGCGTGACCGCCGCACGGAACTGCTGGATATCCCCGGCGTGGGCCAGAACACTACCCGGCGACTACTGGAACATTTTGGAAGTTTGCAGGCAGTGAAGCAGGCTGACGCGGCCGCCTTGTCCGCGGTGGTGAACCGCACCCAGGCCGAGGCCATTCTGAATCACTTCAGAAAATAGACTTACCGCCAGCGGTCGACCGCTTCCCACCACAGCAGCCGCACCCATTCGTAGAATGTTGTTTTCGCCCATTCCCGGTGCCGCCACCACGCAAAGCCAAAGCTGGTGGGGTTGTAGCTGGCCGTTATGCTGAAGTGAAATCCCGGCAATTCATGCTCGAACGTGCTCAGCGCCCGCCGGGTATGAAAATCGGAGGTCACGATCAAAATATTATGCGCTTTCGAATCGACGCGCCGGAGGCACTGCGCCGCTTCCTTGGATTCTTCGCCCGTCGACAGTCCCGAAATCGGGCAAACCGAAATCTGTTGCCCCTGCGGAAGCGAGTTGATCCAGCGCTGTGCTAGTTCCGGTAAGGTCGAATTGAATACCTGCTCCTGGGTCGAAACGTCAAGAATAAGCCGGGGCCCATAGCCTCCGCGCAACATTTGCAGGCCCTTTTGCGGCCGTAACTGGGTTTCTCCCGCGAGCACGACGATTGCGTCGGCGTGCTCCGGACGGTCGATCACCAACAGACGTCCGGCGCCCAAAAGAAAAGCCGCAAGCAGCACCAGGAAGATGAGGATTAGCCGGACTTTGGTCATGGGCGATCGAGTTCCTCAGGTTCCGCCGGGTTTGAAGAACAATACCCCCCTCGGTCTGCAACTTGCTTCACAAAGGCGGTGGCAGTGCTCGTCATGAGGGTTCTAGTCCATATCCTATCAGCAACTTAGGAATACTCCATGTGGTCTCCGACCTGCCTCCATCACCATAGGCCTATGCCGGGCGTGTCCTTGCGGCCATGCTAGAATGACCGTTCCCCGCGAAAATCTCTTATGACTTCCCGACCAATACCTTCCGTGCTCTCCGCCGAACTGAAAGAGAAAATCGAGGCTCGTCAAGCCAAGGTGGCCGTAATTGGTCTGGGTTACGTTGGCCTGCCTCTGGCCCTGCTCTATATCGGACAGAAGTTCCCGGTAACCGGCTTTGATATCGATCGACGCAAGGTCGACACCCTGAACCAGGGCGGCTCCTACATTTACCGCATCGAAACGCCCGAAATCCAGGACGCGCTCGCCCACGGCTTCTCCGCCACCGCCGACTATTCGCGGCTCACCGAGATGGATGCTGTCATAATCTGTGTCCCGACTCCCCTGAACGAGTATCACGAGCCGGATCTCAGCTACATCACCAACACCGCCGAAGCCATCGCGCCCAATCTGCGCGCCGGGCAGTTGGTAATTCTGGAGAGCACAACCTATCCCGGCACCACCGAAGAAGTTCTGATTCCTATCCTGGAAAAGAACAACCGGGCAGGCCTGAAAGTCTCGCGCGGCAGCGAAAGTCATGGCCACGAGTTCTTCGTTGCCTTTTCCCCGGAGCGTGAGGATCCCGGCAACACCAGCGTGGCTCGAAGCGATATCCCCAAGGTAGTAGGCGGGTTGGACGCCCAGGCTGCCGATCTCGCCGCGGCTTTATATGGGTCGATCTTCAACCGCGTAGTGCGAGTCTCCTCACCGGCCGCAGCCGAGATGACCAAGCTGCTGGAAAACATTTATCGATGCGTCAATATTGCGCTGGTCAATGAACTAAAACTGCTCTGCCTGCGCATGGGCCTGGACATCTGGGAGATCATCGACGCCGCCGCCACCAAGCCCTTCGGCTTCCACCCCTTTTATCCCGGGCCTGGACTGGGCGGCCACTGCATCCCCGTCGATCCCTTCTACTTGTCATGGAAGGCGAAGGAATTTGATTTCCGGACGAAGTTCATCGAACTGGCAGGCGAGGTAAACGTCGCCATGCCTTATCACGTGATTGCCGCCGTCATCAACGCCCTGAACCGGCATAAGAAAGCATTGAACGGCGCGCGGGTGCTGGTCTTAGGCGTCGCCTATAAGAAGGATATCGACGATCTGCGCGAATCGCCGGCGCTGACCATTATTGAGCTCTTGCAGAAAGAAGGCGCGGCCGTCTCCTACCACGATCCTTACTTTCCCTTCATCGGGCGCGGCCGGAAATACGATCTGCAGATGAAACGGGTGGAATTGGATAATTTCGCGCAGTACGACTGCGTGCTCATTGTCACCGACCATTCCAATTACGATTACGCGCGCATCGTGCGCGAAGCGAAGCTGGTGGTCGATACGCGTAACGCGACTCGCGGTCTTTCCAGCCCCAATCTCGTCCGCTGCTGACACACGGCGCCCCGCCGTCGAGTTCAGCCGCGGCAGCACGCCGCCGGATTTTCAGGAATGGCAGGGACGAAGAAGCGCCCCTTCATCTAAGCGCCGGGCACAACTCTAGTTTGCAGATTACGGCGTCAGAACAGCCAGAAGGAAGCTTACAGCCCGTGAGAAGCTACTGGCCTATTGCGCTGCCTACTTGAGAAAAGACGGTACTGGCATTGCTGCCGATGAGACGGACAGTGCCGATTACAATCACCAGAATCACCGCCAACATAACGGCGTACTCGGCGATATCCTGCCCCTGTTCATCCTGCCAAAACTTCCGCAGCAGATTGGCCACGGTGAATCTCCTTTAGCGAAAGCGTGAGGGCCATTCCAATTAGAAAACGGCATACGCCAGGCTCACGCCTTCTTACAGAAGCATAAATATTGGGGTCTAGCTCACCAATAGCCCGAAAGTGACTCGGCATGGCACGAAAGTGCCATACGCAGTCCCCGCCGCAGCCGCCGCAGGCGGCGAAACTCATTAGCCCAGGGCGTGAGCCCTGGGTAAAAGGCGAGATCTACGGGCCAGCCCCGTGAGGGGCGCAACCTCGGCAATTCAGGAAATAGCGATCAGGGGTAGAGCCTGGTTCACCGCAAACAGAGCTAACTCCAGCCGCGTCGAGACTCCAAGCTTATCGAAGATATTACTGAGGTGGTGCTTGACCGTGTCTTCACTGATCTTGAAATACTCGGCAATCTCTTTGTTCGCGAAACCAGCCACCACGGCGGAGATGATTTCCAACTCGCGCGGTGTCAATCCGAACTTCTTCTGCCGCGCCGTCTCGCCCGACGACTGCACCAGATTCCGCAAATACTGAACCAGGTTGGAAACCGATTCGCGTCCAACCCAGTACTCTCCCGCCATGACCGTGTGGATCGCCTTCAACAAAAGCTGGGTCGCCGAATCTTTCAGAACCACGCCGCGAGCGCCCAGTTGCAAAGCTTCGACAATCTGATTCTTCTCTGCCGCCGCCGTCAGCAGGATGACGCGCACCGAGTTGCTGCCAGCCGAACTAAGCTCGCGTAAAGCCTCCAGCCCGGGATGCTTGGGCATGGCCAGATCCAGCAGCATGATGTCCGGCTTGAGCTGCCGCGCCAGTCTGACAGCCTCGGCTCCATCCTTGGCCTCGCCGATCACCTTCATATCCGGTTCGGCTTCCAGCAGGCGGCGCAATCCGTCGCGAAAAATGGGATGGTCATCAGCAATGACGAGGCGAATGGGGCCCTTCCTATCCATGGGCGGCCTCCCGCTGTTGCGGAATGGTAATTTCCAGGCGTGAACCTCGGCCAGGATTCGATTCTATCGTGAGTTGTCCGTTTATCAAACGCACGCGTTCCTTAAGCACCACAGGACCTCGTCGCGATTCCTCCAATTCCGCCTGCGAAACCTTCCCTGAAAAACCGAACCCCCGGCCGTCATCTTCGATGACTAAGTGCCACTCACTCCCGTTGCCTTGCAGTTGAACCGTGACGTGCTGCGCTCGGCTGTGCTTGCGTACGTTGACCAGAGCCTCCTGCACGATCCGCGTAATTTCCCGGCACACCCGCCGTTCCATTCCCATGGGTTCCTGGTCGAAAGTGAAGCGCGCCGCGATTCCGGTCTCCCGCTGAAACCGTTCCACCGTGTCATTCAGAAAAGTGGGCAGTCTCTGCGCATCTACTTCGATCGATTTCATCTCCTGCATCAATTCCCGGAGTTTCAGAACTTCCTCGCGCAGCAGTCCTTGAATGCGGCCCAGTTCGCTCGAGATCAGCGGCGTGAGGCCGTCCGATTTCCGCCGCATCACGTCTACCTGCATTTCCATGGCGATGAGCGATTGCACCGCGCCATCGTGCAGTTCGCGCGCTACCCGGGCGCGTTCCACGGCGCCGGCGCGCAGCCGCAAGCGTCGCAACAGAATCACGTTGTACACGGCAGGACCCACCTGGCGGACCAGTTCCTGCAGGAAGCGTAACTCCTCGACCCGGTCCCCTGTCAGTCGCGGATCAAACAGAAACAGGCGACCCCACCATTCTTGTCCGAACCGGAATGAAACCGATGCCGCTGCCTGGTATGGATGGAGAGCCGCAAGCTTCCGTGCCATCTCCGAATCGCTGTTTTTTTGCACCTTGTCGCTTGCGCTGAAACTAATTAGCTCATAGCTGTTCTCGCGCCTGCGCTCGATAAAGAAAGCATCGCTCGGCCAGTCTCCGAGGTAGCAATGACGGTCTCCGGATTCAGGCTCCAGCCAGCTCAGTCGCGCATCCGGACTACTGTCTTTCTGTACCAGGCCGACGAACACTCGCAGGCTGTTCGCTTCCCGGCTGGCAATCAGCGCGCTCCGCGCTTCGACGGTCGTGATCAGTTCGTCCAAAATCGCCTGCACGGTTCCCGACAATCCCAGGTCGACTCGGGCTTTGCCCAGAACCCGCGCAATGACGGTCTTCTCCGCCCGTAATTCTTTCTGCTGTTCCGCCAGATAACCCAGGAAAAGCCCGGTCACCACCAGCGAAATGGAACGCATGAAAAATCTTTTCGGCTCGAAGTCGCTCACCGCCACACCCGGCGGGTGGAAACCCTCATGCAGCAGCAACCATTCCGCCCATAACAGGGCGACCGCGGCGATGGCTGTTCCCAGGGTCTCCCACAACCCCCAGCGGTAAGCTGCCGCTAACATGACGAAGACAAAGAATAGAAAAAAGGGGTTCGGCTGGCCGGTGGCATATAGGGAAATGACTGCCGGCCAAAGAATATCGACCGTGTGCACAACCAGGCGAAACGAAGCTGTGGATTGGCGCCGCCAGCGCAGCAGCAGCATCACTACTACGCTGTGTGCGATAAATATACGCAACAGCCAGTAAGGTACCCCGGAGTGCGGCGTAACCTCGGAGGGATCCAGCCAAATGGCCACCAACGCCGACGTGGCCAAAAAAACCCGGGCCGTGGCTAGCCAGCGCTCGATGCGCCTGGTCTCGTCAGCGCTGATGGGCGCTCTGAGTCTCCACAGAATCCGCGTCAGATTGGTAAGGGAATGCAAGCGAATACGGCCGTGCAGGTTCAGTTAGATAAACCACGTATATTACTGAATCTTCAGCGCGAAGACCACGAGAAACTTCCTTTTACCCGGTCCGGAAGCGATAGTGACAACCGGGTTCCCCGGTTACGAAAGTACCTCGCTCACTTCGACGCTCAAGGCTAGAATGACCGCTGGAGATTGTTTTGTCTAGACGATCCGAACTCTGGCTGGGTGGCGTGTGTGCGCTTACTATTCTGCACGCATCCGCTGCATTAGTGCTGCACCGGGGCTTTGCGCTGACGGTGATCAGCGACATGATCCAGTTCCTGCTGCTGGCCTCCGGCACCGCCATTCTTGTGCTCAATGCCCGTGCCAGCCAGAACCGCGTGCGTTGGTTTTGGATCTTCATGTCTGCCGGAGTTGCATTCTGGCTGATCTACCAGGGGCTGTGGAATTACTTCGAGATCGGTCTGCATCAGGATGTCCCTGACCTCTTTATTATCGACATCGTACTCTTTCTTCACATCGTGCCCATGATCGCCGGCGTCGCCCTGCAGCCGCATCGCCGTGAAGACGAGCGTGTGGTGCGCTTCGGTTCCCTGGATTTCACCCTGCTCCTGATCTGGTGGATCTTCCTCTATCTTTTTGCCGTAGTCCCGTGGCAATACGTGGCACCGGATAAAGTTCCCTACAACCGCAACCTTAACGCCCTTTACCTGATTGAAAAAATCGTGCTGCTCATCAGCCTGGCTTACGCCTGGACGCGCAGCTCGCGTGCCTGGAAAACCGTCTACGGGCACTGGTTCGGCGCCAGCCTTGCCTACTCGCTCAGTTCCTATATTGCCAACTGGGCGCTGGGCAAGGAGATTTACTATTCCGGCAGTCGATACGACATCCCCCTGGTCGCGTCCATGGCGTGGGTCACCGCAGTAGGATTGATCGCCTACAAGGCAAGACCCGAACAACAGCCTGGTCCATCCAGCCGCCAAAGAGTTTGGGTCGCTCGTTCGGGCATGATCGCCACGTTCTCTCTGCCCTTGTTCGCGATTTGGAGTTTTTTCGATCATCGCACTCCTGCGCCCGTGCACAGCTTTCGCCTGCTGCTGACGCTGGCCACCATTGTGGTCATGGGCGCAATGGTGTTGCGCAAGCAGCAACTGCTCGATCGCGAACTGCTCAGTCTGTTACGGGCTTCGCATGAATCCTTCGACAATCTCAAGCGTGTTCAGGCGCAACTGGTGCAGTCGGAAAAATTGGCGGCTCTGGGCGAACTGGTAGGCGGTGCTGCCCACGAACTGAATAATCCTTTGACTGCATTGATGGGGTATTCCGATCTGCTCGCCGCCACCCCGCTCAACGAATCGCAACGCGCCATGGTTGACAAGATCTCGCAGCAGGTCCGTCGCACCAAGGCTCTGATCGGCAGCCTCCTGAGTTTCGCCCGGCAGATGCCAAGCGAAAAAACGCCCGTCAATCTCACGGTCATCGCGCAGACTGCCATCAAGCTGGTGCAACCGCAATTGCACACCCACAAAGTAGAACTCCGCACTGAGCTTGCAGCCGATTTGCCGTCCATCCTGGGCGATTCCAACCAGCTCCTCCAGGTCTGCGTTCATATCGCCAACAACGCGGTGCAGGCTCTCGACGAGGTCGGCGGCGGTATTGTCAAAGTTTCCACCCAAAAGGAGGGTAGCAAGGTAGTTCTGGAATTTTCAGACAATGGGCCCGGAGCGCGCGAGCCCGAGCGCGTTTTCGATCCTTTCTATACCACCAAGCCCGTCGGACAGGGTACCGGTCTAGGCCTGAGCGCCTGCTACGGCATCGTCCAGGATCACAAGGGAAAAATCATCTGCCTTAACCGCCTCGAAGGCGGAGCACTCTTCCGCATCGAACTTCCTGCCTTGGGCGCGGAGCTTCCAGCCGCAGCCTCCGCAACCGCTGGCACCACGGGCGACTGATTCGCTATTGATTCGGAATCTATTCTGGATTTGAATTGACCCGACACTGACTCTTCACACAGAAGGCTGCAAGATCTCCGTCGTCCGCTTGAGCTGCCCGCAGGCCGCATAAATATCCCGTCCCCGAGGACGCCGAATAAAGGTCGCAACGCCCGCATCAATTAAAATTCGCTGGAATCCGAGCACCCGTTCTTGCGCCGGGGTGGCGAAATCAATGCCCGGCCCAGGATTCAATGCGATGAGATTCACTTTCGCCCGCAGCCCGCGCACAAGCTCCACCACTTCACGCGCGTTGTCAGGAGAATCATTGACTCCCTCGAGCAATACATATTCAAAAGTCAGCTTCTCGCGCGCGCGCAGCGGAAAGTTCCGTGCCGCCGCCATCAACTTCTCCAAGTTCCACTTGCGGTTAATCGGCATGAGCCGGCTGCGCAGCTCATCATTGGACGCATTCAAGGAGATGGCCAGCTTGGCCCGAACCGGCTCTTGTCCGAAATCCGCAATCCGCGGCACAATGCCCGCCGTTGAAACCGTCATTCGCGACTCCGGAATTTCCACCCCTTCGACCAGCAGCCGCGTCGCTTTCATGAAATTCTCGTAGTTGAGGAATGGCTCTCCCATCCCCATGAAAACCAGATTCACCCGCTCCCGCGGCGGGGAGACGCCCTGATCCTTGAGTACGGCCACGACCTGCCCGACAATCTCTCCCGCCGTGAGGTTGCGTTTGACTCCCAATAGCGCCGTCATACAGAACTGGCAGTCGACGGCGCACCCGACCTGGCTGGAGACGCAAATCGTAGCCCGATTCCACTGCCGCCCAGGCCCCTTCTCCAACTCGTCGCCGGCATCCGTGCCATCGCCGGTTTCGCCTTCATCGCCTTCCGGCATCCACACGGTCTCGACTGTTTGCCCGTCGGAGAACCCGATCAGATAGCGAACCGTCCCATCCCTGGAAACGAATTTGTTCTCCAAGGACGGCAGGCCGACAGCAAGTCCTCCCTCCTGCAGCGAGTTTCGCAACGCCTGTGGCAGGGTAGAAATCTCGTCCATCGACGCAACCCGCTGCCGGTACAATCCTTCAAAGAGCTGCTGAGCCCGATAGCTGGGCTGCCCGTTGCGCTCCATGAACTCGCGAAGCTCGCCCAAATCGCGCCCAAGTAACTCGAATTCTTTACCCTTGTCCATGCATCTAATCGAATGGCTGGCCACGCAAAACGCCGGGTTTTTAGTCAATGGCCAGTTTTTGCCGACCGGAAGCCGGCATCTCAGTATCTTGCTGATTATAAACGTGTAATGTCTTCGTTCGTAGTCTTTCGCAGTGTGTCAGAATAGGTAGGAGTGGCTCACCCGTCCTGGTGGGCCACATGGAATCAGGAAAAATGGTAGAAGACGTCCGACATATCCGCCGCCAGGTGTTGCCCAACGGTCTCACGGTGATCACCGAGGAGATGCAGCATATCCGCTCCATTTCTGTCGGAATCTGGGTCAAAACCGGCTCGCGCGACGAAGACCCCGAATGGAATGGCATCTCCCATTTCATCGAGCACATGGTCTTCAAAGGAACCAAGCACCGCAGCGCCGAGGATATCGCCCGGCAGGTAGACTCCATCGGCGGCAATATGGATGCCTTTACCGCCAAGGAATGCGTCTGTTTCAACGTCAAGGTCCTCGATGAACACCTGCCCATAGCCATGGACGTGCTCAGCGACCTGGTGCTGAATCCCACCTTCAATATCAAGGATATCGGCCGTGAGCGCGGTGTGATTCTGGAAGAAATCAAGATGGACGAAGATAATCCCGATTATCTGGTCCATGAAATCTTTACTCAGAATTTCTGGAAGGATCACCCCTTGGGCAAGCCGATCCTGGGAACCAAAGAAACGGTTCGGAAGTTTGAGCAGCAGGTTGTCTTCGATACTTACAGCCAGCGCTTCAGTCCCGGCAACATGATCATTGCCGCCGCCGGCAATATCAACCACCAGCGCTTCGTCGATTTGGTCATCAAGCATTTCCAGCACATGCAGCCGGTTTCCAACGGCTACCACAGCAATCCGCCGAAGGTGGTCTCGCGCATCATCATGCGCAATAAGAAGTCGCTGGAGCAGGTGCAGATCTGCATCGGAGTCCCCTGCCATCCCATCGCACATGAGAAGCGGTACGCTTCCTACATTCTCAACACCGTTCTGGGCGGCGGAATGAGCTCGCGCCTGTTTCAGAACATCCGCGAACGCCAGGGCCTCGTCTACGCAATTTATAGCGATTTAAATCCCTATCGCGACACCGGATGCCTCGGCGTTTATGCCGGTACTTCGCGCGAATCCGCGGCCCGCGTGGTCGAGTCGGTCATTGCAGAATTCCGCAACCTGAAGTCGGCGCGAGTTCCCGACGAAGAACTGCGCCGCTGCAAAGATCAGCTCAAAGGCAGTCTGATGCTGTCGCTGGAATCGAGCACCGCTCGCATGTCCAACCTGGCCCGTCAGGAGATGTATTTCGACCGCTTCTACAGCCTCGACGAGCTCATCGAACGCGTCGAGGAAGTGACCGCCGACGATCTCCAGAATCTGGCCAACGATTTCTTCCGCCCCGAGAATATCGCCGTCACCGTACTCGGCAATCTCAACGGTCTGAAACTCACGCGTGAGCAACTGAACTGTTAGTCGTTGGTCGTTTAATCGAGCCCCACCCCTGTCATCCCGAGCGCAGTCGAGGGACCTTGCGTTTCCCCACCCACCAAGGAACAAAACCCAACGACTCTCCCTCAGTCATTGGCAAATATCTAAATCGAGCCCCACCACCTGTCATCCCGAGCGCAGTCGAGGGACCTTGTGTTTCCCCAACGGCCAAAGTCCAAAGGCCGCGACTCTCTGGTAACCAAGGTTCTACGTCACTAGTTCACCGTCCCCCGTGCCTGTTCTCCCGCCTCATTCCCAGCTAAACTACGCGCAGCTTGGGGAGTTGCCGTTCCTATGCACTTATCCTCGATCGCGCAATTGAACCGCTGGAGCCTGCCCGTCTCGCTGTTGATGGCCTACATACCAGTGATCGCCACGGTGGTCACCTGCATTCTCAGCCTGGTGCTGGCGCGCGCCACTTTGCGCTATGCCGAAACCACGGACCGCAGCCTGGCGCTGGCGCGCGAGGAGTTCGAGCGCGAGTGGTCGCCTGAGCTGCACATCAAGCTGGAGCGTCTCTCCGATAGCGAAGCCCGGATCGTGGTCACGAATCTTGCTAAAATCTCCGTGCTCCTGCAGATGATGCAGATTCGCCGCACCACCCTGGGCGCGCCCTTCACACGTCAATTTCTGAATGAACCGCTGGTCGGCGGCATGACCTGGACGCAGAACATCGGAGAGCGCCTGCTCGCCGGAACGGTCGACGACCTCAACGCACAGATCGCCGCCTCCATCACCTTCTACGCTGGCGGCCGTCTCTTCCGCACTGACTGGTTCCGCTTTCAGACCGAGGTGCGCCGCGGAAAACTGCTGCGTCTCGACGCCGTCAACATCGCCGCCCGCCGTGTCCGCGTTCTGGAGTCCCGCAAAGGCGAAGAGATCCGCCGCGAGCTCGCCCAGGACATCGCCGCCACTGCCAAAGAACAAACCACCCAAGCCTAGTAAATTCGCTTCAGCGCTGTCATTCGGAGCGAAGCCGAAGGATCTTGGCTGGCGCGGACACTGCTGTACACGTTAAGTGGTGCTGATTGTCGCGGGTGCGAGAACCCCAAGAGGATGAGGGGTGCCCCATGCCTCGCCGCTTTTGCGAGACATGGGGTCCACTTAACTCAATTTCAGACTACTGTCCCATCGACGTGCCTTTAGTGCCGGCCACGTCGTTCGAATTCATGTCAAAGGTGAGCATGAATCCATTTGTGCCTTTGAACTCAAAAGCCTTGTCGCCCTCGTGATAGGTCTCAACCACATTGGGCATCATGATGAAACCATCGTTGCGGGGCGTACCCCAGTAACGCACGTTCTTCAATACCGCCGGGTCATCGGTCATTCCCTGAAAGCGTTTTAGACTGACCTCCGCCGTGCGTCCCCCGTTCAGAGTGGCATGGGCAGTGTCCTTGTCGAACGTCCAGGTATCGATGTTCCCCTCGGCAACCTGCTGTGACTTCCACTTCACCGGGAACACATGGTTGAGAATTTCACCGAGCGCCTTGCGTTGATCGGCGCTGGTAGCCTTGTCGAACGTGATCAGCACCCAGTTCATCTGTCCCTGAGAAAAGTCCCCGCCCAGATCGCCGGTAAGCCAGAACTTGGCTCCGTCGAGGCTGGTGTCGCCGAAATGCCCGTGATTCACCTTGTAAGCATTGTTGAACTTGCAGTAATGCTCCGCTTGACCGTGGTCATGATGCGCCGCCGGATGCGGGTTGAAGTAGCAGATACAGAACTCCGGACAACTGCACGCTTCGATCGCGGTTGCATTGATCGACCAATCGGTCGGCCCAGCCGTGTGCCCAGCAATCGCCCCAACGAGGGCGAGCACGCCCACGATTGCTATTTGCCGCATGAACCACCTCCTTAAGCGCCGCCAATTATGGCCCTATTTGCGACCGGCTGCAAGAACAACAATCAACAGCGTCGCGCGGACCCCTTGTCCTGCCAATCCAAAGGGACGGAGTGCCCCAGTGCTTGTCTCCTTGCCTTTGGGAAGACAGGACGGAAACGCAGCCCGGTCCAGTTCTGCAGCTGTGACCCAAAATTGAAGTGAAAAACCCTCGCGCCATCCGGAGCCGTAATGAATCGGTCCTAAGGATTGCCGGCCGCCGCCGCGCCCGACTGCCGCGCCTGCGCCAGCATCTGAGCAGTTACGTCTTTTCCTCCGCCGAAATCGGTCACCAGCGACTGAATGGTAAAGATCGGACCCCACGGAATCCCCCACCATCCCAGCAGGCAGGTAAGCAGTATCCACGGGAGACCTCGCCCAACGCGGCTTTCGCCGTCGCGGACCAAATACACCGGCGAGCCGCGTCGGAGGGTAACGACCAGAAGTGAAATACAGTACTGGTACACAACGAACTTGCCGCCGCGTTGCAGTTCGAAATTAATCTGTTCCGGGCTAAGTCCCTCTATGCCGCGAATCGCCATACACCCCTCCGCGACCCGATGTTAGTCCGAAAACGTCGAGCAAGCACAGCAAAATGTTCGTAGCCCCCTCGGCCGGCGCGCGGAGCGACGGCAGAACTTAGCCCAAGCCGCAAGCCCAGAGTTAGGACCGATCGTAAGTCGAGCCTACGCAAGAACGACACTCCGGGTCAGGGCGATGCGGAACTGAGAGAAACACAAGGTCCCTCGACTTGCCTTACCTCCCTGTCGGTCGCTCAGGCGGCGCTCGGGATGACAATTCTGTATTAGGACGAGCACTCTGGCTGCCGCACGCGACTTTCGAAAGGAGGTGCGAACAACTATCCACTAATCACTAGCCACTCGTTACTGAGTGCTCACTGCTGAATGCTGAGCGCTGTCCCCCTGCAGTACTCCGACCAGCCACGGAATAATGACCTGCTTGAAGATCAGCGGGTCGGGCCAGACTTTGGCCTGGCGACCGAGGTGGCCGCCTTGCGGATTGATCCACGCGCTCTTGGGTGTGTCGCCTTTCGACAACAACAGGTAAATGTCGTCGATCGGCACTTGCGTGTCGAGCACGCCGCCCAGGATGAGCATCGGGCACATGGGCTTGCCCAGCAGGCCATCGTTCACCAGCGATAGCTTGGAGAACAGCGTGGCCATCTCGTCGAGATTGCTAACCCCGTCGAGGATCGACATCATGGCCGGCACCTGGTCAAAGAGATACTCGCGGTTGCCCTGCAGCTTATTCATCACGTAATCGCGCTGGAAAAATTTGTCGGCCGGCGGCGACGAGGCGCTGGTGCCGCGCAGGCGCGCATGTTCGACGATCGCCATCTTCGTAGCCCAATACGCGCCCCAGCTGACGCCGTGCAGTGCCAGCCGATTCTTGTCCACCTGCGGGAGCGTCTGCGCATAGTCAATTACGCGCGACAACATGCGGTCCGCGGTCGGACTGACTTTGATTGGCGCCTGTCCAGTTCCGGGTCCATCTACCGCGAGAAATCCGATTCCGTGCGGCAGGATCGCGGCGAAGCTTTCCGACAAGTCTTCCTTGCGGCTGTCGAGCCCGTTGACGGCAATCACCAGCGGCACGGGTCCCTTCATATCTTTCGGCAGACGCAGATACCCGGTGATTTCGGATCCCTCAAACGGGATTTTCACCACCTGCAGCGGCGGGTCGAGAAACCTGGTGTGCGCGAGAAATGCTTCGAGCGCCTTCGCATAGGCCTTCTGCTTCCCCGGCGAGGAAGGCACTGGCCAGCGTCCGAATGAGTAAACCCGCCAGGCGCGGATGTAGTCGGCATTCGCCTTGGCGGGATCGCTGGCGGCGAGCGCGTTGGCCTCGTTCATATATTTGTCGCCGACCTTGATGAAGGCCGCGGCCCACTCGTCCTTGTCCTTGCTGTGAATCGATTCGAAGGCCTCGCGCACGTCAGCCGGATCGAGCCCGATGAGTGGGTACACGCCCAGTTCAGCCCGCCGGATCGATTCGGTCTTGATCTCGTCCAGGGTGCGTTCGCCCTGGGTACCTTGCTCCTGGGCGAAGGCGGTCGCCAGCAAGGCGGTACAGGCTAGGAAGAGCAGCGCAAGTCGATTCGAAATGAACATAAAATATCCTCGGACGCAAGTAGTGGTGGTCTGACAGCTGTACCACTGCCGCCGAAACTCTGTCAAGAATGTCATCCACTTGCCGACGGCCCCGGTCCAGCGGTCGTACCAATCTTGCCAATCCACACTTCCCTTCGATATCCTCAGGAAGTCTGCAATTTTCTAGTAAGGAAGAAAACCCATGGCGATCGCCAGCATTAATCCAGCCACCGGCCAGCTGATCAAGTCTTTCGACGGGCTCACCGACGCGCAAATCGAAGAGAAGATCCAGCGCGCCGCTGACGCCTTCTCCACCTATCGTCATATTCCCTTCGCCAAACGCGCCCGCTGGATGAACAAGGCCGCCGAAATTCTGGAACAGGATAAGAACAAGTTCGCCGAGCTGATGACGCTGGAAATGGGCAAGACCTTCCAGTCCGCTGTGGATGAGGCCGTGAAATGCGCGTGGGCGTGCCGCTACTACGCAGAAAACGCCGAACGCTTCATGGCGGATGAGATCATCGAAACGCCCGCCACGCGCAGTTATGTACGCTATCAGCCAATGGGCGTAATTCTCTGCGTGATGCCGTGGAACTTTCCTTTCTGGCAAGTCTTCCGCTTCATCGCGCCAGGATTGATGGCGGGCAATGTCGGCCTGTTGAAACACGCGTCCAACGTGCCGCAATGCGCGCTGGAGATCGAGCAAGTCGTGCGACGCGCTGGATTTCCTGACGATGTGTTTCAAACACTTCTGATCGGCGCCAGCAAGGTTGACGGAGTTCTGAACGACCCACGAATTGCAGCCGCGACACTGACCGGCAGCGAAGGCGCTGGAATCGAAGTCGGCGTCTCGGCCGCCAAGCGAATCAAGAAGGTCGTGCTCGAGTTGGGCGGCAGCGATCCGTTCATCGTCATGCCCAGCGCCAATTTCGAGGAGGCGGTTTCGACCGGCGTGAAGGCGAGAGTCATCAACAACGGCCAATCCTGCATCGCCGCCAAGCGCTTCATCGTGCATGAACAGATGGCCGACCGCTTCGAGCGCGAGTTCGTCAAGAAGATGGAGGCCCTCAAGGTGGGCGATCCCATGGACCCGAGCACAGAACTCGGCCCGCTATCGACTCCGTCCGGTGTATCGGATATTGAACGTGACGTGGACAAGTCCGTGGGAGCGGGAGCCAAGGTCCTCACCGGTGGGAAACGCCTGCCGCGTTCGGGGAATTTCTATGAACCGACCGTCCTGACCAACATCCCGAAGACCTCTCCCGCCTACCGCGAGGAACTTTTTGGTCCGGTCGCATGCCTGTTCCGCGTAAAGGACGCGGAGGAAGCCATCCAGGTCGCGAATGACACCCGTTTCGGTCTGGGCGCCAGTGCCTGGACGACTGATGCTAAGGAGCGCGATCTCTTTATTAACGAACTGCAGGCGGGCATGGTCTTCATCAACAAGATGGTCGCCTCGGATCCTCGCATCCCCTTTGGCGGCGTCAAACAATCGGGCCACGGGCGCGAGTTGAGCGTGCACGGAATGCGTGAGTTCACCAACGTCAAGACTGTTTGGGTGCAGGAAGCAGCGCAGAAAGCGTCGACGGCGAGCCGGGCGGAGTAGTCGGGCGAGGAGAGTTGCAGACATCGCGGCCGTTGTGGTACGGTGGTCATACCGCTGTACCACCATATGACAGTTCCACTCGCCCACGTGCCGTTGTATAGTACCTCGACCACAGCCGCGGACCTGCGGCTTGGGGGAGAAACGCCCGTGTACAAGACCGTTCGAACCTCCCGTTTGTACGAACAAATTGTTGAGCAGATTGAAGAATCCATCCTTAAAGGTGCCCTGAAGCCGGGAGACCAACTCCCTGCCGAGCGCGATCTCGCCGAGCGGTTTGGTGTCAGCCGCACTGCGGTACGCGAGGCGGTTAAGGCACTGCGGGAAAAGGGACTGGTCGAAGCCTATTCGGGACGAGGCACTTTCATCACGAACGGCACCTCGCACGCCATCCGGCAATCGCTTGATCTCATGACACGAATCGGGCCCGATGGCTCCGCCCAGCTTGCTGAAGTCCGGGCGATGCTCGAACCGGAGATTGCCGCCCTGGCGGCGAGCCGAGCCGATGAGCAGCATCTTGCTACCATGCGCGAGGCGGTCGCCGTCATGGATCGCTCCGGCGGCGATGCCGACGCCTATATCGAAGCCGATCTTGATTTCCACCTGGCTCTCGCGGAAGCCGCGGCGAATCCTGTAATTCTGTCGCTCATCGACTCCATTGTTGGCCTGTTGCGCGAGCAGCGGTTGGGAATTTTCAATGTCGATCGTGGTCCGCAGCGGGGACAGCTTCATCACAAGCGGATCCTCGAGGCGGTTGAGCAACGCGATGCGGAGAAGGCGCGCGCAGCCATGCGAGATCACCTGCAGCAGATTCGCGAGGATGCGCACAAAGCGGCGGAATTGGCCACGACCGTTAGCACCACCTGATTCGGAGAACTCACGCAATGGCAAATCTCGGATTTGTTGGTCTCGGTGTGATGGGCAGTCAGATGGTGAATCGGCTGCTCAGCAAAGGACACACCGTCACCGGCTATAACCGCACTCGTTCGAAGGCGCAATGGCTGATCGAGCGCGGCATGAAGTGGGCAGACTCTCCCAAAGCGGTAGCGCAAGCCGCCGACGTGACCTTCGCCATGGTCACCAATTCTGCCGCGATCACCGCGGTGACCGACGGTCCCGATGGATTGTTTGCGGGCCTGGGCAAGGGCAAGATTTTTGTGGACATGAGCACGGTGAGCCCCGCCGTGAGCCGCGCACTGGCCGCCAAGGTGCGCGACAAAGGCGCCGACATGGTGGACTCGCCCGTGTCCGGCAGCGTGATCACTTTGCAGGAGGGCAAGCTCTCGGTTATGGTCGGCGGACGGAAAGACACCTTCGAGCGGGTTAAGCCGATCCTTCAGGATATTGGGCCAAAGGTCACCCATGTCGGCGACAACGGTCTCGCTCTGGTCATGAAAATTGCGGTGAACCTTAGCCTTGCGGTGCAGATGCTTGCCTTCTCCGAAGGCGTGTTGCTCGGCGAAAAAAGCGGGATTTCACGTGAGACCGCCGTGGATGTGATGACGCACAGCGTAATCGCTTCGCCCATGGTTCAGTATCGCGGGCCGTTCATTCTCGGGCATCCCGAAGAAGCCTGGTTCGACGTGAACATGATGCAGAAGGACATGCTGCTGGCGCTCGAATTGGGCCGCCAGCTGAATGTGCCCATGCCGACCACCGCGGTCAGCAACGAAATCCTGACGGCGGCGCGCGGCATGGGAATGGAGAAAAAAGATTTTGCTGTGATGTATGACGTTCTCGCGCAAATGTCAGGGCTGGCGAAAACGGGAGCGGCCAAATGAGCACCGCCACTCATTCCGAAGTGGGATCGAAAATTCAAGTTGAACGCTGGCTGCGCGCGTACCGGCAGATGGTCGGCATCCGCGCCTTTGAAGAGCGCGTGAACGATCTGTATACGCGGGCGCTGATGCCGGGACTGGCCCACCTTTATATCGGGGAAGAGGCGGTAGCGGTGGGTGTCTGCGAGGCGCTCAATCGCGAAGATTACATCACCAGCACCCATCGCGGTCACGGACATTGCCTGGCAAAGGGGGCTACGCCGGATCGCATGTTTGCCGAGCTACTGGGCAAGGAGGCGGGCTATTGCCGCGGCAAGGGCGGTTCCATGCATATCGCCGACCCCTCTACCGGCAATCTGGGCGCGAACGCTATTGTCGCGGGCAGCGTAGGCATCGCCACGGGGGCTGCGCTCTCCGCCAAACGCTTGCGCAATGGACGCGTCGCCGTCTGTTTCTTCGGCGAGGGGGCGCTCGGTCAAGGCCTGGTCTATGAAGTCATGAATCTCGCGCAACTGTGGAAGCTGCCCGTGATCTACGTCTGCGAGAACAATCTCTACAACGAATACACGCACTATTCCGAGACCACTGCCGGTGACATCCCCGCACGCGCCACCGCGTTCGGTATTCGTGCGGAAACCGTCGATGGCCAGGATGTGCGCGCGGTTTACGCCATTACCGAAGCGCTGGTGCTGCGCGCACGCCGCGGTGAAGGCCCGGCCTTCCTGCTCTGCAATACCTACCGCTATCACGGCCATCACGTGGGCGACATCAGCCGAGAGTATTACCGCTCCAAGCAGGAAGAACAGCATTGGAAGGCGGAGCGCGACCCGCTCAAGCTGCTCAGCTCATGGCTGGTGAAAGAAGGGTTGGCCGATGAAGGGTCTCTGGCTGAGATCGAGTCCGAAGTAAATTCGGAGATGGATGCGGCTGTGAAATTTGCCACCGCTGCACCCTACCCCAAGCCCGACGAGGTGGATCAGGACGTCTATGCCTGAGCGCGATCTGACATTTGCGCAAGCCATTCGCGAGGCGCTGGCCGAAGAGATGCGCCGCGACCAGACCGTCTGCATCTTCGGCGAGGACGTCGCTGAGGCTGGCACTCCGTTCAAAGTGTTGTCGGGCCTGGTCGAAGAATTCGGCGCCGAGCGGGTCATCGATACGCCCATCTCGGAAGCAGGATTTACGGGAATCGGCGTCGGCGCTGCCATGACCGGGCTGCGCCCCGTCGTGGATATCATGTTCGGCGACTTCATCACCCTCACCATGGACCAGATGGCCAATCAGGCCGCCAAAGTTCACTACATGTCGGGCGGAAAATGGAAAGTTCCGATGGTGATGCGCACGACTTTGGGGGCGACACGCCGCTCAGCGGCACAACACTCGCAATCTCTGCACGCATGGTTCAGTCACGTACCCGGACTGAAGGTGGTATTACCTTCCACGCCGCGCGACGCCAAAGGCCTTCTGAAAACTGCGATTCGCGATGACAATCCGGTGGTCTTCTTCGAAGACAAGATGATGTACAAGATGAAAGGCCCGGTTCCGGAGGAGGACTACACCATTCCGTTCGGAGTTGCCGATATCAAACGCCCGGGCGATGACGTCACTATCGTAGCCACCAGCAGCATGGTGCAGGTGGCGCTGGGAGCCGCGCAGTTGCTGGAGCAGAACGGCATCAGCGCGGAGGTGATCGATCCGCGAACCACTTGGCCGCTGGACGAAAAAACTCTGGTCGATTCGACGAAGAAAACAGGTCGGGCGATTGTGGTCGATGAAGGCTATGGACGCTACGGCGTCGCAGGGGAAATCGCGGCAGTGATCGCTGAGGGCGCTTTTTATGATCTGGACGCGCCCGTGAAGCGTATGGGAGCGATGCACGTGCCCATTCCGTTCTCTCCTCCGCTGGAGGATGTGACCGTGCCGACGGAGAAATCGGTTTTCGAGGTGGCGCGGGAGTTGTGTGGGTGACGGGGCTGACCGAAAAACCCAAGACGCGGACAGGAATGTCCGCGCCACGTATAGGGCAGCGGGCGGGGTGCCCGCTCCAGGTAATTAGTAGTTAATTGTCATCATGAAAAGTTAATTGTCATCCCGAGCGTATTTAATTGTCATCCCGAGCGGAGCGAGGGATCTAGGTTTTCTCTTCTACGAAGCAAGGAGGCTGGCTATGGCACTGCCCACTTATGGAACGATGGCGGTGGATTGGGAAAATCGGGTGGATTTCGATCGCCTGCGCCGGGAACGGCTGCAGCGGGCGAAGGATCTGCTGGCCAAATCCGAATGCGGTTCCCTGCTCTGCTTCGACATGAACAATGTGCGTTATCTCACGGCTACGCACATTGGCACCTGGGCGCAGGACAAAGCCAATCGCTTCACTTTGCTGCCGCAGAACGATGAGCCCATTCTTTGGGACTTCGGATCAGCCGCCAAGCACCATCAACTGCACTGTCCGTGGCTGGGCGAGCGCTCGCGGCCAGGCATCTCGATGCTGCGCGGAGCGATGTCACCGGAGATGGGCCGCGCTGAAGACGTGGCCCGCAAGATTCGCATTGAACTCGAAATGCGCGGCTTGCATAAGGAACCGGTGGGCATCGACATCATCGAGCCCCCCGTATTATTCGCGCTGGAAAAAGAAGGTCTGAAGATCGTCGACGGCCAGCAGATCATGTCGGACGCGCGCGTTATCAAGACGCAGGATGAGATCACTCTACTGAATCAGTCAGCCGCGATGGTCGACGCCGCCTATGACGAACTCTATCGCGCCATGAAGCCGGGCATTCGCGAGAATGAAGCAGTGGGCCTGGTGAGCAAAGTTCTCTATGACCTGGGATCGGAATACGTCGAGGCAGTGAACGCGATTTCTGGCGAACGCTGCAATCCGCACCCTCACGTTTTTTCCGATCGGCTGCTGCGGCCGGGCGATCCCGTGTACTACGACATTCTCCATTCCTACATGGGCTATCGCACCTGCTATTACCGCTGTTTCACGGTGGGCTATGCGTCGCACGCCATGGTGGATGCATATAAGCGCTGCCGAGAGTATCTCGATGCGGCGATTGAATTAGTTCGTCCCGGCCGGACCACGGCTGAAATTGCTTCCGTTTGGCCCAAGGCCCAGGAGTTCGGATTCCCCAACGAGGAAGCCTGTTTCGCCTTGCAGTATGGGCACGGAGTGGGGCTGGCGATCTGGGAGAAGCCGGTGATCAGCCGCCTGGTTTCTTTCGAACACCCGCATGAAATCAAGCCGGGCATGGTGTTCGCCCTGGAAACGTTCTGGCCATCGACGGATGGATGGAGCGCGGCGCGCATCGAGGAAGAGATTGTGGTGACACCTACCGGTCACGAGGTGATTACCCGCTTCCCGGCCGAAGAATTGTTAGTGGCCGGCGCGCATTACTTCACCGTGAACGGGCCGCTCTCGAGCGTGCGCGAAACTGAGAATGCGCCGACCGGCCGGGTCCGCGAGTTGGTGGAGTCGGCGTCAAAGACCGAGCGCGTGGAAGTTGGAGACTGAAGAGTATTGGGG
Organism: Terriglobales bacterium; assembly: GCA_036378535.1. Classification (GTDB taxonomy): domain Bacteria; phylum Acidobacteriota; class Terriglobia; order Terriglobales; family Acidobacteriaceae; genus Gp1-AA122. The sequence goes on along the minus strand of DASUWH010000031.1, from coordinate 51,807 downwards.
ATTTTGTAATTTGGTAATTTAAGACTCTCATTGTACGGACTGCGACGTCCTAAAATTACGACAACATACTCGGCTGCAAACGAATTGGTGATTACAAGTTGGTAATTACAACTTACTAATTGCAAATTACTCAATTACAAATTACTCAATTACTCAATTAATTCTATGCCCATCAACGTAATCATGCCGGCGCTGGAGATGGCCCAGGAAACAGGCAAGCTTCTGGCGTGGCGCAAAAAAGAGGGCGAGACGGTCTCCAAAGGCGAGATTCTTCTCGAGATCGAAACCGACAAGGCGGTCATGGAGATCGAGGCGCCAGGCGATGGCGTTCTTGCCGGCATCAAAGCTCATCCGGGAACGGACGTGCCTGTAGGTCAAACGATCGCGTGGATTGTTAAGCCCGGGGAAACTCCTCCCGCCGATTCCGGTCCCAGTGAGTCTGGACGGCGAATAACGAGTGAGGCGGTGACGACCAAGGCTGCGGCCGTGGCAGCGTCAAACCCCAATGATGGTGCCCGGCTCTCACCCAAGGCCCGCCGCCTCGCGCGGGAACATGGAATCGATATCTCGGCGGTGCGCGGCTCCGGACCTGACGGCGCAATTCTAGAGAAAGATATATTGACCGCCGTCGAAGCTCGTAGCGCAGCACCGGCAAGCGCCGACCAGAGCCTCAGCACGGTCGCCAGGTTGATGGCCGAGCGTACCGCCCAGAGTTGGACCACCGTCCCGCATTTTTTCTTGACGCGTACTCTAGATGTCGGCGCACTGGTCGAAGTTCGAAACGCACTTTGCGTGAATCTTGAGAAGACGGCTGGTCTCCGGCCCAGCCACACCGATCTGCTCGCCTTTCTGGCGGCCAGAGTATTGCCCAACCATCCCCTTCTCAATGCAAGCTGGACCGGCTCCGCCATTCGCCGCAATGCGGACATCAATCTTGCGCTTGCAATCGCGGTAGACGACGGCGTGGTAACTGCTGTCATTCATCAAGCCGACAAACTCGAAATAACCGAATTGACCGCTCAGCGCCGGGATCTGGCCGAACGCGCGCGCGCCGGAAAGCTTCGTCCGGCGGACGTGAGCAATGGAACTTTTACCATCAGCAATCTCGGTATGTTTAACGTCGACTCTTTTCAGGCGATCATCACGCCTCCTCAGGTGGCGATCTTGGCGGTGGGCAGGATTGTCGATCGCGTGGTGCCCGTTAACCGCAAGCCCACGGTTCGCCCGACTATGAACATGACCTTATCGTGCGATCACCGGGTGGTTGACGGCGCGAAAGGTGCGCTATTTCTGGATGATCTCGCGGAAGCGATTCGCAATCCCAAGGCGTTGCTCGCCTGAGAAGTATCTAAGACATTTTTACCAGCATGCGATTTTGTGTTGGCATGAAAAAAGCGGCCCCGTTTGAGGCCGCTCACCTGGATGATTCAGCTAACTGTTATTCGGACGGCGGTGCGATGGCGCCCGATTCCTTGGTCTGTTTCGATTCGGCTGAATACTTCCTCACCGCAGCTAAGAAAGGCCGTGCCGCCGGAGGCGGGGGGACTTGGCCGGAGAGTATCGTCTGGAACGGCAAGACCTTGCCGTAGAGAACCGCAGTCTCGTCCTTGTCCTGCTTGATCACCGCGCCATTCAGATCGATGCCGGCAAACGCGCCACGCGCACGCGAATAGGTCAGCACGTCGGATTTGAACTTCCAATCGGTGCTTCCCGAGGCTTGCCGCCCGACTGGGCCAGCCGCGCCCGAAGCGCTGGCGCCAATCTTGAATTTGTTGGTGAGGAGCGCGTCCATTCCCTTCTGGCTCATGACCAGCATGACGAGATCGACTGCCTCACCGCCGACCTGCAGGCCCCAGCTGCCACCGGTCAGATCCACCGGGACGGGAGCAGTCCAGCCATTTGACGACCGGCAAGTGGCCTCGCCTTTGCCATGCTCGCCGCCAAACACCAGGGCGATTTTCACCGTAGAAGGAATCACCACCAGGCACTTGGCGCCGGTGAACGCGTCCTGCGGAATTCCCTTTTCCGGTACCTTCATAATTTCATCAAGGACCGTCGCGGAAGCGTCCAACCGCTTCTCCATATCCGTCTTTTCACCCGTTGCGTTCTTGCTGGTTTCAGCCGCGGTTTTGGAAGGCGGCAAAGGTTTGCTCGTGCCGGTTTGTTCCGACGAATTCTGCGTAGTCGTGTCCTGCGCCCACAGGCTGCACGCCAACGTTAAGGCAAGCGCCGTGAGCAGTACCAGGTACCGGTTTGTCCTGCTTATGATCTTCATATCAACACCCTCTCCCATATGTAAGTCTCTTAGAATCGCAGTCATCCATTAGGAATCGTAGTGGTCGAACCATAACAACTGCTATCCGGTAGAGTCTGTACATCCGTGAGTTACGGGCCTTAATCGTGCCGGATTTAGAGTTGCTGGTTTTAAGGGACCTTAGTAATCTTGGGTTCAGTTGGTTCTGCCGCCGATGCGATCCCCGTTGAACATGACAAACTTGCGGGCTGGGGCGATTCTGCTCGTGGTGTTCTCAGCGTGGGTGTACCTCGGACAAGCGGCGCAGGCTAAAGATAAGCGGCCGCCGACGGTGCGCTGGCGCGAAGGCGATCCGCAATGCAGCCTGGTCAAAAGTGGCGACGGTCTCTACCACTACTCCCTGCAGTACGAAACCGAGAAGATCACCCTGACGGTCGATAGCCAGGAACTGCAGAAGACCCGGCGTACTCTTAAGCATGTCTTCCGTGTGCTGCTCACCTTCCAGAATACCGGTACCAAACCTCTTGACATCAGCCCCGACCACATCAGCCTGGAACTGGTCGATCATTATCACGTGCGCCTGAGCAGCCTCGATCCCGATGGTTTCTCCTATCGCATACAAGACGATTCGGACGAATTGATTCACCAGAGCGAGCGGGAGCTGAAGCAGCATCCCGAGCGGAGAGAGTTGATCGAATCCAAGCTCAGAGAACATGAAAAACTGGTAACCGAGTGGCTGGAATACCTGAGTACGAAAGCCTTGCAGGACGTCACCCTCGATACCGGTCAACCGGAGATCACAGGCATGGTCTTCTTCAACACTAAGACGAAGTGGAAAGGCGACTGGAAGCAAGAAGAAAATTTCGTCTTGCGGATTCCCGGGGATAAGGTGGTGTACGAATTCCCGTTCACCCTGCCGCCACCCGGAGAAGAGCCGGCCCTGCAGCAAAGGCCGGTGGAATCAGAAAATTAGACCGCCAGGCGCCGCGGATAGCCCTGCTGCCGGGCATCGCGCAGCAGCACATCACGCAGCGAAATTAAGCCTTTCAATTGTTTGTCCTGACAGACGGGGAGATGGCGAAAGCCGAATTCCTTCATCAGGAACAGGCAATCGTCAATGGACTCATCCGGACCCACGGACCGTGGATTGGCGGTCATAACCTCGGAAACCCGGGTCTGGCCCGGCATGCGGCCGACAGCCACTACACGGTTCATCACGTCGCGCTCGGAAAAAATACCAACCAGCTCGCCATTACGTAACACCGGTAGTGCGCCTATGCTGTGTTCCATCATGAAACGCGCTGCTTCCAAGACGGTGCTATCCGCGTCGATCGAATAGACCCGGCGATCCTTAATGATGTCATTGATGGTTGCCATGGCACTCCCTTCCAGCGCTTGTGGACTGCTTCGGCTCAGGACCCCACGCCCCGGCGCGGCGAGGAGACTAATGTAGCACAGGAAACCAAGCCGACGACATAACAAAGGGCCAATCAGAAGCGGAAAGTCGGACCAAAGGTTCCTCTTATATTGTTGTAGTGGTGCCCGTGATCGAAGTACATATCATCGCCCGCGTCGAACCTCAGCCCCCAGCGGCCAAACGAGTATTCCACCCCTCCCCCCGGATAAAGAAGGATATCGGTTCCGCCGGTGGTGGCCGGATCCTGCGGATTCGTAAACCCTTGCGGGATATTGGCGGTGGAGGCGGTAAAGTTTATAAATCCAGCTTTCACCGTCGCGAACACGCGCATTCTCTTGTTTAAGACTCGCTTGTTGACTTTCCCCCCGGCCAGCCAGCGCGATGCCCGCAAGTGGGTGGTCAAATTGTCGGTGACAAAGCCATTCGTCCACGACGAGGTAAAAGTCTGCGTAAAATCGTAGCTGCCTTCCAGTTCCAGCTGAAACCAGGAGTGCGGAAAGAGCGAAATGCGAGCGCCCACGCCCGGCATATCCAAAGTGGGGCTGATGCGGCCCAGGCGAAAATCTTCGGCAAAGGCGCCCACTTCAAACTTATAGGCAGGCGCAGAAGCGGGCGCCTGCGCCAGGGCGCAGCGGACAGCAATCGACATCAACAACGCGGAATAAATCGCGATGCGCTTGATCATCGTTCGGCTTTTCTCCGTCTTGGTGTGGGGCCCGACGCGCAAGCAGCCCGGTACACAGTTCGATGCTATCGCAAGTGCACGCAGTTGGGCGAATCAGGCCGATGGGAACACACCTCCATCTCGGTCTCCCCCGCCGGCCTTTGTTCCTCGCGATCAAAGAGGCAGCTTGAACCCACATCGGGCACCTGGCATTCTCGTTTTCCCCGTGGGGTGCTTGAAATTTCAACAGCGCCGCAAGTTTATTCATCGCCATGTGATCTGCATCACATACCCTTGAGACTACTGCCTGCCACAGTGATGCAACGGCCCCACCTTGATTTAGGAGTAAGAACGTGGTTTCCCACTGTGCCAACCCGGAGTGCGGCAATGAATTCCTCTACCTGCGGGACGGCGAACTGTTCGTGATCAAATCGCAGCAGCAGCCCTCCGCGCATTACTATTGGCTATGCTCATCCTGCGCCAGCTACTTGCGCATCATTAACGATCCCAGCCACGGAGTATTGATTTCACCTCGATCCGCGACTACAGAGCTCGACGGCGGCACCATTCCCGCCGCCATCCGAAAAGCGCCGAAGTCGGAAGTTGAGGGGGACGCTTCGCGCCAGATGCGGGCCTGAACGGGGTTAAAATCTCTGCGGTTTCAAGACTTCTGAGGTAGCACGCGCCTTCTGAAAGGGCGTTGGAAACAAAAATTCTGATCAGGCGGAGCGCGCAGCAACATCGACCTGCAGTCTAGCCCACCGAACTTCGCCCGCACCTACCGTCGCAATCGCATTGGAAGAGACGGTCAGCGAGATCGCACCATTATCGGCGGGTGCCGTCCCCATAGGCTCGAAGCGGTCCGCTTTCAAAGATCGTAGGATCTTTGCCGTCGCGCTGAATGTTCGGTTCGGCAAGATAGTCCTCGTCAAACTTGTAGATCGCGCGATAATCCCCCAAGTGCCAATAAAACTCCGCATTCTCCTTTTTCACCGCGGCAGCAATCGCCGGCATAACCACGTTGCCGCAATTTCGCGAGTCTCCAGACACGGCAAACTTCCAGGCGCCCGCTGTTGCATCCTTGGCCTGGTCACTTCCTTCGCCGGCAGCCATCGGAACCGCGCAACAGACGATGAGTGCTAACAGATTTCTGCAGCTCATAACAGCCTTCCCTTAAGACTACGCCGCGTCCTCAGAGGAAACGGTCTCTACAAACGGCAGCAGTATACAGGTAGGCCGAGACATTTACGGTCGAGCATTCCCCTCAGACCATTTCGACGACGACGGCGACGTCGAGCTTTGAATAGTACGTCTTCACGTCGCTCGCCCCATACTTGGCGCGGAATTTCTCGACCACAGACTTCACCTGTTTGGGGTCATTAATAGGAACAACCTCGAATTCAGCCTCTGCTCCCCCTGCACTGATCCGAATCGTCGGCTTCTTGAGCACGTTCTTGTACCACTGCGTATCCGACCCCTGTACCGGCAGCAGGTAAAGCTTGTCTCCATCCAATACGAACCAGACTGGGTTGGAGATGGTGCGTCCCGACTTTCTGCCGGTCACGCTGATATTGATTTCGTTAGATCGGGAAAGGCGTTCTTTTATGCTGCTGTCCTTGGTCGGCATCGAATCCTCCTTTATTTCGCGGAGCGGTACTGCTCGTCGGTCACATGCTCCATCCAGTCGACCACCTTGCCGTCGCGCTTTTCCTGAATAGCGATGTGCGTCATAGCTGTAGTCGGGCCAGCCCCGTGCCAGTGCTTCTCGCCGGGGGAGAACCAGACCACGTCACCGGGCCGGATCTCTTCCATAGGACCGCCCCACCGTTGCGCACGGCCGCAGCCGGCGGTGATGATGAGAGTCTGGCCGAGGGGATGCGTGTGCCAGGCGGTTCGGGCGCCGGGCTCAAATGTGACGGCGGCGCCCTGCATCAGCGCCGGATCAGGCGCCTGAAAAAGCGGATCGATCCGTACCGCGCCAGTGAACCACTCTGCCGGCCCTTTCGTAGAAGGTTGCGTACCGACTCTCTTGATGTCCATCAATGTCTTCCCTCTTGCATGTGTCTCGATCTGGAAACGTTATCCGCTCACAGGCCAGTCATTTTCTCCAGGCGTTCTGGATACCGGGCTCCTTCTACCTTGATGTTCGAGGCGGCGACATCGATGTCTCGTAAGTCGTCGGGCGATAGTCGGATCGACAGGGCGCCGATGTTTTCCTCCAGACGATTCAGCTTCGTCGTGCCGGGAATCGGAACGATCCAGGGCTTTTGCGCAAGCAGCCAGGCGAGCGCGATCTGAGCAGGAGTCGCATTTTCGCTTTTCGCAATCCTGCCCAGCAGGTCGATGAGTGTCTGGTTCGTCTTGAGGGCCTCTGGCGTAAAGCGAGGCAGCGTGCTGCGGAAATCGGAACTGGCGAAGGTCGTGTCTTTTTTGATCGCTCCTGTGAGGAAGCCTTTCCCAAGCGGGCTATAAGGAACGAAGCCTATGCCGAGTTCCTCCAGTGTGGGTATCACTTCCTGCTCCGGCTTCCTCCACCACAGCGAGTACTCGCTTTGCAGTGCGGTGAGCGGCTGGACGGCATGGGCGCGGCGAATCGTCTTTACGCCTGCCTCGGACATTCCGAAATGCTTGACCTTACCCGCTTGAATCAGTTCCTTCACCGTGCCGGCGACATCTTCTATGGGCACATTCGGGTCAACCCGGTGCTGGTACAGCAGGTCGATCTTCTCCACCCTAAGTCGCTTGAGCGACGCTTCGACGGCCTGCCGGATGTGCTCGGGCCAACTATTCAGACCTGCCGCTCCCGGGCGATTATCACTGCCACTCAGATCGAATCCGAACTTGGTGGCAATGGCCACTTGCTTACGGAAAGGAGCGAGGGCCTCGCCAACAAGCTCTTCGTTCAGGAATGGACCGTACACCTCCGCCGTGTCAAAGAACGTGATGCCGCGGTCCACAGCAGCATGGAGAAGATCGGTCATCTCCTTCTTATCTTTCGGCGGACCATAGGAAAAGCTCATCCCCATGCAGCCGAGCCCGATGGCCGAGACTTCCAAATTGCTTTTTCCGAGTTTGCGTTTTTGCATTGTTTCTCATCCTTAATATATGGAGCTATGCCTGCGATGATTTGCCGGGCCGTCTAGTAATGGTCCCAAGCACTTCTCCAGTGTCCAGTGTATCCGACCTCGTCGCGTTCGAAAGTTGAAGTAAGTGAGCCGCAATATGCTCTGACGCCGAACACGGTACTGAGCGCCGCCTACGGCATGGGGATCACGCAACAATCAGTGCTAGAATCGCTCGCCGAGGAGTGCGGGTAATGCAGAAGGAAATCAGAGCGAAGCTGAACGGAGACGAGTCGCGCAGGGATGCCAGTGCATCGTTTACCCTGCCTTTTGACACGCGGGATGTGTGGGGCAAAGCCAAGGTGCCCGTCAAAGTAACCATCAATGGCTACACTTGGCGAAGCACGGTCGGAAACAGGGGAGGGATTCAGTACATCGTGGTCAACGCCGAGGCGCGGAGGAGTGCGGGCGTTAAGGCGGGCAATGTCGTGACCATCACACTTGAAGCAGATACCGAGAAGCGGGAGATAGAGATTCCCGCACCATTGCAGAAGGCGCTGGGAGCAAAGGTCTCTCAAAGGCTCAACGCATTGTCCTTTACCCACAAGAGAGAATTCATCGTGTGGTATTCCGAAGCCAAGAAGGACGACACTCGTCTTCGCCGAATCGAGAAGATGAAAAAGATGCTCGCTGCGGGCAAGGTCGTTAGCTAGACGTGTTACTGCGATTCAGGCGGACTATTGCTCAAGGCCTTGCACACGATTTGAGAGCCAGCATGATAGTGGTGGTCGGTCAACGAACCTCGTTTTGACCAATGCAGCCAGATTCTGTGCGTTGCTGAAATTATTCCCTCGCGGTATCCTCATCCACCCCGTGGAGGAGCTATGCCTAGGTCTTTTGTTCGCAGCTTTGCTTCGGCCGGGATCGTTCTTTTAGTCTCAATCTTCGCCCAGGCACAGGCTCTATCTTTTTCTGTCGGCACCGCCACTGCCGCTCCGGGACAAACGTCAACGGGCTATTTGGAAGTCCCCGCTGGGGTCGACGCCGCTACCAATATTCCCGTTATCGTCATCAACGGCAAAAAGCGTGGTCCGGTCCTTGCTCTTGTCTCTGGTGCCCACGGTACGGAATACACCTCCATCATCGCGGTTGAAAAACTCATCAACCGGCTTGATCCCTCTCAAGTCACTGGCACCGTTATCCTTGTTCCGCTGGTCAACATTCAATCCTTCGAGCAAAAAGTCCCCCATGTGAATCCCATCGACAACAAGAGCATGAACCGCTTTTATCCTGGGAAAGCCGATGGGACGCAAACTGAACGTGCGTCCTTTCTTATGACCAAGGAAGTCGTCGATCGATGTGATTATCTTATCGACTATCACGGCGGCGATCTCGATGAGAGCCTCCGCCCTTACGCGTATTGGGCACCTACGGGCAAGGAAACCCAAGATCGTATATCCAAAGAGATGGTCCTCGCCTTTGGACTTGACCACATCATTATCTGGCGCGATCGCCCCACCGAGCTGGCCGCCACTCGCTACCTCGACAACACCTCTACTGCGCGTGGCAAACCTTCCATCGTCGTCGAAGCTGGCTATGCCGGCACGGTGGAAGCGGATGACGTCGCTCTTCTTGTCGACGGAACACTCAGCACTATGCGCGCTCTTGGAATGCTTTCAGGCGACCCTCGGCCTATCCAGAATCCCGTTTGGCTCGATAGAGTTGTGGATGTCTTGTCCGAGGGCCCTGGTATTTGGTACCCCCTGGTGAAGCGTGGTACTTATGTTCAGGAGGGCATGAAGATCGGCGTTGTCACCGACTATTTCGGCAAAGTCATACTTGAAGCCCGCGCTCCTGTCGCCGGTGTCATCTTGCATATCAATGCGGTCCCATCCCTAAAAAAAGGCGACAACATTGCAGACATCGGCGTCGTTGCCGCCCACGGCCCCTGACAATCTGATTTTGAATACATCAGTCGTTACTTACGTTCAAGCCTTCGAATAAACCAATTGGACATTGGGGATGCGCGGAACTAGGGTGCAACAGCAGCCCGCCGACCACCATTATGATCAGATACGGCGTTTTGAATTCTTTCGAGAGAACGCCACCATTAAGCCCAACCTACGCGCCTTTGCGAGAGTTCACAATTTGGGAACCATCCGTGGGTCCGACGTTTTTGAAGGTCAGGTGCAGTTTGAGTATATTGCTGGCCTCGATCCACGAACGAGGATATCGTGGAATCAGGAAGCTGGTGCCGGGAGGGGGAATCGAACCCCCACGCTCCGTTAAGAGCTTCGGATTTTAAGTCCGATGCGTCTGCCCATTCCGCCATCCCGGCTTTGCTCGTAACTGATTATACAAGCGAGATTTATGTCACTAGGCGTCGTTTCCTTGATGTCCTCTTCCATGGTGCTGTCAGCTACGATGTCACTTGCGGCTCAACTCTGGGTAGGCTCAGAGCGCCTTCCCCGCCAGCTTCGAGGAGCAAGGAGTCGGAGCGATGATCTGTAGGCGCGGGCATTCTGAGCGACCGGCCATTGCAATCAAAGAGAAGCTGTATGCGGGAAATTAAAGCATTTCCAGTTGCTGGTCTCCTGGCCTGATCCCACTCTTCTGTTTCGCTCGCAAGGCTGCCGATCTTCGTCAGCGTTGGTCCCAGGGCTCCCTTTCCTATATATGCCTTGACACGTATATACTGTGTGAGGTATATAAGGAAGCGTGGAATCTGTCTTCGAAGTCATTGCCGAGCCAAACCGACGCGCCATATTGAGCCTTCTGGTCTCGTCCCAGCAGTCGGTGGGTGAGATCGAGCGCCAGCTTCGCATGTCGCAGCCGACCGTGTCCAAGCACCTGCGCGTGCTGCGCGAGGCCGGTTTCGTGGAATCCTCGGTGGACGCGCAGCGCCGTCTCTACCGGCTGAAACCTGAACCGCTTCGGGAGCTGGACGCCTGGCTGGCTCAGTTCCGCCGCTTTTGGTCCGCTCACGTAGACGCTCTCGAACGTCACCTCGACCGCATGGACAACGATCAATTAACGCCAAAGAAAAGTAAGCCAAGGAGAAGAAGATGACCGCTCGCGAACACTACACACCGGGCCCCGCCAACGTGGCGCGGGTACAAAACGATCGGGGACAAAACGGTGAAGACAAGTGGACGCTCGTTCTGGTCCGCGAACTGCGCCACTCGCCGGAAAAAGTGTGGCAGGCGCTGACTGACCCCGCACATCTACGCGAATGGGCTCCCTTCGACGCCGATCGCAGCTTGGCTGCGGTTGGAACCACGGTGAATCTCACCACCGTGGGAGCGCCCACGCCGCATGTTACAGAAACAACCGTGACGCGAGCCGACGCTCCCCAGGTGCTGGAGTACAAGTGGGGTGGCTTCGATATGCGCTGGGAACTCGAAGCCTTTTCTGGTGGCACCCGCCTGACGCTGTGGACCAATATCGGTCACCGCTTCATCTCCATGGGCGCTGCCGGATGGCACATTTGTTTCGATGTCCTGGATCACCTTCTCGCCGGTCAGCCCATTGGACGCATCGTCGGCCCCGAGGCCATGAAGTTTCCCGGCTGGCAGCGCTTGAACGCCGAGTATGCCAAGCAGTTCGGCCTTGAAACGCCGAACTGGAGATCTAAGTCGGATCAAAAGTCCTGAATCGAGAAAACATCATGACCCAAAGCATCACGCGTTCGATCTTCCGCTGGATTCACCTCGTCTTTGCCATTCCCATCCTCGGCTATATCTATAGTCCGTTTGAAAAACTTCCAGGCTACGCGCCTCGAACTAGATACTTCTTCGTACCTGCAATGGTCCTCTCGGGATTGTGGATGTGGAAGGGCCATGTCCTTCGACGGCTTTTTTCGAAAAGAACAGCGGGTGGCACAACTTCGAACCTGTGAACTTAGACCGGAGGATAACGCGGCTGCGTAAGAACTATGTCAACTCTTTCAAAAAAACAATGCGAAGAACTGCTCAGAGCCTTGAAAGCCCGTTTTGAAAAATACATGAACCGCCATAAAGGTCTTGACTGGGCCAACCTGCAAGCAAAGCTGGAAGCGAATGCCGAAAAACTGTGGTCAATCAATGAAATGGAAAGAACCGGCGGTGAACCGGACGTCGTCAGCCGTGATCAAAAGACGGGCGAATACATTTTTTATGACTGTTCCGCCGAGAGTCCGAAAGGCCGCAGAAGTCTTTGCTACGACCGCGAAGCGCTGCAGTCAAGGAAAGAAAACAAACCCAAAGCCAACGCTCTCGATATGGCCGCTGCCATGGGCATCGAGCTTCTAACGGAAGAACAATATCGAGAATTGCAGAAGCTTGGATCTTTCGACACGAAAACCTCGAGCTGGGTGAAAACACCTTCTGCTATCCGAAAACTTGGCGGCGCCCTCTTTTGTGATCGCCGCTTCGACACCGTTTTCCTGTATCACAACGGCGCGGAATCCTACTACGCGGCCAGGGGATTCCGCGGCTGGCTAAGAGTCTAAACTCTGCATGCACACATCGAACAAGTGATGCCAATCAAGTATTGGCTTCCGCTCACCGTGCAGAGACCTCCGGTTGCAAACGCAAGGCTAAAACAACCTGCGGGACTCCTGACCCGAGATAAGCTACGTTTACGCGGCTCGGACTTTAGTACCGTAGGCAAGACTGGCATACCAACTGCCTCGGCCTTGCGGAGTGAGGTCCATGAAGTGCCAGATCGGAGTCAGCAGATCGATGCCCCGCTCCAGAATGTCGGGCCCCATCCTGGGATGTGCCGAGTAAAAGTGACGCACAGTACCCGTGTTGTCGCGCGTAAAAACGGAAACGGTCGAGTCCTGAGCGCCTTCGCGGTTTTCGCTGCCTAAGTCGTATTTGAAAGTGTTGTTGCCGGCGCTGAGCAGGCGCAGCTTGTCCCATCCCCGCTCGCGAGCATAGGCGCGCAAAGGCGCGAGATCGGCGGCTGCGACGACCGCGAAGTCAAGATTCTGAGCGAGATGATGGGCGACACCATTCGCACCGTCGAGCCAGGCGGTGCACATGGGGCAAGCCTTCGCCTGCTTTTTTCCGAACATGAAGTGATAGATGACGAGCGAGCGATTGGGCCCGGTAAAAAGTTCGCTGAGGCGGACCGCGCGCGCAGGCTCATCACCCGCGTCAAGGTCACGTGGACCCTCTTCAAATCGATAGTCCTGAAGAGCAGCACCTTCAGGAAGATGGCGGCGCAGCTCAGCGACGCGTTCGCGCTGACGCATGAGCTGGATTTCGGCAAGGCGAAGCTCCTCACGCTTGGCCAGATATTCGGAAGATTCGTTGGTCAAATTAGTTTGCCGAAAGGTTCCATCCACTATCGTGTTAACCATGATGGTTGCCTCCGCGTGCCATTCTCTCGCAAGCAATAATGAGGTGCAATGGGTGGTTGTGCCCGCAACCTGCCGGGTGCCCCAGGTCTCGCCGCCTTTGCGAGACCTGGGTGTTTGCGAACCCCGAACTCACGCTTTGTGGCCGCGTACACACTAACGGAATTGAGAATTTTTGGTCATTGTCCGGTGTCATGGGTGCATTGATATGCGACTATACGGAGGTAGGGGAAACAACAGCGCCGGCGTCGTTAGAGATGTCAAGCCCGCACGAACCCTCATTTCCGTCCTATCTTCGCGATTCCACAGCAAATATTTCGTGACCCAAAATGTCTCATTCACCACTCTCAATCCGTCATACTGGAGTAAGGGAGAGGTGTAGGGCAAAGCACACCCTCCGGCCGGCGCTCCCGGCCACCACCGATCTTTGACATCCCGTGTGGCGCGGACACTCCTGTCCGCGGCCTTCTGTAGTTCCATGCAGCGCGTGTCGCCCGTCCTCGGCGGCTTCGCGATATTCCCGGCCCCAGGAAGCACTCAGACCCTGGTTACGATAAGTCTCTAGCTAACAGCTAAGTGCTTTGTTCGGAATATTTTGCGTATAAGTTCTTTTAACTCAAAGATCTGCAGCCCACGATTGCGCTAAATCTTTGATTTCAAAAGATCGCAGGGGAGGGGGAGGGGGTACTCGCTGGTAAACATTCCCCTATTTGCGACTGCTCGGGACGAGTCCTCAACTTAATTGCCGGCGTTGCAGCTTCTGCGTCGGGCAGCTAAATTAGTCGCGAGAGTTGGAGCTGCGCATGAAAAAGCCCGCGGGATCTGCCTCCGCATCTATCGACGCAAAAATCAGGGAACTAGGTGACTGGCGCGGGAAGACGCTCGCGAAAGTGCGCGACATCGTACATGCGGCTGACCCTGAGATCGTCGAAGAGTGGAAGTGGGCCAAGGCGACATCGCCGGGAATTCCCGTCTGGTCCCACGCCGGCATCGTCTGCACGGGAGAGACCTACAAGAAGGTCGTCAAAATGACGTTTGCCAAGGGAGCTGCGTTGCCAGACCCTTCCGGTCTGTTCAACTCCAGCCTCGAGGGCAATGTCAGGCGCGCCATCGACATCCATGAAGGCGACAAAATCGATGAGGCGGCCTTGAAAGATCTCATCCGCGCCGCCGTGGGGCTCAATCTTAAGGGCAAAGGTAAGCCGACGACCAGGTCGACGCCGCCGGCAAGACCCAAGTAAAGACGAAGTTGCATGCCGCGATTTTTTTTGCTGGAGCGGGAAAGAACTCAAGCTTTCGGGGCAGAGGCGAGTTGCAGCCGCGCGGCCATTTTCACCAAATCGGCGAGAGAACCAGCTTTCATCTTTTGCATCACCTTGCCGCGATGCGCTTTCACCGTAATCTCGCTGATGCCGAGATCGCCCCCAACCTGCTTATTCAGCCGGCCCGAGACGACTAACGCCATGACCTGCCGTTCGCGGGGAGTGAGAGACTCGTAGCACTTCCGGAGTTCCTGTACTTCTGCTTCGTACCTGAGAGCAATGCTACTGCGTTGGAGCGCTTGCCGAATCGCTTTCAAGAGCACTTCATCACGGAAGGGTTTGGTTAAGAATTCAATCGCGCCGGCCTTCATGGCTCGCACCGTCATCGGGATATCACCGTGGCCTGTAATGAAGATGATCGGCATGTCGATCCGCTCCACGGCTACACGCTCTTGGAGTTCTAGACCGTTGAGGCCGGGAAGAGAAACGTCAAGGATGAGGCAGCTTGGAAGCGCAACTCGCGTATGATCGAGGAATTCTTGGGCGGATGCGAAGGTCTCGGCCTGCCAGCCTTCGGTCTGGATCAACAGTTGCAGCGACTCGCGCACTGAAACGTCGTCATCAACCACGAATACGACGGGGGATGCTGATGGCATGGGCGCTGACCCCAATGCACAGCTTAATGCGTGCGCAAGGTTCATAGTATATCCCCAACACATTGGAAGCAGCTGATCGTTCAGTTCGCCTGGACGGCCGCATTCAGCGCCTCAAGCAGAGCCGCGTCGCTGAACGGCTTGTACAGCAGGTTCACGGCTCCCTGTTTGAACGCTAGCTCCCGGATGGTTTCGTCCTTGTGAGCAGTGATGAAGATGACCGGAATATCCTGGCCACGAAGCCTTAATTCTTGTTGGAGATCAAGTCCACTCATGCCCGGCATCGCGATATCGAGGATCAGACAGCGGGTCTCTTCGATACAATCTGATAACAAAAACTCTTGCGCTGACGAAAAGGCTTGAGCCGCAAAGCCGAACTCCCTCAGCAGGTCGGGCAAGGACTCTCGGACGGACTCATCGTCATCCACTACGGATACAAGCGGACGTTCGTTCGCGCTGGTTCCCTGATGGGACTCCATGGCGGAACAATGCGCCACTCCCTGAGGGTCGTCCATTGTACTTTGGTATTGTTTCCCCTCGGAGATCATGCTGCACTCTCGGCGGAAGACATCGGAATGGAGGGACTAAGATCGTTGCTCGTCAGACTCTCCTCCCGCTTGCACGGAACAGAAAATGAAAAAGTCGCGCCGGGCCCTTTATTCAACCTTGCCGACAAGCTGCCGTGATGTTTCTCGATAATGGAGCGACTGAGCGATAGTCCGATCCCCATACCGTCATCCTTCGTCGTATAGAAGGCCTCGAAGAGCTTGTCCAGCGACTGGGGATCAAAACCGACTCCCGCATCTTGCACGCTCAAGCGCACACGATTGCCCTCCACCCGTTCAGTAGTGATCAGCAACTCTCTGGGCCGGTCGTCAACCTTGGTCATGGCATCCAAAGCATTCCGGAGCAGGTTCATAATAACTTGCTGGAGCTGAACGCGATCGCCTGTGACCGGTGGGAGATCATCGGCAAATTGAGACTGCAGGATGACCCGGCTCCTTTGAAATTCATTCAATGACAGCGCAATCACCTCTCGTGTGGCATCATTCAGGTCTACTGATTCAGTCGTGCCTTGCTTCTTGCTAAAGAGGGCGCGCAATCGCGTGACTACCTCGGAAGCGCGGTTACCGTCGCGAATTGTACGCCTGGCAGTTTCGCGGGCGCCCTCGACGTTTGGAGGATCGGCAGCCAGCATTCGCATACAGGTACTGGCGTTGGTGACAATGCCGGACAAGGGTTGGTTGAGTTCGTGGGCCATCGATGCTGTCAGGGCTCCGAGGCTCATCGCCCTAGCAACATGTGCAAGTTCCGATCGAGCCTTGTCACGTGCCTCTTCAGCCAGCCGGCGAGCGGTGATATCTTGAACCGCCGCGATGTACTCCAGCTGACCGTCCTGGTCCTGGGTCGCATGAGCGACTGCATGCAGATACTTGATCGAGTGATCTGGCATCAGCAAGCGATACTGCCATTCAAAATCGCTCCGGCCGTTTCGCGCCTGGTCGACCATTTTCTGCAGCAATGTGCCGTCGTCCGGATGGACACGAGTGCGGATCAGTTCGAGCGTCACGGGCACGCCGATCCCAAGCTCATAGATACGATAGAGCTCCTCTGACCACGTGATTTCGTCTGTCGCCATGCGCCAGAAGAAGCTGCCGGTGGAGCTAAGGCTCTGAGCCTCGGCGAGAAAAGCCTCACTGCGCCGTAACTCGTCTTCAGCCCGCTTGCGTTCGCTGATGTCCCTCACTGCACCAGAGACCAGCGTTCCTTCCTCCGTTTCAAGTGGACTGAGACTGATCTCCACAGGAAACTCCGTTCCGTCTTTGCGCCGCGCGTAAAGGCTCAGACCTTCACCCATCGGCCGCACCCGGGGCTGCTCGAAAAACCTCCCTCGGTGCCCAGGGTGTCGACCACGAAACCGTTCCGGCACGAGAATCTCAATCTGCCGCCCCAGGAGTTCTTCTCTCTGATATCCAAACACATTTTCCATCTGTGCGTTGACCAGTACGATCCTGCCCTGCCGATTCATCACGACCATGGCATCCGGCGCGGATTCCAGAAGCCCTCGAAATTTCTGCTCCGCGCGCTTGCGCTCCGTAATGTCCGTCACCGCTCCTAGAAACTCGAAGTCGCCGGTGTCGACGTTGGATGCATGGCCCACAACTCGAAGGAACTTTACCGAATCATCTGCCATCACAAGGCGATGTTCGAAATCGAAATCTTTCTTCTCCCTCACGGCTTCGTCGATTACGTCTTGGACGAGCTGTCTGTCTTCCGGATGAGTTCGTTCAAACACCAGCTCCAATGTAGGTTCGGCTGTGGATTCGAGTTCGAGTATCCGAAAGGTCTCGTCCGACCAGTAGAGTCTTCCGCTCGCAACGTGCCAGCCGAAACTCCCGGTGTGGCTAAGTGCCTGAGCGTTTGCCAAGTACGCTTCGCTGCGCCTCAGCTCTTCCGTCCTTGCCCGAACTTGTGCCTCGAGACCATCGGTTAATTTGCGCAATTCTGCTTCCACCCTCTCGCGCTCGGACACTTCGATTTTGAGGTCTTCTATGTGCATCCATGCTTGATACGCTGAGGAGGCAAATTTCCCCAGGGAGGCCATGACCCGGTCATCTTCTGCATCGAACTTGCGGCGGTCACTGTGCATGATCGCCCAAATGGTTCCGACCGCCTTGCCCGCGACGTAAAACGGCACCAGCAGGCACTCTTCGGCTGCAGGAACGACTGGCATCAAATAGGGATAACGCCGCTCGAAATGACTGAACAACAGCGTACGATTTTGGTCGAGCACGTCTCCGCATGGCCCGAAATTGCGCGGAGTCCCACCTCCAACGTGGGGATTCCACATGCCGCAAATAGCTGGCCAATAGAACCTCTGGCCGTCAACGTGCGGCGTTTTGCCATCTCTCGTCAGCAGGCTAAGGCCGGCAGAGTCGGACTGGGTAATATCTTGGATCGTTTCAGCTAGTGTCTGAAAGATGGTACTCGGCGAGTCGGCCAAGGCGCTCACCAGCTTCACGAACGCCTGATTCTCCTTCTCGTAATCGGGCGGACGCGATGGCCGGCTTTGCAACTCCTCCGTGCACAGGATCGACTCCAGAGGAACCGCAGCAGCAGGAATTGCGGTCTCAAGAGGAGGGTCATTTCTGGATTTGGCTGACCCGATCATATTTCCACCTCCACACAGAACGCTTGTTCGGAATCGAGTGTTGAGCTTTCCATCCCCCCAAACCTGAGTATGCAATGACGAGGTGACTGCGCTCCTTCTCTGATCCTCTCCCGCCTTGGCTCCAAAACGAGATTGCGCCACTCCACGGGAAGGCGTCCATTGTACTTTGGTATTGGTTTGCCTGTGGTTAGACAGGGAGCTGTCGGTGAAATCCGGTGCGTCAAACCAGTCCTCTGCAAGAGTTGAACGCATTCTCAGGGGAACCTTTTCGTTCAGACAATGAAAGGGGAAAACAACCCTTATGGCCGGAAACGTTATGGCGCCGTTACGGACGCCCCGCGGTGAAGAACCGCAGACATATACAAACGAATGGGATTCCACACCTTTTGACACACCTATACCACGCTGCTGACGCAGAACAATGAGGATATAAAGATTGCGCAGGAGCTACTGCGACACGCAAACAGCCGGATCATCCTCGACCTGAATGCGCAAGCAGGGTGCCGGAGAAGCGGCAGGCCCGGAGCAAGGCGGTGGAGCTGGTCCTTCGAAAAGAGGCAGCGAAAGGAAGGCAGCGGTCTAAATGGACCAAATTGGAAAAAATCAGTTTTTGCCGATTCCTTACAAGTCCTTGAAAAAGAATGGCGGGGACGACGGGACTCGAACCCGCGGCCTCTGCCGTGACAGTCTAGGGTTCAGAGGTAACAGTTTGAAAATCTCGGCGCCGATCGCCGGTTTTGGCGCCCTAAGGAACGCACGGGACGGCTTATTGCACCCTAGTTGCACCCTCCTGATTCCGAATCAATCAAAAATTGAAAACTGAGGTTTGGCGGCGCTGACACCAAAAGTAACCGCCCATTACGGCACCGTTGACCAACACGGGGTTGCAATCTAGATCCTGTTTAGGAGTCGGTTGCGTTTGGAGATAGCCCCACAGGGTCGCCATGGGGATGTCGACATTGAGCACCTGTTTTTAAGGCGTTCCGTCGAACATGTGTTGCTATTGTGCCGATCTCCTCAGATTTGGGTCTCTATCAGCAGGAGAAAAGAGTCTTACCTCTACGCTAGAAAACGAGCCATAGGCCAAACCCGATCTGCCGAGGAGCCCCTAGGGCATACACCCCTTCCTACGCTGACGCGATCCACATGGTGGCTAGTGGAATTCGTTCCGCTGATCTGTCTGGCTGTCCTGTCAACGATCTGTTGAGCGCTGCCTTCTGGCAGCCTTGTTGACACTGGCAACCCGAGTGGCTGCAGGGCTGGCGCCGGTCATCTGCTAAAGACCGATCAGCGTGGCAAGCCGCGCCCCGATCCGGAGGACAGCGGAGTCGGCTGCGACATTGGCGCGTTTGAACCCCAGAGCGACTAGGGAAACGATTAACTTTGCCTCAAAGATCGTACTCTTTTTCGACTGCGCCGAGATCTTAAGTGGTTAAGAATCTCCGCAGTAGTTAACAATATCCGCGTGCTTCGCCTTTGTTATTCAGGTGTGATTTGCCAAGATGAGACAAGGAGGCAAAATGTTTCAGCACATTCTGGTTCCGACCATAAGCCCCCGAATGTTGTAGCGCATAATCTAATTGGCTTCACGTAAACGATCTGGTCTGAGAGGTCGCATGCTGTGGCCGTTTACGAATGTGCGCTCGCCATTTAGAAAGTAGGAAAGTTGTTCTTCATAATTGGTCCGCCCAACCGCGCGCCATATTGGGAGCGCTGGAACATTCCGAAAATCCGGGCAGCGAAGGCAGTGCTGCGGCGAGGGAGCTATCGCGAAAGAAACTGAACACCTCTCCGTGAATCGAGTTCGTGCGCAGAGCGAGTGCTTACATTAATCGCACCGGAAGTCGTTAATGGGCCGGCGCACACTAGCCCATCACTACCTGCTCCACTTTCGCGGGAACTGAATGAAACAGCATATCTCTTAGCCTACGACGCGAGGAACGACAACAAGACACTGGCGAGTGCTGAAAAGGACCTCGCAACACAGATAGGCGCAGCCTGAGGAAAGATTAGTCTGTATCGCTAGATAGCCTTGCGCCTTTTACTTTTCGATTTGTTGGTCCTTTTCTGAAGCGACGAAAGGTGGCGGAGAGACTAGTTGGCGTCCGCCTTTTTAGCGCGTTGTTGTAATTCCAATCTTGCGGGGCACACGCCACCTCCAAAAGAGCAAAATAGAGGGGCCTTGCAGCGCTTGTGCTCCGAATAATGCCTCGAGCTCCGCGAATAGATCTGACGATCAGCGCCGAGGTGGCGACCGTGAGCTGATCGGCATTGGGATCGGATGAGGTTTGCTGGAATGCGGCATCTGGTAAATGCACAGGTTGACCGGAGCCGCCAGCCTTTTATTCGGCAGCTGTCAACAGGAAATGCGAACCTCCAGGGCAGGGCAAAGTTCATCCCTTTCCATTAGTCTTTTTTGTTGTAAGGTGAGTTCGCCCATGTTAGTATCCCGCCCCATTGGCGTAATCAGTCAAGGGGTGCGCAATGGAAAGTACCCAACAGTCACCTCAACCAAGTGAAACCATTGTGTCGGCTGCTGACGGCACGTTCTATAAGATTGCCAACAACCGGCTCCAAGAATTTCGTGTTCCGGAGAACACGATCGTGCTTGGCGGTCCAAGTGGCAGTATTTACGTTATTCCGCGTGATCGGTTGTCTGAATTTGAGATAACCAAAGAAGAGGGTCTGAGCACACTTCGGCTTCAGCGCGCAGCCTTGCGGCAGCAGCTCAGAGCCTTAACAGGCAGCGGAATTGGCCCCCCTCGCTTCCTTGGTAGGCGGCGCTTAGGTTTTCGCAACGCGTTCCGTCGCGGCATGGGACCCCTGCGCTAGTTGTCGTGCGAGAGGACTTGAATACCAAGGCAGCGGAAAGCTGGGAAACAGCAGGAAGCTATGGACGTCATCGCAGCCAAGCTGAGTAGTTTTCTGAATCGGGCCTGATTGCTAGGCCTGATTTCCTCTATCCAATCGAAAGGAGGTATAGATGGCCGAAGAAGAACCGGAGCGCCAAGAAGATCCGTTTTTGTTTGAACTTGTTCCATCTCAACGTCAGCAGAAGGAATTGAGGTCCTTAAATTGCTTTGTCCTGCTCTGCTTTGAACCCGGGGCATGTAATTGCGGCTGTATTGCCTGCGGGACGGGCCACACCTGCTCTTGCGTAACATCACAGTGTTACGGATAGTGGCGTACGCATAGCTGGAATCGCGACCACTTGACGACAATGTTTCCGAGTAAAGCGCCTCATGGCCGATAGAAGCAATCGGGGCCCGCAGCAAACGGAAAAGGAGCACGCAGTCGATCCTTTTCTGTTCGAATTGGTGAGCGCAGGACGTGAACGAACGTCTCCGCGGCTCAGTTGTTCTTGCAATTGTGGGTGTGATTGCGGCTGCATTCCATGCTCGGTGGGGTATTGTTTTGTCGATTATTGAAAAAGCTGTCTCCTCATCTCAGCAGGGCTTGCCCTTTCTTGGGGTTGGGCTCGGGTACCGGCGCGAGCTTCACGCTAGCATTTACGCGCATAAACAGTCGATTGACTGGCTAGAAGTGATTAGCGAACACTATACGCAAGGCCCGCCGGAACGCATGGCTACGGGTTGCCATTTAGCGCGAGACTTCGTTGTCATTCCACACGGCGTCGAGATGTCGATCGGTACTGAAGGCGAAGTCGATTCGGGATATTTGAACGGGCTATCAACTTTCGTGAACGCAATCCATCCGCCCTGGTTCAGCGATCATCTTTGCTTCACGCGGGCGGGAGGCATATCGCTCGGGACCTTAACGCCGCTCAATCGCACGCGTGCCGTGGCGAGAGCTGTCGCAGCAAAAGCCCAACGGGTCCAAGAACTAATTGGAGTCCCATTCATTCTGGAGAACATTGCTCGGCAGTTCACGATGAACACAGAATTGAGCGAAGCCGAGTTTATTTGTGAATTCCTGGAGCACTGCGACTGCGGGCTGCTTCTCGATCTCACGAACGTTTACATCAACTCAGTCAATTACAGCGAAGACGCGCTTCGTTTCCTGGATTCAATTCCGTCGGACCGTGTTGTGCAAATTCATTTGGCTGGAGGCAAAACTTCGCCTCACGGGCTGATCGACTCACATAGCAGCCCGGTTCCAGGGGAGGTGTGGGAGTTATTGGACTACCTTCTCCGCGCTGGCGCTGAGCCAAAGGGGCTGATGATCGAACGTGACCAGGACTATCCGGAGGACTTCGACGAAATCCTGACAGATCTCAACCGTGCCCGAAATATACTGGCAGCGGCAATGACCTCGAATTGATATGGGGCTGCAGGCAGCAATCGCTCATGTTCTGGTGGATGATGAACTACGGAGGCAACTCGTCACACAGCCGGAAAAAATTCAGAGTCAATTCGTACTGAGCGCGGAAGAGATGCGACTGCTTTGTTCAAGCAACCCTTCCCACCTCGACAGAATGTCTCATGGAATTCGCGCCAAGCGGCTGGATTTCCTGGAAAAAGGCCTGCCCTGTACGGTCCGCGCGATCGGCCGTCAGGTACTTGTGGAATTCGCGCGTTTAACCATTCCAAGGACTGAGGCCGAAGAGCAGGGTCGCGTTTTAGCCGAAGCACGGCGCTTCATGGCCTTCGTGCAAAATCTGCCAAATGCACGGCTTCCGGTTTACCTGCGCGATCTGGGCGAATTCGAACTCAATCGACTTGAACTCGGCTCGATGATAGCGGCGCCATCGCCCGCAACGAGCCAGGCTCTAAGTGACGAGTCTGTAGTGTGTTTGGTCAGGCACGTACGTATTTGCAAGTTCCAATTTGATGTGGTTGCACTCACGGAATCGGAAGATGTTTCCATAGGTGCTCCACCCGCCGGATCCACCGCCGTTCTACTAAGAAAAGACCCTGTTCGCGGGATAGTGGAGACCTACCGAATCGGTGAGTCTGTTTACGCCGCGTTCAGCCTATGCACAACTCCACGGCGATTATCCGATCTGTACCTCAGCATCGCTCCACTTGACACCGACGCGGAATCGCGCCGGTCACGTCTGTTTGAAAGCGTGCGATGCGCGCTTGAGAAAGGAATCCTGACGCGGGAGACTGCGTGATGCGCATCTGCGCTGTGATGAAGTACCCGCCCATTGAAGGCGGCGTGAGTGCGCGTGCCTATTGGGTTGCCCGCTCCCTCGCCGCGCGGGGCCATCAAGTTTCCGTGATCACAAATGCGGCGGAAGTAGAGGATGAATATCGCATCTGGATGTCAGAAGAAGATGAGGAGCGCCTCGAAGCGTCCTTCCCGAATGGGGGTAAAGTCAAGCTCGTTCAGACTGGCTCTTTTCGGAGGAGCCTTTCTCACATACCCTGGAGCAATCCATTCGTTACTAAGCTGGCAGCGCTGGCGACTGGGGAAATTCGTGCTACCGGGGCCGACATCCTTTTCTCCTGGTATTTTGAGCCCTATTCGTTAAGCGGATCGCTCGCGGCTAGCTGGACGGGCGTTCCTCACGTCGTGCAGCATGCGGGCAGTGATCGCACCCGATTGATGAGTCATCCCGAGTTGTCGTTGGCGTACCACGAAATGTTGCGCCACGCAAGTAAGGTGATCACAGGGGGACCAGCATTTTGTGGTCTGGGACTTGATAGTGATCAACTGGCCCATATTGCAGTGCGCTTTCAACCTTCAGAGTGGTCTGCAAATAACCAATGTCTCGACGTCAATGCGCTCACCGAGCGCCTTGCGACGCTCGGGCATCCGGCGATTACAAACAGGCGTTTCTTCCCTGAAGGTATTCCTGTTGTCGGCGTTTACGGGAAGATAGGGGAGACAAAGGGTACCTTCGACCTTGTTTCGGCCCTCGCAGAAGTACGGCGGCACGGTATTAGATTTGTGTTGCTGACACTTGCTGGTGGACGGGAATGGCCTGCCTTCAGGAAGAGTATCGTAGATGCTCACCTCGGTGACATTACCTGGACACTACCGTTTCTTCCTCACTGGCGAGTACCGGAATTTTTGCGGGCCTGCACGGTCGTATGTTTTCTGGAGCGAAAATTCCCAGTTTCGATTCATACTCCCGGAATACCTCAAGAGATCTTTGCAGCGGGAACCTGCGCCGTCCTTTCCGGCGAGATCGCCGGCAAACAACCATTCAAAAAACACCTGCGAAATGGCCACAATGTACTCTTAGTAGATGATCCAAGCGACATTTCGAGGCTAAGTCAAACCTTGGAGCACGCGCTTAGCGATCCCGAACGCTCACGAGCAATCGGCCAGGCTGGAGCTCAGCTTCTTCGTGTAGAGCACGAAGACGCGCTCGGTCAAGCGTACGAGCAGATTTTTACACAGACTATCGACCGGCATCACCGAACATCCAACTCGGACGTCGCGCTTTCAAATCCGGAAACGAAGTTGTCTCGATTTCTCGAAACGCATATGCCCGCCTCCTTGAGATTGCTCCAAGACGTCATGCCCGACTGGCTCTCTGAATTCTACCGCGCCCCAGTTGCACAAAACGGTAGCATAGCTATCGATGCCTATAAGTTTTCGGAGCTGATGATTGAGAAATCCAGGAGCGTCAGCGGCATGCCTGAATGTCTCAGCGATTTGATTGAATACGAACAGCAGTTGCTGTGGCTTGCTGTTGATCTCGAGGGTCTGGTCGGATTGCTGCCATTTCCCCAGTTCCGCCGTCGCCTTTCAACGAACTATGCTTCGATGCTCAAAATGCGACCCCTTGCCAGTAACTGGTTGCGATGCCGTACCTTCCGTTGTAATGTCACCGCTCTGCAGGCAAGCATCTTGCGCGGTGAGCGGTACACAACCATCCCGACCACGAATATGTATTTGTTCCAAAAACGCGGCGATCTGGATGCTCGAATCTTCCGGATAAACGCACTTACCAAGCAGTTGATTGATGTAAGCGATGGACAAAAAAGTGTCGCCGTCATAGCCGAGTTGCTCAAGCTCGAGGATCCAGTCCGGATCGATACCCTGTGCAGAAAAATATCGGAGTTAGCGAAGGAGTTCATACTGGTGCTCTTATGAGTGCCCACCCTTGTTAGACCCACCCGCCTTTGTTGGTTTGACGTGGACGCTATAGCCGTTGAGTCCGCGTGACATTCTTAAGCGAATTGCGCGTAGCAAGTGCGCCGGGAATGGCGAACGGCAGCGTTGCGACTGCATGAGGTTGAGTGGTGGGCGCGGGAGGAATGGAAGCTTCAACCTACGATTCCGAGTCAACTAGACATTGAAAACTAAGGGTTAGCCGGCGCTGGGCACAAGTAATCGCAAGCAGGTGCCAAGTCCTACATGCGAGGGGAAATACAGATTTGTCCCCACATCCCATGAACCCGTTTTAGGCTAATCTCCGGATTGCTGACATCCATGTAAGTCTTTGTCAGGAGGAAACACACGAGGCCTCCGCCGCGCTCGGAGAGCGCGCATTGGGTAGATCAGGACCGTCGCTGCGCATGAGTACCTCGCGGCTGGTGGTCCCTGCATCCCCAGGACTCGACGGCGATAACGAATGAATTGCGATTGTTCACGAATGACGGGCAAACCGGAAATTGAGCTGAATTACTTCCGAGTTGCCGACCAACCAGCAACTGGTATTCTCTGTCATCTGCAAATGTGCTGCGCCAGACTATAATTGCGCGCACGCATGACTCTGATCTCTGGTTCGAAACTCGGGCCCTACGAAATCGAAGCTCCGCTGGGCTCTGGCGGCATGGGCGAAGTCTACCGCGCCCGTGATACTCGACTTGACCGCAGCGTGGCGATAAAGATCCTGCCATCACGCTTATCAACCAGTCCTGAGGCTCGGCAGCGATTCGACCGCGAGGCACGTGCGATCTCTTCGCTGAATCACCCGAACATCTGCACCTTGCACGATGTAGGTCATCAGGACGGGATCGATTTTCTGGTTATGGAGTTCCTGTCAGGCGAAACGCTCTCAGACCGCATGCTGAAGGGCCCTCTCTCAGCTTCCGAAGTGCTGAAATTCGGCATTGAGATTTGTGAGGCGCTGGACCGTGCGCATAAATCGGACGTGGTGCATCGAGACTTGAAGCCGGGCAACATCATGCTGACCAAAACCGGCGCTAAACTCATGGACTTCGGTTTGGCGAAAGCCGGTAATGGCACTCCACCATGCTCGGGCTTGACTGAGACGCTCATTAATCCAGATGCGAGTCAGCCGCTGACAGCCAAAGGAACGGTCGTAGGCACGTTCCAATACATGGCGCCTGAACAGGTAGAAGGAAAAGATGCCGACACTCGCAGCGACATCTTCGCGCTTGGTGCTGTGCTCTATGAAATGGCTACCGGCAACCGCGCTTTTAGCGGGAAGAGCCAGGCTAGCATCGTCGCGGCGATCCTGGCCTCCGATCCGCCGCCAATCTCGTCTATTCAGCCGATGTCGCCCCCGGCTCTCGATCGTGTGATTCGCAATTGTTTGGCCAAGGACCCAGACGATCGCTTCCAAAGTGTCCATGACCTAAAACTGCAGCTGAAATGGATTGCCGAAGGCGGATCGCAGGCGGGACTTCCTTCTGTGGTGACCTCGCGAAGAAAGAACCGCGAAATCGTGAATTGGATCGGTGCCGGCGCGCTAGTTTTAACTGCTGTGCTTGCGATGTTGCTATGGCCGAAGCCGCAGGTCGCCACTCGGCCGATCCAGTCTTATCTGCCTGCTCCAGATGATTCAACCTTTATCGTGTCCGAAGACGATACCGCCGGCCCCGTCGCTATCTCCTCCAACGGAACGTACATCGCCTTCGCGGCAATGAGTAAACAAGGGACCAAGTGGATCTGGGTACGGGCGCTGAGCGAATCTGCAGCGAAGCAACTGTACGGAAGTGAGGGGGGCACGTATCCATTTTGGTCCCCCGATGAAAAGTGGATTGGGTTTTTCGCCGACGGCAAGTTGAAGAAAGCGCCAGTGAATGGTGGTCCCGTGATCACGCTCGCGGATGCGCCCCGCGCCCGCGGCGGTTCCTGGAATGAAGGCGGCACGATCATCTTCGCTCCTGCGACTCAATCCACGTTATTCGAAGTTCCCTCCAGCGGAGGTGCGACAAAGCAGATTACGAAAATGAAGGTGGGTGTGCATACCACCCATCGCTGGCCCGTCTGGCTGCCGGGAGGCAAGAAATTCCTTTACCTGGCGACGAGCCATGACCAGGAGGCCGCTAGCGACAAGAACGGAATCTACGTAGCGACGCCCGATGCAAAAGAAAATCGTTTTCTGCTGCCCGCCGACGCCAACGTCGTGGTGACGCCAAATTACCTGCTATTCGTGCAAAACGGTAATCTTATGGCGCAGAGCTTCGACGCGAGCAAGGCCGAACTGAAGGGCGATCCGGTTCCGGTTGTAGACGGCGTCATCGTTAATTCAGGAACTTGGCGCGCCGCTGTCGATGCGTCGAGAAACGGAATCTTGGTTTTTCAGGCAGGATTCAGCGCCATCGGCTCGCAATTGATGTGGCTTTCGCGTGATGGTAAGCCGCCGGTTCAGTTCGGAGAAAATGCTGTATTTCACGAATTGAAATTATCACCCGACGGCCGTCGGCTCGCCGTGGCGATTGGCGATCCTTCGTCTGCGCTCTGGGTGTACGACGTCACGCGCGGCGTGCGAACGCGTCTGACTTTCGAGGGCCCTGTAGTTGCTCCCGTGTGGTCGCCTGATGGACGTCGCATAGCATTCACGAAACGACAGGGGGGAGCCTTGGATGCTTATGTGAAGGACGCCAGCGGCTATGGAAAGGAAGAACCTCTTGTCGCCGACAATCAGGATAAGGCGATTTCGGACTGGTCGCCCGATGGACAGTATCTCTTGTACACCGCCAGTCCCGGTGGGCTCGCGAATTCCATTTGGATGCTGCCCCTGTCCGGAGATCGAAAACCCCAAGTATTTATTCAAGCAGGGGCAGAGGCTTACGTCATGGGGGGATCGTTCTCTCCGGATGGCAAGTGGGTTGCATACACTTCACGCGAGAGTGGGCGATCCGAGGTTTATGTGACCAACTTCCCGAACCCTCGCGGAAAGTGGCAGATCTCTACGGTAGGAGGAAGCCAGCCGCGTTGGCGACGCGACGGCACAGCTCTGTACTACATGGGTATTGACCGAACCGTGATGGAAGCGCCGATCGTAATTCGTGGGGACTCGCTAGATGTTGGAGCCGTGCAACCCTATGTAAAAACTAGTGCCATCACGTTACGGTTTGGCGGGGCTTATGACGTCGCCGTCGACGGTCGTGTCCTGGTCAACAACACGGTCGGTGAGGATACCCGAACGATCAATATGGTAGTGAACTGGCCCGCTCTAATTAAGAAATAGACATCATGTGCGTTTCAGACATACACGCCCATTAGGCAGCCTTCCAGCCGCTTGTATTCCCGCCAAGTGGTCGCCGGTGGCTCAAGTGCTGAGTTCCAGTGGATTTTCGCTCCCGGTTACGCAAAACATTCGAACGATCTTCGCGACTGGATGACGAGCAATCCAGAAATTACCTTCCCAATTGCCGACAAACCTCCCAGAATCACCTTCGTGCGTACCCGCTGCGAGAAACACTCATTCGTCGAGCGACGGGAAAAGCAATACACGCGATCTCAGACTCGATGCTGAAATTTTCCGAGTATCCTTGGCGATCTCAACCGGTCAGCGGTCGGCACACGTCCTCACGACACCATCAGATCCCGCGCGACGACAATTTTCCCCTTGAACTGCTTCGCAGCAAGGTTGCGCCATTCCTCGTCCGGAATTCCATCGATCCCGGGCGTAAGGTGCGAGAGGATTAGGGTTTGCACACCCGCCTCTTGTGCAATGCGGCCGACATCTTCCACCGGGGAATGATCGATCCTCATATGCGCCATGTAATCATCGAAATGGATCGGCGAGCCTTTGGCAACGCGTTCGCGGATGTACGCCTCCAGCGCAGGCAGGTAGAGGGCCTCATGCACAAGGATGTCGGCGCCCTTAGCCAACCGCGCCACATTCTCGATCGGTGCGGTGTCGCCGGAAAATGCGATCGAGCGGTCCCTGAAATCGAAGCGGTACGCCAACGCCGGCCGCACAGGTGGATGCTGAACGATGGCGGCGGTAACTTTGACGTTCTCGTCCTGCGTGACGGCTCCCGCTGACGAAATCTCCTTCACCTCGGGCGGCACGAGCGACTTCACCTTCAAATCCTCGACCCAGAAATCAATGGTGGCTCTGTAGGCGCGCAGAAGATCGTCGGTCATCTGCTTCAGGGGCGGCGGACCGAACGCGCGTAGCGAGTTCGGCACGCCTTGCACCCATGCGATGAGGAGGAAAGGGCCGTATTCGACGTTGTGGTCGGGGTGATGATGTGTGATGAAGATCGCGCGAACGCTAGTGAATGGAATACCGGTGCGGGCGAACTGGTTCGTGACGCCAAGCCCGCAATCGAGCACGTACGCTGCTCCGTTGCTCACCATTACGTGAGCGGTCATGTTCCGCTTGCGTCCCGGTACCATGGGATGTGGCCCTGCACCGCTGCCGAGAATCACGAGCTTGGTTCCGCTCGCATTCTTCAAAGCGGCCTGTGCCTCTTCGGCCGCCGCGTCGCAGCCAGTAGTGTCGGCAGCGTTGGATCCAGTGCCGGTGAATAGAGCCGGCATCGTCGCTAGGCTGGCCAGCAGACTGCGCCGGGAGAACCGCGATCGTTGGAATGCGTCAGTCACGATTGATCTCCTTTGCGGCTGGCGGCGTGAACGCTGATCTTGATCTTAACGAAGAATGCTTTAGCGGAACCGTTTTACTCTCAAGCTGTTGTACCCTGCAAAACAACCAATTCTCGATTTATTTTGCTCGTTCCCACACGATCCGGCGGAAATCGGTTTTACCCGGGTACAATATACTCGGCGCGGGCGCTGATTCTATGAAAAGTTTGTTGTCCTCGATTCTAAAATGACGCCGTTGCTCGGTACCATTCCACTCCTCGTTCCAGGAGACCTCTACGGTAGTGATGAAGTCATGTCCTTCGACGCGGTATAAGCCGGTGTAAGCGAGCATTGACTTGTGTAAGGCCGCTCGTTCGGCTTCGCCCATTCCTGGCTGGCGTTTCTCGGCAGTGGTCAGCACCATACTTCGCCCTTCGCGCGTCAGAATCAGGAATCCCTTGGGGTGTGCTCCGAAGACGTCTTGCGGTGGGCCGTTTTCGGCGATTACTTGCCACGAAACGAGCCTCCAAGTCCCCACGAGGTCGTCCTTGTCTGCTCCAAACACAGGGTTCGAGATCACAAGAATAATCAACAAAAGTCTGCGCATCGCTCACCTCCTCTCTGCCGAAGCATGCTTATCTTACTGCTGCATTGGACGATAACCGAGACGCCTCTTGTCAGAAGTTTCGGTTTGCCATCTACGTCCTTTGCGCATGAATCATAAGCAAACAGGGGTCGACTTCCCCATTGCCGACCATGCAATCACTGTGAACACAAGGCCGACGGGCCGACCGTTGCTACCCGAAGGCTTACCCCGCTAGATACTCAGCCTTTC
Source organism: Terriglobales bacterium (assembly GCA_036378535.1). Classification (GTDB taxonomy): domain Bacteria; phylum Acidobacteriota; class Terriglobia; order Terriglobales; family Acidobacteriaceae; genus Gp1-AA122. Next base: position 21,495 of record DASUWH010000031.1, on the reverse strand, counting down.
GTGATGACAGTCACTGATTACATGAAGAAAGAATTAGCACAATATTGAGGCGTGGCGCGGTCCGCTTGCTGGAGACAAGATTAGGTGGGTCAAAATGAACACGCGAAGAGTGGGGACTGTGATTGCCGTGGTCGGAGCTGCGTACCTAGTCGCAGTAGGCTGGGTGTCTTCGTGGCTTTACGTGCCAGCACTGTTGAAATTGGCGTCTCGGGCGGTTCCTGAGCGCGCCCCGTACGGTGGAACGGCATTGTTCACGACTTGGGCAAGTTCCGGTGTGCTTGAGCAATACTAGTAGCCCTTGGTGCAGCCATCTATTCTGGCGTTGGCAAGTTGCGACTGCTGCTTCTCGCGGTCGGCGGAACGCTGCTGGTATTCTGGCTCGCATTCTGGTCGACGCCTTCGCCCAAACCCATTGTCTTTGGGCTTGGCGGCGGTCTGATTCTGCTGTGCTTCCTCGGGGCATGCTTGGACTGGGCGCAAGCCCGGTGTCATGTCAGTGCTCCCACGAGAACCGCGTTTGACTTGCGGTTGGCGGCTTACGTCAGCTTCTTCATTGCTGCCTGGGGGCTGTGTGGCCTTCTCGGTGCCCCTACATTTGCATTGCGTCCGCAATTGGCAAGCATGTCGCGGACGGAATCCGCGGCATCGAGCTTGGCGATCAAGGTACTTGTGTGTTTGATACTGGGATGGGCACTCACGGCGGCCGCTCAGAGGATAGAACGATGCGAGAGAAAGCCTGGCGAGCAACACCGAACCGGTGGTGAGCAGGAAGCCATTGGGTTGGTTGAGAGCAAAACAGGCGCGAGATTCGAATTCTGAGTTGTTTTCGGTCGAATCACGGGCAACTCGGAAACTGAACTTTCGCGAGAAGCCAGTGCCAGGGCGGTGATTACTACATTTCCCTTTGAACCTGCTGAAAAGATGCCACTGAAGGAGGTGCAAAGTAGTGATCAATTGTCACTAATGATGCCGACATATGTCACAATAACGAGTGATCTCATTCACTGCTATCCATAATGAAAGTGGGTTACGTTATGCGGAATTTAGCGAATTGCAACAGATGGTGTCCGTATCCGGGCCTTTCCCGGTTCGCACACGCCCCTGTAACGGGTTCATTCGGCCAGAACGATCCATCGGCTCGCAATCGCTAGACGCAGTTTTGTGCGACACAAGGGCGCAGAGTGATGCGAACCGCGGTTTGGTCCGCGCTGTGAATGAAGCACAAGCGAGGGCACACTTATGCGGCGCGTCTCCCCTCTCCTCACGCTTGCAGTTCTGACCCTAATCTCCGGTTTAACATCCCACGCGGCGAAGAAGTCCGAAAATGCGATTGCGTCCTTTGCCAAATTCGTAGAGATTACAGGCGCGAAACCAGTCGGGTCAGAGGTTTGTGCCAACTGCCACGAGGACATCGCCAAGGATTTCCGCCATGCATTTCACGCGCAGCAGGGCGTCGAATGCGAGCAATGTCATGGCGCGGGGAGCCTGCACGTCGAGGGCGGAGGGGATGTCACCAAGATTATCGCATTCGGTAAGCGTTCCCCGGCAGACGCTAACGGCGCTTGCCTGAGCTGCCATGCCCGCGACGAACGCGTCCGTAACTGGATGACCGGGCCGCATGCCTCAAATAAAGTGCGCTGCACCGATTGCCATCAAACCCACAATTATGGGAATAGCAACAGCGCCGCGACGAATGTGAGTTTCAATCTCATGACTCCGGGCCACGTCTCGACGGTGGAGAATCTAGCGCCGGAAACCAAGCCCTTTATTCAGCCGAAGTGGCAGGCTAATGATGCTTGTCTGAAGTGTCACCAAACCCAACGCGGGCAAATCAGCCTGCCGTATCATCACCCCCTTCGTGGAGGCAAGATGAGCTGCGCCGACTGCCACGATCCACATGGCGGAGTTCGCGGTGACAACCTGCGAGCGGCGACCGCGAATCAACTTTGCCTTAACTGCCATGCGCAGTATCGCGGACCATTCGCGTATCAGCACCCCCCGGTCACGGAGAACTGCTTGATCTGTCACTCACCGCATGGCTCGCCCAATACGAATCTCCTCTCGGTGAGCTTGCCGGCGTTATGCCTGCAGTGTCATGCCGGACATCACGATGGTGCCGGAACCCCGTTACCGGATCGCTGCACAAACTGCCATGGATCGATTCACGGAACCGACACTCCCACACCAAGCGGTGGAAGCAGATTTGTCGACAAAGGGCCGTCCGAGCCGACACTACTGGCCTCGGCACATTCAGGTGCATCGGCAATGCGGGCCCACTCGAACGTTTCCCCAGGTTTGCAGCCGGTACCGTCCCACATCCCTACCTATCCGATGGGCGCAGCCGCGGGCGGATTAGGCGTGCTGTCACGATATTTGACTCCAATGTCAGGCGGGAATGCGATGAACGACGAGCAGGGCTCTTCGGAGACCGCGCCGCAGAATGCTTATGGCGCTTACTCCGTCACCCCGGGATCATATCGATTCGTTGATACGAGTGGGTATGCCGGGCGTGTCGGCGAGTACGACCCGCTGCATCAGTCGGCAGGAGCTGATGCCGAAACTTCTTACGTATCCACACCAAACCATTTGGTGGTCGTGTCACGAGGAAATGTACTCACCAGCCAAGATTATCAAGCAGCTTCCCAGGTCACTGCCGGTCAATGGGTAAAGTTCGGCTTTGACATTCGCAGTTTTGTGCAGCAACAGGACAATTATCCGTTCTATGCATTTCCTGTTTTAGATGTTCCTCCGGGAACTACCACACCTCCCGACAGCACCACGAATCTGATCCCGTCGCACACTCTATTACCCGTGGTCAGACGATTGGGGAATACCTATGGACAAGTGAAGGTACCAAGACTGCCGGTCCATCTCTTCATAAAAGGAGACTGGCAGGCCAGAGCGGGCACGAGTCAATTCGCGTACCTCGATGAGAACACGACGCCGGCTGTGTTTGCTCCGAACCCAACGCCACCGCCCCCCCTGCTCAATACCACCTGCGGCGCGCAATGTCACTTTCAATCCCAATCCCAGCTGCTCAATTACACAACCAGAAACATTGGCGGCGGCGCGGATGTCGATCTCGGTCCAGTGCGCATGACTTGGGAGCACTCCTACAGCAGCTTCAACGATCGCCTGGTTTTCCCGACGGCGACATTCACCGGACCGTTCACTCCGGCCGACGAGGGCTTCTCAATATTCAATCCTCCCCGCCTTGGTCCAGCGCCCCCGACGGTTGACGCCGGAAACTATGCCATCGATATCCCCTCACCTAACACAGCCTCCACCGATCGTCTCAGTTTGAACTGGACCGCTTCTCCCACACTGATCTTCAACGGCAACGTGAGCTACAGTCGCTTTAGAGACACGTTTACGTCTTACCCACAGAACGCGTTCAACACCGACGAGACTGTCACCTGGCTTCCCATGAACCGTCTGCGCGTGACGGGCGATTATCACCAGCAAAACCTCATCAACAATTTCACTCCGTTTTATACGTTGTACGGCAATATGTCGTACCACGATCACTGGGAAGGCTTAAAGCTGGACTACGATTTGCCCCACGACTTCAACGTGGAAGCTCACTACCAGCACGGCGGAATTACGCGGTCGAACGCCTCTCTTTGGCCGCAGGTATATTCCATCGACAATACGGACTTGCTCACGGTCGTACCCTCGTCGTCCAGCAATAGCGCGGGAATGGCCTTGCGCTATCACGCACGTGGGCCGTGGAGCGCGCGAGCCGGTTACGAATGGACGGGAACACACAACCCTGGCTACCTGCTTGTGCCAGGGAGCAATAATCGAACGTTTGCCGACGTTTCACTCACTCCCAAGAACTGGCTGGTTTTCACGAACGACCTGAGCATCATCGTGCAGAATGCGTTTCCCGCAATTCCCTTGCTCAGGTCGGATGGAACCGGTTTGCCCAGCGATTTCCAGCGCCGCAATCGCTTCTATGTGGACACAGCAAGCGCCACGTTCCATGTAGTTCCCGCCTGGAATCTGGGATTGGGCTACTCGTACGAGCAGAACAATCTCACAACTTACATGGCATTTCAAAACGACAGCGGGGTAGGATACGTCATCAACGAGCCTGCAGTTCCTTACAAGCAGCTCAGCCAAAGCGTTTGGGGAGAGTCCGGGTACTCGTTCAAGCAACGCCTACTGTTGAATCTGAGACTCACTCATAACTCCGCGCACAGCGGAATACGTCCCGATGTGAACCCGGCCGATGCGGCCCAGCTCGGAAACCTGTCCTTGCTGCAATCGGGTACATTCGATCCCGACGGCCTATTTCCCGCGGCGCTAGGCAACGTGCAGTTTTCCGCCAATCAGATCTCCCAAGTCATCGTGCCTCAGTGGATCGGGCAGAGCAAACTCGAATACCAGTTCCCGAGAAAATTCGAAGGTGGACTCATCTTTTATTACGGGAGTTACCGGGATTTCTGGAATCCAGGTCTCAACGGCGTGCTGCGGACTTTCAATGTATACGTAGGCCGGTCGTGGTGACGAGGGGCAAGGCTTGGAAGCGCGCCGGTTGGGGATGCTGCACCTCAGCGTGCTCGATTCGCTGCTCGCAGATGATGTGACGATCTTCTGGGGCGACGGCACTGCGGACGACAAGGCCTCGACGCTCGCGCTATTCCGGTCAGGCCGCGTTAGTTATACGAGGCTGGACTATGACAACACACGCGTCCGACTCTATGGCCAAACTGCAGTTGTGACCGGCGATGCACGGGTACCGGTACAGACCGACGGCAACTTCTTGGAGAGCCTGATCCGAGTGAGCCGTGTTTATGCCCTGCAACACGATCGCTGGCAGGCTGGTGACGAGCCAGGCGACACGGATGCCGTCGATGTCAAATCCTAGTGAAAGAAAGGTAAATCAGCAAAAGCACAGAGCGGAAGGGGTCAGCCATGCGCATCGTGTTCGCCACAGCGCTGCTGGGAATCACCACAATGTTGGGCACAGGAGGCTGCAAAATCGATCTTCATTCCTGCGCGCAGCCGTCGACGAATTTTGATTTTTCCTGTGATGGCTTCCGGATGACGGGCAATTCGGAAGTTAGCTGATTCGTTTGCGCTTAATACCGATAAACGCGGGCTGTTTAGCCGCTGGATTCTCATCGCTCGCAAACTAAAACATCATCCGTATGCCGACTCGCAGAATCAGTAACAGGGAACTAACTTCTCCTTCGAGGTGCTCGCATGCAACTCAAGCCGTTCCTGCTCGATGCCTGGCTCGATCAGCACGAACACGACATAGAATTCAACCTCGCCGCGAGCACCGGACCGACTTGGACCGTAAACGACATCCTCGCACTCGCCGACGACGAAATGCGCCACCGCTTCCTGAATCACAACCTTGTTTACAGCCGTCCCGCCGGGGCAGACAGTCTGCGTGAGGCGATTGCTGAAATGCAGCGTGTCCCGGTAGAGGCCGTCCAAATAGTGACCGGCGCCTCCGAGGCACTGGTGGCCTTGATGTGGTTAGCTGCCGAGCCTGGCGCGAACGTAATTATCCCACTGCCTGGATTCACTACCTTCTCCGCACTCCCGGAATCTCTTGGCCTAGAAACTCGCTTCTATCGCGTGCGCCGCGAGAACGGCTTCCGCATTGACCCCGACGAGATCAAGGGGCTCGCTGACTCGAAGACCAAGCTCATTCTGGTCAACAGCCCGCACAACCCCACAGGCGCGATCATCGGCGACGCCGAAATGGAAGCACTACACGACTTCACCGCCGAGCGCGGAATCCAGCTTGTGAGTGACGAGGTCTACCATCCCATCAACCACGGAAAACAAACGAAATCGGCGGCGCGCCTGCCGCACGCCACCGTAGTCTCCGACCTGTCGAAAGCATTTTCGATTGCCGGCGTACGCACGGGATGGATCATTGAGCACGACGCGCAGCGCCGCCAGCAATACTGGACCGCGCGCGCCTACTTCTCAATCTCGAACACCACCACTGGGGAAGTTCTTTCCGAAATCGCGATCCGCAAACGTGACGTCGTGCTCGGCAAGACCCAGGAAGTCGCCACCCGAAACCTCAAGCTCCTCGAGCGCTTCATGGCGGACCATAGGGACGTACTCGGCTGGATTCCGCCGCAAGGCGGCATGACCGCGTTCCCTTGGCTGGTGAGTGGAGAGAACGACCGCTCGTTCTGCCAGGCCGCCACCGAGCGTGGAATCCTGCTGGCTCCCGGTGATTGCTTCGATGCGCCCTCGCATTTCCGTCTGGGCTTTGCGGCCGCCGGAGATAATTTCTCTAATGCGCTCGACTGCTTCGGAGCATTCGTAAAGAGCTGGTCAGGGAAGATGGTCACAGCATGACGGAACTTGCTAGGACGCGGATCAACACTTAATTGTTGTTCTCTAGACGCAAAGCGAGGCCAGGCGGCGGAATCTGCTTCTCACATTGCGCGTGGAAGCGGCGGACCCCACTAGAGTTTTGCCGATTCTAGGGCACTTGCCTCGCGGTTTAGAATGCTGCTGCGTGGCGGCAACGTCCTTTTCGGAAACGGGCGAAAATGCTACTTGGGGGTTTTGTGTGGCGCACGCATACAGATGGCGCACAGAAAACCCGGAATGACGTCTTATATCTCATGGCACGGCTAACCGACAGTCAGTCGATGGTTCTGTTCAGGGGCCCGCGTTGCGGGTATGAATTCTGCACACAGTTGGCACACTAGTTTGTTCGTGGACATGGTTTCGCGGGCGAACTGGGAATGCTTTGTTTTCACTTCCTAGAAGCCCGTCTATCGGTACTAATCTACTGAATCACGCTTCAAATTGCACTCGATGAGTGCTAAGCCCTGAAGGCAACAGCCGCCAAAGTCGCTTGCCCGTGACGAGAAGCAGGTTTCAACTAAAGCCTGCGCTGCCGTCCTTAGCCGGGATCTCCGAGATAGCCTGCCTCTGCTTTACGGAGGCATTTTCGATGAGCAGACTAGAAGGAAGCCGCTGGCGATTGCGGCGGACGGGTGGAGGTATAAGGATTGAATTTGGAATCCTGGTGTGAAGCCCTTCCGAACGGATCGCTCGGAGCATCACCTCGCCGCGCTCGCGTAGAGCGCCCGCTCGAACTCCTCCTCCGCCGCTAGCGCCCCATCGTCGCTGAACGGTATCGTCTGCATCAGCACCACCCCGCAGGTTTTCCCGGAAACATCAATCCAGAAAAACGTATTGAAGATGCCGTCCCATGCCAGCGACCCCGCTGCGCGCCCGCCTTCCACCGCCCGGCTGTTGATTCCGAATCCCCATCCAAACTTGTCGGGCGAACCCGGCAAGCGAACGGGATTCTTGATCAACTGCGGAGTCGTGCTCCTCAACTCCGCGAGCTTCATCTCGCCGATCTGGTTATGACTCATCTCCGCCACTGTCTCCGTCCGCAGAATCCTCTTGCCGCCGAACGTCCCGCCGTTCCGCACCATCCGCTCGAACTTCAAGTAATCCCCCGCCGTCGAGTAGAGGCCGCCGCCGCCGCTGAAGAACTTCACCGGCTTCATCGGCTGCGGCGGCGGTTCTACAAAACTCCCATCCACCTGCCGCAGTTGAAGTGCCACCACCCGCACCTGCTTTTCCGCCGGAACGTTGAAGAACGTGTCCGCCATCCCCAGCGGCTCGAAGATGTGCCGCCGAAAATATTCCTCCAGCGTCTCCCCGCTCACCTGTTCCACCAGTTCTCCCAGCCAGTCGTAGCTGATTCCATATTCCCAGTGCGTTCCCGGATCGAACATGAGCGGTGCCTTCAGAAACGCGTCGCTATCCCCCGTAATCGCGGGAGCCAGTCCCGCCTCGACGTACTCGTGCAGCCGCGCATCGAAAAAGTCGTAGCCAAACCCCGAAGTGTGGGTCAGCAATTGCCGCACCGTCGGCGGCGTCTTCGGTGGCCGCAGCCTCGCCTTTTTCGTCGCCGGATCGAATTCCTCGAGCACTTGCACCTTCGCCAGTTCCGGGAGATAGGTCGCCGTGGGCTCGTCCAACTTCACCCGCCCGCTCTCAATGAGTTGCAGCACCGCCACCGCCGTCACTGCCTTGGTCATCGAAGCGATGTGGAAAATCGAGTCCAGCGTCATCGGAACATCTTTCGTGCTATCGCGCTTCCCGAACGCCCCTTGGATAAATGACTTCGTCTCCCCGCGACGCCATCGCCACCACCCCCGGTGCCTTCTTTTGCTCCACCGCCTCCCACAGCACCAAGTCGATCGAGTTCCCCGGCTTCGTCCCGCTTCCCGCAGCCAGCGTCAGGATCACCATCCCCGCCAGCGCCGCTGCCGCGAGCAAGCCTCGCCGCACCGCCCCTCGAACCGCCTTCATCCTTTTCATTCCCGTCCTCTCAGTTACGTTCAGTTGCTCGCGCATGACGATAATCAAAGCTTCAGCTTTTTATTTCGCCTGTGTCAGCCCCGCAACAACTGCGGCAAGTTTGTCGAGTATCTGGTTCCAGCCCTCTAATTGACCGCTATTTTTTGCGCTCTCCATGGGTTCATTTCCAATGAAGGTGAGTTTCGTCTGGCCGTTTCCTAGATCCTCAAAGATGGTCACGTCGTACGCACCCTCTACGGCCTCATGTTCTATTCCTAGCTGCGCAGGATCAATCTTGTTTCCCTTCGAGTCTGAAAAGTACATCAAGGAAACGATCTTCTCGTGCGGAACAATCTCGTAGTATTCAACCGCGTTCCAGAACTCCTGCCCATCTGGAGATCTCATGCAGCAGAGGAATTTCCCCCCAACGCGAAAATCCATCTTGCAAACGGGCGCAGAAAAGCCCTTCGGCCCCCACCACTGCATCACGTACTTCGGGTCTGTCCACGCCTTCCAAACCAATTCGCGTGGAGCATCAAAAACCCTTGTGACAACCATCCGCTCGATCTCATTCACCGTGCTTTTTGTCATGTCGAACCTCCGCTTTTTTCATTTGAGTCACAACCGCATCCAGCTTTTCGAGACTCTCTTCCCAGAATTGGCGATAGCTGATAGCCCAGTCGCTGACTGTCTTTATAGCCTCTGGCCTAAGCGTGCAAATACTCTCTCGTCCGCGCTTGGTCTTGATCACAATCCGCGCCCGCACCAGGTAGGCAATATGTTTTGAAATCATCTGCTGCGAGAGTGCAAACGGTTCCGTCAAGCCGTGCACAGAGGCAGGCCCACGGGAGATCCGCTCGACCATTGCCCGCCGGGTCGGATCCGACAAAGCCGCAAATGTTGTACCCAGTCTATCCACAACCATATGGTAGTGGATTTTCGTTGAATGTCAATTGGTATTCTCGCAAGCCCAGATTTCCATTTCCTGTTCTCTGAACCCCTACACGGGCGCGCGATAAATCGCCAATGGACTCACTGACCACGATCGCTACCCTTAGGTCGGCTTCCGGAACGTAACGACGTCAGCGGCCAACGGCTTGCCGACAGTCAGCCAATCGATGTGCCGTCTGCAGAGGGCAGCAATGCCTACAAGTACAACGTGGAAGGTGAGAGAATAAAGCTTCTAGGATCGTGAAAACTAAGGGAACTCCTTCCGGGCATCGCTTCATAGATGACACAGGCGGAACTGCAGCAATATCTCGATCAATTGTTGCGCGACCATCCTCTCGATCCTCTCTACATTCCTAGGCGCTTTACTGCGTTGCCGGAGTCCGGCAGTGTGTCTTCTGATCTGAACTTCCGGTCGTATGGAATGTTGCGCGAGCGAGAGCCGAGGCTAGACGAACTGCTGACGCATCCTGCAATCGCGATCGTGGCGGATCCTGGTGGAGGAAAGTCAGTTGTGAGCCTGGCCGCCTTGCACCACTTGGTGGCGACCGGGGAGAGCGTACCAGTTTTCGCGGAAATAAAACAGTATCGGGGAGATTTGCAGACCTTGTTCCGTATCACCACTCCCGTGGAGGTTCTGGACAAGGCAGCTACGGTTGATGGTGTCCTCCTGAAGAGGACCTATGTGCTTGACGGAATTGACGAGATCCCGACTGAGTTGTTGCAGCGTCTCGGTACCGAGCTTCGCGAATTCATCGCTCGTGAGCCACAGGGGCACTTCCTCTGCACAGCCAGGCAAGCGTTTTACGTCGCCAACAGAGATTTGCTGCCCACGATCCCGGCAGTTTTCCACATTCTGCCATTAGCGGAGGACGATATTGAGCAATACGTTGCCCGAGCTGGGCTTGATCCTGATCGCTTCAAAGAAGTTATCCACGCAGCCCGTTCGAGTGAAGAAGTCAGAAATCCATTCGTTTTGGCTGTGATGGTCGAACGATTCCGTGCCGCAGGTCGGCTTAGCAACCTTAGGTCCGACAATCTCAGTTACATGATTGATCGCCTGATTCAGAGTCGGCCCCAGGTAAATGCCCATCGTCAGCGCCGTGCGCTCCGCATGCTCGGCGTTGCTATGGAGACTTACTCACGCAATGAACTAACCGAGGCAGAGGCCCTCCGCGTGATCAGAGAAGCGATGCGAATTACCGAGGAAGAATCACGGGAATTGCTCAACGAACTCTATCGTTCGATTCTCAAGCGTACAGGAAATGGCCTTAGCTTCCTGCTGGCATCTTACGGCGAGTATTTGGCTGCGGAAGCATTAGAAGACGCTCAGTTAGATCGCCTAAAAGAACTGGCGTTCCTGGACGCCAATACCCCAAACGACAGTTGGGGCAATGCGGTCAGCTACCTTGTCGAACTCAATTCTTCGATAAGAAGGGCCTTTGTGCGCCAGTACCCGTTTTGGACTCTGCAGGCGTCCCCCGTTGCATTCTCCGATCTAGAAAAAGACACAGTCGTCAATCAAATCCTCAAAGACATTACTGCGAACAACCAGTTCGTATCCGACCATCCTCGCGTTCAGGTTCGTCGGTTATCAGAATTCATTACTCCCATAACCGAATCAGTTCTGCAAAAGGACCTCGCATCCAAGAACGACGTAGTGCTCGGCAACGCTCTCGTACTCCTAGGAGTGCGCGGACAGGTGGAAGTTGTGCATCAAGCGATGGAAATTCTCTCCGATCGCGCAAAGAGTCCTGGTGCACGCATGGCCGCGGTTCTGGCACTAGTCAATTCGGGCAGGCCCGACTTAGTCCCCCAATTGCTAGAACTTGCGGCAGATCCTAACGATCCCCTCCACATCAACATTGTAGATTTGCTGGGTGCCCTAACAGATGAAGCTCAATTGGCGAGGACCCTTCCTGTCATTCTCCGGACGAATGCAGGCCTGAGCGCCACCTACTACCGTTTTCGCGAGCTCAAGTCTCGTCAGGCCTTAATCGAAGTCCTTCAGTATTTTTTCAACCACCCCAACGATCTGAATGCCATACGCGCCGAAGGCTATGTTGAGCCGATCTTAAAGCTTATTCCCGAATACTGGGACGACGAGATAGCTCAACTGGTTGTTGACCTACTTGATCTGATCGAGGTTCAACAGATTTATCCCGATCGCACCGGCCCGTTTTGGAAGCTTTTTCAGATTGTGAAGGCGGCTGACGATGACGGATTGGTGGCGCGCTTGTATCTCGAAAGAATTATCGCGAGAGGCGAGGCGGGGCAGCGCCGCATGTTCTACGTCGATCAAATTCTCGCCGAACTCATGAAGCCTGCCACTGCTAGGTGGATGATCGGCAACGCGTCCGGCACGATTCAGCAACTCGCGCCTTATCTGCATGGCGAGGTACGGGAGATTTTGCGGCCTCATTCAAACGGCATTATCGGGCAGCAGGATGCGGCCGCCCAGCAATACAGGGAGGAGCAGGCCGAAGCCGAGCGGACGAGAAAGGGAAACATCGCGGCTCTTCAGGACCGGCTGTTAGGTCGACGGACACTGGCAGAGGCGTTCTCGGACTTCGCGGAATTGCGTCAGGAACACTGGCCGGAGCTTCCCACAGCCTATCGGGAGTGGCTTGCTCGTGAGATCTCTGGACAGTTGGGACGAATGAACTTAGAGAGATCGATCGAATGGAGAGATAACAGTCTTTGGCAGCCAAGTGCACTTCCCTTGCTGCTGGAAATTGTGGATCGCTATCAATTGCACATCGTGCCAGATGAACCCATGGTTTTTGCTGCAATGTCGATGGATCGCAATGTTGTTGCGAATCACTATCGCCGTTTTGGGCTCAGCGATACCGGGAGAGTAACGCTTGAACGTCTGCTCGACGCACCTTCGTCAGCTCAGGCACTGACCGAACTCATCAGATTTGTTGAGAGCGCTGGGGTCTGGTCCGACGGCATTGCTACGGCGCTACGTACTGTCGTTGTTGATCGTGCAGATAAGGGCTACACGCAGGTCAGCGCATTGAATCTACTTGCGCGACACGGGGCAGACGATGATTTTGTGGCCGGAATCTCGAGCGATGGTGCAAGTGATCAGTTGAAAACATCTGCCTTCGAAACCCTCCTAGATCGTCAACATCGTCCTACCATTGAACGATCTTTGGCGCGGCTCGCCGATGACCAAGCACTACGTCAGGGGGAGGTGCCGATGCCCAACCAGACTCCCCTAGATTGGATCGCGAAAATCCGCGCCGACTTCGCGCTGCCGCGACTGATAGTGCTCCGCGAACGAGCATTGCGTCTCGAACTGTCCAGCGTTACACAATTGCTCTCGAATACGATCGGAAAGATTAATCGACGAGAACTGGTGAGAGTCATCAGGCGACAAATGAACGTCACACCACCTACTTGGCAGAGGTGGCAGCAATCTCAGTTGATTGAGCAGGAACGAACGGCCGTGATTGAAGAGGGCCAGCAGACACCATTTGACGACGTCCTCAAGAAGCTCAAGGGCGCGACCTCCTTGAATCGTTTACTCGTAATGTGCGAAGGGCCGACCGATATCCCGGTCTTTCAACACTTGATCGGACAAGTTGGGGAGGTCCCTGAAATCATGTTTGACCATGTTGGCGGATGGTCGGGACTGCGGCAAAAAGACCCCAATCTTCTTTTGCTCGTCTCAAAGGCGGTGATTGTGGTTATGGACGGTGACGAGGGACGCAAGCTTACCAAGCGTAAGAGACCGCTCACCGACATGGCCCGCGACCAACAAAGGCGGCTGGCGAGGTGCGGTATCGACCTTTGTGTTCTGCAACGTTACGGAATCGAGAACTATTTTCCAAAAGGAGCACTAGAGCGCGTGCTCGGAATGGACCTGTCGGCCTTTTTTCCAGTTCCAGAAGAGACACCGTTGACCGAGCATCTGTCACTGGACAACAAGGGGTTGTGGTATCGATTCAGACAGTGGGTAGCACATAAGCTTGATCTAAAAATGCCGCCTCCCCGACGGGCTCTTTATACCAAGAGTCAGAACCAAGCCGTGGCTAGGTTGATGGTTCTCTATGCCGATCTTGTCGGTACAGACCTGTATGAGATCGTAAATTCGATCGCGCGGCGAGCACGAGACTTGCGGGCAAACTAGTTCGAGAGCCGACATGGTAGGAGCGAATACAGTTCTCAAGAGCGGCTCACAACTGGCGCACGGGGCGACCCGCAAGGCTAATAAACACCAGTTAACGCGCCACACATGACTATTGGAATGTCAGTCGCACTATCGGGCGACGAACCAATCACGTTCGAGAAGCGGCTTCTGGGTTGCTCATCCTCGAGCGGAGTCTTTCGGACAGCCTGTTAGAAAACCTGCACTGAATCGGAACGCTTGAAATCCTGTAAAGACTTGGATTTCGCAACTCCCTCGCGGGATGTTAGAAAAGTGTAGTTTTCGAACCGAGACGAATTGGCTTAGCTCTGAAATGGTGTCGCCCTGCGCCGGGTCGCGTTATGCTAATTGAAACGCAACATGGGGTGGTATCGCGCGAGAAAGAACTTTGGCTTTAAACAGAAAGAACAACGCACCGCAGGATGATTATGGAAAAACCTTTTTCTGAGCACTGACGAGCACAAGGTCTCTGAGGTTTACTGCCGTGGCCAGGGCTCGCGTCGGAGCAGTAGCCGAAAGGCCAACGTCACTGAAGGCTGTGACAGGTATCACAGACCGGGGTGGGTAGGAGTGATATGGAAGTTGAATTCCACATGATGTAGGAGGAACCATGGCGACCAAAAATGATATCCGGAACCCTGGTGGTGAGCCCTCTAAAAAGCAAAAGGGCAAGCGGCATGTTGAAATTCGTCCCCTCTCTACTGACGAAATCAACCGTGCCAGGGCTGAAGGGTCGATGGTAATCGTCCTCCCTGACTGCTGCTGCGAAATCGAGGGCGGTGTCTACGGTAAATTGATTGTTGTCTAGCGCACGCGTTTTTGAACACGGGTGAATATCACTTTATTCATCCAGAACAAAAGGCGCCGCCTGGGGACACGTTCTTCCCAGGAGTAGCTGTTTGGCACTCGTGGCGGGATAGAGTTCTAAAAGCCTTAGTCGCAACACAGATCTGCGTCGCACCGCAAACAGTGGTCCCCCATCTCTTCAAAGGGGTAATGTAACCGTGCTATCTCCGACCCATGCAACACCGTTATTTTCTGAAGTTGCTCACGATTCAGCCCTAGAAGAACTCGGTGTGAATCGGGTGGGGTTTGCTTATTTACCAGTCGATCTGTTCAAAACTCAGCAGCGGCGTAAGTATCCGCATCTATCACTGGGGACACTGTCCGAGATGGAAAATCAACGAGTCGAAGACGGCGACGTCCTGTTGCACCGCAGGTGCCAGTACCGAATCACAGTGAAACCATATAGAAGGTCCTGTGCCCTTTCGTGGAGTCACGACCGAGTGCGTACATCCTTCCTCTCCCATCCGTTCGACGTCAAAAATCAGACTTCCGTGAAAACACGCTGCAGTGCGTGATCGATCGAGAGCAGGAAACCGCTGACGGACCTGATCGTTAGAGGCGGAAAATGAGGATAGGAGCTAGAGCCCCTCAAAAGTGCCCTCCTGTGAGCGGACTGCAATCCCTCGCTGCGCTTGCAGGGTCAGATGAGCTGAGCTGAGATGAACTGCGGAGCTTGAAATGCGCATGCTGGGTCAAGGCAGCATGTTCCATTTGACAAGCGTAGGGAGCTTCTTGAGCAGCAGAGTGCGAAGCTCACGCGTTAGTCCGATATTGGCGAACGTAAGAATTGCGTCACGGTGTCGAGCTTACCCTGCTTTCTGCAAAATCCGATTCTAAATATGTTGCGCGGCTATCGGGGCGGTAACGATCCTGAATTTTGTTCGTTGCCGGATTCGTCACTGTCATTATTGATTCCCACTGCGCCGCTCTCGTAAATACCCCAGGTGTAAAAAAACCCTCAAAGCCTGCGTAGATAATGGCGTCTCCTGCTGGCAACGAATCTGCAAAGACCTCCTTTTCATTGCATGAAAAAGTGGCTCAAGGGCTGTCCCAGCCTGCAGCTACTGTGAAAGCCTGACATCAGGAAGGGTTGAGAGTTGACCTCATATAGTCATCAGCTGCAGCGGAAGTCCGCTGAAGTCTTTCAATTTCGGATCGTCCATCTTCTTTGGCAACTTCTGTGCAGGTCTCGGCCGTCGGAAGATGTCGGTGCTGAGTTGAAAGCGGTAAGTGATGGGCACATGAATCAGGAGTGTAGCCTACTGATTCACTCAAAGTAGCGTACAAATAAGCACCCAACTCCACTCGATGCTTTATGAGTTCACACTCAATATCGTACGGCTCCAGAATGTCGTTATTAAAGTTGATGGCGTGGGCATGGCAGCCTCCGCCGCATAAGTAACGAGCCCAACATTTCATGCATTTCTTCTTATTGCGGACAAACGCAGAATTAAATGCGCGTTGGATGTCCGGCCGTTTAATGCCGCTGAATACATCTCCCAAAACGTAGGCTTCATTCCCGACAAACCTGTGGCACGGATAGAACCTGCCGTCAGCTCCGACAGCGATATATCCGTTCGCAGCGCCGCACTGGGTGAGCCTGAACACTTTACGTCGTGCCTGCTCCATCGCTGTTCTAAGGTGAAAAAACGATAATTTCATTCCTGCCGCTAATTGCGCGAGATAGCGGTCCGCGAGCAGGTCATAGTGTTCTTTCAACGTCCTCAGGTCGTCCTTGGTGATCCGAAGGTCTCGGATTTCAGTGACGCACGGCTCAACCGAAATGTCCTTGCACCCGATCTGAAACAGGTGCATGGCCAGGTTATCCACATCCATATTCTGGCGCGTAAAAGTGGACCGCACCGTCAGTGGGCGGTTCGGACAAACGGCGAGCACCTTCATGAGGTTTTTGTGAACGACGTCGTATGATCCCCGGCCATCGCGAAATTGGCGCATGCCGTCGTTGACCGCTTTCGGCCCATCCAGGCTGACGATCATCGAGAGTTGATTCTCCTGGAGATAGCGCAGAATTCCCTCGGTCAGGAGAGTTCCATTGGTGGTGATGTGGAACCGGAAGAACTTTCCGTGAGCTTGCTCGATGCGTTTGGCATAGCTGACCGTATGCTTAAGCACTGGAAGGTTAATCAGTGGCTCGCCGCCAAAAAAACTTATACTCAGGTCCCTTTGTCGCGAATTCTTTATGAGGAAATCAACCGCTCTTTCCGCAACTTCCCGCGGCATGAGTTTGTCTTGGGTGTTGTTGCCCTCGGCGAAACAATATCGGCAGCGCAAGTTGCATTTGTGGGAAATGTGCAAACAAAGCGAGGACGGATGGGGGACTGGGCGACGATCGAAAGTACTAGATGGATCGTCGGAAAATAGTTGTTCATTGTCAATAAGAGGCAGTATTTCCGACAATCGCTGTCGGACCATAGTGCGGGGATAGCGCTGGGCAAGCCGTTGTACTAGGTCACTCTTACTCCTAACCGTGCCTAGCAGCCCCAGAACTTGATTAGTGATTTCGTCTGTTTCAAAGAACACACAGCTATTCACATCGAGTACGAAGTACCTGTCTTTCACGCTGAACAGATGTATCCGCGCTTGGTCTAGGGCAGAGAAGCGCATAAATACTCCTTCCGGACACTACTGGGTTAGCCTTCGCCACCCCGGTTTGAAACCGCTGGTTTCCAACATCTTAAAAGGGATTCGGATATCCCACGAAGCCGCGCCGGTGTACGCTTTTGCTCCAAGCAAGATCGTTGTCCTGGTGCCCTTTCTGATCACCACACCGTCGTCTTTCCGGTAAGACCCTTCTGCCAGGAGCAGCATTCCACCGATGGAGGCCTGCTTTTCTTCTCCTGCCATATCGATGACCGCCTCGATCGGCACACGGAAGGCGATTGCCGCCGTAGAAAAATTGGTACCGGTGACGTGCTTTCCGTAAGCTGTGATCGCGGAAACGGTCGTGCCTGGCGCGAAAGAAGCCTTGTCCCATTCCACCTGCACCTTGCCCTCGACGATCTCTGCGGCTACAGGTAATGGAACCTCGCTGTACATCACCTTTGCGGTCAGCCATCTGTCGACAAAGCCTGTGGGGGGCGCCTGTTCTGCGCGCGTTCGGCTGACGGGCATAGCGGCCTTCTCGAACTTGTCCATCGCAATCCGGGTTTCTCGAGAAACACCTCCGGTGTACGCTTTCGCTTGGGCAAGGATTGTTGCCTTTGTTCCCTTCTCGATGACGATGCCTTCGCCTTTCCTGTAAGATCCCTCGGCGAGGAGGAGCATTCCAGTCATGCAGGTCTGCTTTTTCGCCACCTCGACGTCGATGGGTGCCTCGATTGGGCCGCGAAACGGAATGACCGCCGTGGAGATACTGGTGCCGGTGATTTGCTTGCCGGCGGCCGTAATCACCGAGACCGTTCTGTCCGGGGGGAGAGACGCCCTATCCAGCTCCACGACAACGCCGCCTCCAACGATTTCTCCCACCACGGGAATAAAAAGGGTGCTGTGCATGATTCTGGCGGTCAACCAGTCGTCCGCTGGAGTCAGCATGCGGGGCCTTCTGAAAAATCCCTGAACGATTCTAGAATAGAGCTCGTCCGCCGCTTCGCACCCCGCGTCACAGGCGAGATCGTTGACCAGTCTGAACCGCATAGACTCGGAGGGGGAACCGGGTCCGCAACAACCGCTTGTGGCGGTGAACTCACAAAACGTCGTGCAGTTTTGCGTGCAGCTTCCCGTGCAGCCTGAGGTGCAACCGGATGTGCAGTCTGCCGTGCAACCACCTGTCACTTCGCAAGCACTGTCACATTTGGTCGTGCAGCCGGTTTGACAGCCTGCTCCCTCACAGAGATTTTCACACTGGGTTTCACAAGCTCCACTTGTACAAGACGACGTGCAACTCGTCGTACAGCTTATTTGACAGCCGCTCCCGGCAGCCTCGCATAGTGCCTCACAATTCGGATCGCAGCCGAAAGGCTCAATCGGAGGAGACGCAGAAACAGGCCTTGTTCGCCTTCTAGCGGAGGGTGTCTTCCTTTTCCCTTGTGACTTCGCCCGTAGTTCTTTCATAAGTCACCTATTTTTGTGGAGATTCTTCGTGATTCACCGCTGGCGTGTTGTTAACTGGAGCAAGTCGTGGCTTGAGTACCGAAAATAAGTTCGCCCGATGCATCGATGTCGTCCTTGCCGCGTCGAGGCTTTACGTGAACTCCAGGCCTGCGGTATGGAGTAACAATTGCGAAAATCCTTAATTACCGTAGAACTTTTTGTCGGTGATCTGTGTAACATGCTCGTGTGATCTCGATCTCATGGTCGTGTGACTGCTTTCCGAGGCCGATGAGAAGCGCGGGTACTCCCAAGAGTCCTTTGCTAATTGTGCGGGCTACTACCGCAATTACGTCGGGCAGTTGGAGCAAAGCGAGAAGAGCCCGTCTCTCAAGGCGATCTTCGACTTTGCCAAAGCTCTTCAACTCAGGCCATCAGCACTTGTGAAACTCGTCGCAAAGTGAGTGACCGCTTGAGTTCTTCTGGGTGAATCGTCGACTTTCGGAAGCTACGCGCAATATGCTCCAAAACGGGCGTGATAAAAACGTGATAGTTCGATGCTCAGAACGAGTCAATTTGAATCAGAACGCGTCAACACGTCCGATTTGTAAGCTGTAGACGAATAGAGTAGATTAGAGAATTTTCATAACCAATCAGAACAGACTAGGTGATCTTCAAAACCGGCGGGCGGCGGGTTTGCCATTGGATATGCGTTCGACGTGCTGCGGGCTGGTGGCCAATTTTGTCGATCACGCCGTCGCTCAGAGAGGATTTTTTCGTTCCTCCGCAAAGGCAGCACACATCCCGCACACCGCTTTATCGCGTTTACTAGGTATGAGTTGCAAAGTGGCTAATCGGCCGTTAGTAGTGCATAGCAACTACGAGAGTGGCTTGATCTGGAAAACGAGAGCCCGCATGACAAACCTCGGAACAGAAGATACGATACACAAGTACTTGTAGTGCTAGTAAATCCAAACACAAGTAAAAGTGCATTAGAGTTGCTTGCAGCCCACTAAATAGTGGTCTGACCAAAAATTGACGGGCGGATAAAGTCACAGATATGCCCGGTTCAGAAATAGAGCCTTATTTCTCAAGATCTTGAGTGTTCCTCGGCATCGGGGCGTCGACCACCTCAATTTGCCCGCCTAACCAGCCGATAAAACTTTGGTGCAGCTGAGTGCAGCTGAGTGCAGTTGAGTGCACTTGAGTGCTGCACTAGGTGCACACAATGGTGGTACACCAAAGTGCTTGAGGTTCAGTTGAAAAATATCGCAATCTTTCGGCAGCAGTTGCCGGGCAGCGAATGGGCGTCCATGCACGAAGCGATCTGGCAGACGTCGCGAAACTTGGAGGGGGCCGCCCTTGACTGGATCTCGGTGAGGCCAATATCGAATGAATGAGTCACGCAAATTGGACCAGGAACAGTACAGCACATCCAGTGCAACAACGACTCCAGCCATGCGAGCCAGTGCCTTCGAGCCGCTACTCGATAGCAATGAAGCCGCCGCGCTTTTGAAGATTCATCCAAAAACGCTCCAGAAGTTTGCGCGGAGGGGTGAAATCGATGCAATCCAGGTTGGGAAGCTGTGGCGTTTTCGTGCCTCCGCTCTTAACCACTGGTTAGAGACCACCGCAAGTAAGTCATTGTCACGCCGAATAGAAAAAAGGAAAGATTGATTTTGCTTGTTGCGATATCATCGTCCCGGCGATCGGCGCCGTTTAAACATGGAGGTGTCGTGTTTAGACGGACGACGTATCAGCAAGGGAGCTTAAAGCTCGAAGAGCGCATACGCGGGCCACACGTGTGGGTCTTCCGATGGTGGGATACCGATGCCAACGGCAATCGGGTATACCGCAAGAAACAAGTCGGAGACCTTAACGAGTACCCAAACGAAACCGCGGCCAAGGTCGCTACTGACGCTCTTCGGTTGACAATCAATCACCAGTCGCAGCCCAAAGGCGTAAATCAAATGACGGTGCAGCTTCTCTGGGAGCACTATAGCCTTGAGGAATTGCCCTTCAAGGATTTCTCAACTCAGGATGCATACAGGTCGTACGCAAAGAATTGCATCCTGCCACGTTGGGGTCACGTGCTTTTATCCAAGGTGAAGACCATTGAGGTCGAACGTTGGTTGCGAGATGCGACTGGTTCAAATGGCACAAAGGCCAAGGTCAAGTGCGTGATGTCGGCTTTGTTCTCACACGCTGTACGCTGGGAGTTCACTTCTACGAATCCGATCTCTTCGGGAATGCCCGTAGGCTCGGGTGGGAAGCGCGGCCCTAGCACAGGTGTTCGAGTGAGCGCAAAGAGGGCCAAAGCACCAACGGTTCTGTCACCAGAACAAGTCAGGCTCGGACTCACGATGCTTGAGTTCCGGGATCAACTGTTGGTTCTTTTGGATGGTGCATTGGGAACGCGCCGAGGCGAACTTGCGGCTTTGCGCTGGCAGGACTGCGATTTTGAAAATGACACTTTTCAGATTCAGCATTCCTATTATTGGCGTCGTGGCGGCATTCTGAAGAGCACAAAAACGGAAGCTTCCGCGAAACCTCTTCCCATGCATCCAGCGTTGAAGCTGGCTTTACTCCAATGGAGAATGCAAAGTCACCGGACACAAGCCGGGGACTTTGTGTTCCCTTCTCGGCTCCACGGTGGTCGCAGGGCCCTCGATCTGGCGGCAGTCTTGAAAAGAAAGATTCGTCCGGCATTCGAGAAAATCGGCATCACCGGGATCGGTTGGCACACTTTTCGCCATACGGTGGGAACAGTGCTAGCTGAATTGGGCGAGCATCAGTTGACGATCCGCGATTACTTGCGTCACTCGAATCTCAGCGTGACCAACAAGTACTTGCAAGCGGCATCAAAGACAAAGCGTGACGCTCAAACGAGGTTGATCGAGGCTATTCTGCCGGTGCATTTGCTGCCGGGGAAAACCGAAGAAACGGTTGCACCCTTATTGCACCCAGATTCCAGAAGTGGCGAGTTGTAAGCCATTGAAAGGAATGGCGGGGACGACGGGACTCGAACCCGCGGCCTCTGCCGTGACAGGGCAGCGTTCTAACCAACTGAACTACGTCCCCACTCGCTGTCGAGCGCGAATTCGCGCCGATGGTGGTCTTCCGGTCGCAGAACACGTCTTTCCTTTGCGGCGAGATCGTAACCGCTAATCCGCCGACGTTGAACACAG